>JBAZTX010000001.1:0-610910 GCA_041661725.1 Patescibacteria group bacterium
AAGAATACAAAAAATATTTGGAAAATAGCATCAAAACCCACGAAAAAGAACATGAAGGTGAAATTGAGAAAATACGCAGGCAATATGGCAGTGAATAAAGGTGTTTGAGGGAGGGGCAATTCACCCCTTTTGTTCCCCTCTTGCCCCTCCCTCAAACCAGAAATAGGTGTTTTGGGTGGCGGGCATTCACCCCTTTAATTCCCCTCTGCCCACCACCCAAAACGGAAAAGAAATTTGAAAATTTTTTAAAACAACCGACTATCGTCGAAAAGAAAAGGAATACATCAGCTAACACTGCGTATGCGGCTACGGCTTGCTCCGTACCTCCGCAAGCCTCCGCCCATATTTGCCAGTGGTAAGCACTTCGTGCAATTATACCACTGGCAAACATCGCATACGCAGGAACGTTAGCTGAAATATTTTTTTGTCTTTGGTGGTAATTTGGAGCTTTGATGTGTCGAACAAAGACGAAAAATTGATTTTTTAATTTATTTATAGAGGGGGAAAGGGTGTTTTCTCCGCTGAGGCTGCGAAAACGAATTATTATAAAAAAACATGAATAAAATATATTTTATAAGTGGGGTTAATGGTGTGGGTAAATCTACGATAATGCCGTTTTTGAGTTCATTGCTTCCTGCAGACAAATTTCAAATTCATGATTTCGATGAGCGTGGTGTGCCAAAAAATGCTGATAGGAACTGGAGAATTTCAGAAACGCAGTACTGGATAGATGAAGGGATAAAACTAGCGAAGGAAATTAAAAGCATAGTAATTTGTGGTTTTGTTAAAGTGGCTGATTTTCCAGATTCTGAGTCGCTAGAAATTGTCAAAATATTTCTTGATGCGCAACCGGAAGTAATTCGTCAGCGCCTAACCAAAAGATATACTAAGGATGGCGTTTTTGATGAATCCCAACAAGTCATCGGCAAACCAATTGAAGAATTTATCGCGGGCAATATTTGGATTTCTGATCAAATGAAAAAAGCATTTGAGGAATTAAATTCTCCAATTATTGATACAACCAATTTGACGCCGGAAGAAGTTGCGAGAAAAGTAGCTGATATAATTTTAAACAAAAATGGATTACAATAAGGAGTTTTTAATTTTAGGCACTCACCCCCAACCTCTCCTCCCAAAATCCAAAAATCAAATTTGCCCCCAACAAGCAAACTCAGTAAGATCAAACTTTGATTACCTATGACCAAAAAAATCTCCAGCGGCACAGTACATAAGTTGCCGGCAGATTTGCAAAAAGCATTGACGGCTGACGCCAAGGCTTTTGAGGCGTGGGAAGATATCACGCCCATCGCCCGTAATGAGTGGATCTGCTGGACGGTTTCCGTCAAGAATCCGGAGAAGAGGAGTGAACATGTTGGCCGGGTTGTCTCTGAACTTAAGGAGGGGATGCGCCGCCCTTGCTGCTGGTACGGCTGCATTCACCGGAAGGATAAAACGTTAAGCCCTTCGCAGAAGTTTTTAATCAGCAAAAGAACAAAAAAATAAATCAACTTCATTTGACGTCCGTCAGCATCCGTCCTATCCTACTAATCGTTCCGGCTACCAACCGGATATCGCGAGAAAATTAAAGATAAAAGTGTCCCCGGTGTCCATCGGGGGAATACGGGTGGAACCGCCCCTCGAAGCTTTAGCGTAGTGGGGTCCCGACGAGTCCTTAAGTGGGTTGGTCGGTTTTTTAATTAGATAAGGTCTACGAAATTACGAATCCTGAATTCGTAATTAGTAATTCGTAATTTGTAATTGAATAAAATATGAGCTATTCTATCGAACAAATTCGTCACAGCGCAGCGCATGTTATGGCGGCTGCGATTCAGCAGTTGTTTCCAAACGCCAAATTCGGCGTTGGTCCGGCTGTGGATAACGGTTTTTATTATGACATAGACATCGGTCGTGCTGTCACGCCGGATGATCTAAAGGATATTCAAAAAACCATGCAAAAGCTGGCGAACAAAAAGCTGGCTTTTGAGCGTCAGGAGATGAGCGCGGACGAAGCGATCGGACTGTTTGAAAAGCTGAATCAACCGTTTAAGGTTGAATTGTTGAATGACATCAAGACAAAAGGCACGACCAAGCTTTCTGCGGAAGAGTCGGCCGACGTAGACCCGGCCATGCAGGATAAAGTTAGTATTTATAAGACAGGGGAGTTTACGGATTTGTGCCGCGGTCCTCACGTGGAAGATTCAAGCCAGATCGGCGCTTTCAAGATCTGGAAGATGGCCGGCGCGTTTTGGCGCGGCAAAGAAACCAATCCGCAATTGCAGCGTATTTACGGTTTATGTTTTGCGACGCAAGAGGAGTTGGATGCTTATGAAAAAATGCTCGAGGAAGCGGAGAAGCGAGATCATCGCAAACTCGGGGCTGAATTGGACTTGTTCACTTTTTCCGCGTTGGTCGGATCAGGTTTGCCTTTATTCACGCCAAAGGGAGTAACGATGCGCCGTATTTTAGAGGAGTTTGTTTGGGAATTGATGCAGCCGTATGGATACGAAAGAGTTTGGATACCACATTTGGCAAAATCGGATCTTTATAAAACATCAGGGCATTGGGATAAGTTTGAAGATGATTTGTTTCATGTTTCAAGTAAAAAATCTGACATCGAATTTGTACTTAAGCCGATGAATTGTCCGCATCACACGCAGATATATGCTTCGCGCATGCGCAGCTACCGAGATTTGCCGGTAAGATACAGCGAGGTGACCACTTGCTATCGAGATGAAAACACCGGTCAATTGCAGGGTCTCACGCGTGTCCGTTCGCTTACGCAGGATGATGCTCATATTTTTTGCCGTGAGGATCAGGTCAAAGTTGAGGCTATGGCGATCTATAGTATCATCTCAAAGTTTTATCAAGTTTTTAATATGACTTTGAGAGTTAGATTGTCGACCCACGACCCTGAACATCCGGAAAAAGTTTTGGGTGGTGTGGAGGTTTGGGACAAAGCAGAAAGCGCTCTAAAAAGTTTGATGGACGAAGTAGGACGCGAAGTGGAAATCGGAGTGGGAGAGGCGGCTTTTTACGGCCCTAAGCTCGATTTTATCGCAAAGGACGCCATCGGACGCGAATGGCAATTGGCTACTATTCAATTGGATTTTAACCTCCCTGAGAGGTTTGGACTTGAGTACACAGATATGGATGGCAGCAAAAAGCGTCCGGTTATGATACATCGCGCCATCTTGGGATCTCTTGAGCGTTTTATTGGAGTCTTAATCGAGCATTACGCCGGCGCGTTCCCGCTTTGGCTTTCACCTGTCCAAGTTGCTGTGCTTCCTGTCGCCGACAGACATGTGGACGCGGCGCTAAAGTTTGTAAGCGAGCTGAAAGAGCAGGGGATGAGAGTCGAAATTGACGATTCGACCGAGTCTGTCGGCAAAAAGATACGTAATGCGGAGAAGAAAAAGATGCCGTGTATGATTGTGTATGGCGATAAAGAAATGGACGGCGAATTGACTGTCAGGTGGAGGGGTGTGGATAACCAAGAAACCCTGCCAAAGGCAGAGTTTGTGGATAAAGTTCTTAAGTTAATCAGCGAGAGATCCTAACTATCCGGCCATTCTTTCTTCCTCAGCTTCAATTTCTTCATTTCCCGATAGCGCCATCAATTTTTTGATGGCGTCTTCGTTTTCGATGAAAAGCTCCTTGTTTAGTTCATCTAATTCTTCCGCCATGGTTTTGGCTAGCTTTTCTTTACCCTCTTTTATTGCTTCAAGATAGACCTCGAGAACTCTGGAATAGTTTTGGCGTTTGTTGATGTGCGGAGCTTTTTTGCCATCAGGAACAAGCTCTAAAACCTCTTTGCGCAAAGCCTCATGGTTAGTTTCCATCTCGACAGGAGCGGGTTCCAGCATATTGTCTATTTCCCAAATTGTTTTGTAAACGATTTTTTGAGCTTCCTCGTCAGCTTTGTTGTTTGGCTTGAGCGCTTTCAAAAAGATGTACATCGCGGTTTCCGGAGAGACTCTGAACTTGGAGTCGTCGCGAGCAGTCTTTATGATTTCGCTGATTGATGAATATTCTTTCGAAAGTCCGGATATTTGATTTATATCTTCTATCAAATTTTCTACGACAACGCCGATTTTGTATCTTAATCTTTCTTTGGCAACCAACGACGAAACCCTTTCCCATTCCTGCGCGGCAATAGATTCGCCTGTCTCGTTTTTGCCAAGTTTTGCGTTTGCCCACTCAACCGTCATCGGTTCGACCTCGAGTGATGATTCTTTTCTTTTAGTGCGCAGCGTAGGCGCTTCTTTTTCTTTTTTCTCAAGTCCTGTTACATCTACAGAAGGAGTCGTAAATTCAACTGAACCGGTCTTTTTTGGCACAGTGTAAACTCCGCTTTGTGCAAGATCGGAAGGATTCTGCTTTGCGGATTTTAGGTGTGGAGCGCTGTCCGGGTTTGGCACGTATTCTGTTTTTGTCGGCTTCGCTGCCGCTTCTGCCGGTTGCGTCTCTAAGTCTTTCGGGGCTCCAAAGATCGCCTCGCGTTGTTTGGCTGTGAGAGTTTTTCGGGGCTTTTTCTTGTTAGCCGTTTCCGCTTGAGGCGACATGGATTTTTCCAGTTCTGCCAATTTATCTTTCAGTTCCTCTTCCCACGCCCAAGCTCTGTCGATGAGATCGTTCTTGATTTCTTTTATGCGCACTTCGTTTGATGATTTGGATTCTGACTTTTCAAGCTGATCCAACTCGGCTTTCAACTCTGAAATATATCCTTTTTGCTTTTTATCTTCTTCCGCAATTTCCGTCAGTTGCCTCAAAATATCTGCGTCGTTACGATGCTGGTAAATTTGCGGGTACTTGTCCAAGTTGAGATTCTTAGTAAGATCTTTAAGCACTTCATCTCCTGCGTCCACTGCTCCAAAAATAACTTCACGCTGTTTGTTGGTAAGCTCGCGTCGTGATCTTGCGGGTTTTGTCTCAACGGCTTTTGGTTTGCGTGATGCCATCTCTTCCGTTGATTTTGTCAGTTCTTCGAATCCTTCTAGTTCTTCGCCACTCATTCCGGATAATATTGCCGTCTGCGGTTCTTGTTCTGCAACCGGTTTGCCGGTCAGTTGTTCCAAAGTGGACTTCAACTTTCTGATTTCTTCATCGTATCCTTGGATTGCTCTCAATGTCCTGTTGTCGGCCTCTGTATCTTGTCTTGCTTCTGCACCCGCGCCAACTTCGCTCATCATTTCCTGGCGCGACTGGCGGAGGAGTTTGAGCTGCGCGTTGAGCTTGTTGATTTCCAATTTCTTTCTTCTTTCCGGTTTGACGTATTCTGCAGGTTTCTCCAAATCGCTAAAATCCATCGCAAGAGGAACGTGCGGTTTTGTAATGGCCTCTGGTGACTTGAGAGTTTCGGTTTCAGGAGTCTTTGCAGGTTTGGCAACAGTCACGTCTGCCGGTTTGACGGCTTCTTCCTCTTTCATCCTTCCCCGGACTTTGTTTTCTTCTTCCGTACCGACGGTTTTTGTAACCGGACTTTGCTCGGCGCGGGCTCGCTTTGCATTTGCGCTGCGGCTTGTTTCCCCGGTTGAACTGATTTGATGTTCAGTTTGGTCGATTTGCGCTTGCAATGCCAAACGTTCTTTTTGCACTTGATCCAATGCAGCAATCAGATCGTCGACATTTGTGCCGCCAACCATGGAACCGAAATATTGTTTGGTTTTTTGCCAAAAACCCAACTTAAGGTTTGAGCGAATTTCTTCGGCGCTGTTTCCAAGGTGTGCTTTTCCGGATACGTGGCCGATCTCTGATTGCAATGAATATTCTTTTTCAAGCAATTTTTCGCTTTCGTCTTCCAATATTTTCAGACGTCTGCGCAGGCTTTCCGTTTGTTCCGCGTTGCGCCATTCGCCGTATTTGCCGTAAGCCTCTTTCGCGTCTTTGCGTGCTTGCGGCGCATTGTTGGTGCGCATCATTATACCGAGGATGGACTCCAGTTGTTCGCGTTGACTCTCGAATTCTTGAGATCGCTTTTGCTTGAGTTCTTGTCCAACGCGCAAAGAAGGCACCTTTTCCAAACGTGCCTGATATTCGTATAGGGCTTTTTGCAGAGATTGAATTGTGTTCTTCAAAAGTTCTTCCGTCGGACGATTGCGCGTGTCAAAAAATTCCCGCAGAGCCGTTTGAGCATCTCCTAACGCTTCTGGATGTTGGAGGATTGCTTCTTTGCCTTTCAGTTTTGCACGAATTGACTCGACCATTTTGTTCGCTTCGTTTGCGGCCGGTGATTCTTCCGGAGTCGTCTCCAACAAAACCTCTTGCGGTTTTGCAGCCCTTAGGGACTTTGCTTTCGGTATTTCTACGGATGGATTTTTTGCCTTTCGTTTGGAAGGCGTGCGTTCAACTGATGTTGAAAGAGGAGTCATTTCAGGCATATAAAAAGTTAGCTTAATTATACAACAAAAAACGTCCTCGCGTAATGCGGGACGTTCATTTGCCTGTGGATGACTTTTTTAAGTGTCGTGTAACGTGTAACGAGTGTTAGCTAGACTCGTCACCAGCCATTCGTTACTAGTTACTCGTTACTTCGTCACTGCCAGTTGTTTGAAAATTTCAGGATGCTTGGCTGCGATTTGCGACAAAACTTTTTTGTCGAGCAAGATCTTGCGTTTTTTGAGGTCTCCCATCAACTTGCTAAACGAAGTTCCAAGCTCGTGAGCCGAGGCGTTGATGCGCACTTGCATCAAACCGCGGTTAACGCGTTTTTTTAATTTGCGGCTGACATAAGCCTGTACGCCGGCTTTGGTGGCGGCGACTTTGGCGACACGAAGATTCTTTTTGCGTCCCCACATCATGCCTTTTGTCCTGGCCAGGATGTTCTTTCGGCGCTTGATGTGGTGTACTCCACGTTTTACTCTAGGCATAGCTGATCAATTATGAATTTTGAATTATGAATTAATAATTACCAAAATTCATAATTCTTAATTCATAATTCTTAATTTTTTAATTAGGCGAACGGTAACAGGTTTTTAATGTTTCTTTCGTACTGTTTTGCTACGGATTGGTCGCGGCGCTTTTTGCGGGTGGCGTTGCCGGAGTCGCGGGCGTTAAAGTGATCTTGTCCGCCGTGGCGTTTCATTACCTTTCCCGTCTTGGTAACGCGTACTCGCTTAGCAACTGCTTTGTGGGTTTTCATAAGTTGGTGAATTTGGAATATAGAATTTAGAATTTTGACGATTGGTACGTTGTACGTGGTACGTTGTACGGCTTACGATTTTCTCCCGACTATGGCCGAGACATTATTGCCTTGATGCTTTGGCGGCTGCTCGGTGTAAAGTTCGTAGGTCGCTCCGATCAGTTTTATGAAATCGTATATTTTTCCGAGTGCGATGTTGGCGTGGGCTTTTTCTCTTCCGCGCAACATGATTTCAATTTTTACTTTCTGTCCATCTTCCAAAAATTTGATGGCCTGGTTTAATCGATTGTCCAAATCATGCTGTCCGATTTTTACCGAGAGCCGGATGCCTTTTACTTCCACTTTCTTGGCATGAGCTTTTTGTTGTTTAAATTCTTTGTCCTTTTGGTACTTAAATGCTCCAAAGTCCAACAGCTTGCAAACGGGAGGTTGTTCCTTAGGAGAGACTTCCACCAGATCAAAGCCGCGTTCCGTTGCTATCGCAATGGCTTTGGCTGTAGGCATGACTCCCAGAAACGTTCCTTCCTCGTCGATTACTCGAACTTCGGGAACTCTTATTTGTAGATTGTGCCTGTAGAGCATTCCCTCGTCTCGAGGTACAAAGCGCTTTCGGCGGTAATGAATTCTCATCGTGAATCGTACCTCGTACCATGTACCTCGTACCGCGTTTTAAACGATGTACGTTGTACGATGTACGTTGTACGTAATTTAGTGCTGGTGGAGATGGGGGGAGTTGCACCCCCGTCCGACAACGTGCCCCAGATCCTTCTTTCACAGGTTTGGCTTACTCGTTTACGGGGAATCGATGAGAGCAAGCAAGAAGCGATTCCGAGCGGCATATGCCTTGTCGTCTTGATTGTTATGCCACAATCAATTCCAAGCCCGAGATATGTCGATCAGTCCAAGCGGTCGGGCCGCTGCAAGGGTGATCGCGGTTTGCGCTATTAAGCGAGAACCGGTGAAAGCGAGGGCATGCTGAACGCGTTAGCGATAGCAGCCTTGGCTTTTGATAAGACGTTGGCAGTTGTCTTTGTGATGCGGTTTAACGAGTCGCATCGGCTCGACCTGCAGAACATGAGGAAGCGTGCCGTCGAAGCTCGGCATCCCCAATATTATGTACGGGTCAAAGATCGTCTTTTTGATAACGCCTTGATTCGCGATCGAGATCGCGACTTTTGATCTTTTGGCGCTTCTCAAACGTTTTTTTGCCTCTGGCAAGCCAAAAGCCAACCTTGATCCGTTGGCCACGAGTATATAGTGAAATGGGTATGAGTGTCAAGCCTTTTTGCCCTAATTTACCAGCTAAATATTGTATTTCTTTGGCGTTCATTAATAGGTCGCGGGTCCTCTCCGAGTCGTGAGGGGATTGTGCCGAAGCTTTTTTGTACCTGGATATTACCGCTCCAATAAGCCTTAATTTGCCTCCCTGTAGCACGATGTGAGCGGCTCCTATCTTTGCTCCGCCGTCTCTGATGGATTTGACTTCTTGCCCGGTCAACACCAAACCGGCCTCGAATTCTTCCAGGCGTTCGTAATCAAATCCTGCTTTACGGTTGGTAGCCAGCGTAGGCATGCCCACTTTTATACCACGCCATAGCGCTCGTCTACAATGTCTTAAGAATTGTCATTGCGAGGGAAGTCGGAGCGACGAAGCAATCTTCTAATTGAGACATCTAGCGAGGCGTTAGTCCGAAAGGAGATTGCCGCGCTCCGTCGGACTACGCTCGCAATGACAAAAGCTGTTTGGTTATTGGTTATTAAAGTATGGTATACTTCACATGTATGAACGAAAGAATGATCAGCATTTCGACATCGACCATTATCAAAGTGATTTTGATTGCGCTCGGCCTCGTCTTGTTGTGGCTGGTGAGCGACATTTTGGCGATGGTTTTTGTCGCGCTTTTTTTGGCGGCTTTGATTCAGCCTGCGGCGGATTGGGGAGTCAAATACAAAATACCCAGAGGGGTCATGGTGTTGATTGTTTATTTCGTTTTGTTCGGATTGACGGCTCTTATCATAGCGTTGATGGTCCCGACTCTGGTTGATCAGATGACGAGGTTGGTAAATATCTTGGGTCTTAAATGGGGAGCTTTGCAGAATGTGATAACTTCCATCAGCGAGTTTGCAAAAACGTATTCATTGTCATCAACGATCGCACCCGATTTTTCTACGGTGCAAAATCAGCTTGGGGGCGCGTTTAATGGACTGTTCGGAGTCTTAGCCTCTGTCTTTGGAGGCATAGCGGCCTTTATAATCGTACTCGTCATGTCTTTTTATCTGGTTGCACAGGAGCGTAAGGCTTTGACCGTGGTACGGGATTTTGTTCCGTTAAAGCATCAAAAGTTTGCCATGAACTTGATAAACGACGTGCAAGAGAAAATCGGACAATGGTTGCGCGGTCAACTGTTGCTGAGTTTAATAATCGGCATACTTTATTATATCGGTTTGTTGATAATCGGAGTTGACAGCCCGTTGGTTCTGGCAATTTTTGGCGGGTTGACGGAGTTTGTTCCGTATCTCGGTCCGATTTTGGGAGGCGTGCCGATTGTGTTCGTCGCTTTTGTTCAATCTCCGACTACGGGAGTGTTTGCTTTGATTCTTCTCGTGATCATTCAACAGGCCGAAAACCATCTTATTGTTCCCAAGGTAATGCAAAAAGCGGTGGGACTGAATCCTCTTGTCAGCATTATTTCCATGTTGGTTGGCGCAAAACTTTTTGGGATTATGGGTGCGCTTCTGGCAATTCCTGTTGCAACTGCTTTGTCCGTGATAATAAAAGAGGTCAGAAATTACTGGCCGAACAAAATTGATTGATGGATACTACCGCGCCTCCAAAACCGGTAAAACCTAAGATTGGTTTAAATGTTTTGAGTTGTCTTTTTTTGATCATGCTGGGTTTTCTTGCGGCGGCTCTTTTGACGGCTTTTGTCGTTGCCAAATCAGGTTTGCTGCATGTGCCGATTTTTTCTTCTTTTTACGTTGCGCCCGAGCCGGTTCGACTTTTGCAGGCAAAGCCTGTTACTTGGGATGATTTTCAGGTTCTTTTGGCGAGACGCATATATGCACAGCGTTCCGTTGCAGGAGGCATTTATACGATACGTGTCACGGAGCAGGAGCTGACGGGTTTATTACAAGGCGCGACGGTCGATGCTTTGCGCAATTCTTTATGGGAGGTTAATCTGGAACAAATTGCGGTTACGCCTGATTATTTGGAAGTTTTTCTAAAACTAAAATGGCAGAATACCTTAAATTTTGATTTACTCTTCAAACTTAAACCAAAGGTTGATGAGAACGGCGCAATCGGCTTTGATGTTTTGGAGGCGCGTCTTGGAGATTTTGCTATGCCGACGTCTTTAATTTATCCGCTTGTCGGGAATGCGTTCGGAAGAGATTTGGGGGAATGGCAATTAAAAATCGGCGGAGCCAATGCCATCAAGTCCGTATCCTTGTTAGATCGCGGTTTGAATATCATAATAAACAAGCAATGATTTTCTTTTATCGCTTATTTCCTACGTTGCTGGCCTTGACGGTCGGGATGAGTTTTTATTGGCAGATAAAAGAGCCGGCTGCATATCCGTGGGTCGGTTTGTTTGGGGTTTTATTGACTGTCATCGCGGCTTTCATAATGTCGCGCAAAAGAGTGAGAATTTTAGATTTAATCGAAAAGATGCTTCCTACGGCTTTATTTTTACTGGCTTTGGTCTTTGGTATGCTTTTGGCGGAAGGGCAGATTGCGGTTTGGGCAATAATTATATTTGGTGCGGTTGTGGCTTTTCTATCTCTGGAGTTGTTGTTTTTACTTTCTTACATGCCTTCGCGCTATCCGGTTAACGGACTTTCGCATGTAAACATCGCATATGTGCCGTTTATCGTTTGGTATGTGATTGCCAATTCCGTAGGATTGATGGCTTTTTTGCACAGCCCGGTTTGGGTGCATGTTCTTATCTTAACGGTGTTGTCGGTTATTTTATTCAGAACCACCGGGCACCCAAGCGCGACGCGCGAACAAAACAGACTATGGATGTTTGTCGGCGGATTGGCCGGTTTGCATATCGGTTTGCTTGGGATTATGCTTCCACTTTCCATGTCGGCGCAAGCCACGCTTGGCATGATTGTCTTTTGTGCTATCTTACGACTGCGGCGTTACATGTATCATCCTATGCCTGTGCGTAAACAGGCTTGGTTTGAAGGCGCGATGGCCATAGCGATTATCATCGTGGCGATATCAACCGCAAAATGGATATAATCAAACTATGAATTTCAAACACATGATAAAACATCCAACGGCGTTGACAGTTCTCGGAGCAATCGGCGTGGTTGTTTTAAGTTCGGTTGCCGGCGGAGTTACCGGCGGTATCGTGGCGATGCGCATAACCCCCGCTTCTTCTGTGCAACAGGGTTTTCATCTTCCCACAGACTCTACAACTACAAGCGTCGTTCAATCGGGCACGTCTCAGGCAACGAGCACTGCCGCTATCCGGCTTGTGCCGATAGAGATGGACACGGCAGCTGCGCGAGTGGTGCCGGAGCCGATTTTTCAAAGACAAAGTCCGGTGGCTGTAATTTACGGACATAAAAAAACCGGCGCGGATGTTTTACTTGGGGATGGCGATCAAATCGGCAAAGCCGTTGCCGTTACGTCTGATGGTTGGTTTGTAACCGCGCCAAGCGTTGTTGAGGGATGGAAGACGGCGGATTTATTGCTCTGGCAAAACGGCCACGCGTATCGCGCAGAAAAAGCTTTGCTCGATCGCGCAACGCAGTTGGTGTTTATAAAAACTTCGGCCAAGGATTTGCCTTCCACGCCCTTTGCGGATGTTTACTCGGCAAAAACAGGGCTTGCCGCTTGGCTCGAATCATCTCCGGATGAATACGCGCCTTCCGCCATTGTTGCTTTACGCGCTTCAACTCCGGTTGATCCGGCGAGCAGTGACAAGGCGGTGCGCCGTTTGGTCGCGTTGGGATCTGTTGATAAAAACGATGTTGGTTCTCCGGTTTGGGATTCTAAAGGATCGCTCATCGGCATTGTTGATACTTTTGCCGACGGACGTTTGTTTTTAACACCTGCCAGTAATCTTGCCGCATCGCTGCAAAGTTTGATTTCCGGCACCGAAATAGATCATGCGTCGCTTGGCGTGTTTACCTTGGATCGCATGTTGATTAGGTCAACCGCATCGGACGACGTTACGCCCAGCCGCGGAGCATGGATTAAAGAAGATAAACGCACCGGGCGTGCAATTGTAAAAGACGGCGCCGCGGAAAAAGCCGGTCTTAAAAGCGGCGATGTGATTCTTCGGGTGGATCGTGATATAATAGATGGGAGCTCTGATTTGAGCGACATCATTTTGCAATATCGTTCGGGTTCTGATGTAACACTGCGCGTTTGGCGTATCGATAAAGAGATTGATGTTCCGCTCAAGCTCGGTACTCAAGTAACCAGCGAAGTAATTCTTTAAGCTCCTAACCCCTTGTCAAAGGGGCAGGGGATTTCCGACATGGCGTCCATAAATATTTTGCACCTTTATGTTCGAGCTTGGCGCTTGCTGCTTTTGGTTACGCTCGGCGGTTTGGTTATTGCGATTTTAGTTTCGGTTTTGCAGCCGCTCAAATTTTCTTCAACTGTCAGACTGTTGATTACGCAGACCAATGCCACCGGCGTTGATCCGTACACCGCCATAAAGTCGACCGAGCGTATCGGACAAAATCTTACGGAGATTGCTTACACCAGCAGTTTCTTTAACGCTGTCACAAAACAAGAGGGGATAGACACGGCGTATTTTTCCACGGATGAGATTGATAAGCGTAAAGAGTGGCAAAAGACGGTTGCCATAAACGTCGTCCCCGGCACCGGAGTCATGGATGTGGTCGTCTATCACAAAGACCGCAATCAGGCGACTTTGCTGGCCGTCGCCGTTGCCAAAGAGCTTGCAACCCAGGCTCCCAACTATTTTGGCTATTCCGTCCGCTTACAGATAATAGATGACCCTCTCCCATCCCGCTTTTTCGCCCAACCTGATTTTGTGCAGAACGGAGCCTTAGGAGCCATCTTTGGCTTTTTGGTCGGCTCTTTGTGGGTTTTGGCTAAAATGAAAGAAATCCGCTAACTCTCCTCCTGTCGTAGGAGGAGTACCCGAAGGGGGAGGTGGTAGCGTTTGGCTCAACAGAGCTATTTTTTGTAACTACAAAACCACCTTTCTTTTGTTTGTATTTACTATTTTTATGGCTCTGTTAAGGTACTTCCAGACTCGAATCGCGAAACGTGTAACCCGCAACGTCAATCCTCCGGCGTTTCGTGTTGCGAGTTTCGCGTTACGAGTTTCCCTCTTGACAAAAAAGCTGTTTTGTGCTATTTTAACGTGTTCTTTAAGTAACAGAAGCGTGCGACTTTAGAGTCGTTCTGTACGGTCTGGGAAGTATTCCTCCTCTTCTCATGCAGTGCAGGACGACTCCAGGGCCGCACCGATGCAGCCGCGCCTCCGCCACTCCTAACATCGTGTTGGGACACAGGTGGAATAAGTACGCGGCGTGCATGGTGCATGCCTAGTACATTGACTTTACGAGGGAAAAAACCTGCTCTTGTCAGGAGCGGGCAGAACAACAGTCTGCCCGTGTGAGGGCAGGGAGGAGCTCGAGGACAATGAAGAAGAACGTCAGTTTCTGGGCAGCGTTGGCTTTCGCTTGCGCTATGGCTTTCAACCTCAACAGCGCGAAGGCGCAGAATCTCACGTCAGCGACGGCGTCCGGGCAGTGTGCGCAGTTCCAAGGCACACCGAACGCGACGGCAGCTGCATGCAAAGACGGGATTGTCCCGCCGGCTTGCATGTCGGTCTGCAACGTGAACGTGACGGTCAACTGCAGTGGGTCGCCTTGTGCGCTCACGCAGCCGACCGTCACGCCACCGACCCCGCCGGCGAAGCAGCCGGTTTGGAGCCCGCCGCAGTATCAGTGCGCGGATGGCCGGGATGTCGACAACCCCGAGGAGTGTTGCCTGGACAAGGTCTACACTTCGTACACGCTCAAGCGGCAGCCCAAGTACGTCACGGTGAGGGGCGTCATGCACCAAGTTGTGGTGTCAGAGTGTGCGGCGAACGAGCACTTCGTCGAGGTGACTCTCGACAGTATCGAGAAGGTGAACACCCGGCTCGACACCTTCGAGCAGGAGTTTCGGCAGTTCGTCAAAGAAACGCAGAGCACTGACGCCTGGCAGACCGGGCAAATCGCGCTCATCTGGGGCGAGTTGAACAGGGCTAAGCAGATGGCGGCCGAGGCGAACGCCAAGGTCGACGGCCTCAACATCATCATCCGCTCGCTCGACAAGCTGTACGGAGAGCTGCGTCAGGACGTCTCCGACCTCCGCGACAGCAAACCCCAGTTCGTTCTGGGTGCGGAGCTCTGGCTGCTTGCCATGGGCGACGCTGGCCTGGCGACGGCTCCTGGCCTCAAGGTCGGGTTGAAGTCGTTCTTCCCGGGCACTCGCGCCGGCTACTACGCCGAGGGCTTTGTCGGCCTGATGTACCGCGATGGGATCGACCCATCGACCGGCGGGCAGGGCAGCGCGTACCACGGCGGCGCGGAGGGCGGGTTCATGCTCGCCCTCTCCGATGACAAGGCCTTCACGGGCACCTTGGGGTTCCGTATCGACCAGGTCTTCCGCACGACGGATCCCAACTTCCTGGGCACGTTGTTCGGCGGAACGCTTGGCCTGCACTACTCGATCCCGGGGACGTACCTGGGCATCGGAGTCAAAGGCATGGTCGCCGGCGCCCACAAGGTCATCTACTTCAGTGATGATGGCCTTGCGCACACCAACTCCCAGGCCGCCCTCTTCGGAGGCGGCATCACCATCGACTGGGCGGCAGACATTCTCTGACCCCCAGTCTCCCTCGGCTTGAGGCAGTAAAAGGTAACCACTCCTTTTCTGCCTCTCCCGACACGAGTCATTGATAACTTGATGATTCATGTCGCTGCATAACTAGTTTGTGCAGAAGCTAATTTGACAATCAAAAATTTCCCCTCCTTATCCTGGATGTTGTGAAGCAGTTCCGTCTATTTCGGAGTAAATAAGTCCCCACTGAATAATGACTTTATGGACTTTATAGACTTTATGGACTTTACGGACTCGTTTACGGCATCTTGGACAAGGAGGGGAAGACAAAACGACAATTCGGTCGATGAGTCAACAACTCGTGAACGATCGCGGTTACACGTTGTGTGCATCGCGCAAATCTTTGGAGGAGACGGACATGCAGAACATCTCATTGTTTGTGGCAGTTCTCATCGCGGTGGTTTCCGGTTGTTCGATGGACGCCGCTCGGTGGAACCCCGAGTCTGGCGAAACCGGCGGCACGGCAGGCGCTGGCGGCTCGGGTGGTACGGGTGGAGCTTGCGAGCCGCATGCGGCCCGCGACTGCGCTTGCCCGGGCGGCCTCACGGGGTCGCAGTGGTGCTTCGAGGATGGTAGTGGGTACGGCGTGTGCCAGTGCCCGCTCCCGACCGGCACCTACTGCAAGGACGCGGATGCGGACGGCTATGGAAACGCAGCGGACTGCCTGTACAACCAGGCAACGCAGCCTTCCGGCTACGTCGGCAACGGCAACGACTGCGACGACACGCGGCACGACGTCAACCCGAGCATGAACGAGATCTGCAGCAACGGCCTCGACGACAACTGCAACGGGCAGATCGACGAGGGCTGCGGAACCGGCGGCACGGGTGGCACGGGCGGAAGCGGGCAGATCTGCACGCCTCACCAGCCTTACAGCTGCAACGAGGAGTGCGCGTCCGGCAACGGGACCAAGTGGTGCTGGGAGAGCGGGACCGGCTACGGCGAGTGCCAGTGCCAGAACGTCACCGGCGAGTACTGTCGGGATGCTGATGGCGACACCTACGGCAACCCCGCGAACTGCACGAACGCCGCATCTCCGCCCGCTGGCTACGTCAGCAACAAGGGCGACTGCAACGACGGTGACTCCTCGGTCAATCCGGGGATGACCGAAGTTTGCGGCAACGGCAAGGACGACGACTGCAATGGCGGCGACGCCACTTGCCCCGGGCAGCAGACCGTGACGCTGTACCCTGACAACGACCACGATGGCTACGGCCAGAGTGGAAGTCAGGGGACGCAGTTCCCGGTCAACAATTTGCCCTCGTCCGGTTGGTCGTCGACCAACAACGACTGCGACGATTCCGATACGTCGGTTCACCCCGGCGCGACGGAGATCTGCGGCAACGGCAAGGACGACGACTGCAGCGGCGGAGACGCGAGCTGCGGAACGGGCGGAGGCGGCGGAAGCACCGGTGATCCGTGCGTGGGTTATGGCGCTACTCGCGAGGTCAAGCTCGTGTGCACGGCGTCGGCGGTCCAGGTGATGGACGTCAAGGGCGGACAGGTCGACTACCTCGATCACCGCCCCGAGGCGTGCCCCTTGAGCAACCCGGGCTGCGACAAGGCGCACTGGTGCAATTCCTGGGCCTACCAGGGTTGCACGAGCACGAACGGCTACCTGGTCTGCACGCAGTCCAGGCAGGGCGCCACGTCGTACGACGAGCAGATCTACCTCCGCGACAACGGCTCGGAGAACGACGGCGTCTGCCGATTCGGCTACGACATCACCAACCACCTGCGCTCGGGCGAGTCGTGCGATGCATACATCGACGGCCAAAAGGTCGCTCACGCCGATTCCAACGGTGTGCAGACCTACTCGGCCAGCACGGGCTCGGCCGAAAAGGTTACCAACACGACGGGTGATCCCAAGTGGATCAACCTGCGGATGCACGTCGCACCGTAGGTTCCCCCGTCTCGCTCATTCGCCAGATTCAGCCCTCAAAAGATGAGCTTGGGCTGATGACGGTTTCTCTCAACCGGAAGGGCTACACCCAACCGGGAAACACCAGCAAGGTTGCTCAACCTGCTGGTGTTTTTGAATTTATCTAATCTTAGCCATTTAATAATCCAATATTTGGTACCAGGTACGTGGTATTAGGTACGTGGTACGTCATGTACGCGATGTACGTCATGTACGCGATGTACACCCTCGTTCCCTCTTGACAAATTCGCTTATTTTTGCGTAAATACAAGTCATACCCATTGGCAAAAAGGGCTAATAGCCCACTACGAGGAGGATTGGGGAGATGAAGAACGTCCTTTACATCATCATTGCGGGCTTGATCTTGCTTCTGGCAGTGTCAGCCAACGCACAGGCGCCCACGGCGTCTTCCACACCGCAACCCATTGTCGCCAACGCGGCGGCATGCGCGAGAGCGTGCGGGGCACAGTACAACATGTGTCTGTCCCGTGAGCCGGACTTCAAGGGCAAGTGCAGTTCGCTGCCGGAGTGCCAGGGAGTCACGGATGCGCAGTTTGACGAGTACCAAGCGTGGTTCAGTGCCTGCATCGACAATCCGTCGCTGCAGTGCCCGCAGTCTTGCGTTCCCACGCAGGTCACGCCGACTCCGCCGCCGACCGGCACCACGCCGACCACGACTCCGCCGCAAGTGCGGCACAACCAGCCGCCGACGATGAGCTACAAGCGTCGCTGCGAGCTGAAAGGCGGTACGTACATCAAGACGGTTACGACGGATGCGCATGGCACGATGCAAACCATCGAGGAATGCCATATGCAGGAGGATCTCGCGTGCGATGTTGCGGAGCTGAGCCGAGCTCTCAACGAGCACATTCGCAATCATCAAGCTCTGCCCACTGACTTCATGGATCGGATCCAACAGATCCAGAGCAGCGTCAATACAGCCTCTGAAAAAATGCAGAGCATCCTCAACGACACGAGGCAGATCGTCACGCAGTACAACGCGCTGGTGAATCGCGTCAACGCCCTCGAGGACGGACAGAAGACCAGCGCGCGCGACATCGCCGGCATCAAGGGTCGGCTCGCTCAGATCCCGTCAGGCAGTCAGAACGATGTACGTGGTACGGGGTACGCGGTACGTGAGGGACTGCCTTGCTGGCTCGCGGGCTACGGCGAGGTTCAGCTCAACAAAAACTACGGTTACCTCATGGGCAGTGAGGGCGTGGAGCTTGGCTGCAGATTGTTCGGCTCAAAGGATGTAGGATTCGTTACCGCGCTCGGCGGCGGCTACGCCAATCGCTATTTCGACCATCATCTGATGGATGTCCACGCCATGTTTGGCCTGGATATCGCGCTCGGCGCCAGCACGGATCTGCTGCTGACAGGCGCCGGCAAGGTCTTCCGGACCACCACGTTCGAAACGGGAACGGCGAGCTGGTACGGACTGCTTCCCGAGATCAGATACACCTTGGACCAGAACAACCCTTGGTTCCTCGGTGCTCGGTTCGGACTCGGCGTCACGAACAGTGCTCCGCCTCGTCCGGAGGAGATGGCGAACCAACGGGCCGCGCATTTCGACGAGAACGCGTGGCTGTTGCTCGGATACGCGTTTGGCCGCGAGCCTGCAAAACCGCGGCAGAATATCGTAGCTCTGCCGGACTACGGCAACTCCGAGGTTAAGAACGAGGTCGACGACAGCGCGACAGTAACGGTCACTCGTCCGTAGCAGCTCGTCTCGTTCCGTACCCTCCTCCTCCTCGTCACACGGCGGCTTCACGAATCTGTGAGCCGCTTTTTTTGTTTCCTCCCTTCTGTCATTGCGAGCGAAGTTGGACGGAGCGCGGCAATCTCTTTCCGTCATTGCGAGGAGCCTCCGAGGCGACGTGGCAATCTCCCCTCCGGCTGTCATTGCGAGCGAAGTCCGACGGAGCGTGGCAATCTACTGATTTGCTTAATTACCAACCAGCCGATAAATCTTTCCATTCCGGATTCATTGTATTTATCAATTCAATTTTTTTCGCTCTTGATCCGGCCTTGATTTGCTCTTCTCTGCTGATGGCGGAATAAACATCTTCCGTGTGCTCAAAATATATTAAATATCAACATTGTATTTTGCCGTGAAACTATCTTTGATTAGTTTGTTTTTATGTTCAAACAATCTTTTTACCAAATCGTTGGTCACTCCGGTGTAAAGAACAGTTTTATATTTGTTAGTTAGTATGTAAACGAAGTATTGATGCATGCGACCAGATTGCCACGTCGTCGGACTCCTCGCAATGACAGTCGGAGGGAAGATTATCGCGCTACGTCCAACTTCGCTCGCAATGACAGAAGTGGCTAAGCACTACCCGTATGTTATAATGCCCCCATGCCCCAAAATCGTTGGGATGAAGTCATCGGTCATCAACAAATAATCAAACTTTTGGATCTTTGGGTGGAGCGCCCGGCTTTTTCGTATTTGTTTTACGGCCCGCCGCATCTAGGCAAATCATTCGTCGCAGATAAATTTGTCAGAGCTTTGGTTGGAGAAGATTCGAATCGCGATCTTAATCTGCATCCTGATGTTGTTATGTTTTTGCCGGAAGAGGGGAAAAAGGACGTTTCCGTCGAGTCAGTCAGAGGCAATCGCATGCGGCTTTATCAGCGCCCGCAAATTTCAAAACGAGTCGTGGCATTTTTGCCCAAGCTGGATCGTCTGAATGAAACCGGATTCAATGCTCTTCTAAAAGTAATGGAGGAGCCGCCGGCCGGTGCGGTTTTTGTCGCAGTGGCTGAAAATGTTTCGCGCATTCCGTCAACGATCTTGAGCAGAACAGTGAGCGTGCCCTTTGGCCTTGTGCCGCAAGAGATGATACGTCAGGCGCTCGAAGTTCGAGGATTTTCCAAACAAGATGCGCAGCAAAAATCTTCCATTTGCCGCGGTCGGCCCGGCATCGCATTGCAAGACGAAGTCGAGAGCGCGGCTTTTGTTGATATTGCCGAGCGTTTTGTTGCAGGTCCGACAATCGGCCATCGCATGTCTGCGGTTGAAGAAATAAAAAAGCTTTGTGAGTCAAGTGAGGACGTTGCAGCGGCATGGAACTCTGCTCTGGAATCTTGCATGTTGGCCATCAGATCTGATTTTAATCGCGATGCCAAACAGGCTTTGATTTTGGCGCAAGGCGTCGCTGATGCACAGTTTGCCATCGGCGGTCCGCTTTCACCGCGTTTAATGTTGGATGCCTCGGCGATTCAGGCGTCGCGCAACTATTTACCAATGCCAAATCTTTATCCAAAACATTTTCCTTTGAGTCTAACTTAAAAATATGCACTTCAAATCAATATTGCGTCTTTCAGCCGTTGCATTGGGGCTTTCACTTTTCGGCGCCGGATGTTTGTTCGGAGCTCCTGCGGCCACCGGACCGGCAGGTCCTGACACCGGGCTGTGGAAATCTTCCGATCACGGGCAAACGTGGGTGAATAAAAAAGCTTACGTCGACGGTCCACGTTTAACAGCGGCGGCTGCGGAGTTTGCAGTGCAAAGCATGGCGATTGACCCTCAAGATCGCATGGCGGTTTATATGGGCACAAGCAATTACGGCTTGGTCTATTCACTCGATGGGGGAGATTCCTGGCAGAGATTTAAGACGCTGGATGCGACGAATGTAAAAACCGTTGCGGTTGACAATAAAAACAAATGTACTGTCTACGCAACCAGTCAAAACAAGATTTATAAAACAACAACTTGCGGACGCGATTGGCAGGTTGTGTTTTTTGATCCGCGCACAGATAAATTTTTTACGCAGATTGCCATCGATTGGTTTAATCCCACGGTGCTTTATTCCGGCACGAGCGACGGCGATATCTTTAAGTCAACGGATGCCGGCGTTAAATGGCAAGTCGTTAAACGCGCCAATGCGCCGATTAATTCGCTTGTTGTAAGCACCGTTGATTCGCGCATGGTTATTGCCGGCACAGACGGCGACGGATTGTGGAAGACGCTGGACGGCGGAATAACATGGCTGCAAGTCAAAAAAGAATTTGGAGATATTACAGAAGCAAGGCGCACCATTCAGGTTGTAATCGATCCGACAAACAATAATCGCATTTACGTCGTTCATAAATCGGGCATCGCAAAAAGCGACGATCAAGGTTCGACTTGGACAGCTATGACACTTTTGACGGACGTTGGTGAAGGTAAGATTACTCGAATGTCAGTTGATCCGAATAACGGCAAAAACATAGTTTATACGGGTCCGACTGCAGTTGTGTTTAGCGTCGATGGCGGTCAAAGCTGGGAGACTAAACGTTTGCCGAGCACCGGCGCCGGAACAGCCGTCAACGTTGATTCAAAAGACGGCAATGTGATCTACCTCGGAACCACGCCGGTGAAGAAAAAATAGCATTACAACATTTGTCTCGTATTTTCATTGCAAACGTTTCTTTCCTGTCATTTCGACCGCAACGGAGTGGAGTGTCCCGCTTTCTTCGTGATCCCGCCTTCACTTTATAATAAGAATGCGGTGGCGGGAGAGAAATCCCTTAACTAATAACGAAAGTTGCTATTGTTTGAGGCGCGAGCCAGATCTCTCGACTTCGTCCAACTCCGCTCGAGATGACAGGAAGGACTGCAATAAGGCGCGGATTTTTTGTAATTGACTTTGCAGTCGTTTTATTGCATACTGAGCATATATTTATGTCTCAACACATACAATCCGCGGAGCAGGATTTTGAACAAGCTCTGGAACATTTTGTCAAAGATTTGAAGAACCTTAGAACGAACCGCGCCAGTGCCGGTTTGGTGGAAGATCTGCGCGTTCAAGCTTACGATTCAAATATGGATCTAAAAAGCGTCGCGTCAATCACAACGCCGGATGCGCGAACGATACAAATAGAGCCGTGGGATAAAAATTTGGTTAAAGAAATCGAAAAAGCGATTACCGCATCGGGCTTGGGTATTAATCCCAAAATCGCGGGCACGGTCATCCATCTCAATCTTCCTCCGATGACGGAAGAGAACCGCAAAGAGCTGGTAAAAGTCATCAACCAAAAATCAGAGCTGGCGCGCATCGCAGTGCGCAATATCAGGGAAGAAACTCGCGGCAAAATAATGCAAGATGAAAAAGCTAAAGTGATTACGGAAGACGAACGATTCGCATTGCTCGAACAACTTGATAAGTCCGTGGCAAAAGCCAACGAAAAAATTCAATCCGAAGCGGATGAGAAGGAAAAAGAAGTCGTCACCATATAAGGTCCTAGGTACAAGGGTCCTAGGTACTAACTAATAAACCAGGACCATGTACCTCAGACCTCGTACCAAATTCTATGTCCAATGAAAACGATCTGATGGAAAAAATTGTTTCGCTTTGCAAACGCCGTGGATTTATTTTTCCGGGCAGCGAAATTTACGGAGGCTTTGCAAACTCTTACACTTACGGCCCGTATGGAGTCGGGCTCAAGAGCAACATTAAAAGTCTTTGGTGGAAAAAGTTTGTCCAAGACAGGGAGAATATCGTAGGCATAGACGGCCCGATTATTTTGCATCCGAAAGTCTGGGAGGCTTCGGGCCATGCGACAAATTTTAATGACGCATTGGTGGATTGCAAGAATTGCAAAAAACGTTTTCGTGCCGATCATTTGGTGGAAGAAGCGGCAGGGATTGATTTGGAAGGAAATTTGGACGAGATGAAGAAGATTTTGGATGAAAAAGTAAAATGTCCGGCTTGCGGCAAAAAAGATTGGACCGATGTGCGCAATTTTAACATGATGTTCAAGACAAAATTGAACTCCACGGACGGCGTGACGGAAGAGGTTGCGTATTTAAGACCGGAGACTGCGGGCGCGATCTTTATTGAGTTTAAAAACATAGTCGATTCAACGCGCGTCAAAGTCCCTTTTGGCATCGCGCAAATCGGCAAAGCCTTTAGGAACGAGATCGTGGCGGGAAATTTTATTTTTCGTTTGCGCGAGTTTGAGCAGATGGAAATTGAGTATTTCATCAGTCCCGGAGCTGATTGGGAAAGCGTGTTCGAAACATGGCTGCAAGCGCAAGAAGAATTTGCGATGGAGCTTGGCGCGCAAAAAAGCAAATTGCGCCGCTATGAGCACCCGAAAGAAAAATTGTCTTTTTACTCCAAAAAAACCGTAGACATAGAATATGATTTTCCGTTCGGAGGTTTTAAAGAACTTTTCGGACTTGCCAATCGCACCGATTACGATCTTTCCAATCACGCAAAACATTCCGGACAAAAACTCGAGTATCGCGATACTGAAAGCGGAGAGGTTTATGTGCCACACGTCATAGAACCGACATTCGGGTTGGATCGCAGTATTCTCGTCTCATTGCTGGCGGCTTACACGGAAGAGAGCATCGGAGATGATACTCGAATCGTAATGAAGTTTCCCAAAAAACTCGCTCCGGTCAAAGTCGCCGTCTTTCCTCTTTTAAAAAACAAACCGCAACTTGTCGAAAAGGCGCGAAGCATTTACGGAGAACTTAAAAAACAATTTGCCTGCGAGTTTGATGATAACGGCAACGTGGGCAAGCGTTATCGCCGTCAAGACGAAATAGGAACGCCGTACTGCGTCACAATCGATTTTGACACCGTCGGCATGGGAGAAGACGCGGCACTAACCGATACTGTCACGATTCGCGATCGCGACACCATGAAACAAGAACGCGTCAGCGTCGCCGAGCTCGCAAACTGGCTTGCTAGTCATCTCGACCAATTATGGACCAAGTAAAACGCATTACATTACCTAACGGTTTAACTTTGATCGAGGCACCGCAAAAAGGCGCGCAATCAATGACTCTTTTGATTTTGGTAAAAGTCGGATCGCGTTACGAACCCGTTAAGCTGACAGGCGCCTCGCATTTTATCGAGCACTTGATGTTTAAAGGCACGGATAAACGTCCTACGTCGCTTGACATTTCTAAAGAGCTGGACAGGTACGGTGCGGAATTTAACGCATATACTGGCAAGGATTTGACCGGCTATTACATTAAGATGGATGCCTCTCACACAGATGAAGCGGTTGATCTTTTGCATGACATGCTTAAGAATTCCAAGTTTGATCCGGCAGAGATGAACCGCGAACGCACGGTGATCATCGAAGAAATTAAAATGTACGAGGATAATCCGCGCGAACATCTTTCGGATTTATTGGAGTCGCACATGTTTTACGGTTCGCCGCTCGGCAGAAATATCGCAGGTACGCGTCAAAGCGTCGCTAAAATAAGCCGGCGTGAATTAGTTGCCTACAAAGATGCGTATTACATACCATCGCGCATGACGGTTATCATTGCTGGCAAAATATCTCCGGGAGCTATCGGTTTGATTAAAAACACTTTTGGCAAACTTCCGCGCGTCAAATCCGATAAAGATTTGCCGTTTGTGTGTTTCGACGAACCAATAAAGGCCAAAAAGCCGTTCGCTTTGCAGAAAAAAGCTACGGAGCAAACGCAGCTGGCTTTAAGTTTTTACGGTTTGCCATACGGACACCGCGATAAACACATTGCCGGCATGCTTGCAAAAATTTTGGGCGGCGGCATGTCGTCGCGATTGTTTGTCGAGATAAGAGAAAAGCTCGGCTTGTGTTATTCGATAGGCGCCATGCACGAATCACTCGAAGATACCGGCGCTTTCACTGTCGCCGCAGGGCTTGATCACGGCAGGGTTAAGGAGGCGTTAAAGGCGATTTACGGCCAACTTAACAAGATAATCCAAGAGCCAGTAAGCCACGACGAGCTTAGCCGCGCCAAAGACAACTCGCGCGGCCGTTTGGCGCTGGCCTTTGAGGATTCTGCCGTTAGAGCGGAGTGGTTTGGCCGCCAGTGGCTGTATGAACGCAAGCTTGAAACGCCCGAAAAACGCATTGCGCAGTTGCAAAAAATCACGGTTGGGGATATAAGAAGGGTGGCGGGATTGCTGCTTACGCCTCGCAAGATGGTTTTGGCGGCCATTGGCCCGGATGCAATCCCCAAGAATTTCAGTCAATCAATAGTTTGGAAATAAGCTATGCGTACACTACTCATTGCAAATTGGAAGATGCATTACGGCCCCATGAAAGCCGGGGGTTGGGTTAGGGCGTTTCGCCGCGAAAGGCTGCCTAAGGATTTGGATATCGCCGTAGCTGTGCCGCACGTTTCTTTGGCCGCCGCGCGCGCGTCTCTTGGCCGCGCCTCGATACCTGCCTTGGCTGCACAAAACGCGTTCTGGTCTTCGGAAGGTGCTTTTACCGGCGAGACATCTCCCTCCATGCTTTTGGAGTTTGGTGTTCAGTATTGCCTTGTCGGACACAGTGAACGTCGCCTGTTACTCGGAGAAACGGATGAGATGGTTGCAAAAAAAGCGGCTGCATTGCAGGTTGCCGGCATCATCCCTGTCATTTGCGTCGGCGAGACTGAAGCGAATGTAAAAAAAGGCGAAGTGGCTAAGGTTTTACGCGTACAAGTATCCGCCGCGTTGGCAAATCTTAAAGACGGCAAAACTCCATTTGTGTTTGCCTACGAACCCGTTTGGTCAATCGGCAGCGGCAAGCCCTGTCCGCCGCAAAAAGCCAAAGAGGCTCACGAGATAATCCGCAATGCCATTCAAAAGAAATTCAATGCCGGCGTAGCTGAAAATGCTAGAATCATCTACGGAGGTTCCGTTGATGCCAACAACATTGCGGAGTATGTTTCCACCACCGGAGTCAACGGCGCATTGGTTGGAGGAGCGTCGCTTGATCCGCGAATGTTTGGTTTGTTATGCCGCACCGCAAATCCGGCATAACGTTGCGCATACCGGAGTAATAACAAGAAGATGTTAATTTGGATACTATTTATACTGGCAATATTAAGCGCCGCAGCAGCGGGGCTTATTGTATTTCAGCACTGGTCAGAAATAAGAATGCTTAACCCGCTTTCCATCAAAGAAGAAAACGAAAGAATAAAACGCGAAGCGATAGTTGCGCAAAGATTCAGTCGTCTGCAAACAGATAAAATCGCGCCGTTCAAATATCTCTATAAAAAAGGAATTTTTCAGACAAAAAAATCTTTTCACGAAGCATATTTGAGGTTGATAAGATTGGACCGCGTGTATCAACAGGCAAAGCGCCCGTTTGCAAAAGTCGCGCCCAGCGAGCAAGAGAGGATTAAGGTGCTGTTGGATGAAGCGCGAAGCATGGCACGGGATTTAAAGTGGGCAGACGCGGAAAAACGGTACTTGGAAGTTTTGTTGTTAAACAACCGCAATGCGGATGCGTACAAGGGGGTTGGTGCTTTGTATCTAAAGCAAAAGATGTATCCACAGGCAAAAGAAACTTTTGAGTACTTGGTCAAAACAAAAGAGGCTGACGACGCTTCGTTTTCAGCCTTAGCGGAAATCGCCTCCGCGGAAGGCGAGGTCGGCAAGGCCGAGGAGATGCGCGTCAAAGCGGTCGAGATAAGGCCGCGTTTGGCCTGCCGTCATGCAGAACTGGCCAGGTATTATGTTGATTTGGGTGATTACGCCAAAGCATGGCCATCTGCCAAAAGAGCCAGTGATTTGGAGCCTAAATCGGCTAAATACAGTGAGCTTGCCATGGAGTGCGCAATTGTTTTAGGCGACCGGCAAGAGGCTAAACGCCGCTATGATAAATTAAGGCTTTTGTCGGATGATTATCAAAGATTGCAACAGTTTCGTGAACGTATTGATAAGATTAAAGTTTCAGTGTAATCTATTGGCACTTTGGTAAGCAGTTTAGACAATCATGCCGTTGTAGCTCAGCTGGTAGAGCATCTCCATGGTAAGGAGAAGGTCACCGGTTCAATCCCGGTCAACGGCTCCAGGGCAGGTACCGAAGCGGTCAAACGGGGCAGACTGTAAATCTGCTGGCTATCGCCTTCCAAGGTTCGAATCCTTGCCTGCCCACCACAAAAAAGTCTCGACAAATGTTGAGACTTTTTTGTATTTGACGGAACGGCGCTTGACACCCCCTGGGGGTGTATTGTATTGTGTGTATAACTTATGCCAACCAAATCTTACTCGCAGCTCATCAATAACGTGATCGGCCAATTAAATGGAATTGACCGCATGATTAACGATCAAAAAGATTGCTTTCAGACTTTGACGCAAATGAAGGCGGCGCGGTCTGCAATGAATACTTTGATGAACAGGTTTATGCAGGAAAATTTTGAGTCCTGTTTATTGTCGTGCAAGCGCAAAGGCGAACAAGAGGATGTTTGCAAAAAGTTCTTTAATGAAATCATCCAAAATTCGTAATTAGTAATTCGTAATTCGTAATTGATATAAATATGTCAAACGTCAAAGAAATCAACGCGCCGGAGTTTGAGTCCAGCGTGCTTAAATCAGATCTGCCGGTTCTGGTGGATTTTTGGGCGCCTTGGTGCGGTCCTTGCCGCATGATGGCACCGGTACTCGACGAACTTTCCGTCGGCCTGTCAGATAAGCTCAAGATCATGAAAGTAAATGTCGAAGAAGCAGATAATCAAGGCTTGGCTATGCAGTATGGCATCCAAAGCATACCGAACATGAAACTTTTTAAGGGCGGAAACGTTGCGCGTGAGTTCATCGGTTTTCGTTCAAAAGAAATGTTGCAGGGCGAACTTGAAGGTCTGATTAACTAACTCATGGATCCTCGCATGCGCAAGGATGACAGAGGGGAGGGGATGGATCCTCGCATGCGCAAGGATGACAAAAAAGTTTTATGAACGCTTTTTACGATTCTTTGATGCAGCGTCTTGACGCAATCAAGGTTGTGGCCGGTTTTTCTGATAAAGAGATGGAAGTTCTTCTTAATTTTAAACGCATCAGTCAAGCGGAGTTGGATGTTGACGGTCAAAAGTATCAATCCTACCGCGTCTTGCATGGCGAAGCGCTCGGTCCAGGCAAAGGCGGTATCAGATTCCATCCGGATGTCAACATCGACGAGGTAAAGTCGCTGGCGCTTGTCATGAGTTTAAAAAATTCGTTGGCGGGTTTGCCTTATGGCGGTGGCAAAGGCGGCGTAGTCATTGATTCAAAAGGAATGGATGTCAAACATTTGGAAAAAGTCAGCCGCGCTTATGCTTCGGCTTTTGCGAATGTCATCGGTCAGGATAAAGACATCCCGGCGCCGGACGTTTACACCAATCCTCAAATCATGGGATGGATGTTGGATGAATATGAAAAAGTTGTCGGTCATCACGAACCGGGTGTGATTACCGGCAAGCCGATAGCTCTCGGCGGCATTACCCAAAGAACCGACGCAACGGCCAAGGGCGGTTTGTATATGATTCAATCTTTGATTCAACAGCTTGGCTTACAATCAACGGGTTTGAAAATCGCTGTACAGGGTTTTGGCAACGCCGGTTCATTCGTCGCCAAAATGCTTTACGACGCGGGTCACAAAGTCGTGGCCGTTACAGATTCAAAAGGCGGGGTCATGGATGAAGGTGGTTTGAATGTGCCGACGTTAATTTCAAAAAAGAACGGGGGAACGTCGCTTGCGGATGTCGGCATGGGTAAAGTCATTGATAACAAAACGATTTTGACGTTAGACGTTGATATCTTAATTTTGGCTGCGCTCGAAGATCAGATCAACTCGTCAAACGTCAACGATGTAAAAGCCAAGGTTATCGTCGAGCTTGCAAACGGACCGATTTCCGCAGATGCCGATAAAAGTCTATTCGCGAGAAACATTATGGTTGTGCCGGATGTTGCGGCAAACTCCGGCGGCGTAACTGTCAGTTATTTTGAGTGGGCACAAAATCGCACGGGCAATATTTTGGACGAAGATTATCTTGAGAAAAAACTCAAAATCATGATGGACGATACATGGAGGCGCATGTATGCGGTCTTTGAGGAGTATGACAAGAAACTGGATTTACGTACTTGCGCCTATTTGTTGGCTATCAGGCGTATCTTGGATGCCGAAAAAGTTAGGGGAAATCTTTAATCGAAGTTGCCACGTTTAAGTGCGGTTATGCTATAATAACCGCACTTTTTGGCGTCAGTGAAGCTGCTTTAAAGTTATGTCAGAAATAAGAATTCCCAAGCCGTTAGTAATCATCCTTTGTACAATCCCATGGATCTTGGGGGTTTTTGTTTTATTTTGGATTTTGATACTGCGTTTTCCGCTTTCGGGCGTCTTTCATGTTGAGAGCGACATGACCGGACAAAGCGCATTTATTTTTCCTTTTTTGCCCGGTGAGAGAACGACTTCGCCCGGCAAACAGGCGGATGGCTGGAGCGGACAGAGAATTACCGATGATCCGGTTTACATGAATGTCAGAACGCCCGGACCGCATCAAAGTGTAGACGTTGAGATGGATTTTAGGCCCATCCACCAGTCGTTGGTTGAGTTTGGAATGGTTTTGGATGCAGAAGGCAAGCAGTTGGATCTTTATCCGTGGTATTCGGAGGTTTTGGAAGATCCTGCTTGGAGCCAAGTGACGACCGCAAAAGGAACCAAGGGCTACGTCCTTGCCGGCATTCCGTCATCCAGGCTTGATGACGGCGATACGCGCGGTTTGGCGGTTTGGGATGCGACTACCACGAGTCCGATTATGGCTGATGCGTCGCTGCCCGAGCCGAAAACGATTTCGTTTTCGCTTCGGGGTGCGCATGATTTTTGGGTTGTGCCTGCAAACGGACAAATCAACTTTCAAATACTGGTTCAAGACGTTAATCGTAATCGCAGCGGCGGTATGCTGGCTTTGCAGGTTTTGCGCGACGGTCAGTTGGTTTGGCAGGATACTGTCGGTACAGGCGGGAGTCGCGACTCCGGTTATGGCGCGATTATTCCGGTCAACGTCAAACTGAAGGATTTAAATCCTGGAGTTTATCGAATCAAAATTATTGCGGACGATGATATTTTTATTCGACAAATCAGCACAACGAATCCGCGCTGGGTTGTAGGGCCTCGTTTGGTTGTCGGCGATATTGTAGGTTTTGCAACGACTTCAACCAACGCGTTGACTGCTTGGACGACGGCGCGTCATATCGTTGCCGATACGTTTCATAAAGAGGGATTGCAAAAAGTTTCTCTTGGCAGTGCTTTTGGAAATCTTGAAAGAACTCATACTCCGGTAAGAATCGACAGGACGGATTCCGTCGCCGCGCCAATAGCTGTAAGCGCGCCGCTCGGCGACGTGCGTTTGGTGGCGGACGGATATTTTGCTTTTACTCAAGAAGCGTTTTTCGAACCTCAGCCGCGCAGGCTGACTCCGGAGACGGAAGCGATCAAAGAGGGGATTAAGGCTGTTTTAACTCCATACGTGCGAGTCGATGACTTGGGCGACGGATGGAAACGCGCACATTTATCTTTTCCGATTTCGTACGATGCGGATACTTTAAGGTTTGTCGTTTCAGCACCGGGAATCGCATCCCGCGCGGGCGCAGTCGACGTCCGCCGCGTCGCAGTCACATTCCATCGTCCGCCGGTAACTTTTGAGACTTGGTGGACGACTTTACTTGCAGAAGCAAGGCGCGCTTGGCATAGACTGTAGCTAGCATTCGATGCAACACAATAATTCCCCTCATGTCATTCTTGCGTAGGCGAGAATCCAGAATCGGATGGATCCCCGACGTCGGTACTAAACCTCCTCGGGGATGATAAACAGACTATGAATTTATCATTAAAAGAGACATCTTGGATGATTGTTGCAAACATCGCACTGGCGGCGGGTGCGACTTTGGTTTTGTTGATGGCGCTTGAATGGCTGATGCCTGGTTCTGTTTTGCCTTTTGTTGATGTGGTGGATTATTTGGCGCCGGTTTCTGTCGTTCTTTTGATTGTTGCATCTTTCGGAAAATCCAAAAATGGATTTTTTCAATGGATGCAAACGCTGGCCGTCGTATTGACGGCTGTGGTTTTAGTTGGCATATTGGCAGCAAGATTAAACGTTATTACGTTAAGAACAGTCATTCCAATTATTGCACTTATTGCCATCGCGTCGGTTTGGACAATGACGACGAATGACTAACATTAAAACTGCAAATATGCAAGATTGCCTTTTCTGCAAAATTATCGCAAAAGAAATTCCTTCGGAAGTGGTTTACGAAGACGACTCGGTTTTTTGTTTTTTGGATATTCATCCTGTAAATCCTGGTCATGTGCTAGTGGTGCCAAAAAGTCACTTTGAGAATCTTGAGGATTTGCCCGATGGGTTCGACGTTAAATTAATGTCCGCGATCAAGAAGATGACGTTGATTATCAAACGCAGTTTGGGTTATGAAGCGACAAACTTGATGTTGAATAACGGAGTGGCGGCGGGTCAGGTTATTCCGCATGTGCATTTTCACGTCATCCCGCGCAAAGCAGGCGACGGTTATGAGCAATGGCACGGCAAGGATTACGGGGATGGACAAGCGGCGGAAATTGCGGGTAAGATAAGGGCGGCAATAAATACTAACAACTAGAAACTAGAAACTAGAAAGAGTTGCAAGTTGACTGAATCGCTCTTTCCAGTTTCCAGTTGTCAGTTTCCAGTCAGCGATATGAAACTACTCGTTTGCGGCGGAGCCGGGTTTATCGGCTCTAACTTTGTAAGATATAAACTCCAATCCGATCCAGAGGCCAAAATCGTCAATTTCGATAAGCTGACTTATGCCGGCAATCTTGGGAATTTAAAAGAAGTTGAAAATGATTCGCGATATGTTTTTGTGCAGGGCGACATCACGGATCTTGATGCGTTGAATAAGGTGATTCAAGAAAATCAAATCACGCATGTCATCAATTTTGCGGCAGAGACTCATGTTGACCGTTCTATCCACGGAGGCTGCAAGGATTTTGTATTGACTAACAGTCTTGGCGTGCAGATGATTTTAGACGCTGTCCGCGCAAACGACATCGAAAAATTCGTGCAAGTTTCGACAGACGAAGTTTACGGCGCATTAAGCCTTGATGATTCTCAGAAGTTTACCGAGTCGACTCCGATAAAACCAAACATGCCTTATGCCGCAGCAAAAGCGGGCGGGGATTTGATGTGTCATGCATATTGGATAACGCACAAAACTCCTGTCGTCGTCACTCATTGCTCCAATAATTACGGTCCTTTTCAATTTCCGGAAAAGCTTATTCCGTCATTTATTTTTCGCGCGTCGAAAGGCGAAAAACTCCCTGTCTACGGCGACGGCTTGAACGTTCGCGATTGGATTCACGCGGTTGACCATGCGCGGGCGTTGGATTTATTGCTGAAAAAAGGAGTAGTCGGCGAAGTCTACAACATCGGTGCTGACAATGAGAGAAACAATTTGGAAGTCACGCGGATGATTTTGTCTTACTTCGGTAAAGGCGACGAAATGATCGAGTATGTGGAAGACAGAAAAGGTCATGATCGACGTTATGCGATCGATGCGTCAAAGATTGAAGCTTTGGGATGGAAACCGATTTATCCGCGAGAAAAATTCGAACAAGCGTTGAAAGAGGAAATAGAATGGTATCTTGCCAATACGGAATGGGTGGACGCAATTTGGAAAAGAAAAGCGGAATGGGATGAAAAAGCTTTAAGAGTATGAAAGGAATAATCCTCGCCGGTGGAACAGGAACGCGTCTGTTGCCGTTGACTGCGGTGCTGACAAAACAGTTGTTGCCGGTCTATGACAGGCCGATGATTTTTTATCCGCTTAATACTTTGGTCAAAGCGGGCATTAAAGATATTCTGATAATTGTCGCGCCGCAATATTCCGGAAGTTATTTGAATTTACTGGGTTCGATGTTGCGCGGCTTCGGCGTCAATCTAACTTTTATGGTTCAAAAAGAACCGCGCGGATTGCCCGATGCATTTATACTCGGAGAAGATTTTTTGGCGGGCGAACCGGGTGTTATGATTTTAGGTGACAATATTTTTGAAGATGATTTCAGCGATGCTATAAACAGTTTCAAAAATGGCGGCAGAGTTTTTGCGCGCGAAGTGCCCGATCCGGAGCGTTATGGCGTAGTCGAGTTTGACGCATCGAACGGCAAGGTCATATCCATCGAAGAAAAACCAACCAAACCAAAAAGCAATTTCGCTATTCCCGGAATTTATATCTACGACGGAAAGGCTGCGGAGATAGCCAAAAATCTCAAGCCTTCAAGTCGTGGAGAGATTGAAATAGTAGATATGCATCGCGCATATTTGGAAAAAGGCGAGCTTGATGTGCGAGTCATCAAAGGTGGATATTTTGATGCCGGAACGCCGGATGCTTTGCTTGAAGCTTCGAATTACGTAAAACAAAATGACTTTAAGAGCCATTTTCATCCTGATATCGAGGCGGCTGTTATAGAGTTCAATTGCGAGTTTAAAAGATTGGTAGCTTTACGAAGTTGATGTTAGAATATTAATCAAGTCCGCTTAAACTAATGCGGACAATAATCAAAATATGAACGATTATATTTCAGCGTTAAAAAAGTACGCAGAATTTAAAGGCCGCTCGAGCAGGAAAGAATATTGGATGTTTTTTTTATTTAATCTGATAGCCCTAATTATTCTCATAGTTATTGACATAATGACTGGACTAACAACGCAAGACGGAAGAGGAATCTTGAGCTCGATTTATCAACTAGCTGTTCTTGTCCCGAGTATTGCGCTTGGCATACGCAGGATGCACGACGTAAACAAAAGCGGTTGGTTTCTGATAATACCTATCTATAGCCTTGTTTTGACTTTGACAGGAGGAACTAAAGGTGAGAATCAATACGGCCCAGATCCGAAGGTCACCGTCAAAATGTAGCGTTCTTTGTTTTATAAGTTAAAACCCAGCTGCAGCAAGCTGTTGGATTTTATTGCCAAGGGCAGTTTCCAAAGTCCCGTCTGACCGTTTTTTGTGCCGACAATGAAAACATTGTCGCCGTTTATTGTTGCTGATTTTATATCGTCAAAAGTCGTCAGCGAAGTTTTGCTGCGGCCATTTCTGTCATCCAAACTGAAAATTAAAATTTCGTTTTTTGTCGCTACCATCAAATCTCTGCCTTGTGCATGCCAAGAAACGCTGACCAGCGGATCGCTTTGTCTGTAAATCAATTCCGGTTCTTGCCCCTGCAGCCAAACCCAAGCCTCATTGTTGTTTTTATATGCCAGCTGAACAAGCCGTTTGATTGTGATGGGCAGCGGTAAATCTCCGGTAGCCTGCGTATTTACCGACGGATTTTTGTTTGTATCAATCCACAGCCAGTGATTTGCGGATTGCAAAATCAAAATATTGTTTTTGCCATACCAAAATTGCCACTGTCCTTGCGGCAAAATGTAACCTTCTTTTGCATCGTCGCCGTCAGATAATATCTCGCCTTGGTTTTGATTCAATAGACTTAAGCGCCAGTTGTCCAAACTATCGATTAACGAGGGTGCTTTTGTTTCTTTGCTTACGGTTTGATCGGAACTGACTGTTATTTGCGTGTTTGTGTTTTGACCAATCAGACCGTCTTGCTGCCAATGATAAGTGCCTGCAGGCAGCTCGATTATTGTGCCTGAGTTGAATTGCAAAAGCCACGGCGAGATATTGGGTTGCGAGTTATCGTAAACTAAAACTTCTGATTCGTTGCGCGGATTCCAGTCGATCTGGTTAACATTGATAAATGTATTTGTTTGTATGCGTTTTTCGATTTGCGAATTTTTTGGGTTAATAATACCAAAAAAAGTCGTTGACGCCGTATCGTGTCCGGTGACTATGGCACCGCCCGAATCCGCGTCGCTCCAAACCGTCGAAAGAGATGACTCGCCAACATATTCAGGCTCCAACTGCGGCCAAAGGACGATTCCGGAAGCAAAAGTTACGCGTTCGGGATCTATCCATAAGGTTTTTGACCAAGGATGATAATCTTGTAAATCCAGCTTTATATCGTAACTGCCCGGAGACATGTTCTGCAAAGTAACGGAGGTCGTTTCGGGCATCTGCTGTCCGTTTAATTTTATTGAGGCACCCTGTGGAAAAGTGTCGATAATAAGGGTTCCGTTGCGTTCTATGGCGTGTTTTTTGGCATTCCAGCGATAACCGGACGTATAAAAAATAACGGCTGGTGCCATCATCAAAAAGATGATTATGAACATCCAGGGCAGAATTTTACGATGAAATGGGGTTTTGACCATATAAAGGTTATTGACAATTTACAATAGTTTGAGCATTCGGTAAACTCTCTCCATTATGGAGAGCAAAGTCGAACTATGTTAAATCGACAGAACCCAAGGTTTCGCACCTTGCAACTGATTGGTGCGATACTCGCTGTGGCTATCGGCAGTTTTTTGCTTGGCGGTTATTTTGCGCGCGCCGGCGCAACTGATGCATTAACCGGAACGGAAGTTCAAAAGTCCCTTGTGGGCGTAGGATCAAAACCGCCTGGTGGCACGTTGAGCGATACGAGCTTGCAATTTAGCCAATTTTGGGAATTGTGGAAATTATTGAAATTAAAGTATTATCAAGATGCGTCCGAAGAAAAAATGTTCTACGGCGCAATGCAGGGAATGGCGGATTCGTTGGGAGATCCATATACAACATTTTTTGAACCTGTCATCGCAAAAGAATTCAGTGATTCTCTTAAGGGTGAATTTGAGGGCATTGGCGCAGAAATCGGCGTTCATAACAGTCAACTGCAAATCATAGCGCCGCTTCCGGATACGCCTGCGGAAAAAGCGGGGTTGATGGCGGGGGATTATATTTTAGACATCAATGGAACGAGTACGGAGGGAATGTCAACGGACGAAGCGGTTTCTCTCATCCGCGGTCCAAAAGGAACCGATGTGACTTTAAAAATCGGCAGATTGCCCGTTGCAGTTAAAAGTTCGACGACTAAAAAATCAACCACAACGGCGGCTGCGGCGGAACCTAATGTTAAAGACTATAAAATTACTCGCGACACGATAATCGTCAAAAGCGTAAATTTAACCTGGCCCAAAGACAATATCGCGATGATCGAAGTCACGAATTTTAATGAAGACACCGATAAGACGTTTAAGTCTGTAGTCGCAGAAGCGCTTGCGAAAAATCCAAAGGGCATTATTTTAGATTTGCGCAACGATCCCGGCGGTTATCTGGACAGATCAACGGTCGTTGCTGGAGCATGGGTTGGAGATCAGACGGTTGTAAGCGAAAGACGCAAGGGCAAAATCGTGGATGCTTATCAAGGGTCGGGAGACCCTGTATTTAAGGACATACCGACCGTCGTTTTGGTCAACCAAGGTACGGCATCGGCAGCGGAAATCGTAGCCGGTGCATTGCAGGATTATGGTTTGGGCGAGCTGATTGGTATGAAGACTTTCGGTAAAGGCTCTGTACAGGATTATTCAGATTTTTCCGACGGCAGCGCAATTAAAATCACCATTGCAGAATGGTTGACTCCAAAAGGACGATCAATTAATAAAATCGGCATCCAGCCGGATATCGAAGTAGATAGGACTGCAGACGATTATGACCAAAATAGAGATCCCCAGCTCGACAAGGCGCTCGAATGGTTCGATAAGTCCACAGCAGAATAACTCTTTCCAACATCGAGCTTTTAAGACCAGGCCGACGCGGCAAGTCTCTGCAGGCGGAATCATTTTTCGCCAAAAAGGAGATGTGAAAGAAATTTTGTTTTTAAAACGAGAAGACGGGCGATGGACGTTTCCCAAAGGCAAACAGCATTTGGGCGAGTCTTTTGTCGTTGCCGCAATCCGTGAAATCGGCGAAGAAACGGGAATCAAGGGTCTTCGCTATGTCGGCCCGCTTGGCTCCACTGATTTTCGCTACATGGAAAGATATCAGGGGCCGGCAAAACCGGTCGCCAAAACAGTCCATTTTTTTCTTTTCGAAGCTCCCAAAGATGCGCTGGTCAAACTCCCAGGCACCGAAGGAATAGTCGATTACGCCTGGGTAAGGGCGTATCGAGCATTTGCAACTTTAAGCTATCGCAACATGGATCGTATCGTTGCCAAAGCCCTGAGGTTGATGGTGGAGGATGAGAATAGGAGTTAGAGAGTGGAATGGGTTGTGGATTTGACTAAATCGCCGGCTTTGGCTATACTAAGCCCCGCAAATGGAGGTGCCGTTGGGTGACTAGGTACAACGCCCACGTAGCTCAGCGGTAGAGCAACGGTTTTGTAAACCGTAGGTCGTCGGTTCAAGCCCGACCGTGGGCTCCACTATAACAATTAAAAATTAAGAATTAAGAATGAAACGTTCGAATTGCATCCGAAATTCATAATTCTTAATTCAAAATTCATAATTCAATAGTTATGTCTCAAGATAATATCTGCAAGTTTGAATGTACGAATTGCAAGACAATTACGCATCATTCGCAAAAAAATAAAAAGACGATTAAACAACGTCTTGAGTTGAAAAAGTTTTGCAACAAATGCAAATCGCATCAAATGCATAAAGAGACAAAATAGACCCGTCGTTTATTTTGTTGCAAAGACGTCCTCGCGGCGTTTTTTGTTTGCATCCTTATGTCGTTCGACATTTGTCAATCGTCGTACAATGTCGCATAATGACGATTAATATGTCAAAAGAGCTTTTGTCGCCGTTGATACAGCAAGCTATGCAGTTTGCCGCCATTAAGCATAACGGGCAAAAACGCAAACATGCCAATAAAAAAATTCCTTTCATCGTCCATCCGGCTTGCGTTGGAGTTGCTCTGGCACGCGCCGGTTATCGCGACGAAGTTATTGCTGCAGGGATATTGCATGACGTGGTGGAAGATTGCGGTGTTACGGTTGAAGAGCTCGCAAAAATGTTTACGCCGCGCGTGGCGCGTTTGGTTGGTTGGGTCAGCGAAATGCGTAAAGACATTCCTTGGGAAGAACGCAAACGCGCATACCGCGATAAATTGAATTCCGCGCCGGTGGAGGCTTTGGCGATCGCAGCGGCAGACCATATTCATAACTTGGAGAGTTTGGTCGTCGCATACAACGACAACCCTTCTGTCTTGAAAATGTTTAAGTCGGGTATGGATTTGCGCATAGAGCACGAAAAGGCTTGCGAAAAAATATTCGTCAAACGCCTCAAGAGTCCGCTTTGCAAGGAGTTCAGCGTCACATTAAAAAAGACGGCAAAACTGCTAGCCGGCAAATAATATGTCAGTATATAATGATTATTTAACGGCTTCAGATTACTACCGCTTTCTCCAATGTCCGCATTGGCCTTATTACAATCGTCATGCAACTGACGAAGAGAAGGTATTGAAGCGCGAATTGACGCAAAGCGAGATAAACCGCTTGGAAGACGGATTGGACCATGAAAAACAAGTCGTGGAAGAACTTTTTGCCGGCAAAGAAATCGTCGAAGTTGCAACCACAAAAGATGCGGAAGCGGATTGCGCGTCAACATTGCAGTTGATGCGTCAGGGAGTGCCTTTGATTTACCAAGGAACTTTGACCGATAAAGATTGGACGGGCAGGCCGGATCTTTTGCGCCGCGTGGAGGGCGAGAGCGAATTGGGGGATTGGTATTACGAACCGGTTGATGTTAAGAGCTCGCATAATTTGGAAAAATATCATCGTCTGCAATTGATGTTTTATGCGATCTTACTCGAAAGATTGCAAGGCCGCTTTCCGGCGCACGGTTACATTCTTGCAAAAGACAGAACAGAGTTTGCCGTTGAGCTGGGCGATCACATCAGCGAGTTTGAGGAAATCACGCAGGAACTCGATAAAATCAGGGCCGGCGAGCGTCCCGATCCCGTTTTGCGCAAAAACTGTTTTGATACAAGTCCGTGGGGTGCCGCGTGCGAACTACTTGCAAAATCCACTGACGACATTGCGCAGCTTTTTAATGTCGACGTAAAAAAACTTAACGCTTTGCGCGCTCTTGGAATTCGCACGGTTGTTGATGCTGCAGATATGGATATCGTTGATCTGGATGGAAAAGCACCCGGGTTAAGGCTACATGGTTTGGAAGTGGCAAAACTTCAGGCGCAGTCTCTTAAGAACGGGCAGACAATTATACGCAAGGCGGTAGAGATTCCGCAGTCAGACTTGGAAATTCATTTTGACATCGAAAGTGATCCTCCGAACGATGTGGATTACTTGTATGGATTTTTGGTCCGTGAGAAAGACAAAGAATACTACAAACCTTTTGTCGCCAAGCGTTTGGAGGACGAGGGAATAATGTGGCAACAATTTTTGGATTGGATTGGGACTTTGCCCTTGGAATATACGGTAGTCCATTATGCGCCTTACGAAAAAATCAGGCTGGCTGTTTTGGAAAATCGATATGGCGGAAGTCCTGCGCTGGATTTATTCCGCGAACGCATGATTGATTTAAAAACGATTGTAACTTCGTCGCTTGTTATTCCGCGGTATTTTTACGGTCTTAAATACGTTGCGAAGTTTTTAGGCCACAAGTGGCGCGGCGAAGTGACAGGCGGCGGACAATCTGTGGATGTTTTTGAAGAGTATTTGTCAACGGGTAAACAAAAATTGTTGGATGACATTATCTTATACAACGAGGACGACGTACGTGCGACGGCTTACGTCCTTGATTGGTGCCGCGAATACGCAAAAGAGCTTACTTCTTACGATGAGCCCTATCCTTGGCAACAAGGCTTTTTACATCGATACAAATAATAAAATTATGAATTAAGAATTATGAATTATGAATTCAGGTATCGCTAAGCGAAAATTAATATTTAATGCCGCAGGCCACAGCCATTCTTAATTCATAATTCTTAATTCTTATTGCGATCCGTCCTCCCTCCAACTGATGGCTCTGCGCATTGGATCTGATTTGTTGAATAGCCGCGTCCAAGCCAGGGCTGCTGAAAAGGATATGGCCGGGACAGAAACAAGCAAACTCAACAATCCGACAAGCGGCAAGATTACAGCCTGCGCAATGGCATCGTTATTGATGGTCTTTATCAACGGCAAATTAGCCCAAGTGCCGTCTGCCAAATAAAGCATAGCGGCAGCCAAAAAAGCAAAAATGATTATCGGTGCAAGCGAGTATAATTTTTCGCGTCCGATTATCATCCCGGAGCTGAAGAGATCTTTAAAATCCATTGCGCTGGAAAATTGATGCATTTCGTTTACGCCGTTTGCGATTGCAATTGCCAAGTTGATGATGGCGCTGCCTAGAATTAACATAGCGCCGATGAGCAATAGACTTTTAGGATCCAGCAGGGGAGCTTCGCGAAACAGTTCCGTTTGTCCGAATAGACTTCCGAAATGCGCCCATGAGGCGAATATGTCCAGTACTATGTAAGAGCACAAACTGCCCAAAAGCGTGCCTGCGATGACAACCGACAGGCGTCTGTTCCAGCCGACTGTCAGCCAGGCGACAAAAAAACTCAAAATAGCGATTGAGAGCAGTACAGTCAATAAACTGTTTGCACTAAGGACAAACATCGGCAGGGCGATCGTTTTATAAATCAACAGAGAAATGGCGGAAATGAAAACCAGTTTCAACCCTCTCCATCCCGCAAGTAAAACAGATCCGGCTATCAACAAAAGGACAACCCAAATAAAAATATTTTGTCTGTCAAAACTTTCAAAAAATATAGTCGGTCCCGCATTGTCCGAAGTGATTTGTGCATAAACAATTACTGCGTCGCCGGTTTTGGGTTTAAAACCCGCAGGCATATCTTTGGGATCGACTGCTATTCTGTGAATCTGTCCGGACATCTTGCCCGAAGTGATTTCCAACTCATAAGCGAACCGATAAGACGCTCCTTTGTCGGTCTGCACTGTCTGTTCAACGGCTTGTTTTACAATAGCGTGTTCATACGTTCCGTACTGCGAGCGTTGTGCGTCTTGAGTGATTAGGCCTTGTAATGAACTCACTGTGCCCGAGTCGACCGTTATGCCGGGTATATTGTAATCAACCGTGTCAGTTGCTTCTTGTGCAAAAGATCCGTTTGTCGGAAAGAGGGTGATGATGGCAAAGACGGCTAAGATGCGGGCCGTTGAATGCAGTTTTTTCAAAGCGTCTCGTTGCATGACATTATGCTATACGTTGGTCGCAAATCTTGCCAGAGGACAGGCAGTCTGGTAATATCCGTCCAGAAGAAAACATTATCGGGCTATAGCGCAGTTGGTAGCGCGCTTCGTTCGGGACGAAGAGGCCGTGGGTTCAAGTCCCACTAGCCCGACCATAAGAAAGACCCTAATCGGTCTTTTTTGTTTGAATATTAAACATAAAATCGGCTTAAATAAGCTATTTTTTGAGGTCAGGGGATTGACAAAACCACGTTTTTATGCTACATTGACATGTCAAAAGGCTGTACCAGGCAATGACTGCGCCGAGTGAAATCGGTGCGAAATCTTTCATGGAGGAATGCTATGGGTACTTTCGGAGAGCAAGTCTTCAAGAGGTTGTTCTTTTCAGGTTTCGCCTTGTTGTATATCGGCATGGCGATGAGTGTAGCAAGTAGTATCTTGGTGACAGGCGTCATCATGGCACTGGTCATCAACGCTGTCGGTGGCACCGTGACGTACGGAATGTGCGTCCTGGCGAGTCTCGCGGTGCACATCGTCGGAATCGGCGGTTGGCTTCTCCTCGAGAAGATCTGATCGTTGTCTTCGCTCCTTCCACCCTAACCTCGCTTGCCGTGACGCGTCACACGCTCCGGCATCCGATCAGAGAGCGGGAGACAAAGAACATGGAACACATAACACATAGCACATAACATCGAACGGTAGGATGTTATGTGCTCCATGTTACATGTTCCATGATTCATCCCCCCTCGTGCTTTCCGATCGGATCAAATAAGATTCGCCTTGCGGCTGGGTGAGCCGATGTTTTTTTGAGGAGGTGTAGAATGAAAGGTCTCATCGTCTGCGGCAGCAAAGATAGCGATGAAGTATTCGTTCACTTGTACAAGGAGTTCGATGAGGTGATGCCCGGAGGATTTCCGGGGAACCATCTTGCAACGCCTCCCTATCATTCGACGTTCGAGGTCATCGAGCCGATCCAGACAGGGCATCCTTGCTGCGGCTTGGGGCTCGAGCGCGTCGCCCGCGCGAACTGCCTTCCTGTCGGACGCTATCGCGTCGAGGGCTGGGAGGACGATCGCGGGAATTTCAAGCTTCGCCTGACGAATATGGCGAACGACGAGAAGGTGTGGTGTTTCTTCGGCGATATCGACGGGCGGTGTTCCATGGATTGGCGCGGTATCAAGGCTATGTGCGCCGACATCGCTGCTGCGTAACATCCGCACCTTCCACCCTAAACCTCGCTTGCCGTGACGCGTCACACGCTCCGGCATCCGATCAGAGAGCGGGAGACAAAGAACATGGAACACATAACACATAACATCGAACGGTAGGATGTTATGTGCTCCATGTTACATGTTCCATGATTCATCCCCCTCGTGCTTTCCGATCGGATCAATCAAGATTCGCCCTGCGGCTGGGCAAGCTGAGCCTGTTATTGGTCAAAACTGTCGTTCATAACTTGGATGAAAGGGCAAAAACATGAAGAAGGTTGCAAACGTCAACGGCACCAACGTCTACTCCGACAAGTCGGGTTCGATCAGCATCAACGGTTCCCGCATCACCTTCGCCGATGGCAGCTCGTGCGATGTGCGCACCAAGGCAGTCGACAACCGAGGCCGGGGCAGCATCCGGGTCGGTGAGGGAGACGGTAGCGAGGCCGGGGAGGAGAAGGTGACGAAGGGGCCGACGCGGTTCTCGACCACCGACCTCCGGTTCTCGAATCTCGCCGCCAACATCGTTGTCGAGGTCTGGGGCCAGTCCGGTATGGATGTCACCATGTCCGGCCCGAAGGACGCGCTTGAGGCGATCATCGCCAAGGCCGACGGCTCCACGCTCTTCATCGAGGGAGGTGGTGCAAGTGTCTCGGGCGTCAGCATTCGTGGCAGCCGCGGTAGTTCCAGTGTGTCCGTGAGCGGTAGTGTCGTCGGCAGTTTGACCATCGCAAGCGGCAACGTAACCGTGGTCAGCGGGAGCGTCTCGGCCGATAACCTCACCACCATCATGGTGAAGGTGCCTCGTGGTACTAGGCTCACCCTCGATGACACGTACGGCAACGCGACGATCGGGGACGTGGACGGAAGTCTCAACGTGAGCACCAAGTGCAGCGGTAAGATCAACTGCGGGCGTATGCGAGGAGCGACGATCGAGATTTTCGGCGACACCGACGTGCACATCTCCGAGATCAACGGCCCGCTCAGGGCGCAGATCATGGGCTCCGGTGACATCAAGGTGAAGTCCGGCGCGGTAACCGCCCTCAACGTGCAGATCATGGGCACGGGCGACTTCCGTTTTGGCGGCGTGGCTGACACTGCAATGTTGTCCGTGCTGGGCTCGGGCGACATCAACGTCTTCAAAGTCAAGGCCAAGGCCATCAAGCAATGTTTGGGCTCCGGCGACATTAAGATAGGTTGACCTAGGTTCTTCTATTCGACGCGCATCCCCGCGCGGCCGTTCCTTTCACCCTAACCTCGCTTGCCGTGACGCGTCACACGCTCCGGCATCCGATCAGAGAACAGGAGCATGCATGTTACATGAGTCTCATGCTTTCCGATCGGATCAAACAGATCCACCTTGCGGCTAGGCGAGCCGTGTCTTTATAAGGAGATGGTCATGAAGTTTTACTGGGAGAATTTGGTGACTCGAGTCCTTCCAACCCTTCGGGTGTTGGAAGAGGATTGGGAGGAGGGGACGATCGTCCTCATCTCCAAAGAGCCAAAGCGCGGCACGCGTGAGCCCATGAAACTTTCCGCGAAGGTTCTTGCAGAATTCGGCCCGGAAACAGTCGCGGAGGTCGAGGGAGGCACGAACAGGCATACGCCGAACTTCGAGGGAGAAGATGTGCAGTACGATAGCTTGCGAGTCAAGCTAGCGAACGTCGTATTCCCGAAGTCGCCAGGCTGATCTACTCGCGCATCCGCGCGGCAAAGAGCACATCTCGACACGTAAAAGCGTAAACGCTCACGTGTCACGCTCTACGCCGTTCGGGTGCGCTCTTTGATTTATGATTTTGACTCCCCGAAACTTTCTTGTTATCCTTTAAGTACAATTTAAGACTTATCAAGAGTGCAGACAAATCCGTGCGAGCGGATATGGGAACTGGCCCGTCATCCAGTCTGCCGGCAACCTGTTCGACTTTGCGTCGAACGCTGGTGCCACCTCCAGCCCGTGCCACGTGGACGCGAAAGCGTTTTTACGTGGTATCTCGAAAGCCTTGGCTTTACGAGAACGTAGGGGAAGATAACCGTCATACGGAGCCTTTCTTTGCGAGAGCTCTTTTTGTTTTTAATTGTTATTTGTTAATTATTAATTGTTAATTGTTTTTATGTTTCTTCCCTCCACATACACCGTCGAAAGCGTTACCTCCGGGCACCCGGACAAGGTCTGCGATCAGATCTCTGATGCGATTTTAGATACGTATTTAACTCAAGATCCTAAAAGCCGCGTGGCGGTCGAATCATTCGGTGCGCACGGCCTGCTTGTGCTTGGCGGCGAAGTGACAAGCAGTGGCAAAATCGACGCTGAACAAGTTGCACGCAGAGTTTATAAAGATATTGGCTATGACGATGAGTTGAATGTCATCACGAACATTGTTCAACAATCGCCGGATATTTCGCAGGGCGTTGATACGGGTGGAGCGGGGGATCAGGGTATTATGTACGGTTATGCCACGAATGAGACGCCGGAGTTTTTACCGCGCGCTGTCGTTCTTGCACATAAACTCTCTTCCGGTCTCGAGAATTTGCGACGAAGTGGGAAACTTGCTTGGATAAAACCTGATGGCAAAACGCAAGTTACGATTCAAGACGGGAAGTTGAAAACGATAGTTGCCAGCACGCAACACGACGAGAATATAGAACTGGAACAAATCAGAAAATCATTGATTCAAGATTTGATTCAACCCGCAATCGGCGAAATCGACGGCATCGAAATTCACATCAACCCGACGGGCAAATTTGTGTTGGGAGGTTTTGCCGCCGATACCGGTCTCACGGGACGCAAAATTATGGTCGACACATACGGCGGACTCATCCCGCACGGCGGCGGATGTTTTTCGGGCAAAGATCCGACAAAGGTGGATCGTTCGGCAGCGTACATGTCTAGGTTTGTCGCCAAGAACATTGTTGCTGCCGGTCTTGCCGATCAATGTCTCGTGTCCGTCGCTTATGCAATTGGCCGCGCAGAACCTGTCATGGTTAACGCCATTGACGGCAATGGACGTCAACTATCGCAAAACATTTTAAACAAGTTCGACTTTCGTCCATTGGCTATCATCGAACGCCTCGGTCTACGTCGTCCAATCTACTCTCAAACCGCGGCCTACGGTCATTTTGGCAAAGAGGGTTTGCCGTGGGAGAAAGTTGATAGTCTATAGGTCAAAAGGTTAAAATTTTGGCTAAATTAGCGCAAAACCCTTGACAAAGAGGTTGTTTTGTGCTATATTACGACGTTCTTTATAATCCAAGATCGTGTCTCCCGAGACTAAACTTTCTGATTTCACAAGTTAGCAGATTTGGTCTCGGGAAACGCGATCGGCGCATGTTGGCAATTTAGCCGCATGAACCTCGAGAAAAAACGGAGGGAGAACGATGAAGATCATCATCACGCAAGACCACATTGACAAGGGGAATCACGACACTGCTTCCTATAATGCCGTCTGTTTGGCCATCGCGGACGCGGTTGGTCAACGTGTGATCGGCGTCAGAAGCGAAAGAGGGGTGAGCAAGGCTGTCTTCTTCAAGCCCGACGGGAAGCTCTATGCCGTCCCCGCCGAGGCCTGGAAGTTCCTGGAAACCCTTCAGGGGTTCACTGGGACAGAAGATGTGGCCGAGGCTCCTTTCGTGTTCGAGTTCGTTTTCCCCTAGGCGAAGACGGCGGATCGTCTGCGATTTCTCCCAGCCCATCGGGATCTTGATGGGCGCTGTACTTAGCTGATCACGCTGTGGTCTGCTGAGAACAGAAAACGTTCATTAATAAATCCCGGGGCTAAATTTGGTGATTGCTGGTCACTAAATTTAGCTTCGGGAAAAACGCTAACGCGTGAATGTCGGCGATTTCCGCCGCATCGTACACCCGAGCAGGAGCAAAGTCATGAACAACCTCGAAACCGCACGTAACCACGTCATGGCAACCCTCATCAAGCACGGCGTCGAGATGCAGGAAGTCGACCGATCGCGCATGGTCGACGAGTACGGCAATCTCGGCAACCGGAAGTACGCAGATGACAGCCTATTCTTCTGCGACCGCGCCGATCTTCGTCTGGTCTTCAGAGACTGTTCTGACGACGGCGAGATCTGGTTCGAGTTGGAGCTTGGGTGCGTGCACGATCGGGCTGATTCCGATTCAGCGCATCCGATCATGTTGCGATACAGCACGGGCGCGGGGAGCGATGAGTGCTGGCTGTTGAGTCGGTACGAGTCGCAGGAGTCGCTTGCTTTGTTGGAGCGAGTCGACCAGAGGGCTGCCAGGCTGCTCGAGCGCAGGCCTTCCTTGACCCCGTACATCCGCGAGGATCAGATGCACGATCCGAACAGCCCGTTCTTCCTCGCCCTCGTCGACAAGCTCGTCGCCAAATTCGCCGCGGCAGCCTAGGCCGTTTTTTCTCCCAGCCCATCGGGATCTTGATGGGCATTTCGTTCTTAGTTGATCACTCGCTGGTCAAATGAGAATGGACAGTTAAATCGCCTAAGTACCGTGAAGGTGATTTTTGTTTTTTGCCAATAACTCTTTAATGCAATATCATACTTGGCATGAGTTGGCTTATATTGATACCTTACGCAATCTTTCTGCTCGCGGTTATCGTTCTCGTCGTCGTTATCTTTTTTTGGGAGTCAAGTTTGATTTTGACGCGTGCGCCATTCATTCCAATGCCGACGGACGTGTTGCCAAGCATCGTCAAAGCGATCGACGTCCAATCCGGTGAAATGGTTTACGACCTAGGCTGCGGCGATGGTAAGGTATTGCTCGCATGTCAGGTGCAAGCGTCAAATGCAAAGTTTATCGGCGTCGAACGTTCATGGCTGCCGTATTTTATTGCCAAGTACAAGTCGCGAAAGTCAGCGGGTAATATCGAGTTGATTCGAAAAAGTTTTTTTAAAGTAGACTTGTCGAAGGCGGATAAAGTTTTTGTCTACCTCTTTCCTGCTTTAATGAATGATTTGCTGCCAAAACTGCAAAAAGAACTCAAGTCCGGCGCAAAAGTTGTTTCTTGCGATTTCACTTTCACCAAGAAAGAACCGAAAGAAGTCATTGACCTTAAACGAGATCCGAAACTTTTAGGACAAAAACTCATCATTTATGAATTCTAAAGACATTGGCGTCGTACTGCGCAAAAATAAACAGTGGTCGTTGGTGATGGAAGTTGCACGCCGCGTAAAAAAAGCCGGTGGTCGAGCTCTTGTCGTAGGCGGCGCCGTCCGTGACGCTTTAGGGATCGTACAACGTACCACGTACCACGTACAACGTTTGAAGATCAAAGATTTTGATTTGGAAGTTTACGGTATCAACAAACCGGCTCTTAAGCATCTTCTTCTCGACGTGGTACGTGGTACGTTGTACGTGAAACAAGGCTTTGTGTTGAAAGAAGTCGGCCAACAATTCGGTGTGTTTAATCTTGGCGGAGTTGAGATTGCGATTCCACGCACAGACTCAAGAACGCGGTCCGGAATGGGACGGAAGCCGCAAGTTGTCAGTCAGCCTGATTTGACGTTTGAACAGGCGTCCAAGCGCCGAGATTTGACGATTAACGCGATGGGCTTTGACCCTTTGACGGACGAGCTGCTGGACGCTAACAACGGTCAAAGAGACTTGAAGTCCGGTTTATTGCGTGCGGTTGACGAAAAGAGCTTTGGCGACGATCCGCTTCGGGTCTTGCGCGTTATGCAGTTTGCAGGTCGCTTTGGGTTTAAGGTTGATGCGAAGACGATTGAACTCAGTCGAAAAATAAGTCTCAAACATCTGGCCAAAGAGAGAGTGGGGGAGGAATGGACAAAATTGTTGTTCAAAGCAGATCGTCCAAGTGTTGGCCTTGAAGTCGGCAAGAAGCTCGGCATCTTTGCCAAACTTCATCCCGCACTTGAGCATCTAAGCGCCGCGGACTGGAATGCGACGATGCGCAACGTTGATCGCATTTCTCTCTTCTGTCATTCTTGCGTAGGCGAGAATCCAGAAAAGGTGTTTCAATTCGTCGTCTTATGTCACCGTATGACTCCGAGGGACACTAAGGCATTTTTAAAACAAATAAATTGTTCCAACAAAGAAACGGATCAGGTTTTAGGATTGTTGAAAGTCATGTCTGGTATCAAATCCAAGAAAATGACGAATGAGCTTGTTAGGCGCGTTTCGTATCGAGTGTCGCAAGTCGATGATGGCATGACGCTAAATAAGATCATGCCACTCGTTGAAGTGATCGTCGGGCATCGTCAGTTGCAAGAGCTGACGTTAATTGCAAAAAAACTTCACATTTTTAACTCAGCGCCCGTCAATTTGCTGTCAGGCAAAGATTTGTTGCACCTGGGCGTCCAGCCGGGAAAAAAGATGGGGGAGTTATTGCAAAAAGCGTTCAATCGGCAATTAAAAGGTGTTTTTGACGATAAGCGACACAAGCCGCAAAGAGAGAAGGCGTTGGAGTGGGTCACTTCTGTCATCTCGAGCGGAGTTGGACGGAGTCGAGAGATCTCAATGCAAAACAACTAAAGCAACTGTGTCAGAGGCAATAGGATTTCTCCACTTCGCTTTTACGCTCCGGTCGAAATGACAGAGGAGCAAGACAGAGAGGTGAGGTTGACGCAACCGTGATAGCGTTCTACATTTGTTCTATATGTCGCAAGAGCAGTTGTTTGCAAATCAACATAAGACGAATGCAGAATATGCGCCTTTGGCGGATAGAATGCGTCCGCAGGCTTTTGATGATATTGTCGGGCAGAAAGAATTAACCGGCAAAGACTCCGCGTTTAGACATTTGATCGAGCAGGACAAAATTCCAAGCTGTATTTTTTGGGGACCGCCCGGCACGGGCAAGACGACGTTGGCGGAAGTTATTGCCAACGTCAGTCAATCAACATTCGTCAGGCTCTCTGCGGTGATGGCGGGAGTCGCTGATATTCGCAAGATCGTGCAAACGGCCAAGGAACAAATGTCTGCAAATGGAAGACGCACAATTTTGTTCATTGACGAAATACATCGATTTAACAAAGGACAACAAGATGCGCTATTGCCTCACGTAGAGCGAGGCACGTTGGTGTTCATTGGCGCGACGACTGAAAACCCGAGTTTCGAAGTTAATCAAGCTTTGCTCTCAAGGGCGAAAGTCTTCGTCTTGTCGAGTTTGAACGAAGGCGATGTCAAACTGATTTTAACGAGAGCGATTGAGGATAAAGAACGAGGTTTGGGAAAAGAAGACGTAAAAGTCAGCGATGACGTTTTGAGCCTTATATCGCAGATTGCAAACGGTGACGCAAGAGCGGGATTAAACTTGCTTGAGATGAGCGTCCAGGCAGTCGAAGCTGATAAGACGGGCATCAAGGTCGTAGAACCCAAAACCGTCAAAGCCGTCTTGCAGCGAACTTATCTAAAATACGATAAAAAAGGCGAAGAACATTACAACGTTATCAGCGCGCTGCACAAGTCTTTGCGCGGGTCGGATGCCAATGCGGCACTGTATTGGCTGGCGCGCATGTTGGAGTCGGGTGAAGATCCGTTATACGTCGCCAGACGACTTGTTCGTTTTGCGTCCGAGGACATAGGGGTTGCGGACCCGCAGGCAATGGTCCAGGCAGTTACGGCTATGCAAGCGGCTCATCTGATCGGCATGCCGGAATGCACCGTGCATCTGGCTCAAACTGTCGTTTATATGGCTCGCGCCCCAAAGTCGAATGCGCTGTATGTCGCATACGGTCAAGCCGCTCAAGATGCCCGCGAAACATCCGATCAACCCGTTCCCATTCATTTGCGAAACGCGCCGACCAAGCTCATGAAGGAGCTGGGATACGGCAAAGATTATAAGTACAATCCAAACTTTAAAGATCCTGTCGAGCAGGACTATCTGCCGCCAGAACTCAAGGACAGGAGATACTTATAAGACTAGAAACTGGAAACTAGAAACTGGAAAGAGTTGTGCTGTTGTTAAGCCTAACTCACCCTGCCCTCTCTTACCCAAGAGAGGGTTCTGAAACTAAAACACTCACAAACACGAGGATGATGTGGTTCTCTCCCTTGAGTAAGGGAGAGCTAGAGTGAGTTATGCTATCTAACTAATTAACTCTTTCTAGTTTCCAGTTTCTAGTTTCCAGTTTTAACTGTATACTTGCTTTGTGAGCCAAGCTTTTGCCAAGCCTTTGCGGGCATCCGGAGGCAAAACCGATATTCGGTTTGTGGTTTTTAGCGTTGGTTTGATTTTGGCCGGCGCAATTTGCATTTTGCGTTTGGGTAAATTGCAGGTTGTCGATCATAAGATTTACGGAGTGCTCGCCTCGGACCAACATGATTTGGAAACAAAGTTGCTGCCCAATCGCGGGCGTATTTTTATTAAAGAAAGCAACGAAAGCCAGCTCTATCCGCTGGCCGCCAATCGCGAAGCTTGGACATTGTACGCAGTGCCTAAAAACATGAAGGACCCGATAAAAAATGCACAACTGCTTTCCCCGATTTTGGGCATTCCGGATGTCGACCTTATTGCGAAGCTTAACAAACCGGATGATCCATACGAAGGTCTGGCAAAAGACGTGCCTTATGAGAATATTAAGGTGATTAAGGATTTGGATTTGGATGGCTTGGGTTATTCAACGCAGGACGCGCGGATGTATCCCGAAAAAAATATGGGAGGTCAGATAATTGGTTTGGTCACGCCGGATGATCAAGGCAATCTCATCGGCCGTTATGGAATAGAATCCAGCTTTCAGGATGTTTTGGCCGGTAAACCGGGTGCGCTGGTGTCGGAAAAAGACGCGACCGGACGTCGGCTTACGTTTGCGGATCAAGCTTTTCACGATGCGGTGGATGGCGCTGATGTCGTGCTAACGCTTGATCGCTCGGTGCAGTACAAGGCATGTGAATTGGTTAGACGGGGAGTTTTGGATTATGAGGCTGATAATGGGAGCATCCTGATCATGGATCCGCAGACGGGCGCAATTATAGCCATGTGTTCTTACCCGGATTTTGATCCCGGAGACTTTAAGAATGTGACAGATGTTTCCGTATTCAACAATCCAACTGTATTCGAGGCCTACGAACCGGGCTCTGTTTTTAAAGCCGTTACAATGGCGAGCGGTATCGAGGCGGGTAAAGTTTCACCGAATACTACATACACGGATAACGGCGTAGAAGAGATTGATGATTTTAAGATTAAAAATTCCGATGGTAAGGCAAACGGCGTACAGACAATGCAGCAGGTCATGGAAAAGTCTTTAAACACCGGAACGATTTTTGTTGAACGACAATTGGGCCGAACGGCTTTTCGCGATTACGTAAAAAAATTCGGTTTTGGGCAAAAAACTGATTTAGGCCTCAATCCAGAAGCTGCCGGCGACATAAGTTCTCTCGATAAAAAAGGTGATATTTTTGCAGCCACCGCATCTTTTGGCCAGGGTATAACTGTCACTCCGATTCAAATGTTGAACGCTTACGCCGCACTCGCCAATCAGGGCAAGATGATGAAACCGTACATTGTTTCTGAAATTATCTATCCCGACGGTCATCACGAAGTTATTAAGCCTGAAGTTGCAGCTCAACCGGTCAGCTCAAGAACCGCGCGATTAATGTCAGGCATGTTGGTTAGTACGATTGAAAACGGACATGGTAAGCAGGCTGCCGTCCCTGGGTACTGGGTTGCCGCCAAAACCGGTACTGCACAGGTCGCAAAAAAAGGTGGCGGTGGTTATGAGGCAACGGAGATCAAGGCCACGATGGCGGGTTTTGCCCCGGCTGACGATCCAAAATTCGTCATGTTGGTCAAATTCGACAATCCGCGTAAATCAGATTGGGCCGAAACTTGCGCAGCGCCGGTATTCGGTGAAATGGCGTCGTTTATGCTGCATTATTACGAAATCAAACCTGTCCGTTAGCGGGATCTTGACCGTTCTCGACAAAATGACGTAGGTGAGATAATTTTATTTTCGTATGCAAAAGGGTTTTGAAAAATTTTTAGGCGGATGCGTCAAAGCGACTATCTTTAGAGATAAGCCTATCGTCGTGGCTATCGGAGGTTCTGTGGGCAAAACGTCAGCCCGCAATGCACTGTCGCTGGCTTTAAGCGGATGGCTTTCTCCGGACGAAGTGCGCGCATCAAAAAAGAATTTTAATAACGAGCTCGGCATCCCGCTCTCTGTATTTGCTTGCGATGCGCCCGGTCGAAGTCCTTTTAAGTGGCTTGTATTGTTGGTCAAAGGTTATCTTTATGCGGTTGGCATCTATAAACTAAAAGCGCGTTATTTGATTTTGGAAATGGCTGCGGACCATCCCGGAGATTTGGATTATTTGCTTTCCGTCGCTCCGCCTCAAGTTGTTATCATGACCGCCATGGGAGCGGAACATACGGAGTTTTTCGGTTCAGTCGAGTCAGCTGTCGAAGAAGAGCGCAAGATGTTAAAAGCGATCCCGCCCGACGGAGAAGCGGTTTTGAATGCCGACGACTCTTTGGTTTGGGAGTCCCGCGATCTTGTTAAAGCGGAAAAAGTCAGTTACGGCAAAAATCCATCCAGCGTCGTCAATATACAAAATACCCGGCTTGTTTACGATCCGCTTTATCCGAAAGAGGCCGGACTTGAGATGGAGTTGCGAATACTTAAAAATAGATCTTATTATTTCAAATTGAAAGGCGTGTTCGGAGAAGCGCATGCTTATGCCATCGCCGCTGCCGTGGCTTTTTGCATCTCGATGGATCACATGTCGGCGCCTGCAATTGAATATATAAAAGATCACTATTCCGGAGTGGCCGGACGCACCAGGCTGATCCCGGGTATAAAACAGACGATGCTTTTGGATGACAGCTATAATGCGCAGCCGCAGGCAATGGAAATGGCTGTGCGCGAACTCGCAAATTTTCCGGTGCCTCCCGGAGGACGTCGCATTGCAGCGCTGGGGGACATGTTGGAGCTCGGGAGTTTGAGTCAAACTGAACACGAAAAGATCGGTCAACTTGTCGCGCAATCCAACATTGACTTTTTAGTCTGCTGTGGTAAACTGGCCGCCGTCATAGGACAGTCGGCCGCCAGAGCCGGCATGCCTCAAGACAGGATTGTGTATTTTGATAAAAGTCCGGAAGCTGGATTGCATATTCAACAGAATATCTTGCAAAAGAACGACGTCGTACTGATCAAGGGCTCGCAAGGATCGCGCATGGAAAAAATCACCAAAGAACTCATGTCAGACCCTCTTCTCGCTCCGCAGCTTCTGGTCCGCCAATCTCCGGAATGGCTTAAAAAATAAAGCAAAATTCAAAATGCAAAATTCAAAATGCAGGTATCCCTTCGGGATGTCTATAATATATTAATGCCGCAGGCCACCAACATTTTGCTCTTTGAATCTTGAATTTTGAATTATATTGTGGCGCGTTCGTCTAATGGTTAGGACGTCAGGTTCTCATCCTGGTAATACGGGTTCGATTCCCGTACGCGCTACCAACCAAAAAACCTCAATCGTGAGGTTTTTTTGTTTTATTTGGCTAACTTATCAAAGACGTATTTACTTGCTCAAAAACGTATGTTAATAAACAAGTATGTCCTTTCAATAGGGAGGGGACTTGTTCCGTGGAGGGAACAAAATGCAGAATCTCGAAACACTCATCAAGCGACCGGAGCATTTATGGGAGCATGTGCAGATGCCGCCGGGCAGCGCTTTTCAGAAACGCTCTTGTCCCGTGTGCGGCATGTGGGATTCGCGTCCCATTATCCGTGATGTTTCAACCGTCGAGCACGGCTGGAGCGTGACTATTCCTTGCATCGAGCAGATGCTGGAAACGATGGCGTACCAGGATCTGCTTGTGTATCTTTTTCAGAACGGCGGAATCACCTTGGTGCCTGTCAGCTACGGCTTTCCGGGACACAGAATCATCGGCTTTCAAGTTAAGAACGGCGCAATGCCGTATCCGCGCATCTTGGTTCAAAACCCGCAAACGGAAGAGCAAGGCTGGGCGCGGCTGCGGGACTGGGTAAGAGTAAGAGGTTTTGACCCTTATCTGTACAGCGATTTTGACAAGTACTTCAGTCAGGATGCGCCTTCTTTGCACATCTTCTCGGATGATGACTTAAAGCAGCTTGCATCATCCAGCCGTTAACTCGGCATCTTTTTTTATTTGTTGGTTGGACAGCGAAAAGACCGTGATATATCCTATTATTCCAGCATGAATATAAAAAGAATTTTCGCTATACTGGCACTCGCGGCGGTTATTGGGACCGGATTTTTTGGTATTTGTGCAATTCAACATACGCCAATGCATCTTGATGGGATGGGCGGCGATTTAATGTCGGATTATTCGTTTAGCAACGGACAATGTCCTTTGGCAGATATATTTGACTATAAAACTTTGAATAAATATTCCTCGGTTGACCCGACAGTCTTCTGGCGCAGTATCACGCCTTCGGCTGAGCAGCATTTGACCGTGATAAGGTTCACGAATTTTTCTGGTTCGGAAGAGATGATACGGCAAACTCCATCCGAACAGGGGAGAAGTGCGCCTAACCTGTCCGTTTCCATAACATCTCCGCCTTTAAAAGAGGCTTACAGCAAAGGCATTTTAAATCCAAAAAAACCTTTGTCAGCCTAACGTCGACGGATAGACTTTCCGTATGGTTAAGATTCAGGCGGTCTTAATAATTATCGTTAGGATTTATGGACAATAAAGATGATTTAATAAAGAATGTTGAATGTAAGTTTGCGGTCGAAGGCATGACATGTCACAGCTGCGAGCTGATGGTCGAAAGATCTTGGAAAAATTTGCCGGGAGTAAGAGAGGTAAAAGCCGATTCGCATCACGGTACGGTTAAAATTATCAGCGACCGCGAGTTGGACAAGGCGGAATTGCAAAAGTCTCTCTTGGATCAAAAATATAAAATTCAGGATGCAGAGACCGCAAAAATTGAAGAGCGAAAAAAACCGAGTTGGTCGGAACTGATTGGTTTGTTTGCGCTGGCAATCGGTTTGGCCTGGGTGATTACTCATCTAAGCGGACTTGTTTCGGGCGGACAGATTGATCAAAATATCAGCCCGGGCGCTGCAATGTTTTTGGGTCTTTTAGCATCTTTGTCATCGTGTGTTGCCGTTGTCAGCGGATTGCTGATTTCGAGTACGGCGCACGCTGCCGCAGGCTCCAATAAAACATCTGTCCGCGTGATGCCGGTCGTTATGTTCTTGGCCGGAAGAGTCGCAAGCTATTCAATGCTTGGCGGAATATTGGGATGGATGGGTGCGAAGTTTGCTTTTTCACCAACGACAACAGCTTTGATTCTCGCTGTCGCGGCTTTATACATGATTTTGATTGGCCTCGACATGCTTCATCTGTTGCCTGCATCTGTGCGTAAATATTTGCCGGGTACGCCAAAAGTTTTGTCTCACGGGATTTTGAACAAGGCGCAGAGATCAGGCATTTGGCTTCCGGTTGTCATGGGAGCGGCGACATTTTTTCTGCCTTGCGGTTTCACTCAAGCCCTTCAGGCGTATGCTTTAACAACCGGGAGTTTTGCAGCAAGCGCGGCAATTCTCGGCGCATTCGCCGTTGGAACGATCCCGGGTCTTATGCTGTTCGGGTTGGCGACAACCGCTTTTAAGGGAAAAGGCGGACGATTTGCTCTTAAAGTTGCGGGTGCTTTGGTGGTAGTCTTGGGATTGCTGAACCTGCGTAATGGAGTTGCGCTTGCAGGCATCTCTCTTCCGTCATCGGGTTCGAATAGCAGTGTTCCGTCCGTCAAATCCGATGTCGGCCAGATGAGCAAACAACAAATCGTAAAAATGGTAGCGACTGATGCGGGATACAAGCCGAGTAAAATATCAATCAAAGTAGGCATTCCAGTCAGATGGGAAGTTGATAATCAAGCTCGCGGCTGCGCGGGTACGCTTGTAGCTTCATCCGTTGGGATTAATGCAGTATTAAAACCCGGCGTGAATGAATTTAATTTTGTTCCAAAACAAACGGGCACAATTAGATTCTCTTGTTCGATGGGGATGTACACCGGACAGTTTACAGTCAGCGATTAATAGCACTTAATTAAAATCATATGACAACTTCAGAATTTACAATCAGCGGTTTACACTGCGATTCTTGTCTTAAACTTGTGCCGATGTTGCTTGGCGAAATAACCGGAGTCACGGACGTGCAAATCAGCGGCTTAGACGGCAAGGTCAAGATCGCGGCCGACCATCAAATCAGCGCCGACGAAGTGACAAAATCGCTCGAAGGCACGGATTATAAAATCGCTTAAAAATTTATGGAACAAAATTCTCAAGAGAGAGTAAATCTCTCGCTTTATGGCATGCATTGCGCGTCTTGCGCCTTGCTGATCGAGAAGGCTTTAAAGAAAACGCCGGGAGTCGTTTCGGCGAATGTTAATTTTGCCGCAGAAAAAGCGTCAGTGCTCGTCGATGGTAAAGTCTCGACGCAAACTCTTATTAAAGCTGTCGGCAACGCAGGGTACAAAGCGATGCTCGTCGATACTAAGGATTCACAGGCCGAAATCAAGAAAAGAGATGATGAGATTAAAAGATCCAGGAAATCATTTATTCGGGCGATGGTACTGAGCATCCCTTTGGCTTACTTCATGATGATGAGTTTTGTGCCCTGGCTGCCAGGCTCAAACGTTCTTTTGCCTTGGGTTGGGTTGTTTTCGCTCATTCTGGTCACTCCTGTGCAATTTATTTTAGGTGCTGGATTTTACAAAGGCTTTTACTCGTCCTCGCGCATGATGACGTTTAGCATGGACAGTTTGATCGCCATCGGAACGACGACGGCTTATGTTTACAGTCTTGTTAATTACATTTACTACGCAGCGACACATTTCAGTCTGATCGGACAGAGTGGCATGATCCCGGATTTGTACTTTGAAACCGCGGCTTTTCTGATTACCTTCGTGCTGCTCGGCAAATGGCTGGAAGCGAAGACAAAAGGCAAGACGTCAGATGCGATTCGCAAGTTGATGGGTTTGCAAGCTAAGACGGCGCGCGTTGTCCGTGACGGCAAAACGTTGGACATTCCGATTGATGAAGTTGTGCATGATGACATCGTCGTTGTCAGACCGGGCGAGAAGATTCCTGTAGACGGCGTAATCGTCAGCGGTGCATCAGCGATTGACGAGTCTATGGTAACCGGAGAGAGTCTGCCGGTTGATAAAAAAGTCGGAGATGGTGTTACGGGTGGGACGATCAATAAATCCGGCAGTTTCGAATTCAAGGCGACGCGTATCGGTGCAGAGACGACCTTGTCGCAGATTGTCCGTCTTATTGAAGATGCGCAAGGTTCCAAGGCGCCTATTCAAAACTTTGCAGACAAAATTTCGGCGCGTTTTATACCGACTGTAATTGCAATTGCTTTGCTGACATTCGTTGTTTGGTTTTTCTTTTTGGGTTCAACTCTGACTTTCGCATTGATGGCTTTTACGGCAGTCATTGTTATCGCTTGTCCTTGCGCGCTTGGACTCGCGACTCCGACTGCTCTTATGGTGGGAACGGGCAAAGGTGCGGAAAACGGCATCTTGATCAAAGGTGGCGAACCGCTGGAAATTGCCAGATCGGTCAACGCAGTCGTCTTCGACAAGACCGGTACGATAACGCAAGGCAAACCGGATGTGACGGATGTTTTGTCTTTCGGCAAAAAAAGTCAAAAAGAAATCTTAGCATTGGCTGCAAGTTTGGAAAGGCAGTCGGAGCATCCGCTGGCAGAGGCGATATACAAACACGCGCTGGCGGAAAGATTGGAACTTTCAGACGTCAGCGGTTTTAGCGCCGTTGCCGGAAAAGGCGTTCATGGTCAAATTAACGGGCGGGAATATTTTATCGGCAATCGTAAACTCTTGAACGGTTCTGCACAGTTGAACGATGAAATCGGCAAGACGGTGCAAAACTTAGAATATCAAGGCAAGACGGTGATGCTGCTTGGAGTCGGGGATGAGGTTTTGGGTGCGATAGCCGTCGCTGACACGGTCAAAGCTTCTTCGCAAGAAGCTATCAAACGCCTCAAAGATATGGGAATCGAAGTCTACATGATAACCGGTGACAACAAAAATACCGCGTTGGCGATCGCAACTCAAGTCGGCATACGGAAAATACTGTCAGATGTTTTGCCCGAGGGAAAAGCCGCTGAAGTTAAAAAGTTGCAGTCAGCGGGTAAAATAGTTGCCATGGTCGGCGACGGGATTAACGACGCGCCGGCATTGGCGCAAGCTGATCTTGGAATCGCGATGGGGTCGGGGACTGATGTTGCGATGGAAGCTGGCGGGATTGTAATAATGAGAAATGACTTGCGCGACGTGGCAACCGCCATCAAGCTCTCGCGTTCCACAATGGGCAAGATAAAACAGAATATGTTTTTTGCGCTGTTCTACAATACTGTTGGCATACCGATTGCTGCGCGCGTTTTTGCGGGGGTTGGACTTGTTTTGCGTCCGGAACTTGCAGGTCTTGCCATGGCGATGTCGTCCGTATCGGTCGTTTTAAATTCTCTTTTGCTCAAAGGTTTTCGCCCGGACAGGCGTAATTGGCTTTCTGATCTCGCACCGATAGTAATGACTGCCGTATTCTTGTTTGGGTTCATCTTCTTTGCGAGGGTAAGTTCCGGGATGTGACGAGTACTACGATAAGAAAGACGCCCAATTGGGCGTCTTTTTTGCTTTAATGATTGAATTTATACAATCATCGGCAGATTCTCAACATCCATTCTTTTGCCCGTGATGATGCCTTCGATGCGATATGCGCCGTGTTGCGGGGCTTCCATGTAACCGTTCCAAGCTGCGCGCGCTATGCCGCCGCTGTTGATCCAGTCAAATAGCCACTCGCTGGTTGATTCCGGATCGCCCTGATCGATACCTGCGCCGATATACATGAGCCAGGTTCTATTAAAGTCTTCTTGCGAGCCGATGGGCGGAGCCATCAAAATCGGCAAACCCATGCCGCAGTAAAAAGACATTTCGCTTGGTTTTGTCCATAAAATATCGGTTTTGCGAAGCAGTTTGGTGAATTCTCTAAAATATGTCGGCCTGTCCTCGTGATAATCAATAAAGATTTTTTTGCCCAATAAATTTTTAATGTTAAGTTTTTTGACGGCCGCATGAAAATCGTCAGCTATTTCTTTTTTTGTTCCCGCCACAAGATGCAGTTTTAATCCGTCGCGGACGAGTATCCGTTTCAAGCTTGTTAATATATCAATGCCCAGTTGTTTTTGCGCGCCTGCACCGCCGACCGTAAACATGACGGTCAAGTCATGATTCTTTTTTATGACACAAGTATTGCTGCCTAGTTCGCTTTCGATGACGCGTGCGTATTTCTTCAAAAAGACGCCGTTCGGATCCAAATTGCAAACGCGAGCCATAAGATCCTGACGCGTGATGTTGCCGGCTAAATCGCCGATAGCTTCCTTAGGAAGCGGGAAGCCGGTCAAATAAATATTTTCTTCCGGCACGCCGTAAAGTTTAAGCCTTTCGACGACTCTGCCGTTGGGTGCAAAGTACTTGATTCGGCTCTTTTTAGGGTCCTTAGCCACCCAAGCTCGAGATATGTCTGCATCGCAGATTACAAGGTAGATGTCTCCGGGATAATCGTAAACTTCTGCTGCAAAGGCTGGAATAAAAAAAGTGCAGATTAGCGGCAACGGTTTTTTGGAAAGTTTTTCAATCAAATGTTTGCACAAATCCAAGTGCTCGATCATGTAATAAGTTTGTTTGACCTGATATGTGGCTTCGGAAAGATCACGGCGCGGATAAAAAGATGGAATTTTTTGAATTTTATCCATTATTGCAAAAGTTACGTCCCCTAAAATCGGAATCGGTTTTAAACGCGATATCGCTTCGTAACCTTTACGGCTCTCGATCCAAAGATTTTTATCTTTTTCCGGAATGCCCGGATAATTGTTGGCCGTGATTATTCCGCCATGTGCCAGCTCTTTTATGCCGTAAGCGGCGCGTTCGTGGCCGTATCCCATGTTAACGGAAACGACGTACGCGCATTTCGAAATGCCGTTTAATTTTTTTTCCTCCATACGAGAGATATTTTACCACATCTCAAGTCAATAACCAATTACTCTGTCATTGCGAGGAGTCTGACGACGTGGCAATCCACCGTCCGACTAACGCCTCGCTAGCTGATCAACCCGAGGATTGCTTCGTCACTCCGATTTCACTCGCAATAACATAGGGGTCATTTGAACTTAAAGCTTGCAACCAGATTCTCAAGCTCTCCCAGAGATTGCTTTGGATTTGCAACGATAAGGTATTGCCGACTTCCATCGGGACTTGTTATTGCAAGCGCCCAAGTCGTCGCGGCGCGCCAGGTTGGTTGGTTTGCGATGGACGCAACGGAGGTTTTCGTCAGGCGCGTAACAGTCGTTTGCGCGCCGTTCTCAAGGGTCGAGGTCGCAAAAGTTTCGGCGTTATAGCCCGCGACTTTCGTTGGATCTGCCTGCTGCAAATCAAAGATTAAAAATTGTGCTCTTTCACGCGCCGGTCCTTGGCCGGAAAGATCAAAAATATTGAGTGCTTCGATCTGCGGAATATACTCAATCCCCATGTTGCTCGGAATCCAAAAATCCAAACCGAATTTGTCGCGTTCTCTGTCTTGATTGGGGATATAAAGACGCTCAAACATGTTGACATCAACGCCAAAGCCGGCAAAAAAGTCTTGCGGATTGGTCCAACTTTTAATTTGCGACATTATTTGCACGTATCCTTGGATGCGGATCGTTGTGCCGGGATAAATTTCAAAATGCAAATGTTTGTGCTCTTTGTCTGTTTCCTGTGATCTGTCAGCACCCAGATTTGCAATAAATCGTCCTTTTTTTACGCGTTGACCGACTTTAACGGGGGAGGACGCCAAGCTTACATGACCGTAGAGTGATTGATAGGGCTTTCCATCTATATAATGTTGGATGATTATCAAGCCGCCATAACCGTTATGCCACGCTTTATGTACAACGGTGCCGTCCGCGATCGATACGACCGGAACCGTCGCGCTGGCATCGCGCGCTTCAATATCGTCTCCCAGGTGATAGCCGATGAATCTGTCTTTTGCATATTGACCGTATGTCAGAAAGAATCTGTCGTTGGCATAATTTGGCAAAGGTAAAACGACGGGACTCGCGGTCTCTGCAGATACTACATTTGTCGAAAGCATGATGCTTGTCAAAACAAATACAAAAATCAAAAATAATTTCGTACGCATATCTAAAAACATCATACCTTGTTGTTTAATAACGCGGTAGATGTTATATTTGCCCGATGAAAGTCACATTTATCAAAAGCGCAACAAATCAAGAGGAATTGCCGATTGGAGACAAACCGCAGATTGCGATGGTCGGCAGGTCGAATGTTGGCAAGTCCACTTTAATCAACCATTTGTCCAATCAAAAAAATCTCGCCAGAGTCAGCGCAACGCCTGGTAGAACTCAGCTGATAAATCTGTTCGACGTGGACGGAAGGTTCATTTTGGTTGACTTGCCGGGTTATGGTTTTGCCAAAAGCTCAAAAGAAAAGCAGGATGTGATGTCTGACATGATAGGCGGGTATTTGGAAGACAACAAAAGTCTAAAACTGGTATTTATCATTATTGACTCGCGCATCGGTCCGACCGATCTGGATCGCGAAATGCTCGGATTTTTGCAAGAGTTACAAGTCCCGGCCGCCATGATCGTCAACAAGATTGATAAACTTTCAAATTCAAAGGCAGTCGAAATTGTACGCGATCTCAAGTCCGCGTATCCGTTCGCGACGATAATTGCGCACTCAAGCATCACGGGCAAAGGCAGGGGAGAGATTTTGGAAGCAGTTGATAAGGTTTTAAAGAAACAATAAAAAAATCCGACAGAGTTGTCGGTGAGAATTAGGCCGCGTTGGCCTGGGTGTCGTTTGCAGGTGCCTTATCCGGGCCGTTTTCGAGCATGTGCCTGATGGCTTGCGGATCGTTATTCGGCCAGAAGTAGACAATGGTCTTTCCGCCGGCAGAAGTCGTCGGTCCGTGTATGACGTAGTCTTCGCCCAGGTGGACATCGATGAGCGAGGTCAGCCACAGAACTTCGTTCACATAGCTTTCCTTGGGCCAGTTAGTGGTTACGCCCCAACCGCTCCAGGAGTGCCAAACATGCAAGTGACGCAGTTTGATGCAGACGAGCACGTAGCGAAGTTTGCAAAGAACGGCGATGCGATGCAGTACTCTCATCCTTTACCTCCCCTCGATCGACAGGATGATGATGCGACCGTCGGAAGTAAAAGTCAAATCAGCGATGAAAACTCTTTTTGTACCAGCCGACGGCTACGGGAAGCGAGAAAGTTAAAATATAATACAAATAAATATCCGGCTTGTAATAGTCGGTTGCTTGTAAAAGTTTGACCAGAAAAATGTAGTCCAAAATCACGGCCATAATCGTCCATATAACGCCAAGGCCGACATAACACTTAAAGGATTCTCTTTTTATCTTTTTGAATAAAACCCACAACGTAAAAATGATCGCCAACGGCATGATGTACCAGCCGATAACCTCTTTAGGTACGAAAGCAAAAAAGACTATTCCCAGAATGTAACCGAAAAGCCAAAGCACGAATCCCCAAAAAATGGTGTTGAGAAAAATTTTACGTTTGTTCATATTGGATATTGTACAACGGATCGAGTCTTTTCTCAATCTTTTAGGTATAAGCTCAGGACTTGCCTCGTTCGATTTATCTTGATATTGTATTCGGGCTTTTTAGGGGCGTCGTATAATGGTAGTACAACGGTCTCCAAAACCGTTTGCGCGGGTTCGATTCCCTCCGCCCCTGCCATTGAAAAAGCTTCGGCATAAGTCGAGGTTTTTTCTTTTAGGCGCAAGAGGAGTATAACTCTTGGTCTAAAGTTGAGGGTTTGTTATACTCATTATGATGAAAAAGCGCGTATCTATATCCTTGTGCATGATCGTCTTGAACGAAGAAAAGTTTTTGAAACGTTCACTGGCCAATGTCGCCCCTTATGTCGACGAAATTATCATTGTCGATGGAGGTTCAACAGATGGGACGCTGAAGATAGCGGAGCGTTTTAAGGCTCGTATAATTCAAGCCCCTTGGAAAGATGATTTTGCCGCACAGAGGAATATCGGCTTGAGACAGGCTAAAATGAATTGGATTTTGGTAATTGATGCCGACGAAGTGTACGAAAAAAAATTATTGGAAGAGCTTCAGCCGCTGGCAGAGAATAATATCGGGATAGATGCTTTCGCGTTCCCAAGAAAGAACTACATTGATGGCAAACAAACCTCAGCCTACCCGGATCGCCAGACGAGATTTTTCAAGCGGGACAAAAAGATTCATTACGAAAAACCCTTACATGAACAGGTCGTGGGGTTCCGACGCATCGCTTCTCCGATGGACCTGCATATCATTCATCGAAAAACCTCACAGAGGCAGGCGCTACAAAATGGATATTACGAAGTCATTGAACGATCTGTGAAGAATGTGGATCTTGAAGAAACAATTTTTTTCTATACAAGAAACGATTATTTAATAGTCAATAATTTACTTTGCGGCAATATGGATCGTCTTTGGCGAGTTGCCGAAATTGTGAATAATGATTCAAGGGGCGTTCTTAAAGAGTATAAAGCTGGCGAGCGAGCGCTTGATACGAAAAGCATCGAGAGATTTCAAAACAGGATATATCAAAAATTGAACGATGAAGCAAAAAAGAAAATTCTTAAAATCGCCAGGGATGATGTTTCAAATATTCTCAGCGCAATGAAACCAACAAATAATAAAATGGTTCTCTACAGAAATGTAAGAGTTGATGATGTCCTGCCCAATTGCAATCTTAATGACACAGTAGAGTTTAAAATCATTTCATCAACATCTGCCGTTCCGTCCGACCCAAATTATAACTTTTATAGATATGAAATTACTATTCCAAAAAACGGATTTGTTTTAGAGCTTGACCAATTTGATAGCTTCGTCCGAAATGAAGACTGCGAAATTCTTCTGCCACCGATGAAATGCAAGGTAACAAATACGCGCAATAGTAATAACGAAAATTGCAAGGGAATAATAGAGCTAGAATACCTGGAAAAAATCTCCGTTAATATCTAAACTTGGAACGCCATGATGCCCTGCCAGACAAGAGTCGTCGAAAGACGGCTTTTGTGTTATTAATTTATTCTATATGCTCAAAGACAAAACGACCCTGATCGTCTTGAGGGGTCCATCCGGTTCAGGCAAGAGCTCGGCGGCTAAGGAAGTTCGGGCTGCATGGGAGAGCCCTATGGCCTTGATTGAGCAGGATTATCTTCGGCGCACTCTTTTGAAAGAAAAGGATATTCCAAACGGACTTAATATAGAGTTGATCAAAAGAACGGTTCTTTTTGCCCTGGAAAATTCAGTCGATGTTATTTTGGAAGGAATATTAGACAATGGACGTTACTTGCAAATGTTCGAAGAAATTCTTCAGAAGCATCCTAAAAACAATCACTTCTTTTACTTTGATGTTTCCTTGGATGAAACGCTTCGCCGCCATCAATTTAAACCAAATAAAAATGACTTTGGAGAAAAAGAGATGCGTGCGTGGTATAAAGATCGGGATTTTTTGAGCTGCGTAAAAGAAAAGATCGTCTCCGAGGCTAACAGTCTTGAGCAAACGAGAGAGTTTATATTGAAAGTCTGTGTAGACGCGAAAAAAGAAAAATTCTAATACCATTCCGCCACGCCTCCGTGATGTGAACACGTTCCGCTACGGCTTTGACTGAAACTGAAAGAACCGTCGCGGCATTTTGCTGAAGCGCCGGCTGGTTTTGATGGTGCGACATAAGGGCTTGGTACTACATTGCCCGCTGTGTTTTTGTAAGTTCCGTTTGGAGCGTCTGGAACAGCCAACGGCTGTTGAGTCTTAACAGGAACGGGTTGAGCCGCTTGTGGAGCTTTTGCTGCCGCTGAGACCTCCGCCTGCGTTTCCGTCGGTTGAGATTCTGTTACCAACGGTTTGACTGATTGATCAATGGCACCAGTAGACGTCGATGCATCTATTATTATGCTAGTACTTGTAGCAGGCGTCTGTAGAATGTTTTGAGGGACTTGATTTGTCGGTTGTGTCGGCGGATTGGAAAGAAGAGCGGCTCCGGCAACGCCGAATGTCGTTAAACCTCCTGCAACTAAGAGCGCGATCTTCCACAAATTTGAAGTTTTGGGTGTTGTTGGTGTTGCCATATTATATTTGATTATACTCCCTATTTAGTTAATTGGTCATGTATGGCATTCTTTTTTCATTTGGACTATCATCTTGCATATAAATTTATGACAAACATCAAAGTCTTCGGTTCCGGGTGCGCCTCCTGCAAGCGTTTGCATGAACGTGCGGTTTTGGCGGCAAAAACGCTTGGCATCGAAGGGGAAGTCGAATATCTAACGGACATTCAGCGGTTGATTGACCTTGGCGTGATGCAAAGCCCGGTTATGACAATAAACGATGAACCGGCGATTGTCGGTTATGTTCCCAGCGAGGAAGAGATTGTCAAAACGATTAAAGAGGCGCTCGGCAGATAGATATGTCCATTTTTGCACCCATCCAATGGTTTGCGGATTGGATTACGTACGGCGTGTTCCACATCACCGAAAAAACGCTGCTGGCCGATGCGGTGGATTTTTTTATTTTTGACACGATAAAAATATTTTTACTTTTGTCGGTTATAATTTTTGTTGTTTCGTATTTGCGGACTTACCTGCCGCCGGAAAAGGTCAGGCATTATTTGGCTGATAAAAACTCGTATTTCGCAAGTTTTCTTGCTGCGATCTTTGGTATCGCCACGCCTTTTTGTACCTGCAGCGCCATCCCGCTGTTTTTGGGTTTTGTTGAAGCTGGCGTTCCGCTCGGTGCGACATTTTCGTTTTTGGTTTCATCGCCGATGGTTAACGAAGTCGCGCTTGTTTTGCTTTTTGGATTGTTTGGCTGGAAGATCGCGCTTTTGTACGCATTCAGCGGGATCGTGATCGCAACGCTTGCGGGCATTGCGATCGGCAAGATGAACATCGAACATTTGCTCGAAGACTTTGTTTTGAAGAATAGGACAAAGAACAATATCGTTATACAAAAGATGACGATGATGTTTAGATACGGGAGAGCTATTGAGTACACTTTTGATATATTAAAAAAAATCTGGCCTTACATTGTTGTCGGCGTAGGCGTGGGCGCTTGGATCCACGGCTATGTCCCCACAGACTTTTTAGCGTCTTATGCGGGTGCGGACAAATGGTATGCCGTGCCGCTTGCTACTTTACTCGGCATCCCGCTTTACTCAAATGCGGCCGGCGTAATTCCGCTGGTCAAAGTCCTGACCGAGAAAGGCGTTGCTATCGGCACGACGCTTGCTTTTATGATGGCAGTCACCGGTTTGTCGCTGCCGGAATTTATGATCCTTAAAAAAGTCATGAAACCAAAATTGATTTTAATTTTCGCCTCCGTCGTCGGTGCGGGGATTATCTTTACGGGTTATTTGTTTAACGCGGTGTTGGGATGATGTGCGTCGGTCGATTCTTTAAGCTATACTATATTTATGATTTATCTGATAGGCGGTCCGCCACGCAGCGGTAAAACTACATTGGCAAAATTCGCTTCGAAGAAATTAGGCATTCCATGGATTTCGTGCGATACGTTAGAAGTGATTGCGGGGGCGTACATGGGCAAGCAAAAATGGAATAAAACGCATCCGTATTCAAAGTTACGAAGAAAGCATCGGGGCAATGATGCTTTTTACGAGGCTTATTCCCCAAAAACAATTGTGGATGTTTTATACAAGCAGGCAAGACCTACTGCAACGGCCATTGATATGATGTCGATCTGTGAGATAAAAGACGAGAATGATTATATTATCGAGGGTTATCATATCGTGCCCAGTCTAATACAAAAATTGACGAAAAAGTATGGTCGTAAAAATTTTAAAGCGATTTTCTTGGTTAAACATGATAAGCATAAGTTTGCAGAGGACGTAAATAAAAGCACCACTCCAAACGACTGGATGCTTTTGGGCACTAAAAAACAAGGTACTTTTATTAAAATCGGCGAGATGGTGGCGTTGTATAGTCAGTTGCTCGAAAAAGAGGCAAATAAGTTTGGGTATAAAGTTTTTGCTATGGATGAAAAATTTGAAAGTAAATTACGACAGGCGACTGATTATCTTTTTGGGTCTTGATCGCATCCAATGCAGTATTGGGACGAGGGGATGATTTTATCCACAAAACCCACTAGAACAAAACTAGAACATGTGCTAGTCTATAAATATACGCTGTGTATAATATCGAATAAGCATTATGGAGACTAGCCAAATCGCTCTATTTAAGGGCAAACGAATCAGAAAAACGCTTCACAACAATGAATGGTGGTTTTCGGTTGTGGATGTCTGTGAAGTTTTGACAAATAGCCCAGACGCCGGCGCTTATTGGAGAAAGCTCAAACAACGGTTAATTGAGGAGGGAAGTGAGGTCGTGACATTTTGTCACGGGTTGAAATTGCCAGCTCCGGACGGAAAAATGCGCGAAACCGATTGCGCTGATACCGAAGGTTTATTCCGCATCATCCAGTCCATTCCGTCTCCAAAGGCCGAGCCCTTCAAGCGTTGGTTGGCTAAGGTCGGATATGAGCGCGTGCAAGAAATCGAAAATCCGGAATTAGCAACAAAGCGGACGCGAATGTTTTATAAACTCAAGGGTTACAGCGAGGATTGGATAGAAAAACGAGTGCGCGGCATTGCGATCCGCGAGGAATTGACGGATGAATGGAAAAAGCGCGGTGCTAAAGAAGATGCGGATTACGAAATCCTCACAGCTGAAATCTCCAAAGCAACTTTCGGCGTCACTCCAAGCGAATACAAGAAGCTTAAAGGACTCAAACGTCAGAATCTCCGCGATCACATGGATGATTTTGAGCTGATCTTCACAATGCTCGGGGAACGTTCCACGACCGAACTCCATACAACCAAGAACTCAAAGGGCTTGTCAGAACTTGCAGACGATGCTCGAACCGGCGGTAACGTCGCAGCCGTCGCAAGAAAGGAGTTGGAAAAGCAGATCGGGCGATCAGTGGTTTCTAAGAAAAACTACTTGAAAAAAGTACAGAATAAAAAGTTATTGGGCAAGTCGTGATATTTTGTCAAAATAGAAATTAATCGTTTATTATCCCAAGAAATTCAAAACTCCATAAACCATAAACGCCGGCCAGACGAGGGCTTTGAGGAAGCCGAGGACGCCGACCCAAAAGGTTGTGGCGCTGCCTAAGTAATAAACCGCTGCGCCGATAAAGCCTATAAAGTAACCCGCGCCGCCGCATGGCGCTTTGGTAGAGCACATTTTGCCCATAAATTTTTTTTGCTTAAATTATTAGAATATTCGTTGTTATGATACTATGCATTTCGAGAATATTCAATAGTTTTAAGTATCGCCATGTTCAACCTCACTAACGCAGAACTGCATCTTCTTCGCCGTTTAAACTCCCCCGGCAAGATCCAGGATTATTTGGACTCGATTCCGATCAACAACGAACCGGAGGGCGATACATGCATTTCTCCTCGCCGCGTTATTCGAGAGAAGCGGGCTCATTGCATCGAGGGCGCGATGCTGGCGGCGCTTGCTTTTCGTCTCCATGGCCAACAGCCGATTGTGTTGGATTTGACGAGCAACTCGCACGATTTTGATCATGTCGTCGCATTGTACAAGCGTCACGATTGTTGGGGCGCCGTCTCCAAAACAAATCATTCAGTGTTGCGTTATCGCGAGCCTGTTTACAAAACTCTTCGCGAGTTGGTGCTTTCTTATTTTCACGAATACTTTAACGACGATGGCAATAAAACTCTGCGCAGCTATTCACGTCCCGTTGATCTCTCGCGTTTCGACAAGCTCGGCTGGATGACAAATGAGGATAATAACTGGTTTGTTGCTGAATATCTGGCCGATGTCAGTCACATTCAGCTGCTCACGCGTTCCCAGATTGCGACGCTCCGCAAAGCGCATCCGATGGAAATCAAAGCGGGGAAGATTGTTGAGTGGAAAAATTAAAAATTTCGTTTAAAAAACGTGACATCAAGGTCACGTTTTTTATCTTGCTACAGAACTTTTTTCCCTTGTAGCAGTCTTAACACGATAAGAATGAGGGCGATGACGAGTAAGATGTGAATAAAGCCTCCCAGCGTATATGAGGAGACTAGGCCAAGTAACCATAAAATGATTAAAATGACCGCGATTGTCCACAGCATAAAATATTCGTTATCCGCATATCCAAAAATCGTAAACGGTTAATGGAAGAGCGGTTGAATGATCTATATTCACCATACGTCAAAAATATCTAATCGGTCAATAATAAACGAGGCAATGAAATAATTCTTTCGGACATCGCGTATGCTTTAATACCCTCGCGGGTTGTGCGCCTTTCGATCGGGGCGGACGTAAAAAGATTATTCTTAACTTATATCTTACTATGAAAACAGTGCATAAATTGGCCATCGGGGCTGTGGCACTTGCGGGGACAATCAGCCTGGGGGCCGGTGTTTATGCCGCGCAAACGCCAATCGGCATCCAAAATCGCATGAGCGGCTTGGTGAGTGCCATTGCCACAAAGTTTAATCTTAATTCAACAGAGGTTCAACAAGTTTTTGACGATCAGCATGCGTTGAATCAGCAACAAATGCAAGGACAGCGCCAAGATCAGATGAAGACTCGACTTGACCAAGCCGTCACAAGCGGCCAACTGACTCAAGCTCAAGAGGATCTGATTATTGCCAAGCATAAGGAAGTCCAAGATTTTATGGCGTCATTAAAAGATAAGACGCCCGATGAGCGTCAAGCTGCCATAAAAACGGAGACGGATGCTTTAAAGCAATGGGCGACTGACAATAATATTCCTCAACAGTATTTCGCATTCGGCCTTGGCCGCGGCGAGATGATGGGCATGGGCACGATGAAAGCTGGAATGCGCAACATGCATGGAGCATTTCAGAAAGCCGCCAAGTAACTGAATTCGGTTGAATAAAATCGTCCCGACTCCTACCGGGACGATTTTTTTGCGCTTGCATACTTTTACGTGTCTGGTAGGATTGATAAATGAAAGCCCTTGATGTCTCTGATGTTACCAAAACGTTTAAGGCCAAGCAGGGGAATCGAATAACCGCGAACGACAAAATTTCGCTAAAAATCGATGAGGGTAAAATCTACGGTCTGCTTGGCCCGAACGGCGCAGGTAAAAGCACGCTGATTAATATCATCAGCGGGATTATGTTACCCGATCATGGGACTTTGACGGTTTTTGGCAAAAACATAGTAACGCAGACAGTTGAGGCAAAAAAGATGATGGGCATTGTTCCGCAGGAAATTGTCACGGAGTTGGCGTTTACGGTCGAAGAAATACTTTACTATACGGCCGGCATGTACGGCGTGCCGCTTGCTGACCGAAATAAGTTGATTGGAAAAGTCTTATCTGATTTGGAGTTGGAAGATAAGCGCAAAGAGCGTGCTCGCAATCTATCCGGCGGCATGAAGCGCCGTCTGATGATTGCAAAGGCGATTGTGCGCAGACCGCGTTTTCTGATTTTGGACGAACCGACTTCCGGCGTTGACGTTGCTTTGCGCCAAAAAACTTGGGAGCTGGTGCGCCGCATGAACAAAGAGGGGATGACGATTCTGTTCACAACGCATTACATCGAAGAAGCGGAAAGATTGTGCGAAGAGATTTCGCTGATCAACCACGGGCGCGTCATCAAAGAGGGCAGAGTCAGCGATATTCAGCGCGAGTTTTCGGAAAACGTCGTGGCATTTGAGCTTTTCGACTTAAACGTCGCACACCTTGCGGGAGTCGTCGCGGACGGAAAAGAGTTTCATTTGCCGATCAGCGAGTTGGATAAAGACATGTCTTCTGTCATCAGGCATTACGGTACAAATCTTAAAAGCATAAAAAACGAGGCTGCTTCGCTGGAGCAGATTTTTCTTAAGCTAACCTCTCAATGATATGACTACTTACATGTGGGCGTTGTTTGCCCGCGAGGTCAAGAGGTTCCAAAAAATTTGGTTTGATACGGTGGCGGCTCCCATTGTTTCTACGGTTTTGTATTTAGCTATTTTTAGCGTTGTTGCTGCAGGCAGAATTGTCGCCGGCGCGGATTACACAGCTTTTGTTTACACTGGTCTTTTGGGCATGATGATGGTTAACTCGAGTTTCTCTAATCCAGCGTTTGCGCTTATACTGAGCAAGAATGTCGGTACGATAGTCGATATCCAACTCGCTCCGATTGCGCCTTGGAAAGTCGGTATAGCCTATGCCATGGCCGCGTTTACGCGCGGACTCTTCACAGTCGTAATCGCCGCCTTGATTACAATTTGGTTCATCCCGGGAATCGCGCTGATGCACGTCCTGGTCTTTGTCGCGGCTATGTTTATCACAGGTTTAGAATTTGGCATGCTCGGCGTCATCATCGGTCTTTTGATAAAAAACTTCGAGTCTTTTACTTTGGTCATGACTTTTATTATGCAGCCCATGATTTTTTTGGCGGGCATCTTTTACCCGTTGAGCAGTCTGCCTGCGCCTTGGGATTATCTGAGCCTTTTCAACCCTTTACATCACAACATAAATCTGATCCGTTATGGTATGATTGGTTATGCTGACGCTTCGGCGCTGCTCTCATTTGCGGTCATGCTGTCAATATCAGCGATACTCTTCATCGTCATGAACCGCATCGCAGTCAGGTCTCTAAAACAATAATTAACCGCATTGTCATTCTTGCGCAGGCGAGAATCCATTCGGGAAAAATTACTATTCTTAATTTTTTACACGGTATGTACAAATATCTGATCATCGCCTCGCTGGCTATTTTGCTCGGCGCGGGCTGCGACAATACTTATTCAAATGTGACGTCGAATTCGACTCCGACAGCACCGACGTCTACAACGATGGATAATAACACCGCTCCGACAACGACTCCGACTGCAATCGATATGACCGTTCCGTCCGGCACCGACGTCGACATGAGTGCACGCGGATTAACTTCTGTGCCTGCAGAATTGATTAATCGCACGGATATCACGCGTCTTAATCTTTCCGGCAACAAATTAACGGGATCTCTGCCTGCCGAAGTCAGAAATCTTCAAAACCTCACATACTTGGATTTGAGCAATAATCAAATGACCGGTTTGCCAGCAGAACTCGGACAACTTAAGAAATTGCAGGTCCTAAATGTCTCTAAGAACAAATTGACGGGTCTGCCGCTTGAGCTCGGTAATCTCACCGGTTTGCAAATTTTAGACGTGTCCGGCAACAACTACTCGCAGCAAGATTTGGACAAGATCGCGGCATTGCTTACGGGAGTTGAGATTAGAAAATAACTTTAAACAAAAAGGGCTGTCGAGCGTAGACGTAAGATTTTACGCCCAACTCGACAGCGAGGTGTCAGTGGCCAAAGAACCCGCGGCTTTCGGCGTCCGGAATGAGAATTAGTTTGACGTCGTGCTTCTCGCAAAGTTCGATGGTCAGCTTGTCGTTGACCGATCCGCTCGTCGCCATGATGGTTGTGATTCCATTATCAATCAGGGCTTGCGGTCCGTCTGGGAAGGGGAAGAAGCTGTCGCTATATGCGACTGCGCCGTGGACATCGTGTCCGGCGTCGCATGCGCGCTGCAGTGCGAGTCTTGCTGCGCCTACCCGATCTTGCTGCCCGACACCGTTGCCGATGAGCTTTCCGTTCTTGACCAAGGTGATCGTGTTGCTGTTACTGGTCGAGCCGACGGCCCAAGCCAGAAGCAGATCATAAAATGCATTCAAGCTGATGACGGTTCCTTGAACATGCCGGTACAGCTCCGGTATGTACGTGTAGTTGGGTTGTGCCAGGAAACCGCCGCGTACTTGTCGCAGACGACGTGATCGGTCCAGGCTTCCCGAGTCGAGATTCTTCAGGGCGGGGTTGACGAGCAACCTGCACTTGTCGCCCTTACGCTTGAGCATCTTTACAGCGTTGTCGGTGAAGTTCGGTGCCACGATCCCGTCGAGCAAACGCTGATGCAGATTCTTGGTGCCGTGGGAGAGCAGAATATCCGCCAGATACTCGTTGACGGAGAAGTTGGTCATCACGAAACCACCGAAGATGGCGCGTGTGTCACCCTCGATCATACGCATGAGGCTGTTCTCGATTTCTTGAGGCCTGCCATAGTCGCTGATTCCGACGCCACAGGGATTCCCGTGCTTTACGCCGATGGCGATTGATGGCACCTCTTGATGACTCTCGTCGAACGCGGCTGCGATGTGCGTCACGGTCTGCAACATGCGGTCCACGTCGCACCAGTTGATGAAGCTGGGCGGCTGGCCTTGTACCAGCTCAAACTTGTCGAGTGCAAGGGTATCGTCCGTACAGTAGCTGTAGAGTCCGGCGGGAGTCTGCCAGGCATTTTCGCCGTATTTGCATGTGGCGACGCGTGTGCCGATCATGCCCTCGATTGCTCCGCTGCTGTGGTAGCGGGCGGATGCAAGGCGGTAACCGGCGACCATGCCGTCAGCCTTGGCGCACAACTCCGTGACGAAGGTTTCTGTGTTCGGCCGGTCCTCTTTGAGCCAGGCGAGGACGCGCCCGTAGTCCGCGGGGTCACAAATCACAACACGCCTTCCCTTGGCCGCAGAAGAAAGCATGGTCGGACCGCCGATGTCAGTACTCTCGATCACACTCGCGGTCGTCGCGTCAGGTTTGGCGATGGCGGCTTCAAGCGGATAGAGGTTGACGCAGACCATGTCGATCCACGGTGCGTTGATCTTGGCGCGGTCCGCGTCGTGTTCCGGTTTGTCGAGTGCGAGCAGACCGGCGTGCACCTGCGGAACGAGCGTGACCACGCGGTGGTCGAGAATGGCGGCGAGGCCGGAGAGTTCAGCGACGTCGCGAACTTCGAGACCCGCTGCGCGCAGCGCCTTGGCCGTTCCTCCGGACGAGATGATATCCCATCCCAGGTCCACGAGACCGCGCGCGAATTCCACGATGCCTGTCTTGTCGAATACGGAAATCAGAGCAGTGGGCTTTCTCATCGAATCTTCTCCTGAAAAGGTCGATGCCATCCAACGCTCTATGCGTTTGGCGACGGCCATAAACTATTCCTTTTAGCCTTGTTTGTCCAGCGACAGTACTTAAGATTTAGATTCTGGCTTCTAGATTCGTTCTCCGTTTTGAGGTGGACTTTTTGTCCATTTTTGTTATGCTTATTACAGATTTTTATGAGCAATAATTTACGTCAAAGCGTCGAGTCCATACTGCAGGACACGGACGTTCAAATAAACGGTTCGCGCCCGTGGGACATTAAGGTCAAAGACGAACGATTTTATGCGCGCGTTCTTGCGCATGGCACGCTTGGTTTTGGCGAGTCTTACATGGACGGCTGGTGGGAGTGCGATCGGATAGACGAGTTGGTTTCTCGGCTTTTGAGGAGTGACGTCAGATCAAAACTCAAACCTAACTTTACTTTGGTAAAGAACGCCATTTTGGCCCGCGCTTTGAACCTGCAGTCCGGACGCCGCGCTTTCAAAATCGGCGAGGCGCATTATGACATTGGAAACGATTTGTATCGCGCGATGCTGGATCGTCGCATGGTCTATACTTGCGGTTACTGGATAAACTCATCAGACCTCAATCAAGCTCAAGAAGCAAAGTTGGATCTCGTTTGCCGCAAGATTGGACTCAAGCCGGGACAAAAAGTTTTGGATATCGGATGCGGATGGGGGAGCTTTGCAAAATTTGCGTCGGAAAAATACGGCGTGCAAGTAGTCGGCATCACTGTCTCTAAAGAACAGGTGAAACTGGCGCAAGAGTCTTGTGCGGGATTGCCGATAGAAATTCGTTTGCAGGATTATCGCGATGTAAATGAAAAATTCGATCACATTGTTTCGCTTGGCATGTTCGAACATGTGGGTGTTAAAAATTATCGAACTTATTTTGAAGTCGTTCAGCGCTGTTTAAAAGACGACGGACTTTTCTTGCTGCACACGATCGGCGGCAATCGTTCCGGAAATACGACGGATCCTTGGATCGGCAAATATATTTTTCCAAACTCAATGCTTCCCTCTGCGCAGCAGATCGCCAAAGCGTCTGAGGGTTTGTTTGTCATGGAAGACTGGCATAACTTTTCTACTGATTATGACAAGACGTTGATGTCTTGGTTTAACAATTTCGATAGTCATTGGGATGAGTTAAAAACAAAATACAATGAACGTTTTTACCGCATGTGGAAATTTTATCTGCTTGCCTGCGCCGGAACATTCCGCGCGCGACAGAATCAACTGTGGCAAATCGTATACTCTAAAGATGGGTTGAAAAACGGCTACGCTTCAGTCAGATGAAATAAAGAAATGCTGTTTTACGTATACTATCATCCGAACGGGCTTCGGTTTAATAATGCGCAAAATTAGGCAAAATTTCACAGCAAATCAATATATGAATCTCAAATTTCTCAAAAGCCGCAAAGCCCTTTATTGGGGCGGCGCTGCAGTTGTTGTTATTGCATCGGTTGCTTGGTATTCGTCTGCAAGAACAAGCCAGGCCGCAACAAAGTATGGATTGGCGGCAGCCTCCAAAGACACGATTGTTACGATGATCAACGGCACGGGACAGGTGAGCGGAGACCAGCAGCTGGATGTAAAGCCAAAAGCAAACGGAACAATAACAAGCGTTGCGGTAAAAGTCGGAGATAAAATTACAACCGGCAAGGTTTTGGTTACACTGGACAGGACGGATGCGCTGCAGGTAATCCGCGATGCGTCGCAGGATGTTAAGGATGCGCAAGTTGCGTTGACGACAGCAAAATTGAATTTGCAAAAAGCCCAGCAGCCGGCTGATGCGATTACCGTACTTCAAGCCGAGAATAGTTTGGCAAAAGCCAAGCGCGATTTGGAAACGCTGCAGGCCGGTCCGACTGATTTTGAATTGCAACAAGCGCAGGCTGATGTGGATTCCGCGGCAAACAATATAAAGATGACAGCGGACGGATCAATGCCGCAAACGGTGCGCGATGAGTACGACCAATACGTCATTGCCCTGCAGTCGGACATTCAAACGCTGGAAACGTCTCGCACAGATGCCGATGGGATTTTGGGAGTCGACTCCCCGATAATCAAAAACGGTTTGTCGCAGGCTTTCTCTGTTTTGAACGATTCTTATAAATTCAATTCATTGCACAGCTACGATATCGTCAAACAGTCCAATGCCGTTGCGAAAACCGCAGTCGATGCTCTGTCTTTAAAGAACGAAAGCCCGGACAAGATAAAAGCTGCTGCGGATTTGGTTTCGACGGCTTTAACCGACATGTCCGATCTTTTGAGCGATATTTCCGACGGCCTGCAAGCGACCATTGCAAACACAAACTTTACGCAGAGCGACTTAAATTCACTTAAGACGACTATCAACTCTGACAAAAGTAATGTCAACTCTAAGATTAGTTCGATAGCCAGCGAGGACAAATCGGTGGAAGATGCTTACAGCTCTTATAAAAATGCGCAGATAAACCATCAAAAAGCCGTAAATTCTTTTGATGAGTTAAAGGCCGGCGCATCGGCGACAGAGCTTGCAACGGCGGATGAAAAAGTTCAAGAAGCACAGGCGCAGTTGGATAAGGTAAAGGCGGGAACCGATCCTTTGGATTTGAGAATGGAACAAATTTCGGTTGATCAAAAAGCCACGGCGCTTTCCAATGCTCAAAACAAACTCGCTGATGCAAACAGGGCCTTGCAGGATTACACGGTTGTTGCGCCGTTTGACGGAGTTGTTGGTGCAGTTACGGCTCAAAAAAACAACGAAGCCTCCAGCGGTTCGTCATTGTTGACTTTGGTGACAGACAAAAAGATAGTATCAATATCATTAAATGAAGTCGATTCTTCAACCATTGCTGTCGGGCAAAAAGCAACCATCACATTTGATGCCATAGACAGTCTGTCTATTACGGGTGAAGTTGCGGAGGTAAGCCCGATTGGCAGCGTCTCACAAGGCGTTGTGACTTATGGAATAAAAGTCGCTTTTGACAGTCAAGACGATCGCGTTAAATCAGGTATGAGCGCATCTGTTTCCATAATTACGGAAGTTCATGCGGACGTTTTGACCGTGCCCAATGCCGCGGTAAAAGTTCAGGGGACGCAGCATTATGTTCAGACCTTGGATACTTCCACGCCTGCAGGCGCCGACGGTTTGATCGAAACGAGTCAAACTCCCGGGCGCGTTATTGTGGAAGTCGGAGCATCAAATGATACTTTGACGGAAATCACGGCCGGTCTTAAAGAAGGCGATCGGGTTATTTCTCAAACAATTAAGACAACGACCGGACAGACGAGCACGACCGGTGCAACAGGCGCCAACTCTTTGTTGCGTGCGGGCAGCACGATGACAGGCGGTGCGGCAAGCGGGGGCAATGTAAGATTTATAAGCGGAAGCGGGCCGGGCGGGTAATAATAACTTATGATCAAGCTTGAGAATATAACTAAAGATTATTCCAATGCCGGTGAGACTGTAAAAGTATTAAAAGGTATAACTTTTACGATTAAAGACGGCGAGTTTGTGGCTATCATGGGTCCCTCGGGTTCAGGCAAATCCACTTTGATGCATATTTTGGGAGCATTGGACACTCCGACGGGAGGGAAATATTTTTTGGATGAACACGATGTCTCGTCTTACTCGCAAAAAGATTTGGCGCATATACGAAAAGATAAAATCGGATTTGTTTTTCAGGCGTTCAATCTTTTGCCGCGTGCAACCGTTTTGCGCAATGTGGCGCTGCCTTTAATTTACGCGCGCGTCCCAAAAGAAGAACGCGACAAGCGTGCCAGAGAAGCGTTGCTTTCCACGGGTTTATCCGAAGACAGATTCGAGCATCTTTCCAATCAGCTTTCCGGCGGACAGATGCAGCGCGTGGCGATTGCTCGTGCGCTTGTAACAAATCCGTCGCTTATTCTCGCCGACGAACCAACGGGTAACTTGGATACGCAAACAGGCGAATTGGTTTTGGAGACTTTCAAAAAGCTGAATGCAAAAGGCCATACCATAATTTTGATCACGCACGAGAGAGATGTGGCCGAACATGCACAAAGAATAATTCACATTCGCGACGGCTTAGTCGTTAAAGAAGAAGTCGGTAAGAATTGAAAATTAAGAATTAAGAATTATGAATTGCGATTATTACATAATATAGAATCTTTTAATCCTAAATTTTTAATTCATAATTCATAATTGGATGTTATGCGCATCGCCGATTTATTGGAAGAGACATATACAGCTGTATCTACGAACAAGGCCAGATCTGCTTTGACCATTTTAGGTATTGTTATCGGCATTGCATCGGTTATTGCGATGACCGCAATCGGGCAGGGCGCGCAAGCAAGCATCGAATCCAGCATCACATCCGCGGGTGCTAATTTGTTGTATGTCAGTCCTGGCCAACAACGCGGCGTGGGAGTGTCGGTCAGCTCTGGGCGAGGTTCTGCGCAGACTTTGACGCAGGATGACGCGACTGCAATTCAATCATCCATCAGCCAGGTGAAAGCCGTCGAACCGGAGGTTTCGCAGCGTTATCAAATTACCGTCAAAGGCGGCAACACCAACACGAATGTCATCGGCACGACCGACGCCTATCCGGACGTGCGCAATACGCAGATTGCGGAAGGTGTATTTATCAGCAGCGCTGATTTGCAAAATTATAACAGAGTCGCCGTCCTCGGACCGACTACCGTCACGGATTTGTTCGGCGAAGGATCCGACCCGTTGGGACAAAAAATACGCATTAACAACATGGAGTTTACGGTCATCGGTATTACGGTTGCAAAAGGCGGCAGCGGTTTTCAGAATCCCGATGATGCGGTTTATGTGCCGCTGACAACAGCGCAGCGCTATCTTTCGGGGAATAAGTATGTTTCGTCCATTGCGGTAGAGGCGGTCGATTCCGAATCCATGACCGCAGTTCAGCAACAGATAACGGATTTATTGCTGCAGCGTCATAATATAAGCGATCCGACGCTGGCTGACTTTAGCGTGATCAATCAAGCGGACATAGTGGCGACCGCATCAAGCGTCACTGGTACGTTTACGATTCTTCTCGCTTCGATCGCCGGCATTTCGCTTTTGGTCGGCGGCGTCGGCATCATGAATATGATGCTTACGAATGTCACGGAGAGAACTCGTGAGATTGGTTTGCGCAAAGCCATCGGCGCTGAAGAAGGCGATATTAGTATGCAATTTTTGCTTGAGTCCGTAATGTTGACGTTTTTCGGTGGCGCATTCGGCGTTATCTTGGGCTGGATACTTGCCTGGGGCGTGCAGCATTTTGGTTTCGCAAGCACCAAGGTGACTCTCGAGACGGTACTGTTAGCCTTTGGCGTCTCCGCCGCGATCGGCATCGTATTCGGCTATTATCCTGCCAGACGCGCATCCAAGATGAATCCAATCGTCGCTTTAAGATTTGAGTAAAAATTCTTAATTCATAATTCTTAATTCATAATTTCTTCATTTTTTATCACTATGCCAAGTTCTACAGTAAAACAGAGTTCGATGATCATTGCGATTGTCGTTGCGGCGGTAATTTCGTTCGGCGGAGGTTTTGCAGTTTCCAGATATGTCTTTCCTGTTAAGCCGTCGGCCAATGTTCAAGGTGAGTTCGCACGTTTCGCAGGCGGCGCTGCGGTAGGACAGTTTGCGATTAGAACTGGTTCAGGAACCGGTGGAGCAAGAACAGGCGCAGGCGGCGGTTTTGTCTCAGGTGAGATATTGAAAAAAGATGACACCAGCATGAGCATCAAAATGCAGGATGGAAGTTCAAAACTTGTTTTGGTTACTTCGTCCACTCAGGCGTTAAAGACTTCGACGACCGATCTCTCCGGCTTGAACGTCGGCGAACAGGTGACAGTCATTGGCTCTGCCAATTCAGATGGCAGCATAACCGCGCAAAGCGTTCAGGTGCGTCCAGACATGCCTCCTCAGCAGATCAACGGACAGTAGAACGTGACGTTTTTGCCTTTTGCGAGTACACTGTCGGAATATGACAATGACAACGCAATTGGAGCCGGGATTCTATGGTTTGGGCATCGCGCCAAAACTTTTGGAAGTCCTTTGGAAGAATAAATTTAAGGTGCCTACTCCCATACAACAAAAGTCGATTCCCATCGCAATCGAGGGCAAAGATATCATTGGCGTGGCGCAAACCGGTACCGGCAAGACATTGGCTTTTGGTATTCCGCTGATTCAGCGCTTGGCCATCGTAAAAGGTAGGGGATTGATCATTTTGCCAACGCGCGAATTGGCCATACAGGCCGAAGAAGTTTTGCAGCAAATTGGACGACCTGTCGGATTAAGGACGGCGGTTTTGATCGGAGGCGCTTCGATGAATATGCAGATTGCGGCTTTAAGAAAGAAACCGCATGTTTTAGTCGTCACTCCTGGGCGTCTGATAGATCACCTAGAACAAAAGACTGTCGATCTACGCGACGTTCATGTTTTGGTTTTGGACGAAGCAGATCGCATGTTGGACATGGGTTTTGCGCCTCAAATCAAAAAGATATTGCAGGCATTGCCAAAAGATCGTCAAACAATGTTGTTTTCTGCAACAATGCCGGCCGAGATTGTCAGAATCGCGAGCACTTACATGAAATTGCCGGTGCAGGTGGAGATTGCGCGTCCCGGAACAATGGCGGAAAAAGTTACGCAAGAACTTTTTGTGGTGCATAAGGATGACAAGCTTCGGCTGTTGGACAAAATTTTGGCAGAGCATCGAGGCTCGGTTCTTGTTTTTACGCGCACCAAGCACGGCGCCAAAAAAGTTGCACGGGCCGTTCGCGGCATGGGCTTGTCTGCGGATGAAATACATTCCAATCGTTCACTAGCGCAGCGTCGCACTGCTCTTGACGGTTTTAAGAGCGGGCGTTTTCGCATTTTGGTCGCGACCGATATTGCCGCCAGAGGCATTGATGTAAAAGGCATTGAGTTGGTAATCAACTACGATTTGCCGGATCAAGCGGAGGATTACGTCCATCGCATCGGAAGAACGGGGCGCGCAGGCGAATCCGGCCATGCGATTTCGATAGCGACTCCTGATCAGCGCAAAGAAGTTAATGACATAGAGCGCTTGACTCGCTCCTATCTGCCGATAACTAAAAATCCGGTGTTACCCGTTGCTCGTCCCGCTTCAAAATCACAAACATTGGCTACTCGTTCGGATGACTATCGCCCGCAAAGACGTCCCTCCGGCTACCCGCCAAGACGAAGACGTTACTAGCCAACGTCATTTCTCTTTCTGTCATTTCGACCGGAGCGTTCTTCTCCCTCTGTCATTTCGACCGGAGCGTAAAAGCGAAGTGGAGAAATCCTATCGCTTCTAACATAGTTGCTTCAGTTGTTAGCACGAACAAGATCTCTCGACTCTGTCCAACTCCGCCCGAGGATGACAAAGAGAGAGGAGATTGTCGCGGCTCCCGTCTAACGGCGCAATGACAGAGCTGTTTCGAAGTCTCCCTCGTCAAAGGGAGATTTAGAGGGATTTGCCGTGCCTTGTGCGCGATGTACGTCTCAATTGTGTTATAATGCGAGTGATGGATGCGATGTTGAATTCGATGCTGACGAATTACGCTGTTGGTTTATACGGCTCTTTTCTGTTTTTAATTTGGGCTTTAACAAGACCTGTTTACGCGGATTTTCGCCGACGCAAAAGCGGATACGGAGTCGTATTTAACTGCGAGACGGGGGAATTGATAGCGGGCGCAGTTATACGTTTTAAGAATCCTCAAGGTTCGGTCGCTGCCACTGTAGTATCAGATAAGCGCGGGAGATACAGACTTGTTGCTCCAATGGGAGAATATTTTGTGGAGGTTACAAAACCGGGTTTTGTTTTTACATTCAACAAACAAAATAAAAAATCCGCAGAACGATTTTTTGATGGTGTTTTAAATTCGCAGCACGTTTTGACGCAGGATTACGGCGCGGTTACAAAAAATATTCCGCTGGTTCCAAAATTAAAAATCGGAAAAGCTTCTTTTTGGAAACGAAGGTATGGTTTAGGCAAAACAACGCAGCATCTGATTGTTGTTCTTGGCACGGGGGTAGCTTTTTATTTTGCGATTTTGCAAAATACATATTTGTTTTGGGCGATATTTGCCGTCTATTTGATCATCATGCTGGTTAGGCTCGCTACATTCAAACCTTCGCAGCCGCCGTTTGGCACGATTATAGATGCAGGTTCGCGACAACCTTTGGACCGGACAATTGTCAGATTGCTTGACCAGCGTTTTAATAAGCTTATAGAAATGCAAACGACCTCACCCAAAGGCAGATACGCTTTTATGGTTAATCGCGGCGCATATCGGCTGTTAATCGAAAAGTCCGGTTACCGCAAAGTGATAGTCAATTTTCCAAATATCAAACAAGACGGTTTTTTGCTTGCCAAAGACGTCAGCATGACAAAGTCCGGGCGTTTGGGATAAGATATTAAAGATATGACTTTCAATAAAATATTTTGGAGTCTGGGCATTGCGCTAGCTATCGGTTGCTTTGCATTACCCGCTTTGGCCGCTCCGCATTCGCCGGTTGGGTTTTCGATAGGCGATTTGGCCGGCGATTTTGTAAAAGAGAAGGTTAGCGGTCGAATGTGGTACATAGACGTCAATAGTTCACGAAGATATCAAATAACGGAAAACGATCAGGGTCTGTTTGAACGTTTAAAGTCTGCTGCAAAAGTCCAAACTTGGCCTGCAATCAAATCCGTAATCGATGTGGCTGATCCGTCAAAAAGAATTGCCAAAGGTCCGCTGCGAGGTTTGGTTTACGATGAGAACGCGCCGGAATTGCTTTGGCATGTTCAACGGCGCGCATATAGACGGCAGGCTCTGCGGTCCAGCCAAGACATTTTACAATACGCAAAAAATGCGATGACAGTCGATGATGCCGCGTTAAAAGAATATCCCATCGCTTTTGCGGACTTTGATTATGCAATGTCAGGGCCGATAAAAATCGCCAGCGCATCAAATGCGACTTCCACGCAAAGCGGCAAGTCGATCAAGATATCTCTCAAAGAGCAAAGGCTTTATGCTTTTGAGAATGGCAAACTTATAAATACTTTCTTGATTTCAAGCGGAGTTAGAGCTTTTTCGACCCCGATCGGGGAGTTTAGCGTTATGGAAAAAGTGCCTGTCGTGGATTATGTTTGGTCGTACGGCGCTGGCAATCCGAATAATTATGATTTGGGCAACGTGCCATACAATCTTCGCATTATGCCGCACAAATATATTCATTACGCTTATTGGCACAATAATTTCGGCCATGTCATGAGCCACGGCTGCGTCAACGTTAATCTCGCAAATATTAAATGGATTTATCGCTGGGCCGACCAGGGAATACCTGTGAAAATCATTTAATCTTTTGTCCCCCGTCCTTCGTCTTTAGTCGTTGATCTGTTTTTAGTTTGTCAGTCATAGAGTACACGCATCCGCAATAGTTTTGTCTGTAGATGCCTGTTTCTTTGGCGCGTTGCTGCGAGATTACTTCGCCGTTGCCTTTTTTCCAATCCTCGCCTAAAAATTTCAAACCATGCATTTCTGCCAGCGCATGTCCGATACGGTTTATCTGATCGATGTTTTTTGTGCGGCTGACGCTTAACGTGGTCGCGACCCATTCGAATCCGTTTTGTTTTGCAAATTTCACTGTCTCGCTTAATCTAAAGTTGATGCAGTGCTCGCAGCGCGGACCGCCTTCGTGTTCCTGCTCGCAACCTACGATGGATTTAAACCAACTGGTCGGGGAGTATGTCGGTTCCACAAAAGGCAAGCCGAATTTTTCAGCCATGGTTTTGGCCGCTGTCTGTCTTTTGTAAAATTCTTCTTCCGGAAAGATGTTCGAGTTTTCGTAATACACCGTCACGTCAAAATCCGGTATCAATTTTTCCGGCACATAAGCGCTGCAAACGCCGCAGCAAGCGTGGAGTAGGAGACGGGGTTTCATAATTTTTGATCTTGTTCCTTTTTTGTCATTTCGACCGGAGCGTTCCTCATCTTCTGTCATTTCGACCGAAGCGTAAAAGCGAAGTGGAGAAATCCCATCGCCTCTAACATAGTTGCTTCAGTTATTGGCACGATCCAGATCTCTCGACTCCGTAGAACTCCGCTCGAAATGACAGAGGAGAGATTGCTGCGCTCCGCCGTGCCCGCCTGAATGCGCAGCTTTTGGCGGGTCGGACTACGCTCGCAATGACAGAGAGGAGGGATTTACTTTGCGGCCTCCGACAGCAGTCGGAGGGTCATCGGATGACAAACCCCGTAAAGGGTTTTTAAGTTAAATGACTGCGAACAGGTCGTGCCGGTATAATGCCAATAATGCCAGCCTATTCCAAGATTTGAAGCCAGTTTTGCAACGTCGACAATCCAATCCGGCTGGCCGGTCAGTTTCTTGGGCCACAAGAGTCCAAACTCCGTAAGTACGACGGCATGCGTGGAGCTTTGCGCTTCGGCAACCATGTTTTGCAGGTTTAGACTCAAATCTGACGCTGCTGTTGTTGATGAGTGATTACAGCAGATTGCCGCGTCGTCGGACTCCTCGCAATGACAGTAAAAGATTGCCGCGTCAGTCGTCGAACTCTCTCCTCGCAATGACGAAGTGGGGGAGTTTAGCCAAGTAGCGCCTTGCAAAGTAAAATCGGTCGGCTGATAAAAGTGGATTGAGCGGACGATATTCGCGTCGTCTGTCTGCGGATATTCCATTGACCAACTGCCGTCGTCATTAATCTTCATGCCTTTTTGCAGCATGATGACGTGGCTGTCGTCGTAAAGCCTGATCGAGTTGACGACACTGCGCATCAAATTTTGATACGCCTTAAAATCAGTCGTCGCCGGCTCGTTCATTGCGTCATAAGCCCAGACTGTCGGTTCGTTTGCATAACGACGCGCTATCTCGCGCCAGACGTCTACAAAGCGTCCTTTTGCCCAGTCATCATTCCAAAAAGCTTGATTGTCGTCATTGATTTGATAATCCTGCTGCACGCCTCCGGTCGGCATGTGCATGTCGAGAATTAATTTTATGTTGTGGCGCTTGGCGAGCGCAATCACATTATCGAGCCACTTAAAACCGGCTTCAGAAAATTTATGCGGCGGATCGACGTCTTGAAAATAATCGGATTTGACGACAAGACGCGCGGAATTAAAACCTGACTTTTCCAAATCCGCAAAATCTTTATCGCGTAGCCAGGTTAAAGTCGGTTGTGTTTTTTTGACGTCCCAAATCGTCTCGTGATCCATCAAATTCATCCCGACAGGCATCCAGGTCTGATTGTTAAGCGCAAGCCGCGTCCCGGACACTGACACGAACTGTCCGATGTCAGCAGCATGAGCGCCGGACGTCAAAAAACATCCGACAACAGTCAAGAACATGATGAACGTATATCTGATCCTAATGTCAAAATCCTTCATTCTTAATTCTTAATTCTTAATATCCCTATGGGTACGTGGTCATGTCGACCGGTTTGAGCGGTTCGTCGTATGTGTAGGACGAGTCGCCCGTAGAATTTGCAGGGTTGATGAGTTTTTCTGCTCCCCAGGCCTTGATGTTGTAAGTTACAAATATTACAGCACCAATATAGAGTATCAGGAATGCGCCGATGATGAGAAAAAAAGTATTTCTAACTTCAAAAGCCGTATGCATGCTACGGATCAAGTAGGCCAATCCAAGGACGGCCAGGGAAACTGATAATGCCCAAATCATAGCCAGTCTATACCAAATTTTTACCACTTTTTGAGCAAATTGACAAGCCTTTGACGGTAGTTTTGGACGGGTTCGGGGGGTGGACAAAATCGCGAAAACATGCTATGCTACGGCCATTGTCTTAATGTATATGCCCTTAACTAAAAACGGTAGACAACTGATTGAGATTTTTGGCTTAACAAAGCCAATTCTTAAGGAAGATGAGGACAGGATTACCGTGCATGCGGCAGTCAGCCGTTTTGCTTTTTTGTATGAAAAAGTCCGTAATTTGGTTGATTATAAAGATGAGCATTTGATTAGAAAAGCTGCCATTTTGCGCATATTAAGACGTCAATTATTGCTGGAGCAGGATCCCAAGGTGATCGCAGAGCACCTGATTCGCGAGTTGATTGCTGCCCGTTACCTGCAAAACGGCGTTTTGCCGGTCAGTATGATCGATCGGGTGTCATGGATCATCTACAAACTTCAACTTGTCTCTAAAGTCAACGCCGGCCCCGAAAGCCATCAGGAATGGTTAAAGGCAATGATTGCCGTTGAGTTGGAAGATGTTCTGGTTGATGCTTCTCGCGAAAAGGCGTTGGTGTCATTTTTGTTTGAGCGCATACGCCACTCTGTAAAAATGCGCGGAAACGGTTTGGATGATTACGAATTGCGCTTGCAGATTTACGTCGCATGTTACCGCACGCTCATGAAGGCTGATGACGAGATTATCGGTTATAAGCTTTTACGTGCTTATTTGCCGGAATGGCTTGAACCGCAACAATGGATGGGAAACCCGCGCCCGATTGCCGAGCGTCTCGTGGCTGTGCAGCATCGCATCAACCGTCAATTAAGTTACGTGCTTTCGCAAAGATTTCAAAAAGCCGTCAAGCCGTGGGCCGTGGCTTTAAACATGTTGGTGGAAACAACGGATAGGAAACCGGCTGCAGAAGTGCCTGCAATGATGGAAAAGATGGAAATCTTAAAAGGTGAAATGACCAGTCACATTGAGGGCAAGTACGCGACAGTCAAAGCCAGATTGCGCCGCGGAACCGTGCGCGCCATGTTGTATTTGCTTTTGACCAAGATGATCATCGCTTTGTTGGTGGAGGTGCCTGTGGAGTGGTATGCCTACGGGATTGTGCATCTTGGCGCCTTGATTGTTAACTTACTGTTTCCGCCGTTTATCATGTTTATGGTCGGTTTGTTCATCCGCTTGCCGGGCTTTGACAACACGGAGCGTATTTTGTCATCCGCAGACGAATTGGTAAGCGATCAAGAACCGACATTAAAAACAATTAACTTTCCAAAGCAGCGTACGGCTTTTGCCACCAGTATGCTCACTTTGACGTACTTGCTGACTTTCGTGATTACTTTCGGTGCCATTTATCTGATACTCGGCTATCTGTCATTCACTTGGATTTCCACTTTGATTTTTATTTTCTTCCTTTGTCTGGTCAGCTTTTTCGCGTACCGCCTGCGTTTGGGTGCGCGCGAAGTCGTCGTCGTAGACAGTAAAGTCACTCTGTGGAATTCGCTGGTCGATTTTTTCTCGATCCCGATTTTGCGTGCCGGCCGTTGGCTTTCGCAAGGTATAAGCCGCATTAACATCTTTTTGTTCTTCTTTGATTTTATCTTCGAAGCCCCGTACAAGTTTTTCCTGTCATTGCTCGAGGAATGGTTTGCGTTTGCCAAAGAGAAGAAGGATGAGTTGCAGCCGTAATTAATTGTCATTGCGAGGAGTCCGACGACGTGGCAATCTTCCCCTCCGATTGTCATTGCGAGGGAAGTCGGAGCGACGAAGCAATCTCCCACCTTTGTCATCCCGACCGTAACGTAGTGGAGTGTCCCGCTTTCTTCGGGATCCCGCCTACACTAGATAATCAAATGCGGTGGCGGGAGAGGGATCCCTTCTATAACAATCAAACTGTTAAACAAGGGATTCCTCGGCTTCATGCCTTTAGTTTGGGCATTACGCTCGGAATGACAGAGAGGAGGCAACTATAAAAATGAGGAGCGACGAAAGCAATATGTCCAACGGTCTTACAATACAAAAAACATCCAACATCTCTGCGGCGCGCCGCGGGGTGTTAAAGACGGCGCATGGAGAAATCCAGACGCCGTTTTTTATGCCGATTGCAACAAAGGGAGCAGTTAAGACTCTGTCTTCGGCTGACATGGAAAAGCTTGGCGCCGAGATTTTGCTTTCAAACACTTACCACCTTTATTTGCGTCTCGGAATGGATGTAATGCGCGCATTCGGCGGTTTGCATAAGTTTATGGATTGGCACGGTCCGATTCTGACAGACTCCGGCGGCTATCAGGTCTTTTCTCTTGCTGCGCGTCGCAAGATTACGGAAGAGGGAGCGGAATTCGCCTCGCATATCGACGGCTCCAAGCACATGTTGACGCCGGAAAAGTCCATGGAAATTCAACAGACTTTGGGTAGTGATATTGTCATGGTTTTGGATGAATGCACTCCGCCGGAATACGACCGAGAGACATTGAACAATTCTATTGATCGAACGGTTCGTTGGGCGCAAAGGTCCAAGACGCATTTTGAACAAAATCTTGATACATCAAATAATCCGGGTGCGATGTTGTTTGGAATCAACCAAGGCGGCACCAATGTCGACCTCCGTGTCCGTCACGCAAACGACCTCAAGCAAATCGGTTTCGACGGCTACGCCATCGGCGGTCTTTCCGTCGGTGAACCGTTCGGGGAATCGTGCAAAGTCTTGGACGCTTTGCAATCCGTTTTGCCTGCCGACAAGCCACGCTACTTTATGGGCGGCGCAAAACCGCACGAAATTGTCGCGTACGTAAAAAGGGGAGTGGACATGATGGATTGCGTCCTCCCCAGCCGCAACGCCCGCCACGGCCTGCTCTACCGCTTTGTCCACGACGATCTCTCCCGCCCCGATTTCTACGAAACAATTCACATCACAAATGCGAAATACGCAGGGGATAAAACGTCGCTCGTCACACGTACGGCAAATCCCTCTAAATCTCCCTTTGACGAGGGAGACTTCGAAGCAACTCTGTCATTGCGAGCGAAGTCCGACGTAGCGCGGCAATCTCCCTCCCCTCTGTCATCCTCGGGCGAAGTCCTACGTAGACCCGGGGATCCAATAGAATCAATCCCATCAGATATCGACCCCGAGCTCTCCCGTTACACCCTCGGCTACCTCCACCATCTCTTTGACGTCCAAGAAGTCCTCGGCCAACGTCTGGCGACAATGATAAACATCAAATTCTATTTGGAGCTGATGGAGAGAATTAGGAAGGGGATTGAGGAGGGGAAAGTATAATCCCGTAGACGCCCCTCCCACCGCGCGCTAACATGCTTGGCATGTCAGATATATTGGAAAAACTCAACCCCCCTCAAAAACGCGCCGTGACTCACGAGTCAGGGCCTCTTTTGATTGTGGCCGGGGCGGGGACCGGTAAGACAACGGTTTTGACGAGCAGGTATTTATGGCTTTTGAATGAAAAGAAATTGACTGCCGATGAGATTGTAGCGCTTACGTTTACGGAAAAGGCGGCGCAAGAAATGGAGGACCGCGTGTTGGAGCAATTGCCAAACGGCGCGTATGAATTTTGGATTCATACCTTCCACGGATTTTGCCAGCGCATTCTGGAACGTCACGGACTTGAGATCGGCGTGCCGAATACTTTTCGCATTTTGTCCGAGACTGACGCGTGGATATTGCTTAAACGGCGATTGGAGGAATTACCGTTGGATCATTATCGTCCGCTCGGCAATCCGATCAAATTCCTGCACGCGCTTATCCGTCACATAAGCCGCGCCAAAGATGAAGGAATAACGCCGGACAAGTACGTCGAATTTGCGGAGAACGTTGCGCTGGACGGGGACAGCGTAGAAATACTCGGCAGTGAGCGCAAGCGACTAAAAGAGCTCGCGGACATTTATGCGGCCTATCAAAGAATTTTGCGCGACGAAGGTGCGCTGGACTTTGGAGATGTTATTATGGAGACGCTTAGACTTTTTCGAGAGCGTCCGGCTTTGTTGAACAAATATCGTGAACAATTCAAGCATTTGTTGATCGACGAGTTTCAGGATACAAACTGGGCGCAATATGAGTTGATTAAGATGCTGGCAGAGCCGCGCAGGAACATCAGCGTAGTGGGGGATGACGATCAGGCTATCTACAAATTCCGCGGCGCGTCGCTGGCTAACATCTTGCAGTTTAAAGATGACTATCCGGACGCGGTTACGGTCGCGTTGACCGACAATTATCGTTCGCATCAGAACATTCTCGACACTGCATATAAAGTTATAAGCAACAACAATCCGCATCGTCTGGAAGTTTCTCTGGCGGATCAAGGGTTGTCGAAGCGACTGACATCACACCTTTCCGCTCTGTCATTGCGAGAAGCGAGTCCGACGAGTGACGAAGCAATCTCTGAAGCTAATAAGTTGATTAGCGATGAGATTTCTCCACTTCGCTCTAACGCTCCGGTCGAAATGACAGAGGGGGATGGATCCCCGGGTCTCCGTCGGACTCCGCCCGAGGATGACAAAGAGGAGGGGGAAGGAGATTGCCGCGCTCCGTCGGACTCCACTCGCAATGACAGAGAGGATAGAACCCCTCTCCTGCCTTTGTGGGAGAGTGGCAGGGGTGAGGGCGCAGCGGTGGATGACAACAAAAACGTCACCATCGAATGGTTCCCATCCTTATTACGCGAGGCGACTTGGGTGGCGGATGATATTGCGGAGCGCCATGCGGGACAGCCGCAAGATATGGGCTGGAGCAAATTTGCGATTTTAGTCAGGTCAAACGATGCGGCGCTGCCGTTCGTCGACGCATTAGCTAATCGCAACATTCCGTTTAGATTTTTTGCACTGCGCGGTTTGTATGCAAAGCCCGCCATCGTCGACGTCATGTCTTTGCTTAAGCTGGCGGTCAATCCAAACGATTCGACTACGGTTTGGCGCGTGCTGACCATGCCTTGCATCAGAGTTTCGTTAAAAGCTCTGCACGAAGCCGTTGGCTACACGGCGCGCAAAGGCATTTCGCTTTGGGAAGCGCTGCGGCAAACGTCGCTCTATGTTAAAGACTCGCCAGAAGCGGTCAGATCCGTGCAAAATGCCCAAAGTCTTATTGATAAACTTGCGGAATCCGCCAGCCGTGAAACGCCGTTGGCTGTTTTACATAAAGCCATCAACGAATCGGGTTATCTTAATCAAATAATGTCTTTGCCCGAACGCGATCGCATCGAGTCCATCGGGCTTTTGAACGAGTTTGTAAACCGCATTCGCCGTTTTGAAGCGAGTACGCACGCTCCGCATCTTAAGGATTTTGTCGAGGAGTTGGAGATGGAAATTCAAAGCGGGGAGGAAGGTGCGTTGAAGTCCGACGCGGAAACTGGTCCGGACGTCGTTCGTATAATGACCATTCACGCCTCAAAGGGTCTTGAGTTTGAAACGGTGTACATGGTTTCGATGGTTGATCAAAAATTCCCGACGCGCGCCAGAACCGATGCGATTCCTCTGCCCGACGGTTTGGTGCAAGAGCGAATCCAAGAAGGGGATTTGCATATCGAGGAAGAACGCCGTCTTTGCTATGTGGCGATGACCCGCGCTAAGCGAAATTTGATCATGACCGGCGCGGATGATTACGGCGGAGCGCGCAAGAAGAAACCGTCGATTTTTCTCACCGAGTCAGGCATCGAGATCCCGCAATCACCCGAAGTCGACGTCTCTGACACATCGTTGCTGCAGCCGACTCCAAAGCAGGAAGAGGAAAGAGCAGCTTTGCGCGAGATATTTACTCTCAAACGTCGTTTTTCATTTACCCAGCTGGTGGCGTACAAAAAGTGTCCGATGCAATACAAGTTTGCGCATATCTACCGCATTCCGGTGTTGGGCAGTCATCAAAAAAGTTTCGGCCAGTCGGTCCACTTAACTCTGCAGCAGATTCTCAAGCGTCATCTTGAACGCGCCGGTGCGCAGCAGGGGAGTCTTTTTGCTCCCGCGGATCAATTTCAAGCAACATCAGGCGGCCTGCTAGTCACAGAGGACGAGGCTTTAGAGATTTACAAAGAGTGCTGGATAGACGAGTGGTACAAAAACCGTCAGGATCATGACAAATATTTTGCCGAAGGCCGCGAGGCTGTGTTACGTCTTTGGCATGCCTGGTCGGTCAAGCTTCCAAAAGTCAAAGCCTTGGAAGGCGATTTTGACTGGCGTTTGGGCGAGCACAGCATCAAGGGCAAAATAGATCGTATGGACGAGGAAAACGGCGGAGCTGCCATTTACGATTACAAAACCAGCGAGTACAAAGAAGGGGACAAGGCGGACGCGCTGGATCGCGAACAGCTTTGGCTGTATCAGATGGCCACCGAGGCCAAAGGTCAAAAAGTAACAAAACTTGCATACCTGTTTGTCCGCGCCCCGCACCATGCGGTGCAGGGCAGCGCCCCAAGCGTCGAGTCGACCGGTCAAGGTTGCGCGGAACTGGAAGTCCCTTTGCTTAAAGACGAGGACAAGTTAGACTTTGAAGAGGATCTAAAACGCCGCATGGACGAAATCCTCATCTCCGACTTTCCCGCCACCCCGTCGTCCTTCCTGTGCCAGTACTGCGACTTTAAGAACATATGCGAATACAGGAAATGATTCTGCAAATAAACTGGAAACTGGAAACTAGAAAGAGTCGCTGTGTTATACTGTTTCACTCTTTCCAGTTTTCAGTTTTCAGTTTCTAGTTTATGCCCTGGGAATCCCTAAAATCCATAATGCCCAAGGCCGTAAGGTCTGCGGGCATTCAAGAAAAAATGACTTCGGTCAAAGTCTTGGACTCGTCTGCCAGGATTTTAAAGGCGCGTTGGGGAGAAAAAAAATCTGCGATGGTTGAGTTTACATCTTTTAATCAGGGAACTCTTAAAATCACCACAACTTCGCCTGCGGCAATGCAGATGCTGCGCGTGGAACAGGTAGCTTTTATCAACGACCTCAACCGTCTGCTTGGAGAAAAAGCTGTCTTAAAACTCGATATCCGCAGCCAAGGGTTTTAATGCAACTCAAAACGAGGTATAATCACCAACGCAGTCTGTCATCTCGACCGTAACGTAGTGAAGTGTAGAGATCCCTTACTAAACTCAAATACAGTTATATCAGGGATTCCTCGACTTCATGCCTTTAGTTTGAGCATTACGCTCGGAATGACAGAAAGATATTATGACTTTTCGTTGGTTTGTAATTTTAATGGGAATAGGCACAGCGCTTGCATGGATTGCTTGGTTGTTTGTGCTACAAACAATGAATCCGGTTGAGGCCGGGCTGACTGCTTTTATATTTTTTTACTTTACTTTGTTTTTGAGTTTGGTCGGCACGCTCTCCATGCTCGAGCTGATATTCAGAGTCGGCATCAGACGCGATGCGATGATAACGCGCGAAGTAAGAGTCTCTGTCCGCCATGCTATACTGTTGGCTTTGGGAGGCTCAACGGCTCTTTGGCTTTCGTCTAATCGCGCACTTTCGTGGTATTGGATTTTACTTTTGATTATTTGCATGTCGGTCGTCGAATATCTGTTTTTGGCGGTCCAAACATCAAGGCGTCAATGAAGCACTTTGGTGTACATAAAGCATTGTTATCCACACTTGATTGAAGCGCGTCGTTACGAGTAAGATGCTCGTGATTATGTTTCAAAAATTCATGGGACGGTTCTCGACCGATCTGGGCATAGACCTGGGAACTTCCACGACTTTGATATATGCCAAAGACAGGGGATTGGTTGTTAACGAACCGTCTGTCGTTGCGGTCAACCTGCGCAACGGCCAAGTCCTATCTATCGGCCATGAGGCAAAAATGATGCTTGGCAAAACTCCCGCGCACGTTCAAATGTCAAAACCCATTCAGCGCGGTATCATTTCCGACTTTGAAGTAGCGGAAAAGATGCTGCGCTATTTTTTCAATAAAATTACCAGGGAACATTCTCTTTTTGTCCCTCGCCCGAGGGTTGTCGTCGGCGTGCCTCTCGACATGACAGAGGTGGAGCGTAAAGCTGTCGGAGATGTCGTGCTCGCGGCAGGAGCAAGGGATTTCTTTTTGATAGAAAATCCATTGGCATCTGCCATTGGCAACGGGCTGCCCATCTCTGAACCTGTCGGAAACATGATCGTCGATATCGGCAGCGGCAACACGGAAATTGCCGTCCTCTCGTTAAACGGCATCGTCACCGCTAAATCCATTCCAATCGCGGGCGACGAGATGAACCGCAATATTATTCAATATGCGAGAGACGTCTTTAATTTGTTGTTGGGCGAGCGCGTGGCCGAAGAGGTCAAAATTGCGGTCGGCTCGGCAATTCCGCTCAAAGACAGATTGGAAGTCTCCATGCGCGGCAGAGACTTGCTGTCCGGTCTTCCACGGGAAATCATGGTGACCGACAGTCAGATCAGAGAGGCAATAGGCAGATCTGTCCGCAGCATCGTCGAACACATCAAATCAATCCTCGAAGTCACGCCGCCGGAGTTGGTGGCGGATATCTATCGCCGCGGATTGATTTTAACCGGTGGAGGCGCTCTTTTGCGCGGTATGGACGAATCAATCGGTACGGGAACCGGCTTGCCTGTCCGCATCGCAGAAGATCCCGTTGCGGCAGTCGCCCGCGGCGCCGGAGCTCTATTGGAGTCGCCGATCCTGCTTAAAGACATCGCCCTGCCAAAGACGGATAGGATATTTTAACGTTGTCGTTTCGTCTTTTTTGTCATTTCGACCGTAGCGTTAAAGCGAAGTGGAGAAATCTTATTGCACACAAACTAATAACCTTGTTCATCAGTAGGGGAGATTGCCCCGTAGAGGGGACGTGGTCCCCACGGGGACTTTACGTCCGCGCTACGTCGGACTTCGCTCGCAATGACAGAGGAGGAATGGACACTCGCATTCTCACTCCGTTTGAGCTACGAGGAACAAGTCGAAAGGATGAAAAAAAGCAATTATGAACCGCAGCAGTAAAACAGCTTTTATTATATTTGGTGCATTGCTTGCATTGTTTGTTTTGCATTTTACCGGCGTCATCACGCCATTTGAGAATCTGCTAAAAAGCGCCTTGTCTCCGCTCGGCTTGGCGGCAACATCCGTCGGTACGCGCCTTTCGCGAACTTTTTCGGGTAATATGACGGCGGAACAGTGCTTGGAGAAAAACGTTGATTTGGAAAAGAGTTTAGCCGGAGTAAGCGTGGACTACGTCAGGCTCAAAGCACTGGAAGACGAGAACGAGGTTTTGCGCAAAACCTTGGGTTATTTGCAAAAAGAGGGATACGACGCTGTGATGGCACGCATCATCAGTCGTTCGGCAATCCCTGAAAGATCTATCGTAATGATAGACAAGGGCTCCAAAGACGGTTTGGAAATAGGTATGGCAGTTATTTATGGAGATGGAATTTTTGTAGGTAAAGTGTCGATGATTCAAGAAAGAACAGCCACGGTTGCTCTTATCTCTGACGCACAAAGCAGAGTGGCGGTGGCCAAAGCCGGTGAGGGTAAACTAATGGGCTTGGTGGAAGGCCAAGGCAATTGGACGGCGGAGGCAACGCTTATTCCGCAGCAAGAATCTTTAAACGAAAACGAGATTTTGGTGACATCGGGTACGGAGGGAAAAATTCCGGCCAATTTGATAGTCGGGTTGATCAACAAAGTGGAGGGTCTGCCTACGGATCCGTTTAAGCACGCCTCTATCGAGCCGATGGCGCCGCTCGAATATCTGGAAGTCGTGACAGTCTTACGTCCGCAGGCTTTAAGGCCGGGCGAATGATATGCGCAAATCTTCTTGGGCGTTACTATGCATTGCCGCAGTTGTCGGCGGACTTTATGAGTCGTCGTTTTTAGGTTCTGCACCGGACGCGTTGGGTTACATCAAACCGATTTTACCTGTTTGCGTGATGCTTTTCATGTTAAACAGAAAACCTGGCGCATACATCGTTGCGGTTTTATCCGGCGTGGTCATCGACATGCTGTCGCCGTTGCAAAGCGGATGGACGATGATGCGCTGGTTGGTTGTCCTGCTTATCGTGGACTTGTTGTCAGAAAAAATTACAACCAACAGATCGCTTTATTCTGCGGTTGCGCTGGCGCTGGCGGCACGAGTTATGGATCGCATCATCAGTCAAATCATGTCATGGGTATACCCGATTTTATCAGGGCAAACCCTTGCATTTGAGCCTTGGCACCGCTTGCCCGGAGTTTTGATTTCGGATGCGCTTATCGTTGCGCTGATTTTTGTCGGCGTGACGATATTTACCAAACGTTTTGTAATCGCCGTAGAAGCGAGAAAGGAGCGGTATGAGTAAAAAACGCGGCATTTTTGCATGGGGAGAGGAGGGTGATTTTGGTTTGGGCGTTGACTTAAGCGATAAAAGAGACGTTGATCCAGAGGTGATGTATGAGGAGGAGATTTTAAAAATTAAAGAACGTCCGATGTTTGTCGGCCTGCCTTTATCGAGGTTTAGATTTGATCTGGCCTTGGCGCTCGTTCTGATTATTTTAACGTCATTGATCGGAAGGGCATTTTGGATACAGATACAAAATCACGCAAAATTTGTTGCAATGGCCGAAAACAATAGATTGCGCAAGGAAACGGTCCAGGCGGCCCGCGGAATTATCAGGGACAGGAATGGGAAAGTTTTGGCGGATAATGTCCCGGATTTTGATGTGGCCATTACTCCAATGGATCTGCCTGCCGACACCACGGAACGCAAAGATATATTCGGCAGAATTTCCAGAATAACTGGTATTGCCTTGTCTGACCTGGAACAAGATGTTGCGGACGCGCATTCGTTGGATCAAAAAATCGTTGTCGCCCGCGATGTTTCGTATGATCGCGCTGTAAGCTTAAGGATAGAACTGACGGATGCTCCCGGCGTCTCGATCGATTCCGGTCTTAAGAGACGTTACCCGCTTTCAGCGCAATACCAGACTTTTTCTCATATATTGGGTTATGTTGGAAAAGTGTCACCGCAAGATTTGGACGATCCGGCCATGTCGGATTACAGACGAACCGACGTAATCGGCAAAACGGGGGTGGAGTCTTACTACGAAAACTTTTTAAAAGGAACCGCCGGTCAAAAGATGACGGAAGTTGATTCTTTTGGCCGCGAACAGCGGGTCGTTCACGAACAGAAGCCGAATGCGGGACAAGATTTGATTTTGACGATAGATGCGGACCTGCAAGAAAAAGTGCATACATTTTTAGCGCAGGGTTTGGAAACTGCTCATGTGAAGCGCGGTTCGGCGATAGTCATGGATCCGCGTGATGGGTCAATTCTGGCCATCGCATCTTTGCCTGCTTATGACGACAATATTTTTTCCGGACAAGTCTCCAGCACGGCGTATGCGGCGTATTTAAACGACGAGAACAATCCGCTTTTGGCGCGTGCCTGGGCAGGATTGTTTCCCTCCGGCTCTTCCATTAAACCGGTGTATGCCGTTGCGCTGCTTGCGGAGGGTGTCGTCACTCCCAACACAACCGTGCTTTCGACGGGAGGCGTTTGGTTGGGTACCAGGTTTTTTCCGGACTGGCAGGCGGGCGGACATGGAGTCACGAATGTCCGCAAGGCCATCGCAATGTCGGTCAATACGTTTTTTTATCTGACTTGCGGCGGCGGAAACGGTATAACCGGTCTGGGACCGGAAAAAATGGGAGAATGGCTGAAAAAATTCGGTTTCGGTGCTCGAATGGGTTTGGATATTCCGGGCGAAGCAGCTGGGCTTGTTCCATCTGCCGCATGGAAGCTTGAGAAGAAAAATGAACAGTGGTACACGGGCGATACTTACAATTTCGCCATCGGACAAGGCGATTTTTTGGTAACGCCTTTGCAGATCGCGGTCGCGACGGGGGAGATAGCCAATGGCGGTAAAAAGTTGATCCCGCATGTTGCCAAGACGGGTCTAACGGAAAAATCGTTTGTCGCAGGCGGTAGCGAGACGTTGGCGCCCGTAAGTGCCATTAAAACAGTTCAAGCCGGTATGCGGGAAACCGTAACACTCGGTTCAGGTCGAGGCTTGTCGTCGCTCCCTTTTGCGTCAGCCGGAAAAACAGGTACAGCGCAGTGGCGCAATGACAAACCGAACCACGCTTGGTTCACGGTCTACGCGCCGTACGAAAATCCCAAAGTCGTCGTCACTGTTCTTTTGGAAGAAGGCGTCGAAGGCTCCAGCAGCGCCGTCCCTGTCGCAAGAAATATTCTTACCGAGTGGAATAAGATTTATAACAAATAGTTTGATCGACTTGACGTTAGTTTGACGCTTTCCTATACTAAAAACATCCACCTGAAAGGGTGGAAAAATATTTGCATATATATTCATTATGAACGGAAAAACATATCTAAGCCCGGAAGGACTAGAAAAGCTCAAAGCCGAGTTGCAAGAACTTAAAACTGTCCGCGTGCGCGAAACGGCCGGCCGCATTGAATCTGCAAAAGCTTTGGGAGACCTCAAAGAAAACGCGGAATATCATAGTGCAAAAGATGAAATGGGTTTCATTCAAGGCAGAATGCGCGAGATAGAAGAACTGCTTAAAAACGTTTCTGTCATCGAAGACGTCGGCGGAAGCACGACTGTACGCATCGGATCAACCGTCGAGGTTGAGTCGCGCGGTATTAAACGCCAATATAAAATCGTTGGTTCGGAAGAAGCTGATCCTGTCAATGGCATGATTTCCAATGAGTCTCCGATGGGACGCGCTTTTCTTAATCATGCAAAAGGCGACCAGGTGGATGTAGAAACTCCGGGCGGAGTCGTGGGCTATTCCATTTTGAACATTTCCTAATTATGCTCGACATAAAATTTGTCCGCGACAATCCGGACTTGGTTCAAAAAAACTGCGATGCACGCAATGTCAAAGCAAGCGTCGCAGAGTTGATTAAGGTCGACCAAGAATACCTTGCCTTGCTGCGTGAGATTGAGATGCTAAGAGAGGAAAGAAATAAGGTGGCAGCTTCGACTCAAGGTGCGGAAAATCGCGCTGTGATGGTTGAGAAAGGGAAGGCTATAAAAATTACGCTGTCAGAAAAAGAAAAGGCGCTTGAGATTGTAGAACTGGAACGCCGCGGGCTTATGATGAGATTGCCGAACATGACTCATCCCGACGCACCGATAGGCTTGGATGATTCGGAGAATAAAGAGATAAAAAAATGGGGCGAAGTTGCAAAGCTCAGCAAACCGCTGAATCATGTAGAGCTGGGAGAGAAATTGGACATTTTGGATTTTGAAAGAGGCGTCAAAGTTGCCGGCGCTAAATTTTATTTTTGGAAGGGCAAGGGAGCTCTTTTAGAACAGGCTATAACGCGTTTTGTGCTGGATTATCTGGTTAAGAATGGTTTTACCCCGCTCATAACTCCGGACTTGGCGAAGGACGAGATTTTGCTTGGAACAGGCTATCAGCCGCGCGGTTCTGAAACGCAAATCTATTCCATTGAAAATACTGATTTATCGCTGGTCGGCACTGCGGAAATCCCCATTGGCGGTTATCACAAGGATGAAGTTTTGGACAAAGCTCAACTTCCGTTAAAGTACGTCGGTCTATCGCATTGCTTCCGCACAGAGGCGGGTGCTTATGGCAGAGAATCATACGGCCTTTATCGCGTGCATCAATTCGCTAAAGTCGAAATGTTCGTTTTTTGCACGCCTGAGCAGTCAGAGGCGATGCACTTGGAGATTTTAAAACACGAAGAAAATATATTTCAAGCTTTGGAAATTCCATATCGCGTCGTAGATATTTGCAGTGGTGACTTGGGAGGACCTGCTTATCGCAAATACGATTTAGAGGCTTGGATGTGGGGCCGCAACGATGGCAAGGGCGATTGGGGAGAAGTGACGTCCGCCAGTAACTGCACGGATTTTCAGGCCAGAAGATTGAATATAAAAACACGCGGCGAAGACGGATCGCTGCAGTATGTCCATACGCTAAACGGCACGGGTTCCGCGCTTTCCAGAACGCCGATTGCTTTGATGGAGAATCATCAGCAGGAAGATGGAACCATAAAAATTCCAAAGGCTTTGATTCCATATTGCGGGTTTGATTCGATTGGATGAAAATACAATGTCCAATTTGTTTGTTCATTATGAAAATAAATAAAAATTCAGTCATTTCTCCTAAAACTTGGGTGGAAGTGTCATCTTCTGCGATCAAGTCCAATATCAAGGTTTTTGCAGGTTTGGCGAACAAAGAGACGGCTTTGATGGCAGTGGTAAAATCCAACGCTTATGGCCACGGTTTGGTTGAAGTGGCAAAAATTGCCCAAAATCAAGGTGTTAAATGGTTTGGTGTGGACTCGTTGGAAGAGGGGATGATGCTACGAGAAAACGGCATCGAGGGGTCCATTTTGGTTTTGGGTTTTATCAGGCCTGAAAATTTGGAAATCGCGATAAAAAATAAATTATCTTTTGTTGCATACGAACCGAAAATAATTTTAAAACTTATTTTGTTATCAAAAAGGGGAGTGATAAAAAAGTATCCGGCAAAAATTCATTTAAAAGTTGAAACCGGGACAGGCAGGCAGGGTTTGGCAGGTAAAGATCTTTTGCAATACGCTCTAAAATTAAAAAAGATAAACGGAGTTGAAATCGAAGGTTTATATACGCATTACGCAAACATAGAAGATACCACGGATCCTGCTTTTGCAATGTCTCAGTTGGAAAATTTTAATATAGAAAAATCAGTGCTTGCCAAAGCCGGCGTTGAACCAAAATTTTGCCACACTGCCTGTTCCGCAGCAGCTGTTTTGTTTGCTCAAACGCATTTTAATATGATTAGAATGGGTATTTCTTTATATGGCCTGTGGTCATCTAAAGAAACGCGCGCTGTGGCGCAAAAAATGCATAAAGATATAAAACTACGTCCTGCAATGGCTTGGAAGACGATTATCGCGCAGATCAAAAAATATCCAAAAGGAAAATTCATCGGATACGGTCTTTCGGAGCGTTTAACGCGAGCTTCCAGCTTGGCTGTAATCCCCGTGGGTTATTGGGACGGATACGATCGTAAAATAGCAAGCATCGGCCACGTCTTAATTCGCGGCAAGCGATGCAAGGTTATAGGCAGGATCTGTATGAACATGATGATGGTTGATGTGACCGATGTCGGCAATGCAAGAGTCGAAGATCAAGTTGTTTTATTGGGCAGACAAAAGAATGAAAACATCAGTGCAGAGGAATTTGCCGGTAAGATCAACACCATCAACTACGAGGCTGTGACGCGCATCAATCCGCTTTTACCGCGCATCGTGGTTGATTAAACTATTATGAAGTGGCCCGCAAAAAAAATAAATGAGGGCATGTATCGCGAAGAAAGAGAAGGGCGCTTAAAAAAAACCAAAGGCGCAGTTTATGGTTTGACGATCGGTTTCGTGATTTGCGGGATTGTTTGGTTTTTTTTGTATTCAGGTTTTTTTGATGCTCGAAAAATCGAGATAGCGCCGCTTCAGGTTTTGAGCGAGGGAGCGGTGAGAGGGGAGATGGATGCTTATTTTAATAGACCAAAACAATGGCCGTGGGGTAATAATAATATTTTCTTTTTAAACTCGGAAGATTTAAAAAGTTACTTAAACACAAAGTTTTTCATTAGCAGCATCACTGTGGATAAGTCTTATCCTAATATTTTACGACTCAAGATTAGTGAACGTCAGAGGAGTGTGGTGTTGGTCACTAAAAACAACATGTATGTAGTTGACGACTACGGCGTCATCTCCGACGTCGCCGATGATGCAACGGTATCTACTACGCGTCGTTTTCTTATTAATCCCTCGCCGGTTGATTCGCCTAAAGAAGTTTACGTAATCAGTTCAACGACAAGTACTTATAGCAAAGGCGACGAATACGTCGATTTAAATCGCGTAAGAGGTTGGTTGGATATCGCCAATAGGCTTAGAGAGGCTGGAATCTGGTTTAAAGCCCTCGACATAGGCTTAGAGCCTCAAAGCTTGTTACAGGTCCTTATAAAGGAGAATAAGTACGTCTTAGTTGATACAGATGACCTGTTAGATGCCCAAATAGAGACGTTGCGGCAGTTTTTGGCTACTAAACCAAAGATGGATCAAATACACGAGTATATAGATGTCAGAGTACCTGGAAGGATCTATTACAAGTAACAATTAACAAATAATAATTAACAATTGAACGATTAAGCTGCTTTGTAGGTTAAATGGCTAAAAATGCCACTATGCGCCGTATAACATATATTGTGCGACGCTAGTTATTGTCAAAAAAGCCCATTTTTACTACCTTTTCCACATCACTCCCCTTTGGCAATTAACAATTTACAATTAACAAATAACAATTAAGGATTCATCTCATTTCGTGATGCTATTATATTTTTTCAACAAAATATTTTTCTTAAATTGTTAATTCTACATTGTTAATTGTAAATTTTCTTCTTGACACTCCCCTGCATTAGTCATTCAATATATTCATATGATGTATTACGGTTACAATCCCCTTTTTGGCGGGTTTAATTGGCTGGGAGGCCTATTAATGGCTTTCTTTTGGATTTTGATCATTGTTGCCATTATTGCCATCGTTCGCAGTAGCCGGGCCCATCGTTTTGACTATTGGCACCGCATGCAGGATAGAGACGGTTCGAGCTCGAAGGCTTTGGATATCTTGGACGAGCGCTATGCCAAGGGCGAGATAGGCAAAGAGGAGTACGAGGCTAAAAAGAGCGATATTGCCAAAAAGCCTTAAAATAGCAGTATTATAGGGTTTGACACGATTTATAAAATCGTGTATTTTGATGACCTCCATTCGCATGTTGTGATGGAATCAAAAAGGGGTTTTTGCATGTCGGTAGCCACTGTAGCGCGTACGAGTTTTGCGGAATTCGTACGCATGATGCTTAACGAGAGGGCTTATGTCGTCTACTCGGGCGATGTTAAGAAGCTCTTGAAGTTGTTGATCGCTGTAGAGCCGACGGTCAAGAAACGGGCTCTGAGGCGGCTCGATGAGATGGAACCTCTCGCGTCGCACTGCGAATATATCTTGGCGAAGATGAAGCAGGATAGGAGGGCAAGTGTCAGGTATGCGCAGCTTGGATTCATCGAGGACGTTGCGTATCACCGTGGGGGCGATATATATCTTCAGCAGTTGTTGCTCGTGATGATCGAAGTTGCGTATCACGGATTGACGGTAGCTCCTACACCACCCGAGCGCACCCCGTGGCTGCGACGCGAGCATTTGGCCTCCGAACCTGTGCCGGCGTAAAAAACGGCACGAACCAACGACGGAAATAGCGTCGTAGACTCAACGGACGGGCAACTCCCGTCTCGCAGCCGACTCAAACTCTCGAGTCGGTCTTTTTTTTGAAGTCTGGTATAGTGTTTGTATATGAAAAGTGACTTGAATGCGGTAAAAATTGTGCAAGCTTTAAAAAAACGCTATCCGCAAAAAGCGGACATGGATTTGGGCAACCCTGACGATTCCTTGATCGCAACAATTCTTTCTGCAAGGACGACTGACGTTCAGGTGCTTAAAATATTTCCGTCTTTCAGAAAAAGGTTTCCGAATTGGAAAAAACTCGCCGCGGCAGACGTTAAAGGTATTGCTGCAAGCATTTCCTCGATCGGTCTTTATCGCAATAAGGCAAAGTCGCTCAAAGCTTTGGCTCAAAAGCTTTTAAACGACTTTAAAGGCAGCGTACCGTCGACCATGGACCAGATGATTACTTTGCCCGGCGTTGGGCGCAAAACGGCCAGTTGCGTGCTCTCGTATTCATTTGGCAAGCCATCAATTGCCGTTGATACGCACGTCTTTCGCATTGCGAGACGTTTGGGTTGGTCCAAGGGCAAGACGCCTGAAAAAGTAGAATTCGACATCAAAGAGCGATTGCCCGAAAAACTTTGGAGTGACGTCAATCGAACGATGGTTCGTTTTGGGCGCGAGATTTGTGTTGGAGGCAATAAACCCAAATGTTGGATGTGTCCGCTGGCAAAATTCTGTCCGTTTGAACCGAAAACGAAAGAAAAGTGATACGTGGCATGTGGCACGTCTGATTTAGAACCCTCCCTTCGGCAAGGGAGGGCAGGGAGAGATTGTCTCACTCTTTTGCGTTATCAAATGCCGCATGGTAAGAAATAGCCTCAATGCGTTCTTTTACCCGGAGGTGGATGCAAATGTCGAAAAGGTGGTTGGAATTTGATTCTTCTGACTTTGCTGCACATAGGCCGGAGCATCTTTTGGCTGGTTTCGTCCTGCTTGGTGCAATCATCCGCGATGCCAATGAGGACGATGAGTTCCCAAGGCAGATCTACGACTGGGCTGTTAAGTCCAGTCAGGGGCATGTTAGATTCATGGTCTCCATGCTGGTACAGGAGTTTGAGAGTTTTGTCTTCCCGGAGCTTTGTCCTGAAAAGCCGGCGTTGGATGAAGAGGATAGAAAATCCCTGGAGGAACTATCCGGATTGTTGACGAAGTGCGGCAACTTCCTGCTGGCGACGCAGAACTGGTATCGCTGGCGTTTGAAGGTGCGTAGCGAAGCCGAAATGGAAGGTTTCGCTAATATGGTAGAGCCTCTTTCCAGCCGCATGCTAGCAGCGCATGCCAAGATAGAGGCGTTGGCTAATCCGTCAGCGCCTAAAAAGGCGAAACACGTTCAAGCGCGCAAGCAGCTCAAACGTAAATATAAAGCCAAGAGCGCAAAAAAACCTACTTCTTCGTCGACAGACGACGCGGGGACCTGACTCTAAGGTCCTTCTTTTTTAACAAAAATTTTTTTCTTTCGCGTTCCGGCAATCTTTCGATCGCATAACGAAGCATGGTGCGCGGCATTGATGTCGCATAAAGCTCCAGGAAACGTCTAACCTCGTCCGGTTTGCGCTTTTCCACCTCTCTTAACATCCAGCCCACGGCTTTGTGCATCAAGTCATGCGGGTCTTTGAGTAATTTTGACGCTAACTCCAAACTCAAGTCGACGTCGCCTTTTTTAATAAACATAAAAGAGGCAAGTACGCCGATGCGACGCTCCCAAAGGTCGGAGGATTTGATAAGCCTTCTCGACGTCTGTCTATCTTTTTTATTCCAACAAAAGTCACCTATAATTTGAGGTGCGGAAGTATCCACCAAATCCCAGTTATTGATCCACTTCGCGTGCTTTAAGTATTGAGCAAATATTTTAGACTTTGCTTTACTGTCCCCTTTTTGATAAGCATGCACCAAAAGTATCAACGCAGTCAGACGTTCCTCGTGTATTTTACTTCTTAACAGCTTTAAGACGTCCGTCACCGGCAAATCGTAATACTTGCTTGCTATTTCGCGCTGCAAGGGGACGGTCAATCCCAGAAAAACATCACCATAACCATACTCCCCTCTTCCGGTTTTGAAGAAACGTTTTGAATGTTCAGCGCGTTCTTTGTCGGCGTGCTTGTGTAGTTCCTGACGTAACTCGACGAGCTTCATATCGTTAGACCGGAGATTGAGGCGCCCAAACGACTACATCCAGCCATGCTTTAAAGCTGGCCAGCCAGTCGCGCGCGACGTTCCGTGTTATGTCGCGATATGTGTGCAAATCCGCGCTTACGCCCACGGAGTTGACTCCCATTTTATTACAAAGATACAAAGCGCGAGGCAAGTGGAAGTTTTGAGTGACGACAATGGCCTGCGTGATGTTAAATTCCTGTTTGGCGCGCTTGCAGCTTTCGTAGGTGCGATAACCGTGGCCGTCAATCCGGATGTCGACTTCTTTCACACCGTTGTCGATCAAGAAAGATTTCATGGCTGCGACTTCGTTGGTGTGGAATGCACCGTCGTCTCCTGTGACGAGGATGCGATCGCCTTTCTGCTCGCGATAAAGGTCGAGTCCGACTTGAAGGCGGTCCAAAAGCGCATCCGAAGGTTGTCCGTTGGGTTTAAGCGCTGCGCCAAGCACGATAATCGTCGGTTTTTGCGGGACTGCAGATTGCGAATAGATCAAATTGCGATAACTGTAGCGGACATTGACTATGATGACGGCAATAAAAAGCATCCCGGCGATTATCGTTGAGACTGCATAACGCGCGGCTTTTTTATCAATGTTGAATTTCATTTTAATTCGTTGGCAAGTTCTTCCGCGCCGTTCTCTATAAATGGTACTTGTGGACTGTTCGAGGATCCGGTGACGCGATAAACGTCTTTATCGATTTTCATGTATTCTTTGGAGCTTAAGTTGTACTGATTGACTGCGGTTTGGAGGTGGCTTCCTAGACTTGTGTGATACTTCTCGTAAGCTCCCAAATGCTTTTTAAGCTCATCGACGCGTTTTTGTATCTCGCGTGCCTCTTCCTCAATCTTTAACGCTCTAAGGCCCTGTAAAACGGTTTGCAGATATGCCAGGAACGAAGTCGGCGACACGACGAGTACATGATATTTGGAAGCTGCACGCTGAATAATATTTTCCGTTTCTTCGCCGGCCAATCCGATTCTGTTTATCAATAAATCGTAATAGATTGCTTCGTGCGGAATGAACATGAAAGCAAAATCCATTGTGTTTTCGTTCGGCCGAATGTATTTGGAAGTTTCTACGACGCGTTTTTTTAAATCGCTGACGAATTCTTTTTCAAACTTCTCTCGTTCCGCCGGATTCTCCTCTGCCGCCATGCGGTTGTAATTCTCTAAACTGAATTTTGAGTCAATCGGAACGATTTTGTCTTTAACGAATACTGCTGCGTCGACAATCTCGCCATCGCTGAAACGATATTGCATTTGAAAGTTATCCGGAGGCAGTACGTTTTTAAGCAGGTTTTCCAAAAAATATTCGCCTAAAACTCCGCGTTGTTTGGGATTTTTCAAAATCTGTTGCAGCTTTTGGAGTTCTGTCGTTTCTGCCAAAACTTGGCGTGAAATTTCTTCCACTTTGGACATGTGGCCGGTGATATCTCTGACAATGCCGGAGACGGATCGATGTTGTTCTTGAAAAGCCTGATTTGTCTCGTTCATGCGTCCGCTCAAGTCTTGCTGCAAATGAGCCATTTGTTGTTGTATCAAAGTCAGTCCTTGCGTATCAGCGGGTTGTGCGGCGGATCTTTCCAGCCCGGTCATTTTTAAGAGAATGACGGCAACTAGCGCTAAAAGTGCTATCAGGCCGATAATCATGATGATTTCTAATGTTCCCATAGTTGGCATAGCATACATGTTTTTACATGGACTTGACAAGGTTTTGTTGGTTAATTATTCTCCCTTTCTATCGACCCGCAACAAAAATTAAATTGTTCTTAATGGTCAAACATATGTCACCCTTTCCATTTACATTTGGTCCTTCGGACGATTGGGATCCCCAGGGCTACAACAACGGCAGCGAGGAGGAAGAACTCGAAGACGAGCTAATCACCGCAGGCATGAGCGTAAAAACTGACGATGAGGACGAAGACGACGTTAAACCTGTCGAAGAAGCTGTTGATGACGAAGTTAATGCAGTTGCAGACGACGAAGAAGACGCAGAAGAATTCGAAGAAGTTATCACAGACCCTCTCGCCGCATTAGATGACTTGGCCGACCAGGTCAATCGTACAGAGCGCGAAACGCTGCGTTTTAAGGGAGATTTTGACGAATAGTCTTAAACTCCTCACGCTTTTCATCACCCGCGGGTATTAACGCGGGTGTTATGTTTGCAATCATTATCTTGCCCACAGCCGCCAAAACTATCAGCCAGGCGATACTTGCCAGTGCCCATGGTTTTAGATTCTTTGCCGCATAGGTCAATGTTGACCCAAAACCGATGAGCGGAAAAGCTAAAGTCAAAACCCAATCATTACGCTCCATTGCGGTCAGCGCAGTATTTTTGGAAAGATGTAGAACGACCATCAATCGCAAGACTATCGGATAAATCAAGAGCGCCGCAACTAAGATGACTAGGCTGTTACTGCCGATTGCGAAAAGCGTATTGGTCAGCGCTGTTGCGTCGGCTTTCGTCATCATGGAACGTATGACGAAAGGCAAGGCTACAAAAGTTCCGAGCAATGGAGTAAAGAGGGACCAGAACGCCCATCTTTTCCAAATGCACCAATACCAAATAGTTGCAGTCGGGTTAATCAGCAAACATAATCCCCAGACGAGTCTTTGGCTCCACGAGGCTCTTGGCGTTCTGGTGGCGTGGATTAAAGCCCAAATCCAAAAAAACCCCAAGGCTATCAAGGATATTGAAAATATTATGTATGCCGTTAAATACCAAGCGTTTAGCGGAGCTTGCGGCAAAATGAGGTTGGGTAAGCGAAACATGAATGGCGATATTATAGCACAATTCAATAATCCAGTCCGCGTCTGGCTTTTACTCCGTTGTAAAAGTAATGTTTCACCATTGTGATCTTTGAAACTAGATCTGCGAGTTCGACGAATGATTCGGGGGCATTCCTTCCTGTCAAAACGACCTCGATGTTCGCCGGTTTATGTCGCAACAGCTCTAAAACATCATTTTCATTAACAATTCCAAGCTTTGCAGAAGAATTAATTTCGTCGAGCACGATCAGGTCGTTCTTATTGTCATTGAACAACTTTTGTACTATTCGCAATCCTCTCTCCCCTTCTCGTTTGTCTTCTTCCGTAACTCCAAACCTGAACTTGCCGGACTCCGGATCTATCCTGTCGAGTCCGGTGACGTAAATGTCGACTTCTGGAAAACGTTCTTTAAGCACTCGCCTCTCGGAATAATGACTGTCACCGCCTTTATCAAATGCCACCCAGGCGACTTTAAGCCCGGCTCCGACAGCCCTCACTAAAAGTCCAAGGGCGGCGGTGGTTTTGCCCTTGCCGTCGCCCGTGTAACACTGTATTTGTCTGTGATTAACGTCCATACGTTCTTTCCGGTCATTCCGAGCGAAGTGCCCAAACTAATGGCACGAAGCCGAGGAATCCCTTGTTTGACGTTCTAATGTTTTATAAGGGATTTCTCCACTACACTCCGTTTCGGTCGAAATGACAAAGGAGGTTAGCTGCATCCGCTTGTCGCGCCGCAGTTCAGGCATTTGTAGCAGGCACCGTTTCTGACCATGATGGAACCGCAGGTGTCGCAGGCAGGCGCGTCGGATTGGTTGTCGAATGTTGAAGTCAATCCTGCGGCTTTGCTTTGGCTAAAGTCCAATAAGCTGGACTGCTGAGATTCTGTTGTTGAGGACAGGGATTGGTCTTTGGCGACTTCTTCGATATGCAGCTCTGCGGTTGCCGAAGTGTCGACGTTGATGCCGATCGCTCGTCTTTCTTCCGGTGAGAGGAATTTAAGTCCCAGCCAGCGGAAGATGTAGTCAATAATTGACTTGGCGACGCGAATGTTTGGGTTGGCGGTAAATCCTGACGGTTCAAAGCGAACGTGCGCAAATTTGTTGACCAGGATTTTGAGCGGCACTCCATATTGCAAACCGATTGAGACTGATGTGCTAAAGACGTCCAAAAGTCCGGATAGCACGCTGCCTTCTTTGGACATCGTGATAAACAATTCTCCCGGCGTTCCATCATCGTAAAGTCCGACGGTTATAAATCCTTTGTGCGGACCGATTTGGAATTTGTGCGTAATGGCACGTCTTTCGTCCGGCAGGCGGCGTCTGCGAGGCGCGTAAGGCTGCGAGATGCTGACAACGGGTGCTGGAGTTGGAGCCATAACAACAGGTGCTGCGACGGGCGTAGAAGTCGAAGTCGCAGTTGAGTCCTTCTTTCCGCCTTCCGTATTGCTTGTAGTCAACGGCTGCGCGCGTTTGCAACCGTCACGATATATAGCGACCGCTTTCAGACCAAGTTTCCAGCCTTCCATATAAACCGTCATCACATCTTCGACTGTGCTGTCCGATGGCATGTTGACCGTTTTGGAGATTGCGCCGGAAAGGAACGGTTGAACGGCCCCCATCATTCTCAAGTGTCCGAGATAGTTTATGGAGCGAGTGCCGTTCGCGGCCTTAAAAGCGCAGTCAAAAACTGGCAAATGCTCTTCGTGTAAATGCGGTGCGCCTTCTATTGTGTCGTGTTTGTCAATCCAGTCAATAATGTCGCGGACTTGCTGTTCAGTGTAGTTTAGCTTTTTCAAAGCTTCCGGCACGGTGTTGTTTACGATTTTAATCATTCCGCCGCCAACCAGCCATTTGTATTTGACGAGAGCGATGTCCGGTTCGACTCCGGTTGTATCGCAATCCATCAAGAACGCAATTGTGCCTGTCGGCGCAAGCACGGAAATTTGTGCATTGCGATAACCGTGCTTTTCGCCTTGTTCGATAGCGTCATCCCAGGCGGTATGCGCTCTTTCCAAAACATGATGCTGTACGCCATTGGAAGGAATTTTATAAGCCGCTTCGCGGTGTTTTTGCATAACCGCCATCATCGGTTCGCGGTTGGCTGTGTAGCCGTCGAAAGTGCCGAGTTTTTCAGCTATCAACGCGGATTGTTCATAACCAATGCCGGTCATGATGGAAGTCAAAGCGCCTGCCATGTTGCGGCCTTCGTCCGAGTCGTAAGGCAAGCCCATGCTCATAAGCAACGCTCCCAAGTTGGCGTATCCAATGCCCAAAGATCTGAAAACGTGAGAGTTGTGCTCAATTGCCGGCGTAGGATAAGACGAGGCGCCGACTACGATTTCCTGCGCTGTTATGATTACGCGGCAGATGTGCTCATAAGTCGCCACATCAAACTGACCGTCGGCTGTTCTGCAACGCATCAAATTAATCGAAGCCAAATTGCAGGCAGTGTCATTCAAAAACATGTATTCGGAACATGGATTTGATGCGTGAATTCTGTCGGTGTTGGAACAAGTGTGCCAATCGTTTACCGTCGTATCATATTGCATACCCGGATCTCCGCACTGCCAGGCTGCTTCGCTGATTTGGCGCAACAAATCTTTTGCTCTGTATTTTTCCGCCGGTTCTCCGCTGGTGACAAACTTTGTCCAAAAGTCGCCGTCGTTCTCCACCGCCTGCATAAAAGCGTCGTTAACACGCACGCTGTTGTTTGCGTTTTGAAAGAAGATCGACTCGTACGCCTCGCCGTTTAACGAACCGTCGTAGCCGGCGTCAATCAGAGTGTGAGCCTTCTTTTCTTCTTTGGCTTTGCACCAAACAAACTCCTTGATGTCAGGATGGTCGATATTCAAGATGACCATTTTGGCTGCGCGTCTCGTCTTTCCTCCGCTCTTGATGACTCCCGCAAAGGCGTCATAGCCGCGCATAAACGAAACAGGTCCGGATGATTTGCCGGATGATGCCGCTAAATTTTCTCTTGATGACCTTAGAGTCGAAAGATTTGAACCTGCACCAGAGCCGTATTTGAAAAGCATGCCCTCTGTCACGGCGAGTTGCAAAATCGAACGCATGTCGTCTTGAACGGAGTTGATAAAACAAGCCGAGCACTGCGGATGCGGATTGACGCCAACGTTAAACCAGACCGGGGAGTTAAAAGCTGCGCGTTGATTTACAAGAATTGAAGTCAATTCAGCTTCATAAACATCTGCGTCTTGCGCAGTTTGAAAATAACCGCCGACACGGCCCCAGCCGGTGATCGTCTTAGCTACGCGGTCAACGAGTTGGCGCATTGAGGTCTCGCGCTCCGGAGTATTTAACCTGCCGCGAAAATATTTGGAAACAATGATATTGGTCGCCGTTTGGCTGTAAAACTTTGGGACCTCTACGCCTTTCTGTTCAAAAACAACCTTGCCTTTTTCGTTGCTGATGACGGCATCGCGCGCATCCCAGTCCAGCTCGTCGTAAGGACGAACGCCTTCTGTGGTCAAATAGCGATGAAACTTAATGCCGTTGCCATATTGCGGTTCTTGGCTGTTTTGCACTTCTTGTAATCTGTAGAGCAGATAAGTTCTGGCAACTTGCGGGAAGTTAAGATCGATCAGCGCGGCGCCGACAGTTTCCCGAACATGCTCGGAAGACGGAACGCTGTGTCCGTCAAAACGCACTGTGAGCTTGTGCGTAACATACTCCACGATTCTTTCTATTGTTTTAACTTCCTTTTCCACCTGAAAACCGGCTGTTCTAAAAGCTTCTCTGACGCTTGAGCGGATTTTATCCGGTTGAAATCGATCTATGTGCCCGTCTCTGCGGCGAATCGATTTTAGGGTTTTGAGATAGGCCATGATGGCCTCCGTATTGACGTTGGCGTCGGCCAGCTTTTCCTTGTTTTTGCCAACTAAAGAATTCGCCTGTGGGCTCATAGAAAGGTGGGTAAATTTTGTTATCGCCGACGCTGCGAAATTTTCCCCACCACGTGGGGAAAGCGCGTTTATCGCAGATTTGCGGTCAGGCTTGTTTTTTGAAGCGATGATCGGCTGTGGTTTGTCGGCAGACCACAACATCTTGTGGTCTAAGCGAGATTATACCACAAGATGTTGGGGAGGACTGGGGATAAAATTAAGAGTCCATAAAGTCCTTTTAATTTGTAAAGTCCGTTTTTTATGTCATTCCGAGCGTAGTGCCCAAACTCATGGCACGCAGCCGAGGAATCCCTGTCATAACTGCATTTGAGTTTTTGTAAGGGATCCCTCCACTTCGCTCCGCTACGGTCGGGATGACAAGGGGTTAAAGTCCAAGCGACAAGTTTATTTTTGGCGCTTCTTCTGTGTCCGCCGGGGCGATGGGCAGCGACACGGGCTGCTTTTGGCCCATCCGATCAAAATAGTAAACCGTCCTTTCCGTTAAAGCCTTTTCGTAAACATCCCGCGTTACGCGAACATCCTGCAAGCAATAATCTTTTAACTTTTCTATCTCGCCGTTCTTCCAAAACTCAACAGCCTGTAGACCGTGCCCGCTCTTCCCTACTCCGAGCGTCGCATGCGCCACATCGTCGAGTTTAACCCTAAAGCCGATGCGCTTTTCTATCTCCAACATAATATCGATGGTCGGCAAGCTCATGATGTTTCCCGTGTAATAAGTCTGCATACAAGGATAGTCAAATCCGAAAAGATTGTATCCGATGATGCGCGACGATCGTTCGAGTCGCGGCCAAAGCTTGGGCAAGTCCGGCTCCAAGAAAGCCTCCCAAGTATCTGTCTCATAAAAATAAACGCCCACCAGCGAAATTTTGAGCAAAGAGGCCTTGTATGCGCCAACATCTTGAAAAGTATTTTGCGTTTCGATATCGAGAACGATTTCAGTTCGGTTGCTCATAGTTGCGCCCGTAATCTATCACAAATGACACAAGTTTAGGACTGTGGATAAGTATGCTGTGACTTGCATAGATGATGAGGATTTGTATGGTAAGAAAAACCCCAAAAAAACAAAAAAACTCCTCGCAACGAGTGTTGTTACGGGAGCTCGGAGAATTGCCGACGATTTGTGGGCGGTGTGGTTATGCCTTCTTGAATGCGGCGGCCATCAGCTTGACGACTTCGATGGCGGTTGAGTCGTCTTTTAAGTCGATGGCATTGGATCCTGAAGAAGCGTCAGGAAATAGCGCCCAGATTTTCTCCCGCAGTTTTGCTATGGGAGAGTTTTCATTGATCGGCGCGAAGTATGACACCTTCCAGTTGGGTCCATTATCTGCTTCGAGCTTGAATCGCGTTAAGTCCTCGTCGTCTTCAACATATAACCCGGCGTATACGTCACAGTGAGAGTGAATGATGGACAGTCTTAAGGTGGCGCCGCTAAAATGCCACTCATGGCCGAGTTCTAGATCCTTGCGTGTGCTTGCGTAACACTCCAGGCCGCAAGCCTCGAGCGCTTCACCCAGCAGCTCGAATTTGGGAAGAACTGCTTGCACGCCTTTGACGAAAGGTTTGAGAGTCGATGTCATGTCTGTCCTCCGGGTTGGTCGGATTGTCAAGATGTCGCTGTGTAGACAAATACTCGCAGTTTTTGGCTAAACTGTCAAAGTTTGACGCCAAAAAAACCGCGCAGGGCGGTTTTTTATTCTTATAGTTGGCCGGCACGGCGTCTCTCAAACTCTTTAAGAAACATCTTGCGTAAACGAATGTTTTTTGGCGTTACTTCCACTAACTCGTCATCGCCGATGTATTCGAGGGCGAGTTCGAGCGACATGATGCGATGCGGGGTCAGGGCCTCGGCCACGCCGTCGCCTTTGGAGCGCATGTTGGAAAGGCGTTTTTCTTTGCAGACATTAACCGTCAGGTCTTCCGGTTTGGCATTTTGACCAACAATTTGACCTTCGTAAACATCTGTATTCGCAGGGATGAACAAGGTGCCTCGTTCTTGCGCCGTTAACATGCCGTAAGTCACTGCCAGGCCTGATTCGTGGGCAATGAGCGAGCCGTGCTCTTGGCCTCCCAAATCGCCGGCATAAGCCCTGTAACCCAGTAAAAGCGTGTTTAGTATGCCCTGGCCGCGCGTGTCGACTGTAAATTCGTTGCGGTAACCGATCAAGCCGCGGGTAGGAATCTCAAAGGTCAAAAAGGCAACGCCGTTTTCGTTCTTCATGTCTTTAAGTTCGCCGCGTCGTTTGCCGAGTTTTTCGATTACTACGCCGCTCAAATTTTCCGGTACCTCTATCTCTACCTGCTCAAACGGTTCTTGTTTTTTGCCGTCAACTTCTTTAAAAATAACTTGCGGGCGCGAGACTTGCAGTTCGAATCCGTCGCGGCGCATTTTTTCTATCAAAATCGCCAAGTGCAACTCTCCCCTGCCTTCAACGATAAATGACTCGCCGGCGTTCTTTAAATCAACGCGCAAAGCAACGTCATTTTGCAGCTCGCGTTCCAATCTCTCTTTGATATTGCGCGAAGTGGTGTACTGGCCTTCTTTGCCGGACATTGGCGAGGTGTTAACGCCGAAAGTCATTTTGACAGTCGGCTCTTCGATGGCCATAACGGGCAAAGCTTCCGGATTCGCGGGGTCGGCGATCGTTTCACCGATATTAATATTTTCAACGCCTGCAAAAGCCACGATCTCTCCGGCCGGAGCTTCGTCAACCTCTTTGCGTTCCAAACCGTCGAATATCGAGATGTTTGTAATTTTAGCATTCGCCGATTTGCCGTCGCGATTAATCCAGACAACGTTGCCCGGGCGAAAAACTCCGCGTATGACGCGTCCGATTGCAATGCGTCCTTTATAGTTGTCGTGCGAGACGTTGACGACCGAAACTTGCAGCGGGCCTTCCACATCTGATTTTGGCGCCGGAATGTTTTTTATAATCGAATCAAACAATGGCGTTACGCCGTTCATGGTAGAAAGATCAGCTTCGATTCCGGCTTTGCCTTGTTTGGCCGATGCGTAGATAACCGGAAAGTCAGCCTGCGCGCTTGAAGCGCCGAGTTCAAAAAACAAATCAAAAGTTTTATCCAAAACCCAATCCGGTCTGGCATCAGGCTTGTCGATTTTATTGATGACGACGATTATGCGGTGTCCTGCCTCGATGGCCTTTTTCAAAACAAAGCGCGTTTGAGGCATCGGACCCTCTTTGGCGTCAACAAGCAACAAAGCGCCGTCCACCAAATTCATGATGCGCTCAACCTCGCCGCCAAAATCAGCATGTCCCGGAGTGTCAACGATGTTTATTTTGATACCCTGATAAACAACGGCTGCATTCTTCGAAAAAATGGTAATGCCGCGTTCTCGTTCGATATCGTTGCTGTCCATGATGGTATCACCGGTCAGCTTTTGCATGCTCAACGTGTCCGACTGCTTAAGCAAAGAATCCACTAGAGTGGTCTTTCCGTGGTCGACGTGGGCAATAATGGCTATGTTGCGCAATTCCATAGGTGCGAAGTATATTGCAAAACGCAAAAAAAGTCAAACGTCTAATGTCGTCTTCGAAGTAGAGTTGCCTATGCCCTCAAAACGTCTACGTGTCCTATGCGACGTTGACAGTTATTTTAACGATTGGCTTCTTCCCCAAATGCTGATTCCTCGCCTTGCCCATTGCATGACCCCAGGCATCGTAACTTTCGGTCATTGATCCTTTGATTGCGATTGACGTCGGTTGGTACAGCATTTCCATGTTGGCTATCAGCGCGCCGATATGTTGACCGTATTCAACAAATAGCTCGTTGATTTCCGCATGGCCTTCTTGCATCTTCTTGTAGGCTTGATCAGAGCTTAGGCCGGTTTTGCGTTTAAAAAAGTCTTCGGCACAAAAGTCTTTGAGCAAATAACTTTCATGAGGGATGTCCAGAGCTTCTTGAAAGTTTGCTACAAAACCATCTAAACCAATCGTCCAACGTCCTACGTCCCGCGTCCTACGTAAAGAACCGTCAATAAGATTGAGTTTGACGTTTTTGCCCAACTCCAAAATCATGCCAAGCTCGGGCTTGGACGTTGATTTTTTGCTTGGGAGCTTTGAGGGCATAAGTTATTTTGTTTGTGAGTTGATCCCCTGCTTTCATGCTTCGCATGGAAGCTGTCCCCTTAACAAAGGGACGCGGATACAGCGAGCGAGGCGCAAGTCGGATGGGAGATTGCCGCGCTACGTCGGACTTCGCTCGCAATGACAGGGGGAAGTTAGAAAAGCGTCTTTGCTGCATCCCAGAACTCAGGGCGGTTATTCACAGTCTTCATCCAATACCACCATTCTACACCCCACAAATCAATTGTCGAAATGCCAGAATTTTTTGCGAAGTCTATATTGTCTTGCATTTGCTGCAGATCAAAAGTCCGCATCTGTTCGTCGAGCGGAGTTTCGAGCAAAGACGGGCGCTTTGTCCAAGGTTCCATTTGCAATTCGCTGATGTAAAAATTTGTAAAGCCCCAAAACGAGCTCAGGATTTGTCCTTTGCGCAGATAAAATTGCGGCGGCACGAACCAGTATCTCAGAGTCCCAAGCGGGCCGATGACGACGCGATATACACTGACTCCAAGTTGGTCGACTTTTTTGCCGATTGACCAAAATGCGAGCTCGCCGGAATCGGTTGTTGCAATTGGACGATCGTCCAAGTTGTGGATGAGCTTAACTTCGTCATCAAAAAAACCTTTGCGCGTTTGCGGACAAATTCCAAAAGTAAAACTCGGTTCATTCTCCACCTGCCAGCTGATTATCGACGGATTATTTTTGTAGCGCATGACCGTCTTTTCCAGATAATCCGACGCGGCTTTTTCACGCTCAGACTCCGGGAGCTTTATTGCCCAATCCGGAATCCAACACTCCGGCCAGCGCGGAAGTTTTTCTCCGATTGCCAGTACGACCTTGCCGTTGCGCGCAGATATGGCGTCCAGTTCATCGTCCAACCAAGTCCAATCCCAACTCCCCTGCTTGGCTTCTATCAGGCTCCAATAAGCCGGAATGCGGAAACGCCGCACGCCAAGATCGTCCAAAATCGCCGTCAAAACTTCGTCAGGATTCAGTTTAAACTCTTCCGCATATGGTTTACTGAAAGTCACTCCAAACGTCTGCTGTGAATTGAATGTCAAATTCAGTGCGGAAAAACTGCCTGCTGCCAAGACGACGAAAATCGCGACCGCGAGGCCTGCGATCAGCAGGTTCTTTTTGAGTTTTGTGTGTTTGGGTTTCATGGTATTAGAGTTGATTTTCGGAAAACCCCTGCCCCTTTATCAAGGGGTAGTCACTCAGTTGCTTAGTTGCTGAGTAACTTCTCCTTGATAAAGGAGATGGTGAGTCCGACGAACCAGAGGTTTTCCGTCCGTTAGACTATCAATCCCAATCCAACCGCCATAACAACGAGTGCGGCTGCTTTGAGGACGATAACGGACTTGTTTAGACTTTCACCGAGCAGAGTCTGTGCTTTGGATTTGAGGAAGAATGCGATGATTACTAAAAGTGCGAATTGCATAACCTGCAAGGCGTTGACGATGGATGCGCTGCCGAGTGCGGTTGCATATTGAAGTGAGATGAATCCGATGCCGCCCAAAATCTGTCCGAGAATTGCCAATTTGGCCGCCGACCTGCCTGATATGGCTTCATCTTTCTTTTTCTTGCCTTTTTTAACCCTGATGATTGAAAGCATTTCAGCACCGGACATTGGATCAATTAAAAGCGCCAACATGAGCGCGGTAATAGCCGCTACGATTCTTGTTGTGACAAAACCTCCCAAAAACCCCACACTGTCGTAAATCGCTTTAGCACTGACTGCGCTGACTGCAAAAAGCAATGCGGACAGGACGCTCAATAGGATGGTCGCGGTCGTCAATCTTGACTGTGCTTTGCCGCTTGCGAGCATTACTGTCGCAATGATCAGCAGAGCAAATCCGCCGAGTTGCTGCAGTGAAAGTCTTTCTCCGAGTAACGTCATCGTACCTACCAGAGTCATGACAGGAATAAGCGCGCTGATGATGGGAACGACGCGACTCGCTTCTCCGCGCGATAAAGCCGCAAAAAAAGACCATAAGGCCGCCATGAACGTCATGCCGCATAAGATGGCCAACAACAAGTCACCTCCAACCGGCCATTCCTTGATCCAAGGAATCAAAACGATTGCCAACCCCGACAAAAGTCCAACCAACCCGGCGTAAGTTGCGCTGCGCTTAAAAGCATTTTTAAGCAGGATTTTGTCGATGACAAAAGCAAATCCGTTTGCGGAGTGTCCAAAGATGGCGATCAGGATCCAGGGCATAACGGTCGGTTAACAATTAAAAATTAAGAATTATGAATTAAGAATTAGACTATTAATACCTGAATTCATAATTATTTTCTTTAAATTTCGATCATCTCCCCCATTCTCGGTACATCTGCCGTGATTTTCAGTTCTTCTTCAATGCATGTCGCGAGAGCTGCCGAGGCCGCTTCTTCGCCATGAGTACAGTATACTCTTTTTGGAGGTTTTGGTGACGATTTTATCCAATCCAGCAGCATGCGTTGGTCCGCGTGCGCGCTGTAGGCGCCGATGCTGACGACTTTTGCTTTAACATCGATCTGCTCGTTCAAGACATTCACGCGCGTCTGTCCTTGATAAAGTTTGTGCCCCAACGTTCCGTGCGCTTGAAAACCGATGACAAGCAAAGTCGAATTTTTGTCGCTCAAATATCTGACAAGATGATGCAGAATTCTTCCGCCGTTCATCATGCCGGAACCGGCGATGATGACTTTTGGTTGCGGAGATTCGTTGATTATTTTGGATTCGTCGCGCGTCAACGTCATTCTCATCCCAGGAAAGTCAAAAAGTTTGTCGCCAACAGCAATCAATCTCAAAGCCTCGCGGCTGTAATACTTTGGGAAAGCGTTAAATATTTTAGACGCTTTTATGGCCATAGGACTATCCAAATAAACATCGACCGGTGGGATTAATTTGTTTTCTACAAAGTTGTTTAATTCAAAAAGAATTTCTTGCGTACGTTCTATGGCAAAAGCTGGAATCATCAAAACGCCTTTGTTTTTTATTGTATTGATAACGGTTTGCTTCAAGAGTTTATCGCGAGTCGAATCATCCTCGTGAATGCGGTTGCCGTAAGTCGATTCGATAAAAAGAACGTCGGCATCCGCCAAAAAGTCCTTCTGTTTCAAAAGAGGAGTCGAAGTGTTACCAAGGTCTCCGGAGAAGACGACGCATTTGCCGTCATTCGAAGTCACTTTTACAAAAACGCTGCCAAAGATATGGCCGGCGTTAAAAAATTCAACTTTAAGATCTTTGACTTCGATGGATTTATGCTCGTCCAAAACTTTTGTTTGATTGACGACTCCTGCGACGTCAGAGATCTCGTAAAGTTTGGGAGTATAAGAACGTTCAAATTCTTCATGCATTATTTCCGCCGCATCCTCCAAAACAAGCTGTGTTAACTTTGCGGTTGGCGGAGTCGTGTAAATCGGGCCTTTGTAGTCGTTTTTGATCAAGACCGGTAAACGTCCGGTGTGGTCCAAATGCGCATGTGTGACAAAGACAGCGTCCAAACTTTTGGGGTCAAATCCGAGCGGCTCGAAGTTTTTTGAGTGCGCCAATGTCGTGCCTTGAAAAAGACCGCAATCAATGAGGATTTTGGCCTTTGAGGATTCCACTAAATAACAAGAGCCGGTTACTTCTCTGGCAGCACCAAAAAGTTTAACGTGCATAGCAAGATTCTATCACGCCGTTACTATCTGTTGAACATGGCGAAACATTTATCAGCTAATTTATATTTAAGCTGCTGCATTAATCGTCCATCGGCAACCGTCGAACCGTACAAGCCGCTTTCTCTGTCCTCTTGCCAAGTAAGCGGCGCGTAAAAGCCGCTGGTGCTTTCTATCATCTGCGAATTTACAATCGCCATTGTTTGATTGGCCACATTACATCCTTCAGCGGTCCAGCTTTGGCAATACGCAAAAAATTTCATGTTAACCTTGGTCTGATCCGCACCAATGTCGTTCAACGGTTCTACGCTGCAAGCCCCCGCAGTGTAGCCGGGCATCAGATGTCTAAGGGCGGCTTCCTCCATGGACAAGACAATAGCCCTCTCTTTGGGATTTATGGTTTCATTTGAAAATAGCGGACAAACAGCTCGGGTCAGCGCGTTATTTCTGATTCCGCATTGTTTGCGCGCGACGATGTTGAGAACAAAACCGTCCATGGCAGGATTGTGGAAAAACTGAATGAGCAACAATGTTTCCAGAACTAATAAAACTCCTCCGGTGACGACCAGGATGCGGAACGGCGTATCTTGATGATCAAAAATATGACGATAATCCTCGTGAAAAATCCAGATTTTGCCCGTCACCACTCCTTCTATAAAAAGAATAACCAGCATTGTGACGCAGGCTAAAAGAAAAGCGAGATAATAACTCCAACCGATCAAAGCCAACGAAAACACTACGGTTGGAAAACTTGCGATGCTCACGACTGCCCAGACCGCGAGGGAATGATTTTTTTGCGGCACATTTACAGTCTTTCTCTTAAGGGGCGATTGTTTGGCCATACTGGAAAAGAGTATAGCATAAAAGTTTATTCGTTATAAGTTGATTCCCCCAATTCAACGCTGCGCGTCGGATGTCCCCCTTTGCGAGTACCGGCGGAACCCCCTCGCCCTTCGGGCACTCTCCCTCATGCCGGACTACCACCTCCCCCTTCGGGTACTCCTCCTTCGCAAGGAGGAGAGTCCGAGTCGGAAACTCAAAACTAAATAACTACTCTCCTCCTGGTGTAGGAGGAGTGGCGAACACGGAGTGAGTCGAGGTGGTAGACGGCCGGTGGAGTGGCGAGCCGAGGTGGTAGACGTTCGGAGGCTTATTTACGTCATCAGCTTAATAAACAACCAACGAGGCAAAATCGTCAGTGCGATTTTTGTCCAAAGCGTCTGTTTACCGGCGATGGCAAGTGTCCCGCCGGACTTCAATGCGTTCAGAGTTTCTTTGACGATGGATTTTGGATCAGTATATTTTTTAAGTTCATCAGGCGTGATTTTAATTCCCGCGCGTTGTTGAAAATTAGTCGCAACCCGTCCCGGACAAGAACAGATGATTTTTACGCCGCTGCCTTTCACTTCTTCCGCCAGCGCTTCGCTGTAACTGATTACGAAAGCTTTTGTGGCGGCATAAGTTTTCATCGTCGGCCAGGGATAGAATCCTACGACCGAAGCAATGTTTATAATTGCGCCTTTTTTAGCGCGCAGCATATCAGGTAAAAAAAGTTTCGTGAGAGCAAGCAGTGCGCGGCAGTTTAAGTTGACCATATTGAGGTCATCTTCGTAACTGATATCCATGTCTTTGCCGTATTTGCCGAATCCCGCGTTGTTTATCAGCACGTCGACCGTGATTCCCATCTGTTGGAGTTTGCTTGGCAAAAAAGGAAGTTCTTTTGATCTTGCCAAGTCTATCGCCAAAATGCGCACGTCAATCCCCTCTTTGTTGTGCAGTTCTTCGGCTAAAGACTTTAGTTTCCCCTCATTGCGACCGATAAGTATCAAGGGTTTCTTTTTTGCTGCGAAGTTGCGGGCAAAGGCCTCTCCGATTCCGGATGAGGCTCCGGTAATAAGTGCGTATGACATAATTGCGGTCATTTTAGGCACCAAAGTCGTCAGTATGCAAGTTGATCCCCTGCTTAGACGTTGCACGTCAAAGCTGTCCCCTTAAAAATGGGACGTCCGAAGTCCGCACCCCCTTTTGCAAAGGGGGATATTCGACGCGCAACGTTGAATTGGGAGAATCAACTCAAGTGCAGATTGTGCTATACTATCCGTGATGGACAAAAAGTTCGTTTTTGAGTTTAACGAAAAAAGTGTGCCTTTCGAGGTCAAGGTCTGGCTTTACTTGTCAGGTTTTGTTTTGCTGCTTTTGGCGGTCTACGTGATGATTATAATCATTCCGATGCTTCCCGGCGTTAGGTTTGTGTGGCCGGGCGACGATTCGCATATTGCAAAAAAACCAACCAGGGTCGTCACGGTTGCTGCGACTGCATATTCAAGCGCGCCCGAACAAACGGACGACACGCCGTGCGTAACGTCAACCGGTTTTGACGTTTGCGAGAATTACGCTTTGTACGGTGCGACAAATACGATTGCGGCAAATTTTTTGCCGGTGCACACGATCGTTAAAATTCCGGATCTTTACGGCGATAAAACTTTTGTCGTGCGCGACCGCATGAACGATCGTTTTACAAATCGAATAGACCTTTGGATGCCGACAAGATCTCAAGCTGTCAGATTCGGTATTAAGTACATCAAGATAGAGGTTTATTAGATTTCTATCCTCATAGTTGATATTTAGGAATAAACGCTATACCGAGTGCGTAAATTTGAGAAGCAGGAAAAAGGCCGATTTTCGCGTTGTGGACAATTTACTCAAGTAAAGTGAAAAACCTTGTTAAACACTGGGTTTTTTAAAAAGCTATAATTTATCTTGACACTCCGCAATAAAACTTCTAACCTCAATAATATACAAAGGCAGCCACGGCTGACCCTCAGGATGCTCAAGGACGCAACAGGACGCAAAAGGATGCAGTTAGGACGCCATCCCCCAACAATCCTCTCATTAATTAGAGAATCGTTCGAAAAACTAAATAAAAAAGTTGGTGTACCGTTATTATTTTTTAAGTACACAAATATATGAAATCAACTCGACACGGTTGGCGTGGAGCCGTTTTTGGCCTCATCGCAATAACCGCATCATCGTTTGAAGGCGTGCCAATTTCTGTTTCCGCCGCCGGTCCGAATATCATTCCAAATCCATCTTTGGAAATTTTCGCCAGCAGCACGCCGGGTATGCCAACGTCTTGGCATGCTTCGAGCTGGGGTACGAATACTCCGGTATTTACTTATCCCGTCGCAGGAACCGATGGCGCAAGTGCGGCGAAAATCGAGTTGACAAGTTATACGGACGGCGATGCCAAATGGTATTTTGATTCGGTGAATGTCACTCCGGGAGACGTATACACTTTCAGTGACTGGTACATGTCAGATGTGCCGACTTATGTCACGCTGGATTACACGATGAATGACAATTCTCATCAATACGTCGATATCGCAACTCCGGCAGCTTCTCCAGATCCGACGTGGTCGCAGGCGCAGGCCGTCGTGCAGATTCCAACCAACGCGTCGTCTGTTACTGTCATGCATCTGATCAACCAAGTCGGTTATTTGACGGTTGATAATTTTTCGTTGACGCAAAATACGATAGCGCCTCCCCCGCCCCCTTCGGATCCGGACAATCTGATTACGAACGCATCGTTTGAATCTCCCTCGTTGATCAATCCGATTTTGCCGGATGGCTGGACCGATTCGTCTTGGGGAAGTAATACGACGTCATTTGTTTATCCGGTTGCAGGCACGGACGGAGTTTATGCTGCAAAAATAGACATGAGTGCGCATACGGACGGCGATGCCAAGTGGATTTTTGCGCCGATCCCCGTCACTCCTGGCGATACCTATACATTCTCGGATTCTTACATGTCAGACGTGCCGACTTTTGTGACGCTTGATTACACGATGAGCGGCGGTGGACACCAATATATAGACATCGCCAATCCGGGTGCGTCATCGAGCTGGTCAACTTCGCAATCGACGTTTACGGTTCCCGCAAACGCAACAGCTGTCACCGTCTATCATTTAATCAACCAAGTCGGTAGTTTGACGGTCGACAATTATCTCTTAAAAAGGGTCGTACTACCGCCTCCCCCGCCGCCGGATCCCAATAATTCAATCTTGAACCCGTCTTTTGAAAATCCTTCCATTGTTGATCCGAGCTTGCCCGAATATTGGACCAAGTCTTCATGGGGCAGCAATCAAACGGCGTTCACCTATCCGGTGGCGGGCGTTGACGGAGTAAAAGCGGCAAAGATAGATATGGCGAGCTATTCGAGCGGAGATGCTAAATGGGTTTTTGATCCAATTAATGTCACGCCCGGGGATGTGTTTACATTCTCTGATTCGTTCATGTCTAACGTGCCATCTTACCTTACGGCTGAATATCAAATGAGCGACGGATCATTCACTTATGAAGACATTGCAAATCCGGCCGCTTCAGTTAATTGGACGACTACGACGGCTAGTTTGACTGTGCCGGCAAATGCGACAAAATTAACAATCTTTCATCTCATCAATCAAGCTGGTACGCTTACGGTTGACAACTTTAAGCTTCAACCATCAATTCCCCCGCCTCCGCCGCCGATAGATCCGAATAACATGATCATGAATGCGGATTTGAGTGCGCAAGATCCGTCCAATCCTTCTCTGCCGTGGTATTGGTCAAAAGACGGATGGGGCAATAACACATCGTTATATACTTATCCCGTTGCAGGCTACAACGGAGGAATCGGTTTGGAGACAAAGATTACTCAATATTCAAACGGCGATGCCAAGTGGGTATTTGATTCGGTGTATGTCACGCCGGGCGAGAACTACAAATATAGCGATTACTACAAATCCAATGTTTCATCTTTTGTGACGGCTGAGTTTCAGATGGCCGACGGATCGTTGAGCTACGAAGATGTTGCAACGCCCGCAGTCGCTGCGGATTGGAGTCCTGTCAGCGTAACAATAAATGCGCCTATTGGTGCGCAGAAGATGACTGTCTTCCACTTGATCAATAAAGTCGGAACTTTGACCGCCAGCGCTTTTTCGCTGCAGCATATCGCTGGTGCGGAGTTGAACGAGGGCATGGTCACGCTAAGTTTTGACGATGGCTACAAAAGCGTTTATGACAATGCAAGGCCGATTTTGAATGCGGCCGGAATAGATGTCACGCTGTACATTGTTAGTACATATCTTGACGGCTCTGATTCATTCTATATGACTGCCGCACAAATGCTGGAGTTGAATGCCGACGGCAATGAGATTGGTTCACATACGAGAACGCATCCGTTTTTGAGTCAAGTGACGGCAGCCAAATTGAAACGTGAAGTCACGGATTCCAGAACGGAGTTGCTCGCCATGGGAGCGACCCCTGTCACCACCTTCGCCTATCCGTACGGGGATTACACGCAGGCCGTCGTGCAGGCTGTAAAAGACGCCGGTTATCTCGGCGCGCGCAGCGTTGAGTCTGGTTATAACGACAAAGCGTCCGACAAGTTTTTGCTTATGGATCAGCATGTGACTTCCGATGTAACCGTCAATCAGATTAAAGCCTGGATAGATCAGGCCAAAGCGCAAAAAAAGTGGTTGATACTCGAGATGCATCAACAAGATAACAGCGGGGAGTTGTATAGCAATACTCCGCAGACATTACAGAGCGTTGCCGACTACATTAACCAGACGGGCATAAAGCATGTCACGGTTGAACAGGGGCTGAATATACTTAACGCTCCTTAGAGTCCATCAAGTCCTTAATATTGTTATGTTAAAGCTTGCCATGCTGCAATCCACTGTGCTTGCTGCGGTGATGATAATTGCTCCGGTCGGCAGCGTGGCGATCGGGCCAGGCAGCTTGGTTAAGGGTAGCGGTGCGGCGGTTTACTATGTTGCGGACGATGACAAGCGGCACGCATTTCCCAATCAAAGCGTATATTCAAGTTGGTATCAGACAAGTTCGCAATCAATTATTACATTGAATAATAACTTGTTGGCCGAACTGGGTTTGGGAGAAAATGTGACCTATCGTCCCGGGTCGACATTGGCAAAGATCGCGACAGATCCAAAAGTTTATGCAGTTTCGCGTTATAGCGTCTTGCATTGGGTGATAACCGAAGATTTAGCCGCAGCTTTGTACGGTCAAAGCTGGAACAAGAGAATTGTTGATGTGCCGGACGTGTTTTTTAACGATTACACTGTTGGTACTCCAATCACCAAGGTTACGGATTACGATATGAAAAAAGAAATCGCGGCGGCACGCACACTGCAAGATAATGTGCAGTCAAACTCATCCGCGACGGACGGATGGCTGATGCCCAACCAAAAACGTAGGGCAGAACAGCTTACAACCGTCTTCGAAAACGGCGCGCCCGAGTTTGACTACGGATATGTTGAGAATCTGGATGACGGGCGCGGTTACACTGTGGGGCGCGTAGGTTTTACTACAGCCACGGGCGATGCCTATCTAGTTGTGGAGCGGTACGCCGAACTCGCGTCCCATAGTCCATTAACTTCCTATCTTCCGCGGCTTAAAGAATTGGCTGACAACGAAGATTCGTCTGTCGACGGTCTGTCCGGCTTTCCGCAAACCTGGTTAACAGCAGCGGATGATCCGATCTTTAGAGCGGTACAAGATGCGGTTACGGATGAGTTGTATTACATTCCGGCCATGCAAACGTCTGATGAATTTGGTTTACATTATGCGTTGAGTCGCGCAGTAATCTTTGACACGATAATCCAACATGGCGGCGGCAATGGTCCGGACAGCTTGTCTGCGATTGTTGTGCGCACGAATCAAACGGCCGGCGGGAGTCCAAAGTCAGGGATCGACGAAAAAATATGGCTCAAAATTTTTCTCGCAACAAGACGAGAAGATTTGACCAACCCCAGCGATTCTTCCACAAAAGATGTCTGGGCCGAATCAGTCGGACGAGTTGATATTTTGAGGTCAATAGCGGATTCCGGCAACTATGATCTCGACGGTCCGATCGTCATCAGCTCGCCGGATTACAATGCGACTATAAACTGACAAAGCCTCCCTTCTGTCATTGCGAGCGAAGTTGGACGGAGCGCGGCAATCTCACCTCTGTCATCTCGACCGTAACACAGCGGAGTGGAGAGATCCCTTGTACTAAATGACAAAGCAACTGTGTATATATGCAATGAGATTTCTCCACTTCGCTTTTGCGCTCCGGTCGAAATGACAGAGGGGGAGGATTGCTCTGATAGAGATGAATAAATTCATAATTCTTAATTCATAATTTTCAAATATATGTTTCGCCCCGTACATTTTGAAATTCATTGCACTGACATTGATCGTGCAAGCAAGTTCTATAAAACTATTTTCGGTTGGGAAATTACAAAATGGAGCGAAGGTGATTACTGGATGGTTTCTACTGGAGAGAAAAGCGACGATGGTATCAATGGCGGAATGATGTTGCGTAAAGGTTCTGCGCCAAAAGAGGGTTCTGCAGTCAACGCATTTGTTTGTACGCAGACTGTCCCCTCTCTGGACGAGTCCATGGCTGCGGTGACCTTAAACGGAGGAAAAATCGCACTCGATAAAATGGCGGTCAAAGGCATGGGCTGGGTTGCTTACGGCATTGATACGGAAGGCAACATTTTTGGCATGATGCAACTGGATAAAGAGGCTGTATAGCCTCTTTTTAGTATCAATTAATGACAATCTTGCGGTTTTCTGTCATACTGGCGCCCATGTCCATAGTCTTGCAATTTCAGGATATATCCAAATCTTTCGGCAATCGAAGGCTTTTTGATGATGCAACCGTTTCCATCGCGGAAGGACAAAAGATCGGGTTGATCGGTGCAAACGGTTCGGGTAAGACGACGTTGATGCGCATGATTTTGGGGCAAGAAGCTCTTGATAGCGGTTCGGTTAACCTGCATCCAAATACTCGACTTGGTTATCTTGAGCAGAACGAAGTTTTTCCGCCGGACGAAACGGTGGTCGATTACCTTGTCCGCGTGTCAGATCGCGAGCCTTGGGAGTGCGCCAAGATGGCGGGAGCGTTTGAGATCAAAAAAGAAAAGTTGGAAGTAAAGTTTTTGAGTCTTTCCGGCGGTTATCAAATGCGCGTGCGTTTGGCCGGCATCCTCGTCCGGCAGCCAAATCTTTTATTGCTTGACGAACCTACGAACTATCTTGATTTGCAGACCGTGCTTTTGCTGGAAGAAGTTCTCCGCACTTATCGCGGTGCTCTGCTGCTCATTTCGCATGACCGTGAATTTTTAAAAAACGTCTGCACCCATACTTTGGAGTTAGACAATCAAAAGCTGACTTTATTCCCCGGCAACGTAGAGGCATATCTTGAGTTTAAAGAAGGACGCTTGGAAGAAGCTAGGCGTTACAATAAAAAGATAGAGGCGCAGCGTCGTCATTTGCAGGGGTTCGTCGACAAGTTTCGTGCAAAAGCCTCCAAGGCAACGCAGGCGCAATCCAAGATGAAGCAAATCGATAAATTGCAGACAATTGAAATTGCACATTCGATGCGAACCGTACGCATAAAAATAACAGCGCCGCCGCAGAAAAAAGCCGTGGCGCTGGAATGCAAAGATCTATCAGTTGGTTATTCTGCGGACAAACCTGTGCTCGAACATATTGATTTTGAGATAAATCGCGGCGAACATTTGGCGGTTTTGGGAGAAAACGGTCAAGGCAAGTCGACCTTCCTAAAAACGATCGCCGAACAACTACCTTTGCTCTCCGGTTCGTTTAAGTGGGGCTACAACCTTCGCGTGGCTTATTACGCTCAGCATGTTCCGCTGATGCTTCCGACGATCGGCTCTGCCGGCGATTACTTGGTTTCCGCATCGGGACGCGCTTTGCCGGAAGATCTTTTGCGCATGGCGAGTAATTTTTTGTTCACCAAAAATGATTTGGAAAAACCAATCTCCGTTCTTTCGGGCGGCGAGCGAGCACGTCTTTGTCTTGCCGGCATTTGTCTCGGCAGATACGACGTTTTAGTTTTTGACGAACCGACCAATCATCTGGATTTTGATACGGTGGAAGCGTTGGGAGAAGCTCTGTCTGAATTTGAAGGCACGATTATTTTTGTCAGCCACAGCCGAACTTTTGTTTCGCAGATTGCAACTTCCATTTTGGAAATCAAAGACGGCCGTGCAAAACGCTATCCTTACCCGTACGAAATTTACGTTTACGAATTAAAAACGCACGAAAAGTTTACTTTGGAGGAAGATGAAAAACCAATCGTGGAAGGCACGATCCCCTACATGCGAACCAAAGTCGATATTTTTGGCGACATCCAACAAACGAAAAACGGTCTTAAACGTCTTGAGCACGACATGGAGGCACTGACTAAAGAAAAAAATACAATTCTGCAATATTTTGTCGAACATCCGACTCCGCCCAATGTTCAAAAAGCCAAGCGCCTCAAAGATCTGGACGAACAAATTCTCGCCCGCGAATCGGATTGGATAAAATCTCAAGAAAGTTTGGAAACTTTCAAGAAAGAGATGAAGACCGCGGAGATTCAATAGTGTCATTGCGAGCGCAGTCCGACTCCTCTCTGTCATTGCGAGGAGTCCGACGACGTGGCAATCCGGGCTGATTGCATTTTTAGTTTCACTTCCTCAATCACCTCATCCCAATAACTGCCGTGCTGCGCGTATTTTTCTGTATGATTTTTTAAATCAGCCTCCAGCTCGTCAATCGATATGAATTTAACTTCCGCAACTTCTCCGTCATCCATTCTGAAAGTGTTGGTACCACCGTCAAACTTTAAAAAATAGACGTAGCAGAACTCATCATTTTTCATCTGCGGCGTGTCGATTTTCAATTCCCTGATTTTGAAAAACTGCAAATCCTCGGGTTTTACGGTCAGGCCGATTTCTTCTCTCGTCTCTCTGATAGCGGCATCGACTTCGCTCTCACCCGCTCCAGCGTGTCCGGCCGCAGAAATATCCCATCGGTCGGGATAAAGATCTTTTGTCTTTGCCCTTAACTGCAAAAGTATTTCGCCTTTTGAATTATAAATCCAAACATGCGCAGCCCTGTGCCACGATCCGTCTTTGTGCGCCGCATGTTTCATTTTTCTGACGCCAATCGGTCTGTTATCAGCGTCGTAGATATCAATTAGTTCGTCGGGCATATTTCTTAATTGTACAGCAATCTCGCGATCTTGACATTTAACGGAAAATACGACTTACTATCAGGACGGTTCGCAGCTTTCACTCAAGCCAAGAGGTGTCAGATGTCGCAGGTTGATCTATTCCACAGCAACGGTATCACGCAGATCGTGGTGCTTATTCAACAGAGCGCGCTTCGCAGTCGCGGCCAGTCGCACTCTCATGATACTGTCTTCTTTAAGATTGCCGCATTGGGTGAGGATGGCAAGGCGTTTCGCGGAAACTACGTCTACAAATACTGGGCAGGCGGCAAAGAAGAGCTCTCCGGCAGCGTGAGCGAGGTGATTTCCAATGAGGAGCATGCTCGCCTGGTCGCGGAACGCGGCACGATGGAATCGCCCAAGCCTTTCAACCCGAAAGCCCCGCGCTTTTGTATCAGTTGCGGAGAACGGATGCGGAAGTACGAAAATCGAAACGGCACTGTCTGGAAGTGCTGCAACGGCCATAGTCTGCGTTAGAGGTACAAGTGGTTGAATTCAAGCCGTTCAGCGTCTTCCATGCCTATCTCGCTTTGCCTCCGTCTGCTAAGTAGACGGAGGTATTTTTATAACCTTTCTAGAACTTTCTGTGCCAGATTTTTTTCCATGGTCAAATGTTTGACCTGATCGTCATTACCGACGCCAAGGCCGATGTCGATTGTAAAGTAGACTCCGTGAGCGTTGTCCAAAACGCTTAAACCGCGTCCTATCCCCAAGCCGCTGCCGGCGTAATATGCGCCATCCCCTATCCCATCGACAGAATTCGCCCCGGCGATCATGGACAGGATTTGTTCGTATTGGCTTTGTGCCGTTAAACCATTCGCTTGTTTTGATGCGGGTATATCGCCGTTGCTGATGATTGAAAGCTGAACAAAATACATGTCGTCTTTTGAACCGTAAAAACAGATTTTCTGCCCAACGGCATTTGCCGTCGTATCATGTTTGTCTTGAGTCAAAGTCTGATTTGGAAAATCCGCAGAAAAGTCCGCCAAAGTAATCAACTCGCAAGGGTCGTAAGATTTTCCGGACGTTGACCCGGTCTTGGAAGTGTCGCCGGAAGTATTTTGACTGCTGCATCCTGCGCCCAAAGATGCCAGGATAAGACCGAGCATCAAAGTTTTTGAAAATTGTTTTTGCATGAATATATTTTACTTGATTGATGATGATTTGCCAATAAAAAAAGCGGCGCTCGAGCGAGTGCCGACTAGGAAGCGAATTCGATGGAGATGATTTTACTGGACTCCATCGTCTGTCGTCTGCCGTTAATCTGTACATCGGCTACCAACGATCCGCCGACGTTGGCTGAGATGATGCGAACTTCCGTATACAGCACGCCAGTACCGACCTTGGCCATCTTGCGCAAACCATCCTGACCCGCAGCGTCGAATCGGTAGACGGAATTTGCGGTCTTGATTTCAACCGCTTGCAAAAGTCTCTTGTCAAAAGCCTTCCGTTTCTTCTCAAGGGTAGCTCGCAGATGAGCCACCTTCCGTATATACCGCTGCGCCACGGTCTTTGCCTCTCGCCATTTCTCGGGCCGTGGCAGACGTTCGACGCGAATGATGTGGCAGACGTAAACAAATTCTTCTCTTCCATCGAGATACTCGAAGGAGTAGTCGCGTCCAATGTCGATACTTCCGAGTCCCACCATATTCCAGACCATTTGCGGCAGGTGCGTGCAGGCAATGCCGGCGCCCGCTATCGTACCTTTGTGCGGGCGGATCGGAGTGCTTTTGTCATTGCCTGCGAGGTTGACCTTGCAATCAATGAAGCGGAAGACCGGCAGGCGTTTTTCTTCTGAGCTGTCGAATCCGATGATCTGAACGGTTAGGGTTTTTTGAGTCTTGAACACGACGTCTGTGGCTGTGATCTTGAGGATCTCGCCAAGCTGCATGTCGCTGTACGGCATTGTGTATTCAACGACTTGATTGAGTGCTTTGCTAAGGTGCGGATGGCTCATGTTTTCCTCCGGGTTATTTGCCGGCAATTATCTTCCCACAGCTCTTTTAGTCGGTCAATATATAAAAAAACCGCGATCACAGTACGTGCCGCGGGGTGGACAGCGCTGTCCAAGGTCAGTCGATGTCTGAGTAGTCATCGTCTGAAGCAGATTCGACGAGCGGTTCCGTTGCTTTGCACCACTCGTACGCATTCTGGAACATGCGCATCCATGGAGATGCTTGCAGCACCTTCATGAATTCCGGCACGTAGTGCCACTGCCACATCCAGAAAGCTCGTTCCGGGTGAGGCATCATGGCGAGGTGTCTACCCGACGGGTCGCACAAGGCGGTGATTCCGCCCGGTGAGCCGTTTGGGTTGAACGGATAGAGCTCGGTCGGGTTGCCGATGTCGTCGACGTAGACGATCGGTGCGAGTGATTGCTTGCATTTTTTCAACATCACCGGGTCCGGGCAAAAGAGTCTGCCTTCGCCGTGTGCGACGGGTATGCCCAGGATGGAACCCCCCATACCTTTGAGCATCATCGCCCGACTGTTTTCGATGCGCACCATCGCCCAGCGCGACTCGAATCGGCCTGAGGCGTTGTGCATAAAACGCGGCTGCAGCCTGTCGCCGATGTCTCGCCAGGGCACAATGCCGAGAAGCGTCATCAGCTGACAACCGTTGCACACGCCGAGTGAGAATGTGTCGTCGCGGTTGTAGAAGCACTCGAACATCTCCTTCAACTTGAGATTGAAGCGGATTGTTCCGGCCCATCCCTTGGCACTGTCGAGCGCGTCGGCATACGAGAACCCGCCGACAAAGGCGATGCCGCGGAAATCGTCGAGCATATCCGGGTCGCCTTCCAGCATATCGGTCATCGTCACGTCCCAGACTTCGAATCCCGCAAGATGGAAAGCTGTGGCCATCTCGCGATCGCCGTTGCTCCCCTCTTCGCGAATGATCGCGACTTTGGGATGGTAGTCCATCGAGTCGTACGACGGTGAAGTCGTAGGATTGAACGTCAGGCGGTAAGCCGGAGTTTGCGTGTGAATCCGGCGTGTTTCGATCTGCGCCAAAGCGCATTCCGGATTCATCTGACGTTTCTCGAGTTCGTCGCTCGTCTGCTCCCACCAATCGCGAAGCTGCGAAGTCGAAACGTTGAGGATGACTTCGTCGGCGGAGTTCTTGACCGCCATTTCACGCTTGCTCGTCGTTTTGCCAATGCGCGTGTACTTGATGTTATCAAAGCTCGCCAGAGTCATCTGATACTCCAGACGCATCAGGTCGCGCTCGAAGCATTCAATGACCATGCCGAACTCTTCGTTGAACAGCCATGAGACAGGGTCGACGTTGACCGGTATGGTCAGTTCGCATCCGCAACCTGCGGACATAATCATCTCAGAGACTGTTGTTATCAACCCGCCGTCGCTGCGATCGTGGTATGCCCGGATGAGACCGCAGCACAGCAGCTGTTGTTCGGCGCTGAATGCCTGCACGAGCTTGTCGGCTTCTTCAATATCCGGCGACTCGTTACCAATCTGCCCGAGGGCCTGTGCCAAGGCGGAGCCGCCCAAGCGCATCTTATCGTTCAAGTGGATGAGCAACAGCACGCTGTGTCCCGGGTACTTGATGTCCGGCGTTGCAACGAGCGTAGCGTCTTGCATTGCTGCGTAAAGCGACACCACGATTTGTCCCGGTGCTTTGACGGTTTCTTCGCCGACTTTGGCTGCCATCGAGAGACTGTCCTTGCCGCCGTCGATTGCGATTCCGATTTCCGTCATGAAGTTGCTCATCGCACTGACCGCGTCGTACAGGCTGGCAATCTCGCCCGGCTGTTTGGCCGCCCACATTTCGTTGGCTGAACACTTTGTATTCCAGAGTCCGCCGTTGATGTAAGCGGCTGCCAAGTTAGTGACAGCCTCGGCCACCGCCATGCGAGCTCCGGCCTCCCTGTTAACCAATATCTTGATGGGCTGTTCGCCGATGGCCGTCGCCGCGCCGTGCGGCTCGGGAGAAAGTGTGTTGCCGGCGATAATTGCGACGTCGCAAACCGGCAGTTGGAACGGTCCGCAGCACTGTTGTTGCGCAATGAGCCCTGTCACGCTTCGGTCAACCTTGTGGACGAGAAAACCTTTGGAGCCGACGGAGAGTTGCTGAAAGGTCATCTTCGTCAGCTCTTCCAACGTCACACCCCGCGGAATGCTCAATGACTCCAGTTTGTACTTCGGTCGATCAGCTGCAAATACCTTCTGCGGCAGCTTGCCGAGGATTCGAGCCAACTCCAAGTCGACAGGCGTGCTGTCGTCTTGCGCATCGTGGAGCACGATTCTGCCGTCGCCGGTGATTTCGCCCAGCACTTCGCAGTTGACGCGTTCGCGTCTGCAGATCGCCTGAAACATCTCCAGATTCTCCGGACGGATGAGCAGGCCGTTGCGTTCCTGGTATTCGGCCAGCCAAAGTTCCACGACAGACATGGTCTTGTCGCCGCATGTGATGCGGCGAATCTCGACGTTGCCGCCTGCAGGATTGATGAGCTCGGTTAACACATTGCACGGCCCGCCTGCGCCCTGGTCGTGGATGCTCTCGATGGGATTGTTCGCGCACATTTCGATACAGGCGCGAATGACGCGATCTCCTTTGCGTCCCATCTCGGCATCGCCGCGCTGTACTGCGTTGAAGTCGAGTTCAACTGTGTTCGCGCCTTGGATCATGGAAGAGGCGGAACCACCGCCCATACCGATTCTGTAAGCGGGTCCGCCAATTTGGACGATTAGCATCCCCGCTTCGGGTGCGTGCTTCTCGCAGTGCATCGTGAGCATTATGCCCAGTCCGCCTGTAAACAAGATGGGCTTGAGCCAGGCGCGGCGCTCTTTGCCGCCGTAGACACGAAGGTCAAAGCTGCGGCAAAAGCCCGTTATGACAGGTTCGCCGAACTTGTTGCCGTAGTCCGAGGCGCCGTTGCTGCCTTGAATTAGGATGTCGAGAGGACTGGCTAACGTCACAGGATAGACGAACGAGTTGTCGCTGCCCGGAATCCGGTAATCTCCGAGATCTAGTCCGGCAACACAGTAGCCCGTTGTCGCAGAGCAGACCAAGCCGCCGCGTCCCGTCGCTTGCACGTCGCGGATCCTACCGCCGGTTCCTGTCTCCGCGCCGGGGAATGGCGCAACTCCGGTTGGAAAGTTGTGAGTCTCCGCGGTGAACAGAACGCAGTATTTGCCCTTATAAGCAGTAAAGGCGCACATCTCACCGGGATTCTGTGGAGCTAAAATTGATTGCTCCCAGCCTTCGATCGCGCTGGAGTTGTCGTGGAAGGCTATTACGGATCCGTCCGAGTGCGCATTGAGCGGCGCTTTTACCAACTCAAACAACGTGTGCGGCATAACTTCGCCGTTGATAACGATCTCGGCGTTGAATACGCCGTGCCGGCAGTGTTCCGAATTCGCGACGCCGATCTGCATCACCTCGACGTTCGTCGGGTTTCTGCCCATACAATCCGCAAACAGCTCGTGGCAATAGTCGATGTCAGCTTCGTCCATGGCAAGACCGAGCTCTTTGTTGTAACGGCGCAGCGCGTCCAGCCCTTCTTCGAGCAGCGGGATAGCGAAGACCTCGTCGGGCTTCGCGGCCATCTCATAGCTTTTGAGAGTAACCGGATAGACCATCTCGGTCATGCGGTCGTGAGCCGGAATTTCTTCCGAGATCAACACGCGCGAGTGCTCGAGGCGCGTCACGGAATGCAGTCCGATGCTGTGGCAGATGGCGACTGCGTTGGTGGAGAAAGGCGTCGCAAAGTTCAGCCTGGGGCCGACTTCCCTCACTCTCCCCTTGTTTGCGAGCCAACTGTCGGCTCGCAGTCTGTCCTGTTCGTACGTCTCGGCCAGCAGCCAACGCAGAGTTGCATACTCCGCGTCGTTCATCGGCTTGTTGCATTCAACGTAGAAACAGGTTTCGGTCGTCTCACTCGTCTTCCGATACAGGCGGTACAGTACGTTGTCTTTCATGACGAACCTCCCTGATTACGCGGCTGTTACCGCGCAGTGTCTCAAAATGTCAAAGTGTCAACACGTCTAAAATAGACGCATCACGGCAAAAGAGTATGTTTTTGCGCGTTGAATGTCAAACCTGACGTCTATTCATAAATGCCGCTCTTCTTGAGATGCTTTGGGAGCTCAAAGATAAAATAGGCCAGCGCAACAAGGTCGATGACCAGGGCGAAGTAAGTAAACCAAGAAAAGCGCACGAAACTGTGATACGCGCCATAAAGAGCTATTAAAGAAAAAAACACGATGCCCAGCTCGCGTACGAATTTATATCTTAACCAAATAGCGGCTGCTAAAATCATTTTGGTTAAGCCCAACGCAATGACTATCGTTCCAAAAGTCGCGGTTGACCGTGTGACGTTAAAATGCGAGATGATCCAGTTTGCTAACAGGTCTTGCGGATCCTCCATCAATTCATTGGTAACCAATCTGTAGGAATAAAAAATAAAAATACCTAAAAGTGTTTCCAAAAATCCCCAGATGGCTTTATAGAACACGATCAAAACCAAACCCAATGGGCGATCAAAATAATGCCGTCCCGAGTCTTTTTTGTTTGCAATAAGCTTGTCGGACATGCATGTAGATTACCATGAAAATTGGAATAAAGAAAAAACAAAATCCCCGCCTTGCGACGAGGACTTGTCGATTGTTTTCACTTAGGCGCGCTGTACGTTGATGGCGCGAGGACCTTTGTCGGATTGCTCCTTCTCAAAGGTCACGGCATCTCCGGGTTGGAGTTCTTGGAAGCTAACTCCGACGAGCGATGTGCTGTGGAAAAACAAGTCTTTGTCTTGACCTTCCTCGGAAATGAAACCGAAGTTCTTGTCAGTCAAGGTTTTGATTGTTCCCTGCATAATTTTGTGCTTATGATGAATTAACGGCAAATAACGGCTATTTGCGTAAATTCGACTACTTCTTACGCCAAGGCTCTTTTTGCTTTCAATAGGTTACACTGTATCCGGAAATATGCCAAGAGGGGGTCGAAAGGGCGTACATCACGTACATCGCGTGCATAACGTACATGGCGTACATCGCGTTTGGGGATTAGACCTTCGCTTTTGCTTTTTTGACAGCTTTCTTCTTTTTGTCAGCGGACTTCTTTTCGACGATTTCCTCAATGATTTCCATGCCATCTATCTCCTTTTCGTCTTTGGAGACGTCTGTCGGAAGCACGGTTGAGAGGGCTTTTAAGATATTGTCGAGCTTTGTGTTTGCAACTTTGATCTGCTCTTTGAGATACAGGATTTCCTTGCTGTCTTGAGAGTTGCTGCCGCCTCCGTAAGATTGTTTCGGAGCGTCGCTGTTAAATGACGGTCTGCGTTCGCCGGCTCCTTCAAAACGACGCGGGCTAGGATTCTCATCCCTGCGGAAACAGTCGTTACAAAAAACCGGTTTGCTGCCGTTCGGTTTGAAAGGCACCTCACATGAATTACCGCATTCGCTGCATGTTGCACGGAACATTGCAGGTCTGCCGCCGTCTCGGCCGCCTGAGCCGCGGTCCCAAGGACCTCTGCTGCCTCCGCCGCCGCCTTGTCTGCCGCCGAAACCTCCCCCACGATTAGAATTGAACATATTTCGCTGTGTTGACTCGTTATTAGTAAGAACTCAAGTTAAAGGTTAAAGCTCTTTAGAGTTGAAGAAGCATAGCGCATTTTAAGAAATAAAGCAAGGGGTTGAGATGTTGTCGATCAAAATAAAAAAAACAGTCCCCCGAAATAGAGAGACTGTTTTTAACCCGGACTGGGTTATTGCAGTAGTCCTGCCAAGTGCAAGAGATACAGGAAGAAACCGGTTGAAACAATAAATATTGCCCAGCCAAGGCTTAATCCGACAGGAGAGCCCCACTCGTCCCATTTTCGTCTTGGATATTTTCGATCCAGCCAGTATCTCTCGTCTGCAGTAAGACTAAGTTTATCGTCTTCTTTTTGATTCATAAGAAGCGTAATAAAAATTTGAGTTATGCTATCCAATCGGCCTTTTATTTTTTGGATAACTTGGGGCCCTTGATTTTTTAAGAAATCGGACTCTTTGTGATGCATCCCAAGGGCAGGGCAAAGAGATGATTCCAATTATATTTTACTTATAACATCTTAGCGGTTAAAAACCAAGACCTTGACTACACCTCATGTTTCGATTCTTTATTAAAGTATTCGGTTAACATTACGTGCAGAGTCTTTTTCCCCTTGTCTGTTTTTAAATAACGTTCTCTGCGCAACGCATCGTATTTGTTTAAATAAGCTTCATAGAAGATTAGTGCTACAGGCAATCTGTATTTTGTCGCATGAACATCTCCTTGTTGATGGCTAAGGTATCGTCGTTTTAGATCTTCGGTATACCCAATATATAGTTTGTGATCTTTGATGCTTTTTAGCACGTATGTGTAGTACATATACTACCCGGTTCCATAAAAATACCATCCTGTCAAGAGGATGGTATTTTTTCTCACCGATGCATGACGAAGCTACCTAATCGGATGGCTCCGCCATGCACCATATGGTGCATGGCTCCGGGGGTGGGGTTCGAACCCACGACCAATTGATTAACAGTCAACTGCTCTACCGCTGAGCTACCCCGGAATACTATGAAACGAATATTGAATGTCGTATATCCGCTGCTCTGAATGTCGAATGCGACCGTCAGAGCGTGGATAATATAACCAAAATTCGTTTATTTGGCAAGTGGCCAAAAGCGGTCGTTTTTACAAAAGAAAAAGCGACGTTGGAGTACGTCGCGCGGAGTAGTGCACCTTGCAGACATGGTGTTGGGTTGGATGGATGATTCCAGCTACTCGGCCGGCACGCAGAGGAGAGACCCCTGTTATCGGCTTGCCTTTCACATTATCCGCTACGTTCGCGGATAACACCTACCCATCAGGATACGCGACGCGAAATGCTTCGCTTGCGGCTAGGTCGCTATGCCGATAGCCACTACCACGCTCCCCAGACCATTCGGTTCTTACCGTACCGTTGATGCAAACCACCTGTTGGACGCGCGTCCTTCTTTGGCATGAGCTCGCTTTTTTTGGTTTCCCGCAAGGGCACCTTATTTACGAACTCCGTATGTGGTGGTGGATTTCTGCCGTAGCAGCGCATCAAAGCGTCTTAGTCTCGGCATAGAGTTTTTTGCTCCATACGCATCAGGTGATTCGGCGCGCACTCTGTCTGTTAGGACTCTTGGCGCGCTTAGCCCTTTTGCTGACGCCGGACTTTTACAAGGTGCATTCAGATGATAACACACTAAAAAATCCGGTCAAGCCCTGATAGTAATTCAAAATTCAAAGAGCAAAATTCAGGTGGCCTCCGGCATAAGATATATTTAAATATCATGTAGGGATACCAACATTTTGAATTTTGCTCTTTGAATTTTGCTTTATTGTTAGTAGTCCGCCAATCTCTTAATCAACGGATGTTGTTGGATTTTTTCGAGCGCTTTGGATTCAATCTGGCGAATGCGTTCGCGCGTGACGTCAAACTCTTTGCCGACTTCTTCGAGCGTGTGGCTTACGCCGTCTACGAGGCCAAAACGCATTTCTAGAATTTTTTGTTCGCGTGGTGAAAGGTCTTTGATGATTTCTTTGACGTAATCTTTAAGCAGCTGAAGTCCGGCCGCCCTGTCCGGCGTGACGTTTTTAATGTCCTCGATAAAATCTTCGAGCGTTGAATCTTCGTCATCTTCGCCAACAGATGTTTCGAGCGAAACAGTGTCTTGAGAAATCTTGATGATGTGGCGGACTTTGTCGACTTCCTCGCCCATTTCTGCGGCAATTTCTTCCGGCAGCGGTTCGCGTCCAAGATCTTGAATCAATTGACGTTCGATCTGCTGGAATTTGTTGATCGTCTCGACCATGTGAACCGGAATTCGAATGGTTCTGCTTTGGTCGGCCAATGCGCGCGTTATCGCCTGTCTGATCCACCAGGTTGCATAAGTCGAAAACTTATAACCTTTACGATATTCGAATTTTTTTACAGCGCGGAACAAGCCGATGTTGCCTTCTTGAATCAAATCCAGCAACGCTAAAGATTTGCCCATGAATTTTTTGGCAATCGAAACGACGAGACGCAAGTTGGCCTCGATCAATTTTTTCTCGGCTTCTTTGTCTCCTTTTTCTTTGCGTTTGGCGAGCGAAATTTCTTCCTCCGCTTTAAGCAATGGGATTTTGCCGATTTCACGCAAGTAGATTTGGATGTGATCTGCTGTCAAATCAAACGGATCGACTTTAACGCCGAGCTCGGGTATGGCGCTGTTCATCGACGTCATAATCGTTTGACGTTCTGATTTGCGTCCCAAAATCCCCTCTTTCATTTCCACTACGGATATTCCGGCTGCATCAAGCCTGTCGATGAAGGCCTCGTATGTTGGAATGTAATCTTCAATATCCGGAAAAGCATAAAGAATTTCCGTCTCGGTCATAAAACTTCTGGTGCGGGCTTTATCAAACAATTTATCCAAATCCTCCGTAGAAGGCGGTTGGACTTTTACGTAAGGTACTTTTGGCTGCGCCTGAGTTTTTATCACCGGCTTTGCAGACTTTGTTGTCTTTGTCGGTTTATGCGAAGAGACAGGCTTGGCTTTTTTTGTAACGACATGCTTTTTAGGCGCAACTTTCTTTGCCTTGGAAATCGGCTTTGCGTGAGTTTTATGGTACGCTGTATTGGAAGATCTTTTTTTGCGAGATGTATGTGGCATAAAAACTTATGGCGACTCCGGGATCGTGAGTCTTTAGACCGACGGAAACGGAGGCTTACCTCAAGTCCATAAAGTCTTAGATATGGAAGAGGAATTTTATTTAAGTTGCTTGAACTGCTCGAGCAGGGCGTTGATTCGCTCGGTGTTGCCGAGCCGCTCCGCTGTACGCATCTCTTGTTCCAACTGTTGCCTTCGTCCGTTAAGCGATAGCTCGTGGAGGCGAACCTCCGTGGCCGTCAGCTCACTTTTTAAGGCATCAGCTGTTTGGTCTGTAAATTCACGATCGGCAAAGATGACCAAATAATCCACCAATCGTTTAGTTTCCTCGTTATTTGAGGAATATAAAGCTTTGAAATCGGGCGGATTATTTTCTTCCGCCGTTTGGTTTTGATGGCGCGAATTATAGCTTTGAACCAAAGATTTGTAAAGCTCCGCATGAGGAGCAAGCGACCAGTCAATGTCAATCTCATGAAACAGGCTTGGATCTTTCAAGACGATGGACAGCCATCGGGCCTCCAGCTCGTTTACCGTGCTGGGGCGCGAATCTCGAATGTCCGCTGCGCTGTTTGTCCGCTGCGCTGTTTGTCCGCTGCGCTGAATGTTGAACTTGGTTTCGAAATTTGCGTTTCGGGTTTCGCGTTGCGCGTTTTGAGAAAGTGTCTGCCGCAACGCTTCCGGAGAGACGTCCAGATCTTTGGCTAGTTTGGAAACCCATGCATCGCGTTCTACAGGATGGGAAATGTGCCGGCATTCATTTAATACGAATTGCGCAATCTGTTTTTTTCCTTCAGGAGTCGATGCCGGAAATTGCATAAATGCCTGTTGATAGACCCAATCCATAATCGGCTTTGCGATGCGCACGGCTTCTTTCCAAAGCTCGACGTCTTTTCTGATCAGTTCATCCGGATCTTTCGCAAGGTTTTGATCGTAACGAATAACATGAATGGAAAAATCCATTTGCCGTGCAAGATCCAAGCCGCGCAAAGTCGCGTTCAATCCAGCCGGATCCATGTCAAAAGCGATTGCGATATTGTTGGAATATCGTTTAATCAACGTCAGTTGTTCTTGAGTCAATGCGGTGCCGGAAGAAGCAACGACGTTGGTGACGCCGAATTGATGCGATGTAAGCGCGTCCATGTTGCCTTCGACTATAATTGCGAGATCATCGCGTTTTATGTCCCCTTTTGCCTTGTCGAGTCCGTAAAGGACGACGCTTTTTTTATAAAGCGTCGTTTCCGGCGTGTTTACGTATTTGGCGACTTTTTCCGCCGTTAAAATTCGTCCCGTAAAACCGACAATGTGCCCCATTGCTTCGCAGATCGGAAACATCAGCCTTTCGCGAAAACGAAAATAAATTCCTTGGCCTCTTTCGCTTGGAGACGCAACTCCGGCTTGTATCAGTTCTTGTGCGGTAAAACCTTTTTCGTAAAGTTTTTTTTCAAATTTCGACCAGTCTTTCGGCGCATATCCCAGCCTCCAAAGATCTGCCGTTAAATCGTCTATGCCGCGTTTTTTAACATATTCGCGCGCCGTCGTAGCCTCCGGATCGTTGATCAAATATTGTTGCATGAGTTTCGCGACAACGTCATTCACTTCTTGCAGGCGTTTTTTTAGTCCCTGCGTTTCCGGATTGTAACTCGGCAGTTGTACGCCGGCTTTTTGTGCCAAGTGCTCCAGCGCTTCCATAAACTCCATGCCTTCTATCTGTTGAACAAAAGAGATCATGTCGCCGCCGATGTTGCAGCCAAAACAATGCCAAGATTGCCGTGGCCGGTTAACGTAAAAACTTGGAGTTTTTTCCTGATGAAACGGGCAGTTAGCCTTAAAACTGCCGCTGCCCGCGGGCTTGAGCTGCAAGTATTCGCCTACAACATCTGCTATGTCCAGGCGCGATTTTATCTCATCGGCAGCTTCCATACGAGGCTACGTTACAGTGGTAGCTGACAACTTACAACTGTCAGATTACACTGACGGCTCACAACTAGAAACGAGAAACTAGAAAGAGCGACTATGCTCGCCAATTAACTCATTCCAGTTTCTAGTTGTTAGTTTCTAGTTCTTCCATGTCTTGGCGGGCGTTTGATTTTTGGTTTATTTCCATCCGGAGTCGGCGCAGATTTCTTTTGTCTTTTTCCGAGTTCTTGCTTGATAACAACAATCTCATCGCGCAGAATTGTCGCAAGTTCAAAGTCTAATTCCAGGGCGGCAGACTTCATCTCTGACTCTTTTTGTTTGATAACTTCTTCCAGCTTGCGAGTTTCGGCAGAAAGTTCCAGCTTTAGAATCTCTTTGATATCTTTATCCTGCGCAAAACCCAACGAGCCTCGCAAGTCAACAATAGCTTTGCGAATTGTTTTTGGAGTGATTCCGTGTTCTTGATTGTATGCAACCTGTTTTTTGCGGCGCCTGTCGGTTTCCGCGATGGCCCTTTTCATACTGCCTGTGATGTGGTCAGCATAGAGAATGACTTGACCTTGGACGTTGCGAGCGGCACGTCCGATTGTTTGTATGAGCGAAGTGTCGGAGCGCAAAAATCCTTCTTTGTCGGCGTCCAAAATACAGACAAGTGATACTTCCGGAAGATCGAGTCCCTCGCGCAATAGGTTGACGCCAACCAATGCGTCATACTTTCCGCGTCTAAAGTCTGACAGAATTTCGAGTCTTTCGACGGTTTTTATGTCTGAATGCAAGTAGCAGGCTTTGATTTTCTTCTCTTTCAAGTACTCCGTAAGGTCTTCTGCCATCTTTTTTGTCAGCGTTGTGACAAGAGTTCGATTACCGTCTGCCGTTGCCTTGATGATGCTTGCAATACAGTCATCGATTTGATTCATCCCCCCTCCGTCATCTCGAGCGTAGTCCGGCTCCCCTTTGTCATCTTGAGCAAACTTGGGCTCCCCTTTGTCATCTCGAGCGAAGTTGGACGGAGTCGAGAGATCGGGCTCGTGCTTAGAACTTTCTTGTTTGGATTGCGTTATAGGTCGAATAATAACTTCAGGGTCTATCAAGCCAGTGGGACGGATTATCTGCTCAACGACGCTTGCTGAGTTTTTAAACTCAAACGGTCCTGGCGTCGCAGAAACAAAAACCGCTTGTTTGACTTTATCTTCGAACTCTTTAAATGTCAGGGGTCGATTATCTTTGGCGGAAGGAAGTCTAAATCCATGTTCAACCAAAGTGTCTTTGCGGGATTTGTCGCCTTCGTACATACCGCCTATTTGCGGGATTGTGACATGCGATTCGTCGATCATCAGCAAAAAGTCTTTTGGAAAATAAGAGAATAGAGTGTCCGGCGGATCGCCCGGCGCGCGGCCGGACAAATGGCGAGAGTAATTTTCTATTCCATTGCAATAACCTAAGTTTTCAATCATCTCCAAATCAAAATTTGTTCGTCTTTCCAAGCGTTCGGCTTCCAGTAACTTTCCGGACTTCTCAAACAGCTCAAGTTTTTCCTTTAGTTCCAAGCGAATGGTCTTAATCGCTTTTTCGCGTTCCGGTCCGGGCGTAATAAAATGTTTGGCCGGAAAAACCCACAACTCTTGCGGTTCCGAAAGAGTTTTTCGAGTAACCGGATCGATTCTCAAAATTCTATCTACGCGTCCGCCGGCAGTTTCAATTCGATATATCTTCTCCTCATTTGCCGGCATGATCTCCAAAACTTGGCCGGTGAGTCTAAAACTTCCGCGTTCCAAATCCGCATTCGTGCGGGTAAATTGCATGTCAACCAATCGCGATACGATCTCTTCGCGTTTAATGTCCGTACCCGTCTCGATGTGCAAAGTTGTAAGCGCATATGCCTCGGGCGCGCCCAAGCCGTAAATACAAGAAACAGAAGCGCAGATGATAACGTCCTTTCTGGTCAATAAAGCTTGCGTGGCACTATGCCGCAAACGGTCTATCTCTTCATTTATTTGAGCCTCTTTTTCGATGTAGGTGTCACTTTTTGCGATGTAAGCTTCCGGCTGATAATAATCGTAATAAGAGACAAAATATTCTACGGAGTTATCCGGAAAAAATTCTCGGAATTCATTGCAAAGCTGCGCAGCCAGAGTTTTGTTGTGCGCAATGACCAGAGTTGGTTTCTTAACATTTTGAATGACATGCGCCATTGTGTAGGTTTTGCCGGTGCCGGTCGCCCCAAGTAAAGTCAAAAACTTATCGCCTTTTGCAAGGTGTTCGGTAAGTTGCTTTATCGCCTCCGGCTGATCTCCAGCCGGTTTATATGGCTGTTTTAATTCGAATTCACTCATTATTAGGACTTTAAGGACTCTTCGGTTCGTAAGTTACGACCATCTGCTGCCTTGAATACTCCTGTCCGTTTAAGACAACTTCGGTTTCTATGATATTCGGTCCAGGTTTAAGCGTTAACTGTATCAAATAGTTTCCGGATTCGGACAACTGCATTGCAGCGCCGTTTAGCTTGAAAGAAAGCTCGGGCCATTTTTTTATCGCTTCTTTATAATCGTAGACTTGTCCCATCAACGTCAAATCAGTGCTTGTAACCGTGCCGCCATGTTTAATCAGTTGCGTGCCATGATATGCAAAGACATTGTATTGCATCCCCTTTTCCGTTATCGGCGGCGGTGTTTGCAGCGGTTCTTGCGAAGGCAGCTTAATGTCCGTTTTTTTTACCACAACCACCAGTACAACTGCAACGAAAAGCAGAACTATGGCTGTACCTTGCCAACGGATTATTTTAAGAAGTGCGATTAAACGTCCGTCCGGCGCAGTACGTCTCGATTTAGGTGCTGGAGTTATGGGTTGTTTGGCAAGGAGCATATGGATATCGACTATTTTTGTATTTTTTGTTAGACTCGGTTCTTGTGAGCTGGATTAATGACGAACGGCCATTGATTGGCCTTTCTCCCATGGCGGATTTTATAGATTCGCCTTTTTGTCGTCTGGTGCGTGAATGCGGCGGAGATGCGGTTATTTTTCGTGAGATGCTAGCCGCAGAAGCGTTGGTCAGAGGTAATAAGAAGACTCTTAAAGCCTTGGATTTTGAGCAAATTGAACGCCCTTTGGTGCAGCAACTTTTCGGTTCGGACCCCGGATCCATGGCGCGCGCAGCCGGCCTTGTGGAAGAAACCGTCAAGCCGGACGGTATAGACGTCAATATGGGCTGTCCGGTATACAAAGCAGTTTCCAATTTTAATGGAGCTTCGCTGATGCGCGAACCTGATAAAGCTGCGGAGATTGTCCGTGCGGTAAAAGGTGCTATTAGAATACCACTTAGCGTTAAAACGCGTCTAGGCTGGAGTAGTCCGCAGGAGGTTGTTGAATTCTCAAAAGTGTTAGAAGCTGCCGGTGCGGACGCGATCGAAATACATGCCAGAACAAAAGAACAGGGATATTCGGGCAAGGCTGATTGGGAGGCGGTTGCCAAGGTTGTTAAAGCGATAAAAATTCCGGTTTTGGTCAACGGCGACATAATCGATCCGGAGACAGCTAAAATCGCTTTGAGTGCATCCGGTGCCCAGGGTTTATTGATAGGACGCGGCGCTTTGGGCAATCCGTGGATATTTAAGCGTGTACAAACCGTGTTGCGCGGCGAGAAGGATCCCGGCGAGCCGAGCTTAGAAGATCGCATGTCCGGATTGAGGAGACACGCGGAACTGCAGATTGAGCATTTCGGTGAAAATGGATTGATAAAACTCAGAAAACATTTTCCTTGGTATTTTAAAAATGTTCCAAATTTTCGTAAATACCGCGCTCAAGCGGTTAGAGTTTCTACACTGAAAGAGCTGGATGCGCTTATTTTCGTCATCCTCGGGCAGTGAAATCAACTTGTTTCAGATTTATCTTATTGGATCCCCGCCTTCGAGAGGATGACGAAAGTTACTTCAAATTATCTGTTTGTATCGCCTCTGGCAAAAATCCCATCGGGTCCACTGGTATGCCGTCTTGGCGAACTTCAAAGTGAAGATGCGGACCGGTGGAAAGACCGGCTCCCTGCATACCGGGCATTCCGCCAGTAAATCCGATCACGTCCCCTCTTTCGACATAGGTGCCGGCTTTAACTTTAAATTTTGTAAGATGCGCATAAACCGTAGCCAGGTTACCCGGATGCACGATCATGATGTAGTTACCGTATGATTGACCGGTTTTTGTCCAGGCTACATATCCTCCGGCGGCCGCTTTGATCGGAGCGCCCACGTCCGCCCTCAAATCTATGCCCGGATGCTGAAATAGGTATTTGAAAGGATATGTCGGGTCGTGAAAATAAACGGTTATTTTGCGTACCGGCACCGGCCAAAGCAAAAGCGTTTGTCCGCTGGCCAGGGCTCTGTCTATTGCATCCAGCTTATCTTTTAAGGATTTTTCAATGTCTGCGATTTCATCAGTCGTTGCCTCGTTTTGCTGGCGCAATTCGTTGACAACGCGGTCAAATTCCGCTTGCTTGTTCTGCGTTTCCGCGAGCAGCGAGATTTTAGAATTTTTTTCCATCTCTACTCGCAGGGCTTCTTCTTTTATTCGATTTTTACGCTCTTCCAATTGCTCCAGTTTGTCTTGACGGCTTGTTTTATCTGCTTCCAATACGACTTTATCGTTTTTTACTCCTTCCAATGTTTGACCCAAATCGCCTTGCAGGCTTTTCAACTCTTCAATTCTATCAAAATACGAAGAAAGCGAAGGTTTGCTTAAAAAAACTTGCAAAGTATCAATATCATCGGCCTGCCTTATTTTATTAACCAAGTCCGCAATCATGCTTTTCTGCAAATCGATCTTTGTTTCGCGCCCTTTGATGTTAGTGTCCAAAAGATCTATTTCTGCATCCAGAACATCAATCTGAGCTTTGGTTGATTCAAGGGTAAGCTCTTTCTCGCGTACTTGATTATCCAATAATAGGATTTGGTTGCTAAGCGTCACCTCCTGTGACGCCTGGGCTTTTATTTTGTCTTTGTAAGAATTTATCAGACCTTCCAGCTCCTGGACTCTTGTCCGTTTGTTGCTCAGATCTTGATTGAGCTCTTGTGTTTGGTCGGCTAAATTTTTTGCTTCGCTTGCCGCTTTGGCTTTAGGCACATAATAAAATTGACCGGCAATCAGTCCGATGCAGGCAAATACCGTCATTATTTTGTTCCTCCTGTGCATTCTTTTATTTTAGCAGATATGCAACCGCTTCGTCGATTCTAGCCAGCGTTCTCTCTTTGCCATAAGCAACAATCAGCTCGAACGGGCTGGGAGACTTCGCTTGCCCGGATAATGCAACTCTAAGTGGCCAAAGAGTGTCGCCGTTGCCCCATCCTTTGTCTACGATTTTTGACTTTATATCTTCTTCTGCAGATTTGACTTCTTTGAGATTTGAATCATCAATTTGTTCAATCCACTGTCGAACAGTTTCTAATCTCTCGACAGCTTCTTCCACTGAGTGATCTTTCCAAGTGAGCGGAGTTGCCGCGTAATCCAACGTCGATTTGAACATGAAAGATGAGAGTTCGGCGATATCAGAAGGCACGTTCAATCTATCTCTGAACATAAGTGCGATTCGTCCTTTAAAATCAACGTCTTTCTCGTCTTGCGGCAAGTGCTCGTAGACAAGCTTCAGATAGCTGCTGACGTCCATCTCGCGCAAATAATGATTGTTTAGCCAGTTTAATTTTTCCAAATTAAATATAGCGCCGCTTTTATTTATCTTTGAAAGATTGAACAACTTGGTTAGCTCTTCCACGGAATAGATCTCCTGCTTGTCAGAAGGGTTCCAACCGCAAAGAGCCAAAAAGTTGATCAATGTTTGAGGCAAGTAACCTTTGTCGAGGTAAGACTCGACCGAAACGTCGCCTTGGCGTTTGGAAAGCTTTGTCCTGTCGGGATTAAGCAGAAGAGGCAGATGGGCAAAAATTGGGACATCCCAGCCAAAGGCTTGGTAAATAAAAATGTGTTTTGGCGCGGACGAAAGCCACTCCTCGCCTCGCAGTACGTGAGTTATCTCCATGTCGTGATCGTCTACCATGGACGCCAGATGGTATGTTGCCATTCCGTCTTGTTTGACGATGACCTGGTCATCAATCAGCTTCCATTCAAAACTCACTTTTCCTCTTATGGCATCATCGACGGTAACGTTCCCCTCTTTTGGCAACTTAAGTCGGACGACATGCGGTTCGCCGGCTTCGACTCTCTTCTTTGCCTCGTTGACGTCTAATTTGCGGCAATGCCCGTCGTAACCCGTCGGCTGATGTGTTGCCTCCTGGAGTTTGCGCATTTCAGCCAATCTCTCTTCCGTACAAAAACAATAATAAGCTTTGTCCATGTCCAAAAGCTTTTGTGCGTATTCTTGATGCTTGGTTTTTCGTTCGGATTGAATATACGGACCGAACTCGCCTCGTTGCATCAGCGTCTCGCCGTCCTCTGCCAACCAAACGCCTTCGTTTGGGACAATTCCAAGCCGTTTAAGTATTTTGCATAAGTTGACCGTTGCACCTTCCACAAAGCGCGACTGGTCAGTGTCTTCAATACGCAGTATAAAATCCCCGCCGGTTTGTTTCGCGAGCAATAAATCGTAAATATATGTCCTTAAATTGCCGATATGCATGTAACCAGTCGGGCTCGGTGCGGCGCGTAATCGAATGCGTTTTTCGTTCATAACATAGCCATATTACGTCATTTCTTTAATTCTCGCAAACCCTTGACGATTTGAAAAAAATGTGTAATAGTCTTGCTCACGCCGTCAATACGAACGATTGCAATCCTCGTGGAGGCAGAATCATGGCTAAACAGGGTGTTTTATATCCGGTTAACGCTTTCAGAAGTCCAACCAAAGAGCAACTGGCCTTCTGTCAAGAACTCGGTATCTCGGTGCCAGATGGTGCTTCAAGAAAAGCTGTCGCTGACTTGATATCCGGCACGACCATCAGGTTCGTGTTGCAGATGATCAAGGAGAATGGACTGCGCATTGGCGATGTCATTAGTCGCTGCTGCGAACCCGAGAGCAGGTATGTACTCGCGGGATTCAACGGGAATAATTTCAGAATTTACAAGCTGCCACGTTTCACCTACGTAGAAAGTCCAGCGTTCGTGGGTGAGGGGTCGCTCCTTCCGGGCTTCATCCTCATCGCGCATGGGCCGGAAAGTTTCATTCATTCCTTGGCCGTTCAATCCCGCAAAGCTGTTTTGGATAACACCATCGGCAGGAAAAAGCTCCACCAATTCATCACAAAGCGGATCGTTGAGAGCGATAGACTTAACACGGAGTATGGTGTTTATTGGCGGGTTGAAGCGGTCGAGAAGCTCACTGTTGAGTTCGAGGCAGCAAACTTGGAGCGGATCGAACGTTCGGACGATTGGTGAGCTCAAAGCTCGACTCCCAAGCCGCTCTGGGTCGATCGTCGCGCGGACTTCATGCCGTCCTTCAAAACTTGAAGGCGGTTTTTTTATTGGAGAACGAGATCAGCTACGATCAAACACGACAGTCAGCGGAAAAATAACGAGTGCGTTCCAAATCCTTTTCCATCTCCAAGGTTGCGTCAAAAGCCTCCAGAACCACTCAAAGCCGATGGATTGAATCCATTTTGGTGCGCGTTTGGCATCCCCCGCCCAAAAGTCTACGGTTCCGCCGACGCCGATAAAGACTTTTGTTTTTGGTAGTCTGTTTCTGTAGCGAGTGATCCAATGATCTTGTTTTGGGAAACCCAAAGAGACTAGAACTACATCCGGCTCGATCTCGACAAGATGCGTTAACGACGCTTCGGCTTTTTCGTCCAACGTACCTTCATCGCTGACTCTGCCGCCATTTTCTGCAAAAACGCTTAAGTTGGAATATTTGCGCCGCAAATACCATGCGGCTTTGTCGGTTGATTCGTTGCTCAAACCTCCAAGTAAAGCTACTGTCCAGTGTTTTTCAAGGCTTAATTTCGATAAAGCCTCTGCGAGATCGACTCCGGCAACTCTTTTTGGCTTCGCGCCTTTGTACATGCCTGCAAATTGCAGGCCTTGGCCGTCGACAATTCTCAGGTCGGCCTGACGCAAAACCTCCCAATAAGCAGGATCTTTTTTTGCTTTTAAAAGTATTTCCGGGTTAGCGGTTACAATCCAAGTGGAAAGACCTTGCGAACTTCGCGTCGCGATTTCAGTCAAAATATAATTAAGGTCATATCCGTGTATGACCAAACCGAAGCAATTAAAAGTTGAGGCGGTATTCATGCAAAGGTATAAATTTATGACCTGTGGCTGTTGGTTCGCTGCGATACAGCGTTGCGAATTCCGGAACCCAACCGATATTGTCGAGCGAAATTTCGAGCGGGTCCAAAATACGTGATCCGCGAGTTCTTGCCAGCGTAATGTGAGGGATCCAAGGCTTGCGATCTATTTGCGGCGCACAGATTGATGCCATGTCTACCAAATGTGTAATGCATTGCCGCCACATCGCCTCTTGTTCAGGCATGCACATCGCCGCATACATGGTTGGTTTTTTAGGAGGAAAAGTTTGAATCGAAGGAATGTGTATCGCGCCTTGGGGCGGAGTCTCCAAAGCCTGACCGCTTAATTGCACCAAGCGCAGCAATTGGTCGTAAGCGACTTCTCCAAAAAAAGCCAATGTCATGTGCCATTGGCCCGGATCGGATAATTTTAAACTCGGGCGTTCCAAATCAGAAATCGCCCAACTGTTTCTGATCGCATTCCTACAATCTGCTGGCAATTGAATGCCCAAAAAACAGCGCATATCCAACACGAGCCGGTTTTTAACGAATTAAATTTGAATTCGTTTCTTCGGCCCATGAAGATATTTAGACAGGTCCGCTATCGTCCGTCAATTCAGCGTTTTGTAAAGGAGGCTTGATTGCAGAGCCGTCCTTCTTGTATTTTAAGGCAACTTTGTAGCGCGCCAGCTCCCTTTCAAGTTCTGCGGCGGCGCGTGCAAATGTTTCGTCGTCTCCCCTGACGGTACTATGCATAACCTCTTCGGCGCGCTGTTTCGCCTTTTCAATATCTTCTAAATTCAGATTCATGCCGCGTTCCGCCGTGTCAGCTAAGACGGTAATTTTGCCTCGTCCATCAACTTGGATAAAACCTCCGGAAACGGCCACGTCCTCGCTAACTCCGTCCAATTTTAAAATAGCGACGCCGGGTACCAATTGCGCCACAAGCGGAATATGGCTTGGCAAAATCGTAATTTCGCCGTCCATTGTGGGCAGCGTTACCTGGTCTACAGCTTGGCTAAAGACCACTTTTTCCGGAGTTGTAAGTTCGAACATTAGTTTACTCATAACGTACTTTAAACATGCTTTGACGTACTTTGGGCGTTCAATCCAACGCTTTAAGTACGCTGTTAACGGTCTCCTATTTAGTCACTTCCGAAATATCACCCTTCATGTAAAAAGCCTGTTCAGGTTTGTCGTCGTGTTTGCCTTCCAAGATTTCTTCAAAACCGGAAATCGTCTGTTCAAGCGTAACGTATTTACCTGGATGTTGAGTAAAGACCTCGGCGACGAAGAAAGGTTGAGAAAGGAATTTTTGAATTTTGCGCGCGCGTGCAACGGTCATTCTGTCTTCGTCAGAAAGCTCGTCCATGCCGAGAATTGCAATAATGTCTTGCAAGTCCTTATAACGCTGCAAAACTTTTTGTACTCCGCGTGCAACTTTGTAGTGTCTGTCACCCACGATTTTTGGATCAAGAATCGTCGAAGATGAATCGAGCGGATCGACTGCCGGATAAATACCGAGTTCTGTAAGCGCACGAGTCAGAACGACGGTTGAGTCCAAATGACCAAACGTCGTCGCAGGAGCCGGGTCGGTCAAATCGTCAGCCGGAACGTAAACAGCCTGAACGGATGTGATGGAACCTTTTGTCGTAGAGGTAATGCGTTCTTGCAAGTTGCCCATTTCTGTAGCCAAAGTCGGTTGATAACCCACGGCTGAAGGGATGCGTCCGAGCAGAGCGGAAACTTCTGAACCTGCTTGAGTAAAGCGGAAGATGTTATCAACGAAAAGCAAAACGTCCTGATTCTGCGCATCGCGAAAATGTTCTGCCATGGTCAGTGCAGTCAAAGCCACGCGAGCGCGGGCTCCGGGCGGTTCGTTCATTTGGCCGAAAACCAAAGCTGTTTTATCGATAACTCCGGAGCCTTTCATTTCTTGCCACAAAGCATTCCCCTCGCGGGTACGTTCACCAACGCCGGCGAACACGGAATAACCACCGTGCTCCGTAGCAATGTTGCGGATAAGCTCCATGACGATAACCGTTTTGCCTACGCCCGCGCCGCCGAACAGACCGATTTTGCCACCTTTCAAAAACGGACAGATCAAGTCGATGACTTTGATGCCCGTTTCCAAAATATCAGTTTTGGTCGATTGTTCGTCAAAAGCAGGAGCTTGGCGGTGAATCGGAAGTTTTTTGGCTTTGACCGGATCTTTGCCGCCGTCTATAGCATTGCCTGTAACATTAAACATGCGTCCGAGGGTTTCGTCGCCGACAGGAACGGAAATTGGAGCGCCCGTGTCCTCCACTTCTAAACCGCGTTCCAAACCGTCCGTACTCGACATGGCGATTGCTCTAACGCGTCCTTCGCCAAGATGCTGTTCAACTTCCAAAGTTAAAACGCCTTCTTTGCGATCTATGGTGAGCGCGTTGTAGATTGCCGGAGGCTCTCCCGCAAACGAGACGTCCACCACCGGTCCGATGATTTGTGTGATTATTCCTTTCATACATTATTAAATTAAGAATTTTGAATTATGAATAATTGATGTTTCATCTAATTCTTAATTATTAATTCTTAATTCATAATTCGTTAGTTTTTTAGTTTTCAAGTGCCGCTTTGCCGGCGGAGATTTCAGAAATCTCTCGAGTAATGCTGGCTTGTCTTGCTTGGTTAAAGGTAAAGGTGAGGTTATCAAGCATTTCCGTTGCAGAATCCGTAGCGCTTCTCATAGCCATCATTCGTGCGGATTGTTCTGATGCCGTTGATTCGAGCATTGCCTGGTAAAGCCGCGTGTCAATCAGCCGAGGAAGCAAGTGATCCAGCACATAGCGCGGCGTCGGTTCGAATTTTATGTTGTAGTCGGGAGGATTCTTTGCAATCAGCGTTCTGTCTTGGGCTAAGCGCTTGTATTCGCTTATAGGCGTCTTAGTATCCTCTTCGTCGGTTTGAAAACTTTCCTCGGGTTCTGACGCCAGCTCATCTTCCGGAACAATGGGCAGCAGTTGGACGACTGTCGGTACTTGAGAAATTGCACTTTTAAAATCCGAGTAGCAGACAAAAACGCGATCCGCGCGGTGATGCAAAAATTCGTCATAAGCCAATTGGCCGATGCTCTTACTGCGTTCAAAAGATGGAGAGTTGGAAATGGATGGAAATGACGCCATTATTTCCGCGCTCGCTCTGCGCATCGAGCTTTCTATTTTTTTACCCACGATTATCACTTGAACCGGTTCCGTTCTGCTTTTGATAAACTCAACGCTTTTTCTGACAAGTTGGGAATTAAATCCGCCGCACATTCCCCTGTCCGAAGCGCCGATGATCAAAACGGTTTTTGCAGACACTTTGCGTCCAAATAAAAGCGGATGAGATTGCTGATCGATGACCTGACGGATTTCGTCTACGATTTGTTTGACGTTATTGCTGTAATGCCTGCTGTCAACCGTCATTTGCACGGCCTTACGCATCTTGGCACCGGCCACGAGTTCCATGGCTTTGGTGATTTTGCGCGTGTTGCCTATCGATTTTATGCGCGCTTTGATGAGGCGGGTTGATACGGCCATAACGAATAATTAACAATTAACAATTATTTTGCGGTTAAAAATGTTTTATTCCAGTCCTCGACTGTTTTGGTGATGAGTTTTTCCAATTCGGGAGACATTGCTTTTTGATCTTCGATTGCAGCGACAACATCTTCCGCCTCTGAATTCAAATACTCGTGCAGACCGGATTCCCAATCAGTCACTTTGTCTACGGGCACCTCGTCGCACAAACCTTTTGTGACTGCGAACAAGACGACGATTTGATGACCGAGCGACATCGGCTGATATTGTCCTTGTTTTAAGACTTCGACGGTTCTGCGTCCGCGTTCAATTTGCTTGCGAGTGGCTTCATCCAAATCAGTTGCGAATTGCGAAAAAGCTTCGAGTTCGCGGAATTGGGCCAAATCCAAGCGCACAGGGCCGGCAATTTTTTTCATGATTTTAAACTGTGCATCGCCGCCGACGCGAGACACAGAAAGTCCTGCGTTTAAAGCCGGGCGAACGCCGCGATAAAACAAATCGCCTTCCAAAAAGATTTGACCGTCGGTAATTGAGATGACGTTAGTTGGAATGTAAGCGGACACGTCGCCGGCTTGTGTTTCGATGATGGGCAATGCCGTTAAAGAACCGCCGCCGTTTTCATCAGAAAGACGAACGGCTCGTTCGAGCAAACGGGAGTGGAGATAAAACACGTCGCCGGGATAAGCCTCGCGTCCTGGCGGGCGGCGCAAGAGCAAAGAAACTTCACGATAAGCCCAAGCGTGTTTGGAGAGATCATCATAAACAACCAAAGCGTCTTTGCCTTGATCCATAAAATACTCGCCGATGGAACATCCTGCGTAAGGCGCGATATATTGCAAAGCTGCGGGTTTGGACGCGCCGGCGGAAACGACGACGGTATAGTCCATCGCTCCGGCTTCTTTAAGTTTGGCAACGATCTTTGCAACCTTGGATTCTTTTTGTCCGATCGCAACATAAATACAGATAACGCCTTTGCCTTTTTGGTTGATAATCGTATCGACTGCAATCGCTGTTTTACCAACCTGACGATCGCCAATGATAAGCTCGCGTTGTCCTCGGCCGATCGGAATTAAGGCGTCAATCGCCTTTATGCCGGTCATGAGCGGAGTGTCGACCGCGTGTCTGGTCATAACACCCGGTGCGATTTTTTCAATTGGGTACTCTTTTTTAGCTGCGTACTTTTCTTTCCCGTCGAGTGGTTTGCCGAGCGGATCAAGCACGCGTCCTAAAACTCCGTCTCCAACCGGCAAAGACAAAACTTTTCCTGTGCCGTGCACGGTCTGTCCTGTTTTAATGCCTGTAACGTCGCCCAGCACCATTGCACCGACGCGATCAGCTTCCAAGTTAAGAGCGACTCCCATGGAGCCGTCCTCAAAAGTCAACATTTCCATCGACTTGGCGTGTTTCAAGCCTGTGATGGATGCGATGCCATCGCCTACCTCGCGCACCAAACCGATCTCTTCCGTAGAGTTCTCCGGTTTGAAGGATTGTATTTTGGCCGTCAATTGTTCGGCGATCTTTGCCGCTGCGGTTGCATTTGTGGTGTTTGCCATATATTTCATTTTCAGTTTGCTAAGTGACGTGATAATTGTTGAAGTTTATTCTGCACTGTTCCCAGATAACGCCAGTCTCCGCAAGTTACCGAAAGGCCGCCGATGACCGCCGTATTGATCTCGTAAGTTACGCTTACTTCCCCGCCGAGTCTTTTTTCCAGAGCCTTTACCAAATGTTGCTTGGATTTTTCCGGCATCTCTACCGCGGTTGCAACTTTGCATGCATGATAGTCAGCCAACTCCTGCGCTTGTTTTTCCACGCTCTGCAAAAAGTTCTCCAATCTGTTTAAAGCATCTTTCTCCATCAGCACGACCATCACGTTGATGGAAAGCGGTTCCATTTTTCCTTCCAAAACTTTTTTTAGAGAATCAATCCTATGTTCCAAAGAAACTGACACATTTTGCAGCGATTGTTTCACTTCGGAACTTTCCGCAAATATTTTTGAAATCAAAACCAAATCGTTCATCAAGACTGAAACGCAATTTTCTTTTTTGGCGGCCATTATCGCGCCTTTGGCCAAATCGTCTAAAAATTGATTTTGCTGTTTGGACATAGTTTACTCGGCGCTTAAATCCTTGATGGCCGATTCGATCAAGGCATCGTGAGATTTACCGTCCATGCTTTCAACGATCTTGCCGGTTGCGGAAGAGATAAGCTTTGCCAAATCTTGTTTGAGCGCATTATAAGATGCCGTGCGTTCGCCTTTAATCTGTTCTTTCGCTTCTTCCATTCGTTTTTCTATTTCGTTTTGCGTTGCTTGAATCTTTTCTTGGCTTAAAGCGGATGCTTTTTGATCGGCTTTTTCAATAATCGCCATCGCTTCGGCGCGCGCCTCTGACAAAACAGCCTCGCGTTCTTTTTCAAGATCCTTGACTTGTTGTTTCGCTTTTTCCGCGTCATGCAATCCCTTTTTGATTTTCGCGCGTCTATCCTCCAGCGCCATTATTATCGGCTTCCAGGCAAAGGCGCGTAATATCCCAAAGAGAATCAAAAAATTGACGAGCTGTGCAATAAACAGTCTCCAGTCGATTCCTAATTTTGTGAGCATTTCAGACATATAATTTCACTTAACACATAACATATAACATGTAACAAAGGGTTCGGCACCCGAGTCCGATCGTATCATGCGATGACGACCGGTGACTGACGTCGAAACGTTAGACGAATTTAATGATGAGTGCGACAACCAGCGCGTAGATGGCGATGGCTTCGATAAAGGCCGCTGCGATAAGCATTGCGGTCATAACCTTGGAGGCCGCTTCTGGATTGCGCCCGATCGATTCCATGGCTTTTGCACCGACTTTACCGATGCTGAATGCCGGCAACATGCCGCCGATGGCGATTGTGGCTGCCATGGCGATGAGTTTAATAGAATCCAGATTGGAGGCCACCAAGTTGGCTGCTTCGTTTTCCATAACGATGAATGAATTAACGCTTTCCAGTCGACTGTTATTGCAATTCGCAAATCGCTTTATTTGTTTAAAGTCGCTGTATAGCGTAAGAGAGTAAATCGTCGCACGATAAATTCATGCGACGGTCGGCATCCCCTACGATTGCGGTGCTTGTCCGTTCATTGCAGCTACTCCTCCCGGTTTGCCTCCGAAAGTGGCATGCGAGTAGTCTGCGCGTGGAGCATGCTCCTCTTCGTGATCATGCGCTGTTGTGGCCATGCTCAAAAATACGATCGTTAAAGTTGCAAAGACCAACGCTTGCACAAAGCCGACGAAAAGTTCCAAAAATAAGAACGGCAAAGGCGCGAGGAACGGAGACAGGAAACCCATGACCGCCAACAGGACCTCACCGGCAAAAATATTGCCGAACAAACGAAAGGTAAATGAAAGTATTTTTGAAAATTCAGACATGAACTCCAGCAAACCGACGAACGTACCGATTAAAAACGGTTTTTTCCAGGGCGCCACAAAAAATTTGCCAAGGTAAGGTCCGACTTTTAGAAACCTCATTCCCATCACTTGAACGGATGCCATGGCAAAAACGGCAACAACCAAAGTAAAGTTCAGGTCTGCAGACATCGATCTTATGAAAGGCACCAAAATTGTCTCTTCGCCATGAAGCTCCCAGATGCCAATGGAACCCAAGCCCGGAACAAGTTCAACTAAGTTTGAAAGCAACACGATTAAAAAGATTGTTGCAACAATTGGAAAGATACGAATTGATTTGCGATGATCACTGGTTATCGAATCAATAAAATCCAAAAATACTTCCACGAAAAATTCCATTATACCCGCAACGCCCGTCGCAGGTTTGTTTACAGAGATTCTGCGTTTTACGATAATCGCAATTACGATTGTGATCAAAAAAATAACTCCCATTACGAGTATGGTATTTGTAACCGGAAAACCCGCAATGGTTGTTACAACTTCTGGTGCAATCGAAATTTCCAACATACTTTGATTAACTGCAAATGCCAAATTACGAATTATTTTTGTCGTCCGTCCCTTTTGTAATGCCACTGATGATCTTTGTCGCTTTTAGGGCGACTAAGATTGACGATGCGATGATTGAGATGACTATGCCGAACATTAGAAAAGTCGGCGAAGTGTTCAGGTATTTATCGAGCAGACGGCCGCCAAGTGCAAAAAGGACCAGCGGAATTGCCATAAGATAGCCCAATTCCCAAGCTAAACTAAATGCTTGTCCTAAAGACATGCTGTTTTTATCCACAGCCTTTGTTGTGTCTTTTTTTGGCTGGTTTGGCTCGATTTGCATGTTTTTAAAGACGCCAAGATTATAGGCATGATATATATATAAGTCAATGGTGCAAAATTTTTAAAAAAAGACCGCTTTAGGTTTCAGCGGTTTGTAAGCAAGACGTGCCGTTCTCTGACGGCCAGCGCTTCTTCGGGAGTGAGGCACGTAACTACCGCGATGTTGCGCATCATCACGGCAGAATAGCCGTGTTTGCCTTCGCAGACACAATCCCGCGGTCCGACGCCGTAAAACTCATTCGGCTCCAGTTCGCGGTTTTTGAGAATCTGCGTCATCTTAGAAACAACGCGCCTAAAATCCGCGCCATTGTCGCCGACGCACTCAATACGTGCGTCCAACGGATAGATTACGGAGATAACGGTCCAGCTTTCTCCGATAAGCTCGTACGATTTCGCCTCTGTGGTAGGCCGCAAAGGGCATGACGTTGTTTGCGGCGGCGGTTTTTCGACGGTACAACCGACGAGCAGAAAGAGCGCAGATAGAAACTGCCAAATACGACTCATCACGTCCTCCCTTTATCATCAAATACAGTGCTGCAAACATGTATGTCGGATTCATCTAGACCTCCGTTTCCGTAGATTTTATTTACAATAAAATCAATTGCACGTCAAAAATCAAAATTGCAGTTAAAACATCTTTGCGCATTTTTCGTCGTCACATCGGAAATCTCTTGAAGCGAAATTCCCCTTGCCTGCGCGACAAATTTCGCGACATGGCGAACGTATGTTGGTTCGTTTCTCGTTCCGCGGACTGGAACAGGCGCAAGCCAAGGCGCATCTGTTTCAAGCAAAAGACGATCGAGCGGGATTTTTTGCGCGATAGATATCAACGTATCTTCGGGCAAAGTCTCTTTGCGCGGTTTAAACGTCACAATCCCGCCGATTCCGATGTAACATCCGAGATCCAAATACTTTTGCGCCGTTTCCCATTTTTCAGAAAAGCCGTGGATGACGATTCGGGTATCGGGATTCGAATTTCGGTGATCGGTGAGGATACTAAGCATGTCTGCCGCGGCGTCGCGGATGTGGAGGATTAGTGTCTTGTTGAGTTTTTGCGCCAAGGAGACTTGTTGAAGAAAAATATTTTTTTGATTCAGTTTCGCGTCCTCGATTGTTAGTCCGGACTTCATTTTTCCCGATTCATTAAAATAATGATAGTCGAGTCCGACTTCGCCGATCGCGATTACGCGCGGTGACGAAGTCGCGATGCGTTCGAGTTCTACTGCGTCAAACGGCTCGTCCAATGCGCCGATTTCATCATCGTCTTCAAAATCACTCGTTACATGTTCCGGATGATAACCGACAGACGCCCAAGTGTCCGCATGTTTATCCGCGTATTCGACTGCTTCGCGGCTGGTGTTCATTGCTGTTCCGACTGTAATCGTCTTAACGCCAAACTCAGCCATGCGCTGATGAACTTCGTTTCTGTCATCGTCGTATTTGCGGAAATGCAGGTGGGAGTGAGTGTCGATTAACATAGACAACTAGAAACTGGAAACTAGAAACTGGAAACTAGAAAGAGTTAAAAAGTTTAACTGAACCACTCTTTCCAGTTTCTAGTTTTGAGTTAAAGTAGTAGTCCCAGCACTTTCGTGAACGCTCCATAAATCCAGCTCGCCATAAAAGATCCGTTGATGTAAGTAAGCGCTGACGGGATGACGTTAAAGGTTTTGAAAAACCAAATCAACCCGCCGATTACAATCATGCCTTCCAAAAAACCCAAGAATCCGCCGAGTGCGTGATTGATTGATTTGAGAAAAGGGATGACGGCGATAAAATTAAATGTTTTGTCCAAGGCTTTAAAAATCCAACCCATCACGCGAGTGGCCAGTATGAAGATGATCAAAAAAGCGAAAATTCGCGCCCAGTTGCTCGGCAAAAACGGAGAGAGGATGACCGACGCTTCGATATAAAAAGTTTTTGCGATCACAAATCCAACCACAGCGCCGACGATGCGTCCAAGCGCATAAATCAAGCCGTCCTTAAGTCCGGATCCGATAAAGCCCAGCAGAGCGAGAATTAGGATTATGTTGAAGAGGAGCATAATAAAAATTAACAATTAATCACCGCCTTTGGCGGGATCCCGCCACATTGAATTATATAGAGGCTGGACAATGAACAATTAACAATTTAGCATGACGACGAGTTAGAGTGAAGTTGATGGAGACTGCTTTTGCAAATTTAAGTCAATATAAACTTCCTCGCCAAAAGTAGGTTCATCGAAGAGTTTTATTGAATTGATGTTAATGGTGTAAAAACGTGAGCTGATTGCTTTTTTAGTAAAATCATCTGGGTGCGAAGCGAACTCACTGAAAATCGGGAAACGTTTATTGTAAGTTGTTAAAGCATGAGGCACTTCTGTAAGAAGGGTTTTTGCGCAAGTACCAAAAAGTTGTAGCCCCTTAAGCGATGTCCAGAACTTTTGATTTCCATCAAACACGTTTATCGCAACCGACGGATTGTTGGCCAAATTTTTTGCATGCTTTGTGGATGGTTTGGTAACGATGAAAAAATTAAAATTTTCATCAAAAGCAAAATACGCAGTGTTGATATGAGCTGTATTGTTTGAATTGACCGTTGACATCGAAAGTAGCTTGCTTGATTCGAGGATGCTTTGAATGCTGACGTTTAGTACTTCGTCAGACAATGTTTGATGTTGAAAGCTCAATGAAAGAGGCATAAATGGTTTAAGGGTTTTGTTTCGACGTCCCTTTGTTAAGGGGACAGATCCGATGCGAAGTATCGGATCAGGGGATCAACTTACGAACCGATTTATGCATTCCTCGGAAACAAAATTTTTGGCTCTGGCAGTTCTGATCCGGGTTTGAGGCAGCCCCAGGATCGAAGGTATTTAATCCCCTGTTTGCGTTCGGCGATTGGATCTTGACCAAGCTGGCGGATGATCTCTTCCGCGATGGTCGGCATTACGGGCTCGATCATCCATGCGAAATGACGACAAGCTTCCAGCAACGTGTATAAAACGATTGAGGCTTGTTCGGGATTGTCTTTGATGAGTTTGAATGGTTTGGTTTCTTCTACGAGTCGATTCGCAACGATAAGCGAACAACCTTCCCCTCCCCAAATCGTCTCCAGCGCAAGGTCAAGTCTGTTTGACTCGATGTACTGGTCGACGGACTGCCAGAGCGTGTCGACTGCATCTTTGCCGCCCCAGGAGATAGGACCATCGAAGCTCGAATTTCGAAGCTCGAATTTAGGGGAACTCAAATCAATCGACGGAACTTTGTTGTCGAAGTATTTCCTGCTCATGGAGATAGCGCGGTTGACGAGGTTGCCGAAGGTGTTGCCCAGATCGGCGTTATAGCGTTCGGCTAGACGAGCAAGCGAGAAGTCTCCGTCTTCGCCAAAAGTAATTTCGCGCAACAAAAAGTAACGGATTGCGTCTATTGGATATTCTTTGACCAAATCCAGCGGATCGATGGCATTGCCCAGCGATTTGCTGATTTTTTGTCCGTTGATGGTAAAAAATCCGTGCGCGAAAACATGTTCCGGAAGTTTTGGACTTTCATCTTCATTTCGAAGCAGCTCGTCCGACTTGGCTGCGCTCATTATCATCGCAGGCCAAAGAGCGCAGTGAAACTTGATGATGTCTTTTCCCACAAGATGCAAAGTCGCGGGCCACCACTTGGCAAACACTTTGTCGTCCGAGCCGTAACCGACCGCAGACATGTAGTTGATGAGAGCATCAAACCAAACATAAATGCGTTGCGAATCATCACCCGGCACGGGAATGCCGCACGAAAGTTTTTTGGCTTCGCGCGAAATGGAAAAATCTTCAAATGCGTCTTTAACGTAATTGCGCGTTTCGTTCAGCCTGCTGACAGGCTGAATAAATTCCGGATGTTCATGATAGAGTTTGAGCAGCTCGTCTTTGTAGGCCGACGCGCGAAAAAAATAATTTTCTTCCTGCACGATTTGCAATTCTTTGTTTGGATGCAACGGACAGCGCCCGTCCTTGACCTCGAATGGAGTTTTAAACTCTTCACAACCCACGCAATACGAACGCTCGTATTCTTTTTTATAAATATCTCCGGATTTTTCTACCGCCTTCCAAAAACGCTCAACCGCTTTGTGGTGGCGCTCCTCTGTCGTGCGTATAAAATCATCGAAGCTGATTCCAAGCTCCTTCCATGTCCGCGACCAGATTTGCGCCATGCCGTCCAAATATTTTTGCAAATCTTTCTCGCCGACTTTTTCCGCGGCCTCGACATTCTTTTGGCTGTTCTCATCAGTGCCCGTCAAAAACATCGTCGGTACTCCGCGTAAGCGATGCGCTCGCGCCAAAGCATCCGCCACAACGGTCGTATAAGTCGAACCGATATGCGGCTTGTCGTTGACGTAGTAGATAGGAGTTGTTACGTAAAATTTATTTTGCATGGTCAAAGAATAAGTCAAAATTGTCGTTTTGTCCATAAGCGGATCCCCTGTCCTCGCTAGTCCCGCAAGGGGGCAGCTCGCCTAAAGCGAGCGGGGGATCTTGCTTACAAACCCAATAACTTCCGGCTTCATGCCCAATATTTCTTCTTTGTAAGAAATAGTAGGTATCTGGTGGAGTAAATATATTGGTTTTTTGAGATGAAAAGCCAAGCCCATTTCGAGCAATGTATTCGCGCCGATGTATCCGTCTATTCCGTTTTTAGAATAGTTCAGCACCAAAATCGCATCAGCCCATTCAACTTTATTAAAATGATTGTGCATCGCCTCTTCTTTTCTGTCCCAAATCCAACCGTCTTCGGTTTCTGTCGCTTTGCGCAGCGCATAATATTCTTTGACGGGCATCAAGCGTCCCGTCTCGTTGATTATTTCAGACGGCGGAAGTTTAACTTCGTGTCCGAGCGATTCTAGCTCTTGCTGCGTTTTTTGCATTTCATCAAAGAATGAAATACTGCCACAAATCGTGATTTTCATAGTTCAAATGATTATTTTCGGCACACCCGCCAAATGCCATTCGTGTGCTTTTTTGACTTTGAGTTTAAAGTCACTATCGACTTCGCTTAAACGGAAGAGTTTATCATTCAGTATAACAAGCGGATCGACGTATCGGAATTTCAAAATATGAATTACGCCATTCTTGGGAAAATCATCCCAAGACAGAATTTGTAATTTGTTTAAAATCTCGACTATCCTTGCGTTGTTGCAAGACTTTAGTTTATTAAAAACAAAAGCGTCATCTTGCCAAAAATCATCCAGACTGATTTTGTCGAGCTTGACCGCGATGCGCAATGCTTCCACAAAATAAAGATAACGATTCGCAGCTTCTGCGCAGGCCCAATTTTCTTCCGTGCGTTTCAAAAAATTTGTTGCAAACAATTTTGCCGCTCCGGTATCTTTAAAAACCATTTGTCTGTCTTGCACCGTCAATCCATGTAGACATTCGTCGGCAATCGTAAAGTCAAACTCACGCAAACCGTAATCAGCTCTGTCGGCGCAGATTGCAGGCAGATTTCTTTCGAGCAAACCAAAGTGACTGTAATCTGCAATTGATTGAATGTTGTATCCGTAGCGTTCCAAAATGGACGGCAATTCCGTTCTTTGCAAAAATTCCAAATGATGAATGTCTTGATAGTTATCTTCGCTGCCGTTTTCTTTTAAAACCCAATCAATGACGTGTGAAAACGCGGTATGCGATACGTCATGCAGCAGACCGGCGATTTGTTCTTCCTCGCTTGCGCCCAAGCGCCGCAACAATAGCATGACGCCGACCGAATGTTCGTAGCGTGAAAAACTTTTAACACTGTAAAACTCGGCCGGGATTCCAAGCTGTGCAATGCCTTTTAGACGCTGAATCGACGGCGAGTTTATAAGCTCGATAAGCACCGGCTCATCTATCTCAAAACTTCCGTAGAGACGGTCGCTAATGAACATATCAATCTTCGACTTCAATACCGAACGATCTGAGCAAGCTTGATAATTCATTGACTGCAATCGTGTTCTCCTCGTCATCAGGGTTTTGTTTCAGTTTTTTGATATGGTCTGCAACTTGAGAGTAAAACCATTGCCAATCTTCCTTAACTTCCGCGGTGTCTCTTTTAAAATTCAATCTGAAATCCCGCTGTAAAGTGCTGTAATTAATGATTTTATGTGCACTCTCTTTTGGAGACAGGGCTAAAAGCACAGGCAATCGATCGCGCCAAACAAAAACTTTTTCCTTGTCGATCTGTTTCAGTTTTTCAGTCATCTCCTTAAAATCCTGCGCAGTCAACACCGCTTTTATTGCATCTTCAAAATCTCTACTTTCCATGCAGTACAGACGCGCGATTTCCCTTAAACACAAAAATAACGCATCCGGATAACCCTCGGTTTCTTTTTTGTATTCCGCCTCGGGCAGGTTGCTGCCGATTTCTCTGCAGATTTTTTGATAAACATGCAAGATCACGTCGTCTATCGATCTGTCGTCAAAATCTGAAATGCGTTTTTGTTTTGGTTTTAAATCGGATAAAAGTTTTTTCGCGTCCCATTGCCAATCATTTCCCAAAAGATGTGCAAGAATTTCGTTTTTAACCTGCAAAAAATATCTTTTTTCCAGATCGAATTTGTAGTTCGCGGTGCTTTCCGGCCTTATGGCCATGTTGTAAAGGTAATGAAAAGTTTCGTGTCGTCTTATGACGTCTTGAGAAAGCTCGCTCTTTCCTTCGATATCATCTCTCAAGACGACTAATCTTTGCATAAAGCCTAACGCTTTGGGATCCAGTCTTTGCTTGTAAGCTTCCGTCGGTTCATAAGAAAAGCCAGCCGTATCGAGATGCATCAAATTCCAGTTTGAAGATTTGACCACAATCATGCCCAACGGATGGATGTCTATGGAATCCGCCGGTGGATAATGAAATTCATCAACTAGCTTTTGATATAGCTTCTGTGCGGATCCTTGACTGATTTTTTCTGTTTCGCGCGCGGCTTCAACAAGCCTGTTTTTGATTTTTGTTATCAGTTGCATTTGTGCGCTCGAAAGTTCTCCTTTAAAGCTTTTGAATTTTGCTTCCAGATCCGCTGCCGTTACATCTTCGACATCGACAAGCCATGCGAGTTCTTTCGTGACAACATCTGCAAGTTTTGCATTTTGTTCGTATCGAATTTGTTCCGCCGGTGAAATTGTTATCTTTTTTTCTCTGATATCATCCTGAAAATGCGCAGCTGACCAAGATGGCACTTCAAAATCGATCGGCTTTTTTTCTTTTAACTCACTGCGAAATTGCGGGACATTCAAAGCTTCTTTCATAAAGTTCAGAGCAACCTTACCAGCTCTTCCGCCGTTGTGGCAACCTTCCTTTCGAGTTCAAACGAGAATTGGTGAATTTGGTCTTTGTATTTTTTCGATCCGCAGATGGCGACTGTACGCATATTCTTTAATTGATGTTGTATTTCTTCGGTGCAACGATAATCACCGCTTCGCCTTTGTCGCTGGTGGTTTTTATTGCTTCCAAAACTTCCGCCGCGGTGCCGCGATACAGGGTTTCGTATAGCTTGGTCAGTTCGCGACCGACGAATATCAGCCGTCCTCGAACGTCCTTGGAACGTCCTGAAGCGTCCTCGGACGTCATGACCAGTGATTCGAGAGCTTTGATAAGGCGATGCGTTGATTCGAAAAAGATGGTCGCTTCGTCGCGCTCGGCAACCTCTTTAAAAAAAGTTTGGCGTCCTTTTTTGTGAGGTGCGAAACCAAGATAAACAAAGTGCTCCATTGGAAATCCGCAGACCGAGATCGCCGCAGTCAAGGCCGATGCGCCGGGGATTGGAATGACGGCGATCCCCTCTTTCAATGCTTGTTCAACGAGTTTGCCTCCGGGATCGTTTACTCCGGGCGTGCCGGCGTCGGAAACGTAAGCGATGTTTTCGCCTTTCAACAGACGGGAGACGACAGATGATAGACGTCCATCGTTTGCGTGTTGGTTAATGGCCAGCAGGGTCTTTTTGACGTTGATTGAGGCAAGAAGTTTGGAAGTGACTCTGGTGTCCTCGCAGACGATAACGTCAACTGCTTCAAATGTCTCTTTCGCGCGAATCGTCAGGTCCTTAAGGTTGCCGATCGGCGTCGCTACGATATATAAACTGCCTTGCATAATGATGTGACTTTATCACTGATTCGTTATGTTCGCCACTGTTGGTATTTTAGCCTAACTCACTCTAACTCTCCCTTACCCAAGGGAGAGAACCTCATCATCCTCGTGTTGTTGAGCGATTCAGCATCCGGCAGAACCCTCTCTTGGGTAAGAGAGGGCAGGGTGAGTTATGCCTATCAACTCTTATGCTATAATACCCACATGCAAAAACCGTTTATCTTGGCTTTGAGTTTGATGGCGTTTTTGGGTGCCGGATGCGCGTCGCAAACGCCGCAAACAAGATTGACTCCAAAAACTCCGACTTTAAACTTGTTGTCGCCGGGTTTGTATTCAACCACAACAGCTTCTAAACTCAGTGCTATCGGCGAAACGGATGCAGATGTCGTATATCTCGGTGAAACGCCGAACGAGGTCAAAGATGGAAAGTTCGACATTGAACTCGACATTAAAGAAGGTAAAAACGAATTTCCACTCTCCGTCGGCAACGGTATAGTGACTTCGACGATGAAGATTGTTGTCGATAGGGTCGCTGAACCGGAATCGGCGAAAGACCAAGGATCAAAGACTGATGACGAAAGATTAAGGACGAATAACAAAACTGTTCCCGGCAAGTTGCCGTCGGGTATGACGGATCAAGCGGCGACGCCAAAAGCGGCAGATAGCTCCGTACCGGTAAGTTTTTCGGACAGCGAAATGCATCTGACGATTACCCAATCTCAATACGGCGCAGAATTGAGTTGGGGAAAAGCAGTCGAGCCTTTTCAATCTTACGTCTTGGTAAAGTCGGCAACCGATCCATCGCTTTACTTTCCTAAAGTGTTTTGGTTTAAAGCGATCACCAGCATAGATACGCGCTCTTGGACGGACAAAGATCTTAAGTCCGGCAAAACGTATTATCGCGTTTGCAAAATAAAGCCCGATCAATCAGTGACTTGCGGCAGCGTAGCTTCCATAACGAAACAATAAACTTATATGATGCGTAAATACTTAATATGGCTCGTTGCCGGGCCTGTAATTGTTCTTGGAGCCTTGCTTGGCTGGAACTACATGCACAAACAAGCTTTAGCCCAAAAGGCTTTGGCAGATGCGCAAGCAGCCGAACTCAAAGATATGCCATTTTTACCTTCGGACGCTGCTGCGGAAGTTGATAAAGACGCGCAAAACCGCCAAGTGCTTGCCAATGCAATCAAAAAATTCAGAGCAGCAAAAAGTTTTCGCACTTCGATAACTCAAACTTCCGCTAATGGAACAATCACCGGGGTTGTCGAGTATGTCAAACCTTTAAGACTGCATGCAGTATTAAAAACCGATGATAAAAAAACACTTGAGTTAATAATTGTGGGCGAAACGGTCTACGTCAGAACTTCGACAAACTCCTGGGAAATGTCTAACGATGCTTTTGCAAAAGACTTCGGTCGCAGTTTTTTTGCTTCCATGTTGATCACGGACGATTCGATCGCATCTTTTGGAATCGCAGACGATGCCCCGATTGCTTTGCAGGCGAACACTCAAAAAAGATGTACTGCTTTTAAAACTCAATACAAACAAGACGACAAGATGCTGGATATGAGCTTCTGTCTCGACAGCACCGGTTCAATCGCCGGCATGACGACGAAGGTTAAGGACGGAGAGATAGATTCCAGTTATACGGATTACAACGATTTGTTCTCCATAGAGAGGCCGATGATGCCGTTGCTCACTCCCGATAAACCGGGTGCAGCAACAAGTACAGCTCAATAAACTCCCCTCCGTCATTGCGAGCGCAGTTGGACGGAGCGCGGCAATCTCCCCTCCGGTCTTCATCTTGTCATTCTTGCGTAGGCGAGAATCCATCCCCTCCGGTGCGTTGCAATTTAGCTGGTAAAAGAGAGAAGGTAAAATATAAAATCGCAATTACGCACGGGACGATAACGAAACTCATCGAGAGTTTGTAAGCCGTCAAACAAGCGAGCGAAGTTAAGGCGAGCAAAGAGATTGATAGCGATGCGTGCTTGTCAGTGGTTTCAAAATCCATGAGTTTTGCAATGTATATCGTCGCGTAAGAAGCAACGAACGCGGTTAAAAACCAACCCAGCATTCCCGTCAAAGGCACGCCGTAAAATCCACCGGTAAAAGACCAAGTTTGAGAAGTGGTGATGTTTAAGATCGGTTCGATGATAACAGCGCTCAGTAAAACGAACAATCCGGTATCAAAAGCCCAAGCAAAAATTGTTTTGGGATCGTGCATGTTTTTATTTGGCCGCATAAGCATCAATCCCGAAGCGATAATTGTTGTCCAAAAAACAGGAATGGGCCAAGCTATGTTTAAAGGAAGTCTCCAGCCCAAGATGTCGTTGTAAGTAACAAAACCGAACGGCCATCCCCTGAATTGATTCAAAACATGGGCGCCAAATACGAGCGCAAGCAGCGTGGCAAGACAAACGGCGGTTTTAAAAATCCCAAACTCTTTGATGTACAGGCTGGAAATGTAAAAAGCTGCTAAAATCGTGCCCAGACCAATGCCCCAAAAGGATGTGATGCCTATCGGTGCAACAAAAGACTGGATAAAACCCCAGCAGATCAATAAAACAAGTAAAATGAACGAAATTTTGGCTAATCTATTTGTTTTTAGGTAGTCCATAATCTTAAAGATTGCCACGCTGCGTCCAACTCCGCTCGCAATGACAAAGCTGATAAATGATAGACAAAATGCGCCGCAAAAGCAATCCACAGGCAACGGCCTGACAGTTGCCAAAACGATAATCTCATGATATAAATATTTAGCACTCTCATGCTTAGAGTGCTAACCAAATATGATGCCACAAAATTTTACCACAAAGAGCCAAGAAGCCCTTCAGCTAGCTCATCAAATAGCTCAAGAAAACGGACAACAGGCGCTGGAGCCTGTGCATTTGGCGTTGGCTTTGCTTGCGCAGGAAGGCAGCGTCGTCCCCTCTTTGCTCAAAAAACTGCAGGTTGATGCAGCACGGTTGCATACGGATTTGGAATTTTTATTGCAGCATATTCCAAAAGTGTCTTCATCCGTCGGCAATGTCGGGCAAATATACTTTAGTCAGGAGCTGGCAAAAATTATCGTGCAGTCAGAAAAGGCTGCGCAATTTTTTAAAGATGAATATATATCAACGGAGCATTTGTTTATGGCTCTGGCGGATTCGCCAACCGAGGTCGGCGCGATCTTAAACAAACAAGGCGTTGTTGTTGAAGCCGTGCTGGCCGCGCTTAAAGATCTTCGCGGTAACGTGACGGTTGATTCTCCGGAACCCGAATCAAAGTATCAGGCCTTGGCAAAATATTCGCGAAACTTGACCGAGCTTGCCAGGCAGGAAAAACTCGATCCTGTGATCGGCCGCGACGAAGAGATCCGGCGCGTGATGCAAGTGCTGACTCGCAGAACAAAAAATAATCCCGTATTGATCGGCGAAGCCGGAGTCGGCAAAACGGCGATCGTGGAAGGTTTGGCGCAGCGCATTGTTGCCGGCGACGTGCCGGACACTCTGCGCGACAAAGACGTGGTCTCTCTTGATCTCGGCGCTTTGGTAGCCGGTACAAAATTTCGCGGCGAGTTTGAAGAAAGATTAAAAGCTTTGCTTAAAGAAGTTCAGGAAAGCCACGGAAAAGTCATTCTTTTTATCGACGAACTGCATACTTTGGTGGGCGCAGGCGCAACCGGCGAAGGCGGATCCATGGACGCGTCCAACTTGCTTAAGCCGACGTTAGCTCGCGGTGAACTAAGAGCCGTAGGTGCGACGACCGTTAAAGAATACAGACGATACATCGAAAAAGATGCGGCTCTCGAACGCCGCTTTCAGCCGATCATGGTTGAAGAACCTAATGAAGAAGATGCAATCGCGATTTTGCGCGGCATTAAAGATAAGTACGAACTGCATCACGGCGTGCGCATCACGGACGCGGCTTTAATTTCGTCCGTCAAACTCTCGGTGCGTTATATTACGGACAGGTTCTTGCCTGATAAAGCTGTTGACTTGATCGACGAAGCCGCTTCGGGTCTTTGCATGCAAATCGGTTCCATGCCCGAAGAATTGGATAAACTTAAGCGCGAGATGATCAAGCTTGAGATAGAAAAGCGCACTTTGGTTAAAGAGGAAGATAAAGATTCTAAAGATCGTCTTAAAGTTTTGGACAAGCATCTTTCTGAAATCCGTGAAAAGTCTGACGAATTGGAATTGGCATGGAAAGCCGAGAAAGAAGTTTTGACTGCCAGTCGAGTTGCCAAACAAGAGGTCGAGAAGCTTAAGAGTCAGGCTGAAATCGCGGAACGCCGAGGAGATTTGGAACAGGTTTCGGAAATAAGATACGGTCAATTGCCGGAAAAAGAAAAAGAGCTGAAGCGTTTGGAACACAAGCTTAAACAGCTGCAAGGCAAACGCGGTTTGTTGCGCGACGCCGTTACAGAAGAGGATGTTGCCGGCGTTGTCAGCCGTTGGACGCATATCCCGGTCTCCCGCATGTTGGAAGGTGAAGCCAAGAAATTGGCCAATTTGGAGGCGGAACTTGCCAAGCGCGTAGTCGGTCAAAAAGAAGCGGTTCACGCCGTGGCGAACGCCATAAGACGTTCCAGAGCCGGTCTTTCGGAGCCCAAGCGCCCCATTGGCTCGTTCCTTTTTCTCGGTCCTACCGGAGTAGGCAAAACCGAGCTGGCCAAAGCTTTGGCTGAATCCATGTTTGACGATGAAAACGCCATAATCCGTTTGGATATGAGTGAATACGGCGAACGTCATGCTGTTTCGCGCATGATCGGTTCGCCGCCGGGCTATGTCGGCTACGAAGAAGGCGGACAGCTTACCGACAAGATTCGTCGTCAGCCCTACTCCGTTGTCTTGCTCGACGAAGTGGAAAAAGCGCATCCCGAAGTCTTCAATACTTTGCTTCAAGTTTTGGACGACGGCCGCATGACGGATGGCAAAGGCCGCACGGTTAGCTTTAAGAATGCCGTTATTATCATGACTTCCAACATCGGCTCGGATATGATTTTGGATTTTGGCACAAAATCAAACGTGATTGGTTTTACCGACGGCGCAAGATCCAGAAGCAAAGAAAAAGATGAAAGCGACATTAAAGTAAAAATAATGGAATTGTTGCGCGAGGCTTTTCGTCCGGAATTTTTGAACAGAGTTGACGAGACGATCGTCTTCCACGCTTTGTCGAAAGAAGATCTACGCGAGATCGTCGATTTGCAACTCAAAGACGTCGTCAAGCGTTTGGAAGATAAAAAAATAACAGTAAATTTCAGCGCCGAGTCAAAGGATTTGCTGGCGGATAAAGGATATGATCCGGCATACGGCGCAAGGCCGCTCAAGAGAGCTATCCAAGATTTGATTCTCGACGAGCTTTCGCTCAAAATAATCGAGGGCGAAGTTAAAGAAAACGACACGGTCGAGGTAAACGTAAAATCCGGTAAAATTGTTTACAAAGTGATGCAAACGGTGAACGGATAAACCAATAAAATTAAAGACGTTCTCGTATAAAAAGAGACGCCCTCGGAGGGCGTCTCTACGTATAAACGGGTTATTTTTTTGCTTTATACTCTTTTTCGATTTCCTTCCATTTGCTCATCAAGAAATCCTTGATTTCGGGAACTTCTTTGGCATTGATATCCTTTGTCTTGGTGTAATACATCATCAACTTTTCGACGATTTCTTCGTAACGTTCCTTGGTAAGGTTCTTGGTATTGTTAAGCTCTTTCATGAGCTTCTTTTGCAGCTCCATAGCCTTCTTTTCGGCTTGGTGCAACATCTTCTTACCTTTCGGCGTGTTTAAATAATAAGCCGTAATAACGCCCATTGCGGCGCCGGCTATCAAACCTGCGGCGGCAAGTCCGCCAGTAGTCTTTTTGGAAGGCATACAATTTTAATTATGAATTAAGAATTATGAATTAAGAATTTTTCCTTTGTCATTGCGAGGAGTCATCGACGAAGCAATCTCCCCCTCCGTCATTGCGAGCGCAGTCAGACGGAGCGCGGCAATCTTCCCTTCCGTCATCTCGACCGCAAACCCTTTCCTCCCTGTCATCTCGACCGCAACGTAGTGAAGTGGAGAGATCCCTTATAAAACCATGGCGCTGTTCAACAAGGGATTCCTCGACTTCGTGCCTTTTGTTTGGGCACTACGCTCGGAATGACAAAATTGACTTTGTTATTATAGCATATTTCTTGCTTGTTGGAGTGTTTTTACATTTTCGTCAAGATCTCCTTGGTCTTCTTTTTAGATGCCTCCACGCCCGGTTGGTCAAAGGCGTTGATGCCGTAAAGCTGGCCGGCGACCGCGGCGGCGATTTCAAAAAAACAAATAAGATTCCCGAGCGACTGCTCATCGATCTTTGCGAGTTTTATATTACCAACGGGACGTTCAATTTCTGCCAGCGCTTGCATTGATCCATTTGCCTCAGCATTCAATAAATCAAGAAATGATTTTCCGGCCATGTAAGACGTCGCTTCGTAAGACTTCGCAGACGCAGGAACAGTCAACTTTGCACGCAATGCGTCGACCGTGACAAAGGTGTAGATCTTATTGTCGGGACCTTCGTGATAAAGCTGCATCTGCGAATGCTGATCAGTCGGCCCCATTGACGCGATCGGGGTCGGTCCGTACACGTTCGGCCTGCCGTTTAAGAGAGTCGCTTTGCCCAACGATTCCGCCCACAATTGCCTCCACCAATGCGAGACGCCATTCAAACTTGATGCGTAAGTGAACAGGACGTGCATGTTGCGCTTCTTTTTTGTTTCATGCGCAACCTGCCAAGCCGCAAATCTGTCCGCAGGATGCGACGCGCCCGGTGCTTCCATCCAATCGTCGCGCATTTCGATTGCGCCTTTCAAAAGATTTTTGATGTTGATGCCCGTCATTGCAAGTGGAAAAAGACCGACCGCAGTCAAAACCGAAAATCGTCCGCCGATATTTTCTGGAACAGTCAAAGTCGCATAACCTTTGCTTTGCGACATTTCTTTTAAAACTCCTTTTTCCGCGTCAGTGGTACAGATGATGCGGCTTGCAGCTGTTTTGACTCCAACCGCTTTTTCGAGCCTTCGTCTTGCTTCAAAAAAAACAGACATCGGTTCAAGTGTGCCGCCGGATTTACTGATGATGTTGATGCAGGCTTGTTTCCACGGGATTTGATCCAAGACTTCCGCGATTGCTTCGGGGTCGGTGGTGTCGCCGGAAAAAAACAACCTCGTACCACGTACCGCGTACAACGTACCACGTCGAAGGGCTTCCAGTAGAGCTCGCGTGCCGAGGTCGGAGCCGCCGGTGCCGATGACCAGGCAGTTTTTAAATTTGGAAAATTTTTTGACTTGCGCGTCAATCGCCTTTAAATATTCCGCATCATCCAAAATACTCAGCCAACCCTGCTCGCCCTCTTGGTGCAATTTTTGAACTTCATCATGCGCCTCGCGCAAAACCTGCGGACTGATTTTTTCAGTCGCAGAAAGATCGGTGCGCATCAAGGCGTCGTCGTAGGAGAGTTTCATGAGAGAATTATAGCATAATACGGTTTGCGAGTTGATCCCCTGCTTAGATGCGCAGCATCTGAAGCTGTTCCCTTAACAAGGGGACAGCGGAAGTCAGTACCCCCTTTTTGCAAAGGGGGACATTTGCCGCGGCGCGACTAATTGGGGGAATCAACTAATCAACGAAATACCTTTCAACGACCCCGCTTATCTCTCTGACTGATTACTCAAATCCTTACTTTTTCAAAATAAAGTAGTAATCTCCATATTCTGTATCTTCACTTGGCCAAGTCTTACACCTCTCAACGCTAGGAAAATATTTTTCAAATATGGGTGTTACTTTGTTGATGGAATTTTTGAATTCAACGAGTAAAACATCGTTTTGCAATATGTCGATTGCGGCCGTTATGACATCACGGTCACCTCCATTTTTGATTGTCGCGGTCAAATATTCATATCCAAGTTTTGCGCTGACAATTTTGCGTTCATCTTCCGTCGAATAATCATCCAAATACGGATCTGCAACAATCGCCAGGCCGTCGTCTTCCGTGTGGTCGTAAATTTTTTTAATAAGCTCTTCTTGATCAGAATAATCAACGTGATGCAGGCCTGCCGTACAAAGTACCATATCGTATTTTTTCACGTCATGCCATTTAAGTACATCTACTATTTGAAAATCGATTCCTTCGTAGTGTCCGGATGCAAAGCCTATAAACTCCGGCTCCATATCAACTCCCGTGAGAATCAGATCGGGGCGTTGTTCGTGGATTTTTTCGAGCAGATAGCCTGTCCCGCACATTAAATCTAAAACTCTGCTGTTTTGGGGCAAATCTAAACATAATTGTAAAACCTCATTTATAAGTATGCCCCACGGCATGTATTGAAATTCTCTTTCGTATACTTCGGGCGTTGGTAAATTTTGCATACTTTTAGGATAAACCAAATTGTACATATTTACCAGAGGTTGTTGACATTTTTAGCTTTTCAGTCTAAGTTTTTGCCAACTCACAGGGTATCCAAGGAAGGAGTTAAGACATGAAGTTCTTTACAACGCTGGTATCGTTTTGCGTGGTCGCAGCGCTAGCGCTCGACGCATCGGCCCAGGAGTCGAAGCCTACCAAAGCTGAGAATCTCAAAGAGGCTCCGCTGGTCACGACGGGATGCTCGGTTGTGGGTATTTTCTACGCCTCATCCGGTCTGTTTACCGGCTGTACACATGGGACGAACGGTTTTGGCGCCGGTTTGTTCGCTGGCGTTTATCACCCCCTGCCGCCAGTCGAGCGGTTCGGTTTGGACGGCGACGGATACTTGATGATCCGCTGGACAGCCGGCCCGCTGGGTTTTGAACTCTACGGCGGCGCAGGGGCGAATGCGGAAACCAAATCCGCTTCTGCCCGTGTTCTGTGGCTGATTGGAACAACTCCAAAACCAGCCGGTCTCACACTTATCGGCGTGCACGACTACTATCCTGAGTCCTGGAACTTCGGTGACAGCAACGCCAACGTTGGTCAGTACGACACGGAGTTCAGGGTCGGTCCATCGTTTCTCATTCCGGGTTCCGCCAAGGTCTCGGTTATTCCCTTCGTCGGAATGGGTTTTGCCGATTCGAGGCATCTCAACGACTGGCGTGCACGAACAGGATTCATGATCGCCATACCTCTCTGATCTCGTAGCGCGGTTTCACCGAGCTATTTTTTTTTATCAAAATGTCGGTGTCTCTTCTGATTATAATATATATTTCGCGAAGCGACACAATCATTTTGCTTTTTGCTACTTGCTATTTGCTTTAAATAGTATTGATGACCTCTGATAATTTCTGTATGGCCATTTCCAGCCCTCCCTCCTCAAACGAATTTACAATTTCAAAATCAGCCTCAAGTCCTGTCTTGGCCCGCTCTGCGTCCGCAATTTTTCTCGCTTCGTCCGTCATTTGTCTTTTATCTTTCGTCGTTAGTCCTTTGTCCTTCGGAATTATATTTATAACGACGACTTCGTATCCCGCCTTTCGCAAAGATCTAACTCCATCTTCCACCAGCGCGGCAATGCCAAACTTGCGCGACAACAGTTTGTCCAATTCAAGTTTGTCTGTCGCATAAAAATTCCCCGCATATTCCGCATAATGTGTCAGCCTTCCTTCCGCTAGACGCTTTTTGATGTCCTCCGGCGTTGTGAACGTATAAAACAAATCATCCTCGTCCCCTCTTTTCGGCCGAGTCGTCAAAGACCTCGAAATTTCCAGTTGATCCGGATACTTCGCAACCAGCGCTTTAATTATCGTCGATTTGCCAGAGCCTGACGGACCGACGAGGGCGAGGAGAGGGGGCATAGAAGGCACTTTCTAAGGATAGCTCTTTTTTAACAAAGGCGTAAGGTCTGCCTGATGTAAAAAATAAAATGAGCTACAGAGATCAAAGCGGCTCATTTTATTTTACACATACCTATCGCTTCTTTTTTGAACGACCGCCCCGTGCTTGAGAGACTGCACTTGCAGCTACCTTCTTATTTTTGGAAGCTGTATTTTTAGAGCGCAGTAGTTTTGATGCGATCGTTGCGACTTTTTTGCTGGTTTGATTCTTATTTGCCATTTTATTCACCTCCTTTCTAAATTATCCAAATTTGCATTCAAGCATTTCTTTAACCACTTCCCAATTCCGATACTTGGTATCCAATAAAGTGAAGAATTTTTTCCCGTGATTCTTGTGCTTAAAATGACAAAGCTCATGGGTGATCACATAGTCAATGCAATCTTTCGGTGTGTGAATGAGCCTTGGATTCAAAATGACTTTCTCCTGGCTTGAATAGCTACCCCAACGCTTCGGCATTTCCCGAATAACGATCTTTGGCAGATTCTTATACCCAAATTTCTCCATCATTGCGTCGAGTCGCTCCTGAAATATTATAGTCCTTCTTCTCTGCAACCATTTGCTCAAAAGTCGCTTGTTATGAATGCCATCTAGAACAGATTTCTTAGTTGTGACCGCAATTTTTCCGTGAACCAATGAAACCAATTCTTTGCCGCTTCGCTTCACAATAAGCTGATATTGCCTTCCGAGATAGTAGAACCCTTCACCGGAAACGTACTCCCTTGGATAAAGGCATTTTGAATACTTCTGAAAGCAATTTAGTTGTTTGTTAAGCCAAAGCCATTTCTTTCGTAAAAATGCCTCTATGCGGGCTTGCTGAGTCCCACGTGGGCACTTAACGATAATCTCTGACTTTGGATTCACTGTTAAGCTAAACGTTTTTCGCGTTTCAGGGATCAGGAAATAGTCGTATTGATATTTCCCGTAGACGAAGCGTTGATTCGTCATACGGAGAATATTTCTAGGTTGTGTTCAGCAAGTTGTACGCATGTATCGACCAGCGCTTTCATGTCTTCGCCGGATAAAGGAATCCCGAGCTCAGATTTAACCTGGTCGTAAAGATAATCATCAAGCTTATTCTTGATAATGCGCTTCACCTCGGCATTGCGATGCCAGTCAACAATCGTTTCTCCGCGAAGAATACTAAGAAGACCGAGGACGATTTCTACGTATTGCTCGTCATCGAGTCCGTACGATTGCAAATGACTTTTAAGGTTACGATAAAACACCGGAGCCCCATTAACATCTATGATGTCCGAAGGAAGTTCATCATCCTTTTTCTGAATTACCTCGTCGCGAATAAGTTTCATCTGCCCTAGGGCTTCAATGTCAGCGAGCCTGCCAGCACGCATTTCTTCAAGTAATTTCTTCACCTTATCTGAGAACCTTTTATAAAGCTCTGGATCAGTGTCCATCTTTTCCGTAATAGTACGATCTGTCTGTGCGGCAATTGCCTCTGCTTTTGATTTATCTGATCCTAATTCTTCAATCGCCTTGGCGAAATTTGCTGTATCTGTGATTTCGATTTGTTGAGTGAGGAGCTCTACGCCCTGCGCGTCGACGTATTGATCAAGAATGCGGACAAGCTTATTTTTGTATTCAGAGAGATCAAGTTGATCCGCATAGCGTAGACTTGCGGATTTACGAAGCTCTATCAGTTTTTTCAGTTCTTTCTTATATACGTGGACATGCTTGAATTCTGAAGAGAAGTCTTTCAGCATCAAACACTCATAAAATGAACGCGTGAATCCGTTCAGCGCTTCGTAAAACATCCTGCGGTCAGGTTCTTCAGCAAGCCGCGCGAAATACGCTTCATCGTCTTTTGTTTTGCCAATGTCTTTGAAGAACTCATGAACTGTATCGTATCGCTGTTCGAGTTCATGGATCTTATCCTTAACATCAATCAGGGTTCCTTTTACGTCTTCTTCATCAAAATTGCCAAAAAGCTTCATGGCTTGATCAATATTCTGAGCGTTTTCGGAATAATCAATGATGAAACCGGCGGTTTTTGGATAAGCATTGGTATCGAACAAACGATTTACGCGAGCGATCGCTTGCAACAGATTGTGATCCTTTAATTCTTTCGCAAGATAGAGAACCGTATTTCTGGGTGCATCGAAGCCCGTCAGCAATTTATCCACGACAATCAAAATCTCAATCCCATCATCGTTGTGTTTGAAGCTCTCAACGACGTCATCTTCGTACGATTTAAGACTTTGATATTTCTCACTAATCTTTTCAAGATAGTCTATAACTTCTTTTTTATGCGTATCTTCTTCATCAACCATCCCGCTTTCGTCAGAAATGACTATAGCTGTTCGAATTTTCCTACGCGATTCGAAATATTGTTGAAATAAAACAGCCGAATACTTAGACGGCGCAACGAGTTGAGCTTTTAATTCCGTTCCTTGCAACCATTCCATAAAATGCTCCTCGACGTCATGAGCAATTTCTTTAATCCGGTTCGGATTATCTTTAATCACTTTCTTCTCTACGTACTTCTGCAAGTCACGCTTTTGATCATCACTCAATCCTTCAGTCAATCGTCCCACATGACGATCAATTTGCTCAGTATTTTGTGTGAGCTCGACATAACGCCCTTCATAAATTAAAGGCAAAATAATTCTATCAGCCAAAGCATCATCAATCGTGTATTTATCGATATACCCACCGAATTTCTCATAGCTAGATTTCTCTTTCTTCATTAACGGTGTGCCAGTAAAGCCGATATAACACGCATTTGGAATGATTAAATTCATCTCCAAGCTTGCCATGCCGCCCTGAGTCCGATGCGCCTCATCAATCAACACAAAGATATCTTTTGACTCATCGACAAATCCCGCTTTCTTTTTTGAAGATGACTCGAACTTATGGACGAGCGTAGTTATCACGTCCAGCTTTTTCTCTTTGATCAATTCAAGAAGATGCTCGCCGCTCGTGGCTCGAACAACACCCTTCTTTAAACCGCAATTACGGAATGTATCGCCAATTTGTTTATCAAGATCACGGCGATCCGTTACGAGAATGATGCGTGGATTCTTAATATGAGGGTGCTCAATCAGCGCACGAACAAACATGACCATCGTGAGTGACTTCCCGGATCCTTGCGTATGCCATACGAGCCCGCCACGTCGCTTTTTCCCGTCTGAACCCGCATCATCCTCCGCAATCCGATCAAACATCTTACGAATGGCGAAATACTGCTGATAACGCGAAATTTTCTTGATGCCGGCATCGTATAGGACGGCATTTTTGGACAAATCCAATAGTCGCCCGTGCTCGAACAGGGCGATGACAGATCGGTCTTGTTCGGTCGGAATACGATCTAATATTTGATGATGGCCAACCGTGGGACCATTCAAATCAGCACAAAGTTGAATATAGATCTCCTCATCAATCGCTTTTGAGATAAGAAGGCGTGCGCGGCTATCCTGTTCCGCTTCTGGAACGCCCTTTTCTTTCCATTGCGCGTAGAACTTATTTGGCGTACCGGCTGTTCCATAGCGGAACTCTTTACCGTTTGTTCCAACGAGCAACTGCGGATACACAAAAAGCTTTGGACAATATTCCGTCCGTTGATTTCGATTCTGTTGGCTCAAGGCTTCCTCAATCTCAATGCTAGATTTTTTATTCTCTATGATGGCAAACGGAATGCCGTTAACAAAAACAACGATATCGGGACGGATATTTCCCTTTCCTGAGGCTTCGAACTCAACCGCTACATGGAAGGCGTTGTTTTCCGGATTTGCAAAATCGATAAAACGGAAGTTCTTCGATTCGGCTTTCCCACCATGAAACACCTTGATCGCCTTACCACCCGTGGTTGGCATAATGAGATGGAATACGCTCTTCGAGGTATCGATCAGGCCTTCGAGCGGAATGTTTTCCAATTCTTCAATTGCATCCCAAATATCCTTGTCCGCAAATTGATACGTCTGACCTTTATGCTCGTATGAGTTGATCTCTTTGAGTTTCGCAAAAGTAATATCCTTCAAAATGAACTTACTCAAATCATTGCGACGTTCCGCAAGAACACGATCCGTTGGGAGATAGGTATAACCAAGATTGATAAGCAACTCAACAAACGGCAATTGCGATTGTCGCGCTTCATCGAAGTTGGCACTTATTGTTGATATATCCATAGAATCAATACTTTTGAGCGTAAAGCCTCTTCACATGTCTCATGATGTAGGAATTTAAACCGAAGCCATTAGCGGCAAGTTTTTTCATTTGATCAATATTAGTCGATCCAGCACTTGTCTTTGTATATGTATACTTTGATAAATCCTTGAATTCAACCGTGACAAAATCTTCTCCTATTTCGAATCGTGCAACATTTGACCGACCACTCAAATTTTTGTAGTTTTCCATATGATAGTTAAATTTTCTGGCGTTCGTATTACACCAGTCATTAAAGCATTTAGTAGATAATCTTTTTGATATTGCAGGTTAGCAAGTTTCTTTTTCAGCAGATGGATGACTTCGTCAACCACGGAAAGAACATTAGCAATAGCTCTTTGCTCTCCTAGCTCAGGGATTTCGATCTCTTGTTCCTGATATTCCGAGATCCAGTATCGTTTATGTTCACCGGGTTGAAAATTTAACAACTGCATTTTTTCAAAGACAAATTTCAAATCAATTTCATTGCTTTTCGACTTCAACATTTTCATCGCTGAGGACTTGGCCTTGAAAGGAAACGTCACGAACTTATTCGCCGTGGTGAAGTCATCAAAAATTATTACAGGGAGATCTGTAAAGATACCCGTATTTTCGTCCGTATAACCCAATACGAAAGTTTTACCCGCAGTTAACACCGGCACTGAATGAGCCTCGTTGTATTCAGTATCTTTGACGAGATATTTCGTTGGCTGTTCGTAATCAAGCAGATCGCCAAGTCGCTTCGCGCTCCATTTGTTACTAAAGTTCGGTAAACGCACTATACCTGTCACTAATTTTCGTGCCAAAAGATCCTTTTCAATTTGCTTAAGATTAATTTTGTGCATTAGCTCGTTAATCGCCTCATCCCAAGTCTCAAGAATGGAGACGATGCGGCGTTGTTCGGGGAGAGGCGGAATCGTGACGCTTAAATTTTCTAAATCACTCTTGTATAAATGCACGACGGCCTGGCCTTGCCCCAATTCACGAAGCTTCTTACGAGCCTCGCCCATGTTCAAAAGATGCACTAGGAAAAGGCTATCCGCATTCTTTGGGGAAAAAACAATGATATCTCCTCCGGCATAACACGGATCATTCTTGAGATAAACGGCAGATTTACCGATCTCGTCAATCGTTTCGCCTGACCCCGCAAACAAGATGTCACCTTTTCCTATTTTACGTGCGGTCTGCGAGACTTCATCGGAAATATACGAATGGATATTTTTAACCTGAATATGATGTCGAGTATATAGTTCGCCGTATCGAATCGCGTAATTCCCGGAACTTGAAAGTTGTGATTTCAAAATGCCTGAACCCTTGGTAAAAACTCCGAGATCCTTGAGCTTGGTTTGATGCCAGCCGTTTTGTATTATTTGATTCTTGCTCATAGTCCATCCTTTCCCCAAACGTCTACGGTCCGATAATCGTAGAGGTGAATTTTTTTAATCTTCTTCTTGCTCTTAGGTTTTTTTTCTTTGTTCAATTCCATGGCTTCGGTGTTCCAGCTATTTATCGCAGCTTCAATATGCGGGACCGAATCCATAGCAGAAACACCAATAAACACGTTTTCAACTTCACTGTTAACGACAGCATCGAGAATATGCTCATCGCTTTTCTTTAGCGTTGTACCAAAAATTACGAGATCTCGTCCGCTTGCCTTCAACGACCGATAGCAGTGATTCAGGTAACCATTATGCAGAATCTTCGCCATCTTCTGCTTACTAACACCCTCAGAAATAAATATAGGATATTCATCTCTTTCAAGACTTTCAGCAGTTTGTTGGATCAAATTTATTTCAGAATTGTTATAGGTTTTTTTTATAATTTCTCCATCGGCATCAAAAAGATGCAAGCCACCATGCAAATAATGAACTTTAAATCCAAATTTTGAATTCTGATAAACAACGAACGCCTCATCTTCACTATCTTCCGTATTACCAAATCCATCTGTGAATATATCCTGCCCTTGATGCATTGTTGCCCAGTACAACAATAAATCATAATTTAACGTGTAAATATGTTGTCTTTCGTCACCAAACTTATTCAAGAAAGCAAGACAGGCACCCTTCTCTTCCGAAGTTACAACAGTCGATTTTTCAGGGTGATTATTCGTGATAATCTTCACAAGATATCCCTTCAAAAGAGACGCGTCCGACCGTAGTTCTTTTCGTAAACCAGGATCAGCACCATAAACTTCTAAAACTTGCTCCGATTCATCCAGCAAACGCATAACGCTCTCAAAGTCGGCCGTTGCCAATTTTTCAAAAACTTTATAGATTGGGCTTTCTTTTTGAATTATACTGTTATCGACAGCCGATTGAAGCAAACTTGTAAACGAAAACCTCTGACGGTCATAAGCCATACTAAAACCATTTCCCAAAAGAAGATGCGGTTTATTTGCCCGCTCCATCACCTCGTCAAAAGTAAGCAACTCTGGCATAGATTTATTTAATGCCAAGCTCCTTCAAGTATCCCTCCATCTGCTTTTCTAACTTTTGAAGCTCCGGCTCGATATTGGCTAGCTCTTCCAACGTCGCATGAATATCAACCGCCGCTTCTTCCTCAAACGTATCCACGTAACGTGTGATATTTAAGTTGTAGTCGTTTTCCTGAATCTCCTTCGGACTCACGATACGCGAGAATTTTTCAATCTCTTTCCAATTCGCGTACGTATCAAAGATCTTATCCGCGTTTTCTTGGCTCAAAACATTCTGTGCCTTGGCAGATTTGAATTCTTTTGATGCCTCAATAAATATAATATCTTTCTTATTTTCATTCGCCCCGCCTTTTTCACGCGAGCGATCCATGATCAGAATTGCAACAGGGATGCCCGTAGTCTGAAACAGTCCTGCCGGCAAACCAATGACCGCGTCAATCAAGTTTTCTTCAAGCAACGATTGACGGATGCGTCCCTCGGTTCCGCCACGAAAGAGGACGCCATGCGGAACAATTACGGCAACGCGGCCGGTCTTTGACTTGGCCGTTTCAATCATGTGTGACACAAATGCGTAGTCGCCCTTGTCCTTCGGTGGGATTCCCCGAAAGAAGCGACGATAACGATCACCCTCGGCATTTTCTGAGCCCCACTTCTTCAATGAAAACGGTGGATTGGCGATCACGACATCGAACTTCATCAGCTTGTCATTTTCAACCAAGAGTGGATTATTGAGCGTGTCGCCCCATTCGAGACGAGCGGAATCTTTGCCATGCAAGAACATGTTCATGCGTGCCAGCTGATACGTTGAGCCGGTACTTTCCTGTCCGTACAATGCATAATTTTTCGAACCTTGCTTTTCAATCTCTTCACCAGCTAAAAGCAGAAGACCACCCGATCCCATAGCAGGATCACAAATGCGATCGCCGTCTTTCGGGCGCGCGAGACGCGCAAGGAGCGAAGCAACAGATCTGACGGTAAAAAATTCTCCTGCTTTTTTTCCAGCATCGGCGCCAAATTTTTCAATTAGGTACATGTACGCATTTCCAATCACGTCTTCCTTGACGCCCGTAAGATCAATCTCGTAAAAATCCTGTATAAGATGACGCAACATCTTGTTACGCTGCTGAAGCTTCCCAAGAACTGATTCTGAATTGAAATCTACACTGAATACACCCTCAAGCTTTGAACGATTCAATTCCTCAATCAGATGAAGCGCCTTGTTGAGCTCTTCACCAATATTATCCTGTTCGAGGACACTATAAATGTAATCAAACGTTGCTTTTTGTGGCACGTAAAATCGATCAAGCTTCATCTTCTCCTGGATGCGTGCTTCATCATCACCAAAACGTTCCTTGTACATTTGGTACTGCTTCTTTGACAAGTCGCTCAAATATTTAACGAACAACAACGTTAACGCATAGTCTTTGTAGATACCTCCGTCTACGGTTGAGCGTGAGGAATTGGCAGCGTCCCAGAGCACCTTGTTCAAATCATCTTGCGTGTAGTTTTTTGACATATAGTTATGATTTTGCGAGTTCAACGATTTGGCCGATGTGTTTTGCATGGATGCCGCGGAATATACTGGCTTGCCCAGCTTCAACAGACGGTGAATGAGAAACGATGCTGACTACTTCATTCGGCGCGTTCCGCAAAACGATCGGCGATCCGCTATACCCGCCGATAACAGGACCGGAAATCTGAACCGTTTTTCTCCCTTGATTCTGCTCGAGCACCTCGCTGCCGATAACGCCTTCAGCATATGAAGGAGAATGCTTCTCATTCAACAATTGCATCCCCAAAGGGAAACCGGCGTATGCTATTTCTTGGCCCACTAGCAATGCACCAGCATGCAAAGTCAATCCCGCCTCAGATTCTGCCTTTAAGACCCCCAAGTCGTCGTTGTTCAATGGTTGAATCTCAAGAACGGCGATATCGTGTAGCTCATCTATGATGATGGTTTTAGCTTTACGATACGGTTTGGCATTTCCACCGACGACAAGGATGCCAACCTCTTGAGGATCTTTGCCGTAAATGTCGCCCACGACGTGCGCACACGTAACGAAATATCCATCGAGCCAAAATCCTGTTCCAAAAACATTCAATCTCGGCGGCTCAAAATTAACTGTGACCGCATTGAATATCGGCTTGATTATGCCGACCGTCCGTACGGCGTTCAATAAAACAGTGTTGTTGGTCATATGGTTAGGCGTGGACGGAGGATTTAATCGTGCTGGCAAGGATGTCTTGCAAAAGAGATTTACGTTTATTTAAAAGTTGCGTTTGGTTTGAAATGTTTTCATAGACCGATGCGAGAGTTTGCTGCGCCAAGAACGAGGGGCGAGGGATTTCCATTTCCTGCAACTCCTTTATTAAGAGCGTCCGAATATTTGAACCGGTCGAGATACGACGAAGCGTCTCTTGGCCGATTTCGGAATTCAAGAATACGACCAAATAACCGGCGGAGAAAATTTTGGTATCAGGACGAAGCACGTAGACGGAAGACGCCGCGATCATGCTCGACCCTGGATCTGCAACCAACGTGGCCTTAAATCCTCCAACCGCCGTCCCTCGTGAAGCTAGAAGCACGTCGCCATCTTGTACGGTGGCGTTCGACGCCTTTTGCTCGAGAGTGACCTTGGGCAACGCGGTTTCTCTGGTAATCGGAACACCTGGGGCGATATTTTTCGCTTGAACAACGGCGATATTGCCGTTTTTACAGTCCGGCAGAGCGGTTCGGAACGTGTATCCGGATATAACATGAGCCACTTGCGATAGTTTTACATTATTTAGCATGTAGTTAGGCTACTGCAAAAGAAAAGCGTTGTCAATGGGCATTATCCACAGAGGTCGAATGATTATTCAATTTCAACAAAAGTGATTCTATTAATTGGGATCATAAGATCCTCGTGTTCATCGACGTAATGGATCCTGATCAATGCGCTGTATTTGTCGAAAATTCTGTTTTTATCTTCCACGCCAACAGAACGTTTGTCGTTACCAATATGAATGATATATTTTCCATCTTTGCTGAGCATGTCGATGATTTCTCGTTGTGTCATAGTTTGTTAAAATTTTATTCCCCACTTTCAAACCTCCTCCTACGCTCATCTAATGTCTCACCCTCAAACATCCAGTAATCAGTACCCGCTACACCATAATTGACTCCTAACAATATGCGAGCCGAATCAGATAGGCTGGTGATTTGATCGTTAAATTCAATAGACTTACTTGAATGTAGGTCTACTACTTTGGCTTTTTTACTTTCGTCACGGCTGAAGTAGATTTCTGCGCCTAAAGGTATTTTAACGATTTCAAAATTAAAACGCCCACGCCTATCAAGTGCTTCATTGTGTGCCTCGCGGTCCTCATTCGTTTCAATGAGATCCTGATTTGGCGTAATATTTTCCAACTCTGCTAATTTTAATGCAGCTACGACACGTTCCGGTGCGATTTGAAAAAATTCTCTTCGAGGATTGACTCTGTTATTGTCAAAAGCATCGTGTAGTTGATGCTCAACAAAATTAGCGTCTTTAACGCTACACGCGTAGAAAACCGTAAAAGGTAAAGGGACGCTTGTTGATGCGCTCAAATCTTTAACGCGCTGTTCGAGATTATTATTAGTCTTGCCTATTTTGACATAACCAGGCATGGCTTCGTTTGTGAGTACGTAAATAATTTCGCTCATAGAGGTCATTGATAACACGAACATCTTGTCATTTTTTGCCTAAAAAATCAAGTATTTTTGAACTATCCGGAATTTCCGGAAAGTTGATTTTACCATAATACGGCTTGTAAACAAGCTTGACCAATGGCTATTTTAGTTATATTATCCCCGCACATTCCGGGATCGTCTAATGGTAGGACAACAGACTCTGAATCTGTTTATCGGGGTTCGAATCCCTGTCCCGGAACCAAGAAAATAGCCACGCTCGTGGTTATTTTTTGTGGAGGGCAGGGATTCGAATGGGAAGATGGTAAGAAACGGGAGTTTCTTACTTGCGGAGGAAAGCTCACGAAAACCCGAAGGTTGTCGTGGGAGCGAAGCGACGTGAGACTCCCTGTCCCGGAACCACTAAAATAACGCCTAGGCGTTATTTTGCGTTTAAGCAATCACCTGTCCGCCAAAGGCGTCCAGCAGGCGGGTGACGGTGTCTTTGTTTTGGATGGGCTGTGCCGGCGAGCTTTCATCCTGGACGCTTCCAACTCGGCCTTCAATCATCAAATCATTGTGGCCGGAGACTTCGCGCAACGTATTTTCCACCAAAAGTTTATTTTTCTGATTCTTCAAAATCGTCTGCTGATGATAAGGATATTGAAAATTCAAGACGATCGTCGAGTCTTTGATTTCGCAAGGCTTGCAAAGTTTGAGAATAAAGAGCAGGGATTTGTTGTTCTCGAGCGCGGCCAGCAACTTTGGCCACCAGAGGTAGACATCGTTGATTGAGAAAGACGACAGACTGGAGACGGCAGACCCGCCGCCAACTTCGTATGCAGGCGGGCGCGGCGACAGGGGCGATTCAGTTATTTTAGAGTTCGACACTCCCCTCTCCTGCATGTGTGGGAGAGGGGCAGGGGGTGAGGGCTCCGTTCCTCCCTTCGGCAAGGGAGGTGCCTCGTCCGACGAGGCGGAGGGATCTTGCTTAATTGCAGGCGGAGACGTCGGCGGTTGTGGCGGTTTGAACCCCTCTCCTGCCTTTGTGGGAGAGGGGCAGGGGTGAGGGCTGGTCGGTGGTAGGGCATGTCCGCTTGGTCCGCCCTTATCCGCGTGGTCCGTTCTTGTAGCCCCAACCGTTATCGCCACCATCGCCATCTCCAGCGCAAATCTTGAATCAAGACCCTGTTTTGCTTCTTTGCGACGTTCCATGAGCACAAGGGAGATGTTTAACAGCTCGCCTTCCTCAAACTGACCGATCAACGTCGCAAGTGCTTTAGAACTTTCTTCGCCGGATTTAAGAGCCTCCGCCTCTCTTGCAACTGATGTCGCTAGCATAAGAGACCGGACAGCGGCAATCAGGTCGTCGAAGAGCGGCAGGAATGCAGCGCCTTCTTGTTCCAAATCTTGAATTTTTTGCAATGCAGATGAGCTGTCTCTTTTTGCGGCGAGAGTCAACAGGTCGACGGCCATTGGCAGTTGCGATTGAGGAATTACGAGTGACGCGATGTCGCGCGTTATATTCTTTTCGCCCAAACTAAAAAGCTGGCCAAGCAAATTTTCCGCATCGCGCAAACAACCTTCCGCCCTGGCAGCAATGGATGAGTAGATCGTATCTTCGACTTTATAACCTTCTTTCTCCGTCAGCTCTTTAAGACGTTTGATGATGTCATCGGACGAAATGCGCCTAAAATCAAAACGCTGACAGCGCGAGACGATTGTCGCGGGGACTTTATGCTTTTCTGTCGTGGCAAAGATAAACAACGCATGTTCCGGTGGCTCCTCGATCGTTTTAAGCAAAGCGTTCCATGCCGAAGTCGAAAGCATGTGAGCTTCGTCAATGATGTAGACTTTGTATTTGAGTTCGGAAGGCACGAATCTGACATGCTCGACGATTGCTTCGCGTACATTGTCAACGCCAGTGTTGGAGGCTGCGTCCATCTCGATAACATCAATGCTGCCTTTAGCAACCTGCTCACACGCTCTACATTTGTGACAGGGCTCCCCGTCTTTTTGATCGATACAGTTGACGGCTTTTGCAAAAATACGTGCAGCAGTCGTCTTTCCCACGCCTCGCGGACCCGAAAAGAGATACGCATGCCCTAATTTTTGTTGCTCAACTTCTTTGCGCAATATCTCAGTCACTCCGGTCTGCCCGCATATTTCCGCGAACTTTGATGGTCTGTAAGTACGGCTGAGATTTGGCATACCGGACTAGGATAGCGCGCTGAAGAATGAATTACAAATCAACCGCTGTCATTCCGAGCGTAATGCCCAAACTAAAGGCATGAAGTCGAGGAATCCCTTGTTTAAAAGTTCGTGGTTTAAGGGATTTCTCTCCCGCCTCGATTGAATATATGTCGGCGGGATCCCGAAGGAAGCGGGACACTTCGCTTTTACGCTTCGGTCGAAATGACGGAATTATAAAACAAAAGAGAGACCCTAGTCTCTCTTAATTATATTCTCCACCGCAGACCACTTGGACGGGGCGTTTTTTGGGATCAGGATGACAATGTCATCGCCGGTTTGACCTTTGAAGTAGGTCACGGAGGCAGTTAAAATTCCGTATTTGTGTCCGTCGGCGATAACCTTCCAGTCGCCGGTAACTTCGTCGCGGGTAAGAACGCCCATAACGCGCTGACGTTCGATTGGACCGATCTGCTTGTACAAGAAACTGCCGTTGGGTTGGATTGTAAGTTTCATTATATCACCTTCAACGAGTTTTGATTTTGACGCATAATTCGGCGGCACCATATAGAGTTTGCCGTCAGAACCGATCATGTTTTGTCCGTCAAAAACACCTTCGACGATTTTGCCTTCGTTAATCGGATGCATTACATCGCCGTCTTCAGTTGTCTCTCTGCGGATGAACTGTTCCAAATCAGCCGGTTCCGCCTCGCTCGCAAGTAGGCGCTCCAAATTACTTAAATCATTTTTTAAGTTGATTATCAATTTACTCGCCAAGGCCAATTTCGCTTCCGTTGAATTCAAAACTACCTTGCCTTCAGCGTCATCAAATCCGCTTGGCTGTTGCAGTTGCGCTTCTTCAGTAACTTCCTCGTCTTGTTCGTCGCTGTCCCTATGTAAAATTGACATATTTTTGTTTTTATCCCCAATCGCTTTGCGCGAAAGAGTGATGGTTAGCGGATAATTCGTTTATTTACGCTTATCCACAACTTATATTTGACAAATATAGTTTACGTCATGACTCAAAAAAGTCAAATATATTCCTTTACAAGGAATCTTCCTTGTCGCGCATCGTTCTTTCCAAAGTCGCGTATCTTTCCATCATTTCCATCTCTACAATCTCGCGTTTACGTCCGTATTTGTAACGTGAAAGTTCTTTTATCATGTTCGCGAGCTCTTTATTGCCCTCGCTTGGCTGTATCGTCTTCATGTTAAACGCTTTCGTCGCAGTGTTGTCTATCAGCATCTTAATACTGACCGTATAAGCCTCGGTATTCATCAGATCGAATTTGGAAAGAACCGGCGAAAACTCTTTTTCTAAAAACTCCGCATCATCAGGTCCGACTCTAAACGCCATCATTGTGCCGACGTTGCCGAATATCGCGTCGCGAATTTGCGTATCCCCGCCTTTGCGCGTCAACTGTCCGATGAATTGATGCGCGATGACAAGGTTAAGACCGTATTTGCGCGCTTCCGATAAAATTGCAGTGATGGAATCAGTCAAAAAGTTTTGAAACTCATCGATGTAAAGATAAAAGTCTTTGCGTTTGGATGGGTCCATATCCGTTCGCGACAAAGCGGCCATCAAGAGCTTGCCGACGACTATCATACCAATCAGATATGCGCTGATGTCGCCCAGCTTGCCTTTGTTAAGCGAGCAAAAAAGCAATTTTCCTTCGTCCATTACCTGTCTAAAATTAAATGCACTCTTTTGCTGTGAGATGACGGGGCGGATGAAATCATTGGCAACGAAAGGCGTCAGCTTGGACGTGATGTAGGGCACCATATTCGCCAAAGACGCTTCCCCGCCGGCTTTTTGAGCCTCCTTTATCCAAAAATCGCGGACTGTCGGAGTTTTGCATTTACTGATTTTAAATTTACGGTAATTCTCATCCGCCATAACCTTTGGAACGTCCAGCAGCGTGCTGCCGGATTCCGGATCGTCCATGATCAGCATCAATGCGTTGCGCATGTACTGCTCAAACATCGGACCGCCGGTCGATTTTAGATCATAGAGCTGATCAAAAATCTTTAACATCTCTTCGACCGCAAATGTTTTTTGATACGGCTGCGACGGATCAAAATCCAACATGTTCAAACCAATCGGACGTTCAAAATCAGCGGGATTAAAAAAGATGACATCCTCGGCGCGTTCTTTTGGAACGAACTCCAAACATTCTTCCGCCAAATCGCCGTGCGGATCTATAACGCAGACTCCTTTGCCGTTTTCTATGTCTTGCTTAATCAGCGACTTTTGCAAAACAGATTTGCCTCCGCCGGATTTACCGATGATGTACGAATGTCTGCGGCGATCCGAATCCTTCATGCGAATTTCGTAGATGTGATTTCTGTACTCTGAAACGCCGAGTAAAATTCCTTGATTCGGCAAATTGGAGGGCGGAACAGTTTTACGCGCCAGCAGCCAGTCTATCTTTGGGGTTTCCGTTGAGGAAAGCGGATAATGATAAAGAGACGCCAGTTCCTCGCTGTTTAAAATCAATTTATATCTACGGTCAAAGTGGCGATGGATAAAAAAAGATATGGCCTGGCCCTGGCTGCGAGGCGATTTTACGCTAAAAGAATTGCCGTATTCAAAAATGCTGTACTGGCCAAATGCATTGAGCAAATCGTCCAAGTAACCTTTGGAGACTTCGAGTGAATCAGAGGATGTCACTACGCGGATATTGACTTCGAGCCCCGCTTTGGAGGCTTTCTCCTCCAAGCCTTTCACCATTTCTTCTTCGAGTGGAGAAAGTTTGTATTCTTTTATCGTGTCTTTATCTTTGTCTTTCGGCCCGCGCAAAACATCCATCGTCTCTTTACCCAACTGCGATGCAAAACCTTTGTTGACTTGCGTATATTTTTTGCCTTGCTGCATCTCTCTGGCGATTCTCAAACTTTCGCGGCGCCACTTATTGTCGCCCGGCCTGATGATGAATTGAATTGCAGCGCCGTCTCTTTCCCCGATTTTAGACAGAGAATTCGTGATGGTATTAAGCGGATCGCTTTCCATCTTTTTGTAAGTCTTAATCGGAAAATAGCTTGGCCGCTTGAAAGTCAGATATGACGCCAAAATTACGCTGTTTGGTGCAAACAAATTATAATCGTCATCTTCCGAAATTTCCGCGTGCGGATATTGAGCGTGAATTTGCGCCTCGATAAAATCGCGTTGTTTGCGCGGGCATCCGACGTAGAACGAGATCAGGCCTTTGTGAGAAACCATCTCAAAACTAATTTTGTCGTTGCGTCCTGCAAGCCAGGCAAAAAAACCTTTGTGCGGTTTTAATCCGCCGACGGTCTGAAAAATCGTCTCGGTAAAACCAATCAACTCCTGCGTTTGCTCCAAGCTTTTGGCGTGTTCGACATCTTCCTGCTTAACCTCTTTCGGTACTTTGATGCGCAAAACTACATTTCTTGCATCATTGCGGATTGCTACGCTCAAATGCAAGCGCCGTCTGATAAGCGCAATGGCGATAATTATAATTAAAAGTCCCAGCAATCCAAAAAGCAACTCCTGCAGCCAAAGTTGAGTCGCAGCAAAGTTTATTAAACCCGCACCCGCTGTTTGCGGATTTGTGATGTCGATTTGCAACGTTGCTGTTAACACTGGGAACATGAGTTATTTGTCGTTTTCAAGTTTAATCTGTTCAACGAGTTCCATTATCTGATCGGTTTTGATCTTTGCTTCCTGTTCCAGAAAGTACTTGTTGACTCCTGGAATGATTTTTAGCCAGGCAAAAATCAGTTTCATTACTTCCCCTGCCTTAACTGCAGCGTTTTTTACCATCTCGGAGATTGCAAGCGACGTCTCTTCGCCTTTACTCTTAAAAACCGGCTTAAGATCTTCCGGCAGGTTCATGAAAATATCTTTCATGTCCTTTTCCAAGATGCCTTCGACTTCGATTGTGACCGGATCTTTCTCCAGCGCCTGCACCTGGGCCTGCGTCGGTACTGCGGCGGAAGCTATCGGAGAGATTTTAATTTCGCCCTCTGATTCCGTTTCCAGAATCGCAGCTTCGCTTTCCACAACATTCTCCAAAGCCTGTTCGTCCGCCTCAACATTGGTCAATTCCAATTTCTGCGCATTCTCTGCGTTTGGTGAAATATTTTTTTCTTGCAGCTTGTCGTTAACGTCCATAAACTTTCGACACAAACATTATAGCACAAGAAGTCCGGGTGTAGTATAATGTCGTCATGCCGCCAAAGACATTAAGGCTGCCAAAAACCAGACGCCATTTTGTAGAATGGGTGATGGTTAATAATAACGACAAAAAAACCTTGGCCGCTTTAAAGCGGGATTTTAAATATCATGACATGGATTTGGCAGATACGGCGCCTCCGCTGCAATCCACAAAACTCGCCGTGCGCGAGGATTATTTGTTCATGATTTTGCTTTACCCTGTTTTTGATAAAAAAACCCGCATTATCTCTACGGCGGAAATCGATTTTTTTATAGAACCAAACCGTCTTGTTGTTGTGGATCCTTTTGGTCTGCCGCAGTTGCAAGATTTGTACAACAAATTTGAAGGCGGCGAACTTCAGCACGCGCACGATGTCCCGCAACTGCTATTCGTAATTTTGGAGACTTTGATCGAAGCAATATATCCGATGATCAGGCACATGACAGTTGATGTGGAAGATATAGAAAGCAAACTGTTCAAAAATTTTGAGCGCAGTCTGATAAAGGAACTTCTTCGCGTCAAAACGAACATCGTCAGTGTCCGCAAAGCGATCCAGGGACACAAGGCGGTTATCCGCAAATTAGTCGCCGCCTCGCGCGGAAGATTTATCAGCGTGGATAAATTGCAAGAATACTTTGACAAACTCGTCGAAGAAACAAAAGATATTTGGGATCGTCTTGATCTGCAAAAAAATACAATCGACGCATTGCACGAAACAAATGTCTCGCTTTTGGATTATCAAACGAACGACATAATGAAAACGCTGACTATTATCTCAGTAACAACATTCCCCCTGACTTTATTCGCGACTTTATTCGCAACCCGCGCCGCAGGAATGCCACTCGTTAACAATCCTTACGGTTTTTGGATTCTTTCCGGCATCATTCTCGTCATCGCAGCGCTGATGATAGTTTTCTTTAAACGCAAGAGGTGGCTTTAACCCTTTCTCTGTCATCCCGACCGTAACGGAGTGAAGTGGAGGGATCCCTTTCAAAACTATAAAACTGTTAAGCAAGGGATTCCTCGACTTCATGCCTTTAGTTTGGGCATTACGCTCGGAATGACAAGGGAAGGCTAAACCTTCGGTTTTAACTTAAATTCAGCAGCTCCATCCTCCATATTCCAGCCCAAGCTGTCCAACTCGTTGCGCAGTTGATCTGCAGCCGGCCAATCCTGGCGTGATCGCGCTTCCCATCGTCTTTGGGCGATTTGTTTTACATGTTCCGGTATTTCTACGGGTTTTGCAATGTATTTATCCAAATCAAGTCCAAGAATTTTGTCCCACGCAAGCAAAGTCGACGCTTTAACCGAACTCTCGACGTCTGATTTAACCAAATTCCAAACAACTGCCAACGCTGCAGGCGTATTAAGGTCGTCATTCAACTCTGACATGAACTCATCATTAAAACTTTCGTGTGGATTTTGATCCGTGGGAATAGCAAGCTCGCGCGAAAACTCTCGCAGATTATTTAGCGCGTTTTGCGCGGCCTGTGCAGCTTCCCAAGTAAAGTTGAGCTTGGAACGATAATGCGCGCCTAAAAAGAAATAACGAATAGCCAAAGGTTCGATGCCTTTTGCCTTGCAATCATCCAAAGTGTAAACATTGCCCAGCGATTTGCTCATTTTTTGACCCTCGACTCTCATGAAGTCGTTATGAACCCAAAAATTTGCCAGCGGAACATTGTATGCCGCCATGCTCTGCGCGATTTCGTTTTCGTGATGAACGGGGATGTGATCCACACCGCCCGTGTGAATATCAAAAGGTTGTCCAAGATATTTGTGACTCATCGCTGAACACTCCACGTGCCAGCCCGGAAATCCAACCCCCCACGGACTTTCCCATTCCATGTGACGTTGGGGAACCTCGTCGCTCGTCCCAGTCGTCCCACGTCCCACGTCCCCTTTGTCATTCTTGCGTATGCGAGAATCTAGAAATTCCTGTCTCAAAACTCCATTTGGATAACTGAACTTCCAAAGCGCGAAATCAGTCGCCTGACGTTTTTCTTTATTAACATCGACTCTTGCGCCCTCAAGTTTTTCATCTAACGGCTGGCCGGAAAGTTTGCCGTAGTCAGGAAACTTTGCGGTATCAAAATAAATTCCATCAGACGTCTTATACGTAAATCCTTTCTCTTCCAAAAGTTGGATGAGTTTAATCTGTTCTTCTATGTGATCCGTCGCGCGGCAAAGCAGAGGCGAATCAGGCAACTTGATATTTAAAACTTTCGCGTAATCAACAAAAATCTTTTCGTATCTTTTTGCGATGTCCCACGCACTAATCCCCTCTTTGTCCGCTGACATCTGTAACTTGTCCTGTCCCTCATCACCGTCTCCAACAAGGTGACCAACGTCCGTAATATTCATGCAATGCACGACTTTAAAACCGTTGGCGACGAGCACGCGTCTCAAAATATCCCAAGTCACGTAAGATCGAAAGTTGCCTATGTGCGGCATGGAGTAAACCGTCGGCCCGCAGGAGTACATGCGTACCTCGCCGGGATTTATCGGCCCAATAGCTTCGCGTGTGCGTGTAAGAGAGTTCCAAAGTTTGAGCATAATCTCATTGTCATCCTTGCGTAGGCGAGGATCCAAAATAAATGTTTCTTAAACAAAATAAGCTTACGTTAAGCGCAGTAAAAAGGCAAAAAAATTAGGCATATGTTAAAAAAGAGCCACAATTAAGTGGCCCTGAGTTAGCGCGACGCTCTTTGAGCAATCTCGTCATGCTTCGCAACAAAGTAGTGCTTAGCTCGACTGAATTCATCTGTACCATCAGCTGCGATAGGAATGAATCCTCTGGCCAAATAGTTACCGATATATTGCGGCGGTTGAGTGATCATTGTTCGCCCGAACATGATATCCGCGCCGATTTCCAGCAAGCGATTCAGCCGCAAATCGAATAAATAACTTCCCAGCTTCTGTCCTCTGGCCATCTCGGAGACGGCGTGATCCAGGAAAACCCCAATGGAATAATCATTTGCTGAAAGATATTTGCTCAGCAGATCTTTGACGGTCATGCTGGAAGCGGTCGATGCTTCAGGCGGAACATATAAGCGCTTGGTCGGAAATCTTTTCTCTGCAATCGCAAGACCACTCTCGCCGTATCCGCAGGCATATGCAGTAAAACCCAAAATAGCATCATTCTTAACCGCAAGCAGGATCTCCCCTCCGTAGCCCAGCCCTTTTTGGGTTGATACGTACGTCCTCAATTCTTTTTGAGCTGATTCAATTGTCCAATATGGCGACACTTTTTGACCTTTTTTTGTAAACAGAAAACCATCGTTTGCGAGTTTCCAGATTTTTTCCGGCCAACTAGAATCAGCTGCTGAAACATTGACACGATCCAATAACTCAAGTGTTTCCGGGTAAACATCGCCATCTCTGTCGCATGTACCGAATTGTTTTATTACTTTTCCTCTGGAATCTCGTATTGCCAGCAACTCTTTCCATGTCGCTCCCCAAAATTGCGTTGCATAGGCACGAGCCAATGCATCAATCCATTTTGATTCGTTCAGCCAATTTTTTTGCGTGATTATGACGGTTTCGCAGTTTATCATTTTTGTTCTCTTTCTATTTGACCAAAGTTTTCAATATGCGCAAATAAACTGACTCACCCTTTTCAAGTGCATTAATATCTATGTATTCATTTGCTTTATGTGCAGCATCTTGGGCGCCGAGTCCAAAAGAACAAAGCAATGCATTAGGATATTTTTGTCGCAGCATAGCCATGTCCAAATAACCAAACTTAGAAATATCAAGCGTCGGAGTCGAGCCGAGTTCCGTATTTATCGCATCAACAATCTCCTTTGCATCTTCTATCGTCGTTGAGTAACCAGGATAATCAAGCAACAAATCAAAACTGTAAGATATGCCGACAAAGTCTTTTAGCGCATTTTGCCAAAACTTTTTTATGTCTTGCAATTCTGTTCCAATATCAGTTCGGACTTCTATCCTGGCTTCGGCAAAATTTGGAATTTGGTTCCCGGTATCAGCAAAAATCGGATGTTTGAAATCACCTCCAATCTTTAGGCCGGCTTTAACAGACGCCATTTGCGCAGAAGCTATCGGCAGTTTTGAGCCCTGGCGTTTGTTGAGCCATTCTCTAAACGCTTTGTACGTTTCCAAAAGCGGCATGATAGAACCGCAATTTTTTGGATTTGCGCTATGCCCAGACGGAGATTTAATCCTCACTATAAAATCTACCAAACCACGACATCCAATGCCTAGCGCAGATGAACTGCCATCGATAGAGACTATTACTTTTGGATTTATGGAAGCCGCGATATCAGAATTAATAAATTTTTTCATTCCCTTAAATGCATATTCTTCATCGACGTAAAATAACATCGCCAAACCTTTCGTTCTTCCGAATGTTTGCAGTGCGGTTAAAAATGCCGCTATATTGCCTTTTGAGTCGCTTGTTCCAAGTCCAAAAAGCTTCCCATTTTTCTTATGTGCAACCAATGGATCGGATTGCCAATCATCACCGGGTATAACCGTGTCCACGTGGTCGACTACCAGAAGTCTTGTTGGATATCTATCTTTGATGAGAATATTTATTCTACCCGGAGATACTTCTTGGATTACGGATTCCATCCAAGTAAGTTTCTCTTTTGTAAAATCAAGTAAAAAATCGCTTACGGATCTTTCGTTATTTTTGCCATCCACAAAGCTTGGAAAGCTTACAAGTTTTTCGGTCAGCTCGATAGAATTCATAAATTTTGGTTACAGAATTAAAAAGCCCTTCTTCGAGAAGGGTATTTTTGCAATTATGTTATAAACAAAAAAACCGCTTCTCTTAAGAGGGTTGCGTATGATGGTTGATGCGATCCAAAGCCACTCTGTATCCTCCCGTGCCCTTTTTGAGCCAACTGGATATGCGCGCGATGGTTGTGGGGCTCATGCCCGTTTTTGATTGTATCTCCAAATAAGAAGTTTCTTTATTCAAAAGTCTTGCCACGGACCAACGCTGGCCGCACTCGATTATCTCTTCTTCGGTCATCAAATCACGCAGAAATTTTTTGACTTCGGCTTTGGAGTTTAGTGTTAGGATTGCCCGGCAAAGCTCATCGGTATTTTGATTATCCCATTTCATATTTTCACTATATCACGATGTAGTGGATGCGTCAAGAGCAAAAATATTCGACCGTCAGCTATGCAGTGACCAATTTGGCAGAAGTGGTCCACCACCAAGTCGTGACGCATAATCAGCGAGCTTAATCAAGGCACGATAGCGCTCAACCAAGGTATTTTTTTCATAATAGAATTTTAGAAAACGATGAAACTTGGGATCTGAAGACTTGAAAAGTGCATCGACCTTGGACAGCGGCGGCCAAAAAGTTCGATACTTTTTAAGAAAAATTTCAATACTATTCTCGATAACGTTTCGACTCGCCAAGCCAAAAGCAATGTCATCCTTTAGCTCGCAATGACGCCCGGCTTTGGCCAGATAATCATCGATGCTGTACAAGTTCATGATCATTGATCGACGATCTGTTGTGGTTTCTGAACGTAGAACCTCTTGAGCGTATTTTTTAAGTTTAGACCATATTGGTTTTCTTTGCCACAATACTTTGCTATTAGCAATCAAGTGCGCTGTATTTCGTCTGATCGAATTTTTTTCTTTTGATAAATATTCCCCGATTTCTTTCTGTGCGTTGAAAATAACATCAACTTTTCTATCATTAATACATACCTGCATTCGTGAATCAGAATGTCGTTTGTCCGTTACAACGAATATGTCGATATCCGACCAGCGATCCCAACTATTTTGAGTGGCAGATCCAACAAGCGCTATCACGCAAACTTCGCGATTGAGCTTAAGTTGATCAACTAGGTGAAGGATTATGTTTTTGGGTTGGAGTGCTCTTTGCATAAAATATTAAGGATGTCGTTATCGTATACCGCAATTAATGTTATGTTCCACACAACTGGTCTTGACAGAATTACCTTACATATATATCATCGCAGCGTGTTCTCTAACATCCCCTCGTACGGGGAAAGATTGCGAGGATCTCTCATGGGTGGAATCAATCATCAACCGTGTGGTAGTGGTCTCAAACGTTCAGTGCGACTTTCGAGAGCAGTCTCGGTAGCGTACGCCAAGTTCATGGAGGCGAACGCGACACTCGAAGACGCGTTGATTGGGGAGCTTGACGGTGTGAGCCCGGTGCAGTCGTTCGGAGCGTGGGAACATGCGCGTGATGAGTTAGGCGGGCTGGTTACCTTGCTCGATCACGTCGTGGAAGCGTTCACCGCCTCTATCGACGACATGGAGGCGCATCCGTTCCTTCACGGAGCCATACTTCAGTCGCTCGATCTGGCGCGCCTCGGCAACGGACTGTGGAAGGCCGATGCTGTCAATATCGGTGATCCGATCTTCATCGAGATTGGCACCGAACTCAAGAACGGCGGGTTCGAGCGCGTCTTCCGCGATCTCAAGCAGCGCTTCGTCGCTCATCGGTCCGCCGCGCAGAGGCTCCTCGAGACATTCGAAGCGGGTGAGCGCTATGCTCGCGAGGGAACCCTTCTTCGGATGATCGAGCAGAACGAGTTGCCCTTCCGGTTGGACTTCGCGAGGCTCATGAACCCCTTCACGAGGACGATGCAGATGTTCTCGTACTCGAGCCTGATCTCGATCGAGGTCCACTACCGCTCCACTCACTGCAAGGCTGGTACGAGCCTCCTGCAGAGTGAAGCTGCTCGGCCCTGATGATCGGGCGGCAACAAGGCGAAAGCGAACTGCTTATCGCCTATTTTTTTTAACACGAAATAGTGTTAAACTTCAAAACAAATCATATGTTAGTTTCTCAAAAAACCTCCATCAACCTCCTCACCCTCTCCTACGCTTGGAACAGAACTGATGTTTTGGATAAATACAAACAAAAAGGACATTTTGCTTTATATCTTCTTGAGGCTTTATCGCGAAGTGATTTGCCGACGTTTACTTACCGGGGGCGCAAGCATCCTCTGCAAAAAAATAGAGTTTGGTACGGTGATTTTGAAAAAGATATGAAACGATTTTATGCGAAAAATAAATCTAGAATTTTAAAAGGCAGTGAGAACATCAAACACAAGAGACTGGGTGAGTTTAACGAAAAGCTAAACCGACTTTTGGAAACTTTTGGTGCATTCAAGCCGATTTGCAACACAGTGATACTATGCCCAAACAAATTTGGCGTTGTGGGCGAGGGATACGGACCGCTCATCGGCAAAACAGCTTTTGTTATTTTTACACCCGACAATAAAACAAATCAGACCTGGCTTTTAATTCATGAGCTTTGTCATTCGTTGTTGTTGCCTATTTTCCAGTCAGTAAAGATTAAAAAACTTATAAAGGAGACCTCGCCTTTGATGAACAAATGGTCGACTGAAAAATTTCGTAAATATTATCCAAAATGGGAATGGATGTTTGAAGAGTATTGCATTCACGCTATTGAGCAATACGTGACCAAGAGTTCCATTGAACAAAAAATGACTTGGGGAATGAAAAGACTGCCTTGGTTTGTTAAATCTTGGGCAGGATTTCAAGCTAGACTTAAACACGACGATGGGCTATCAGTAAAAGACTGGGTGCAGGAAGTTTTGGGTACGATCACTTGATTAAACTCGTACCATGACAGTATTTAAAAATCAGCCCCCAACGGGCTGATTTTAGTTTCAATTTGTTTAGTCATGCAACGGACAACAGGTTATTGATGTGATTGCAGGCGAAGCTAACCCCGTCACAACCCCCGCCATATATCTTCCCGAGGGACAAGAAATCGTCCTACTTGGCCAAGCTAGAGCAACAGTCGTACACAATCCTGTGTTGTTGTTTACGTATCTATTATCAGTATATGTTGTATCAAGATTCACGCCATCGGCTGCTACAGAAATGCCCGTACCTCCGCCTACATTCAATGTCGCTGCACCACTGGAGCTGCCTCCTGTTAAACCCGTTCCTGCGATCACATCAGTGATGTCACCCGTGCCTGCAACCGGCCAAGCTGGCTTGCACTCGCCTCCAAGACAAAGACTATTCACAACAGTGACGTTTCCACCCGCAAAATATGTTGGACCGCTTGCGGATAGCGCATACTGCGAGGTGCCTAAAGTTGTATTGTAATTTGTATTTGAATTTGTGAACATGCCACCGACATTCTTAGAAGACCCAAAGACGCCAACGCTCGTTGGTCCTCCATAACCTTTAATTCCAAAATCATCAGAAGTAGTATTGTTTACTATTAACGTACCGGACATTGTATCGCCGCCTTTGTTTACGTACCGGCTATCTGCTGTAGCTTGATCCATTCCTGTGCTAGGCCAAGCGGCGCGACAATCGTTGCCAATACAAAGTGTCGAGGCTTTAACCTGACCTGCGCCGGTGACTGTAATGTTACCGGATGATTCAATCGAGCCTGTGTGCGATATTAATCCTGACGTAAATATCGTATTTGCCGCCGGTTGAACATTCAAGAGCCAGTTACCTGCACTTAAACCAAACATGTTACCAAACGGACTTGAAAAATTGCCAGCCATCGTATCGCCAGAAACGTTCACATAACGATCATCAAAATAAACGTTATTCGCAGTCAGTACGGTATTTGGTCCTGCAACATTAGTAATAGAAATGGAATTATTGGAAGAACTCAGGTTTGATATGGTTCCCCCACTATTCGTATCCGCATCAGCTGAACATGTCCAAACTCCACCGGACATTTTGTATATTTGATTTGCCGCACAAGTCGTGAGGGCGACTCTAGGTTGCGGTCCACCGGGAGTCGTGACTGTAATTGGAGCTGTAAACAAAACATCCGTAACATCTCCGGTTCCGCCTGCTGCAACCGGCCACGCTGTTCTACAATCTCCTGCTCCCGGGCCAAGACAGATTTGAGGGGCTGTGAGGGTTGGAGTTGTGCCTGCGTAGGGTGTAACCAAATTCAAATTACCATGAATATTAGTTTCTAAATAACTATCACCCTGCTTCCAATTACCTATATTAAACGTCGCCTTACCTGGCTGATTAACCGTAATCGATTTTGCATCGTTCAACAAAATCAAATCACCTCCGATTTCAGCCATACCTGAGATTTTATAATTACCAGGCTGAGCAGGTACCGTACCAATAGAGGCATCTGATCTATTCCAAACCACCCCATCAACATTACAATCTGTCACACTCGGATCAGAGCAATTTGATTTTGGCCCTGACCAAGTTTGCGCATTAGCTGCAAACTGCCAAACAAAAACGATTCCGATTATTAAAATCAATGAACCGTAGAAATATTTCTTATTCATAAAAGTTAAGAACAGTATAACACATTTACGAAATTTCTTCGTTTTTTATCCACAAGAAAAAGAAAAAAGCTCTTCTCGAGGTTCCGCAGGAGCGGAGTGAGAAGAGCTTTACAGAGCGACGCGTCTAGCATGCGTCTTGGTTTATTGACAGTCCAACTCGACGATTGCAGGACCCTGAGTACTGAAACCGTCCCCGGCCGTAGTCATCTTTGTTGAGTTGGGAACACTCCAACTCTTCTTGGGATCAAAGAAGCCTGGACCGGGCTCGTACCACGAGATACTGAAATCACCGTTGTCCGTTCCGATCCTGGCCGGCAGCCACTCGCCGTATTGCTGCAGTCCGCCGAGGATGTACTTGTGTGGAGCAACCTTCGCCACGCTTCTGACCCACTCAAGCTCGGGGTAGTACCGCGCTTGCCACGCAGTCCCGTTCTTCTGGAACGTGAGACCGATGTGACTTTGACCACTCAAGCTGTCCCCAACTGCCATGATGTCGCAGTCAGAAGTGCCCGAGATGTCAGAGAAGCCGTATGACCCAGCCGGCGTCTGTACAACTGCCCACGAAGTTCCGTCCCAATGCAACAAAGCCGCGTGTGCCTCGTTGGCATTGTAGAGCATCCCTGCTCCGTAGACACTTGTAGGTGATGCGCAGTACATCCTATCGAACGTGAGGTAGTTCGTGCCAAATGAAGGCATGGCGTGCGCGGTCAGCGAGGAACCGTCCCACTCGTACAGACGCATGTCATTCCAATCGTAACTGGCGTGACCTATGAAGTACACGTGGTTCGAGTCAATACCGCACAGCGGTCCCAGGATGGAATCACCTGTCACTTGTGCGGCCAGTCTCACCATCGTCGTACCATTCCAGCGCGCGAAGACGCCTTCCTGATCGATGCCTTTGTAAACGACGAAAACCGAATTATCCGCTTTCAAGCAAGAGATGTCAGTGGCGATATATGGGCTTCCACCAAGTGGAGAAAGAGCCACATTAGACCACGATCCCGCTGTGTAGTGGAACAACGAGATATTCGAAGCAGCGTGGCCGATGAATGTGAACTGGTTGTCTTGACCAAGCGCACATCCGCCGAACTCATCGGAGTCACTCGTGGGAGCAATCGTCTGCACCGGCGATCCGCACGTGTACGCCGCACCATTCGGAATCGGACTGCACACCGGTCCCCAGTTATGCTGGCACGCCGTCGTGTCCCAGCAGTCCTGATCACGGCAGTCGATCCATCCATCGCAATCGTTGTCGATACCGTCGGTGCAGCTGGTCTCGGTTGACGGCTTATCACAAGTCCCCCAAGTGCACGTGTTCGTGTCGCACTCGCGTGCTCCCACGATCGTTGCGCCGTTGCACTCGATGTCGCACTGCTGAACGTTGTTGGGCGAGCCGACACACTCAAAGCCTTCGTCCGCACCGTTGATCCCGTTATTGTCGATGCCATCACAGGGATCGAGGATGCAGTACGGCGAAGCGTTACAGTCCGGATCGAAACAGTCGGTCAGACTATCCAGATCGTTGTCGACGGTGTCGTTGCAGACCTCCTTGCAGGGAGGTGTGTCATGACAGTCGAGATCGTGACAGTCAATCTTCCCGTCCTGATCGTTGTCGACGCCGTCATTGCAATGGTTACCCTCGGGATATGGGCAGTTGAATCTGCTAGGGTCACTGGCATCGTCCCAGAAGCCCCAGCAATTGCATCCCCGTGTTTTACTGCAGTCCAACGTGCCGATGGGCACGCCGGTGCAAGGGTCACCCATGTATGCGCCGCTAATGCACTGACAGTTCGCCGCGCTCGCGCACAGCGGATCAACGCAGTCGACCTTGCCATCAAGGTCGTTGTCGAAACCGTCGTTGCAGACTTCGGGGTTCAGAACGGTGCACGTGTCGTACGTGCAGTCCGGGCCTTCGCAAGTCTGCTGTCCCAACTTTTGGTTGGTCGAGCAGTTGCGAATCGCGCCGAGCGAGCAATCGAAACTTTCCGCAATGTCGTTGACTCCATCGCACGCAGGAGGCTGGCAGTTGGACGCGGACGCGCAGTCCGGGTCAAAGCAGTCCTTCAGCCCATCGTAATCGTCGTCGATGTTGTTGTTGCAGACCTCGGGCGGCGGAGGCTCCGGCTCACTTTGAGCGTCAGCTGCATCAGTCCCCGTTTCTGCATCGGCAGTGTCGGCCGCATCGGACGAATCCGACGCGTCAGCATCGCTGCCAACCTCGGGCTCATCGTCCGCGTCCGCGTCGACATCAACGTCAGGCTCGTCGCCGGCGTCAACGTCAGGTTGCACGTCTGCTTCGTCAGAAGCATCCGCGTCGGAATCGGAAGTATCGCTAGCATCGGACGAATCATCCGCAGCATCAGCATCTTGGCCGACTTCTGCGTCAGCATCCGGGCTCGCATCCGCATCGGGCGGATCGACGTTCGTATCCGTCTCGTCAGCAGCATCAGGCAAATCCTGATCCTGCCCGATGACGTCGGGCGGAGGCTCTGCGTCACTCTGCGGTTGGGGTTGAGGTGAATCGCTCCCGCCGCCGCAACCAATCAAGGCCGCCGCAGCGAACAGCACGAAAACGAACAGCTTGAACAGGTTGCGGTTCATGATGAACGCCTTTCTCTTGGCTTTATTGCCAAGAATTATCACAAATTGTCGAAGTCCACACTGTACGCAAAAAATGCGGACAATGCCTAAACATAGCATAAATTATGCGCTATGTCAAGGCAAGCGGGGGTTTATCAACGCTACGATTTAAGTACAAGAAAAAGCCTGAATTAGGCTAAAAACAAGGGGGGCGGCGTCGACTCTGGTCTGATAGGTGTACTACGCTAATTGTGAATATTTAACGTTTGCTCCATCAAAAAGGCAATTGCTATTTGAACCGTCTCATCTAAACTAAGTGAATATTGTTTAATATAGAGCTCGCGTAAGGGTTTTTCATTAGGCTTCCCTCTTTGTTCAGGGTTCGTGAAAAGCGTCAAAGACTCTTTTAACAACTCAAAATTTTCCTTATCCAGATTTTTGCATACTTCAGAATAGTAATAATAAAACATGAAATGATTCAGTTCATGCAGAAGAGTCCTGATTTGATTTTGCGGGTTGCTTTTTAGGCTTAGATAAATATATTTTTCTTTATAGCTGTAAGGACACAGCGAAAAAGTTGATAAATAGATTTGCACTTCATCAAAAGGAAACGGTTTTTGATATATTGAACTTAATTTAAACTCAACTTGGCCGCCGACTTCACTCCAAGCTGATTTTAAATTATCGATTTTTTTAGCAATTACATCCTCTTCCCTCTTGAAACCATGATTCAGTATCGCGACTAATTTGTTTTTAATTTCTTCTCTATCCTGTTCTTCTTTAAATAATGATTTGACCTCATCAGATTCGATTGAGTTGAGCAGATCCTCGTAAAAATTATTCCTACCGTGTTTTAGATGTGCTCTATCATAAAGTGCGAGTAAATAGTTTTCTGCGTCAAAAGTTGCGTCGTATGATACTTTGAGCTGCATAACACATTGTATTTAACATGAAAAAATGAATTCGGACAAATTTTTAGCCCCGATGCTGTCGGGGCTGATGATAAGAAGTAATTGTTCTGCTTTTTGTATTTATCAACACCTCCCAACTAATATTTTTCGCTGATTTTTGCTATAATGCAGATATTATTATATTGGATCCCCGCATGCGCGAGGATGACAAGCAAAATATGAACAATCACGCATCTTTAAGCCGATATATTTTGGTAATTCTCTGCGTTTCGATAGTCTTTACCGCACTGGTTTTGATCATCCTCAACTCATGGATGCAAAACAAACAGCTTGCAGGTTTATCCGGCGTTGGCGGGATGCTTACAGGACAAACTTATGAAAACGGTTTTAAAGAGGGATACTTGGCTGCCCGCGAAAAATACCAAACTATACAACCGTTGCCGGAAGGAGCGTCTGTTGCATCTTTTTCGGGTAATATCGAAAGTTTAAGCGATTCGTCGATAAACGTCCGCGCAACAAACTTGGACACAAACGAAATAGTAGACGGCGTATCGGATGTTCGCAATGTAATGATTGATGAAAATACAAAAATATTTTCACGCACTCTTTTACCTCAAGAAGAACAAGATCGCTTATATGCCGCTTGGCAAAAGTCAGGCGCCGCGCAAGGCAACCCGCCGCCAAAAGCATACAAAGAAACAGAAATTAAACTTTCAGATTTGCAGAACGGTCAAACGGTAATGGTTACTGCAAACGATGATATTAGATTGCAAAATTCTTTTGTAGCAAGTGAGGTTGTGTTGGTAAAATAGTTGAATAGTTGATCCCCTCATTTGCCCGCGTCGCGACAAATGTCCCCCTTGCAGAAGGGGGATTTTAGTAACGGTGTCCCCTTTTCAAAGGGGACAGCTTTGATGTGCAACATCAAAGCAGAGGAATCTCCGCGTCCCATTGTTAAGGGGACAGATTCGATGCACCGCATCAAATCAGGGGATCAGATTTCAGATTTTTTTGCCTTCGGCCCTATCGCCATCACAATAATCGGCAAAATAAGCCAGGCTGATTTGCCATAATCGCTTAAGAAAAAGTCACGCGTGTATTGGCTGAAAGTCGATTGCACTTCAATGGGCAGGAAAGACAGAGTGATGCTAATGAGCAGTCCAACTTGTAAAAAACTAAACAAAATTACCTGCCACCATGCGCCGCCCGATGAGTTTTCGCCGAGCGTACGCAGCAGAGCGCTGCGCGCCATAAAGAAAAACAGCGCAACGAATATCCCAAGAAAAAAAGATATGCGAAGCACGAAATTATCGTTTACATTAAAGGCTAAGTTGAACTGATTCAAAATCGGCGCATTGCCGACGACCGCTAAAGCCATGTAAACCGAAACCAGAATCACGATGATGCGGTCGCGACCCAGCGAAAAGCCATAAAGCAGCGAACCAACTATAAAGAAAAGTGCAATAAACAGATCCCAGCTTGGCGATGACCAGTTTAGACCGGCAAGGAACAATAAGATTGAGTCCATACGGGGGTATTATAGCATCAAAAACTGGAAACTAGAAACTGGAAAGAGTTTAACAGTAAACTGAGTTACTCTTTCCAGTTTCTAGTTTCCAGTTGCCTTTTAAAGCCCCAACTCACCCAACTCCTCCAACTTCTTCTTTTGCTCTCTTGAAAGCCTTGTCGGTACGTCCGGCATAACAGTCACCAAATGATCACCACGGCTGCGTCCGTTTGTGTACGGCACACCTTTGTCTTTTAACTTAAAAACGGTTCCGGCCGTTGTTGCTGTTGGAATTTTTAGTGAGACAGAACCGTCAACTGTTTCTACGTCAATGTTGCCGCCAAGCGTCATGATCGAAAACGGAACATGAACAGTAGACAAGATGTCATTGTCTTGACGTCTAAATACAGAATGTGCGGCAACTCTTACGCGAATGTACAAATCACCGGAAATTCCGCCCTGTCCCGGGTACTCGCCTTCATTGCTTACGCGCAAAGCCTCGCCGTCGTTCATGCCGGGAGGAACTTTGACCGTCAAAGTTCTTTCTTTTTTTTCAACACCTGTGCCGCTGCAATCTTTGCACGGTTTTTCGATGCGCTTGCCTGTCCCTTTGCAATCCGGACACGTAACGGCAGTGTTCATGACTCCAAAAATTGTCCTTTGCGCTTGTTGGACCCTACCGCGACCTCCGCAGGTTTTACATTCAGAGATATTGCCGGACGGATCGGAACCGGATCCTTTGCAAGTTCCGCAAGGTGAATTTTTATAAAGTCTGATTTCTTTCTGTGCACCAAAAACCGATTCGATAAATGAAAGTTTGATTTCCGTTTCGATATCATTTCCTTGTTTTTTTTTGCTTCCGCCTCGGCCTCCTCCGCCGAATCCAAACATACCGCCGAGCATGTCGCCCAAATCTCCCAAATCATCAACGTTAATATTAAATCCCTGCCCGCCGAATCCTCCAAAACCCTGTGCGCTGTTAAATCCGCCAAACCCGCCTTGTCCGCCCATTCCGCCATTTTCAAAAGCCGCCGATCCGAATTGGTCGTATGTCGTGCGTTTTTGTTTGTCGCCAAGCACCTGATAAGCTTCGTTGATGTCTTTGAACTTTTGTTCATTCCCACCGTTTTTATCCGGATGATGCTCGTGCGCCAAACGTCTAAACGCTTTCTTTATCTCGTCTTCATTCGCGCCTTTTTCGACGCCGAGAATTTTGTAGTAGTCTTTTGGCATTTCACTCCAATTACAAATTACGAATTACAAATTACGAATGCAGGAATCTCTCCGCGATATCACAATCCTTGCCGTAGGCCACATTCATTTTGCTTTTTGCTACTTGCTATTTGCTTTATCTTTCAGTTCCGATCAACTTAGGTTCCCCCGCTTCCTGAATCGGACCGAACTGACTTTCGTATTTGCCGATATTGTCCTGCAGCGCGTTAACGATGCGTTTCATATGCGCAGGACTCACGATAAGCCGCGAGACCAATTCGCCCATCGGAGGATGAGCGAACATAAAGTCTAGCACAAATTCTTCTTTCGCGTGACTCACCTGCATCATGTTTGTGTAACGCCCTTGAAGCATCTCGTCGGGCGCTTTGATGTTAAGATCGGGCATATCTTCAATTTTCAGTTAAGAAATCACCTATAGCAAATTCAAAATCATACGGTGTAATTTTTAGTTCGCCGTAGCCTAAATTTTGAAAATCATTGATCCGACCTTGTACAATTCTTTTACCATCACGGACAAAAATGTCGAAACCCCCAACATGCCTACCTGCTACATCCAAAACTTCGATATCGTCTTCGGTTTTTTGTTTTAAAACAAAACCGGATATCCCCATACCCTCTAGATGGTTTTTTATACTATCTACAGTTTGCATAGATTTAGTATTTAGTTATAAGCACTAAGATTTCTCCACTCCGCTCTAACGCTCCGGTCGAAATGACAGAAAAGAATTAATCTTTTTTCTCCTCAAACTCCCCTTCTTTCGGTTCTTCCTTCTTCTGCTCCGTCTGGTCCGTTTTGTCCGTTTGGTTCGCTTGGTCCTGAGTCGGAGCCTGTTGTTGTTGATACATCGCTGCGCCTACTTTTTGCGCAACCGTCGCGAGTTCGTCCGCGGCTTTTTTGATGGCCTCAATGTCTTCGCTGTCTTTGAGTTTCTTGAGAGCTTCAAGTTTTTCTTCCGTTGCTTTCTTATCGTCAGCGTTGACTTTATCGCCGGCTTCTTTAAGCATCTTCTCAGTCGTGTAGATCATGGTCTCCGCAGTATTGCGAGTCTCGACGACTTCTTTGCGCTTTTTATCTTCCGCAGCATGAGTCTCCGCATCTTTCTTCATGCGCTCAACTTCATCTTTGGAAAGATTGGTCGATGCGGTGATTGTTATGTTGGCGACTTTGTTGGTTGCTTTATCGACTGCTTTGACATTTAAGATGCCGTTGGCGTCGATGTCAAAAGAAACTTCAATTTGCGGTATGCCGCGGGGCGCGGTGGGAATTCCGGAAAGTGAAAAGCGTCCAAGTTGGCGATTATCCGCGGACATGTCGCGTTCGCCTTGCAAGACGACGATTTCGACAGACGTTTGACCGTCTGCAGCAGTTGAAAAAATCTGCGATTTTGAAGTCGGGACAGTCGTGTTGCGTTCAATCAACTTGGTCATGACAGCGCCCATAGTCTCTATGCCGAGTGAAAGCGGGGTGACGTCCAAAAGTAAAAGTTCGCCTTTGATATCGCCTTGAAGATTACCGGCTTGAACAGCAGCACCGACTGCAACCACTTCATCAGGATTGACGCTGATATTCGGTTTTTTTCCGAAAAACTTTTCTACGGTTTGAACTACCATCGGCATGCGCGTCATGCCGCCGACCAAAATAACTTCGTTAATGTCAGAAGTTGAAAGCTTGGCGTCAGCCAAAGCTTTGCGGCATGGTTCAAGAGTTTTTTCAACAAGATCTTTGACCAGCTCTTCCAACTTGGCGCGAGTCAACTTGATCATCAAATGTTTTGCACCTGATGAGTCGCTTGCAATAAACGGTTGATTAAGTTCTGTCTCCATCGCGGTCGAGAGTTCGATTTTCGCTTTTTCCGCGGCATCTTTGATGCGTTGCAAAGCAATGGGATCTTTGGATAAATCAAGACCTTCTTGTTTACGAAATTCATCAAGCGCCCATTTGATTATCACCTGATCAAAATCATCGCCGCCCAAATGAGTGTCGCCGTTAGTGGCTTTGACTTCGACTGTATTCTGCGACGTTACCGCATCATACGCGACTTCGAGCACGGATACGTCAAAAGTTCCGCCGCCCAAATCGTAGACGACTATCTTTTCATCCTTTTTGCGGTCAAAGCCGTAAGCCAAAGCCGCCGCAGTCGGTTCGTTGATAATGCGGCGCACATTCAAACCCGCGATTTCACCTGCGACTTTAGTTGCCTGGCGCTGCGAGTCGTCAAAATATGCCGGCACTGTGATGACGGCTTCCGTGATTTTTTCACCAAGACGAGCCTCTGCGTCAGCCTTCAACTTTTGCAGAACCATTGCGGAAATTTCTTCCGGCGAATATTCTTTGTCGCTCATCAAAACTCTGACGCCGTCGCCTTTTTGGACAATCTTGTAAGGCAAAAGTGTTTTATCGCGCTGCACCTCCGCATCATCCCAGCGGCGTCCGATCAAGCGCTTGACCGAGAACAAAGTATTCTGCGGATTGATGGCAGCCTGACGTTTTGCGAGTTGGCCGATCAGACGTTCGCCTGATTTTGAGATTGCAACAACAGACGGAGTGGTGCGAGCGCCCTCCGCGTTTTCCAGAATCTTAGGCTGGCCGCCCTCTATGACGGCCATGCACGAATTGGTTGTACCAAGGTCAATTCCGAGTATTTTAGACATAATTGCTTTTTACACATCTGTCATCCCGACCGTAGCGGAGCGAAGTGGAGGGATCCCTTACGCAACAATCAAACTGTTAAACAAGGGATTCCTCGACTTCATGCCTTTAGTTTGGGCATTACGCTCGGAATGACAGATGGAATTAGTTATCTTTTTTAACGTCGATCTTAATTGATTTAGATTTGGCTTCCGGCGATTTTGGAATATGGACTTTTAAAATTCCATTTTCAAACGAGGCTTGCGCTTGGTCCTCCTCGATCCTGGCGGGCAAAGCGATTTGGCGAAACACCTGTCCTGCACGGATTTCTTTGCGGTAATAATCTTTTTCGTCGACTTCCGTCTTTCGTTCACTCGAGCCCTTGATCGTCAGCACGCCATTTTCGATTTCTACACTGACGTTCTTGGGATCCGCGCCCGGCAAAGTCGTCTCGACGACGACGGCGTCTTTTGTTTCGTACATGTCCACCGGCGGAATTAAACCCTGCTTGGACATCGATATTGAGGGCGAGTTTTTAAAAAACTCATCCATCTTGTCGAACGGGTCAAAAAACGGTGACCATTTCATTAAGTTTGACATATGATATTCTGTCATTTCGACCGCAACGTAGTGAAGTGGAGAAATCCCTTACTAAACCTTATATACTGTTACAACAGGGATTCCTCGACTTCATGCCTTTAGTTTGGGCATTACGCTCGGAATGACAATAAGCAATTACGGTTAATTATTTAATGAGTTCACTACGACTTTTGCGGGACGAAGTACTTTGCCGTTAAGCATCCAACCTTGCTGAATTACTTTTAAGATTGCATTTGGCGGCTTTTCGTCATCCTCTTCGTTGCTGACCGCTTCGTGTTTTGAAGGGTCAAACTCGCCGTCAGTGTCAACATTCTCAAGTCCGATTGATTTGAATGTTTGCTCCCACATTTGTTTTACAGCCACGATGCCTGTGAGCCAATTTTGCATCTGCTTTTTTTGATCGCTCGGCAAGTCTTCGACGTTCGGCAGGTGCTGCAAGGCAATTTCGAATTGATCGACAGCGGGCAACAACTCATAAAGCAGATTTTCGTTGGCATACGAAGCGATGTCTTTTTTTGTTTGCTCGAATTCTCTTTTCAAATTCGCATAATCCGCCTGCGCCCTCTTCCATCCCGCCAGATATTCGCCGCACTTATGACACTCGTCGCTCGTCGCTCGTCCCAGTCGTCCCGCGTCATCATCGCCCCCCTTGTCATTGCGAGCGGAGTCCGACGGAGCGCGGCAATCTTCCCCCTCTTTGTCATCCTTGGGCGAAGTCTGACGGAGACCCGAGGATCCATCCGATTCTGGATTCCCGCCTTCGCAGGAATAACAATCCAAATTTTTCTCATCATCTTGCATATTCATATCGTTAAGAGTTCCTGCATTTTTTTCATAAGCGAGATTGCTTGTGCGTAATCCATGCGCATCGGGCCGAGTATTCCGATAAGACAGCCTTGCGGGGTCGTGACGACGACAGAACCGCACATAGAACCGAACGGACATTCGCCTCCGATTAATGTCGTCGGTTCTTCAAAGCGGACATGGCGCAATTTTGTAAGAACATCATCCAATCTATCCAAAACGTCGCTCATGGAAACGATTCGGTTCCAATCTTTAAACTCGGATTGCGAAAATAAATTCGTCAATCCGGTGTAATAGCTGTCAGAAGTGCCAAGTCCCAGAATGACTGCGTTTTCCGAAAGCTCGGCCGCCAATTTTGCCATGGCTTTTAATCTTAAATTGTCTTCCTTGGTTGCTTTTGACGCTTCCGAGAGCAACCCGACTTCTTTTTTATTCAAATTTTTTGACTTCATCAGAGTATTCACGTACTCGCGATAACCCTTTTCAGTCGGCAATCTGCCGGACGATGTGTGAGGATGCATGATATAACCACCTTCTTCCAGAGCTGCAAAATAGTTGCGCACCGTCGCAGGGCTTACATCCAAACCGCATTCGTCAACAAGAAACTGCGAACCGACAGGCTCGCCGGTTTCTACGGCTTTTTCTACAACTAATTGCAAAATATGTCCCAGGCGTTCGTCCATACGATATTAGCACTCTCATGCTTTGAGTGCTAACAGGATACCTAGAGTTTCAATGTGAGTCAAGGGCTGGAAAATGGCTTAAATAAAATATCAAGTAACAGCTTGTTATAAGCACTGAGATTTCTCCACTTCGCTTTTACGCTCCGGTCGAAATGACAGGGATGCGCTATTCGTACTGCAGTGCCTGTATCGGATTCAATTCCGCGGCGCGCTTGGCGGGATAATAGCCAAAGATGACGCCGATTGCAGTCGATACGCCCAAGCCCAAGAATATTCCCATGTAAGGAACGGCGTAAGTCCAACTTGGAGATTGAACAGCTTGTAAAACCTTGATGCCTAGCCAGGAAGCCGAAACGCCGATTGCGACGCCTACCAGGCCGCCTATCAGACAGAGCATTATCGCCTCCGTTAAAAATTGTCCCAAGATGTCAAAACGTTTTGCGCCGATCGCTTTACGCAGACCGATCTCGCGCGTTCTTTCCGTAACGCTGACAAACATGATGTTCATAATCCCCACTCCTCCCACTATAAGCGAGATGCCGGCGATTGACACAAGCAAAATCTGCAATATATTTCCGATCACTCCCGCATTTTCTTGTGCATCTTCCTGGCTGGCGATAAAAAAGTCGTCTTTGGACAAATCACCGGTCGGATTGTCCAGATTGTGGTTGTCGCGCAGAATGAGTCTCAACTTTTCCTTTGCTTCTTCCGGCGGAGTCGTTCCGATGCGTACAGCAATAAATTGAAAGTAATCGACATTAAAATCCTGCATCAGAGTCGTCGCGGGTACGTAAACTTGTTTGTCCAGATTTGTAAAAAATCTGGTTCCTGCGGGCTTCATGACGCCGACCACGCGATAAGGTTTTTTATTTATCTTTAATTGCTTGCCCATCGGATCTTCTTGCCCAAAAAATTCCGTTGCAATATCCGCGCCCAAAACAACAACGTGGGTTTTGGAATCAACATCTTCCACGCTAAAATAGCTTCCTTCCGCAACTTCGCTGTCGTAAATCGCGGGACCGGATTCCATTGTTCCCGAAACGCTGTGGCGTTTGCTCAAACCGCCGTATTCCAAAAGCAAATCGCTCATGTAATCCGCATCGACAGCGGTTATCCAGCTTTGCTGTTTAAGTTTTTTATAATCTTTAAGCGCCAAAGTCTGTTTTACGGCGGATGTCGGCGGTCCCGCGCCCTGCGAACCGTCACCGGGGCCGTTGCGCATAAAAATCATGTCGGATCCGAACGATGCGACTTGCGAGAGAATATATCTTTCAGCGGCTTGGCCGACGCTCATCATCAAGATGACTGCAGCAACGCCGATTACGATTCCGAACATCGTCAAAATTGCGCGACTTTTGTTGCGCGTCAGACTTTTCAGTGACATGGTAAATGTATCGGAAATTCTCATATTTTGAAACTGGAAACTAGAAACTGGAAAGAGCAAATTAGTTAACTGTTTAATCCCTTGTCATTCCGAGCGTAGTGCCCAAACTAGAGGCACGCAGCCGAGGAATCCCTTTTAATACAGTTCCGATGGTTGGATAAGGGATTTCTCCACTCCACTCCGTTACGGTCGAAATGACAGTCGGAGGGGAGATTGCCACGTCGTCGGACTCGTCGCAATGACATAAGATCAATCGTTAGCTCTAAGCGCATCAATCGGATGCAACTTTGCCGCACGGCGTGCCGGAACATAACCGAATATCAAACCGATCAAAGTCGATACGACGACGCCGACGATTACGCCGGTCAAAGATACCGTAAATGTCCAACCGGTTTGATAATACGAGATAATCTGAATCGCAAGCCAGGCTACCGAGCTGCCAAGGATTATTCCCGCCACTCCTCCAAGTACTGTCAGAATTACCGCTTCTGCCAAAAATTGATTAAGTACGTCGTTACGTCTGGCGCCGATGGCTTTGCGCAGACCAATCTCCTTGATGCGTTCAGTAACGGAAACGAACATGATGTTCATGATGCCTATGCCTCCGACCAAAAGCGAAATTGCGGCGATCGCTGCGAGCAATATTTCCAATACGTCGGTAATTTGCGAAACAACTTTAATCGCTTCCTCCTGACTGACAACGTGAAAATCATCCTTTGAATAATCGCGCGTCGGATTGTCGATATTGTGCATGTCGCGCAAAATATCTTCGGTTCGGGCTTGCGCATCATCCAGATCTATCGTGACCTGAATTAACATGTCTGTAAAATGATCTTTACCGTAAACATCCATCATCGTAGTGGCCGGAATATAAACCATCTGATCAAGATTTTGGAAAAATTGCGTTCCCAATTTTTCCATCACTCCTATTACGCGAAATCCGTTATTGCCGAGCTTGATCGATTTTCCGATTGGATTTTCTTGGCCGAAAAAGTTATCCGCTATACCGTAGCCGATCACGGCGACGCGCGCATGGCTGTCGACTTGGTCGCTGGAAATAAAAAAACCGTCTTTAGTTTCATACCCGCCTATTGCAATTTCATCGGGCAACGTGCCGACAACCGAACCGTTCATGTTTTGTCCGTTTGCCTGAATCAAATCCGTCTGAAAGATTTCGCCGGAAACCGCCTTTATCCAAGTCTCTTTGTCGAGGCGCTTGTAATCTTTCATCGTAAGCGTTTCCTGAACAAAAAACGACGGCCCGCCGGAGGTGTCTTCGCGCGGTCCGTTTGTAATAACAAGCTGATCGGAACCGAAAGAAGATATCTGCGCGAGAATGAACGCTTTTGCGGATTCTCCGATCGACAATGCCAAAATAACGGCCGCTATGCCGATCACAATGCCGAACATCGTCATGATCGAACGCCCCTTGGTCCTTAACAGACTCTGGTAGGCGCTCAATGAGAGTTCTGAAAAGCGCATATTATTTAAGCAATTCTCCGTCGCTCGCAATACGTCTGTTTGTAACTTTTTCGTCTCTTAAAATTTTACCGTCCAGTACGCGCAAGACTCTTTCCGCATGTTCCGCAGTGTAAGTCTCGTGAGTCACAAGAATGATCGTCACGCATTGTTCCAAATTTAATTTTTGAAGTATTTCCATGACTTGAGTACCTGACTTTGAATCCAAGTTTCCCGTCGGTTCGTCTGCAAATATAATTGAGGGTTTGCGAATCAGCGATCTGGCAATTGCCACGCGCTGCTTTTCGCCTCCCGAGAGCTGGTTGGATAAATTGTCTTTGCGGTGCGTCAAACCGACTGAATCAATGGCTTCGAGCGCCATCTTATCCCAATCTTTGGGCGGAACATTGGAATAAAGCAGCGGTAGTTTGACGTTTTCGAGAACGGACGCTTTTGGCAACAAGTTAAACGCCTGAAAGATGAATCCGACTTTCTCTCCGCGCAAAGCCGCCAATTCATCATCGCTCAAGCCGCTGACGTCGCGATCTTCGAAAAAATATTTTCCGGTTGTGAGCGAATCCAAAAATCCAAGAATATGCATCAACGTCGACTTGCCCGAACCGGAAGGACCCATGATTGCCATAAACTGTCCTTTGGGCACCTCAAAATCCAAACCATGCAATACGGGCGTAACGACTCCGTCGTTTTCGTATTGCTTTTTCAGCTGGCTGATTTTGATGATTGCATCCAGTTTGCACTCCTGTCCGTCAACTTTATTCATAATTTTTGACGTGCCGCGATTAACTTCCTGTCTTTTCGCTTAGAATGACTTTATCACCCTGTTTGACTCCGCTTGTAACCTGAATTTTGCCCTCGTCGCCTTTTAAGCCAAGTTCGACTTTAATCGTCTGCGGCTGATTATCGACCAATGTTCTCACTGTTTTCGTTCCGTCATCTTCCGTCTTGATTGAACGCAAAGGAATAATCAAAGCACTATCGGCTTCACCCGTCGTAACCGTAACATTCGCCGTCATTCCGGGCTTGATATCTTTACCGTTAGGATCAATCGTAACGCGTATATTGTAATAAATCGCGTCTTGAATCTTTGTTTGATCCGGATTTTCGGCAGTTACAACACCCTCAAATTTAACGTCATCGCCGTATGCGTCAAGTGTGATTTCCGCCTTTTGTCCGATTACGACCTTGGAGATATCGGTTTCCGGAACTTGCGCTTCGATGTCGTATTGAGAAGTACCGATCATGCGCAGTTGAGCTGCGTTGGCGACAACTTGTTCACCGATGTCAGAAATAACATCTGTAATTGTGCCTTCAACCGGTGCAAAAATACGAGCATTATTCAAATTGCTTTCGGCCTGCGCCAAAGAAACTTGCGCATCCTGCAACTGAGCGCGCAAAGCGGCAACATCAACTGCACGAGGCGATGCCTTCTTTAAATCAAGCGAAGCTTGAGATGCGTCCATAGCGGCTTTTTGGATTGCCACAGCTGATTCTGCTGCGGATATCTTCATCTTAACGCTTGTCTCCGCGATATCGTGAGATACTTGCGCCGCTTTAAGCGCATCTTCCAATTTCGATCTGTCGCTTACGTTGTTTAATATCGCCAAGTCTAAAGATTGACCGACGCCTACAACCGTGGATTTTTGAGTGGAAACGCTGGAGTAATCGGCATCTATTGTCGCTTTCTTGGTAGATAAATCCGTCGAAGTCAAATAAGTGGAGATTGATGAATTGCTTAAAACTTTTTTAATATCAAGCAAGTAGCTCTGAACGCTTTCTATTGCATCTTGCACTTTTGACGCTGTATCCAAAACATCCTGGCGGCTCGAATTGGAAGTCAGAGCTTCTACCATCGTCTGTGCAGCAAGTTTCGCGGTTTTCGCACGCATATAGCTCGCTCTCGCCGTGTCCAGCGCTCCCGCGAAATACGCTCCTAAATTCTGTTTATACATTTGGTTGGATGCAGTATCGTCTACTCCCGTAATAGCATCTCCGTCAGTCAAGGCTGTCGTCATCGGTCCTAGAGTGGATCTTAATGATGAACGAGCGGACTCGATTGCGTTTGAAAGGGTTTGATCGGATACGGGACCCGTATTCGCCAAATTATTCTGCGCGGTGGACAATGCGACAGATGCGCTGTCCAAATCATTTTGGACTTGAATTTTTGTGTTATCCAAATCACTGACCGCTTTGTCGTATGCGGCCTTGGCCTGATCCAAACCGGCTTGAGCGACGCGTATTGATTCCGCAGATTCGCCTGCAAGCCTTGCATTCAAATTAGCCTGGGCAATTGATACGGCGGCACTCGCTCTTTTATATGCAAAATCCAAATCCTGGATTTCCAATTCCGCTAAAACATCTCCCTGCTTTACTTGATCGCCGATTTTGACGTTTACCCTGCTTAAAGTTCCGCTGCTTTTAAACGAAAGATCTATGCGTGCAGCGGGCTTTATGTCTCCGGTGACTTCTACCGTCTGCAGCAAATCACCTTGTACGACATCAGCTGTTTCGTAGGTAATTGCAGATGCAGACTGCTGGCGATTCCAAATATACAAACCGCCCAGCAAAACTATTGCCAGAATGATATATAAGCTTTTGCGCTTAAAAATTGATTTCCATGCCATATTATTTTGTTTCCTCCATTGCAGATTCGATCTGCTGATTAATTCGTTTTATGAATGATCTCATTTGGTTTACGGGAATAAAAATTATCGGCCCATGTCCGTGCCCCATTACCATAAACTTATCACCTGTTTTGAGATTATAGCAATCCCTGACTTCTTTGGGCACCACAAGCTGTCCGCGCTCTCCCAAAACAGCCGTGCCCATTATATGCGGTTCTTTCTCATCAACTTTTTTTTCTTCTGATTCTTTTGCCATAAGTATGAATAATCAGAATAGTATGATAAAAGACTTTTAAAGTCAATCTATGATTGTTTTTTGTTCAACCTAACGTATTTTTGGAACTCGTCACCTTTATACTCAAAATTCTTCCAGAGCGAATAACTCGGCGACGCCGTAGAGAGCAAGCAGATTCGATCCTTGACGGTGTACTTATATGCAAATTGAATTGCTTTTTCCATGCTTGTTGTCGACAAGATGTTAAATCCTTTTTTCGACTTTAGGATGCGCTTACCCGTGTCAGGAAATAAAACAATGTTTCTAATTCCGCTTTTTCTTAAAACTTTTTCCAGTTCCACAAAATCATATCCCCTGTCTTCACCGCCCAAAAAGATGGTATCGACTTTTTTAAGCGACTTGATGGCCATTATAGTCGATTCCGGAGTCGTCGAGATGGCATCGTCATAAAAATCTATCCCGTCATATCTGCCGACGAACTCCAAACGATGCGGCAACGGTTTAAAGTTCTTAATGGCGCGCGCGATGTCTTTGTCGCTGACTTTAAGCAGTCTTGCGACCTTTACCGCAGCTTTAAGATTTTTAAGATTGTGCTGACCCAAAAGCGTCACTTCAGACGCTTTAACCGGAAGCTTGACGTCATTATACTTCGTGACGGCAATATCTCCGGGTTTTTGAAACTTGAAAATATTTTTCTTTGCTGCGTAATAATTTTCAACTCCGCCATGGTATGTCATGTGCTCCGGAAACAAATTCAGCAAGACTGCGATATTTGGAGAATATTCAATATCGTCCAGCATGTAGCTGGAAAGTTCGATGACAAAAATCTCTTTTGAATCAACTTTTTCAAAAACAGTCTCCAGCATCGGATTGCCGATATTCCCCAGCAGCCGTACTTTTTTGCCGCCTGCTTTTAACATTTCGTAAATCAAACTAACCGTCGTGCTCTTGCCCTTGCTGCCAGTGACGCCGATCGTTAAATTCTTGTTTCGCGAGAAAAAAAGGTTAGTCGCCGTCGTGTATGGAATTGTAACTTTTGTCTTTGCTATTCCGGGAGTCTTAAGTGCCAAATCAAAGTCAGTTTGTTTCGCGAGATAGTTTTTGTCGCGCGATTGATCCAAAATACTGACTTTTAAATGTGGGTAAAACTTTTTCACAAATCTCTCATTAACCCTGCCTTCATTGCCGTAACCCAGTATGCAGACGTTCTCAACGCCCAAAAGCCTAAACGACGTCGGCAAAGTCGGCGCCTGCACGGTACTCATGACCTTTTTGACGATTGATTGCGGATTTTTTATCTTCGATAAAAATGTTTTGACGTTAACGTCGTTCTTAAACTTTTTTGATGCCAAATACAACGCAGCTCTCGATTCCTCGAACGTTCCCACACAATCGAAAGGTTTCAGCGATCCGAATCCCAGTAAATCTCGATAAAGCGACGTTAGAACTTTATCGGCTAGTAAGTTCTTTTTAAAAATTCCAATCAATTCATTTTTTGGTACAAACGCCGCCAACATCAAAAAAACAAAAGCGCATTTTGGACATTCACCGCACCACAAAGTCCCGGGCCGTTCTTTATGGACTTTAAAATTTCTGTTACAGCTTGTAAAAGTCGAAAAATACTTTTTGTGTTCAGCAAACATCTTGGCGACTCTAATTTCGTAAAATTGACGGAGAGCTGAAAAATATTTGATGTCAGTCGTAATGAATCTGCTGGTATACTCTTGCAGCATGGACTCGAACTCCGCAGATTTGCTCCATTGATGATTGATTGTCTCGCCGCGATAAACAATGTTGCCGAAATTGCTGCTTTGTTCGTTGCCGACGGCGACGTAATCAAACCCGTAAAGCCTTGCGGTTAAAAGTCCTGTAAATGCAAAGACGGCGGAAATGGGTATATGGCCGTTGTAAGAACCTTCGTGATGCTCAAAAATCTTGGGGTCAAGATTGCGCCTCACGATCAAGCTCGGACGTCCGAGTTTACTGATCACATTGCGCGTAATCTCGTCCTCGCGCTGGGTTTCCACCAAAAACGATGTGACATCAAAATCTTTCATCAATTCCGCGGCAACGATGGAGTCCTTGCCTCCACCGATGCCTAGGAGGATTTTGTCTCTGCCTTCTGTCATTCCGAGCGAAGTGCCCAAACTAAAGGCACGCAGCCGAGGAATCCCTTGTTTAACAGTAAAGGTGTTTTGCAAGGGATCCCTCCACTCCACTACGTTACGGTCGGGATGACAAAATGGGAAGCTCGCAACCTTATTCGGATCAAGTTTGTTGCGATACAAAAATTCACCCAAACCTTTTCTGTAAACAACATTCCAAAATTCAGCCTGTTCTTTTGTTAATTGATACCCATGTTCGATCTTCGGAGGGCAGTAAAGCTTATAATAACTGATTCCCATTATCAAATGCAAAGGTTCCAAAAAACTCGCCAAATCAGCTGCGGACAGTTCTTTCGTCTTTTTCGGCAAAACAATCTCATCCGTAAAATCCATCGCCGGTCTATTTGCGAACTCAATTCGATAGTTAAAAGCAATCTTTAACTTCGCTTCGTCTAATTTGTAATCCAAATATCTAAATACTTTCGCCCTCGGCGATTCCTTAATTTTTAATTCATAATTCTTAATTCTTAATTTATCTTGAGAGGTCATACCTCAAATCCTCAATCTTCCTAAGATGCTGTTTGGTTTGGTCAAATTTAGAGCGCAGCGAACCGGTCAAATCCAAAGCCGCCAAAACATCGACAATTTTGACGACGGTGGCATGGGCATGCTCGATCGCTTTTTTATTTTTCACAGTCGCCATCAAAACAGAATGACGCGCAATCTCTCCCGCCAAATCAGCCAATCCGCCCAGCGCAGCATCCGGACTGCTTTCCGCCTCTGCCGGCAACCTCAAATCATCTTTAAGATATGCGTCAAACAACGCGGCTTCCACAAATTCTTCGAGCGCAGATTTGTAACCCGAATCACCGGAAAGCGACGGGCGCTTTCTAATCATCATCTGGCATACTTTTATCAGCTTTCTCGCATCTGCAAGACATTGATCGCCTCTCTTTTGCTCTCCGCGCTGCAACGCAAATATTGCAAGCTTAGACTGCCTGCGCGCTTCGTCCGATTTAGCGTCCAATTCGCGTCTTTCTTTTTCCAAAGACAACTTGCTTTTTCTTATCGCCTGAAAGTTAAAATTTTTCATAATTTTCTGTTGGCATTTGATTCTTATAAACTTTTTCAGTCTTTTTGGCAATCGATTCCCAAGAATGTAGTTTGGCAATGACAGATCTTGCTCGCTCACCTCTTTCTTCTGCCAGCAAATCATTGTCGATCGTCCATTGCATCGCATTCGCAATCGCCTGAATGTCGCCGACTGGCACGGCTATGCCGGAATGGTCAATCAACTCAAGATTTTCCGGGATGTCGCTCATTATCACCAACCTACCGCTGGCCATTGCCTCCAATATCGCAACGGACAGGCCTTCGCTGCGGGACGGATGTACGATCGCCCTGCAATGAGCTATCAGCTGTTTAAGCGTTGCTCCGCCCTGGTGCCCTGTAAAAACGATACGCGGGTCATCGGCTGACAATCTCTTTAAAAACTCCAAATAATCCGCATCATCAAAAGACGCTCCGCCCGCAATAACCAATTTATCATCCGTCTTAAGCATTCTAAATGCGCGGATGGTATCATCCTGTGCTTTGTGCGGCACAAGCCTGGCAAGATGCAAAAAATAATGTCCCGGTTTGATATCAAACTGTTTAAGCTCGTCGACTCCGACTTTTTTTGGAGCGACGTCAACTCCGTTTGGAATATAAAAAGTAGTTTTGCTGCGATACATCATCGAGCAAAGCAATTTTATGTTATGCGAAACCGCGATCGTAGCATGCGGAAAATGAACAGCCGTCCATTCACCAAAGGCTAGATACATTCGCGCCAGCAAACCCCATTTCTCATGATACTGGTCTCTGCTGTGGAAAGTTACGATTACTCTGGCGGATCTTTTAAACACGCGAGGTATCCAAGAAAGCGTCGAAGGGCCTATGCCGTGATAGTGAACAACATCGTAACGCTCCGGTAAAGCATGCAGAGTTGAAAAAAAGACATGCGTTATGGCGTCAAAATGCTTGCGATGCCAAGATGGCAAGGTCGCCAATTTTATGCCTTTCCACTCCTTTTTTCGCTCCGGATTGGCATAAGGACGCACGTAAACAGTCACTTTGTGGCCAAGCTTAACAAGATGAAGCGCCAGCTCCTCCACATGCGTTTCCACGCCGCCTCCGACGGGCTGTAAACTGGGGAGTCCCTTGGCTCCGATCATGGCAATCCTCATCTCTTGATTTATCTTTTAAAATCAGTTATCATTTTAGCGCAAATTGAGGAAAGCAGGAAGTTGAAGATTTTGCGCTCGTAGCTCAGTGGTAGAGCAGTGGCCTTTTAAGCCAATGGTCGTGGGTCCGATCCCCACCGAGCGCACCACGTAAAAAACCGCTAGATATATGGCGGTTTTTTATTTTTATGCTTATTTTTTGTCATCAAGTCTACATAACATCGTTTTCTTTTTATACACAAGGAGGCTAAACGTGAACAAAAATAAGGTCGGAAAACCTTTTGTCTGTCTGGCTCTTTTTCTTTTTGCGGGTTTTTTTGCAATCCCCTGGATCGCATACATCGATACTATTCGTTCCGTTTTCCTAGATTGGACCCTCGTCGCCGTCGAACTCGTAATGCTTGTTGCACTTGTCGCGACTTTGTTTTTTGCATTCATCCTCGATCCTTCTCGCCGCGACCAAAGCGGCAACATCAACCTCTCTTGGCCGCCATAAGGGCGGTCTTTTTTAACCATTCTCATTTTCCGGCAGCAGTTTTTCGATATGGTCGGCCCATTCAGTTCCGTCGTCAGTGCGCAGGGCGCGATGGATTTCTTCGGCTAAACGCAGACGTTCGTCCGGATGCGCGAATAAATGGCAAATTTGATGATAGAGATCTTCGAACAAGTTGGCTGATTCTTCTACTCCGACTACCGACAACTCCATGTGCCTGACATTTTTTTCTTGAGCTGAATTTTTTATCGGCACAATAATCGAAGGTTTTGAAAGTGCCGCAAAGTCTGCAATCGCACCCATGCCGCCGCGAGAGACGACTATGTCCGCTGCGGCATAAGCCCGCAGCATTTCGTCTTGTTTTATAAACTCGCGTTTCGCGTAGCCGGGACGTTCTTTTGCATCAAATCCCCTGCCTTTGCCGGTGATTTGCAGGATCTGCACTTTTGCAAGCCATTTATCCAAATTATTTTCCACAACTTCGTTTAAAAGCCTCGACCCGGTTCCGCCGCCGACAAACAGGACTGTCGGAAGCGAACCGTCCAAACCAAAATATTGAGCCGCCTTTGATTTTTCCGGAACGATTGCACCGACAAAACGATTCGGCGTTGCGATCGTAACCTCTTCCGTCAACCGATTTTGCAATGAATATCTGAAAATCGGAACGAGCAAATGTTTTCTGTGATAGACGAATGAAGTCGTGACCAATTTGCAGAATCTGGCAACAAGTCGGTTGGAAAGCAAAGGCTCAAAGTCAAGCTGATGCACGGCACAAACTATGCCGCGCTTGGCAGCCGCTCTGATTACCGGGACTTGCGAAAAACCTCCGGCGCCGATGACGACGTCGGGTTTCCATTTATCTAAAAATTCTTTTGCATCTTTAGCTGCATCCAAATAATCAAACGGCCAGGTAAGCATCTTAACAGAAAAATACCTGGGCATTTTGGCGACGGTTATTGGCACAAAAGGAATGTTCAGTTCCTCGATTGCTTTGCGCTCCGGACCGTCCGGCGTGCCGACCCAAACAAAACTATCTGCCGGATGGCGCTCGGCCAGTTTTTTGTACAACGCCAACAACGGGACTACCGGCCCCATTGTTCCCCCGCCTACCAATGCGATGACGCGCGCCATAAGTTATTTCCTTTACTGATTGAGGCCACTATACCACAAGCGATGCTTAAGGCAACAAAAGCCGAGCTGCCATAACTCACGAACGGCAAAGTTACGCCGGTGATGGGCATCAAGCCGATCATGGATGCAACATTGAAAAAAGTTTGAATTCCAATCCACGCGCCTATGCCGACCGCCAAAAATCTGCCAAACGGATCGGTGCAACGCTTTGCGATTACAAAAATTCTGTGCACAAAGACGCCCATGACCAATAAAAAGAAAACTACAACAAACATTCCCATCTCTTCTGCAATCACCGCAAATATGGAATCTCCGGCAACTTCCGGCAAGTACAAATATTTTTGTCGCGAGTGACCGTAACCCAAGCCGAACAAACCGCCGGAACCGATGGCCAGATAAGCTTGGTTGATATGATAGCCGACGCCTTGCGGGTCAAGCTCCGGATGCAAAAACGTCATAAAACGCTGAGCACGATAAGGCGTCAACTTTACAAGCAAACCGACCAAGCCGACGGCGGAGGCGCCCAACGCAGCAAACCAAGTAAGCGGCGCGCCGGCAATAAAATATGCCGCCAGAGATGAACCAACAATCACTGCCATGGAACCCGTATTCGGTTGCATGATTAGCAGCAAGATGACGACCGAGAGCGAAAGCAGAAAGGGAAATAAGCCCCCCTCTAATGTCTTAGCCTCGTATTCATGTCTTTTTGCCAGCCATGCTGCGACATAAATCAAAAAACTCACTTTAACGAATTCTGAAGGTTGAAATGTTACAAAACCCAAACTAATCCAACGTCCCGACCCGCCAAAGTGCTGTCCGATTCCCGGCATATAAACCATCAACAGCAAAACAATTGAACCGATCAAGGCCGTTGGTGCGAATTTTTCCAGTTTTTTATAATCAAACCAGGCAAAGAAGGCAAACAAAATTACACCCGGCAAAACCCCGTTCAGTAATTGATGCTTAAAAAAATAACTCGAATCATGAAACTGCTGATAACCCAACGGCCCGCTGGCGGAAAGCAACATCAAAAGCCCGAAGGCCAAAATGGCTATCAATAGTCCTAAAAACTTTTTGTCTATTTTACCTCCTTCGGAACGCATACATCACATAACATGGAACACATATCATGTAGCATAGAACATGGAGCATGGAACATCGAACAATCTGATGCTATGTGCTATGTGTTCCATGTTATTTGTCTATTATATTAATCATCACGCCGATAATCGCAAAAATAAATGAGACGACCCAAAATCGCATCACAATTTTGGGCTCTCCCCAACCGATCGCTTCCAGATGATGATGAAACGGCGAGCTCTTAAATATCTTTTTGCCGTTGCGTAATTTTTTGGAAATAACTTGGATGATGACGGACATCGATTCGATTACGAACGGAAGCCCGATAATAGGCAATAAAAGCGGCTGATTAGTCAGCATCGCGACAATACCCAAGACGGTGCCAAGCGACATCGCTCCGGTATCACCCATAAAAAACGCCGCCGGCGTGATGTTATGCCAAAGAAAAGCGAGCAAAGCACCGATTATCGCAGCACAAAAAGCTGCTAAGTCCATGCGGCCCTGACTGAAAGCTATCGCGGCAAATGCGCCGAAAGCGGCCATCAACGTCCCTCCGACCAAACCATCTAAACCATCTGTGAGATTTACCGAATGCTGAGACGCGACGATTATAAAAATAAAAAACGGGATATACATCCATCCCAAATCATAATTCCCAACAAAAGGAACATGCACAATGCTCCAATCAAGTTTTGCATAAAACCACCACGCGCAAATCAAAGCGATCGAAGTATAAGCGATCAAACGATGGCGAACGCGCAAACCTCCACCTTTGGGTCCGATTTTTTTGACGTTTAGGTAGTCATCCAGCAAACCGACGAGCGCTGCGGCTATCATTGCACCGAATGGAACATAGGTCTGCGTGCGTGAAACAATATTCCAATCCAGCCAGTTTTGCCCGACTGTCATCGACAGAATCCAAACCGCACCGACAACAAGTGCCACTGAACCCCAAATTACAACTCCGCCCATTGTCGGAGTGCCCGCCTTTGCCGCATGCAGCTGATTCATTATGGGAGCCGCGCTTGAATCGCGTATGGTCTTTCCCATCTTATGTTTTTTAAGCCACCTGACTACATAAGGAGTGCTGACAACAGCGACCAAAAAACAAACAAATGCGAAAGCTATGATGCGTATTATCTCCCAAGTAAGGTTCATAATTAATTTGTCATCCTTGCGCAAGCGAGGATCCGGTATTGATTTAACTGTTTATTTTTATTAAATGATAAAGTTGTAAAATCCAAATCACGGTAGAGAATGCCGCTAAGGCTACCAATGCGTAACCCGCCAAACCGTCCTGCCTGAAAAATAAGAAACCGCAAACTATTGTAGCAAAAATGAGCAGGATTGGCACGCCTATTAAAGCTATCAACCAAGGCAACGGCATTATTTGGTCAATACCAAGATACACAGTGTAATGCGTAACGACATAACCGGATGACAAGCCAAGTTGAGTCAACCTGACCGCGGCAAAGCAAGAAGCTGCCAACAAAACAACGGCGAGCACGATGCTCACCCATTTAACAAACGCATTTTCCCAAGCAAATCTAGTGTTAAATCTTAGTTCCTCCAAAGTCATAATCCCATTATTTTACCTGCCGCACCTCCATGATCCAATCAAACTTTTCCATCAACTCAGACTCAATACCATATTTGACCGTCATCTCTGACATCGGGCACCCAACGCAGGCACCCTGCATCCTTATTTTGACCAATCCCGTCTCGCCATTTACATCAACAAGCTCAACATTTCCTCCGTGGGATTTTAAGCCTCCTCGCAGCTCTTCTATGGCCGTTTCCAATTCTTCGCGCAACTTAGCATCATTTTTACTCATATACACCTATCTTAACTTGCGTCCAAACACTTGACAAGATGCACTCAACAAGGCATAATTGGCTGCATATTCATTATCAACGACTTTAAGGACTTTACAGACTTTAAGGACTTTTAGACTCTAAATATGGCACATACAAAAGCAGGCGGCTCTACAAGATTGGGCCGCGATTCCCAAGGCCAACGCCTGGGTACGAAACTATATGGCGGAGAATACGCCAAAAACGGATGCATCATAGTTCGCCAGCGCGGTTCTAAAATTCGTGCAGGATTGAACGTTCGCATGGGCAAAGATGACACGCTTTACTCTGTTGCGAACGGCATCGTTTCTTTTTCACGCCGCAAACTCAAAAATTTTCACGGCAAACCCATGTTGGTAACTTTCGCCAACGTGACGCCGAAGATATAACGCGAATCGGTTATTCAGTAGAGACGCCCTCGGAGGGCGTCTCTATTTTTTACAACCGATTAACGTTTTTTGTTTTGCGCCGCGGCTTTGACAAAGCCGAGGAAGAGCGGATTCGGTCTAAAAGGTCTGGAAGTAAATTCGGGATGAAACTGCGAGGCGATAAAGAACGGATGATTTTTCAGTTCAATAATCTCCGCAAGCTTATTGTCCGGTGACAGTCCGGAAAAGATAACGCCTTTGCTTTCAAAATCTTCGCGATACATTGGATTCGCTTCGTAACGATGACGATGCCGCTCGCGGACGATTTCCTCGCGATAAAGTTGACGTGCCTTGGTGCCTTTTTTAAGTACGCAGGGATAATCGCCCAATCTCATTGATCCGCCGTAGTTTTTATCTTCCATCTTCTTTTCCTGTTCATCCATCAGGTGAATAACGGGATGCGTCGTCTCGGGATTAATCTCCGTTGTATTCGCATCCTTCCAATTCAACTCATCGCGCGCAATCTCGACCAACGCAAGCTGCATGCCGTAGCACAAACCAAGATACGGCAATTTATGTTCGCGGGCATACTTGATCGCCATCATTTTGCCTTCGATGCCTCGAGAGCCAAAGCCTCCCGGGATCAAGATTCCATCAAGCTGTTTCATTTGTTTATTAAAGTCAGCATGATCTTTTTCGAATCCCTCGCTGTTCAACCAGACGATTTCCGGTTTTCGTCCAACGTGCCAAGCGGCATGTTTTATGCTTTCCAAAACAGAAAGATAGGCATCGCTCAAAGTAAAATCGCCGGTTGAGAAATACTTGCCGACGACTCCGATTTTAACCGGCTTAACGGAACGCTTGATGCGCGCAGAAAGTTCGCGCCATTTTTTGCCGTCGACTTTATTTTTCTTCAATTTCAATTTTGCAATAATTCTTTCGGCTACATTCTGCGCTTCCAATTTTAATGGAACGTCATAAATACTCGCAACATCAGGCGCGGCGATTACATCTTCCGGCGCAACATTGCAGCTGACGCTCAATTTGCGCTTTCGCGGCTCGTCGATCGGCTGTGCCGAACGGCATATAATCAAATCCGGCTGCAGTCCGGCGGCATTAAGGCTCCTGGCCGCGTATTGCGTCGGTTTGGTCTTCATCTCGCCCAAATTGCCGGGAACGGGAAGATAGCTGACCAAGCCGATTAATACGCTGCCCGGATTGTCCAGACGCATCATGCGGCAGGCTTCCAAATATAAGAGATTTTGATATTCGCCGACCGTTCCACCTATCTCTACGATCGTAACGTCCGCGTCTGCAATTTCTGCGGCGGCTTTTATTCGTCCGATGATTTCATTCGGCACATCAGGCACCCATTCCACCGTTTTGCCGTGATAGCCCATCGCACGTTCACGATTAATGATGGCCTGAAAAATGCTGCCCGAAGTCATGTAGTTGACGCGGCCGAGATCTTCATCCAAAAATCTTTCGTAGTTTCCAAGATCCTGATCTGTCTCCAAACCGTCCTTCGTGACAAAAACTTCGCCATGCTCAATCGGGTTCATCGTCCCCGGATCGACATTCAAATAGGGATCGATTTTTACGGCTGTAACTTTTAACCCTCGCGCTTTTAACAACGCGCCGATAGACGCTGTCGTCACGCCTTTACCCACGCCGCTCATCACGCCGCCGGTAATAAAAATAGTCGTCCTGCGGCGACTTTTGGCTTTTTTCCGTATTTGCTTCATACGGGATTAGATTATAGCACAAGCGCTATCCACAACCCAACAGACAAAGTAACGTGTAACGGGTAACTGGTAACGAGCGACAGGCATCGATCATTCCTTCACCTCATACATTGTCTGATTGCCGTTCGAGAACAATCCTCGCAGAGCAAATCCTCGGTCAGACCAATCTGCTAATCCTTTTTCTTCCTGCGTTGTTAAAAACAATGCAACGGAATAGTCATTGTCCAAAAGCAACTTTAGACGAGCATCGTCCGGCAGCGGCGAGACGGATTGGAAAATCGGGAAGAACACTTTGTCATTTCTGTCGGAGACGACAATCGTCGCAGGATCAAGCCAAGATCTCGCATCATCTCTTATTTGCGCATAGCGGCCCATCTCTTTTGCATTCGCAGCCATTCCCTCATCATCTTTATTGATGGAATACCACTGCCCCATGCCGACAATGACGATGACGATACAGGCGGCAATAATTTTTAAACTCCAGACTTTCCAAAGCCTTTCAAGCACATAACCGACGCTGACCGCGGCTACGACTGACAACGGAAGCAAATATCTCAAAAAAGAATTTCCCATACTTGCGACGTTCACACCGACATGATCTTGATAAACTCCATTGCCGTAAAAAACAATCAGCCAAATAGTCGTCCACGCGAATGCGGCAGCAACCCACTTTTCCGACTTACGCCAAATCTTTTCGCGCACCGCGATTATCACCGCCAAGAGACAAACGACAGTCCATGGCCAAAATAATTTTATGACGTACTGCCAAACATTCCACGCCAAATTGCGCGGATGGACTCCAATCGGAAAAGTATCAAAAACGGATACAGAATTGACATAAGACTCATACGTTTCGACTGACGATGAATGCTGTGCGGCGTCTAAGTTATATGTTGATCTGATTTGGTATCCGCTGACAAACCAACGAGCATATGTTTGATGTCCGAGGTAAGCTCCGAGGGAGAGTGTGATGAGAAGAGGGATGACGAATAAAAATCCAGAGATCAATTTGTTTTGATTTATTTTACTGGATCCCCGGGTCTCGCGTAAAGCGACGTGGTCGGCACGCGACTTTACGTCGTCGGACTTGCCCGAGGATGACAAAGAGTGACGATACAAAAAGGCGAACAGTGCAACCGGCAGAAGCCAAATAGCTTCCGGCGGACGGATCATTAATGCGAGTCCGAGCAGAAATCCGGTGACGGGATATCGCCAAATCGTTTTGACTTTTGTAAGCATCCACCAAATCCAAATTGCGAGACAGACTAAGAACAGATTCCCAAACGCGCCGCGGTTGGCATATATAATGACTGTCGGGAAACTAATCCAAACAAGTAAGACAGACCACTTGGCCCCTTCATTCCACTTTACCGGAAGCGACTTCCACAGCGGCCAAAGAGCCGCGAGCGCGATTAAGGGCGTCAAAAATAAAAGGCCGAAAATTCCAAACAACTTAAATGCAAATGCCAGAATTAAAGGCATGCCCAAAAAGCCGATCGGAGCTATTTGACCGGGCAGAACGGTAAAACTCCTCGGAACGGCCCAGTTGAATGAGGCCGCCAAAGGATAATCGACTGCAAAACTTCCGTGCCCCGCAAAATGAACAGCTGCTAAAGCATTAGCCGTCTCATCCGGACTCATCCAAATTCCCTGGTGGACAAGCGGAAGTCTGATCCACTGGCCGACTAAAGCCAAAGTCAGCAAACATGACGCAATTACCAAAAATTTCCTCATAACTCACTACAATCCTACATGTTTTGATGCAGATGTGCTAGTCTAACGTGCATAACGTACATGACGTGCATAGCGTGTTTAACGTTCTGAAATGTGTAAAATTATGACTTCAAAAAACTTAAAGGCGATCATTGTTATTTTAGCGGCAGCTTGTTTGGCAGTCCCGCCGTTTGCAGCCAAAGCGCAAGTTGCGGCAACGGACACTTACGCGGGTTTTGACCCGAACATAATATTGACCGACGATGATGTTTTTGATGTTTACGGCATGAATTACGATTATCTTAAAAATTTCCTGCGCAGCAAAGGCGCTTTAGCCGACACAAAAGTAACTGATATCGACGGAGTCGACAAACCTGCGGTTGACGTTATCTGGCGCGTGGCAAACTCGTATAAATTGAATCCAAAATATTTGATTGCACTTTTGCAAAAAGAACAGTCGCTTGTGGAAGATTCAAGTCCCAGTCAAAGACAGTTGGACTGGGCTGCGGGTTATGCGGTTTGCGACAGTTGCAGTAAGGACGATCCGGATATTCAACAATTCAAGGGTTTTGCAAACCAAGTCGAATGGGCCGCAAAACAACATCGCGAAAAATATCTTTTACAGCTATTGTCTTTCGGTTCAACAATCTCCGGTAAAGCAGTCGGTAAAAGCATGAACATTGACGGTCAAACTGTCACGCCGGCAAACAACGCCACAGCAATGCTTTACACATACACCCCGCATCTGCACGGCAATTACAATCTTTGGAAGATTTGGCAAAGATGGTTTTCACTGGTTTATCCAACCGGCACAATTGTCCGCGGCACGCCGAGCGGAAAAACTTATTTAATACAAAACGGACAAAAACGCCTTTTTGCGTCGGATGACGTCTTGCTTTCCATGGTTGATCCGGACAAAGTTTTGGAGATCTCTGATACGGACATATCTGCGTATCCTGAAGGAGATAAAATGCGATTTCCTAAGTTTTCCATCGTTAAAACAGAAAAAGACGAAATGTATTTGATAGTTTCTAACGGTCGTCGCTTGATTGACGGCCAGGACGTCTTTAAAAAATTCGGTTTCATGACTGACGACGTGATTGACGGCACAGAAGCACAGCTTGCTGATCTGGCCGTGCTCGATCCGATAACTTTAAAAACTTCTTTTCCGCAAGGCGCTTTGCTCAAGACTTCCAAGTCATCAACTGTCTGGTATGTCGAAAATAGCGTCAAACACGCTTTGACCGACGAGGTATTTTTGAAACTGTATTTCCCAAGCCGTCCTGTAAAAACCGTAGCAGTTGCAACTTTGGATGCTTTTACCAAAGACGACGATTACGCTTTGCAGAATGGCGAGTTGGTGCGCAGTAAAACTTCACCTGCCGTTTATGTCATAGAACAAGGGACTCTGCGCGCCATACCATCGGCAGAAATTTTTGAAACGATGAATTATCAGTGGAAGAACGTCGTAGTAGTTCCGGACCACGTCTTGACGCCATATTCCGTCGGATTGGCATTAACTCCGGAATCTCCGATCGCCGCTGATGCGACTCAACTAACTGTAAATCAACCTTAACACTCTCTGTCATTCCGAGCGAAGTGCCCAAACTCATGGCACGCAGTCGAGGAACCCCTTGTTTAACAGTTTGATTGTTATATAAGGGATCCCTCCACTCCACTACGTTACGGTCGGGATGACATACCGCAACTATGATAGTCTTCGCAGCCATAATGCCCCACTCTCCTTTGCTTTTGCCCTCCATCGGCAAAGAGCATACGGCGCAGCTTGCCAAAACATTGGCGGCGATTAAAGAGATTGAAGAAGCGCTTTACATCGCAAAGCCGGAAACACTCGTCATCATCGCGCCTCACGGACCGCGTTATCCGGATTCATTTTCCGCCAACATGGCAGGGTCTTACACCGGAACATTAAAGTCATTCGGCGATTTTTCGACGACTGTGACGGCAAAAAGCGATTTTATGCTGATCGACAGAACGCATCGCAAGATGCGCGAAGAAAATATTCCATTCACTCTCACTTCGAGTGAAGAACTGGACTATGGCTACGCGATCCCGATCATTTTGTTGACTTCGCACTTGCAAAACTGGAAACTCTTCCCAATCTCGCCTTCCATGATGGATGGTAAAGCCCACTTTGAATTCGGACGACAGCTCAAGCGCGTTTTGCATTCAGAAACACGCAGAGTCGCCATCATCGCCAGCGCAGACCTATCTCACAAATTAACTTCCGAATCGCCGGGCGGAGCATCCACAGAAGGCCCCAAATTTGACGAGGCTGTCCAACAGGCCATAAGCTCCAACAATCCGGACGCCCTTTTATCTCTCCCTCAAGAGATGATGGAAAACGCCGGCCAATGCGGTTATCGTCCCATTACGACATTTCTCGGCACACTCGAAAACATGAACGTCACGCCGCACGTCCTATCTTACGAAGCTCCGTTTGGGGTTGGATATCTTACGGCGAAGTACGAGATTGCTTAACTAGCCCTATTTCTTTCCTTCTCTTTTGTCATCTCGAGCGAAGTTCTGCTTCCATTTTGTCATCTCGAGCGTAGTCCGACGGAGTCGAGAGATCTCAGTGCCAAATAACTAAATAAAAAAGGCGGCTGTGTTTATTGGCAATGAGATTTCTCCACTTCGCTTTTACGCTCCGGTCGAAATGACAGAAGGAGCGTGTGAATTGTATTTATGTTCATCTCCGTCATCCCCGCATTAAAGATGCCTATCGGGCATGATTTTTTTGATTATAAACTGGATGAGGGTACGGCGCATGTTGGAGATTTAATTCTTGTCCCCTTTCGCAACAAACTAATACCCGCTCTCGTCGCGAAGATTTCACCGCACAGCCAATTTGCCGATAAAGCCATTGCGCTGACCAACCCGCGTAAAATTCTCAAACTTCCGGAAGCTCTGTCGGATTATTGTATCGCCTGCAGCCGAGAGACGTTCGTGTCACCTGCAACAATGTTGAACGCCTGGCTGCGCAACGTTCCAAAACGTTTTCCAGAGAGCTCGGAAGTTCACACTGTTCAGCGGCAAACCAGACGTCCGCCAAATGCCAAATCTATCGAAGACAGATATTTGGTAAATCGTTATTCTCCGCCGCAAGGCATAGTCGGCGCTGCGCAAGATGAACAAGCCAACGGAAGAGTTTTAATTTTGACTCCATGGCAGTCGCGCGTAGCCTATCTGCAAAATAAACTCGGCTGCGAAGGAATCGACGCACAGACCGCGGACGGAAAGGCGTGGAAGATCTGGACAAGTTTTTTAAGCAATCCGCATGCGATTCTTGTGACGACTCGTCTTGGCGCATGGCTGACTGCTTGCGTTGACGTCGTCATTATCGATGAACCTGAAAACGACGACTACAAACAAGATGAGCTCACGCCGCGTTACGATGCGCGTCGGCTCGTTGAACTTGCCTCGACTTTCAACCCGTCGCTTCGCGTCATTAATGTCGCGACGACACCAAGACTTTCGTCCACCCCGTTTGTCATCCTCGCGAATGCGGGGATCCAATATGATAAATCTGAACATATTGATTCTACTGGATCCCCGGGTCTACGTCAGACTCCGCCCGAGGATGACAAGAAGACAAAAACGGACATCGACGTCCACCTTCAAACCGAAACTCTTTCCCCCGGTTCGCGATCGAGTATCGAGACGCTGACAGCGCAGACTATTAATGAGCTGACAAAAGCAATGGAAGAAAAACGTCCGGTTCGAATCCTGCACGCAGTCGTCGGAACTCGAGGCAGAGTTCGCTGTGCGGATTGCGGCTGGTCAATGGATTGTCCGGCTTGCGGTTACGGCATGAGCAACCTTTCAGACCGAGCTTTGTGCCGTCGATGCAATCACAAAGAACCTTTGCCGCAAACATGCCCGACCTGCGGCGGCGCGGATCTGGCAAAATCGATCATCGGCGCCGAACTTTTACAAAAGCAGATTGAACGGCAGTTTCCGTCATCGAACGTCAAAGTCCTTGATCTCAATGCCTGGCAGTCACAGTCAATCGCGTCAAAGAGCCTGATAATTGTCACAAATCTGAATTTCATCGGCGGCCACACGGAGGACATCAGACGCAAAGAAAGACTTGTCATCTCCTTTCGACGGCTGGCATCCCAAGCCTCGTTGTCCCAATCCAACCTTTTAGTTCAAGGCTCTGAGTCTCTGGTTAATGAATGCAGGACTTGGCTCACCGACGAAGGTTTGCAACAAACATGGGACAACGAGTTAAAAGACCGTCAAGCCTTTGACTATCCTCCAACCCGTATTTTAGCCAAATTAATCGTTAGCCTGGATTTGGACAAAACCGACCCTGTAACAGTCGATTTGCAGCAAAACCTCGCCATACAGGGTTGGGAGATCAAAGGCCCGTATAAAGTCGAAAATAGGCCAAATAGCCGACAACAGAGAGTAATCTACCACCTATTGCCTCCGCAAAACATGAACCGAAATCAAGCAATCGAGGCTTTGACTCCATTCTCCCGTTTGGGTATCCTAGATCTTGACCCAATCGCCTTTTTCAGCTAAACTTCTTGATTGTCATTGCGAGGAGTCCGATTCCCCTCCGTCATTGAGAACGGAGTCCGACGTAGCGCGGACGTAAAGTCCCCGTGGGGACCACGTCCCCTCTACGCCCCCCCTTGTCATTCTTGCGTAGGCGAGAATCCATCCCCTTTTGTCATCTCGACCGCAACACAACTCCCCACTGTCATCTCGACCGCAACGCAACTCCCCACTGTCATCTCGACCGCAACGTAGTGGAGTGGAGAGATCCCTTGTGCTGAATGACAAAGCAACTGTGTATATATGCAATGAGATTTCTCCACTTCGCTTTAACGCTCCGGTCGAAATGACAGTAAGGAAAGGCGCTCCGGTCGAAATGACAAATAAATATGTCCGAAATCTTTTCCATTGTAACCTACAACGAACCGTCCATTCATGAACGGTCTGTTGAGGTGGATGAAAAAGAAGTGACAACTCCAAAATTTCAGAATTACTTGGACAAAATCAACAAAACGTTTGAGTCGCTCGCAGGCACAGCCGCCGGCCTCGCCTCTCCGCAATGCGGAATAAATAAACGCGTCATTCTTGTCCAACTTTCAAAAGATCGCCTGTTCATGATAAATCCGGAAATCACAAAAACTTCCGATGCGATGCAGGAAACAGAAGAAGGTTGCTTTAGCGTCCCCGGAGTTTATGGCATGGTGACTCGAGCGAAACGCATCACCGTCAAATTCACAGACAGACACGGCCGCCGCAACGAAATCGACTTGAAAAACTTTTATGCCGATCTGGTGCAGCACGAAGTTGATCATCTTGATGGAATTTTATTTGTAGAAAAAGTAACAAAAATCACTCAAGGCAAATGGCCTAAGTAAACTAAAGTAACAACTGATATATATATTATGACAAACGATTCAAAATTTTTTAAACAAGAACCAACAGCTCCTACGCAAGAAAAACCTACCCAAGAAGAATGGGAGGCTTATAAAAATAAAATTGAAAAATTGAAGTCTAAAATCGATCAAAAAGTGCTGGATGTTTTAGGCGAAGATGACGGAGATGATTGGCTGAGAAAAAAAATTATTGACTTCAGTAATCAATTAAAGCATCAAGTTTCAAACCCAAGAAGCTATGTCGCCTGGCACAGGCTGACTCACAGCACTGTTGACAGCGATTACGCGCCTTGGCTAGACTTTACATCGCCAAACAGCGTCAAAGAATTTTGTGAAAAACTACTTTTAGAACTCGACGACAAGCAAAAGTGTCTGGAATATTTGCAGCAGTAAAAAATTTCAGTATATCAATGCATGCCAAAAATAAGCTTAATTAAGCTTATTTTTTTATAAGCGATCGCCCTTGCGCTGTCATGCATATCTGAGGATAATGGTTGTACAGATAGAAACAGAAACCCAACGGAGGTTGTTAAAATGAATACCAAACGGAATTTAAGCCAATTTTACGCTCTTTTTGCCCTTTTCTTCATCCTTTCGCTCTTCGTCGCCGGTTGCGGCAACGATGAATTTACCGGACCGACGACTGATGCGGGAAATGACGCTTCCGCAGACGCTAAGTCAGACGCTCAACAGCAACCTGACGTCGTCACCGACACAACTGGCGACGTCCAAACAGACGCCGCAGAAGATGCGATGCCGGAAACCGGCACCGATGCGGAACATGACGCGGCAATCGACGGCGCAGTTGAGCTGATGCCGGGCGATCTGATTAAAGGCGCAACATCCGGCGTCTACTATTATGGCGAAGATCTCAAACGCCATTTATTCCCAAACGAAGACACGTTCTACAGCTGGCTCACGGCTGATGATTTTAACCTCGTCAAAACAATCCCTGATCAGCAGCTCGGCGCCCTGCCTACGGGCAGAGACGTAACAATCCGCCCTGGTACGTATCTGGTAAAAATCCAAACTGACCCTAAAACCTACGCAATCACGGATTGCGGGCACATCCACGAAATCGGCTCCGAAGCTATCGCTATCTCGCTCTACGGCACAAACTGGGCGCAACGCGTCCGAGATGTACCCGAGAGCAACTGGGGACAATACATCGTCTCCACTCCGATCACGGTCCCCGTTCATCCCGACGGCCAACTCATCACGTACGCCGGCGACGCAAATCGCTACGTCGTTATGAATGGTGCCAAGCGCAAAATCGCAAGCCAAGCTGCATATGACGTGAACCGCTGGCAAGACTCGTTTGCCATCCAAACGGCAATCCCCTATGCCGACGGCGCGCCAGTGACCAACTACGAACCGCAAATCTTTTGGAACATCGTTTGCACGCCGTAGATACACCTGTCATCTGCCGTCTCGCTTCGTCACGTTCTGTGATGAAGCGATTTTATATTTGCGCTCTTTTTACAAAACAGATAATCTTGAATCATGAAATTGCTTACAACAATTAAAGATGCCGATCCTGTTGAAGGCGTAGAGCTCAAAGAGCGCCGAGCTTCGCGCGCAGTTCTGTTTGACAATGACGGACTTATAGCAATTCTTCTTGTATCAAAAGACGATTACCCAAAACTACCCGGAGGAGGCATTGAGCAAAATGAAGATGAACTGCAAGCACTGAGGAGAGAAGTTTTAGAAGAAATCGGATGTGAGATGGAAGTCGTCGGTGAAATAGGCAGAATCATCGAATTCAGATCCGAGCACAATCTACATCAGACTTCTTATTGCTATCTTGGAACAGTTGTTTCCAAAGGTAAGCCATCCTTTACACAAAAAGAAATCGAGGAAGGTTTTCAGCTCACATGGATGCCGTTGAACGAGGCAATTGATAAACTCGCAAAAGCAAAACCCGCATCCTATCAGGGTCTATTCGTAAAAAAGCGCGATTTGATATTTTTACAGGAGGCAAAAAAAATATTAAGCTCAGGCGTCGCACGGCACGTTAACTCACCCCACCCTCCCTTAACGAGGGAGGGTTCAAACAAGGCCGGAACAAAAAGAAGCGACATCAAGCCCGGAATAAAAGTTGTGATCGTTCTTAAGAAAGATCAGCCTACAGGCAAACTTACGGAAGGTGTTGTAAAAGATATTTTGACAAGTTCTGCTAACCATCATCGCGGCATAAAAGTCCGATTGACGAACGGGCAAGTTGGGAGGGTTCAGGAGATTAAATAAAAAAAGTCCTGCGAGAATGCAGGGTAGTCAGTCGTCCGCGCTGGACGCTTGCTCGTCTTCGAGAGTCAACTCGTTTGCAACCGGACAGTCGCCTTTGCAACTGCATTCGCCGTCAGGTTGAGTGAAAGGACGACAAGCGTTACACTCTGGGCAATGATGCCAGCCGCACACGCTGCAGCGCTTGGCGAAACGCCCGTCAATCACGTGATTGTGATTTTTGAAACAGGTAGTGTGCCACCACCTAGTTCCGCAATGGCTGCAGCGAAGCGCGGGATAACCGTCCTTTAACCCGTCGCTGATCGCATTCCGCCCGCACTTGCACCGATGCACATGGATCGTCTTAACCATCTTCCCTTCTCCTTTGTGGCTTAACATCATTACATACGAAACCGCCCCGACTGTCAATCCTCGCAAAGGACACGGGTGGCCGTTTTACACGGCTTAGTTACAAGGACACGATATTGCCAAACCCAAATCCGTATGGGAAGTTAAAAATAATCAGCTATTGGTTATTAATTTGAAGGGAGGTGAAATTTATGCAAAAAATCACTCCTTGTTTGTGGTTCGAAGATAAAGCCGAAGAAGCGGTTAAGTTTTATGTATCTTTGTTCAAAGGTTCAAAGATCATCATAACTACACGCTTTGATGAGGCTGGAGGCAAAGCCGCAGGCAGACCGGAAGGCTCTGTGATGACAATAGATTTTAAACTTGGCGACCAGGAATTTATGGCGTTAAACGGCGGTCCGATGTTTAACTTTACACAAGCCGTGTCATTCATGGTTAATTGCGAGACTCAATCGGAAGTCGATAAGCTCTGGAGCAAACTGGCGGACGGCGGCAAAGAAATGCAGTGCGGCTGGTTAACGGACAAATACGGCTTGCCGTGGCAAATCATTCCCACAATTCTCGGCAAATACATGACTGATCCTGATCCCGAAAAAGTGGCGCGCGTCACAAAAGCTATGCTGCAAATGAAAAAGATTGAAATCGCCGACCTTAAACAAGCTTATAAATCAAAGTAACCATTACCAGCCTTAGGCTGGTAATTAATTTGCATTTTAAGCAAAAAAACGCTAGACTCCAATGGTTTATGAGTTACAAAATCATCTTCTTCGGCACTTCTGATTTTTCAGTCCCGTCACTTAAGGCGCTGCTTGCCGACAAACGTTTTGAAGTTGTGGCAGTGGTTACAAAACCGGACGCGCCGATTGGACGTCATCAAGTCATCACTCCCCCGCCAATTAAAGTCATTGCACAAGAAAATAATGTGAAAGTTTTTCAGTTTGAAAAAATAAAAACGGACGAGACGTTTGAAGCATTATCCAAATTAGAGTCCGTTGATGCTTACGTCGTGGTATCGTACGGCAAAATTATTCCGCAGCGCATCTTAGATTTGCCAAAACACGGAGTAATCAATGTCCACGGGTCACTGCTCCCACGCTGGCGCGGAGCTTCGTGCGTACAAGCCGCCATTGCAACCGGCGATAAAAAGTCCGGCGTAACAATCATGCAGATGGATGCGGAAATGGATCACGGGAATATTCTTGCGCAAAAAGAAATCACTATCACCGATACAGAAACGGGAGGAGAGCTGCATGACCGTCTCGCGGAACTTGGTGCAACGACGCTTCCGGATGTTTTGGTCGATTATCTTGAAAACAAAATTATCTCCCAACCTCAAAATCACGAACAAGCAACTTATTGCAAACTCTTGTCGCGCGACGAAGGCAAAATCGATTGGTCAAAATCCGCGGCGGAAATCGAACATCTGGTTCGTGCCTACAACCCCTGGCCCGGGACTTGGACGGAGTGGGAAGGGAAGAGAGTTAAGATAAAAAAACTAAAAACTGGAAACTGGAAAGAGTTTAAAAGCGATATTGGCATGCCGCAAACGCAAGAAGAGAAGCTCTTCGTCATGTGCGGCGACGGTCATGCTGTCGAAATTTTGGAATTACAGCCGGAAGGCAAAAGAGTCATGAAGTCGCAGGAATATATTGTGGGACATAAGTTGATTAGTTGATTCCCCCAATTTGTCGCGCCGCGACAAATGTCCCCCTTTGCAAAAGGGGGTGCAGCCTTCCGACGTCCCTTTGTTAAGGGGACAGCTTTAACGCGAAGCATAAAAGCAGAGGATCTCCGCGTTCCATTGCTAAAAGTCCTTTTTTTATTTCACTTCCCCAAGCATAATCACCAATCTCCCCGTCTGACTTTACTACTCGATGACAAGGGATTATAATCGCAATTTTATTTTTTGCGATCGCAGTGGCAACCGCGCGAACAGCAAGCGGCTTTTTTATTATATTTGCAATATCAGAGTAGCTTCTCGTCTCACCATAAGGAATAGAAGAAACCGCAGCCCAGACAACTTTCTGAAATTCAGTGCCATTAAGTTTAAATTTAAGTGAAAAAGATTTTAATTTTCCTAAAAAATACAAGTTGAGCTGTTCTATGATTTTTTCTTCATCACCAAAGTGGTTTTGCAGTAAAGATGAAGTTGATAACTCTTGCGTCGCAAAATGTAAGCCTATTAAACGACCTTCAATACACTCCCCCTTCATTAAACCAAGGGGCGATTTATAGCAAAACAACATGCGGAGTTTCTTTTTCTCTTTTTACTGCCAGCAAACCTTCAATCCCAATTATCCAAGCAAAACCCAAAGGATGATCCAAATAAGGCGTCCAAAAATGGACGACACTTATAGCAATCGTCCCGCCGACGACCCCGACCCGAATCCACCAATCATAATCAGATTTCCAAACGCGCCACGCAATAGAGATCATCAACCAACCCATAATCAGTATTCCAAAAATTCCAAACTTAATCCAAAAGCTCAACCATCCCCATTCAAAAGCGCTTGTCGTATACATGCCATCGGGATTTGTTTGCAAAACGCGCGGATCCTGACTGCGGTACGTGACCGTCGATCCCAAGCCGTGTCCTAAAATAGGTTCTGATGCAATTTGTTGCCACATTGCAGGCCAAAGATTCCACCTGCTAGCAGATGCAGGATCGCCGGTTGAAGCGCGTCCGATGAATAAGTCCCAGATTGATCCGCTTGGCGCGTTCGGAATGGGTAAGCGCCAAACAAAAAATATTAAACCAAGCGCGCAGACGCACGCCGCCATCCCGACCATGACCGCTTTCAAAATTTTGAATAAATTTGTTTTTAAGTTCGAATTTTTGACAGACGTCAAGCCCAACATTGCAATCGAAAATAATCCCACGCTCAATCCCAACCAAAAACTGCGCGATAAACTTAAAAAGATTGCCGCGCCGGAAAGCGTCACCGTAACTAACGACAAAATGCGAACACCGGTCTCGACAATGTCGTTCTGTTTACGATCATCTTTGCTGCGCCACGCGCCTTTTTCAATCCACCAGGCAAAAACAAAACTTATCGCCAAAGCCCCGTAAATCGTTGATTGAAAAAATATTCGATACGCAAAATCTCCAATCGGCGTTATTTCGCCGACTCTTGTATCGCGCACCCAAGTATAGAACCAGTCTGCAATTGGTAACGCATGCGTAAAAACGTAAAAGGTCAATAAAACTTTTATCGGCAGCCAAAGCAAAGCGGCAACAGACGAATTTGAAACTTGTTTTTTTAAGTCGTCCGCAAAACGATGCGCAACATCTAAAACAGGAATAAAATACAGCAGAAAAAACCATGCATTGATATCTTGAAAAATAAAATGCTGCCCGGTTTGCAAACCGCGGATGAATCCTCCCAAAACTATACCGCCTACAAAAACCCAAACTTGCAAAATAAAAAGCTCTTTAGTTTTCCAATACTTCCAAACCTTCGAAATCATAGCATTCAATCCCCAACCGCCAATGAATCCGGCCATCAAAATCATGCGCAAGGAAACCCCGCGCACGAAAAGATTTAATGGCAAATTTAACAAATAACCGAAGCCGCCTATCATCAACTCCGTTAAAACAATCGCCAATCCGACTGCCGGTCTCTTGTATGACAGCCATGTAACGGTTAGACCGGCGATGACCGCAATTATTCCATTTAAAATCAGATGTCCTTGCGCGACAGCTGATATCAATTCAAGCGCAAAGATTAAAATAAACCATTTTGACAGCGTATTTGGAATGTGGAATTTAGAATTTTGAGAACTGTCGCGCAAAAGTCTTTTCGTGGCCGGCGCAACCTTAAAAACAGTCAGCACCGCAGACATCGCCAAGGATAACGGCGCTATCGCCGTTATCACAATCCAAGCCCCAAATCCGTGCCATCGTTTCATGTACTTTCGCAAGCTATTGTTAAAATACTGTTGTCTGCGAAATGAAAAAACTCTTGCAAATGCCAACCCACCGTGATGGACGACTGCAACCGTCGGCTCATACCAAACCTTCCAGCCTTTTTGAATCGCCCGTTTGCAAGCATCGACTTCCTCAAACCAAATAAAATACAAAGTGTCCAAACCCTTCAGCTGTTCCCAACAATCCGCCCGAACCAAAAAGCACGCTCCCATGACCTGATCAACGGATTGAGGAAGTTTTAAATCCAGATCCAGCGCGAAATATTTTTGCAGACTCGTCGCGCGTTTAAAAACATGATGAAGTTTCAACAAAATCAAACTTTGATCCCTGAGTGTTGGAAAGCGATGTACGCTGGGTTGATAAGAACCGTCCGGATCAACAAGCTTGGGTCCGATGATTCCGGCTTCCGGATTACGATTTGCGGCGGCAACAAGGTGCGCCAAAGATTCGGCCGGACATTCCGTATCGGCATTCAACAGCAGAACATATTTCGCATTATGGTTAGCCGCTCCCTGATTGCAGGCGTATGCAAATCCGAAATTAGTTTTATTGATAATAACATCTATCTTTGCATTTTTTTTGGATATCCCCGTCACAACCTCAACTGTTCTGTCGCTAGAGTTATTGTCTACCACAATGCAATCCCAAGACAATCCCTCGCATGCAGCCGGCAAAGACTCCAAACAACGTGCGATATAATCCTGCGCGTTCCAGCTTACAATTACAATCCGCAAATCTTTCATATTTTATGTTTTCTTCTTATCACAGCTTCCGCCTCGCGATACCGCTTGATCTCGTTTGGCATCCAACCAAAAATCGGCCAAGGCAATCGGTGCATAAACGCTGGCAGCCAATGGCTGATGTTGGTTTTACGCTTTTTAACTTCTGTGACCGTCAAAAGCGTTTCTGGAATCCATACGCCTTTTTCTCCGCGTTCTGACATGGTCAACCATAAATCCCAATCTTGAAACTTTTTCAAATTCTCATCAAATGGTACAAGCGAAGTTCGCCTAACGAGTGACGTTGTGTTTATCCAATTTATTTTCTTTAGAGCCTCCGCATCCCACTCGCGTCCTTTAAACAATTTACGATCCCAATAAAAGTCCGAATATGCAAAAGCAGTGTCAGGATGTATTTTCAACGTTTCTGCCATCAACTGCAAAGCATCCGATCTCAACTGAACATCAGCATCCATAAAAATCAATAACGGCGCTAACGTCAGACTCGCTCCCTTGTTTCGAGCGGCAGGAGCGCCTTGTTTTTCTTCGTAACGAAAATACTTAATAGGCAAACTATTTGTAAACTTTTCCACGACTAACTTTGGATCATCGTCCGAATTGTTGTCGATGACGATTATTTCAATCGGCATCAAAGTCTGTCGCGCGATTGACTCCAATGCAGCTTCCAATTCGTTAGCATGGTTGTAACACGGAATAATGACCGCTATTTCCACTTTTTTAGACAATCCGTAATTTGTCATTCGTAATTCGTAATTAAGCGAGCTCACGAGCGTATCCCATCTGTCTTCCCACTTAAAATCTTTCTCAACTCTTTTTCTCCCGGCATCGCCGAGTCTTTGGCGCAAATCTTCATCACTCAGCAACTCTCCCAGCGCCTTTGCGACAGATTCAGCATCCGGCTTGACTAGCAGACCGGTGACGCCGTCAACAACCGCTTCTTCTGTCCCCCAACCTCGACCTGCAATCACGGGCAAACCATGCGCCGCAGCTTCGAGAAACACAATCCCAAAACCTTCAACATCATCCGCCGCTTCGCGCGACGGCAAACAAAAAACATCCGCAGCGTCATACCATCGTGCGACTTCTTCATCGCTCGCATTTTCTACCCAACGGACATTTATCTTCAACAAGTCAGCCAGTTGATGCAATTGCGGCGCATACGGTCCGCTGCCAATGACCACCAACTCTGTCGAATCTCGAATATCCGCTTCGCTGAATATCGAATATCCGCTCCGTTGAATGTCGAATAAAGATAAAGCCTGCAATAAAGTGTCGATGCCCTTTCGTTCAACAAGCCGGCAAACCGCTAAAACAACTTTTGTATTTTCATCAATTCCCAGTTCTTTTCGAGCCTCCAATTTCGACATTCGATCAACTCTTTCCACTCCCGGCGTCATTACCAATGCGTCAGCTTGAGGCATAAGACGTTGGAGCGCAGTCTTCGTCGCTTCGCTATTTGTCACAAGCAGCCGAGCCTGCGAGCAGATGAGTCGCAACAACCATCTTTTCCACGGAGTTCGCATTCTTTGTAAATCAGTCCCATGAAAAATAACTACGTAATCCGGTCCACCGAATAAATTGGAAATCCAAGCCGCAGTTCCGACAGGCACAACATGTGAGACGAGGATGATTCCGTCCTTCAACTCCAAACATCTATTTACAAGAGGCAGCCACTTTGGCCAGCCGGACCACCAGAACTTGGTAACTAGTAACTGGTAACTGGTATCGGGTGGAACCAAAGGATGCTCCAATGGAACAAGCACTTTCACCTGTCCGTTTGAAGCCTTGGCAAGGCTGGACAGATATCGCGCAACTCCTCCGTGCATCGGCGGATAATCAAACGTCAAACTATACAATCGTTTTTCAACGTGGTACGCGGTACGCGGTACGTCGTACGATCGGTTACGAGTCTGCATGTATATCTTCTTGCTTAAAAAACCGATTGCTCAATTGCTTCCAAAAAAACATCACTTCTTGCAAGTTCATAAGCCTGACTGCAAACATCAAGATGATGGAAACTGCGGCGCCGAACATAAACGCCATCGGCAACGGCATATAGCCCCCGACATATCTCCAAATAAACCAAGACAACGCCGCGACGGGTAAAGCTTTGAGCAAAGGCGAAAGTATGTTCCATAATCCGCCTGCATCGCGATACGTAAAACCGATTCCGACCGCATACAAAAAACTGAAGCTAAATACTCCGGCCCATGCTGCACCCAATGGACCGTAAAGCGGAACGAGTATTAAATTCAAAATTGCATTTACCACCATTGTGCCAAGCATGGCGATCGTTTTTAGATGCGCGCGATGCGAACCGTTCAACAAAGCGCCAACAGGAAAATCTAAAAAAATCGGAATCAAAACCCAAGGCAGAACCACCATCGCAGGTATCGCGCCGCTGAATGCTTGACCATACAGAGCAGGTATTAATCTAGGCGCAAGTGCGGACAGTCCGGCGGAAATCGGAAAACTGATCGCGGCCATAAACCTCAAAGATCCCAAGAAAGTTTTTCTGACCTCATCGTGCTCTTTGTTGGCGTATGCGTGACTTAATGCGGGATACAAAGCAGCAGTAAAAGTCAGCGGCAAAAATTGCATGGCATAAGTCATCTTGTATGCCACGGCGTAGTAGCCGACCGCAACCGTGCCGTTGTAAGCTTGAATCATCAAGCTGTCGATGTATGAGTAAACTTTGACTGCCATGCCTGCAACAGCAAACGGCCAAGCCTCCAAAGCCAGATTGCGCAAATCCGACAGGTTGACGCTTACCCACTTCATGCCGTGTTTTACAGCAGCTCTGCTCGCCCAAATCACATTCCAGATGCTTCCAAGCCCCAAGGCGCCTGCTAAACCCATCGGACCCAAATGCAACAAGGCTGCCATCACTCCGCCGATACCGCTTATAATTTGTCCTATCAACATTCCCAAAGCCTCTGGTTTAAGATTTTGTTTACCACGCAAAGTCCCGTACAACACAAGATGAAAAGCATCCGCAGACATGGCGATACAAGCCAATGCGATCGTGCCCATTATTTCCGGCGTCTGATGCATTAACGTTCCGTATCCGATAGACGCCAGCACGGCAATCGGCACCAAAAACATCTTTGCCTTGATGACAGTCGAAAACAATCTCTCACCGTCCTCCCTACCCCCCGCAATGGCCCGGATCACAACCGGCGTCATGCCAAGGTCGGATATTACGACAAAGACGGAAGTGACTGAAACTCCGTAAAAATAAGCTCCGGTGATATGTGGTCCAGTCAGCCTCGCTATGACGTAAAAAGCCAAAAAGGCAATAACCTTTTGTCCGGCTGTTGCCACCATCAGCCAAACCGTATTTTTTGCGACAGATGAGCCCAAAGACATGCAGATAGGTTACTATTTTGGGGCTTAAAAGTCGAGAGTTGACCGCCCTCTCCCAACTTCTCCCAAAAGGAGAGGAAGCAAAAAAAAGCCGCCGAGATGATTTGGCGGCGCGGGCGTCGAGGATGACGCGGAAGAACGAGACTAGTGAGTTTCTGCTACGAGCCGAGCAGACCTGTAATCCGCCATGAACTTGTATGCATGGCCATCCTTGTATGCTATAGCCCACCCCTCCATAACTTCCTCCTTAGTAAGTTCGAGCCCAGGAGGGACTTCGATTTCGTCGGGCACTTGCTGAGTGGCAGCATTGATAGGAACGACCTTACCGCTCATGTTATCACCTCCAGTGTGACAGCAATGCGCCGATTATACATCGGAATCATGATTGGGACAATCCACAAGGCATAACAAAAGAGACCCTTTCGGATCTCTTCTTTTTCTTTTTGATTAACGCTTTGACCACTGTGGCGATCGGCGAGCGCTCTTCTTTCCAAACTTCTTGCGCTCTCTTTCTCGCGGGTCGCGCGAGAGGTAACCTAGTTTTTTTAATGTTTTGCGGAATGTCGGATTCAAGATGATCAATGCACGTGCAATACCATGGCGAATAGCTTCTGATTGGCCACGGATGCCGCCGCCGTTGACGTGAGCGCTTACGTCCACCGCCGTATCTTGCCCGACTGCTTTAAGCGGGGCGATAACTTGAGTGCGCAGATCGAAAGTCGTGAAATACTTATCAAATGCCATGTCGTTAACAACAACGGAACCCTTGCCATTCTTAATCAACCTTACGCGTGCAACAGAAGTTTTGCGGCGTCCGATTGCCGGAATAAAAGATCCGCCTTTGGCGTTCTTAGCCGCAATCTCTTGGCCTTGCTCCATAGCCACAGTCGGAGTCATCTCAGCAGATGTCTCTTTGACAACCTTGGTGGTTGTCTTTTTTGCGGTTTTTACAGCCTTTTCCTTGGCAGGAGCTTTTTCTTTCGGTTCCTCATCGGCAACCGTTTTCTTCTTGGTTTCTGGCATAGGTTATTTCTCGAAAGTTATACGCTTCATGCGCAAGGCTTGAGTCTTGTTCTTAGGAAGCATGTATTGAACAGCGTGCTTGATAATCAGTTCCGGTTTTTCCTCGCGCAAATTTTTCACCATCGTTTCTTTAAGACCGCCGGGACGATTGGAAGTTCTAAAATATTTTTTCTGATCCCACTTTTTACCCGTAAAAATAAGATTCTTCAAATTCTTTACCAAAACGCGATCGCCGGTATCTTTGTTCGGTTCATAATCAGCCTTGTGTTTGCCCATTAAAATCATGGCAATGCGCGAAGCCAACCTGCCGACAGGCATGCTTGCGGCGTCCAACTCAACCGTTTTGCGTGTCACCGGTTTCATTCCCGGTCTCTTTTTCCATGGCATAAATTTTAGTCGTTTACAAATTGAAGCTGCGCCATTTCTGCGCCATCGCCTTGGCGAACGCCCAATTTAATTATGCGCATGTAACCGCCTTTGCGAGCGGCATAGCGCGGGCCCATTTCTTCCAAAACTTTATTGACTGCGGATTCAATCGTCAAATACGAGGCCAACTTGCGACGCGAAACCAGAGTCTTTTGTTTGCCGGTGGTAACCAGCTTTTCCACGATCGGTTTGACCGCCTTGGCCTTGGCCAGCGTTGTGTTGATGTGCTCGTACAAAACTACCGAGGTCGCCAAATTACGCAGCAATGCTTTGCGCGGTCCGTTCTTTCGATCTAGTGTTTTTCCTTTGCGTCGATGTCTCATATTTTAGCGTACCCAACGTACTTGGCGTGAATTGCGTACTTAACGTTAGGCACGCTATGTACGCAATTTACGTGATGTACGATGGCTTATTTATTCTTCGTACTTGAGGTCTTTTAATAGATTTAAGTGATCCAGTAAAAAGTTGACTGCATGGTTGCACGCGTCCAGCGGATCCAGTGCGCCGTCAGTATCAATGTGCAAAACCAACTTATCATAATCCGTTTTTTCTCCCACGCGAGTTGCCTCTACCAGGTAAGATACGTTCAGCACAGGGCTGTACAATGCATCGATGCCGATAACTCCCAAATCAAGTTTTTCCTTTTGACGATCTTCCGTTGAGCGATATCCGCGGCCGGGACCGACAGTAATCTCCATCTCCATCGATGCGGACTTGTCCGTCAATGTGGCGATGACCAATTCCGGATTAACTATCTCGACATCTGAATTCTTTTCAAAGTCACCCGCTGTAACCTGTTTATCTCCTTTTACCGTCAAGCTGAGCTTGACCGGTTCTTCCGCAAAAAGCTTTAATCGCAAAGCTTTAAGGTTCATTATAATTTCCAGCACATCCTCTTTAACATGCGGAATGGTCGAAAACTCGTGATCGACTCCCCTGATCTTGACCGAAGTAACTGCCGCACCCGGTAAAGACGAAAGCAAAACGCGGCGCAATGCGTTTCCAAGAGTCGTTCCGTAACCAGGAGTGCAAGGCTCCACGGTTAGAATACCCTCATTGGGGCGTTCACCCTTTGTGAACTGAATTTTAGATGGGAGGAGGAGAGATTCCATAAGGTTCAATCGCGTTAGCGCGAATAATATTCAATGATGAGTTTTGGTTCAAAAATTTGTTTCAGCTCTTCTCCTGTCGGCTCACCGGTAACTTTAACGGACAATTTGTCTGCATCGACATTCAGCCAAGACGGGGCAACGTATTTTTTGAGATCTTCAGAAATACTCTTCCAAGGCTGTTTGGCAGTCTTTCTGTCTTGAACGGCAATAATGTCACCTGACTTAACGCGATAGGAAGGGATATTCACTTTGTGCCCGTTGATTGAAATCTGTGAATGCGAAGCGATTTGACGCGCTGCAGCACGGCTTTTGGCAAAGCCTGCACGATAAAGTGCATTATCCAAACGCGATTCCAAAAGCTTGACGAGATTAACGCCTGAATCGCCTTTCATTTTGACTGAAGCATCAAAATAATTCGAAAACTGAGTTTCTGAAACTCCGTATAAACGCTTTGCCTTTTGCTTTTCGCGCAACTGTTTTCCGTAATCGGTAATTCTAGCCCTGCTGGTTGGGCCATGAACGCCCGGCGCAAAAGGACGCTTCGAAACTGCGCACTTGGATGTTGCGCAGCGTGCTCCTTTTAGGAAAAGCTTTGTCCCCTCGCGGCGGCATAGCTTGCAAACTGATGTAGTGGTTCGTGCCATAAGCTAAATATTTTCGTTTACAATCTGCGGGCGCGCGGTCTGCGGCAACCGTTATGCGGCATCGGTGTTACGTCTTTGATTGATACCACGTTCAAATTATTGATATTAAAAGCCCTGATTGCGCCTTCGCGTCCCTGGCCTACTCCCGTTACAAACAAACTGACATCTTTGAGGCCAAAATCATTCACCTTTTCCAAAGCATTTTTAACAACAACCGAAGCTGCGTAAGGAGTTGCCTTTTTCGGACCCTTAAAACCGCAATGTCCGGCAGTCGACCAAGCGACCACGTTGCCGTTTAAATCAGCGATTGAAACAATGGTATTGTTATATGTCGCTTGAATGTAAACATATGCATGAGGCACCTGTTTGGAAACCTTGGCGCCCTTTTTGCGGGGCTTGGCGGCAATCTTCTTTTTTGTCTCGGTTGTAGCTGCGGCTTCCGCAACCTGCTCCGTCTTCATTTCGTCACTCATAGATATTTGTTCGGGATACAAGATTACGTCTTTTCGAGCTTACGTTTACCTGAACCGGTTGTCTTACGTACATTGCCTCTTACCGTGCGGCTGTTGGATTTTGTGCGCTGTCCGCGTGCCGGCAAACCTTTGACGTGTCTGGTACCGCGGTAACATCCAATTTCTTTTAGGCGCTTGATGTTAGCAAGGCGCTCACGTCTCATTTCACCTTCTACGCGATACTTCTTTTCCACTCCGTCGCGCAAAATCTTTTCTTGATCTTCTGTTAAATCTTTCACTTTAACATCCGGGCTCAAAGAAGTTTCTTTTATAATTTTTTCCGCCGTGGTCTGTCCAACGCCGTAAATATAAGTCAGGGCGATGACGAGACGCTTATTTGGAGGGAGAACTACACCTGCGATACGTGCCATATGATCAAAGAATTAACAATTAACAATTAAGAATTAACAATTACTGATCCGAAATTCATAATTCTTAATTCAAAATTCATAATTCAATAAAGTTAGCCTTGCCTCTGTTTATGCTTTGGGCTCTTTTTGCAAATGACAACAACACGTCCCTTGCGGCGTATTAACTTGCAATCGCGACAGATGGCTTTTACTGATGCTCTTACTTTCATGTCTCGTTGAGCCTTACTTAGCGGCTTTATTAACTGATTAAACTTGCTTTTCAACCTCCCGGAACGAGCCCCGCCAGTCAGGCCTCGAACCGCGTAAGTGGGCTATAATCTAAAGGTTATTCTGCCCTTTGTCAAATCGTAGGGCGTAATTTCAACCTGAACCTCGTCACCAGGAGTCAATCTGATGCGATGCATGCGCAATTTTCCGGATAAATGACACAAAATAGTATGCCCGTTCTCCAGCCTGACTTTAAAGGATGCACTTGGCAAATTTTCCTCAACCACGCCCTTTACGACCAAAAAATCCTTGTTCGCAGACTGGTTCTTATTTGACATAGGCATCTTTTTGGGAATTTATCCACATAAATATGGGCTAATTATACGCGCAAACATCAGTTATGTAAAGTCGCCTTGATCCTCCTGACTCCGGCGCTAACCGCCTCTTCTTTAATAATCTTAAAACCACCCAGTTCTCCAGTGCGGGTTACGTGTGGCCCGCCGCAAATTTCTTTGGAGAAAAAGCCTCTTGGGTCCGCCTCGTCATGCACCGTGTAGACTTTGACTTTAGATCCGTATTTGTCTTCAAAGAGACCGATCGCACCCTCTGCTTTGGCCTCGCTGACAGTCATCTCTTTATAATCTACGAGCAAATCACGACGGATAACTTCGTTGACGATTGATTCGACTTTTTGGATCTGTTCGGGCGTCATCTTTTCCGGATGGACAAAATCAAAGCGCAGACGCTCGGTTGTGATGTTACTCCCCTTTTGTGCAACATGACCTCCAAGAACGTTCCTCAAAGCCTGATGCAAAAGATGCGTTGCCGTATGCAAGCCGGTCGTTTCTTCCGAATGATCCGCCAAACCGCCTTTAAATGTCCCGGCTGACGAAGCGCGCGAAAGCTCTTGATGCTTGGCGAACTCTGTGGCAAACGAAGCCCTGTCGACTTCCCCACCCTGTTCACGCACCAACTCTTCTGTCAGCTCCATCGGAAAACCGTAGGTCGAATACAAGATAAAAGCTTTTTCGCCGCTAATGAGCCCATCTTTGTCGTAAGTCTTTTTAAATTCTTTTAAGCCATGTTCCAATGTCAATCCAAACTTTTCTTCCTCTTTTTTCAATTCGCTCATCACTTTTTGCGAATTCGCTGTCAATTCCGGATATGTCTTTCCGTATTCTTCGATAACAGCTTCTGCGAGCGTCGGCGACATAAGAGTCGTAATGCCCATACGGCGAGCTTCGCGTACGGCACGCCTGATCAAACGACGGACGATATAGCCTTGTCCGATGTTTGATGGCACAACGCCACGCTCATCGCCAATCAAAAATGTTGCCGCGCGAATGTGATCGACTATAATTCGAACAGACTTGTCATGATCAGAATCTTTGCCATAAGCGACGCCAAAGACGTTTTCCAAAGTTTTGATTAACTTTTGCAGCAAATCCGTATCAAAGATCGTGTTTACTCCCTGCAGCATCGCGGCCATGCGTTCCAAACCCATGCCGGTATCGACGTTGCGTTGCGCAAGCGGTTCAAACTTTCCGTCATCGCGCTTGTTGAACTGCATGAAAACATTGTTCCAAATTTCCACAAAACGTCCGCAATCGCAGGCCGGATGGCACATCGGACCATATTTAAAATCATGCAGCTTGCGCGTATCAAAATATATTTCCGTATCAGGACCGCATGGGCCCGTGACGCCTGCTGGTCCCCACCAATTGTTTTCTTTGGGATAAGTGTAAATGCGCGGACCGACGGTTTTTTCCGTTGGCTCGTCTTTGCCGGCCTCGCCCACTTCTGCGCCTACGCCATGCACGCCAAATTGCGCCTGCCAAATATTTATAGATTCTTCATCACGCGCGGCGTCTTCATCTCCTGTAAAAACGGTGACAAAAAGGCGTTCCGGATCTATGCCAAAACGAGTCTTATCGGTCAAAAGTTCGTAAGACCACTGGATGGCTTCTTCTTTAAAATAATCTCCCAACGACCAGTTTCCAAGCATTTCAAAAAAAGTCGCATGGCGATTATCGCCGACTTCGTCAATATCGCCGGTACGAATACACTTTTGCACATCAGCCAATCTCTTGCCCATCGGGTGCGGTTCGCCGAGCAAATACGGTACAAGCGGATGCATGCCGGCCGTCGTAAAAAGCACAGTCGGATCGTTTTCCGGAATCAGCGATGCAGATGCGATTACCGCGTGCCCTTTTTCTTTAAAAAATTCCAAAAATTTTTCTCTGACTTGATCGGTTGATAATCTATTCATAATTTTAATTCAAAATTCTATTCTATACTCCCTCGCACGCCTTGCGTAACAGCTTCAATATGTTCCATGGGTGCTTTTTCGGCCATAAACTCCGCATCGCGTTGAAGCGCGCGATAAACCAGTTCCGCCTGGTTGACGAAGACTTTTAACACCGAAGGATCAAAAGACGATTCAGAATTACGGGCGTCGCGTACCACCAAAAAAGCTTTAATGGTTCCATTGCGCTGATCGGATGGGACAAGAATCAACGGCACGCCATCCGCCGTCACCTTAAGAAAAGTACCCTGATCGTGAGCTGCACGCAAATCCCTGTTGGAAACATGAAACGGCAATTTCGATCCGTTATTTGGGTGCGCAAACTCTCGTTCAGTCCTAAGCTTTTCTATATTCACGAATCTCAGCAGCGCCGGGCCGCCTCCGTAGCTTACAGATGCGGAAGAAATCAGCGAATGCAAAAGATCTTTGCTCAATTTTTGCTGATCGTAAATAGAAACGCTTGTGTCATTCACCAGCTTTTTCAAAACTTCCAACTGACGGTTTACCGAACCGATATATTGATACGACGAAACGAGTTCCCTTTTTGCATTTTCGCAAGCATCGGAAATCTCTTTGTTTTCTTTTTCTTTCTTTTCCATCAATCTTTCGTAAAATATAAAGATGGCTATGCCGGAAAGTCCGAAAACGAATATCAATAATTCCTCGACGTGAGCCTCGTTCAGTCCTAATACATCACCCCTGACAAGAGATGGCGAAAAAACCGCCAGCATAAACAGTACGAGATATGCGAGCGAAATCCATTGAAATTTTTTAGATCTTTCATCAGACATAATAATATTGAGTCTATAAAGTCCGTAAAGTCTATAAAGTCCTTAAAGTCTTTCGATTTGAGTGATTATTCCGCCGCCGAGACATTCTTTACCTTTGTAAAGAACGGCCGACTGACCCGGAGCCACTGATTTTATTGGCTTTTTTAAGACTATTTCCAGTTTTCCGCTTTTAATCGATTTTACGCACCCTACTTCCGGGCTTTGACGATATCGTGCCTGAACAAGAATATCAAGAGGAATTTTTGGAACCGCTCCCGCGATCCAATGTAAGTCGGTCAGAATAAGGCGCTTGGTTTTTAATAAAGGATGATCATCAGAAGGGACAACCACCAACTTGTTTGCGGCAACATCTTTTTCCGCAACAAACCAAGCGTGTTTATCCGCGACTTTAATTTTATGTCTTTGTCCTATCGTATAATTATGCAAACCTTGATGTCGTCCAATTGTTTTTCCTTCCGGAGTAACAATGTCGCCGGGTTTGGACTTTATCTTTTTTGCTAAAAACTTTCCAAAATCAACCTTGCCTATAAAGCAGATCCCTTGACTATCCGGCTTTTCCGCGACAGGCAAACTCATTTTTTTAGCCAAAGCGCGAACCTGCGATTTTGTGTATTTACCCAAAGGAAAAAGCGTATGCGCCAAAGCTTCTTGATTGATTCGATATAGAAAATATGATTGATCTTTATCCTTGTCCACTCCGCGAAACAACCTCACGGCGTCCCACGTCGCACGTCCCAATCGTCCTACGTGGGGCGTTGTACGTGGGACGTGGGACGTAGGACGTAGGACGTAGGACGATGCAGCGTAATGCCCGGTTGCCATCAAGTCAAAACCCAATTGTTTCGCTTTACTCCAGAAAAGTCCGAATTTAACGTATTCGTTGCATAAAACGTCCGGGTTTGGAGTTATACCGGCTTTGTAGCCTCTAAAAAGCTCGTCGACAACCAATTTACGATATTGTTTTTCAAAATCAAAAGTTAAAAATGAAATGCCAAGACTTGCAGCGACTCTAATCGCATCGCGTCTTTCATGGCGCCACTCGCACTCGCCCGTTTGCAGATCTTTTGTATCAGACCAGTTCTTGATAAATGCGCCTGTAACGTCATAGCCCTGCTTTACAAGCAACGCCGCCACAAGAGACGAATCCACCCCGCCGCTCATAGCGACCAATACTTTTTGTTTTTTTGAGCTAGACTTTTTTACCATAAAACTTTTCTTCATTCTTCCACTCCTCCTTCTTTGTCATTTCGACCGGAGCGTAAAAGCGAAGTGGAGAAATCCCATCGCCTCTAACACAGTTGCTTTGTTGTTTTAGTATTGGGATCTCTCGACTCCGTAGAACTTCGCTCGCAATGACAGAGGTGCGTTTGTCATTTGTTATTCTTCTCCGTCGCCAGCTGCCCGCAAGCGGCTTGAATTTCCTCGCCAAACGATACTCGTTCCGTCACTGCAATCCCTCGGCGTTTCAGGTGGTTTGCAAAACTCCTTCGCGTTTCTTGCGAAGACGGCTCAAAATTCGGGGTTCGGGATTCGGGGTTCGGGATTCGGGGTTCGGATTTCGATTTGCCGGGTTCAACAGTTAATCTTCGATTGCCAATATCCGTCACCCGATGAAATTTGATCAGATTCACATGCGCCAAGTGCGGGAAATCAACCAAAAGATCCGCAAGTATTTCGGCCTGCTCCGGCGAGTCGTTAATGCCTTTAAGCATAACGTACTCGAACATGACTTTGCGATTGGTGCGGCTGAGATAATCTTTTATCGCATTCATCAATCTATCCAAATCATACGCTTTTGCGACCGGCATTATTTTAGCGCGCAAATCTTGAGTCGGTGCATGCAAAGAAATCGCCAAGTTGACCTGCGGTGCCTCTTTGGCGAGTCGTTGAATGCCCGGGACTATACCGCAAGTTGATACGCTGATATGGCGCGCACCGAGACCAAAACCCTCCGGATCCATCAAGCGGCGCAAAGACTCAAAAACTTCGTCCGAATTATTGAATGGTTCGCCCATGCCCATAAAGACGATGTTCGTGACACGCATATCGTCGCTCGTCCCACGTCCTACGTCCCGCGTATCCTCTGAACGCTCTGCATTTTCCACGTAGGACGATGGGACGTGCAACGTGCGACGACCCATGAGCCAACGTGCGGTCTGGACGACTTGATCGACGATTTCCTCGGCAGTTAGGTTGCGCGAAAAACCCATCTTTCCCGTGGCGCAAAACGCGCAGCCCATGGCACATCCCGCTTGCGAAGAGATGCAGACAGTGTTGCGGCCGTCTTTGTGGCGCATGAGAACGGATTCGATCTTCAAACCGTCCGACGTCTCGAAGAGCAATTTTGCGCTGTCTTTTTCTTCCGACTCAAAAACATCGATCAAACGCAAAGGAGACCAATCTAAAATATCGAATTGATCTCTTAAATCTTTTGGCCAAACCTTAAGCTCGCTCCAATCTGCCAGAAGCTCCGCATAGTACCCTCTAACCGCTTGTTTTACTCTAAATATGGGCAAATTCAGCTCTTTGAGCCTTTTCGCCAGCTTTCCTGCTTCCATATATATGTTATTTGACGGCCAAAGTGATTATTTCGGCCTTGGGATAGGATTCTAGCACACGTGCAGGAACTGTCACTATCTGATCCCATTTATAGCCCATGGATTCAAATGCCTCGCCGCTGGCTATTGGACGCAAATCCCCGCCTTGTACCAAATAAACCGAACTATCAACGCCGGTTTTTACCAACGCTCCATCGTCAAACTTATAATCTCCCCCGTCTCCCAATCCGTCCGCAGAGGTTTTATCAACTATCGAAATATTTTTGCCCTTAAAATATAAATTCAAAAATACTTCGTCCGGCAGATGATATTTTTTCTCCTTCCACACATACCAAACCTCTGGAGCGCTTGCGAGTTTGATTAAAGATCCGTCCCGCAAATCATCTGTTGCGACCTCGACTGTTTCGCCGCTCCAGTCATAAGCCTTCCACGCCCATTTTGTAAGCTCTTCCGCAACATCAAACATCTTGGCTTTTGTCGGCGCGCCGAGAACGACGACCATCAACTCTTGTTTAACGGAAGGCTGCGAAGGCCTGACCGTGTAGACGAGGTTGTTGAGCGACTCTTCCAAATATCCTGTTTTGCCCGCGGTGACATACAAACCGTTATTCGGATCGAGCAATAGTTCATTTGTATTTTTTATAGTCTTCTTCTCACTCGTATTTCTAATCGTAAAAGTATAAGACGCCGTATCCGCAGCACGCTTAATCTGCGGAATGCTCCATGCGGATTTGGCGATAATGGAAATATCCCTGGCGGTTATTTTGTTGCTCGGATCCATACCCGACGCATCGTAAAAATCCGCAACTTTGCAACCCAATTCTTTGGCGCGGCTGTTCATCTGCGAAATAAACTGCGTCGGCGTCAAACTCGTCAGCCTTTGCATAGCCGTTGCAGTGTTGTTGGCGCTCGCGGTAATCGTCGAGAACATAACATCCGTGACGCTCAGCTGTGCCCCGGTATTCACTCGTAACCTTCCCCCGCCGACCTCATCCTCTGCTTTCAAACTGACAACCTTATTCCAATTTGTTTGCTGCGGCGCAAAAATCTGCGAAGTCATCAACTTGGTCAAACTCGCCGGCACCCAAATCCTGTCCGCATCGTACTCGTACAAAACTTTATTCGAGTTAACGTCGATGACTAGCGCGGAGACAAATGAATCAGACGCGGGACGCTGATAATCTGCAGCTTTGGAATTCCTGACCGGAGTTACAACGAGTGTCGCACTCGCCCTGTGGACAACTCCAAAAAACCCCGCAATCAACAGCGTCGTAAAAATCAAAAAAGACTTTTTTAACATTAAATATATTTTAGACTAAAAACGCGCTGGAGGCAAAATTCCTACCTCTCTTACCCGCCAAAAAAGTTACGACTTAGTACAATGAAGAATGTGTACCAATATTGATGAAGATAATTGTTTCTCCAAAATCTTCAAAAATGGCTCGATAATCACCGCTAACATTGAATTCAATCTCCATACTTTATGCTTTCAAAAATTTGATTGCGTCTTTGGCGGAAGTAAAACCCCTGGAAAGATTTTTATCTTGAGAAATATCATTTAGGGCACCTTTTATTTCTCGGGCGGTCTTAGTGTTAAATTTTTCGCTACCAACCAATTCCAAGGTTAAATCCCCATCAACGAAAGCTTTGGTGGCAAGTTTCAAAACAGAAGCAAAAGCAATGCCCTCATGCTGGGCTTTTGCCATTGCTTTTTCCTTCAGCTTTTTATCGATTTTAAAAATTACTTGTGTGATCATATTTCTTAGTATTAAAATTCTCTAAATATTTCTTCCATTATTTTATCTAGGTATGTTTTAGATTTATCTCTGCCAAAAATTGAAAATCTTGATAAGTGAGGAAATCTCGCAAGTGTAAATGTATTATTATTTTTTTTGAATTTTAAAACTACTGATTTATTATTTCCCCAGCCGATCTTGAAATCTTGTTCAGATAATAACTCGTACTTTTCGTCAATTAGAATTTCCTTGATTTTCTCAAATGTTAATTTATCAATGCAAAGTATTGTTTTAAATTTTACTTTCGCTAAAATTTTCATCCAAAGTTTTATTGAAAAATTTATTACGTCTTTTTTGTCTTTTAACTCTTTGAAGTTAGGCGAACGAAAGGGGATAAAATAACCGCAGACAGCTGACTCCATTACTTCTACGAAATTCTTTTTATTTAATATTTTGGCAATTTCCTGAAATAATAATTTGAACTGATTTTGCAAAGGTGAATCGGAGCTTTTATAATTTTTCCATCTTTCCGTAAGATAAGCGCAGCCGTTTTCGCAACTTGCCGTAGGATGCGTTCGCTCTTCTTTGCTACCGCCTGGATTAAGCGTAATTAAGTAAATGCCATTATTATTTTCTAGGGTTTTTTTGGACGTCGTCAGAAATCGCCAACCTAATGTATTTGAGGTTTTATTATATTCTGCTTCTATGTCATTTATTATTTCTTCAAAAACACTCATATGTTCTATATTAACCTCTCATTAAATAAAAAAACAAAATATAATTACTGTTTCGGGCTAGGGCGTTAGCCAAAAAAATATAATATGCATTTCGCATAGCCATCCACATCTTGCCACCCAGACTAAAAATTGCCTAGTTAGCCTACATCGGCATCTGAAACGATTCCTGCATCCACTGTATTAGGTTGTCCATGAGCTTTGGATCTGAATCACCAATATTTTAGATAAAAAAAATGAGTCCAAATGATTACAACGGATAGGGCGAAAGGAATAACAAGAAGAATTCTGCAATTCTTCATCATTTAATTGAATTCAGAATTGCTTGTTCCAATTTCTTTGGTTCATCCGTGCCTATCCTGTATGTTTTGCCATTTTTCAATACTATTTCAACCGCATCAAAACCGGAAACATTATAGATCCACATCTTGGGCCACAACCATCCTCTTATTCCCCATCCGTAATACCAATGATTCTTTACGGTTTTAGCGGACATTACATCGCCAAGCGCAAACTTTTTCCGATAAATACCATAGCCAAACTTGATCAATAAATATTTTTCATCAATCATCACCTGAAGCGTCACAAAGGAAGCAAGTGTAAACACGATTAATGTCATTATGGCAGTAACCGCAAAATTCGTGCCCGAATCAACCGAGGGAGGTTCCGCCCGCGCCGCGATTTGAGCCCATGCAAAAAGTGCCAGCACGACCAGCGTGACAACTATCATCAGGTAGCTGATTTGAGTATGTTTGTAGTTCATGGGGTTAGATTAGCATTGTTGGTGATATGTTTAAAGGGCGAAATTAGAGATCGTCTATTACATAAAATCATTTTTTGTTAGCAATAATGGCTTTACCGGAATAACCGAAGGCGCCAAGTGCGTGAGTCGGAACATGCCAAGTCGCTACTGCCTGTCCGGCAGCATGAGCAGCAAATTTTGCGACATCGGATTTTGCATCACGAGCGGCCGCATGAGCATCAAGAGAAAGTTTACGAACCTCTTCCATTCCGAGCGTGCGTTCGCCTTCTGACCACGCTTGAATTGCTTCAATTGCATTACGCGGGCGCTTATCATTAGGTCGTTCTTTCTCAAAGAATTTAAGAACTTTCTCGGCTTCTTTCGCCGCTTTATATCCGAATAGTTTATGGTAATAGGAATCATGCCATTCACTACTGTCTTTTGGTTTTTGTGCTTTTATCATAATATTGAATATAACGTTCCTGCATCATCTGCCGGACGAAGTATTTGGGTGGAGACTTTTGTAAAAAGTCGTAACCAGATACAACTTGTTATATGATGCATGCTTTTCTTTTTGTCTCGGCTAAACGAGACCACTTTTTTTATTATGAACAAATTATATTCCCGCTGTCTGATTCGGTTTTAATCGTTTTTCGTCAAAAAAGCGACTAAAATAAAAGTGAGGAAACTTAAAACTATGCCCGGAATAAATGCCTGAACCGGATCTATAAACAAAAAAGCAAATACGCCAATCAATCCGATTAACACACTCCAAATAGCGGCTTTGTTGTTAGCTCTTTTCCAATAAAACCCAAAGATTACCGCTGGAGTAAGCACCACGTAAAAACTTATTGATTCAATTGCCAAATGAACCACGTTGGATATCAGAAGGGCGACAATCAAGCCCAAAATTCCCAGAACAAAGGTCACTATTCGGCTTAACCTTAATGTCGCATGTTCAGTCATTGGTTTATTCATACCTTTAATATAGATATCATGCACCAGCGTCATGCTGGTAATCAATAAAACCGTATCTGCCGATGACATGATAGCCGCAAAAAAACCGATTAAAACCAAACCATAAAGTCCAGCTGGCAAGATTAAACTCATCAGATCAGAAATAATAGTATTTGAGGTGGCAGTTGGAGTTAAGATGTGACCGTAGATTCCTAATAGCACGGCCATCAGCATAAAAAGAAAAGCAAACGTCCCCGAAATATAAGCGGCCTTTTTTACGATTTTGGCGGAAGCTCCGGCATATGCTCTCTGCCATAAATCAGAAAAGGTAAAGGTAACAAGACCGATGAACAAAAATGCCATAACTATCACATAAGACGGCGCGAAATTCGTTCCCAACAGAAAGGCTGAAGGTAATGACGATAAAGCGGCCAATCCACCACCTTTCACAATCACGACGGGCAAGAAAACAAGTATGAGACCGAGCATGATAATAAATTGAAAAATGTCAGTTCTAATGTCCGCCTTTAATCCGCCGACCGTGCTATAGATAATAATAATTAAAGCGCCAACTATTGTAGCGAGATTCGGGTCAAAGCCGGTTAAAGCGCTGACGAATATGCCCATGCCTACAAATTGTAAAGCCAAAGACAAAGCATAACTGATTAAATTTATAACCGAGGCGGCTATTCCAGCTTTTTTTGAATATCTGACCGCAAAATAATCCGGTAACGTATAAGCTTGATGCCGATCTCCGAATTCTTTAATTTTTGGTGCGATGAATTTGGCGTATAGCATCAAATAAAATAGAAACGAAAAAGGTATGGCTAACGCGATTAATCCTCCGCCATCAAAGGCTATACCCGCAGTGCCGATGATTGCTCCGACTCCAATAAAAGTGGATAACACCGTGGCTACCAAAAAGAAAGTTTTGGTTTTCCTGCTATTTACCCAATAATCTTCCAGCGTAATCTTTTTTCTATCGATAACGCCGATAATGAGGATGATAGCGAAAAACAATGCGACAATGATTGAATCAATTAACTCCATATTTTTTTAATTATAAATAAAATTTGTTCATTTAAAAGGAGCGAGTTTTACTTAAATTTTACTTTTTAATATCTCTATAAGTTCGTCTAATATACTATCGCCCGCATCCATGTCTTCCTTGGTGGTCATTCTATTTTTAAACTCATCAGTATCAACATGTTTTATAAATTGTTCTATCCGCAACTGCAACTGAGGAGAAATTTCAATCACCCCCTGTTCGTGTAATTTTTCTGCATCAGCTATATCGAAAAGTATATTTTGAAACCATACATGTCGCACTTTGAAATGTCCTGTCGATATATCTATTGCCGGAATATGATTAGACCAAGCATTTCGCGACTTTTCCAAATTCGCTAAAGTTTTTTTAACAGCTTCATTTTGACCTACATCGATTGATTGAAATTTTTCCGGATTCATATTTAAAAAAAATATTTAAGTAAAATTTCTCCCAACGTATCTGATTACGCGAAGCCGCGCCGTTGCTTATAGCGCAAACCTTCGCTTTCAGATGATTCTATTTTAACAATTTTAGCCTTCTATTTCAATAGCGCGGTTTGGGTAACGTTTCCGAATATCTGAAGTTTATTGTAGCGTAGCGGAAATGTAAAAAAATAAAAGTAAGAAATTTTTGAGCCAGATATTCTTTGTTATCGGATATAAATATTGTATTTCCGGTTACTAGCTGAAAGATTTACATAGCCCCTCCAGAATGTAAGCATTTGGAAGCTCAAGCAGCGCTTTGCCTGGCAATGAAAGCTTAGACTTTTGAAGGCCTGCTCCAATTATCACTCTGTTTAATGAGGCAACGCTCGGGTCAATAAGTATAGGCCAAGACTCTGGTAGCCCAACAACAGTTATGCTTCCATATTCCATTTTAGTTATCTTTAACACATCATCCAAAGATGCAAGTGAAACACGGCGAGCATTCAAATGCTTTCTTACAATACTATTAAAATCTGCCTTGGTACAATTTACTGGAATCAAACAGGCTGCCAGAGTCTTTTCTGTGCCACGTACAGCTTCAATAATAACACAATTGGCGCCATTTTCCTGATCAATACCATAATGCTTACATAAATCAACACCATCCATATACTTTGGATCAATTTCTGCAACCCATATATCACTAACTGAAGTTGAGCCGGTCCAGTTTTGAATCGTGTGACTTACTGGAGGGGCTAACAAATCAAGCCTTTTTATTGCTGGTTCAAGATCTAATTTCATTTTTTTAAGATAAAGAAGTATTCATAGCGAACTGGAGAAAATTTGGGGGAATTGCAAGCCGAGCAATTTTCCTTTTATCCCTTGTTATATGAGAGTGAGCGGAATGAGGTGGAGAGGTAGAACAGCTTTCCCTAAGCGCTGGGCGAAGGGCGAACTACATTATAATAAGGTTTTTGCAATCCTCTTAAATTTCTTAACTAGTTCACCATAGACGGCTTCATTCTTTAGCTCGTCTTTGGAATTATCAATAAAGTACTTCAATTTTTCAAGCAGCCATTTTGTCAATTCTTTAGTTGAAGCAAGATGATAATAATCAGCATTGTCAAAAAAATCAACAGCTCTGATGATTAAAGCATCTTTTCCAGCTTTACGACAACGCTCAAAATTTTCTTTGTATCTTTCTGTCTTATCTTCAATATTTTCGTCAAAGCTGTTTACTTCAACCAGCGCAGCAATTTTATTACCAAATTTGGCTTCAACGTCTTCAATTTTTGTACCGGTATCTTCAATTATGTCATGCAAAATGGCTGCGATCACAATATCTTTATCGTAATCAAGTTTGTAAAGATGAAGCCCGATCCTAATACTATGTAGAATTACTGGTTTAGGATTTTTTCCGGATTCATGAATTGCAAAAACCAGAAACTTAATAGCTTCTTCAATTCGCTTATCATTTTCAGGATATTTGATCATATTGAATAAAGTATTTGCTTGAGATTATAAAAGTTCGCCTGTAACCGATGTCGTAAGACGTGACTCTTGACATAGTAGATTTTATATGCCATGATTACGCGTCCTGTGTTCAGTGGCTTTTTTGTTCACAACCCTGATGTTGTCGACGAGCCCGAAACAGGTGTTCGTTGACAGCATCGTCACCACAAAATGGAGGTTACTCCCATGATCACCGATCAAGGAATCCTGTACATCGAGCCGTCCGCCACCACGTCCGCCGAGCCCGTCATCGACGAACTCACACGCAAGATGGTCGCCGCCTACCGCAAGGGTCAGTCGGGCCCGCGCTACCGCGGTATGCACGTCTGCGCCTGCGGGGTGTTCAGCGACAACACCGACTACACCCTGCCCAATGGTGAGCAGACCAACTCCCTCTGCGTGCACTACATGGCGTTCCACCGCGACGAGGTTCCCGAGGCGCAGCTCCGCAAGGTCGCTGCCCTGGACTGCGGCGAGGAGGAGCCCAACGAGAATGAGCTGTCTGCGCCCAAGCGCGGGCACGAGGGCGGACGGCGGACCTTTCGATAGGTCCAAGGGGTTGTGACGATGCGTTTCGCAAGAAGTCAACGAATCGTCCGGGGCGTTGGTTCTACAAAGAGCCGCGCCCCACCCCTTCTTTTGTACATCAAAGACTGGTGTTCAGAAGAAGGGGCTTTTTTTGTTTGTAAACAGCGAAGAAAAATTGCCCTGATTTCCAACCGCCACGATAGTGGCGGAAAGAATGTATTGTTATTTCATATAACGTTTACGCATCATCTGAAGTTTTCATCCCGACTTAGCAGGATAAACTTTTAATTTCAGACAATGCTTTGTTTAATTATCTCCGCCTAAACCTTCATCAAAAATAAGGGATGAAAATTTGGGTCGAGAAAATTTTTCACTCCTTATTAATTCAAATAAATGAAAAATTTTGGAGCCAGATATGCGTTGTTATCTGATGTTTTCAAAAATCCTCGTGGTATTACATCGAAACTAAATCAATGTAGCTGATTAATTTGATATTATTTTCTTTTAAAAATGGATTAATTTCTTCGATTTTTTTCACATCAAGTTCGCGTTCCTTGTTCAGGCTAGATTTGCAATTCGGGTCATACGAACCAGGGTGAAACAAAATCTCATAACTTTCACCATCCTTGAAATTTTCAACAGTCGTTTTTAATTCATCAAAACTCATTCCGGTTCCACTTAGGACTTCATTTTGAGTTTTCACCACATCAACAACGCCAATCTTGTGATTTCGGCAAGGAAGATTTTTCTCCTTACAAAATTCCATGATTGCAGAATGAGATTCTTTTAAGAAAGTAGATTTGTGTAAATCAATATGACTCGGCTTAAATCCAAAAATAGAAAAAAATCTTCCGTACTGCCTTTCTATCTCGGGCTTGAAATTATCATCAGAAAACTCTAAATGAAGTCCGACGCTCAAGTTATGAGATTTTGTTAGCGTCGAAAGCTCGCTAATTTGATCAGCTTGTTCATCATTTATCCAATTCACCATCACAGTCGTAGAAGAAATTAATCCATTTTTAACCAACGCTAAAATAGAAGCATTAAATATTTTGCTATATCCGAAGTCATCAGCATTGATTATCAGGTATTTCATAAAAGAAAATAATATCAAATTGTTTTTAGCACAAACCTTGTTTACGGGAAAGGATTTTTGAAAATTTCACATAACTCGTTTCTATGCGAAAACACTTCGCATAGTCATCCACATCTTGCCACTTAGGCGAAAAAAGGTATAGCTCAATTATATCGCCTGCCAACTACATCTTACGCGTAAAATCGCTTACGGCCATCTTCATAAAATCCATGACTGTTTTTTTATTTATTTTTTCACCGGTGAACTGCACGATTTGATCTTCCAAATCGCCTTCATAAGTCAATTGTTCCAAAAACATACGCGCATCAAAAATGCCTTTAAAGCGACGCTCCGATTGTTTGATTATTTCCGCCAAGGACAAATGATCGCGCAATAAAAAATACAAATCAACATAATCACGCCAAACTCCGCGCCTACCTACGGCATAGGCTTTGGCGGAAGCGATATCTTCCAATCTCATCAATTTTATATTCTTCCAAACACGAGGTTTAAGCTGCGATGTAAAAGGATAAAAAAGCAATGTGATTTTAATATCAGGCTTGATCAAAACCGTCAGCTCATCGGATGTATCGACTGCCGCACGAATCAAATCATCTCCAAACAACTTTTTAATTTTAATCAGCCAATTTTTTGGGATGGGTTTTGAATAAAAAAAATCAAAGTCGTAAGATATGCGGTGACCTATTTGCGAAGCCAGCGCCGTGCCGCCGCCCAAAACTCCGCCTTTAGGCAATTTTGAGAGCAAAGGCAGTATTTTTTTTCGATTTTCATCCAGTATTTCAGTGTAAATTTTTAACATATTTTTTCTTGTCCGGCCGTGCGCCTGTCTGTAATAAATGCTTATTGACAAAATTAAAAGCTGACAATGTGTAATATTTTTTAGGTTTGGATAAAAAAACGCTTTTCACGGTTTTTTTGGAATAATGCCTCAATAACCACCTCAGGTCATTCAATGAACCATATGACAGTATCCTGTGTACGATGACATCTTTATCTTTCTGTAAATTCAGTGACTTGACATCGGACGACCAAAACAAAGCCTGCATGGTTTTTGGTGGGCTTAAACGCTTGTTAGGCATAACTTTATGCCTATAATTTACCACAAAAGCACAGACCAAGCAAAACTACATCGGCACCTGAAAAGATTCCTGCATCCATTGTGCCAGGCTGTCCATGAGCTTGGGATCGGACGTGAACAAATGGATGCCGTGGCCGGCGTTTTTGTAGGGGACGAACATTTTGCGCGATGCGGCGGCGACTTCCACAACGCGATGAGCGGCTTCGTAAGCCTCCGGATCGTCACCGTCGGAACCTGCGGCCCATAAGGCCATGTGGGCTTTGACGTACAGCGCGTCTTCTGCGGCATTCATGCCGCGGTTGTTGCCGGGAGACAATAAAACAACTCCGCCGAGGCGAGGCTCTTGCTGAACCTCCCGCAGAGTGATATTTGCGCCGATTGAAGCGCCGACAAGCATTATGCGGTCGATATCATATTTTTTGTGGGTAAGCCAGTCTACCGCGGCTTGAGCATCGTTAACGCATTGCTGATGTTGAATATCATCAAATTTTTTGTAATCAAGTTTCTCACTTCCTTCTGTCGTAACGCTCTCACCGTGACCGCGCATATCGATGGCCAAAGACGCGATGCTGTACTTAGCAAGGACTTGCTGAAACGGCGCCCAAGAGCGTCTGTCCATGGGCATCATGTGCAGCAAAATCGCCACGCCGACGGTTGTGGGCACGGGATACCATTCTCCGACGATTGTGACGCCGTCGAAGGCTTTGAAAGTTACGCGATCGGACATATTTTACTCAAAAAACTAATAAACTATTTTTTTGTCATTCCGAGCGAAGCGCCCTGCTCATGGCGCGCAGCCGAGGAATCCCTTATTTAACAGTTCTGCGGTTATGAAAGGGATCCCTCCACTTCACTCCGTTGCGGTCGGGATGACAGAGGGGAGATTGCCACGCTAAGTCCAACTCCGCTCGCAATGACGGAGAAGTCAGAACGTTACCCTCTGTCCCGGTCTTAATGTTCCGGAAGATGGCTGTTGCGGTGGATGCTGGCCGGCGGCGTCTTTGCGGCCATCTTTTGCGATGCGCTTATCCAGAGGATTCATCATCCCAGAACTCATCGGCGCAGCGGGATACTCGGTGGAAGCGCGAGAACTTGAGGATGATTTGAAGACGGTAAGCGTACGAGGAGGGGCGTCCTCAACGCGCGCTTCAACGTTCTCAACGCGTTCCGGAGCGTCTTCCTCCGACGTACCGCGTTCAGCCTCCGGGACCGACGTTGTACGTTGTACTTGGTACGTTGTACGATAACTCCCCCTCATCTCCGCTTGTTGACTGTCCTGCTCATGCAAATCACCGTCAGCCATTTTTTCTATTTTTGATTTGCTGGTTTCGAGTGCCTTGCCTTTGATTTTTTGCAACTGGGCCATGAGTCCACCTGATCGTCCCGCGTCGCTCGTCCCAATCGTCCCACGTCTGTCATTCCTGTTGTCTGTAGTCTGTTGTCTGCCGTCTGGTTTCCCTTCCTTCAAATTAAAATCTCCGACAATCCTCGGTCTGTTCGGTTGCTCTTTTGGTTTGGCGGATCTATCCTGCGGTCTTTCGGACTGTTTTTGGCGTTCGGCTGCCTCGGGTTCCGGAGCGAGTTTGACGACCTTGCCTTTGGTCTTTCGTTCTTCGCGCACAATCGGCATGCACTCCGCGCAGTAAATCGGACGGCTGGTGTCGAGTTGTATGGGCATGTCCCAAACCTTGCCGCAACGGTCGCAAGTATGAGTAAATTTGGGTTTATCTTTTTTACCCTGACCGCCGCTCGGCGGTTTTACGATGGATTTTAATCTTTCAGGCGAGATTCTTAAATATTCAACCATATTCCCCTGCTCTTCGCGTCCATCCAGATCTTCTTGCGACATGTTTTGCAGCAAAGGCGATTTATGTTCGCGCGTATCCGGCACCAATTCCTCCTCATCCGCACCTGTCGTCTGTTGTCTGTCGCTGCGTTCGCCTGCATACGAAGTTTGCGGCGGGTCTGTCGCCTGATCCCCAATCATTGACGCTGGCGTACCGCCGAGTTTCGCCTTGGCCTCCGCGATTTCTTCGGGAGTGACTCGAATCGACGAAGCCGCCTCCATGCCGCTCCAACGCAAAACTTTTTCCTCAATCGTTGACCGAGGCACGGCATACCTTTCGCGCGAGACAGAGATGACTTTTTGCGCATTGCCCGTAAAGATCGCCATCGGCGGCAAGGTCGTGGCAGAAAAAGGCGTTGTAGCGACACCATCAACCATCAATTTAAGATAGATCGTAAACTTTGGCAGATTGACCAGATCTTCCGGCGTAAACGTCGGCGAAAATTCTTGCTCAAGAAAAGACGCATCCGTACCTCCGATACGGAAAGCCAAAATCGTTCCGGCGTTGCCGATTACAGCCGCCCGGACCTCCTCCGTCAATTGTTCGATGTATTGATGCGCGACCGTCAAAGCAAGACGATACTTTCGAGCTTCGGAAAGAATTGAAGCAAAAGATTCGTTTGCAAAGTTTTGAAACTCGTCGACAAACAGATAAAAATCTTTACGCTCATCTTCCGGCAAATCAACGCGCTCCATTGCCGCCATTTGAATGCGCGAAATCATCATACCTCCCAAAAGCCGCATGTTCTCTTCGCCGATTCTGCCTTTCGAAAGATTGACGATCAAGATCTTTCCGTTATCCATCACGTCGCGAATGTCGATTGTAGATTTGACTTGGGAGACAATATTGCGGATGATTGACGCCGACAAAAATTGACCGACTTTGTTTTGAATTGGCGCAATAGCTTCCGTCGCATACTTTTCACTCCAAGATGCAAACTCCGCGACCCAAAAAGTTTTTACGATTGGATCTCTGATTTTAGCCGTAACTCGCGTTCGATAATCAGCGTCAACCAAAAGACGGTTGATGCCGAGCAATGTCGCGCCCGGATAGTCTAACAGCGCCAAGACGCAGTTTAGCAAGATATATTCCATGCGCGGACTCCAAACGTCCGGCCAAATCTTTTTAAAGACACCCATCAAACCGCTGGCAACAAGATGTTTTTGATTGTCGCCGACCGTTTCCAAAATATTAAATCCAACAGGAAAATCCATGTCCGCCGGATTGAAGTAGACGACATCGTTTATGCGATTTGATGGAATATAATCCAAAAGTTTTTCCGCCGTATCGCCGTGCGGATCGATGTAGCATACTCCGTGGCCGGCCATGATATCCGACATGATCATGTTTTCTTGCAACACGGTTTTTCCCATGCCGGTCTTTCCGATGATATAGACGTGTTTGCGCCTATCATCCGTTTTAATACCAAAACGCCTTCGCTGATTCCTAAAATTGGTCTCGGCGAACAACGTTATTTCGTTTTCATGATCATGATTATACTCGATGGACATAACAACAGCTAAACTCAATCTTCGTTTGTCATTTCGACCGGAGCGTTAAAGCGAAGTGGAGAAATCTCATCGCTAAACAACACAGTTGCTTTGTTGTTTTAGTATTGAGATCTCTCGGCTCCGTCGGACTTCGCTCGAGATGACAAAGGGCAATGTTATTGATTGGTTATATCGTTGGCAGGTTATACGGTGGCTCAACTGTTTTGGACTCGCGTTTTTTAAGTTGCGGTGTTCTTACCTGGAAAGTATGCGGGAAATGCCAATAAGTTGCCAGCTCTTCCGTATTTAGATAGTAAGGAGGCATACCATCCCAAGGTGCACGCTCTCGAAAGTGTTTTATCAGCCTGTTTTTATGAAGGTTGTTGCGCTGTTCTTTAAAAAACCAAAACGCACCGCTTGGCGCTATCTTTTTAAGCTCCGGTTTTAACGCCAGCATGTCGTTTGTGTTCATCTGCTTCATGAAGCCGATAAAAGAGTTGACAGCTCGAGGTTTTTTGAAGACGGCTTTCTTACCTGCGTAAATATATCTGATTTTGCACAAATATGCGATTTTGGAAATTTTATTTTCAACTCCTTCCAAAACTTTGCGTTCGCCGGGAGTCAAATTAAAAATTCTTGCTGCAAACATGTTTTCATCTTTTTTGGCAGGACCGGGCGCCGTTCCAATCAAGCCATTTGCCAATGCAATAAACAAATTAAAAGGCGCGAACAAAATCTTTTCTGCCAACGTGACTTTTGCGACTTCTTTTTCGCCTTTTAATTTTTTAACTAAAGCCTCTCCCTTTGTACGATAAGCCCTTTGTTCGATCGGAATCAATATCAACTGAAACCAAGCATGTTCGCCGGGGCCAAGCAACGCCATACCCTCGAGCAGCGCAGAAAGCGGATCTTTCAACTCTCCGCTCATCTGATGTTCAAAAAGCGGGTAAGTTTTGATAGGGTACAAATCAGATGTCGTAGGTATCATTTCCGTGCCCCAAAGATCCCACTCGCGATCGGGATAATGTGAGGGAATTCTTTTTGCGTAATCCTCTATTTCCGCAATCTGCGCTTCGGGATATTGCGCGTAGATGGAGGCTTCGACCAAATCTCGAAACTTGCGCGTTGTAAAAACGACGAATTGGATATGCCCTTCCGTGCTGACAATCTCCAAAGAAATTTGATCCTGTATCGTCCCCCTAATCCATTTCTCCGTCCAAGACAGGCTTGAGTGAGCACCGGCCAAATGTGCAAATATGTTTTCTATGCCGCGCAAAGCCTGCCCGGGATCTTTTTCTGAATTTTTTGGAATTTCAATCGCCAAGCAAATCCACTCTTTAGCGCGCATGTGCAAAGTTTGCCGCCACTCCAACCAGCCATGCTCAAACATCCATAAAAAAGCGATGACAAACAATATCCAGCCGCCATGCGCTAATAAATAAACCATCGCCCAAAAAGGACTGGTTCCGGCGCTGGCAAGAAATACATTAAAATCAAAACTTAATAAATCTCCCATGCGGATATATTAGCACACTCTAAAATGGTTTTACAGTGCAACGCGGAGATCCCCTGCTTACATGCTTCGCATGCAAGCTGTCCCCTTACAAATGGGACGTCGAAAACAAAATCCCCCTTTGGTAAGGGGGACATTTGTCGCGTCGCGGCAAATCGGGGAATCTACTTTCGCGCTGCTTTGCGCTTGAGATCAAACTTGTGCCAGGTGATAAGCAACGGAGCTGCGATAAAAATCGAGGAGTAAGCGCCCGTTGCGATGCCGACAATCAAAGCCAGCGAAAAATCTTTGATTGAATCGCCGCCAAAAAAGTAAACGGCGACCAATGCCAGCAACGTGGAAATAGTCGTGTTAAGCGAACGAACAATGGTCTGCAACAAAGATGTGTTGACGATGTTCTCAAAAACTCCGGTGGTTCTTTGCAGGTTTTCACGTACGCGGTCCAAAACAACAATCGTGTCGTGAATCGAAAAGCCCATGACCGTTAAAACAGCAGCGACAAATGACGTCCCGATCTCAAGTCCGTGAACCTTGCCAAGCAAGGCAAAAAGTCCGACCGGGACAATGACATCATGAAACGCCGTAAAAGCCGTGATCGCACCGTACTTCCATGATTTGATAGGTACGGAGACTTTGCGAAAAGCGTAAGCGATGTAAAGCAAAATCGCGATGAAAACGATAATCAAAGCGATGATTGATTTTGACCTCAACTCTTGTCCGATAACCGGTCCGATGGAATCAAAACGCAATTCTGTTATGTCGCCGTAAGTTTGCTTCATCTGCCGGATAAACTGCTGATGCATCTCTTCATCCATGTCCTTAAGCCTAAAACTCATGTCAGTATCGCCAACGGGCTGAATGACGATGCCTCCCAAATTCAAACTCGCTACGCTCTTTTCCGCGTCGACCGTAGACGGACGTTCGCCCGCAAAACGCACGACAAGCAATGAGCCGCCGGCAAAATCAATGCCTTGCTTGAGTCCAAAGATAGCAAGGAATGCGATACTTGAGCCCACCAACACGAACGAAATCAAGTACCAGAGCCAACGATATTTTACAATATTCATACTTTGTTTAATTACGAATGCCAAATCACAAATGCCAAATTAAATTAATGAATTTATTTATCTTCAATCTTTTTCGGTGCGAAAACCAGCCAGCCTAGTTTGGTGACGACTGCTGGCGTAAATACCAAACGCATGAGGTTGCGCGTGATCGTAATGGCGGTGAACATGGATATGATGACACCTATGCCCAAAGTCAATGCAAAGCCGCGGATTATGGAAGATGTGAACCAGTACAAAACGACCGTTGAAATCAAAGATGTGACATTGCCGTCGCGGATGGATAACCAAGCGCGCTTAAATGCCTCTTCCATGGCGTTTGAATAAGCTTTGCCTGTTTTCAATTCTTCTTTCAGGCGCTCAAAAATCAGAACGTTTGCATCTACTGCCATACCGATGGACAAGATGAAACCCGCGATGCCGGCAAGTGAAAGAGTTACCGGTAAGAGTTTAAAGATAGCCAATGAAATCAAAGCATAAATTCCCAAAGCAACAACTGCGATCAGGCCCGGCAAACGATACAATATCAACATGAACAGCGAAACGAGCAGAAGTCCCCAAAGTCCCGCCAGAAGCGAGGCGCGCACTGAATCCGCGCCAAGCATCGGACCGACCGATTGCTGCGCAATAAGCTTGATCGGCACAGGAAGTGCGCCGGCCTGCAAACGTTGCGCCAAAACCTTGGCCTCATTCACGCTAAAGTTGCCGGTAATAACCGCTTTGCCTCCAAGAATTTCAGTCTGCACAGTCGGTACGCTGATCGGCTCACCATCCAAAAAGATAGCAACCGGCTGGCCGACGTTGCGCTTTGTAATATCTGCAAAAAGTTTTGACCCTTCGTCGTTAAATTGAAGACTGACTTCAGCAGCGCCTGTTCGCTGATCAAAATCAACAAAAGCGGACGATAGCTGTTTGCCTGTCAGATCCGTCGCCTTCCATCCGTCTGACGGCGGAATGATGTCGGTTTCTTGAATCTTGGGGAACATAGCGACGCGAACTCGCACATCCTGCACGCGGCGCGAAGCTTCGCGTAAAATCAAGTGATAGCCAAAATCAGTTTCAATCGGATCGGAGACTTGACCGTCTTTCATGGCAAATGCAGCATCTTCAAAAGGCTTTACCATCACACCCGGTGCAAACCAACCCAAATCACCGCCCGATGCGTCCGCGCCGGGTTCTTCGGAATACTTTTTTGCCAAGTCTGCAAAATTGCCAGCGTTGACCTCTTTTTGAATTTCTTGAATCTTCGCCAAAGCCTCTTCTTTTGTTCTGGTTGTAGAGGTCGGAGCTTGCGAAGCACCCGTCCACTGGATCAAGAGGTGTCTGGCCTGAACTTCTTCTCCCGTATTTTTCTTTTCTTCAACTTTAACAACCGCATCCCCTGCCGGCATGTCGACGACTTTATCCAATACCGATCCAACTTGTGCGTCCTGCACGGCGTTGTAGATGTCCGCATACTCAGGCATGTCTTTTATAAAACCCAGATCTCCGCCTTGATCTTTTGCTGCCAAATTATCAGTCGAAGCGCGGACCATGCTCTCAAAAGACGCGGGATCCTTTAAAGCCTCAGCTAAAAAAGCATCCGACTTTGTTTTTGCTTCAGCTGCAGAATCCGTAATCTCTTTTTGTTCATCCGCAGTTAAAGTTCTTTGCGGACCGTTATCTTGTTCCTTAAATTCCAAAATCGGAGTTTCTCCAATCATCTTAATCGCCTGGTTCACGTCTTTGACGCCGGCAAGATCAACCGCCACGCGCCACGACTGACCAGAACGAGTGGTTTGTATCAAAGGTTCCGAGACGCCCATGGAATTTACGCGGCGCTCGATAACATCACGCACGCCGTCCAAAGCCGATGCATGTTTGTCCGTTGAGAGATGGCTAACATCCGCTTCGTATTCAAGATGCGTACCGCCTTGCAGATCAAGGCCTAAAACAAAAGGCTTCTCGATGTGGCCGAAATGCGTATGCAAAGCGCTATTCGTTTGATCGATAACCCAGTTTGCCGGGGCGGGATAAGTTAACGAACCGGCGACGGCTGTCAATAAGATGATAAGGGCCACGCGCCTTTTTACGGAAACGCGGGATACTCCGGTATGAGCGGAAGAAGACGGTTTAGACATAATCGGCAAAAGTATAGCCAATCGATGTCTTTTAGACAAGAGATGTCAACCTGGTGAGATAAGACTATCACGGACCAAGCGAAAGATATTTGCCAAATGGTCAATTTAAACCCAACCGTTGACGTTTTGCGCGCTCCTCGGCTTGGCGTTCTTCTTCTTGCTGCAATGCCAGATCAATCCCTGTTATTACCGACTTAGACTTCAACCCTTCCACTTGCTTGGCTCTTTGTTGCTCAAGCTGAGTTCTCTCTATTTCTTTTTCTCTTTCCAATCTCTCACGCCATTCCGCCGCAGACTTTTCCGCTTCGCGCACATAAGCCTCTTTGCTGCCCGCGGATTGCCACATGCTTTGCGAAACTTTTAAATCAGCCATTCTTTTTCTTACGTCATCGAGCCTAGCCTGATCTTCCGCTTGAGATTGCATCTTTGCATTCCAAGCCTCTTCCAAATCTTTTGCAGGCAATGTGTCCGCGTTTTCAAATTGTTTTTTCGCTTCTCGCCCTTCCACCCGCGTCGCATGCTGTTCGCGCGGACTTTCGTTTTTTGATCTTCCAAACGCGCCCGTGATTTTTTCAAAAAATGACATATGATTAACTGACAACTAACAACTTACAAGAGTTATTAAGTTATTTATGATTGTTATAGTAGCTCAAATCTTTTGCTTTAAGCAACTTGTCGGAATATTTTCCCAAGTTGATTTTTAACGCTTTAAGCGCTTTTTGTTTAGTCAAAGGCTCGGGGCTGGTATAAAGCCCGATTTTTGGCCAATCCGAAAAACGATCGCCGTTTACATGCACCGGTTCGCGTTCGGATATGCGCCGCCAAAATTTGTTACGGTTCATCCAAACGTCATTGTCTTTATAAACTTGCATGAAATAACGCGCGTATCTGTATTGAAAACACGCTTCGACGATTGGCAATGACCAATTAAGCAGAAAGACATCTTGAAAGCTATTTTTGAATTTCTTGTAATTCAAAGGAAATACTTTTGACGCTCGTGCCCATTCCAAATCAACGATAAAAAAATCTGTCGAAAATCCCGTTGGTTTTTCCGGTGCTTTTACGTGACCCCAGGATGAACATGCGACGACTTGACCTTTGGCTTCCATCTCTTTTATAAGACCCTCAATCCAATTTACGTTTAAGCACCAAGTGTCCGCAGCGGTAACCATCACATAACGCAAACTTTTAATCTTATTCTTAATAAACCAATCCATGCCGGAATCAATCAAATCCGCAGCGCCTTCGAAATGCCCGAGATTCCTGCGTTTTATCAAAACATCTTCCAAATATTTTTTATAGCCGAAAGACGCTTTTCCATTGTGAGCGTGGACGACTTTCACACCGTTAAACTTCGTCGAATACAGACTGCGCGAAATTTCCTGCTGAATCCGGGCGTCGTCCAAGTGATTGTAAGAATAAATCAAGTGTCCGAACATATTTATTTTTTGTCGTTGATTATCCTTTCCGCCTTCCAAATAATTTTTTTTATGTTTCCGCGATCAATTGGCGGGATTTCTTTTGAACCGTCCGGATAAGAGTTTGGCAAAAATTCAAGCATCAGATCATTGGCTCTTGCGGTTTGTTTTACCAGATCCTCCGGAAATTCGCTTTCTGCAATAAAATTAATCAGCTTTGTCATCTGCAAACGCACTTCCCAATCCATTCCCTCTTCGTCAAAATCGACGTCTTCCAGCGCCATAATTGCAGCACGCGCTTCGTTTCGGTGTTTGACGGAAGGATCAAACATCGGCCTTAATCTGATTCCTGATTCAATTTTTGCCGGCTTAGCCTCAACGGGTTTTGGCGGCAACATAAACGAACTCTCACGGAGAGGAGGCGCCGGCTCTGTTTGAGACATATCCTCATCGCCATCAAGACGCACTCTTGTTCGTTTACGCTTATGCTCCGGTTTTGGATCCAGGCCTTTGGGAAATCTTTCGGGACTTGTCATACAGGGACAGTATAACGCGAAATGCGAAACGTGTAACGCCGGACGAAAAGTGGCATGCGGCATGTCGGACGACGGATAATATGTCACTCGCCGATATGCTCAAACCTCGGCACCAACTTGCCGTCGATCTCGACATCTTCCAAAAACATGCCCAGCGGTCTGACCCAGATTTGATGTTCGCCGTAAAGCGCACGATACACAACCATCTCCTCCAGCGTTTCGCTGTGTTTGGCAATGCCGACTATTTCGTATTCTTTACCGCTGTAATGTTTATATTTTCCGTGAGGGAACATAATCGTCGCATCATAATAACTTAACCAACTCCTCCGGTTCTTTGACGATACTGCTAAAAAGAACTTTGCGGCAAATTTCTTCGTCGCCGCCGTCAAAGGCGTAGATAGCCTTGTTCATGGCAACGGCGTAACCGATTTCCAAAGTTGTGCTGTTGCCGGCATAACCGTCTTTATTAAAAACGTAAACAACATCAGCCATGCAGATTTTATAAAAATGATCATGCGTCAAACCCAGAGCCACAAACTTTTTGTCAAAATCCTTAATCTCCTCCCAATTGCCGCCCGACGAACGATACAAATGCGGCTCAAAAACCACCACGCCCAAATCTTTCAGTTTCTTTGCAAACTCCCTCATTTCGGCTGCAAAACGACTACTACCGCAGATGACGACGGATTTCATATTTACGGCCAGATATTTAGATTTAAAGCTCTATTTAACATTTGATTGTAAATATTTTTTAGAAGCCTTAAAACATCAGGGTCTTGTTGATTCAATAAAACATGACGGCTTATCTGATCAACAACCTCATCATTCATGCCAAAAGTCCGTCCGATACGGTCAATATTTTTTGTGCCGAATGATTTTGGATCGGCATATTCACGAATAAAAATCTGGTTATACTCCCTCAAAGTGTTGGCATCTTCACCATTCGGAGTTTCGATGTAGTTCAAACATGGAAGATAAGACACAACATCAAAACTTTTAACAATATCTATTTCTTGTAATGCTTTTATTGCTGTTGAATATAACCAAGCCTGATCACCATGTCTAATTTCTCCCACAAAAATCTCCGGTTTACTTTCCATAATGAGCTGCAACTGAATCCTGTCGCAAATCAGATGGCTATGCCAACCTTTTTTAAAATCATCCAAATTAGCGATATCCCACTCCATGCGATCTTTTGGATGAGTCAGAACACGATCAATTTTAGATAAATAACGACTGTCCGGATAAATCGAACCGGAAATATACTTTTGCAAATCTTTGACCTGATATTTGTCTTTCAGATCAAACGCGAATCGCATGTGAGTTGCTTCGAGGGCCATAAAACGTTTGCTTATTTTACCATCGTCAAATCCCCATTGATTATTACTGGCTTCACAGCTTCGATTTCGGTTTTGTAAAAAGGAATTTCCGGAATCGGATTGAGCAAGAATATTTTTTGATTTAAGACGTGCGCGAAACCGATTTCCATCAAAGCGTTGCCGCCAATGTAGTTTACAATGCCGTTTTTATCATAATTCGCAACCAAAACAGCGTCTGCACCTTGCATAAGATTCCAAAATTCTCGAATGGCATCTTGATTATTTTTCTGTTCGATTTTAATACGTTCTTTTTCTTCATCGGTCTTTCCAACAAAACTGCTTGCAAAATTGGTCACGAACGCCTCATGACCAAGCATATTGAGATTATCTCGCAACTCAAGCATGCGCTCCGTCATTTGCATGCTGCCGATGATTCCGATTTTCATATAAGATATTTAGCAATTAAAAGTTAGCAATTAGAAATTATTAAAAACAATAATAATTCATTCTTTTTTCCAGTTCTGTCTGTTTTTCATTCTAACCGTATATAACTTTTCCGTGAAGCCGCCGTTTTCTACGAATGCTTTTTCTAATGCACGCAGTTGCTGGTCGAGCAGGTAATTGGTTTGATGGATTAGGCAAATTAAAACATTTGCAGCAATCTCGGAATCAGTCATATAAGACGAATAAGTCGCAGATGACCTATCTTGCACGTAGGCCAACTGCCTGATTTTTTGGGCTTCCGTATTTTCTTTTTCCCACTGTGCGAAACCGCGTTGGCGCAAGTAATCTTCGTAATCAAGCAGAAGCTCTTCCAGACTTGCACGTGCTACATTAACCAGTTTAATTTCAGTTTTCTTTGAAGTGCCGGAAGCCTGGCAACCTTCCGCGATATTTTGTCTACCGGAACGCGCCGCTTGCACCATTTGGTCGCGCATTCGGTGCTCTTTAACAAAACGGTTGCAAAACTCCGCAGTTAAATCGTAAACAACTGTTGCACTTTGAAACGATTTGAGTTGGCGGTAGCCTCCGTGCGGGTCTATCAACTGGGAGTTATTGGTCATATTGGACTTATTGAACCTATTCGACCTATTTCCCATGACACTTTTTAAACTTCAACCCACTCCCGCACGGGCATAGGTCATTTCTACCAACATCTTTAAACTTCGGATCCCGAGATTCGAGATTCGAGATTCGAGATTCGCTCTGGTTTAGTTCGTCCGCAGTTTTTGCGGCGCCGGAAAAGATGAGCGGTTTTTCGCTTGCAAGACGTTGGCTGAACTGGCGAATCGCCACTTGCTGCGCGACGGGAATTTTGAAAATGGCGTGCGCGACTTGTTTGTTGATTAATGCATTCAACTCGTTAAACATGCGATAAGCCTCGCGTTTGTACTCGACGAGCGGATCGTGCTGCGCATAGCCGGTAAGCCCGATGCCGCGGCGCAAATGATCGATGGCATCAAGATGCTCAATCCATAAATCATCGTACGAGCGCAGTAAAACGCCCTTCTCGATGTCTGCCATGAAAGCTTGATCGACGATTGTTTCTTCGATTTTTATATAAGCCTGACGCGCCAAATCCATGCACGCGGTGATAATCTTCGTTCTGACTTCCGCCATGCCCTGCTTGCCTGTTGATGGACTTTCGAAAGCTTTGATGACGGACGTCGCGTCGTATTCAGCGGGCAGCAAAGCGTTGACTGCTTTGGCGACTTCTTCCAAATCCCAAAGAGACGAATCCTCCGCACCGGTGTGAAAAAAAACCGTTTGCTCAATTTCATTTTCAACAGCCTCCAATATTTTCTTTTTAAGAGGTCTCTCACCGTCTTCGGTGGCTTTAACGGCATCTTCCAAAATTTGACGGCGCTGGCTGTAAATGGCGGTACGATGTTTGTTGATGACATCGTCGTATTCAAGAAGATGTTTGCGAATGTCAAAATTATGGCCTTCCACTTTTTTCTGTGCGCCTTCGATGGCCTTGGAAAGCATTTTGCTTTCTATCGGTTCGTCTTCCGGAATCTTTAAAAAGTCCATGCGTTTTCTCATGCTGTCGGAACCGAAGATACGCATCAAATCATCTTCGAGCGAAACATAAAACTGCGTGGAACCCGGGTCGCCTTGGCGGCCGGCGCGTCCTCGCAACTGATTATCGATGCGGCGGCTTTCGTGGCGTTCCGTGCCAAGCACATGCAAACCGCCGAGAGATTTAACCTCATTTCCCTCATCTTCAATCGGCGGATTGCCGCCCAGGATAATGTCGACGCCGCGGCCTGCCATATTAGTTGCGACTGTCACGGCGCCTTTGCGGCCGGCTTGAGCGATCCATTCGCCTTCACGCTCATGATTTTTTGCGTTCAAAAGATTAAACGAGATGCCTTCCATCTTTAGTAATTCTCCCAAAATTTCGTTCTTTTCAATTGACGCGGTGCCTACCAAAACAGGCTGTCCCAACTCGCGCAAACGCTTGATCTCGCGCACAACCGCCATAAACTTTCCTTTCTCCGATTTATAAACGCGATCAGGAGAATCTTTGCGTTGAATTTGTTTATTGGTAGGAATCTCCACGACTTCGAGTTTGTAGATTTTATAAAACTCTTCAGCTTCCGTAAGCGCAGTACCTGTCATGCCGGCAAGTTTGTCGTACATGCGAAAGTAATTCTGAAAAGTAATCGTTGCCATAGTGACGCTCTCGCGCTGAATGGCGACATGTTCTTTTGCCTCAATAGCCTGATGCAATCCCTCGCTGTAACGGCGGCCGATCATCAAGCGGCCGGTAAACTCGTCGACTATCAACACCTCGCCGTCTTTAACGACATAGTCCTTGTCGCGCTTGTACATGGCATGCGCGCGCAAAGCATTTTCCAAATGATGGACTTGCTTGACTCCGCCCTGCGCATAAAGATTTTCGATGTTCAGCCATTGCTCCATTTTTGAGATGCCGGCTTCGGTAATTGATGCAGTTCTCAACTTTTCGTCGATCACATAATCAGTGTCAACTTCCAATTTTGGAACAAGTTCCGCAAAACGCAAATACATTTCACTCGACTCTTCCGCAGGACCGCTGATGATTAGCGGCGTGCGCGCTTCGTCGATCAAAATCGAGTCGACTTCGTCAACAATTGCGTAATGCAATCCCCGCTGCACCATTGCATCGAGTGAGACGACCATGTTGTCGCGCAGATAATCAAAACCGAATTCGTTGTTTGTTCCGTAAGTTATATCAGCCGCATAAGCCTCTTTGCGCGAAACAGGACGCAGATAATCCATGTCAACTTTAAAAGATCCTGTTTCGTCGCGGTTTTCGTCATGCTGCGGTTCCGCTTTAAAAGTCGGATCGTAGACATAACCGCTTTCATGCTGGATACAACCGATCGTCAAACCAAGCGCATAATAAACCTGACCCATCCAAACGGTATCGCGGCGAGCCAAATAATCGTTGACGGTAATCAAGTGGACGCCTTTGCCTTCGAGCGCATTCAAATAAACCGGCGCAACGGCAGTCAAAGTTTTACCTTCACCGGTGCGCATCTCGGCAATCTGGCCTTGCTGCAAAACATATCCGCCGACAAGCTGCACGTCGTATTGGCGTTGTTTAAGATTGCGCCAAGATGCCTCGCGGGCAACCGCAAAAGCCTCGGACGAAATATCGTCTAAATTAGCGCCTTTTAACAAACGCTCCTTAAATTCCAGGGTTTTTTGTTTTAAACCTTCGTCCGACAACGTTTTTATACTGGGTTCCAGCGCATTTATCTGTTCAACAAATGGCCTAATCTTACGCAAAACCTTTTCATTTGGATCACCGAAAATTTTCTTTATTATTGACATAATATCGCTATCTTACGCAGAAAAACGCCGAAAGTCAAAATAGCCCCTTTGTCATTTCGACCGAAGCGTTCCTCTCCTCTGTCATTTCGACCGAAGCGTAAAAGCGAAGTGGAGAAATCCTATCGCCTCCAACACAATTGCTTCAGTGATTCTGTTCTGAGATCTCTCGACTCCGTCCAACTCCGCTCGAGATGACAGATGAAGGTCAGATTCGGTCGAGATGACGAAGCTATGGACTAGACAGTTGCTCCGCGCAGTGACTCGCGGGTTTTTTCTTTCCAGGCCGTAATCTCTTCGCGCAAGTGATCGCGTACCTTGTCTATGGCTTTGTATAAATTCTCTTCTTGCTTTTCGACTTTAAAAATGTTGCCCGGCACGTCTACAGCCGCTGAGCACATATAGATATCGCCTTTGTTGTGATGATGATTATCAAGGCCGAGATCAACCTCGATATGAATGATGTTGTCGTAAAATTTCTCCAAAGACGTCAGTTTTTCTTCGGCATATTGCTTGATCGCGTCCGTAAGCTCCATATTGGCCGCACGAATGTTGATTGTCATAGCAAGATCAATTATGAATTAAGAATTAAGAATTAAGAATTTTGGATGTATCCACACCTATTAGAAGATTAGACTGGGTGCGAGACAACGTCAAAAGCCGATGAGCTGAACTTCGTCCTCAAGCATAATATTGTAATCGTCACGGACTTTCATTTTTACTTTGCTCGTCAACATCAAAACGTCCTGCGCAATTGCATCACCTAAGTTGATTATAAAATTTCCGTGTTTTTCGCTGACCTGCGCGCTGCCGATTTTTTCTCCCAGCATCCCGACTTGTTGAATAAGCCAGCCTGCTGAAATGGACTTTTTAGCCAGCATGTCCGCCGGAATTTCTTTGACGTCTTGTTTTAGACGCTCGAGTTCGCTCTCGTCTTTAAAAACAAAGTTTTTAAACATGCAGCCCGCGCTGCCGAATTCCAAAGGCTGTTTTTCTTTGCGCATCTGCAAAATCTCTTCTATGCGTTTTTTTAAAGGCTCAGGATCAGTTGGCGTCAACTTAAAAGTGGCGCGAAAAATCACATGCGGCTCGTGTTTAAAAAGGCTGTCGCGATAACCGAATGCACATTTTGCATTTGGATAAACTTCGGGTTTACCTGTTTTAATATCGTAGCAGTCGACGGTAACCAAACTATCTTTGACTTCTCCGCCGTAACATCCCGCATTGCCGTAGATCGCACCGCCGACCGTGCCGGGGACTCCAACCGCCCACTCTAAACCGCCAAGCCCGGCTTCCGCAGTCTGGCGTGCGACTGCGGACATTATCGCACCTGCTTCGACGGTAGCCGTCTGCTGGCGGAGTTTAACGTCGCGAAAAGCAATTTGAATCGCCAAACCGTCGTAGCCGGAATCCGATACGAGCATGTTCGAACCGCCGCCAAAAACAATCCAAGGGATGTCCAACTTTCTCGCAACGGCAGCCGCGTCTAAAATAACGCTCGGTTCATTGGCGATTATGAATAAACGAGCCGGACCTCCGATGCGCAAATTCGTATGCTTGCTCATCGGTTCATTTTCCACCACGTCTGGAAATTGTTTTTTGAATGCGGAAATTGTTTCTGTGTTCATAGTTGATTCCCCCTTTGTTTCCCCCCTTACCGAAGGGGGGCCTTTAGTTACGGGAGTTAATTAAATCATATATCACTTTCTTAACAACTTCAAAATTTTCCGTTACCTCTTTATTGGTAAACCTGATAATTCTTAAACCATATCCCTCCAACACCGATGTCCGAACACTGTCATTACCGATTCCCATTTCAGATAAATGCGAATCGCCATCGACTTCTATAACCAACTTCAACTCCGGACAATAAAAATCAGCAATGTAATGATCAATTATACGTTGACGGTAGAATTGCGGCTTAATGCCTTGCAAACAATCATACCAAAGTTTTTTCTCCTCTTTAGTTGCATTTTTGCGATTTTCTTGCGAACGCTTTTTGAGATCCGGATCATACGGCAAAAAACGACCACATCCGATTAACTTTGACATAACATTAAACTTCTTAAAGCCTCCCTTATTTAAGGGAGGTGCCTCGTCCTACGAGGCGGAGGAATTGACTATCGAAACCGGAGTACGAAGCACCGCCTTGCGTAAAAAACCATCGATATCCCCCGCACCCATCACGACGCAAACGTCGCCCGGCTGCAAAAGCTCAAAAGTTCTTTTGACCGCAGCATCGGGATTTGGAGCGTACTCCAATACTCGTGACTCGGTAATCGAATTTCGGTTATCAAGACTCGAATCCCGATCTTCGATTCCCGAAAACCGATCTTTAATGGCATCAAGCAATTTTTGCGATGACATGTCAGCATCTTCCACTGCGCTGCGACCGGCTACGTCATAAATCTCGCAAAGAATAAGAACGTCAGCTTGATCAAAACAAGTTACAAAATCATCAAACAATTGCTTTGTGCGATTTTTATGATGAGGTTGAAAACAAAGAACGACTCGCTTGTCGGGAAAAGCTTGTTTGACTCCGGCGATGGTTTCGCGCACAGCAGTCGGATGATGGCCGTAATCAGAGTAGACTTGCGCACCGTTAAGATCGCCGACAAACTCCATGCGGCGCCAAATGCCGGCAAACTCTTTAACCGCAGTCCATATCGCTTCGGACGCAGCTCCGAGCTCATGTGCCATGACAGCGGCGGCAGCGACGTTCATTGCGTTGTAATCACCGATCAAAGACGACTCCAACTTCCAGTTCTCGGCGCCAAAATTGATTTTTACTTCCATTCCCTTTGCTCCATGCGAACTTTCCATCATTGCATCGTACGATTGACTTTTCAGTTTGACGGTCGAACTGCGCCCGAATTTTACAACTTTCATTTCATGCAGCTTGATCGTATCTACGGCTTTCATCGCCTGTTCCGACTCGCCATTAACGACGACGATCGCGTCTTTTTTTGTCTGCCGAAGCAAACGTTCAAACGTATGACGCATGTCGTCTACATCTTTAAAAATATCAGTGTGATCAAGCTCGATGTTATTTATAATCAAAGCCGACGGATGGAAATCCAAAAAATGCCGCGCATATTCATCTCCCTCGATGATTACCAAATCGGAATTTCCCAAACGCAAATTCGCATCCGGCCAGCCAGGCACTCGGCTGCCGATGATCACCGTCGGATCAAGACCGCCTTTGATGCACATATTGCCCAGCAAAGCCGTCGTCGTGCTCTTGCCGTGCGTGCCCGTTACTAAAACCACTTTTTTATCTTTAAACCATTCTCCCAAAAATTCAAAATTCGACAAATCTGAAATGTGCCGCCCCTTGGCTGCAATGCGCTCCGGATTATCATCTCGCGAAGCGGAAGTATGAATCACAGCCTGGCAATCCTCCGCAAGATTCCTTTCATCGTGCGGACCGATGATGACTTTGATGCCTTTGGCCTGCAGCTCTTTTGTAATTGGTGTTTCCGCCAAATCAGATCCGCTGACAATCACTCCTGACTGCGACAACAACTTGGCAACGGCAGACATGCTGATTCCGCCGATGCCGACCAAATGAACGCGCTTAAGTTTATGAACGTCTAACATAATTTATTTTACTCACCGAAATAGTTTTTCAACGCTTTGTCCAAAGCCTCCATAAGTTTTGGTCTACCGTATATCTGGAGATTGTCACGAAGTTTTTTCCAATATCTATAAGATTCTGCCTTAGTCATATTTCTATCAACCGTCCAGCCTGCAATGTATGACGTTATTTTCTCAGATACCTGTTCAACGCTTTTTTTGGGAATCGCCGCGCGCGCAGCCATCCGCCGGCTGTCGGCTTCTTTTTCTTTGCGTGATTTTTTACTGACTTGATTAAAAGTCAGCTGGTCGTAATATTCTCCAAGGCTGTCGCCCCAAACTTTCAGCATCCCATCATCTCTGTTCATTTCATGGATAAAATCGCCGATTTTATTACCCGACTCCGGAACAGACTCGTTCGAGCTGCCTGTTATCTTTTCTTCAAATCTAAATTCCATATTTGATTAACTCACTATGCCGCTATTATACAGAAAGGCATATTTGTATCTAAAGTCTAGCGTAAAAGAAAAGAGGACGCTAGAACGTCCCCATAAAGAGATAGACTGACGAACAGTCGGCTTTGCCGGAATCTGCACGCCAGCTTCCCAAGTGCAAGTAGCCGTATTGGCGCAACATAGCGTCGCGCCGTACGAGAACAGCATCCAGATTGCCATCAAAATCCGTCTCGTCTCCGGAGATAACGGCTGAATGGACGCTGAACTCGCGCTTAAGAGGAGCGAGTGCCTGGCTCATTGCAAGATGTGCGCCGACAAGAAAGAAAGTTATCGGCGCGACGGCTATCGCCACAAGAAGCCAATTTCTGCACGTCCGCAAACCCATCAGACGGGCCAGTCTTGCGCCGAGTGCGGTGATCGCGATTCCGAATGTCACAAAGACCGTCGCCGCCATTCCAAGTTCAAGAAACAGCTCAAGGTTGCTTAAGCCAAACGTCCCGCGGGACGCATTAGGTACGGCTGAAGCGAGCAACGCCAGCAGGCCAAAAGCCACCGCACCCTTCCAGTTAAACACCTCGTCGGACCAAGTTCTGATGACTGCACCGCGAGCATTCAGCATTTATTTTCCGCTTTCTCCCCCGCCGGTTCGTAAGAAAGAGCAAGGCAGAAATACTACCGCCGAATGGGTGGGATGTCAATCGCTGACAGATCAACGATACTTTCGAAAGAGTGACAGCTTTTCCTCATCGCTTAATCCATCCAAATCAACATAGGTTTTGTTATCATCAGCCAAAGCCACTGCCCTCGGTTCTGTCGAAAGCTCCGCCTCGGCAAGACTGCGCGAAAAATAGTCCGCGACTTCATCGTCCCTGATGCGCCACTCCTCGAAGTTGACTTCGGCTGCAGCTTCGACTCTGACTTCCGGCACTTGAACCTCAACGTTTTGAGCCGCAGGAATTTCCGAAATTCGCGAGACCGCTTTTTCCGCTGTCTTCTTATTACCAAGCAAGCCGACTCCGCGTAGAACTTGAGTAAAAGTTCGCACAATCGGAGACCGTCTGCTTTGAACAACGGCGGGCTTTGCCGACGGAAAGTTGAAGATCCTCGATGCTTTTCTGCGCATAGCCTCTTCTTTGTCAGCATTTTCAAAAAGCCTACGCGGACCCGTAATGCGTTCGTCGTACATAACCGTGATACTACAGAGCTCTTTGTAGTCACTTCCCTCTCTCAAGAACAGCCTGAGCAGAACTGTTCCGTACGGAACGACAACATAACTGTCTCCGGCACGACCCTTGAACATGTCATTCGTTAAGTATCTGGCAAACGCATTCGCTTTCCCGATACACTGCATCGCCCTGTTCATGTATGCGACACTGGACCTTGCCATATCGTTCAACACTTTATCAGGGACTTGGCACTTACTTTTCAGCACAAGAGTACCCTTTTGAGTAATCCAAGCTTTAGGTGCCACATGGCTCTCAAACCACTCTCGACTTCCGGACGCTTTGCGTTTCGATGCATCCGTGTTTAAACTCTTTGTTTTCAAGGCTGGCGGATGAATGGATATCTTCGAGGCCTTCCTGCGTACAGCATCTTCTTTGGCGGACCGCACATCCGCACGCATCGCAGCCTCGACGAAGGACAGAAGACGCTCCGCGTGATTTGCTCTTTGAATCCACAAAGAATCTTTGCCTACGCCTCCAGCGTCTGCAATTACTTCATTCATGAGGCGCCTGATCAAACCAGGCATGTCATTGATCGACTCAAGATTGGGCTGCGCCATCTTTTTGCGCAGTTCAGACTCGATGACAAAACCGCTTTCGTCTACCCATTCTCTTTTTTCCGCGTCGATTTGTGACTCGACAATATGCACGAACCGCTCGCAGCGGTTGCAAATCCAGTTGACGTGGCGTCTGTTAAAGCCTGCACGCTGCATCGCGAGATACGTTCTGTGTAACTCATCTTCTGAAAGATGATTAAACGGCACTTTTGCCATCGCTGCGAACTTTTTCTTCCGTGCCGATTCCGACAGCACCGCTTTCTTGGGCGGTAAAATGCTCTCAGGCAATTCGAAACCGTTTTTCGCGCAGAACTCTTCGTCCGACATAGCCAGATCTATTCCCGCTACAAATCGCTCTGCGTTTTTCGGGTCGCAAAGCAACTCAGCGAAGTCATCGTCGTAACCCGCGTCGGACAGCGCGACAACCGTTGCATGTCGTTTTTTGCCGGGCAAATTATCAAGCCTATCGTCGATAAAGATCTCCCTGTCTTTAAGAGGAACAACAGGCGCAGCAAAGTCAGCCCAATAAACGGCTTGAACCAGCCGTGCGTTCTTTCCGTTGCGCAGTCTCAGCCACTTGGCATGCTCCCACGTCCCGCCCGCCAAAGCAATGGCGGAGAACATGCGGCAAACCAATTCTGACGAACTCTTCCTTAATGGCTTTCCCATGATTTTCCGCCTTTCTGTTGTCGATGAACGTGACAATCATATATTTTCTGCACAGACAGTCAACTCTTCGACAAACCGATGGGCACTTTGACCAACTCTACACATGTGCTTGTCAATGGAGTAAGCTTTTTGCATATTTGTTTATATAACCAAACCTATGTTTACCGCCATACAGAACAATGACCCTCAAATGTTCGATTTATTGAAGGCCGAGGAAGATCGCCAACGCGATGGTTTGACGCTCATTCCGTCCGAGAATCACACTTCCGTATCAGTGCTGGAAGCGCTTTCAAGCGTTCTGTCCGATAAATACGCGGAGGGTTATCCGGGCAAACGCTATTACCCGGGCAATGAAGTTGCCGACAAAGTCGAGTCGTTGGCGCGCGACAGAGCCAAGGCGCTTTTTGGAGTTCCGCACGCCAACGTTCAACCATATTCCGGCAGTCCTGCGAATCTGACGATTTACTCCGCGATTTGCGAACCAGGCGAGACGATCATGGGTTTAAATCTTTTGGACGGCGGACATTTAACGCACGGCTGGAAATTTTCCATGACTTCCAAATTTTGGAAAAGCGTTCCATATCACATGACAGCGGACGGCATGATTGACTTGGATGAAGTTAGACGCCTTGCTCTCGAAAACAAACCGAGAGTGATTGTCTGCGGAGGAACTGCAATACCGCGCGCGATTCCTTTTGCTGAGTTTGCAAAAATCGCAGACGAAGTCGGTGCATATTTAATGGCTGACGTTTCTCACATCGCAGGGTTAATAGCTGGCGGCCAACACGAAAGTCCCGTTTCACATTGTCACATCGTGATGACCACGACGCACAAAACTTTGCGCGGACCTCGCGGCGCCATGATCATGGTGACGCAAAAAGGTTTGGACAAGAATATTGAACTCGCTGATAAAATCGACAAAGCGATTATCCCAGGTTTGCAAGGCGGACCGCATTTGAACACGATCGCTGGAATCGGAGTTGCTTTGCTAGAAGCATCGAGACCTGAATTCAAAGATTACGCAACAAGAGTCGTCGACAATGCAAAAACTCTTGCGCAAGAGTTGACGTCGCACGGACTTAAACTCGTTTCCGGCGGAACCGACAATCACTTGATACTGATGGACTTGACGACAACCGGACCGGGCCGCGGCATGTTCGTCGATCTTGCCTTGGACCGCATCGGCCTTTGCGCCAATCGCAATACAATTCCGAACGACCCGAGCAATGCGTTTTATCCGAGCGGTTTGCGCCTGGGTTCGCCGGCATCGACGACTAGAGGCATGGGCGAAACGGAGATGAAACAAATTGCAGATTTAATCGCAAAAGTCATCGAGCACACAAAAGACTTTCAGCTTCCCACAGACAAAGAAGAACGCCTCGCATTAATCAAACAATTCAAAGAATCTCTCAAGACTGATACGTGGTACGAACCATTGAGAGTAGAAGTAAGAGAGCTTTGCAATAAGTTTAAGGTGCCGGGGTTGGAGTAGCACTGTCACGGCCGGGGCCGGACCCCCCCCTCTATCCGACCCTCATTTTGACGATATTGCGGGCCACTTTTCCCCCGTCGAACAGGGGAAAGGTAGTTGTTTTGTTTTTGAAGTGAGACGCCCTCCGAGGGCGTCTCTACAGAATGACTGATTAACTCCTTTCCCTCGTCTGACAGGTGAAAGGTGTCACCGCAATAAAATTTAATAGAGGTGACGGATAGAGGGGGTTGGACAAACCTGTAAAAACGCACTATCCTATTGCCCATGCAACGCATTCCGGGCAAACAAATCGCCCAAGAAATCTTGGACGAACTTAAAGATCAAATTCGCGCCAAAAGCCTTAAGCCAAAACTCGGCGTTTTGCTCGTAGGCGAAGATCCAGCTTCGGCGCTTTATGTTTCGCTCAAACGCAAAGCCGCGGATGAAATCGGTGTCCTGACCGACTTTAGACAGTTGTCGGCCGACACTCCGGATTCTGAAATCATCAAACTCATAAAAGAATGGAACGTCGACAAGAGCGTTAACGGCATTTTAATTCAAATGCCCGTTCCCGAAGGACATGATGCGGATGCGCTGGTACAAGCGATGGACCCGCAAAAAGATTCGGACGGATTTCATCCGGCGAATGTCCAATCGCTTGAAAACGGAGAGGCAAAAGTCATTTCACCTTTACACGAAGGTATACTGCGTTTAATCGCCGCGACGCCCATCGAACCGAATCACTCGCTCTGCATCATTCTTGCCAACACGCACACTTTTGCAGATCCTCTCAAATACATCTTGGAACGCGCCGGCGCAACAGTGGAAGTGATGCTCGCCGATCACAAAGACGATAAACGACTGCGCGAGGCGGACGTCATCGTCGTCGCAGTCGGTAAAGAAAAATTTTTGACCTCAAACGGCGTTAAACCTGGCGCTTGCGTCATCGACGTCGGCATAAACAAATCCGCAGACAACAAAGTCCGCGGAGACTTCGATTCCGAAGCCTGCGCCGACATGGAAGGCTACTACTCCCCCGTCCCCGGCGGCGTAGGGCCGATGACGGTGGCGTTGCTTATGAAGAATGTGGTGGAAGGGGCGGGGTAATGAGTATGAACCTTAATTTAATTTCATGGTAAAACAAAATATTAAATTTAAAGATACGATACCGGGTATAATAATATTAAGCATAATTGCTTCAGCTATCTGGTATTTTTTAACTCCTCACACTCAGCCAAAAAACAACCTGGTCGTCGGAGGCTCCAACATCATCCAAGGCAGCAACGCATCAGGCGACATGATCGCTGGCGATAAAATCTCTGGTAACAAAATTGTTAATTACCCAAACTCAACAGTAACAAAAATAAAAGAGTATGTATTTATTAATAGTTACTGCTCAATAATTGCATTAACAGACGAATACGAAAAAATTTTAGCCTACTCGATAACATCCCTAGATGAAAGCTTTCATCCTGAACTACAACTCAATAACTATTATGGCATAAAAGCAACTTCAACAGGTGATTTTGAATCCAAGACTGATACTTTAAATTTTAAATTAGGAGAAACCACATTCAAAGAAATAGAAGATCTTTACGGAGAAGCAACCACAACCGGTGTAATGGGCGTAAACACCTTTTATTACGAAGAATCTTACTATCTAGCTAGATCGGGTAATTATCAGACACAGATTTTTAGTATTAATGAAAATGGCATTGGACTTGAACAGTTACACGACGATCCTCCTTATTATATAAATCCTGAATATCGGGATAGCAAAAAAAATGAAATTGAAAACTTTAGAAAAATCACTTCACCGAATACTTATACAATAACTGAGCCTTTTTTTAACATCGCCGATACATTAGAGAATCACGAATTCGGACCCATGAAAATGCAAATAAATCTTTTATCCAAAAACCTGAGATCAGTCGACAAAACATACCTATTGAACAGCATAAAATCCTTACATCCGCAAGCAAATATAAGTAGTTTTATCAAATTATTTGGTGAACCTGATTTTATAAATAATAACTAATCAATGAATCCCCTTTCGGTTGAGTCCAGAATCATTGAAGTGCTCCCTCGTCTCGCTCCGTGCTCGCCACTCCCCCTACACCAGGTGGAGACAAGTTGGTTAGTTTTTGAGATCTCTCGACTCCGTAGGACTTCGCTCGAGATGACAGTCGGAGGGGAGATTGCCGCGTCGCGATTACACTCCTCGCAATGACAGAAAGGAATGGATTCTCGCCTGCGCGAGAATGACAAAGGAACTCTTTCCAGTTTCTAGTTTCCAGCTTCCAGCTTCCAAATTTACTCCCTCCACCGCAATATTGTACGCTTGATGTCTGCGGAGTATTTTTACGACGATCAAAATTCCAATGACTTCCAAAATGACTTGCACGGCAAATTCGTAGCGCAAAATCGTAAAAAACGGTTGCCAAAATGTGTAGTAGCTTAAAAATATTTCCATTATGGTCGTAATAACAGCCCAAAGCGCTATCATGATCGCCAATTTTCTGCCGTGCGGAACATCTCTATGGCAAGCCCAATACGCAAACAGCATCGCGATTAGCATCGAAACTGTCCAACCGATTCCAAGTTCCACCCACTTGTTGGTCGGCGTCGGAAAAAGATAACCGAACACCAGCATGATGACCGTTAAATTAGCCAACCACTTAACGAGCGGGATGTAGATGAATTTTAGATAACTTTTCATACTATAATTAATTGAATAAAGGAATACCGAGGGGGAGATTGCCGCGTCGTGACTACACTCCTCGCAATGACAGAAAGAACATTATGTATATTATATTTTAACGTACAGAGCGAGCTCTTGCAAAACGATGATAAGCAAGATGAGCGCAAGTGGTAACGGCGACCATTTCCAAAACCAAAAAACTTTTGAACCCTTACGTCTCATTACAATCCAGGCGACGAGGCAGACGATCAAACCGCTTAGGCCGGTTAGGACTCCGCCGACAAATCCGACAGTATCCAAAAAGTTGCGAGACGTGACGGCATAAAATACAAGCGGAATCGTCACCGATATTGCCCACGACCAATTCGGGCTCACTTTAATGTCGTAATGCAAAAGATTTTTCAGCGCCTGCGTAATCGTAATATACGAAGTGATGACGGCCAGAATGCCGATGACAGGAATAAGCCACCAAAAGATCGGCGGGAACGCCAAACTTATATCTTGCGCTCCGAGTATCCCCGGATAAGCCAGCGCGATTGCCAACCCAAAAGCCCAGGAAAGAATTCCAGCCAGTACGGTCCCCAAAATTATTCCTTTGTTTGATATCGACGGTTTGCGACCCGCGATCTCCACCGCTTCCGGGACTACCGTCATGGCTGTGACGGCAAAGAACATAACTCCGATTGCCTGCCAAAAACTTAAAGGCTGCCAGGTACCTATGCTGTTCCAATTAAAAAATGGAACCAGAACAACGATTGAAAAGATCATCGCTCCGATCAACAGCCAGGTCAATTCATCTTCGATATGTGTGACGATTTTCAGTCCGAAAAAAACAATAGCCGCACCGATTACCCAAAACACCAACTGCCAAATCCAAACCGCGTAATCAAATCCAAAGCCTCGTGCAATAACAGATAAAAACTCACCGCCCAAAATAATATAAGCCAAAATTGCACCGGCGCATTTTAAGAAAAAAATCACCAAAGTCGTCCACTTGGCCCAACCGCCAACCCAACGATCCGCATAACCCGCCAGCCTTCTTTTAACTTTTTCAGCCAAAACGATTTGAGCAAATAAAAGATGCAGGGACAGAGCAACCAATAAAATTCCAAAAAAGATGACCGAACCGCCAAGAATCCCCGTTCTGGCCATAACCGGCGGCAAACCAAAAACGCCTGCCCCAATCACAGTACCTACAAGATTTAAAGTAACGTCCGAGACTTTAGAACTTTGCTTCATTGAGGGTATTATAACACACTCACCTACGTACATCGCGTACATAACGTTCATCACGTACGACGGTGGTCACGCCATGTACGCTAAGTACGCGATGTACGTTATGTACGCAACGCGTTAAGTTATCCACACCCAACTCCCCGTTTATCTTCTTCCGCTCAACCTTACGAGCTAGTAAGTTCTTTACCGTATGCAAAACGAAAAGCTGGTGCCGCAAAATCTGGAAGCCGAAATGTCATTGCTCGGGTCGCTGTTGATTGACAAGGAAGCCATCATCCGCATCGGCGACATCACGACGACGGAAGATTTTTACGCGGATAAACATCAAGAGATTTTCGAAGCCATTTCGGATCTGTTTCGCAAACACGAACCGATCGACATCTTGTCCGTCACGAATCGCTTGCAAGAAAAAAATCTTGTCGAGGTAATCGGTGGTCGGGCTTATTTGTTGCAGCTTGCAAATTCGGTACCGACTTCCAGTCACGTTCAGCATTACGCGCACATCGTGCAAAAAAAAGCAACGCTCAGACGCCTCATTCACGCTGCGCAAGACATTACGGCACTGGGTTTTGAACAAGAGGAAGATGTTGAAAAAGTTTTGGACCAAGCCGAGCAAAAACTTTTTGGAGTTTCGCAAAAGTACATGAAGGTTGCGTTTACGCCGATAAATGACATTTTGGATTCCGCGTTTGAACGCATTGACGAGATTCATCGCGAAAAAGGCAAACTGCGCGGCGTACCGACCGGTTTTCCGGATTTGGATTCGATTTTGGGCGGATTGCACAAAAGCGATTTGGTGATTTTGGCCGCTCGTCCATCTTGCGGAAAAACCTCGCTTTCATTGGACTTTATGCGCTGCGCTGCGGTAAAGCACAAAGTCCCGGTCGGTTACTTTTCGCTCGAAATGAGCAAAGAGCAAGTCGTCGATCGCCTCATCTGCTCCGAGGCAAATGTCGATCTTTGGAAGATGCACTCAGGTCGTTTGTCTGACCAGGGAGAGAATGACGACTTTTCTCGCATCGGCCATGCCATCGGCACTTTGTCCGAAGCTCCGATTTATATTGACGATTCCGCCAACGCAAACATTGTCGAGATCAGAACCAAAGCGCGGCGTTTGCAAATGGAACACGGACTTGGTTTTATCATCATCGACTACTTGCAGCTTATGGAATCGCGCGGCAGCCACGGAACGGAAAATCGCGTGCAAGAAGTTGCGGAAATTACGCGCGGTCTAAAATCAATTGCCCGCGAACTCGGCGTGCCTGTCCTGGCCCTGTCACAGCTTTCTCGCGCCGTCGAAACTGTTAAACCGGCCATTCCAAAACTTTCCCACTTGCGCGAATCAGGCTCAATCGAACAAGATGCAGATATTGTGCTTTTCATTTATCGCAAAGCTGCCGATAAAAATTACCGTACGGAAGATCTATCGCCGGAAGAAAGAAACTTGGCCGAGGTCCACATCGCCAAACACAGAAACGGTCCGACGGGTATGGTCAAGCTATTCTTTGACGCTTCTCGTGCAAGTTTCCGCAGCTTAGCAAAACATCCGCAAGGCAACTCGGGTCTACAACCGGCCATGGAACACGCCTCCGTCCCCTCTTCCGCACCGCGCCCGACATTTGCTCCGCAGATGTCCCCCGCTCAATTACCTCCGGTAGATTTTGATCCCAACGCACCGATAACGAATTCACAGCCGCCAGGTGCACCGTTTTAAGCCTAACTCACCCCGTAAAGGGGCGTGGCCCCCACGGGGCTTTACGCCCTGCCTGCCCTCCTCCGGACGTCTACCACCTCGGCTCTCTACGCGTTCGCCACTCCTCCTTCGCAAGGAGGAGAGTAGTTGGTGCGCATCGGAAAACCCCTGCCCCTTTATCAAGGGGTTAGTTAATCAGTTACAAGGTTGCTAAGTTGCTCTAAACTGCTCCTTGATAAAGGAGCTGGCGAGTCCGACGAGACTGAGGTTTTCCGACTCTCCTCCTTGCGAAGGAGGAGTACCCGAAGGGGGAGGTGGTAGTCCGGCATATGGTAGAGGGAATAAAAAAAAGCGCCGCAGAGTTTGCGGTCGCCAGTAGCTGTCACTTTTTTCCGTCGTTGGATCCCGGACGCATGCTGGGTCTGGGTACACTTTGCGGCGGAGGCGGCGGTGCCCTCGATGGCCGGGGGACGCTTACGGGCGGAGGCTCCGGCAAGACAATTTCTGGCAAAGTTGCCAAAGCTTGTCTCGCACCTTCTTCACCGATAGCAGCTTGCGGCGGCGGATCATCTTTTTCTACGTCTTGTACATACATCACAACGTCGCTGTAGAAAAACGCCTCGCCTTTAGCGAATTTGAGACAGTGTCCGACCGCAATCAGATCTGCGGGGATGAGTTCATCAAACATGCCGGGATGTACACCTCCGAGCAAAGGGCACCTGGAAAGCCGTTCGTCCATGGGCGAGCTGCTGCCGTCGTCAGGATTGGTGACGGCCTTGCATTGTCCGTCAACCACCTCATACTTGGCCTGTTGAGTGTAAAAACGAATGTGCATGACTACCTCCCGCAAACATCTAAAACCATTTTAACCAATTCCGCAAGCCGACCGGGCTTTGACGGATACCCTGCGGATCGGTAAGCTGATTGCATTAATCATCGTTTTTTGTCATTCCGAGCGTAATGCCCAAACTAAAGGCATGAAGCAGAGGAATCCCTTGTTTAACAGTTTGATTGTTATGAAAGGGGTCTCTCTCCCGCCACCGCATTCTATTATTAATTGAAGGCGGGATCCCGAAGGAAGCGGGGACACTTCGCTCCGCTACGGTCGAGATGACAGAAAAATTGAATAGACTTTATGTTCAACAAGTTGAAGCAATTTCAAGATCTGCGCAGCCGCGCCAAGCAGATTCAATCAGTATTGGAAAAAGAGACTGCAGAAGGCTCCTCCAGCTGGGGCAAGGTCAAAATCAAGATGAACGGCAACCAGCGCATCACCTCCGTTGAGTTTGCGGATGATGTGATGAGCGATAAGGCTAAATTGCAGGATTTGGTCAAAGAAGCGGTAAACGACGCGGCTGATAAAATGCAAAAACTTTTGTCGAGTAAGATGAAAGACATTGGCGGCCTTGACCTTGCAAAAGACATCCAAGACATGGTGCAACAATAATAGTAACGAGTAACGGGTAACTAGTGGCGAGTGCGAACACAGACCAGTCACCAGTTACTCGTTACCAGTTACTCGTTACCAGTTACACGATACTCGTTACCCGTTACCTTTCTATGGTTCCACAGGCTATTCGCGAACTGGCAGACATGTTCGACCGTTTGCCCGGAGTCGGCCCTCGGGCAGCTTTGCGGTACGCCTATTGGCTTGCTACGCAGCCAAAAACAACCGTTAAACAGTTTGCCGATAAACTCTCGCAGCTCGCCGCCAAGATAGTCGCCTGCCAGGTTTGCGGCATGTGGACAGAGACATCGCCTTGCTCAATCTGTGCAGACCCGCGACGCGATGACGGTCAATTATGCATCGTAGCCAACAGTCAGGACATTAGAGTTTTGGAAGACGCGAGCGTTTTCCAAGGCAAATATCACGTTCTCGGCGGATTACTAGATCCCATCGAAGGCAGAACGCCGGACACGCTGCAAATCAACAACCTACTAAACAGACTCAAAGATCCAAACAGCAAAATTCGCGAAGTTGTCTTAGCCCTGGATCCCGATGTTTCTGGCGATACAACATCCATGTATTTGATGCGACAACTTGCGGGATTGCCAATAAGCATTTCACGTTTAGCTCGCGGCATCCCGACCGGCGCACAAATCGAATACGCGGATGAGGCTACGATTACTGATGCGTATCTGAATAGACGAAGGACTAAGGACTAAGGACGAAATCATTCTTGTCATTGCGAGTGGAGTCATACGGAACGCGGACGTAAAGTCCCCGTGGGGACCACGTCCCCTCTACGGGGCAATCTCCCCCTCTGTCATTTCGACCGGAGCGTAAAAGCGAAGTGGAGAAATCCCATTGCCTCTAACACAGTTGCTTTGTCATTTAGTACAAGGGATCTCTCCACTTCGCTCCGCTACGGTCGAGATGACAGTGGGGGTGGCTACGTTGCGGTCGAGATGACAGAAACGATAGCAAACAAAAAATCGGGGGTTACCCGATTTTTGTAATTTTCACTTTGGTAAAAGGTTGACGATGACCAACGCGCTTTTTGTAGCGCACCTTTGCCTTATATTTAACAACTGAAATCTTATCCGCACGGCCCTGCTCCAAAAGCTCTGCCGTGACAGTCGATGAAAGATGCGGCGCACCAATTTCGCACTTGGAACCATCTTCCTCGGCGATCAAGAGCACTTTATCAAAAACAACAGCATCGCCTTTTTCGCCTTTGATCTTTTCGATCTTGAGATTTTCGCCTTCTTTGACCAGGTATTGTTTGCCTCCGGTCGCTATAACAGCTATCATAATGGGCATATAATAGACGGAATAACGCACTTAGTCAAGTCCAATCTAGTCCATAAAGTCCGTAAAGTCTATAAAGTCCTTAAAGTCCTTAATATTGAGTCATTTTGGACATATACAAAATCCCCCGACTTACATCGAGGGATTTATGTTTGTTGAGCTATCTTTTTCAGTTACCAACCGTAGTCATCGCTCACCGTGAGCATGGAGCTCCTAACCGCCTCGGGGCTGAAGTCAGCGGATGAGTTAATATCTTCGCCAAATTGATAGTTGCCGAAGAAGGCGTCTGACATATCGTCTATCTTGGTGTTCCAGTCAGAACCGTAGAGAGAGATAGCTGCAGTCTCTGTCTTGACCCAGCGCAGAATACCGTGAGCACCGACCGCATAAGTTTTTGGATCAGTAGTGAACTTTAGCATCTTTGAGCCAGGTCTGTATCGTACGTTGGAACCAAGAGGGATGCTGGCCAATTTGTCAGCTGAGATGACTATGACGCTGTCAAAGTTAGTATACCATGTGTAGAAGACTCTTGAATTCGGGAAGGCATGACGTTTACCGTCTTTGCCAATGAAATAAACCGCACTGTCTTCTTGAGTATTGAGGTTGCCATCATCGGGTAACTTAACCAGGGCGTTGACTGATAGATTCATACTGGCCAAGTTAGCCAAGTTAGCCGAACGATTGGGATCACTTGCTGATGACTGATAGGTTGTGACGGGCGACGTTAGACCCCCACCGCCTCCGCCTCCACCTGTACTCGTATCTGTATTGCTGGTGGCTGCGTAGACCAATGAGACTGTACCTGTGCCGGTATCAGGACTGTCTTGTGCATCAGTGTAAGTCATCGTGCCTGTACCGCTGTGGTTTATTTCAAGCTCGCTGTTTGACGGGCGAACCACATACGTTGAGTAGAGGGGCAGAGCAGCTGAACGGAAGATGCCTGTGGCAGCTCCGGTTTCCGTTAAGGTCAAAGAAGATATGCTGTCACTGCCGCCCGTGGAATTGACTGTGATACTCACCACCAACGTCTCAGTGTTGGTAGCGCTCATGTTGATATTCGGATCATTAACCTGGAAGTAGACCGAGGCCGGAGTCGTATAGCTGGTCTGTTCAACACCGGAAGAATTCACGAAAGCGATTTGATCAGCATCATGCTTAATCTCTCCGGTTGTGACTGTGACAAGGTTTTCGTTCTGATAAGCACCTGGGGCATACAATATCTTGTCATCAACAGCCAAGGTGCCGGCAACCACCGTCAATGCCGTCGTCGAAACATTGCCACTCATAGTGACCACGCTGTCAAAGATAGAGATCCCATAAAAGTTCGGTTCATCCGTTGTAATATCCTGAGTGGTGGCACCATTGAATATCACCCAACCCGTACCGCCATCCAGTGTACCACTATCCGTCCAATCACCTTGAAGATAGAGGTAGTGAGAGCCTAATGCAAAGGTACTGCCCTCTGTTATGGTTAAGTTATTTGTAGTAGTAACATTGCCAGCCAAAGTTGCCGTACCGGCGGTTTTATCGACCGTCAAATTATAGAAGTGAGCCTCCGGACCGATTGCTTGAGCTCCCGTGCCATTCAAATCAATTGTACCCGTGCCTGGCGTCAGAGTGCCACCCGTACCATCCCAGTCACCACCTACGTGCAAGGTATTACCATAAAGTCTTAATGTTCCGGTGTTCGTAACGTCCCCCGTGGATGTTGACTGTGCGCCAATATTAACCGTGCCAGAATTGGTTAAAGAATTCATGACAAAATTACCGGTAACCGTTCCCAAGCCACCCGCATTGGTCACGCCCGCAAAAGTCAAATCACCCGAAGTGGACGTCACAGTTGTACCTGATCCGATAGTTGAAGCACCTGTTACAGAAAGAGCTAAAGCGGCCGAGTTTAAAGTGCCCGCTCCGGAAGTGGTTAGCGCACCGCCCACAACAGCCGGGTTGGTGACAATAGTTGCAATACCTGCCGATTTATAGTTTTCAAGATTGTAGAAGGTAACACCGGTTACGTTATAATCAGTAGCACCGGTCAAACGAAATGATCCGGTACCAGCATTAAAGGTACCTGTGTTTAAGAACGCGCCACCGATTGCCATTCTACCCGCATTCCCATTAAAAGTGCCTCCGTTGTTAAATATCCCGGTTGATGTAGCGGAACCGGAACCTACTGAAAATGTCGCTCCGCCATTGTTGAGCAATGCGCCGGTTAAGATGTTACCTGAACTGGAACCCACATTTCCATTATTTGTAACAAGCGCACCCAGTGTTAAAGTACCGGAAGTAGATGTGACGGTTGTTAATACACCTACGGTCACAGATCCGGTTACCGTAAGCGAATGCGTTGTTGCATTGACGAAAAAGCTGGTTTCACCGTTACTGGAAACCGAAGTAAAGTCATTACCGACTCCAACATCGCCTGTCAAAGTAATGCCTTCGAGAGACTTAAATGCTAAAAGGTCGTAAAAATTCGGCTCCTCTGTAATCTCTTGAGCTGCCGCACCATAAAGCACAACAGTTCCCGTACCTGCGTCAAGCGTGCCACCCGTATTACTCCAATCGCCGCCCAGACTAAATGACTGTGCTCCCATGTCGAAAGTTCCGCTTTGCAGAGTGAAGCCGTCAGTTGATGTCACATTGCCTGTAATAATAGCAGAGCCTGCAGTTTTATTGATTTTTAAATCATAAAAGTTTGACTCTGTGCTGATCGACTGATCTCCTGATCCGTTAAATTCAACCGTTCCTGCACTATTATTTAAACCCAAGCCCGTCGCATCAGACCAATCTCCGCCGATGCGCAAAGTGTAACCGTTCAAATTTAAAGCATTTTCTATAGACGCAGTGATATTAACGTTATTTGTCGTTGTGACATTACCGTCGAGTATAGTGCTTCCAGCGCCGGTATTTGCTATTTCCAAATTATAGAAATTCGGTTCAGCATCTATTCTTTGCGCAGAAGCACTTTTGTACAACTTAACCGTGCCCGTACCCCCATCAAACAAACCGCCGGTTTTAATCCAATCGCCCTTAACGTTTAGATCTTGAGCGCCAAGAGCCAACGTGCCGCTTTGAAGCGTAACATTTCGCGTGGTAGTGACAGTGCCTGTAATCGTCGCTACGCCTGCGGTTTTATTGATCGTCAAGTCGTAAAACCCTCCTTCATTGCTGATCGATTGAGCCGCTGTTCCATTAAACTCAACTATGCCTGAAGTTGACAACAAGCTCTCTCCGCTGGTATCCAACCAATCTCCTCCTACGAGTAATTTATGTCCGCTCAAATCCAATGCCCCGGCAACTTCCGCATTTAAAGTAACATCATTCGTCGTTGTTACATTGGTATCCATCGTAATCGCCCCCGAGGTAATTGCAATTACCAAGTTATAAAAAATAGTCTGCGGCGCATTCTGAAATGCAGTTCCGGCTCCCGCAAACGTAGTTGTGCCGTTGCCGGTCAAAATGCCTTGGCTTGACCAAGTGCCGTTGTTTACAACAAGAGTCTTACCGGCATAGTTCAATGTGGATCCAAGCCCCAAAACAAAAGCCTGACACGTTGCGTCAGCTGACATTTGCGTCGTTGTGCCCGCCGGTATAGTCACATCGTCAGTCAAAACCGGCACGCGTCCGCAGCTCCAATTCGCAATCGTGTTCCAATCGCTGGTTCCAGCGCTGGCAAAAGTGCACCCGCCGGCAGCATTTGCAGTATTTTGCTGCAGCAATACAAAAGCCAAAACAACAAAGATGCCCATCAACAGCTTGATCGTGCTGCTGAAAAGTATTTTATATTTGTTTATGATCATACTAACAAAAAAATAAATAGAGTAATAACAATATTATAGCATAAAAACAGCCTCGAAGTAACCGCCTGTGCATAATCTAAAAAGGGACTCTGAAATTCAGAGTCCCTTTTTTTACTTATCGTATTCTTTACCACCCGTAGTCATCGCTCACAGTGAGGATGGAGCTCATGACAGCTGCGGGACTAAAGTCAGAAGATGAATTAATATCAGAACCAAAGGAGTAGTTGCCAAAGAAAGCATCGCTCATATCGTCTATCTTGGTGTTCCAGTCAGAACCATAGAGAGACTTGGCCATATCCTCTGTCTTAACCCAGCGCAAACTGCCATGGGCATCGTCAGCATAAACTTTAGGATCTGTTGTGAATTTAATCATTTTTGACCCTGGCTTGTAACGCGCATTCGAGCCCAACGGGAGGCTGGCCAAATCGCCTGCCGAGATCACAGTCACTCCATCAAAGTTGCTGTACCATGTGAAATAGACTTTTGAATTCGGGAAAGCATGGCGCTTGCCGTCAGTTCCGATAAAGTAGACTGCACTGTCCTCTTGAGTGTCGAGATTGCCGTCATCCGGGAGTTTCACCAAAGAGTTGACGGACAAGTTCTTGGTGGTCAAATTTGCTAAGTTAGCAGTACGATTCGGGTCGCTCTGCGAAGACTGGTACTCGGTAGTTACTGCAAGTAAACCACCTCCACCACCTCCACCGCCGCCCGTTCCGCCTGTTGAGGCTGTGGCCGCATAAACCAAGGAGGCTGTACTGGTATCAGTGTCAATATCATCCTGGCTGTCAGTGTAGGTTAAAGTACCGGTACCGCTGTGGTTAATATCAAGTTCGCCGTTCGCCGCATGAACTACAACCGTTGAATACAGAGGCAAAGCGGCTGAGCGGAAGATGCCGGTCGCAACACCCGTTTCAGTCAAAGTCATGCTCTCACTATCAGAACCCCCTGCTAAGTTGACAGCTACGCTGATTGTGAGAGTTTCCGCTGTACCTCCAAGCAAGTTTTTGTTGGGATCTTCCACTTGGAAATAGACGGAGGAAGGCGTCGTGTAGCTGGTCTGAACTACGCCGGATGAGTTCACGAACGCGATTTGATCCGCATCATGTTTGATCGTGCCGGTGGTTTCAGTAATGGTATCAGCGTTGGTATACGTACCCGGAGCATAGAGGATCTTATCAGCCACAGCCAGAGTACCGTCGGTAACGGTCAGATTGGTGGTTGAAACATGTCCAATCATGGTGGCTGTACCGGCAGTCTTGGAAATGGTCAAGGCGTAGAAGTTAGCTTCTGTTCCGATGGACTGCGCACCCGTGCCGTTGAACTTAACTGTACCCGTACCTCCGTCCAAGGTGTCACCATTGCTGTAATCATCTCCAACGGAAAAGGTGTAGCTATCAATGTCCAAAGTACCGTTGGTGATGGTCAAATCATCCGTGGTGGTGACGTTACCGGTCAAAGTAGCTGTACCGGCTGTCTTATTGATGGTCAGAGCATACATGGTGTCATCGGCGGAGATTGATTGAGCGCCCGTACCGTTGATTTCGATTATGCCTGTACCCGGGGTCAATGTACCACTGGAATCTGTCCAGTTGCCACCCACGTGCAGGGTGTTGCTATGCATTAAGATAGTGCCCGTGTTAGTGAGGGCTCCGGTCGAAGTTGACTCTGCGCCCAATTCCCAAGTGCCGGAGTTGGTCATGTTAGTTAGAATCTGATTGCCTGAGACGGTACCGAGACTGCCTGAATTAGTGACCGCACCGAAGGTGAGGTCGCCGGAAGTGGAAGTGACTGTACCGGCGTTGGTAGTGACGCCTGTGACATCAGCTGTGAAAGCAGCGGAATTCAGTTCACTGCCGCTTCGTACTGCCAGCGTGCCGCCAATCGTTACCGCCGCGTCAGCTGTGGCAGCACCATCGGTGTGAATGATTAGATTATTATAGGTGTAACCGCCGACAAGCGCTTGATCTGCAGTACCCGCATATTTGAAAGTACCGGTGCCTGCGTCAAAAGTCGTATTGCCATCAGATGAACCAATCAAGACAAATGTGCCTGAATTGCCGTTTAAGTTGCCAACTCCGTTAAAGTTGCCGGTTGTAGTTGCCGTGCCGGAACCGACGTTAACCGTCCCTGTGTTGGTCATCAAACCTCCAAAGAGCATGTTGCCCGTAGACGAACCTATGCTGCCCGCGTTAACTACAGCACCCGTCAAAGTAATGGTGCCGGATGTTGAGGTAACGGTTGCACCTGAACGTATGGTACTGACACCTGTCACACTGAAATTAAATGTACTTGCACTTAAAGTACCAGCGTCGTAGGTATCGAATACTCCGCCGACTATCATATTGGCGGTATTGACAGTAACGGTACCGGCCGATTTTCTGGTCTCCAAATTATAGAATGTCACGCCGCGTACTGCCTGATTGGCGCTGCCGTAAAAGGTAACCGTCCCCGTACCTGCGGTAAAAGTGCCTGCGCCGGAGTAGTTGGCGACCATCGCCAATTTTCCGGTTCTTCCGTAGACGGTTCCCGTGTTGGTCAAGTTACCCGTTGTAGTTGCCACGCCTGTACCGACGTCCAGAACGCCGGTGTTACCCAAAGTTGAACCGAAGAGTTTGTCGCCCGAGACCGAGCCGATGCTGCCGGCATTAGTAACTGCTCCGGTAAAAGTCAAATCACCCGAAGTGGACGTCACAGTTGTACCTGATCCGATAGTTGAAGCACCTGTTACAGAAAGAGCTAAAGCGGCCGAGTTTAAAGTGCCCGCTCCGGAAGTGGTTAGCGCACCGCCCACAACAGCCGGGTTGGTGACAATAGTTGCAATACCTGCCGATTTATAGTTTTCAAGATTGTAGAAGGTAACACCGGTTACGTTATAACTCGTAGCACCGGTCAAACGAAATGAACCGGTACCCGCATTAAAGGTACCTGTGTTTAAGAACGCGCCACCGATTGCCATTCTACCCGCATTCCCATTAAAAGTGCCTCCGTTGTTAAATATCCCGGTTGATGTAGCAGAACCTGAACCTACCGAAAATGTTGCTCCGCCATTGTTGAGCAATGCGCCGGTTAAGATGTTACCGGAACTGGAACCGACATTTCCATTATTTGTAACAAGCGCACCCAGTGTTAAAGTACCGGAAGTAGATGTGACTGTGGTTCCAGCCCCAACTATTACGCTGCCCCCTACAGTCAAAGTACGTGTTGTTGCATTCAATGTTCCTGCACCCGTTGTTGTCACATTGTGCGCAACCGATACATTACCGGCCAAGCTGACAGTATTTACAACGTTGCTGATGGTAAGATCATAAAAATTCGGTTCAGCAGAAATCTCCTGATCTCCGGTCGCACTGTTAAAATCAACCATGCCCGTGCCGGCGTCAAGCGTTCCACCTGAATTATTCCAGTTTCCGCCAACGAACATTGTATAAGTATCAAGATCCAAAGTACCTGACTGCAATGTAAGGGTTCCTGTCGTTGTGACATTCCCTCCCAATGTTGCGGTACCTAAAGATTTGTTTATGGTCAGAGCACCAAAGTTTGCTTCTGCACTCACAGCTTGAGCCCCCGTTCCATTTAAAACAACGATACCTGTTCCGGGAACGAGAGTGCCGCTGTCAGCCCAATCTCCAACAAAGCTCAAATTATGATCATTCATTGTTAAAGTTGAACCAGCGCCTATAGTTACGTTTTGCGCTACGGCATCCGCATTAAGATTGGTCGTAGTTGCCGCCGGGATGGTTACATCGTCAGAAGCGGTAGGAACATGTCCGCAGCTCCAGCTCGCTGCAACTTGCCAATCGTTGGTGGGCGAATCAGTACTTGAGTAAGCACACGGAGCAGCCAGGGCTGCATGATTGTGCATCAGCATAAAAGCTGATACGACAAAAAGACCTGTCAGCAGTTTGAGTACGCTGCTTACAAGCGTTTTATTTTTATTAAAGATCATAGGACAAAAAATAAGAAAATAAACGAGTTATAAATACATTATAGCATGTTTCAGAATTTTCTCCGATCTGTTGTGTATAACTTTAGACCTATCTGACTCGCATCCCCTCTTTCCACCCGAGCCGTTCGACTGTTCCTGCTTTGACTTCGAGTACGCTGTCCGCAGGTTGCATGGACTGACACATAGCCGGATCTTGTCCCGGTTTTGGCGGCTGCATGTTCTCCGCTATATCAACGATATAACCGTCGTTTATAAAAATGATATCAATCGGAATAAGCATGCCTTTCATCCAAAAAACATAATAATCCGATTTATCAAACACAAAAAGCATTCCCTGGTCGTCATCTAACTTTTTCCAACCCGCCAAACCCTGTTCCCTGGCAGCTTGAGTCGAAGCGACGCGTACGACAAAGTTATGGCCATTGACATCAACTCTGGCAGAACTTTTGCTCGGCACAATCAAAATCAAAAGAAATAGCATCATCAATGCGCCGGTCAGTGTCAGAGCTTTAATCGACTTCATAGTTTGCCACGACGCTTAATCTCACGATCCGCCAGCCACGATACGAGTACTGTTAGCAAAGCCAATGTGATAACCAAAAAGATCTTGCCGCGCGTTTGCATCGTCAAGGCAACGACTCCGGCCGCCGCAGAGACAACCCAAAGTAAAATGACGATATTGCGATGCGAAACGCCTGCGGCCAAAAGACGAAAATGCAAATGCGACGAGTCTGCGGAAAACGGCGAATGGCCGCTCAACAGTCTTCGCAATACCACGAAGGCAACGTCGGCGACAGGAATCGCCAGGACAGCTAAAGCGATCGCAATCTTTGCACTGGAAACGATTGCGAGAAAACCGAGACAGAAACCTGCGATGGTACTCCCCGCCTCTCCCAAAAACTGTTTGGCCGGATGAATGTTTTTTGGCAAAAATCCCAAGTAAGTTCCGCCGACAGCAGAAGCCAGCAACACCGAAATCGGCTGATAATAAGTCGGCATCGCGGACAAAGACCCAACCATCGCCGCGCCGATAATTGTAATACCCGTTACAAGTCCGTCCAGACCATCAGTAATCTTTGTCGCATAAATTGCAACCATCAACCAAATCAAAGTCAGCAAATCGCTGGGCAAAGTCAAAGTCAAATTCACAAATGGATGCCACGTCCACCAGTTCAAAAACAAAGCGGAAGATGTCCCCGGGTTAGTGACGTGGACAATCGTCGTACCCGTCAAAATCACGACAATGGACGCCAATAACGGAAAGATGAGACTCTGCCAAGCTTTAAATTCAAAAACGTCATCCAACATCCCTCCGACACATAAGATGACTACGCCGATCAAAAATCCGATTATTTGCCAATTAAGATGTGCATCGAAATAACCAATGGCCAAGACTCCAATAATCAAAGCCAGAGAAATTCCAAGACCTCCCCAAAGCGGGATCGGCGACTTGTGGATCTTACGAGGATTCTTAGGGATGTCCAAAGCTTTGTATTTGACAGCTAATCGACGGCTGACAAAAGTTAAAACAAACGACAATAAAGCCGTGCCGATCAAGATCGTACAGCTTACAAGCAACAACGTTTGCTGACTCATGCGATTGCTAATTTAGCATGAATGAATACTTGAGTCATTTCGACCGGAAGGGAGCCCTCTATCCCCTGCCCCTTTCTCCCACAGTACCCTTTTTGTCATCCTTGCGCAGGCGAGGATCCATCCGTTAACTTCAAATACAAATCCTCCCAATTGGGATTTTCTTTTTCAATTAAGTTAATTTTCCATTCTCTTTTCCAATGCTTCAGCCGCTTCTCTCTTTCGAGGGCTGCATGAACATCTGAAGTTACTTCAAAATAGATCAAGTTATGAACTTCGTATTTTTGAGTAAAACTATCAACTAAATTATTTTTATGCTCAAAAACTCTTTTTAATAAATCGGAAGTCACTCCAATATACAACGTTCCATTTTTTCCGGATGTCATGATGTAGACGAAGTATGATTTCATAATCTTATTTTCTGGATTCTCGCCTACGCAAGAATGACAGACCGGAGGGGATGGATTCTCGCATTCGCAAGAATGACAGGAGAGAGGAGGACGGGCGGATCGCGAGTCTTACAACTGCGCAGCCTTCTCAACTCGCAGCTCACCGTCCGCACCGAGGACGATCGTGTCGCGGCGCGATGCTTGATTTTGCAATAGAAGATCTGCCAAGGGAGTTTCGACGCGGTCTTGAATGACGCGGCGCATGGGCCTTGCTCCAAATTGCGGATCAAAACCGGCGTCAGCCAAATCCTCCACGATTTTATCTTCCGCTCTAAATTTAAATCCTTTGAGTTCAAGACGCTTGCCGATTTGATTCAACATCAGCCATGCAATTTGCACAACCTCGTCTCGCGTCAGGGGTTTGAATACGACAATTCCGTCAAAGCGGTTCAAAAATTCCGGACGAAAGATGCTCTTAAGTTCGCGTTCCAGCAAAGCCGTTTTTATTCTTTCAATCGATTGTCCTTCGGACATCGCAGACTGGATGAATGCGGTTCCGGCGTTTGATGTCATGATGACGATTGTATTTGTAAAATCTATCGTGCGTCCGACTCCGTCCGTCAGACGTCCATCATCCATGACTTGCAAAAACAAATTCAAAATCTCTGAATGCGCTTTTTCGATTTCATCCAGCAAGACGATTGTAAAAGGTTTTTTGCGTACAGCCTCTGTCAGTAAACCGCCGCGCTCATCCCCCGCCGCGCCTATCATCTTTGCGATTGATGCCTGATCCTGATATTCAGACATGTCCAAACGAATCATCGCGCCTTCATCGCCAAAGTATTCTTGTGCCAATGTTTTTGCGCATTCGGTTTTTCCGACGCCTGTAGGACCCATAAATAAAAAGTTTGCAATCGGGCGTTTGCCTTCGCGCAATTCAGCTCTGGCACGACGGATAGCCCGAGCGACCGAGACAACAGCCTCGTCTTGTCCAATGATTCTGCCGTGCATGCGCGCCTCCAGATTCATAAGTTGTTTCGACTCTTCCTGCGTGACCATTTCTACGGGAATATTCGTCTTGTCATGAACAATCTTCGCCACATCTTCCGCGCTCACAAACGCCTGCTCACCTTTTGTTTTGCGCACCGCGACGGCTGCCTCGCGAATAACGTTTAACGCATTTTGCGGCGCGGCAACGTCATGCAGATATCTGGATGCAAGCGATGCGGCTTTTTCCAGTGCGGCGTAAGAAAAGAAAACTTTATTTTGATATTCGATGCCGCCGGATTTTACCATCAAGACGCTAATCGTCTGATCCGTATCAGCCGGAGGAACGACGACCTTAACCAGTTTCTTGCCGAGGCTTCTGCGTTCCAAATACTGCGTCCAAGCCTGCGGCGTCACCGTTGCAATGACTAGACAATAACCCTTGTCCATTTCAGACGCGAGAGTCTCAGCTAAGTCCATGGGTCCGGACCCGAAACCGACGAGCGCCTCGACTCCGTAAAGTGCAAGTACGATATTCCCCGACATCGCGACTTCGTGCAACATCGATAAAAGTCTTTCAGCCGCAAGTCCCGGCTCGCCTGCCGCGACGACTTGAGCAAGGTTGACGGACACCAAACGTTTGTCAAAAAGTATTTCCGGCACATCTTCTTCCACCATGCGCCGCGCCAGTTGTTCAACGATCGCCGCCTTGCCCGTTCCCGTCTCGCCGACAAGCACGACTCCTTGCTGGCCGCTTTCCAAACCGCGCAGCAATCCTTCCATCACGTTTTGATTGCCAACCATCGGCGCGAGATAACCCTGACGCGCAAGCAAAGTCAGATCTTCGCTGAAACGATCCAAAAGCGAAGTTTGACGCGCGGTCATAGCGCGGTTCATCACTGACTTTGGTTTCAAACGCGCGAGACTGACAAACCTTTCCTGATCTTCACGCAGTTTTGATTGCAATAAAACCCATTGCGCCACATGTGAGACGTGAGAAAAAGGAAATCCCAAATCATCCAAAAGTTCTTGAAGTTTTTCGCTTTCCTGAAACGCCTGCAAAAATATTTCCATCGGCGTCACATGCTTTCGATGAGTTTCGTCTGCCAACGCGTAAGCGGAAACCAAAACGCGTTTTGATTCGCGCGAGAATGCGATGGGAGGCGTTCCAGTTGAAGCTTTCATCATCAACCTGACCAAGGGCTCTTTTATCTTGTCAAAGACAACCCCGATGCGCACCATAAACAAAGCTCCGTCATGTGACGAAAGCACTGCCGCAAACAAAATCTCAGGCGTAACTTCCACTCTACCCAAGTCCTTTGCCAACTTGTATGCAGCTTCGACGACTTCGATTGCTTGCGGAGAAAAAAACGGACTAACTTCTAACGTCGTCTTTACGTCGCTCGTCCTACGTCCTACGTCAACATCGTCACCCTGGTCGCTACGCAGGACGACTGGGACGTGCGACGTGGGACGTCTCATAAGCCATCCCGGCAGATCCTTAGCGATGGACGTAAACTCGCTCATGCGAAAAATGAAATAAGCGGTCAAAACAATCGCGATGTAAAAAAGCGTCACAAACCAATGTCCGCTTGTCCAAAACATCCAAGTCTGAAGGTCAACGATCGAAAAAGACGTTAAGACGTTTGCAACAAAAGCGATCAGACAAAGTACGATCAACGTCATTATCGACAAATGCACGACAGCGTTGACTTTTATGCGCAATTTTCTAAGTGCCGCAGAAACATCAGTGACTTCCGTCGCCCAAACCAAAAATCCATCTTGGCTTTGAATGCCAATACCAGCGCCTCTGCACTGTTTGCAATCGCGAGACCCGCGAGGATCGCCGTTACAAATCGAACACACGACGGCTTGTGGAACTTTTGGATTTAAAGATTCATCAGACATACCGGCTGATCATAATGCCAAATGCCAAATTACAAATGCCAAATCTAGGTGGCCTTCGGCATCTATAAAATAATATTGCGGAGCAATTCCTGAATTTGGCATTTGTAATTTGGCATTTGGCATTAATATCATATTCCTCCAATAAAATTTTGAAGTGCCAAAATAAAAGCAAAAGGCGGCACCAACGCCCAAAGCATAACAAGTACAACGTATACAATCGCCTCAACGGCGAGCGCAATCGCTCTTCCGATAATTACCACGGTACGCATGAATACGCTGACCAATCTTCCCTGCCAATCATATTGCCCATACATCGGAACAAAAAAGTTTTTCAACCAAATGGAAAAAGCGTATTGCTTTACGCGATAATTCAAACCGTCGATACACCACTGAATCATCTTTTTCAGTCCTTTTGTATACCACCAAATCGGAAACCAAGCCACGCTGCCGATCAAATCGACGAACAATAATTTAGCAAGCGAGGTTGTGTTTTGAAGCATACAATTTGTCATTGCGAGTGAAGTTGGACGAAACGCGGCAATCCGTTCTTTGTCATTTCGACCGAAGCGTTAAAGCGAAGTGGAGAAATCTTATCGCCCCTAACTCAGTTGCTTTGTTGTTTAGCACAAGGGATCTCTCCACTTCACTACGTTGCGGTCGAGATGACAGAGAGGGCTGTGTTTCAGTCGAGATGACAAAAGTAAAATTGCTTCGTCGTCGGACTTCTCGCAATGACAATAGTATAGCATAAAAAAATTCCTCCAGAAACGCGCGCTGGAGGAACTTCTGGCTTGGCTGTTTATGCCATTAGCGCCGAACGAAAGCATGAGCGGCCGGGTTGACGTATTCCGGATTGTTGGTCGCAACCAATCCAAGTCCTTGCGCTCGTTCAGCGAGAGCATATAAAGACGATGCTTTGGCGGTCGTATCTTCCAATGCCATAACATCCCTTTGCAGCTGATCCACGTTGTTTTGTAAATTCTGAAGCCTGTCTCCGCGAGGCGCCGCTGCCGTAATCTGAACCACATAAGCACCGGCCAAAAAAAGCCAGACAGCGCAAATAAGCAAACCCCAACCCATGGCTCCGCGCGGGATTTGTCTTGCGATCGGTTGCTTAAAACCGAATTTTTGGCTGGGCCTTGTCATAGCAAGGGCGTAGGTTCGTGACATAAATTATTTTTTGTTGTGTTTTTGCGCGCCGCACGCATTTTTGCACTGCGAGCGCGAGAATTATTTTTAACCTCCGCCTCTGTCGGGCAGATGGGTTTTTTTGTTATTTCGTAACCAACCAACTTTTTGAATGTCTGTTTAACGATTCTGTCTTCGAGCGAATGGAACGAGATGACCACGATTGTTCCGCCGTCGGCCAGAATCTCGTCAGCCGTTTCCAAAGCCAGACGCAATGTCGCAAGCTCGTCGTTTACAGCCATGCGCAATGCTTGAAACGTTTTGGTCGCCGGATGTATTTTGAGATGCTTGAGCGGCACCGCATCTTTGATGCATTCCGCCAAATCAAGCGTTGTCTCAAATTTCTTTTCGCGTCGGCGCATGACTATGGCCTGCGCAATTTTTGGCGCAAACCTATCTTCGCCGTATGTGCGAATCAAATCGATCAGCTCGCGCTCGCTCCATCGATTGACGATGTCATAAGCCGTAAGACCGTCATCATTCGCCTTTGGACCAAGTCTCATGTCGAGCGGACCGTCTATTTGAAACGAAAGCCCTTTTGACGGATCCGCAAGCTCGTCGGATGAAAGCCCAAGGTCGAACAAGATGCCATCGAATGGCATCCAGCCGGAATCTTGTGCCGCTTGGCGCAAGTTGCGAAAGTTTGACTCGACAATCTTCCAGCGATCGCCGTAGGCAGATTGAATCTCGCGAGCTCTTCCCAGAGCCGTCAGATCAACATCCAACGAGAGGACTCGACCGTCCGGAGCCGAAAGTTTGAGCAACTCTTGAGAGTGCGTCGCACCGCCCAGGGTCGCATCTAAATAGCGACCGCCGGATCGTGGTTTTAACGCCTCTATAACTTCCGAAACCATTACGGCTCGGTGTTGAGTTGTCTGCTCTTGGTTCATAGACCGATTGGTCCAAGCCGCTCAGCTATTTGATCGCCGTCCGCTTCTGTCTTGATGACATACTCTTTCCAGGAGCTTTCATTCCAGATTTCGAGGCGATCGTACAAACCCGAGATGACGATTTGCTTTTTGAGCCCAGCGTAAATACGCAAGTACTCCGGGATGCAAATGCGTCCGGATTTATCGATCGCCACTTCCATTGCTCCTGCGAGCATAAGACGGGCAAAAGCGCGGGTATCCGCTGTTCCCAGCGGCAAGGCAGCTATTTTGGCTGCCAAGGTCTTCCACTGCTCCTTTGGATAAAGAAACAATGTATGATCAAGCCCGCGCGTAACCACAGCTCCGTCGTTTAGCGCGGTGCGATAGCCGATAGGAACGGAAAGCCTCCCTTTATCATCAAGCGTAAAATGAAACTCTCCGATAAACATATATACAAAGCGTACACAACGTACATCCCGTACATCGCGTACAACGTTAGGGACGTTATGTACGTTTGGTACGCTATGCACGAAAAAAAACAGGGGGTACAGCTATCCGCATCCAAGATGCGGCAACCTTATGTCCCCACTCCTTCCCACTGGTAGCCATTTTATGCCACTTGGACACTTCGGTCAATGGTCCGCCAAATACAAAATAACAGCTAACATTAGCTGAAATACTGTTCTTTTTTTGTTCCAATGTGGATACTATCAAATCCCACCAGCATCCTAACCACGTCCTGTTGCGTCCTTTGAACGTCCTAACGCGTCCTGAAACGTCTTGATCGTTCCTTTCCGCACCAGTTACTAGTTACAAGTTGCTTTCCCGGTTGACATTCCCCCATTTTTTGTTAGTATCCGTTCAGTCGTCCCGTACCTCAAAACCCCAACCGGAGGATGTGACATGTCAGATAATGAAAACGCACGCAATTCGGTATCCAATAGATGGTCAAGACCGTTGCTCGTCACACTCATAGGCTTCACTGGTGGGACAGCAGCGTACTACAGCGGTATGTTTGATCGCCACATGCCTACCAACCCCGCAACGCCGTGCGTAGCATCCGCCGCGGCGAGTACTTACGCCACAACCGCACCTCCTTCCACCTCTACGGAACCGTCCGACTCATCCGAATGTTCGGACCATTTCATCTGCCGTTGCGATGATGAAGGCATGCCATGCTTTGAAGTAGTGTCCGGAAGAGGCATTCCGCAGACAACCACGCAATTCGTCTGTTCGCATGGACTGTTTCTGACGAAGACGGAAAAAACAGTTTACGGTAACTTCTTGTACCGTAACGAGTGCCTCCCCGCAGGTAGAGCTCCGCTCAAAAGCTGCAAACTCGGTGAAGATTGCTCCTGGTACGGGTTGCGGGAGAGAGAGCCTTGCATGGCCGAAAATGAAAAGCTCGGCATATGCACTTGCTCGTTGATTTTTGACTTTTCAACTCCAAAAATGCGCATCGTGGCCGAAAGTGTGCGGTGCATGACCACGGATGAAAATGAATCTCCGCCGACAGACCCATGCAACCCGGATCCGTCTAGCGATGACGGCCCCACCCACCTCTAACCCAAAGCTCTCGCCGAGGGTTGTTTTTTACAAAAAGTCATAACACAAAAACCAAAATTGCACTCGTGATCGTCACAATCAACGTGACGATGCCCAATGTATTTGAAAGTTTTCCATTAATCCACCTGCCCATGATTTTTTTGTCGTTTGCAATCTTCATGATTATTAATATGAGCGGCGGCGTTGCGAGTCCGTTCAAGACGGCCGCGTAGATCAATGCTTTAATCGGATTGATGCCGACGAAGTTTATCAGAAGGCCGATCAGCGTCGCGATTGTGATGACGCCGTAAAAACCGTGAGCTTGTTTGAACTTTTTATACAAACCATCTTTCCAGCCGAATGCTTCGGACAGCGCATAAGAAGCTGAGGCGGAAAGAACGGGCACTGCAAGCAAACCTGTGCCGATTATGCCGATGGAAAAAATCAGCGATGCAAATCGTCCAGCCAAAGGCGCGAGTGCTTGCGCGGCTTGAGCGGAACTTTGAATATCGATCAGTCCGTGCCTAAAAAAAGTTCCGGCAGCGGTAGCTATGATGCAAAACATTATTGCTTGAGAAAATCCCATGCCGACAATCGTGTCTTGCCGCATGCCCCTGATCTCCGCGTTTGATGCGCCTTTTCTTTGTCTGACTGTCAACTTGCCTTCCGCAACCTCCTCTTCGACTTCCTCGTTCGATTGCCAAATGAACAGATACGGCGAGATGGTCGTGCCAAGCACTGCCGTAATCATCAAAAAGAAATTTTTATCGAAAGCGATATGCGGCACAACGGCGCCAAGCAACAGCGCTTTCCAATTTGTTGTTACGATTATGACGGTTATCAAGTAGCTGAACAAAGTGAGAGCGAACCACTTTAATATTTTTGCGTAAGTTTTATAGGTCAAAAATATTTCGAGCACCAAAATCAGAACGGTAAAACCGATCGCGAAAATCGCAAAAGGCACTTGCGGCACAAGCAGACGCGAGGCGTCCGCCATCGCTCCCAAATCGGCGCCTATATTAGCCGTGTTAGCGATCAAGATGAGAAAAGTAAAAATATACAACACCCATTTGGGCAATGTTCTGCGTACAGTCGCCGTCAAACCCCGGCCGGTAACCATTCCGATTCTTGCAACGGTCTCCTGTATTCCCGCCATCAAAGGAAAACTGAACAAGGCCAGCCACAATTGTCCAAACCCAAATTGCGCGCCGACTTGCGTATACGTCGCGATGCCGGAAGGATCATCATCCGATGCGCCGGTGATAAATCCCGGGCCAAATTTTTTGAAAAACTTTTTAAAGAACTTGGGCATAGTCAAACAAACAGACGCACGAGAGCAATCAGCGCGACGACTGACCAGATGATATTAAGAACTGCCGGCTGATAAGCTTTTTTCGCGAATGAAATAATTAGAATGCCGATGCTTCCGACCAGATTCAAAATCATGTACGTGAGATCATTTGACTTTAGAACTCCAAAAGTCAAAAGCGTATAGGCAAGCAAAATCGCCCCTATCCCAAACCATCCAACCATGGTGTCAAAACCCGCAAATAAAGAACTGGATCTGCTTTTCATGGGAGCATTATAGCACAAAAGTTACTTCAGCTTCCCTCTCAACTTTCTGTGATACGCAATCGCAAAGCGATGCGACTCGTCGCGGACATGCACAAGAATGTCTTTTTGCTTTTCCAAAGAATCTTTAAGCGAGATAAATGCCGGCGGAATGACAAGATCGTCACGATCCCTGTTTGGTCCCTTTGCTATGCCGATGACCGGAATGACGCGTGCAATTTCCAAATCAGAAATGACATCCATTGCACTGCTCACTTGCCCCGCTCCCCCGTCTATCAAAATCAAATCCGGCCATTCCCAGCCGTTCTCGCGATGGCGAAATCTTCTACGCAAGACTTCTCTCAAACTCGCATAATCATCCGGTCCGATAACCGTTCTTATCTTGAATTTACGATATAAACCTTTAACCGGAGTTCCATGCTTGAAGACGACCATCGATCCTGTTGCCGAAGTTCCGGAAATATTCGAGATATCATAACCCTCGATCCGGCCGAAGAGTCCGGAATCACTTATGTCTTTATCATTGTCATTCCTGCGCAGGCGGGAATCCATTCGATCCTGGATCCTCGCGTTCGCAAGGATGACAGAATTGTTTTTTTGCGAGGGCACATCATCCTTTGCCAGCACCGACAGATCTTGCACATGCTCCAGAGCATACAAACGATTTCTCAACTCTTTTGCCTGCTCATACTTTTGCGCTTTAGACGCAACTTGCATTTCTTTTTTATAGCGGCGGACAATCTCTGTGCGCTTGCCGTTAAAAAACGCCATCAAATCTCGGATGACTTTTGCATATTCGCGTTTTGAAATTGCGTTGATACAGACTCCTGGGCACTGTTTAAGATGCACGTAAAAACACGGCTTTCGCTGTCCGGGTGCGCAGGTTGACCACGGAATCGCTTTGCGAATGACATCGAGTGACGAACGCACGGCGCGCGCAGAGGTGAACGGACCGTAAACGGCTTTGTATAAACCCGCAGACGAATCGTCAAAATCGCTTGCGCGCAAAATAAATGGCCGCGGGAAATCTTCGTTCGTGATGACAAGATAACTAAAACTCTTGTCGTCTTTTTCCATCACGTTATAAAACGGCTGATGGCGCTTGATCAAACTTGCTTCCAAAAATAGAGCCTCAATCGCCGTCGGCTGCTCCAAGTAATCAATTGACGCGATTTTGGAAACCATCTCTTGAATCAAATCCGTGCGCGGTCTGGTGAAATATGATTCGACCCGACGTTTGAGAGATGTCGCTTTTCCGATATACAAAATCTCCCCGCTCTCATCTTTCATGATATAAACGCCAGGCTTATCGGGCAACGCGCCATTTTTAATTTTGACCGGTTTGGGGATCATAACTGAAAACTAGAAACTGGAAACTAGAAAGAGCGTCTTCGTTAACCATTTAACTCTTTCCAGTTTCCAGTTGTCAGTTTCCACTGTTAGTCTGCCACGAATCCTCGCACCGGTCGAGAGTTGACCTTTTGGCCTTTTCGTGGTGACATTCAGCACGGTTCTTCGAAACAATAACCAAAGCCTCAAAGAGGTGAAGTAATGACCGAAGTCAACGCAATCGCAAGCCAGCTTTTTGTCTATCTGGTAACAAAAATCAGCAACCCGTCTGCGCAAGAACGCTTCGAGGCCAGCGATGTCGCCGGCTTTTTCGCAAGAGTGTTTTTGACCAAGGCAATGGACACGCTGAAGATCTTCGAGTCCCAAGGATGGACTGTTCACGAGATCTTTGTTCTTAACAACGTAAACCCGCGCTGGGTCAAGCATCTGGACAAGCTTTTTCGGATGCAAAACGCGTTGCTCGAAGCCGGATACGATGCCGCTTTTACCAAGTCGATATTCAGACAAAAAGCCGTCCTTGAGTTAAGCGACGAAACACAGTTGCCGACAAGACTACGGCTCATGCTATCTTTTTTGCATGAAAAGTCGGACGTGTTGCGCGCTGTCATAACGTACGCTGCCACTGTCTATGTATCGGACGAAGAGATTGCGGCCTGGCGCAAGGATCAGCTCGACCGCTGCCACGACACCATGTCCTACCTGCAGTGGCTGGGCAGAAAACGACGTCCGGTTGTCCAGCCTTCGCCGACACAAGAACCCGTCATCGTCCCCGCAGAAGCGGAGCCACAACCTGCAGTCAACGAGCCGACGGAAGACGTGGTTTCGATTGCCGCACCGGAACCCGCACCGACCCCGGAGCCTGAACCGCTTGTGATTGCCGCGCCGGATCCTCCCCCCGAACCGCACGTCGAATCCCAAGCGCCGAATCCCGAGTCATCTTCGTTCGTTCAACACGACGACGAAGCTCTCGCGCTGCTCACCGAGCTCATGCTGGACGTCCAATCCGTACCTCGTCGTCCGAGAGTTGCAATTGTTACGCGCGTTACTCCTCCTCCGCCGCCGCCCCCTGATCCATTGCCTCCTGTGCTGAAAGCGACAAGAGTTGTCGGCAAGGTCGATACATGGGCGCTCATCCACGACATCCTTCGGGAATTCGACCCACGATTTACAAAAAAGCGCTGGCAGATGTATCTCGAGACAAAACGCTGGTTCGGCATCACGCGCGATCCGGACTCCGAGACGATACAGATGCTCGCGCGACTTGTGTCAGCATCCGATAACGGATCGGTCGAAAGGCCCGCAAACAGGCTGTTCCTCGCCAGCGTCCTGCTTGGCAGAGACTTAACTAGGGTTAAGGCCAAGGACATTAAAAAGACAGTGCGAGAGCATGCAATGCCGAGCGGCAAAAAATTGCGCAAACTGCTCAATCTGTCGCCGGAAATCCTGGCATTCCGCTTTCACGTGCTCATGCAGCACATCAACTGCAACCCGTTCAAGTATCCGCAGTGTCTGACGCACAAGTGGGAAGACGTCCGCTGCAACAGAACTCTACCGCTGCATCTACACGTGTATGACGTCCCTCCGCCTGGAATCGACGATTTGAACGTTTTCCGCGAGCAGATCGTCGAGATCAAGAATCGCGTCGAAGGACTTAAACTGCGCGGGATCAAGGAGTGGTGGAGGCCGGACATCATCGGATGCCTAGCCGTCCCCACATCGTCGGAATTCCACAAACTGATCGGCCCTGCGCCACAATCCAAAACGGGCCTCGTCCAAATTTCTGCAGACGAAGCCTACTGGCGGCGGCACAGAGCCACGCGTCCAAAACTGTAAAGGAGGTCTGCATGACCACTCTCGCCACCATCTGTGTTACGCTCTTTTTCTACGGGCTGATCACTTCGTACGGCCTTGGCAGACGACGACTCACCATCGGTCTCTCGTTCAAATCCATCGGAGTCTCACTCGTGATTCTCTTTCCGCTTGCTGCAATCGCAACTCTGTCAGCGATTTGGGCAAGTCAGTCCGAATGGCAGTATGGTTTCGGCGGCTACCTCATCGGCATGCTGGCCGGGGAAATCCTCGCCTTATCGCTCCATCAGAGGCACACGCCTCACAACCCTCCTCGATCTTGAGCGAGGGTGTTTTTTTATTAAACCCAACAACTGCCGGCCAAAACCCCCTCTATCCGACCCTCATTTTGACGATATAACGGGCCACCTTTCCCCCGTCGAACAGGGGAAAGGTAGTTGTTTTGTTTTGGAGTAGAGACGCCCTCCGAGGGCGTCTCTACGGGATAACCATTATAACCTATCAACTCCTTTCCCTCGTCTGACGGGGGAAAGGTGTCACCGCAATAAAATTTAATGGAGGTGACGGATAGAGGGGGCTCGCAGCACTCTCTTCAAATACTCCCCCGTATAACTACCTTTGATCTGTGCAACTTCTTCGGGCGTTCCTTCGGCAACGACTTGACCGCCTTTGTCGCCGCCTTCTGGGCCGAGATCGATAATCCAATCCGCATTTTTAATGACGTCGAGATTATGTTCAATAATCAACACTGTATTTCCGCGATCGACAAGGCGCTGCAAAACGTCGAGAAGTTTTTGCACGTCATCAAAATGCAAACCCGTTGTCGGTTCGTCGAGTATGTAGAAAGTGTGGCCCGTATCGCGGCGCGCAAGCTCGGCAGACAGCTTGACGCGTTGTGCCTCGCCGCCGGACAAGGTCGTTGCTGATTGGCCCAACTCGATGTAACCAAGCCCGACTTCTGACAAAACTTTTGTACGATCGCGAACAGCAGGAATGTCTTTAAAAAAAACATCAGCTTCCTCCACGGTCATGGACAAAACATCTGAAATATTTTTATTGCGATATTTGACTTCCAAAGTTTCGCGATTAAATCTCTTGCCTTTACACACGTCGCAAGGCACGTAAACAGTCGGCAAAAAGTGCATCTCGATGGCGATCTGTCCGTTGCCCTCGCAGTGCTCGCAACGCCCGCCGGCGACGTTAAACGAAAAACGTCCGGGTTTATAACCGCGCGTGCGGGCATCCGGCGTCATAGTGAACAAATCGCGTATATTCGTCCAAATCCCTGTGTAAGTCGCTGGATTGGAACGCGGAGTTCTGCCAATCGGCGATTGATCGACATCAATAATCTTATCAACCCAATCAATGCCCTGAACGCTTTCATGCGCTGCAGGTTTCGCCATCGATCCGTTGAGCTTCGACGCCAAAGCACGATACAAGATATCAATCACGAGCGTCGACTTTCCCGAGCCTGATACTCCAGTTACGCATACGAATCTTTTAAGAGGAAATTTAACCGTGATGTTTTTTAGATTATTAGCTTTGGCTTTTTTAATCGTCAACCATTGCTTCGCCTCTGTGCGACGTTTCGCGGGCATGCTGATTTTTTTATCGCCGCGCAAATAAGCGCATGTCAAACTGTTTTTATCGTTCAAGATTTGCGGCATCGCACCATGCGCGACAATTTGTCCGCCGTGCTTGCCTGCGCCGGGACCGAAATCAACCAAATAATCCGCGGCCGAAATCGTATCTTCGTCATGTTCGACTACGATGATCGAATTGCCGGCATCACGTAATTTTTCCAAAGTTTCGACCAAACGCGCATTATCTTTTTGATGCAAACCGATTGTCGGTTCATCCAGCACATACAACGCGCCGACGAGTTTGGAACCGATTTGCGATGCGAGTCTGATGCGCTGCGCCTCGCCGCCCGAAAGAGATCCCGCGATTCGATTTAACGTCAAATAATGCAGTCCAACGTCCAGCATGAATTGCATGCGCGCCATTACCTCTTTTAATATCGCCTCGGAAATCGCGATTTCAGTTTCAGATAATTTGAGTTTGACGAAAAATTCCTGTGCGTCGGCAATCGTCATGGAAGTGACGTCAACGATTGATTTTTTGTTGATTAAGACGTGCAGCGCTTCCGGCCGCAGACGCGCGCCGTGACAAACCGGGCAAGGTTCTTCGGAAAAGAGAAAAGCCGTTCCCAGTCCGGTACATGTCGGACACGAACCATACGGGGAGTTGAAAGAAAATAAACGCGGTTCTATTTCCGGAAAAGAAAAATCATGTTCCGGACAAGCGAATCGCGCCGACATTAATTTTTCCGTTCCGTCATCCAACAAAGCGATCACAGAATCATTGCCGCGATCCAAAGCAATTTCAATCGCCTCGACCAAACGCGTGCGCAGCGGTTTGTTGTTTTCTATCGGCCAAGCAAGCGGAATGCGATCGACTACCAACTCGATATTGTGACGGACGTTGCGCGAAAGAGGTACGCGCTCGCGCAGCGGATAATTTTTTCCATCAACGCGCACTTGCGTAAATCCGCCTTCGTACGCTTGCTGCAGCATCTGCATATACTCCCCTTTTCTGCCGCGCACCAGCGGTGAAAGCACGGTAATCTCGTCTGCATTGGAATTTTTTTTGCGTTTTTTTATTTCCGTCGGCTTGCTGTGAATGTCAATAGTATTTTGCAAAATGGCATCGGCGATTTCATCGACGGTCATTTTGCGGATGGCTTCGCCGCCGATCGGACAATACGGATGTCCGATGCGCGCATACAAAACGCGAAGATAATCATAAATCTCCGTAATAGTCGCAACTGTTGAACGCGGGTTGGAACTGTGGGCTTTTTGATCAATGGAAATTGCCGGCGACAAACCTTCTATCTCATCCACATCCGGCTTTTTCATCTGTCCCAAAAACTGACGTGCGTAAGCCGAAAGAGACTCGACGTATCTGCGTTGACCTTCCGCAAAAATCGTGTCAAACGCCAAAGACGACTTGCCCGAACCGGAAAGGCCGGTGAATACGACAAGTTTATTGCGCGGAATCTCAAGACTGACATTCTTAAGATTGTGCTCGCGTGCGCCGCGAATTGTAATTGAGTTTTGCATAGTTATTATTGTCATTGCGAGGGAAGTCGGAGCGACGAAGCAATCTTCAAATAGATGCAGCTAGCGAGGCGTTAGTCGGATAGGAGATTGCCCCGTAGAGGGGACGTGGTCCCCACGGGGACTTTACGTCCACGCTACGTCGGACTTCGCTCGCAATGACAAACTATAAATCAACGCCCTTGGGCGACCGTACTAGTGAGTATAGGACGAGTTTACACGATTGTCGAGATCAGACAGACGAGCCTGCGGCAAAGCCCGTGCTCCAACACATTTGAAGATTATATCCGCCGGTCGGGCCGTCGACATCCAAAACTTCACCGGCAAAAAATAAATTATCAATCAATTTTGACTGCATAGTCTTTGGATCAACTTCTTTCACATCAACACCGCCGGAAGTGACCATAGCAACTTCAAAACCAAGCGACCCAATGACGGTCAACGTCATACTCTTCATCAAAGAAACAAGCGTTTGACGTTCAACTTTCGTGATTTGCCCGCATTGTTTGCGTGGATCTATTTTGGCGAGTTCTATCAACGCCTCCGCAAGGCGCGACGACGCCAACCCGTCCAAAACATGTTTTGCGGACTTAGCAGCAAACTCTTTTGAAGATGCGGACAGATGTCGATCAAGTTTTTCGATCGTCGTCTCCGGCAGCAAGTCAATTTGCAAGCTGACATCCATACCTTTTTTGTCATTGCGAGCGTAGTCAGACGGAGCGCGGCAATCTCCCGCTAGCGCTGCTACAGCCTCGCGGCTCACTGTCAAAATCGCAGGACCGCTAACACCAAAATGCGTGAAAATAAAATCTCCGTTTGTTTTGGCAATCGTTTTTTTATTTTTAATTACTTTGACGTCAACATTTTGCAAAGACACGCCTTTTAGTTCCTTTACCCAAGTCTCTTTGACTTTTAACGGCACCAAAGCAGGCTTGGGTTCCACGACCGTGTGACCCAAATCGCGCAACCATTTCCAGCCATCTCCCGTCGATCCTGTCGATGGATAGGATTGCCCGCCCGTACTCAAAATGACTTTCTTTGCGTTTAACTTTGTTCCGTCAGCGAGAATGACTGCATCGATGCGTCCGTTTTTAGACTCAATTCGCTTAACGATCGCATTGTATTTAATTGTGACTTTGCCTGCCTTCAAATAATCCAAAAGCGCATTCAAGACGTCAATCGCTTTATTTGAAATTGGAAATACGCGTTGCAATTCCTCTTCTTTTGTTCTGACGCCGCACTCTTCAAAAAACTCAATCACTCGCCGCGGACCGAAGGCGTGAAAAGCGGAAAATAAAAAAGCTCCGTTGTGATACTTTTTAACCAGCTCGCGAACGTTGTCCTCTTTCTGAGTTAGATTACAACGCCCGTTTCCCGTCATCAGCAACTTCCGTCCTGCTGCGGAGTTCTTTTCCAACAAAAGAACACGCGCTCCGCATTCCGCCGCGCGCCCGGCCGCCATCAGACCGGCAGGTCCTCCGCCGATGACGATCAAGTCGAATTGATTTTGGAACTTAGGATTTGGAATATGGGATAATCTAAGCGTTATCGCCAGCGCGCAAGCGTCGGCAAAACTTCGCGGGCCATTTTGCTCGCCTCTTCCGAACTCATTCCCATTTTGTCCGCCATTCGAATCAACTTGTCGGTAAACTCATCCAGCGTGGCGTGCGGCCAAGTAAACGCACCGTCTTTAAAACAAAAATGACAGTATTTTTTATTCTGCGAACCGTCGGTATTTATCCCAAAATCCTCGGGATTCACCAAAGGCATCGCACAAGATTGACAGATCATATGGCAATTAACAATCGAATAATTAACAAATAACAATTTATGCGTTTATTCTAGCTCATCCTTGAGTAAAGGTACAATCATTTATCAAAACACCGTACGATGTACAGCCCCACCAACTGTTGGCGGAGCCATGCACCATACGGTGTATGGCGGAGAGGGAGGGATTCGAACCCTCGATACCTTGCGGTATGCACGCTTTCCAAGCGTGTGCACTAGGCCTCTATGCGACCTCTCCAATGGGCGATATATTAGCCCATAGACGCAAATGATTCAAGACTAACTAAAAAGACCGGTTTCCCGGTCTTTTTTTGACTTTTCATTTTTTGATCTGACGTGCCACGTATCACTCTTATTATCCCTTTATCGCCGCATCAATCGCCTGTTTGAATGAATCAAACGGCAGAGCGCCTTCCAGCATTTGCCCGTTGACGAAAGTGGACGGTGTACCGCCTACGCCGGCGTTGGCGCCATCAGCCTGATCAGCTGCGACGACCGAAGCCATCTCACCGTTATCAAGACATTTATTGAACTTCGCGGTATCAAGTCCGAGATCTTTCGCATCCTGTTTCCATTGATCAACGCCCATCTTTTGTGCGCGATTAGCCTCGAAAATCTTGTCATACATCTCCCAAAACTTGCCCTGTGCCGCTGCGCATTCCGATGCCTCTGCGGCCTTTTGCGCCTCCGGATGGAATGAGAGCGGGAAATGGCGATACACGACGCGCACATCGTTTGTATAGGCCTGCTCGACCTGCTTCATGGTATCAAATTGCTTTAAGCAATAAGGACATTCAAAATCAGAGTATTCAACCAGAGTCACTTTGGCATTGGCATTGCCCTTGATGTGATCCGTTTTTGCATCCACTGCCATTGGAGGGTTCGTAGGCTGAGTGGGCTGAACAGCATTGGGGTCAGTCGGCTGAACCGCGTTTGGGTCTTGCACGACCTGCTGAGTAGGCTGGGTGTTGCCGGCAACAAGACCGAACGCGCCGGCCGTTTTACCGGAGAACAAAAAGTTGAGGACGAAGACCAGCGCAATAACCGACATCGCGGCAACGCCGGAGATCAGACCCATGGCAAACATAGTCTTGGGATTTGTTTGCCAAAAGTTCGAAGATTCTTTGGATGATTCCATACGATAAGATATTGAACACGTAACATGGAGCACATAACAAACAACTGTCTGCTTGTTATAAGCTATGTGTTACGCGTTACATGACTAAAAAGTTATCAACAGATTAAGTTAAATAAGCTGCTACATTTTCGGGGTTACGCAAGCAGATGTCAACAGTCAAATTACTGTATTGCCGCATCAATAATTTGATGCCATTTTTGAACATCGAAAACTCCCTCGTATTTTTGACGATTTACGAAAAAAGTCGGCGTCGCTTCCAAGCCCATCGCGTTCGCTTCCTGCACATCCTGCGCGACTTTCATGCGAGGCGTATCCCCGCTTAAACACGTTGCAAAAGAATCTTTTTGCAAACTCAGTTGATCGGCCAAAGTGATAAAATATTCGCTTGGTGCGGCCAGACTGTCCCAGCTCGCCTGATTTCGGTACAAAGCAGACTCGTATTCCCAAAACTTATTCTGCTCTTGAGCACAACGCGCTGCAATTGCTGCAGGCAAAGCATTGGCATGCAAAGAAGTCAGAGGCAAATCGTTCCAAACAAATCTGACTTTACCCGCGTAATCCTGCATAACCTGATTCAGAATCAACTCCGCAGCCTGACAAGCCGGACATTGAAAGTCGCTGTAAATTCTTACCGTAACTTTTGCATCAGCCGGACCGACTGCAGGATCTCCATCATCGTTAAAAACAACATTGGAATCGACTTGACCAACCCCTCCGCCAGGTCCCATGGCAATCGCCCAAATCAAACCGCCAACAATTAAAACCCCCAGCGCAATTGTGCCGATAAGAAATATTTGACGCGTTTTATCTGATTGATCCATACTTACAAGAATTACGAATGACGAATTACGAATTAACCGTATCACGTTTAGTAGCTAAAATCCAAATACCGACCGTTAATGTCAGTATGAGTAACCATTGCGTCGGCGTCAAACCGGCATATTTGGCGTCGCCGATGCGATAGAAGTCCAACAAAAATCTGACGGTACCGTCAATCACAAGATACAAACCGGCAAAATATCCCGGCGGATGTTTTTTGCGTCCAAGAAAATAAAACAAGACAAACATCGCCCAACCCAAAAGAGAAAGATAAAGACCGTGATCGTGGCGCACGCCGTCGGGATATTTGACGCCTAGGACAAAGTGAGTGAGCGTACCGGGATGATCGTGAATCAAAAAACATCCGATGCGGCCGATAGCCGTACCCAACGGCAAAGCGCACGCAATAATGTCGGCAATCGCCCAGAGTTTGAGTTTATGACGTCCGATGTAGATAAAACCCGCCAACGCTCCGCCGATAACGCCTCCCATCATGGAAAAACCGGGCAATGCCGGATTAAAAGCATCCAGCGGATGAGACCAATACCATGTCGGATCATAGAACAAAACATGAAAAAGCCGCGCTCCCACAAATGCAAAAAATAAAATCCACGGCGCCAAATTCCAAATATGCTTTGGATCTATGCCCTGTAATTTAGCACGCTTCGACGCCCACCAAACCGCCGCCAAAAAACCCAACGCAACCAAAGTCCCCCAGACTTGAATGGTGATAGGGCCGAGTGAAATCGTGTGCAGTTCGAAGTATGGGATCATATTTAGCATTGTCATTGCGAGGAGTGTAGTCACGACGCGGCAATCTCCCCTCTGTCATCTCGACCGCAACGTAGTGGAGTGGAGAGATCCCTTACTAAACTTCAATACAGCTATAGCAGGGATTCCTCGATTCCGTGCCTTTAGTTTGGGCACTTCACTCGGAATGACAAAACTAGAGTATATTCAGCGTCTTCAACGCCTTTTCAAATTCATCCAGCGCCCTGCGTGTTTCACGTTCGGAAAGTTGAAAATCGTGCTGATGGACGAGTTGATTTCGCAATTTATGCGCCCACCAAACGCTTTTAAGATTTGGATATTTGTAACAAGCGACTTTTAAGCGCTCGCCCAAAGTCGAGCCCGGCATCATCATGGACTTTAATGCGGAGTCCAACAATTTATCAGCTTCTACCAATGCAAGCTGTCTGCCCATTCCGCCATTGCGCTCGCCCGTATCTCTGATTTGCTTCCAGCGCTTGATGACTTCCTCTCGTTCCATACCCAGCATGTCGGGACGCGACATCTGGCGTTTTATCCAACGGATAAAAAGAGCGAGCGCAATCAAGACTGCAAGCGCGGCTGCCACGCCAAAAACTATCCATCCCACGGGGACGGTTGGGGCTGTTGTGTAGACGGTTTGTTCGTACATAGGACTTGAAACTTGAAACTGGAAACTGGAAAGAGTTATAAGTTAAAACAAAAATGCTCTTTCTAGTTTCCAGTTTCTAGTTGTCAGTATTCAGTTGAGCCTCAAGCACTCTCGCCGCGGAAAGCAGCGTAGCCTCGTCAAACCATTTTCCGATAAGTTGGATGCCGACGGGCATACCGCCGTCGTCTTCGCACGGGATGGAGATTGCCGGAACGCCTGCGACGTTGACGCTGACTGTAAAAACATCTTCCAAGTACATTGCCACAGGATCATCCATCTTTTCGCCGAATTTAAAGGCCGTAGTTGGCGAAGTCGGCGTAACGATCAAATCAACATCCTGAAAAGCATGTTCGTAAGCTTGGCGAATCAAGGTCTGCACTTTTTTGGCGCGTACATAATAAGCGTCGATGTAGCCCGAAGACAGGGCAAAGGCGCCCAGTAAGACGCGTCGCATCACTTCGTCGCCAAACCCCTCGGCGCGCGATTGAGCGTAAGTCTCAAATAACGGAAGGCCTTGCTTGCGCAATCCGTAGCGCATACCGTCAAAACGAGACAAATTCGCCGAAACTTCGCATGGCATCAAAATATAATAAACAGCCAAAGCCTCATCCGCATAAGGCAGGTCGATTTCTACCAAATCCGCGCCTGCGGATTTTAATGCCGCAACGGCTGCTTCTGTTTTTTCCTTCACTCGATCTTCAACCCCCTGCGAGGTCCATGCCTGTTTGGGCAATCCGATCTTTACGCCTTGCAAGGATTTTTTCCAGAAAGGTTTAAAATACGCTTCGTCGCTGGATGTTTGATCATTATTATCTTGGCCTTGAATTGTTTCAAGAATTATCGACGCGTCCTCCACACACTTTGTCATAGGTCCGATTTGGTCGAGCGACGAGGCCATAGCAATCAGACCGTAACGCGATACGCGTCCATACGTCGGCTTAAGTCCCACAATGCCGCAGAGTGACGCGGGCTGACGGATTGAACCGCCCGTATCAGAACCCAATGCGCCAAGGCACATGTCTGCCGCTACAGCCACCGCACTGCCACCGGAGGATCCGCCAGGAACGCGTTCGGGGTCTCTAGGATGTTTGGTCGGACCGTAAGCGGATCTTTCTGTCGATGAACCCATTGCAAACTCGTCCATATTGACGCGTCCCAAAATAACCGAACCTGCGTCAACCAACTTTTTTACAACAGTCGAATCATAAGATGCCGTGTAACCCTGCAATATTTTTGAACCGGCAGTCGATGATTTCCCCTGCAAAAGCATGTTGTCTTTTATTGCGACAGGAATACCGTCAAGCGGACCCAAGACATTTCCCTCCGCGCGACGATCGTCAGCTCTGTTTGCTGCCGCAAGCGCATCTTCTTCGTAAACCTCAAGATACGCATGCAATGCGCCGTCCAAACTTTTTATTTGCTGCAAACACGCTTCCGTAAGCTGACGAGACGTCACCTCGCCCTTATCGAGCAATTCGCGCGCCTCTGTAATGGTCAATTCGTTGAGTGGTTTCATAATTTATATCACCCCTCTCTCGCATCTGTGGGAGAGGGGCAGGGGGTGAGGGCTATTTCTTCGGTACCTCAAAGACTCCCGGCGCAGCCAAAAGATCTCCGGCGCGTTCCGGAAAGTTGGTTAATATCAATTCGCGCGTCGCTTCATCGGCCTCAAAAGCAACATCTTCGCGCCAACCCTGACTTTTTGATGGCATCGTAAACGGCTCCACGCCCTCGACGTCAACTTTTTGGATGCTGTCGACGTATTCCAAAATTGAGCCAAAATCCTTTGTCATTTGCTCCAACTTTTGTTCAGGCAGATCAAGCCTAGAAAGTTTAGCCAAATGAGCCACTTCTTCCTTGGATAATTTCATACAAAGGGCAGTTTAGCGCAATGGACGAGGGTCGTCCAACGACCAGCTCATTAGCTGATAAACCCGCCCGCCTGAATATTCCACAGTTTTTGATACAACCCCTCGCGGGACAAAAGGACTTCGTGTGTGCCCTGATCTGTCACCTTTCCGTCATCAATGACGACAATTCTATCCATCTGCATTATCGTTGAAAGTCTGTGCGCGATGACCAAGACAGTCTTGCCTTTCATTAAAGTTTTTAGAGCGTCCTGAATCAATGCCTCTGACTCGGAATCAAGACTAGAAGTCGCTTCGTCGAGGACGAGTATCGGAGCCTTGCTTAAAATTGCACGAGCGATTGCGACGCGCTGGCGTTCGCCGCCGGAAAGTTTAATGCCGCGCTCGCCGACAAAAGTGTCGTAACCCTGCGGCAGACGTTCGATGAATTCCGCGCAATGCGCAAGTGCGGCAGCCTTCTCCACATCCTCATCAGTAGCATCGCGGCGGCCATAGCGGATATTGTCGCGGATTGACCGATGAAACAAAAACGGATCTTGCGGCACCATGGCAATCTGCTCGCGCAAACTGTTTTGCGTAACGCGTTTAATATCTTGTCCGTCAATCAGAATCTTGCCGCCGTCCAAATCGTAAAAACGCAAAATCAATTTTACGATTGTCGACTTGCCTGCGCCGGACGGACCGACGAGAGCAACTCTCTCCCCGGCTTTGACGGTTAAGTCCAAATTCTTAAGAATCTCTCGAGTTTGACTATAGTTGAATGTAACTTCCTTAAACTCAATCTTACCTTTGCTGATATTGAGTTTTTTCGCGCCGCGCGCATCTTTGACATCATATGGTTTATTTATAATGTCTACCATTTCTTGTGCGTCCGCAAAGGATTCGTACAACTTTTTTAAGATACGACCCACATTCCACAAGCGACCGATCAACGCAATCAAAAGTCCCTGCACCAAGATGATGTCGCCAACCGTGATCAAGCCTTTCTGCCAAAGGGCAATCGTTAAATACATTATGCCGAATTCTATAAAAGCGCCCATCATGGCCTGAAAAGCAAAGTACCCTTCCGAAAAATACCAAGTCAAACTGGTAATCTTACGCAAAGTTTCCGTGACTTGAAAAAATCTTTTTTTCTCGTATTCGTAACCTGAAAATAGTTTGACATTCACGCTGTTACTGACGACATCCGCCAAAGCACCGGACACCTCCGTATCTTTTTCCGCTCTTTCAATATCATATTTTAATTTCCAGCGCGAAAACAAATAGCCTCCCAATATGACCACAATAACCAACATCAATGTAGACCAAGCGAGCGTAGCATTACGATCGAACAAAATACCTACTGCAATCGCGACAGTTAAAATCAAAGGGAAAAGTTCCCACTCCGTAACATCCATTACGGTCTCAAAAGCCCTGGAAAAGCGCAGCACTTTTCTTTGCAAAGATCCTGCAAAATTATTTGTAAAATATTGATAAGAATGACCAAGTAAATGCTCCAAGTTGCCTCTGTCCATGGCGGCCATCATCACAGGCTGGACATAAGACGAGACAAAACCTGCAGCTCTGTAAAATAACCATCCAACCAAATTCAAAACAAAAATCGCTACGATTATCCAAATCAGATTAGCCTTGGACGGATCCTGCATGTTTGCCGATACGTTGTCTAAAAGAATTTTATACAAATACGGAGCGACCGTCTGCGCAGCAACTCCCAATGCCGCACCTGTGTAACCCAAAATCATCCAACCCTTGTTGGCTTTAATGTACGGCCAGTACGCCTTAAGAACTCCCTTGACGCTAATTTTTTGTGTCATGCGGAGATTATAGCAAAAAATTCGGAAGGGTTCCACCGGACAAGCCCTCTATCCCCTAATCCACCTTCTTCAAAAACTCCTCTTCACTCAAAATCTCCACTCCCAACTTTTTGGCTTTGTCCGCTTTTGAGCCGGGATCGGCACCGACGACAACATAAGTCGTCTTTTTTGAAACAGACTCTGAAACATCTGCACCGAGCGCGCGTACTTTTTCTTTCGCTTGATCGCGTGACATCGACTCTAAACTGCCGGTGAAAACCCACGACGTCCCCGTAAATGGTCCTCGTCTCACGTCGCTCGTCTCACGTCCCACGTTGACGAACTCCAAGACATGTTCGACGTGTTTCATTTCTTCTTTGTCATGCAAAAACTCGTAGATGGCTTTTGCGACTACATCGCCGACGCCTTCGATGGTATCAAGTTCTTCCAAAGTCGCTTCGCGCAGTTTATCGAAAGAATGAAAGTGACGAGCCAATAGGACAGCCGTTTCCGCGCCGACGTGACGGATGCCGAGGGCGTAGATAAAGCGCGGCAAAGTGACTTTGCGATGATCCTGGATCTCTTTGACGAGTTTATTTGAAAGTATTTCGCCAAAACCTTCCAGCCCGCCCAAATCACCGGGCTGAATGCGAAACAAATCCGCAGGCTCGCTGACAATTCCCTCTTGCAAAAACGTTTCCACGATTTTGATGCCAAGTCCGCGAATATCCAAAGCGTCACGCGAGACGAAATGACGGAGACGCGCAAGTTCCTGCGCAAAACAATGCGAGTTGGTGCACATGGTAGCCACTTCTCCTTCTTTACGCGTGACCTCTGAACCGCAAATCGGGCAATGCGTTGGCATGTGAAAAGTTTTTTCCTTGCCCGTTCGCAACTTCGGTAAAACTTGAATGACCTTGGGAATGACGTCTCCGGCTTTTTCGACGATTACCGTGTCGCCTATCTTAAGTCCAAGACGCCTGATTTCATCTTCATTATGCAAAGTCGAATGAGTGACAGTAGTGCCGGCAAGCTGGACAGGATCCATGACAGCAACCGGCGTCAAAACTCCGGTGCGCCCAACGGAGATTTTTATGTCGCGCACAACAGTCGTCCCCTGCTCTGCCGCAAACTTCCAAGCGACGGCACCGCGCGGCGTTTTGCCGACAATGCCCAGATCCGCAAATGCTCTGTCATCGTTGATGTTGATGACAACGCCGTCGAGTTGATAATCCAATTTATCGCGTGCATCGCCGATTTTGTCCATCACCTTTTGCACGTCTTTGATACTCTCGCAGTACGTATTGAACTCATTCGACGGAAAACCGAGCAACTTCATCAACTCATGCGCCTGTTCGTGCGTTCTCGTCCCCGTGTCACCCACCGCCTGCCAGCCCATGAAAGAAAGATGACGTTCTGCAGCAATCTTAGAGTCCAATTGACGGATGCCGCCCGCTGCGGCATTGCGTGGGTTTGCCAATTCCGCCTCACCGCGTTTCTTAAGCTCCGCGTTCAGCTTCTTCAAGTGACTGCGACGCATGTAAATCTCTCCGCGAAATTCAAAACGTCCCGTATGTTTCGTTACATTCGACCTTAACTTTTTTTCATCCAACTCTCCTTTAAACTTTTTGCAATAAGCGTCCAATTCTTTTTCAGAGGGCACACGCAAAACAAGCGGAATTGATTCGATGGTTTTGACGTTATGCGTCACCTCCTCGCCCACCTTGCCATCACCGCGAGTAGAGCCTTGCACCAGATGTCCATCTTGATAAATCAAAGAAACCGCCAAACCGTCCATCTTCACTTCTGCATAAAGCCCCTTGTCCGCACAACGCTCATCGATCTTTTGAATGCGCGTCAGCCACTCCTTCGCCTCGTCAAACGAAAAAACATCCTCAAGCGAAAGCATGCGCACGTCGTGAGTGACTTTTTTAAATCCTTTCGCAACTTCTCCAGCAACTCTTTGCGTCGGCGAATCCGAAGTTATCAAATCCGGAAACTCTGATTCCAACTTATACAACTCATGTTTTAACGCATCCAAAGCCGCCTCGGAAATCTCGAGTTTATCCAAGACATGATATTGATAGCGATACCTATCAATTTCATGCCTCAATTTGGCGATTCTTTCCGCAGCTTGCGCGTGGTTCATACCATATCCATTTTTTTCTCGATGCGCGTGACTCTGGAATCCAATCTTGTGACTCTAGACTCTAAAAACGTCGCTTCCTGATCCCTCTTGGACATTATACCGATGATATTGTCCATGTGATCATACAAAGTCCTGAATTCTTGTTTTGTAGCGAGATCCTTAAAGCGATCGTCATGTTCCATTGATTTCTTAGCCAAAAAATCCAACTGATCGCCATGCCTCTCAAGAGTCTTGTTGATAACTTCAAACTTTTTACCATGCTCTTTAAGCGTATCACTCTGTTCTTTTAGCACTTTGCTAATATCTTCCAAAACACGACCTTGCTTATCTAGCACTTTCATTATCTCGTCTGACATAGTTAATGCATTATATCGACAAAGGTTTAAAAGCCACAAGGACGGGCTGTGGCTAACAAACCAAGCCAAATATAAAAGCCTCCCTTATCACCGCATTTGGCGGGATCCCGACACACAAATCTTTTTGGACGGGAATAATTAGCGAGGCCTCGCTTTGCTTTGCACCTATTCAATTATAAGCACAAATCAGAGGATTATTCAAGATGTGGATATCCCAAAAATACATCAAGATCACGATGTTTACGGGCAAACCCCCGCTCCCCCAACTCTCTTGCACAGCTCGTCTTGCGAAAAGACGATGTAACTGAATATGCCGGAGAGAATATCCTGGCGCGGCATGGTGACTTTTATGCGCTGCGTCGTTTTGTTGTAAGTGCCTTCGGAGCCGAGTGTGATATCTCCCGGGTAAGCGATCTCGTTGTTGCCTGCATCATATAAGGTGACTTTAATATCTTTTGCGGCGCACTTAAAAGGACGCAAACGCAAACGATACGCTTTGGTCGTGTCCAATGGACCAACCAAATAACCCGCGCGTTCCGCATACGGTCCAATCTGAATGGTGTAATCTGCTGCATTTGTCGGCCACGCGATTGTCGCGCCAACGCTCCATTCCGTGTAACCAATCTCCACATCGGGTTGGCAGGCAACTCCGCCGGTAGCCCATTCTATCTTAATGCCCTTAACGCCGGCCGGTTGATTCAGCTTATCCGGATCAAACAAGTCGACAAAAGAAAGGTCCTCCTCGCCAAGATACGCAATGTTTTTTATGGAACTTAATTCGTACCCTGTCGTCGATTGCCAAGCCGATCCACCGGGATAAAGGCTGCTCGCAAGCGCCACGTTAGCCAGCGCCATGTTATTCTTTCTAACGTCAAACAACTGCATCTCTATGCCGGAATTAGCCATATAATATGCGCCGACAGCATTGTTCGTCTCGACTGCACGGCGCGAACCTTCCAGTACAACTGTTCCGATGCCCATGCCCACCAACAAAAGCATCGCCACAAGCACGATTGCAAACGCAGTGATATTTCCTTTTGCTTTATCTGACATAAACTCTGGATGATATCGTGGTTTGAGCGGTTAAGCTGACTTTTTCTTTTTCAACTTTGGTCATGTAACTCAACTTCATCTGCACGGTCACGAACGGCTGCTGATCGCTCGTATAATCATTGCCGGACAAAGCAAATGGAGTTGCCATGGGACGAATTAAAACTTTAAAAGTTTCGACGTTCACGTGTTTGGACGTCACCGGCGCCCAGTTAGTTCCCCCATCCGTTGAGACGACAAGACAAGAAACATCTGCCACATCTCCGCAACGCGCATCACCCGCGGGAGTCTTAGTCAGGATCCACACATCGGTTTGACTCGGATCTTTTAGGCGCAATGTGGAAGTGGTGTTGTCCAAAGTTTTTGGCAATGCCGGATAATCAATCGGAATATTTCGCAAATTGCGAGTCATGTATTCAAACGTAAACCGCATATCCTGCTGCAAAGTTGCGGAATTTCCGGTGCGATGAGAAAGACGGATAAAAGTGATATAGGTCTGCGTCAGAATCGTGATCGAAATTGAAAACAAAACCATCACCACCAAAAGTTCGACGACGGTAAAACCTTTTGCCCAAGATCGTCCCACGTCGCACGTCCCAATCGTCCTTCGTCGCGAATATCCCGAATCAACACCACGTGGGACGTGGGACGTAGGACGAACTGACGGTTTATATCTAGCGCCAGTCATAAAAATCTCCGTAAATGGTCAAGTTCTTTTGTTTGCCTTTGCGAAACCACTGAATATCGGCTTTAGCGCGGATTCCGACGAGTTGCGTGTATGTCGGCTTACCGACGGGAGGACAGACGCAGACGTTATCAGCGGGAGCTTTGTTACTCGGATTGTTGGGATCTTGGCAAATGGAAGTAAAAGTCAGCAAGCGGTAAAAATCAGTCGTGGACGTCGTTGCCTTGTTCGTATAAACGCCGAGCGCCGGGCCGGTTGTGACTTTGTAAACGCGTGAAGTCGCTATTGTATTTGGCGTAAAATCAAAAAATGGATTTGGAACGGCAGCCGAACCGTCCCATGCCGGAACGGCAGTGCAATCAGCGGGAGCTTGATCCAACATGCCATAACTGAATGCTTTTGCGGCCAGCCAATTCGAATCTCTTTTATTTTGCACAAATTCCAAACCCTCACGCGCCAGATTCATGGCGACAGTTTGATCAGCATCTTGCTCCTGCAGACCGACATTAAAAATAATCAAAGTCACAACCGCATACAACGAAACTCCGATGATGAATATCACCACCAACATTTCTACCAAGGTTTGACCTTTGAGCTTCATATGCATGCTACTTTGGCATTCTCATTTTTGTCATTGCGAGCGAAGTCCGACGTAGCGCGGCAATCTCACCTTTGTCATTGCGAGGAGTCCGACGACGTGGCAATCTCCTGTCCGACTAACGTCTCGCTAGCTGTATCAACTCGAGGATTGCTTCGTCGCTCCGACTTCCCTCGCGATGACAATAATGAAAATTAATTCTCTATCGACACTCTCCCTGTTATTCTATTAATCACAACATCCTTAGTTACATTAGACTGTTTTTGTTTCAACCTGATCGTGATCACATCCGGCTCGGTCGTTCCATCGAACATTCGAGTAACGCCATTTTGCCTGGTAAAACTTATGTCGCCGACAGAGACTGCAAATCCGACCGCCGGTTTATCTGAATAAATGTTTTGAATGACAACATCCTGTGACGAACCTTGCAATAAAGTTCTTGCGATCAAAGTTTCGTCTTGGCCGGAATATTTGTAGTCTGCCTTTGACGGCTCTTCTTCCGCAAACAAAACATAACCGGTGTTTGTTGTTGAGGCGTGTATACCGAACGATGAAGGAACATGGCCTATGCAATTTGCCGGAAGAAGACACATTGTCGTTGAATTCTCGCAAATAGCCATCTTGCCGTCAGCTTTTGGACAAGCTTTAACTTCGCCTGCAGCCAATGCCCTTGCTTGCATACTGCGAATATCTGCCACCAGTTGATTTGCGGCAGTACGCAACTCTTCTGTTTGCTTACCCGAGTTTAAATTGCTCATCACAATCACGGCAAGAATACCCATGACAGCAACGCTGACCAGCATCTCCGGCAATGTAAATGCGGGTTTAAGCAAATGCATAAGCAAGCCAAGCCGTCAGCCACGGCGTCCACCAAACGGCCGCGATTGCGCCCGCAGCCAAAGCCGGAGCAAATGGCACGCGAGTACCGGGTTTGAGTCTGCCGCTGATTAAAAGCACTATCGCGGCAGTGCCGCCAAAAATGTACGCAAAATAGACTGCCATGCCAACGCTCGGCCAACCTAAAATACCTCCAAGAATCGCTCCAAGCCAAACATCGCCGGATCCAATCCAACGCTTGCGCGAAACCATCCATTGCAGCAAAAAAAACATTGTCGCCACGCTAAAGCCAACGGCGTGAGACCAGGCGACGACAGCAACCGATTCGCCGGACGAAACTCTAAGCAGCATGTTCCATAACGAAAAAACGACTCCTGCACCAACCATCATCTCTACCGGCAATTCCATCCATCTGGCATCCATGACGACAAATATGAGCAAAGCCATGCCAAATAAAAACTCAAAAGCGATCCATTGCCACTGGCCTTGCAGCGGAATATGTCTCGCGACTGCAATAATCGCAATCAAAGCGCCTGCAACTTCTACCAAAGGATATTGGATGTGAATATGCTTTCCGCATTGCGCACATTTGCCGCGCTGAATCAGATAAGATGCAATCGGCACAAGATGACGCGCTTTGAGCGGAATCTTGCATTCCATGCAATGCGAGCGTCCCCACAAACTGGATTCGTCATGCGTTCTGATTGCAACGACATTCGCAAAAGATCCAAAGACAGCGCCGATGACGGCGGCTAGGAGAAAGAGAAGGAAAATGGAGATAAACATCTTTACTATATTGTCATCCCGACCGTAATGTAATGGAGTGTCCCGCTTTCTTCGGGATCCCGCCTACACTAGATAATCAAATGCGGTGGCGGGAGAGGGATCCCTTCTATAACAACCAAACTGTTAAACAAGGGATTCCTCGACTTCATGCCTTTAGTTTGGGCATTACGCTCGGAATGACAAAACTGACAGTTATTTAGTTTCATCCAACCGATCAACACCCGTCGAATGAGCATAGTAGATACCGGCGGGACCGTAAGCGGTTACGCGTTCAGTCTTAAAAAGCAGGCTATAACCGTTTTCGGTTGCACGATAACCGTAATACTCGTTGGAATTTGGACCAGTTGGAAAAGCGTCCAGATAAATCGGTTGAGTAACATCATCCAAACTCCCAAGACCGTCGCCAGCCAGTCTCTCCGCATTCTGCCCAGGTTGCCCAAGATACACGCCTTCTGAAAGCGGATAAGTCGCCTGCTGCAACCAGTACTGACTAAGCGCCGCTCTCATCACGCTTACGTCCGATATTCTTTTAGCGTCTCGCGTCGTCGCCCGCTGAACGTTAATCGCATAGATGGCCAACGCGCCCAGCAAACCGACTATCAACAAAGCTATCAACAATTCCGGTATTGTAAACCCGGATTTGGAACGGAGATTCATACGGGGACATTATAGCATAGCGTACATCTCGTACATAACGTACATCTCGTACATAGCGTTGCGATCGCCATGCCGAGCGTCTACCACCTCGGCTCACTCACTCCACCCACCGTCTACCACCTCGGCTTCGGCTCTCTCCGCGTTCGCCACTCCTCCTACACCAGGCGGAGAGTAGTTGGTGAGCATCGGAAAACCCCTGCCCCTTTATCAAGGGGTTCTGAAAACCCCCCTTCCCCCCCCCTTTGCCTAGGGGGTAGTTATTCAGCAACAAAGTTACTTAGCAACTTCTCCTTGATAAAGGAGATGTCGCGTCTGACACGACAGAGGTTTTCCGACTCTCCGCCTTCATTTGAGGGGGAGTGCCCGAAGGGCGAGGGGGTTCTGACAGAGGGAGGTGACACCACTTACAAACCAAAGACGCCCTCGGAGGGCGTCTTTTTCGACTATTGAGATTACTGGTTAATTCAAAATGCCGTTGATATTTGCAGAGTGAGCATGCGAAGCGGCTACACCGGACAAATCGATTTGCTCTGTGTAAAAATTAATCTTAAAATCATCAATTTTAGCACCAGCTTCAAAGGCGTATTCACACAATGTGACCGTACCTGCAGCGCAGGATGCGGTTGCTGCGGCAGTTTGTGGGTCTTTCAAGTTGGACAAATTGGCAAGAGTCAAATCCGGATCAACAACCGCGCAGGCGGCACCAGGACAGATTGCGATTGCATTGACTTTTGCACCCGCAGCAATTGCTCCAGCGGCGCATTTTTTAGTTGCGGCGGTGTAATTACACAACACAAATCCGCCTTCATTATTTGCTTGATTTATAGCCTGCGTCACACTACGCATATCGCCCAAACGTTTCGTGTCTCTAGCCTTCTGCTGGGCATTGCGGAAAGCGATGACGCCTAAAGTGGCGAGTAAGCCGATGATGGCGACAACCACCAAAAGCTCAATGAGCGTAAAACCTTTTTTGGTTTTCATATAAATGTACACGAATGAAAATGAATAAGTTAGTTGTGTATAATTATAGCACACTATTAAACCGCAGACGAGAGATTATACATCGGGATCATGATCGCAGAGACCATAACGCCGACAGCAAGACCAAGCACTATCATAATCAAAGGTTCGATTAACGTCATCATATTAGCAGTCATGTTGGCCACGCTGCGGCTGTAAAAATCACCAACCCTATGCAAAACCTCTTCCAGTTTGCCTGTTTCTTCGCCGACCGATAGCATCTGCACGGCCATGAGCGGAACGGATTTGTCCCGTTGCAAGGCAGTGACCATCGAGTTGCCGTCATTCACTTCCTGGATAGTCTCCAGCACAAGTTTTTTCCAAACTGCGTTTCCCATAACAGCAGATGCAATCTCGAGCGCTTGCACCATTGTGACTCCGCCCTTCATAAGCGTGGACATTGCCTGGCAAAAACGAGTGACATACATCTCACGCAAAAGTTTTCCTACAATTGGTATTTTAAGCTTGACGCCATCCCACAATAATCGACCGTAATCTGTTTTTACCCAATATGTGAAGGCCGTGGCAAAAGCCGCAACGCCAAGTATTATCAGCCACCAATAATTAGACATTACCGATGAAGTGCCGATGAGTATCTTTGTGGATAGCGGAAGCTCGACGTTAGATTCTGTTAAGACTTCCGTCATTTTTGGAACAACATAAACCATCATCACAAAACCTGCGATTGTCATGCTGGAAAGTATCACCGCCGGATAAATCATGGCGCCGCGCAGTTTGGACATCATTTCATAATCCTTCTCTTGCTGATCTGCGAGATAATTCAAAACTTCCGCGAGCTGACCCGTCGTCTCTCCAGACCTGACCATATTGATGAAAAACTGCGAAAAAACTTTTGGATATCTGTCCAAAGCATCGGAAAATCTGGCGCCTCCTTCGATTTCATTGGCAATGTCCTGCAAGATGAATTTAAAATAAGGATTTTTGCTTTGCTTTGAAATGTTGCGTACGGAATCCGTAATGGGAACCGACGCCGAAACCATAACCGAAAGCATGCGGATGCCGGCCACCAAGTCTTTCGACGTGATTCTATTTAACCAGCGCGTCAAAGCCTGCACGGACGCTTCTGCACCGCGATACGGCTGCAGAGAAAGCACTTGCATATCGCGCTCCAAAAGTGCGTTCGTAGCTTCTTCTTGCGATGCAGCCTCAACCATGCCGGACTGCAATCGTCCGTCGGTAGCTCTGACTTGATACTTGAATGACAACATGATTTTGGAATTATGAATTAAGAATTTTGAATTATGAATTAATATGATAAATCCTACATTCTTAATTCTTAATTATTAATTCTTAATTATTAATCATCTCTCTGACTTTCTTAACGACGTCCATTGGTGAAGCATGCGCTTTAATCAGATAACCCGCGACGCCGAGACTCTTTGCCTTTTCTATATCCTCTCTTTGCCCGAGCTGCGAAACTACGATGACGGGAACTTGAGCAAGCGTCGGTTCTGCTTTTATTTTTTCCAGCGTCTCGTATCCGTCCATGCCGGGCAGCAAAATCGAAAGCAAAATGCACGCAGGCGGTTGCCTTAAAGCCAAACGAATCCCCTCTTCGCCGCTCATCGTGGCAGTAACATCAAAACCCTCGCTCTCCAGTTTCTGAACATAGATGCGTGCCAGAAAATCATCCTCTTCGATTAACAGTATTTGTGTTTGATTCATATTCTATCCGTCATTTCGACCGGAGCGTTAAAGCGAAGTGGAGAAATCCCATCGCCTCTAACACAGTCGCTTCAGTTATTGGCACGAACCAGATCTCTCGACTCCGTAGAACTCCGCTCGAGATGACAGAGGAGAGGAAAACTACTTCGTCGCTCCGACTTCCCTCGCAATGACAAATCAACAGTTATTCCGTCTCTGCAGCTTGCTGACTAAGACGCAAGACTTCTTCCAGCGTAGTTTTACCCTCAACGGCCTTAAGAATCAAATCCTGACGTAAAGTCATCATCTCTTGACGCTCGAATTCGATTTTAAATTTATCAGCAGGAAAACCCTCCTCCACCAGCTTTTGCGCCTGCGGCGTGAACTGAAACAGTTCCGCCGCCGCAGTGCGTCCGGAATATCCCGTGTTACCGCACTTATTGCATCCGGCGCCGTGATAAAACTTGATCGGCTGATTAAAATCCATCTCGGCCGCAATATATTTTTTTGGAATCGTTTTAAGTTCGGACTGCATCTGCGCCATAACCTCGGGCGCCACTTCTTGTTCCGTTTTACAGCTTTCGCAGATTTTACGCGCCAAACGCTGTGCTACGCCAAGATTCAAAGTTGCGGCCAAAAGAAAAGGTTGAATCTGCATGTCGATCAAACGCGGTACAAGACCGTAAACATCGTTCGTGTGCAATGTAGAAAAAATCAAGTGGCCAGTCAATGACGCATGGATCGCTAACTCCGCAGTTTCTCTGTCACGAATTTCGCCAACCATCACCACGTTAGGATCTTGACGCAATAAAGCGCGAAGGCCCGTTGCAAAAGTATAACCAATCTCCGGTCTTATCTGCGACTGATTGACTCCCGAAATAAAATATTCGACAGGATCTTCCAACGTGGAAATGTTAACGCCATCGGCATTCAAGGTGCTCAAAGCCGCAAACAAAGTCGTGGATTTACCGGAGCCGGTCGGACCGGTGATAAGGAACATGCCGTGCGGTTTTTTAATTTCTTCCTTCATTATATCTATATACTCTTTTCTAAAGCCGAGATTCTCCAGCGTCGGCGCACCTGCCGTAGTGTCCAAAATGCGCATAACCACCTTTTCGTGATCAACCACCGGGAGCGTAGAGATACGAAAGTCAATCTTTTTGCCGTTGATACTTTGTGTAATACGCCCGTCTTGCGGAATGCGCGTTTCGTCTATCTTTAAATTCGCTAGGACTTTGACGCGCGAGATGAGAGCGGGATGAACATAAATCGGCAAACTCAAAGCCGTACGCAAAACGCCGTCGATTCTGTAACGGATACGCGATTCATTTTCCACCGGCTCGATATGAATATCAGAAGCTCCAGCCTCTACTGCATTGCGCATAACAATCGAAATAATGCGCGAAACCGGCGCGCCTTTGATAATCTCTTCTATGTTTACAGCCGCTCCGCCCTCTTCTTCTTTGGTTTTTTCAAACTTTCCCTTAGCCTGTTCCAACGCCGTTTCAACCTCTGTACTCAAACCCTGCAAATTTTTACTCAATCTTTTAAATTGCGAAGGCGTGGCCAATAAAATCTTAAGCTTCCAACCTTTTTCGTCCGCCAAAAACTCCAAAGATTCCACCGCTCTAAAATCCTGCGCATCGCGCAAAACAACCTCCAGAGTCTGTCCGTCAAATTTTAAAGGCAGAATCTTAAAATTATCCAAAGTCTGTTTAGGCACCAGTGAAACGACCTCCGGATCTATTGTCGCATTTGCCAAATCAACAAAGGCAAGCCCCAAGGCCTCAGCTTGCGTTTTTGTAAAATCAACTTCGGAGACGTATTTTCCGCCCACAACAGCCTGCTCAAGAGTTTTGCCGCGAGACAACAGATCCTCCACTTTGCGTTTGGAATCATCGTTCAACAAACCACGGCTTTGCAGCAATTTGATTATTTGATCGTTCATAGCTCCGTTGTTGTAGCTGACTCCAATGTCGGCGCTGCGTCCGCATTAATCGCGGACGTGCCGGTCGAATTTTCGACGGGTGGTAGTTCTACCGGCACGATTCTTACGCTTGTACCCGGCACAAGCAAGCCCTCGGGCGGAATAATTTGAGTCGTCGTAGAATCGGCTGCGGAATTTGCGGGAATAAAAGGGTTGTCTCTGCCGGCAGGTAAATCAGGAACGCCGGATAAATAGTTTTGGTCGAGTTGTCCAAAAACCGGATTTTTAGCAACGTCAGCCTTGGGATTAAAACTCTTCGCAGATCTTGCGGGTCCTAAAATCGGCAACGGGATTGCAGCTAAAGCGCTCGACAAAAACCAATATACAACGCCAACAGCGATCAATGCGGATACTCCCAGCATGATTCGTGCAAATAAAGGTGATGCATTTTTTTCTTCCATACTTCGTTAGTCTATAAAGTCCTTAAAGTCCTTGAATTCGAGGACTCTAATTCATCACTGGTTGCTCGGCGGATAGTAATACGATTTAAGCTGGACGCTGAAACTTACGCCGTCTTCTCCAAAACCGGAGATAGTAACCGTTTGTACGTCAAAGATTCTCAGACTCGTCTCCAAGGTGCTTAAAAACTTCTTAAGCGTCACATAATCCTTTGCGGTAACAGTCAAAGTAGCGTTGACGGTTTTTACCTCGCCGGCAGTTTGAGCGGCAACCGCCTCGGACGAATTTTCGAAGACAACGTTTGAAAGCGCGACTCCGTTAAGCTCTGCCGCTGCGCTTAATTGCACCAGCAAATCCGGTATTCCGGCAGTGCGCGGCAAGGCTAGGTCGACTTTTTTTAAAACTTCCGAATCAATGCTTTTAGCGGCTGCAACAGAACGGCTTAGGCTATCAAAATACAAACGGTCGTTGTCAGATGTCTGCTGCGTAGACATTATTTGATAATTTAAGTCCTTATTTGCGTCTATCTTGGGTTTGATCACAAAAAATCCCAGCGCAACATAAACCGCAATCAAAAGCAAAAACAAAGAACCGTAATAATCCGTAAAAATCTTTGACGGCTTTTTTATTTTAGACGTTCCTTCTGCCATCGGTTCACCGCTGCCCTTTATGGCCTTTGTCACGCCTGCCGTATGCGCTTGTACTTTTATGTCCGGTTCCATGTTATTTAACGCTAGGTTTCTCAAAAAGCAACGCCTCGTTTTGCAGCTGCAAACTCAACTGAAAACTGACTGATGCAGTCACACCCGATGATGCTTCTGTTTTGCTGAACGCATTAGCTTCCACCGTTTTAACTTCCGGGGATTCTTTGAATATCTGCAACTGCCTGGCAGCTGCTTCGTAAGACGGCGCCTTCACGCCAAGGTTGATATGTCCGGTATTATCCATCAAAAAGCCGCCGTAACTTACGTCGCTTAAAGTTTTTTGTTCCAAAAGCTTAAGCGCATTCAAAACAGATACATGACCTTCCATCAAATTGTTTAATGCTATCAGCCTTACTTCCAAATCGCTGAAAGATGCCCACTGATCCTGCATGGTTGTTATTTGTCCGCGCAAATCGTTTGCCTGCATATCCGTATTTTGTTTTGCCGTCTGCGCCACCGCTTGCTGCTGACCCAGGAGCAGGTAGCCTGCCGCAAAAACAGCGGCAAAAATCAATGTCATGAAGGCCAAAGTCAATTTTCTTTTGGGTACGTTAACCTGCAGCTGACGGACCACTTCTTGGTCAAGCAAACTGACATGAACGGATTTGCGCACGCGTTTAATAATCCTAACTCGGCGCGGCGATGCGGAAGACGGGATGATGCGCGCCTTTGGCCGCGACAACGGATTGGCCGTCTGCGGCTGAACTTTTGCATCTGTAACCTGAGCTTTGGATTCCGATGTTTGCTTGCTTTCTAATATCGGTTTCGCAACATTCGTCACTTCCGTTTTCGAGCTTCGAACTTCGATATTCGAGCTTCGATCTAGCGGCGGCTTAAAAAATTGCGGCGGGGATTTGGCCGGAGGTTCCTGCCTTTGTGTTTTAAAAAGCTTGCCGCGCATCTCATCTATCCAAACGCCGGATTTATAAATCAAACGGCTCAGCAACGGCTCTCCTTTCAACACCTGATCGACCTCGCCCTCTTCAACTTCGATGATCTCAATATCCTCCGCATCTTCCTGCGGCACGTGCATCAAAGTCTCTCCCGGATGTTCCTCGGGAGTCGTCACTTTCTTCAATTCCTCTTCTTTGTCCCTAAAATCTTGGGGAAGGAGGGAGATGTCGCTCATGGTCAATAATTTACAATTAACAAATAACAATTCTCATCAACACCCATCATTTAGTTTCATAAATTATTAATTGTAAATTGTTAATTGTTAATTTTTTAGTCGGTAATGTCTCTCATTGCGCAGCCGATACTGACTGCAAATCTTGAACCGATCTCGTCCAATATCGGGCGCAAATCCATTGGATATACGACTCTGGCCCACGGATCTCCCAGATACGCATTAACGTTCATGATTTGCGTGATAAATTCCGGCAAGCGCGGCAACAATGCAGAACCGCCCGTTAAAATAATCTTATCTATTTTACGCTGTTCCCCCTGTCCATCCTGGCCCTGATAAAGCGAGAAAGAATATTTTACTTCGTTGATTATCGGCTTCATTAAAGACGTGAGGATCGGAGTCAGATCCCCTGCCGGCGCAAAAGTTTCCAATGTGCGTATATCACGCTTCATCGTCTCCGCCTGCTGATACGATATGCCGAGCATTTGCGCGATCGCTTTTGTAATGGAATCTCCCCCCACTGCAATGGACCTGTTTAAAAACGGAATACCCTTTTCCACCACGCTGATATTCGTTCTCTGAAAACCAATATCAATAATCATGATGTTTGATCTATCGCGGCCGATAAGCGATCTGATTTGCGCAAAAGCCTCCGTTTCGAGCGACAACAAATTTAAACCGCAACGTTTATTCAACAACTCTATATATCTGTTGACTAATGTTTTAGGCGCACCGGTAAGCAATACTCGATTGACTTTTTTCGCACCGTCAGCCTTTGCACCGACATCTATAACCTTGCTGTCCAGCTGGATTTCTTCCAGCGGAACGGGTATCAGCTTTTTCGCCTCCCAGGCAACAGCCGCTTTTAAATCTTTTTCATTTGCTGCCGGCACGCTGATGATGGAAGAAAAAACGGAAGAGACCGGCACCGCGGCAATCGCATTTTTGGTCGTGCATCTCGCCTTGGCGAGCATATCTTTGATCGTCTTGGCCAGAGAATCCATGCGTTCGTTGAATAGCACATCAAAATTGTCCGCCCCCAAATCCGCGTAAGCGTAAGTAACTAAACGCGCATGACCCCCGTCATTTGCCAATTCAACCAACTTGATTCCGGAAAGTCCGATATCAATGCCTACAAAGTTTTTAGTTTTTTCTTTAAATAACCAAGACATATCAATAGGTAAAATCAGGTTTTGGCAGCGATTGGCTTGCGTCCTGCATGCCGGGCGGCGGGTTAACCACTGCACGTCCGTCAAAGATTATATCTTCAGCCGGTGTGGATGGATCGTTGTTATTGCGCTGCAATTGAAATTGTTTTGCGACCAAGATACCGAAAATTTTTAAATTTGAGTCAGTGCCCGGATTCGTATTTTTAGAACCAGTGCTAAACAAATTTTCTGCAAAATAGGTTCCGGAAACTGTCTGCACCAACGGATCAATCCCGATGTTACCGTTATTTCCGGTCCCATCTTTGACGACGATAACACCGAATGACGCAAGATTTTTAAGGCTATCAGTAACAGCTGCCGCAGAATATTGAATGTCACCATCGATATACAGACTCCCGCCGTCAATGAGCAATAAACCGTTGCCTTTATTGGCTGGCGCGGACCCGTTAACAAATGTTTTTGCGTGAAGCGTAAACGTCCCGCCGCCGACATAACGATAAACTTTTCCAGCCAAATTAGTCGGTATGTCATTGGAGCTACTGATTGTCACGACGGTTCCGTAGCGCCCTGAACGAATTCCGTCCAAATCCAGAAACCCGAGTTTGTTTCGATAATTGGTACCGAAAGTCGGAAGAGTCAAATCACTGCCAAGGTTCTCGTTTTTGCAGCTCGACTCGCTTGTCCACTCGATTGTTCCGTCAGACCTTAAACAATATTTCGCATTGCCTGTATTCAAAGCTTTAGGCGCCTGCGTTCCGGAAATTCCACCGCCTGCGTAAATATTACCCGTTGTTACCTTTGACCATGAAGAACAAATCTTTGGAGCTTGAGCTACGCACATCGGATCCAAGCAATCCAACGGATGCGGACCATTGGTATTATTGTCATTACAACAACATTCTGCTTGTGCCGCTCCGGTCAGACCGCCGCATGCACCGTCGTTGCAAATCGGCTGGTCGGAAACGCAGGCGGGATCAAGGGCGTCAATCAAACCGTTGCAATCATCGTCAACTCCGTTTGTACAGTTTTCGACGGGTGGGACGCATGCATCCCATGAACAGACAGCTGAACACTTCTTGCTGCCGGTCGTGCCGCAAGCCGTTGCACAAGCTGCGGTTGAATTTTTAATGCAAGCGAAGGTTTCATCAGCAAGACCGTTGACATTATCATCCAATCCATTACAAATTTCTCCGGCACATTGCGGCAAACCGATACATGCGAGATCAGAACAATCTGCCAAACCATTCAAATTTTCGTCTCCGACCACATTGCAATTTTCTGCCGGCGGAACCAAATGCATTCCGTCAGGCGATGCGGTGTTTGGATAAAAAGAAACGTAGCCGATACCTGTGCCGTTGTTATTACCGTTCCAGCCGAAAGGTACGCCTTGCGACAAAGCAGGGTTGCCGTTAAAAGTTGGGGAATAGAACTTTCCATCCAAAGGATTAAAAACTAGTCGATAATTTCTGTCCGGCGGAGTTATCGGCGGATTATCGCAAGTGCCCGCATCTTCGCAGCTTAACGAAATCCAACCCGAATCTTTTTGATTGCAAATAACACCCCAGCCGTAAACTTTTTTGACGGTCTGATCGCTTACGGGTTCAACGTAAGCATAAAAAGGTTTGCCGTTTGGCAGCAAAGCTCCCTTGCAAGCGGGAATGTTACAACTTGAACCAAAACAAATAAACCCAAGGTTGTCCGACCAGACAAAGCCGTTGACCGTGTGACCCTGTTGTCCGTCAGGTTGAACAGACGTTGACTGCTGCATGTTAAGACCGTAAGTGCCGCAAGGTGGAGAACCGCACGATGACGGGTTTTGATCGTTTAAAGAAATCCAACCAATCGTATCTGCCCAAGCCCACCCGCGGATGTTATCGCCGACTCCTGCATTGGCTTTGTATGGCTGGAAAGATGAAAAGTGCGCGATACCCAACGCCATACCTAAACCGACCAATGCGATAAATGCAGGAATTACATGGTGTACGCGCCAAAATCCGGGAGTCATTCTTTCGTGCAACGCCCGACATTTTTTGGCGGTTTTATTTTCAACTTTCCTCCTTTTCATTCCGCTATACTATAGCATAAAAAGCCCTTTTCGGGCTGTGGACACATTAAACAATTAACTATTAACAAATGACAATTAACAATTGTTCCAAATGCTTTAAAAAATTGTTAATTTTTAATTGTTATTTGTTAATTGGCTCCCGTCCATCGCTTGATTAGCGAGAGCATCTGCGCGTTTGTTGTGTTCGCGCTTAACGTGGCGGTATGTTACGCGGCCGCCGAGTTTTGTTTCAAAATTCTTAAGTTCTAAAAATCTCTTGGCCAAATCAGGATTTTTCACTTTATATTCACCACGGGCCTGCTTGATAATCAATTCACTGTCCGCGACAAGTTCGACTGATAATGCGTTTAAAACAACCGCTCGTTCCAAAGCCAAAATCGCGGCCCTATATTCCGCTTGATTATTAGTCGTCTTACCCAAAAACACCGAATGTTCTTCGATGATTTCGCCTTTTGACTTATCCACAATGACGACACCTATGCCAGCAGGACCCGGATTGCCTCGGGCTCCGCCGTCCGTGTAAATTTGAAGATGCAACATAATAAAATAATTAAGAATTATGAATTAAAAATTATGAATTTTGGTGTTTTCTCCCAAATTCTTAATTCATAATTCTTAATTTTTAATTGAATTGCGTGCGTCCACCAGCTTGCACTGAATCTCTCGATTGCCGTTCCACTCAGAGATACCTACCTCGTAGACAACATCGACTGTTGAGCCGGTTGCCATTATACCCGCTAAATCAGATCTATAAAATCCCATAAACTTTTGGGTCTTCCCAGTCGGGGACCGTAACACAGCTCGTATGTGATTTTGCGAAGCGCCAACGAGAGATGATTGCGCGACGGTCAGACCGTACGAAACGAAAAGCGGTTTTGGATTTTTATCTCCAAAAGGTTCAAATAGTTTCAATGTGTCGAGAAGCCGCCAATCCACGTCATCGAGACTGAGTTCGACCTCAACTTTTAGAAACGGCTTTAAATTCTCGACCGACAACAAGCCAGCCGCATGTTGGCGTAAAAGTTGTGCAAACTGTTCCACGTGATCGTCTTGCGCAAGACTGAAACCGCAGGCTTGCGGATGCCCTCCGAAACGAGTTAAAAGATTTTGACCGACCTCGCGAATCGCCGCAGTGATGTCATATCCGGGGATCGACCGGCCGGAACCGATCCAAACTCCGTTGAATTTACCGACAAATACCGCCGGCTTTCCCCACGCATCGCTATATCTTCCGGCGGCCAAACCAACGAGCGACGGAGACCAATCGGGCGACCAGGCAAAAATCAAAGCCTGACTTTCGGGCTGCGAGACTATCCCCTCCGCCTGTTTCATCAATGTTTCCGTAGCTTTTTGCCTGCTTTTATTAACAGCTTCCAGCGCTTCGGCTTTTTGCTTTGCCAACTCCGCATCCTGCTCCAGCATCAAATCAACAGCCAAATATGCATGTTCCATACGTCCCGCGGCATTGATGCGCGGCCCCATCACAAAACCGATCGTCTCGGAATCAAGCTCTCCCCTTTTCCAGCAGGCAGAATCCACCAATGCTTTTATACCGGGACGACGCTGCTTATTCAAAACGACGAGCCCAAACTTTTCCAAAACGCGATTTTCTCCGACCAACGGAACAATATCAGTGACAGTCGCAATAGACACCAAATCGAGCAGCCATTTTTCCCACCCGACGGGAATTTTGTAACCTCGCTTACGACCACTTTCAAGCAATGCGGTTGCAAACTTCCAAGCAACGCCGACCGCAGCCAAATCTTTAAAAGGATATTTTTCGCCCGGCAACCTTGGATGAATCAGAATCGCATCGGGCAACGTCTCGCCAAATTGATGGTGATCGACAACAATGACATCAATTCCCAATTCTCGAGCTTTTGCGATCTCCGCAACGTTCGCAATTCCGCAGTCAACGGTAATCAACAACTCCGCTCCGCGAGACTTGATAAGCTCAACGCTTTCCGCATTCAATCCATAACCTTCTTTTTCGCGATGAGGAATGTAAATGTCAACGTCGCACGTCCCACGTCCCACGTCCTGCGTCATTACAGAAAAAAACTTATCCGAAAATCCCCCCTCGCCCCCTTTGTCAAGGGGGTAGTTCGAAGTCTCCCGTGATAAAGGGAGATTTCGAGGGATTTCCGACGCCAACATCTTCAACGTCTCCGCCAAAACGCTCGAACCGGTTACGCCGTCCGCATCATAATCTCCGTGGATGACGATATGTTCGCCATTTTCGATGGCTGTAAACACGCGGTCAACAGCAGCCTGCATTTGCGAAAACAAAAAAGGATCATGAATCCCCTTTTCCCACGACGGATTTAAAAACTCTTCAATCTCTTGTGCCGTAACAATACCGCGGCGCGCCAACATACCTTTAGCGATGGGATGCAAATCCTCCGTCCTGCCGTTTAGGTCGACATCCTTAACATCCGTTACCAAGCATTGCCACGCCTTATTCATAACCGCAACACGTTAACATCACTGCACAAAACAGTACACAGTCCCGTAAACCCCTTCCTCATTTGAGGGGGAGTGCCCGCAGGGCGAGGGTGTTCCGTCCGTTTACCAGTTCGCCAGCGGCATCACAATGCCAAGCACTGTCGCAATCGCGACAAAGATGACGAACACTCTCCAAAATGCTTTTGCTGTTTTTTGATTCATATTTTGCTCTTATTCATTACCGGTCTGCGCCCCCTGTCATCCCGACCGTAGCGATAGCGGAGTGGAGGGATCCCTTTCATAACAACCAAACTGTTAAACTATAGATCCCAATTCTCTAATACTTATAACAAAGTTCGTAAGTATATAAGCACGAGGATTTCTCCACTTCGCTTTAACGCTTCGGTCGAAATGACAAAAAAGTGAGAAGGACGAAGAGGAAGATCGCCACCAAGGCTCCTCAGGAATGACAGAATGAATTAGTTTCTTCGTAAAACTTTTATAAACGTATCGCTCGGTATGTCGACGCGGCCTTTACCCATGCTCATCATGCGCTCTTTACCTTTCTTTTGTTTTTTCAACAATTTGTCTTTTCGCGTTCTATCACCTCCGTAAAGTTTAGCTAAGACATCTTTGCGAAAAGCTGAAAGTTTTTCGCTGGCGATAATTTTCGCTCCAATCGCGGCTTGTATTTTAACCACAAATTGTTGTCGAGGCAAGCTCTCTTTTAAAGTTTCGACGACGTATTTGCCGTAACGGTAAGCCTCGGACTCATGAACGAGCGACGCCAACGCCGCAACCTGCTCTTCAGCAACAAGAATGTCGAGCCTGACGATTTTAGAAGAACGAAATTCCAAAAACTCATAGTTCAACGATGCGTAACCGGCTGTAGCACTCTTAAGTTTGTCGTGAAAATCGACAATGACTGATGAAAGCGGCATGTCGTAATGCAAAACCGCGCGCTGTGCGTCAAAATACTCCGTGTTTTTATAAACCCCGCGTCTGTCTTGCACGAGCGCCATTACGTTGCCCAAATAATCGCTCGGCGTGACAATATCTACTTTAACCCACGGCTCGCGCACTTCTTTAAGATGCGAGGCATCCGGAAAATCGAGCGGCGACTTGATTACTTTTTCTTCATCGTTAGTCAATGTCACTTCGTATGCGACGGATGGAAGAGTCGCCACAATCTCCATGTTATGTTCGCGTTCCAAACGTTCCTTGACGATCTCCAAATGCAATATGCCCAAAAATCCGCAACGGAATCCAAATCCCAAAGCAGTCGAATGTTCCGGATCAAACTGCAACGCCGCGTCCGAAAGTTTGAGCTTCATCAATGCATCGCGCAGCCTCTCGTATTCATTGCCTTCTGACGGGAAGATGCCTGCGTAAACCATAGGACGAACTTCGCGATAACCTTGCAATGGTTCAACTTCTTCCAACACAGATTGTTGGCCGGCAATTGTCGTCTGTCCTTTTGCGACAGTATCGCCGACTCTGACAGCCCCAATGTCTTTGAGACCCGAAACGACGTAACCGATTTCACCGGCGGTTAAAGATGGAACGGAAACATATCCGGGTTTCAAATAACCGACTTCCAATGCCTGACCTCGAGACTGAGTAGCAATGAGTCTTAACGGTTCGTTGGTTTTAACCGAGCCATCGACGACTCGCACGTAAGCGACAACGCCTTTATACTCGTCGTATTTTGAATCAAAAATCACAGCGCGGAACGGTTTATCAATGTCACCTTTGGGCGGTGGAACATCGCGCACCAATCTTTCCAAAAGTTCCGGCACGCCTTCGCCCGTCTTTCCGGAGACAGACAGAATGTCCTCGCGTTTGCAGCCGATGAGTTTTATCAACTCTTCCGCGCGCCGCTCGACTTCCGAATTCGGCAGGTCAATTTTGTTCAAGACCGGAATTATCGTCAAATCCTGTTCAATCGCCAAATACAAATTCGCGATCGTTTGCGCCTGCACGCCTTGCGTAGAATCGACGAGCAAGACAGCTCCTTCGACGGCTGCGAGAGAACGCGAAACTTCGTAATTAAAATCAACATGTCCCGGCGTATCAATCAAATTCAGCTGATACTCGACTCCGTCTTCGGCCTTGTATGCCATGCGCGCCGGCTGCAGTTTGATTGTAATGCCGCGTTCGCGTTCCAAATCCATCGTATCGAGCAGCTGCTCTTTCATCTTTCTTTTTTCAACCGTGCCGGTCAATTCCAAAAGTCGATCAGACAAAGTTGATTTGCCGTGATCAATATGCGCAATAATACAAAAATTTCTAATTAACTTTTGGTCCATATCTTTTCTGTCATTTCGACCCCCATCCCTGTCATCCTTGCGCATGCGAGGATCCATCCCCTCCGGCTGTCATTGCGAGCGGAGTCCGACGCAGCGTGGCAATCTCCCCCTCCGACTGTCATCGCGAGCGTAGTCACACTCTCTCTTTTGTCATCCTCGGGCGGAGTCATACGGAGACCCGGGAATCCAATAAAATCAATCACAACAGAGTGGAAGCATCTTCCCCCAAAATCGCAAAAAAATCAAGTTTCGAGGGATAAAAAAAGAGACCGGTGTTACCCGATCACGTGAGTAAGAGCGCGGCGGCGCTATTGTCCGGCGGCTGTCTTGGAGATGGAAGGAGCCGGCTGCAGAGAGATCAGCTCATCAACCTCGCCCGGGTCAGACCTGATGAGCCGCGCTTCATTCGCTCCGCGTAATGAACCCGGGGACATCTCGTCATCCAGTGCCGGTGCTCGGTACCGCGTATCCTCCACCGCTTTCTTGTAGCGCGGAGTATACTTCTCCTCCAGCTTCTTTCTCCTAAAAGAGTCTTTGATAAAGAGTAAGAGCTTGAGAAGATAAAAAATGACAGGAAAAATCAGGAGGATTAAGATCAATTTTTTCGGTGGCTCGTAAGAACTGATCTGAGCCGGAGCCGGGACTGGCGTTATCAATTCCTCCACGCCCCCTCCTCTTCCTGCCAATAATCTGGCTCGTTCCACGTTTTGAGCTACGTATTTTCTCTCCCTATGAAGTCTTGCATCATCGCTCCTACTCGTAGTTTTCTGCATCAGAACTTCGTCCGCGATCCTATCTTCGGCTCTTTTCACTACGAGCGCATCATCTGAATGTCGGGCATCTATCAAATCCTGGGCCAACTGTTTAGCAATAGGATCCGACAGCACGTCTACCTTTTTTTGCCCGACTAGGACCTGATCAAAAATCCGTAATTCATGTAATTGCAAATCGTGCTCATATACGATTGCCTGAACCCCATGAATGAGGTAAAGCACACCCACGAATGCGAAGCTTATTACGCAAGTTACCCACGGAAACTTCCACTCCCTGAAATTCTTCATGACAGGACTCCTTAGTTGTGACAGAACTAACCGAAGAAATACCACGATTTTGCAAATCGGTCAAGATTAAAGGGATAAAAAAAGACCGGTAAGAACCCCCGGTCAGGGCGTATTAGCATCTCAAGTGCGAACCGGCATCAGCAATGTGAAAGGGTGACCTGAAAGATCCGACGACCTTTATACGCAGCAAACACGATCCTATCGCCTTCTTGCCTAAAATCAGAGATGCAATCATACAGCTGGCTCTCATAATCTCCCCATACTACCATGTCTCCGTTGCCGGTATCTGCCAAGAAACACACCTGCCCATCGACGACCATGGGACTCCTGGGGTTGTCGCTGATTATGCGCTCCTTGCTTTTAGAGTCTTCCCAAACCACGAACATTTCATCGTCTTTTTCGGCGACAAACAGCAGCTTGCCTTCATCAACCGACAAATATTCGACGTTCTTGTACCACTGACTTGTTACATCGCCCCAAACAGCACGCCACAAGCCTGCCCTGTTTGCTCTATACAGCGGCTTGCCTTCGGCGAAAGTCAGGCTAGTGACACTATCAAAAAGTTCGCCTTCGATATCGCCCCAGACGACAAAGTCCTTGCTATCAACGGTGGCAGTATACAGTAGTTTGCCTTCGGCCACGACAGGCTTGAGGACGTTATCGTAAGAACTATATTCTGCATCGCCCCAGACAACGCATGGACCTGAACGATTTTCAGCGACGTAAAGCGGCTTGCCATCCGCGACGGTCAAGTAGTGAATACAAAGATAGGATCGACTCTCTTTGCCGTCAAAAACGACACACTCATCCGCTTCCGTTAGTGCACACGATGCGTAAAGCAGCTTGCCGTTGGCGCAAGACAGATGATTAACATCCCGTTCAAGGACCGTTTCTTCTTCCCCCCAGACAATGACGTTTGCCACACCTCTATTCTTCGCGCGGTAAAGCGGCTTGCCTTCGGCGAAAGTCAAATCAGTGATCGAGGAATAATGTTCGCCTTCAACATCTCCCCAGACGACCGCCTCATTAAGGTCGCCAATAATGTAAAGCGGTTTACCCTGCGCGATGGTCACCTTGGCAATATTGTCCTGGTAAGTCCTCCCCTTCTCCTTCCCAAAGACAACACACATCTGACCGTCGCCTCGAGTTGCGGTATATAAAGGCTTGTCGTCTTGAACTCCGAAAAGATCAAACAACGCGTGCCCTTTAGGAACTAATCCTATAAGCTTTTGATCGACCGCGATACCACCTGTAGGCAGCCATCTGTTTGGGTTTGCCAAAAAGGCTGCAAGATTGGTGACGTTGACTCGGCCTCCGGGTTTGCATTCTGCGATTAACTGTGCGAACAAATTTGAAACGAGCGGCTTTGCCATAACAACTCTCCTCTCGCAATGCCATGCCCACATCCATATTCCGACAGGCGGATACACGGTGTTTTGTCACGGTTTGCGAAAATGGTCGGCTAAACTGCCGACTGCAATAGCGAACTACAAAAATGTAAAACCGTCAAACTTTGGAAATACAACTTTGGAAATAAAAAGAGACCGGTGTTACCCGATCACGTGAGTAAGAGCGCGGCGGCGCTATTGGCCGACGGCTGTCTTGGAGATGGAAGGAGTCGGCTGCAGAGAGATCAGCTCATCAACCTCGCCCGGGTCAGACTTGATGAGCCGCGCTTCATCCGCAACGCGCAACGAGGCAGGCGTCATCTCCACGTCGAGAGCAGGCGCGCGGTATCTCGCCTGTTTCACAGCTTCTGTATACCGCGGACCGTACTTCTTCTCCAGCTGTACGCGTCTAAACCAGTACTTTGGACGCATCAGGAATTTGAAAAGATAGAACAAGGCAGGAGGAAAAGAGAACGGAATCCAAAAAGATAAAGTGAATTCCAAAGGCGTCAGCAGGTCTTTGATGCCCAAGATACAAGTGTCTAGTAAGAGGGTGAAGAAACCCACAAGCCAAACCTCGGCGACGAAGCTCAGGTAACGTCTCCAAGGAAATTCCCAGTCCTTGATCTTCTTCATGACAGGACTCCTTAGTTGTGACAGAACTAACCGAAGAAATACCACGATTTTGCAAATCGGTCAAGATGTTTGTAATAAAAAAAGAGACCGACAAGCGCCGGTCAGAAGCGTACGCCACGGCGTAACAGCCGCGAGTTATACAAGTCGCCGAAGAACTCGGCTAGGGACTGGAGCTTTTCTCGCGCATCTTGCGGCGATGCCGCTCGCACCGTTCCCAGTACAAATCCAGAGAGACTGAATGACCCCAAAACAGAACGACGAAATTGATGAACTCAACGGAGCCAATGGCGTAGGTCAGCCAGACTATTTCTTGATGCATCAAGCTATAGGCCAACAAAACCATACACACAACATTCAAAAAGCCACTAACTGGTAAAAACATCTTTGCAAAAACGCGACGGTTCATCTCTCACCCTCCTTTCATCTTCTCGGACATTTCGCGCTTAACACGCTCGAAGACATCTTCGCGTTCGGAGTGGTCCGTCTGATTTTTGATGACGATGTATGCGACATACATCAGCAACGCGATCAAGTTGCCCGCCCTAAAGACTGTGGCCGTAAACCATCGAGCCAGGAACTGCGAGTCGATAGAAACACTGATCAGCATCATGCTGCACGTGATGCTCATGATCAGTATGCTAGTCAACTGAAGTGCGTTGCCCAAAGTGCGAAGTTTCATCTTAACCTCCTCTCATTCACCTCGCCAAAATCATGCGCTTGATAGTTGAGTTTGTCAAAAAAAAGACCTCGAGAGTTCTCGCGGTCGCGGGGTTGAGGGACACGGTCACGACTTGGCTGTGACGTAGCCGTGCGGCTTTAGCCAGCGCTCGGTGATGAGCGCATAGTTGATGAGGCCGATGATACCGCCGGCCAACGCGCCGATGAGAGCGTGATGGAACGCAAGGCCGATTGCCGCTCCGATCATGGCATCCACTCCACAGATCAGCCGCCGCTCCGAATGAATGCGGATGAAGACCTGCCAGAAGAAGCGGCCGAAAAAGGAAGCCACGACCCAGATGTCCTCACTGACCGACATCGCTACTCTGGGTACAACATGTCGCACCACAAAGTATAATCCGCGTGGCAGATGCCAGAAGAGGACAACTGGCGGGAAGGTGTTGATCGCCACTGCATAGACTATCGAAGTTTTCTTGATGCACGCATCTTCATATTCCGTGACGTCATCGATAAAGCCGATGACAAAAAGCATGCAACCCACCGCGACGCTGAAGAGCGTCAGCACAAGCAGCCGAACCTGCCAATCGACGAGGACGCCCGGCTTCAGAGAAAACAGGGCTACCAGCAGGAAGCTGCAATTTGCCCCGCACACTCCGAGCCAGAAGCCTTGTTTTGCAGCCCGAAGCGGAAAGCGCCACTTCGTAGCGGCGCACCAGGCGTAAGGAATAGCGCGGCAGACGCTCCTACATTCGTATGAAAGGTACCCGGTCAAACCGCCGATGATCAGTCCGATCCAGCAGAGCCGGATATCAAGCTGCAGTCCGACGAGCGAGCCGACGCCGGCCCCGAGTGCACTTGCCAGAAACACTTTCCAAGACTCTTTCTGCATGATGACCAACCTCCTGTGTTTGACCTTATTGCGGGCTCATTTAAGCAAAAAGATGAAAAAGAAGCAAGGCTGCATCCAATCGGATATCGATCAAATTGACAGGCTGCTCAATTTGAGTTATATTAAATTTACAAATGGCTCCCGCAAGGGTAGCTCCGAGGCTCCGAGAAATCGGGGCCGTTTTTTTAAATTATTTCCTTAAGCCTCTCCTTAACTTGAACAAATGTCTCTGTCGGAATCAATCCCATTCTGCGGAGCAATCTTTTGCTGCTCATTAATCTAACCTGAGACAAGATGACGGAAGATTTGACTCCTGCTGACGCCAAATCAAAATAATAATTCCCAACTTTTTAATTTAGTCCAGTTCGCAAACCATTTAATCACTGTTTCAACGCCCATACTCCAAATTGTTTTTTTCTAAGAGCTCGGTCCCTTAACGCTCGGCGTGGTCGTCGGCGTAATTTCTTGAAGATTTATGTCGCGCAGCGGTGCTTGAAAGCGCACGATTTTCGGCGGCGTTGCAAGGTACGAATCCTCCGCGGCGCGGACGGTTGTTTGATTTTCTTGATACCACAAAATATCAGATTGCACTCGGCTGATCACGGTTGGCTGCAGCAAGCTCAGCAAGTCGGACGAAAGAACCGGCGGCACGCTCCAAATAAAAGGCTTGACCGGAGGAACGAGCTCGATTGGCGTAATTTTTTGCGTACCGAAAATATAACCCGGCAATTGTTTTTCGTTATCGCTTAACTTTCTAATATTTTTTAACATCACTGCGCGCATATCCGTCATCTTATTTATCTCTGTGGGATTGACGGTTAAGCCGCTGCCGGCTGCCAGCAAAACAGATTGCGTAGCCACCGCGCCGGTGTTCAAAACCGTGCGCGTTGCAACCCTAACTTGATGATCGGCGACAGTAATATCAACACCGCTGCTAATGAATTGAACTCCAAAGCCCGTGCCGCGGACAGTAGCCACAACATTGTTTGCACTAACGGACATCGCCTCGTCCGCGCCCAATAATTTCTCAAGTCTTGTCCAAACTTTTCCGGCCTGCAAAATCAACTGAACTCCAACTCCATCAGCCTTCGGTTCTCCGTCCGGAATCAAAATGACTTTTGTCCCCTGCTCCAAAACAGTCATCCCGGCATTCGGATAAAGCAACCTCGCTTCGCCTGATTTGACATTAACTTCATCTCCTTCCAACAATTCCATTTCCGAAATTCCATCGCGCGACTGATCGCCGCGCGTGACGGTGACTTTTGCACCCTCCGTCAATAACAAATACGCAAGCGCCCGCGGTTCCGTCGCCACCAGCTTGTTCGCTTCTGCAATCTGCTGATCGACCCCTGTCGTCTGTTGTCTGTCGTCTATTGTCTGAATCTCGTTCGTCGTCTGCCGCTGACATCCCAACCCAAAAGAGATCAACCCCGCCGAAGCGACAAAGAGACTCAAGAAAGCAAAAGATTTTTTCATACTGCCATTATTATACCTCATGGATTGACAAAATGACATTTCGGTGTATAAATACATCGTCAACTCGCATTCTGGTTGACGTTCCTCGACCACAACAGAAGGAGATTCCCATGAACTGGATTCCCGCCATCAGAGTCACCGTCCTACACATTCACGTCACGGCCAAAGAGCTGAAAGCTGGAGAGCACGAGGCAAAACCGGCCTGGCATAATCGCCTCGAACAAGTCATCGGCCACCTGACGGTCGAGGAGTATCTGGCGCAGCAAGTTCAGATATTCCCCGCCGGTGCGACGATCTACCTCGCCGCGCCATGCCTTGGCGTGCCTCACATATCACTGCCTGCGCACGACCCGGTCATAAAGGACTTCCCTGTATTCGTGTTTCACGACCGACGCTATTTTCTGCTCTTCACCGATGCCATATCCGGCACGGTGGCACACAGCTACTACGGCGAATCGGAAGATCTCCACGGACCATTGCGGAGGCGATGCGACTCGTACGGTACGGAGTATGGGACTGTTTACTCGCTCGATTTGGGTAACGAAGGATATGGCGTGCTCAACATCGGCGAAATCACAGTCGTCTTCCGTACGGAGCATCCATTCAGCGAACTATCCGTTGACCACCTGCTGGAGAAAGCCATCCCGCCGATCAGCAGAGACAAGTTGATCGAGCTCCGCCGCGAGCGAGACCTCAAAGCCGCTGTCGCCGCGCAGGCCAAAAAGGATACTGACGCCACCCAGAGGGCGGAGGAAACAGCCAGCCGATCTCTCGATGCGGTCTTCCGCGAGGAAGCCGCGGCAGCTGGTGTCGATGCACCGCCGCAGGGACCCGGTTCCACTCCCGACTTCGGCGGAGAGTAGTCGCAAGACACGACTCCGCTCACACGCAAAACTTGAGTGCCGCGCATACTCGCGCTGCATCCCGCCGTCTGCACTAGCAGACGGTGTTTTGTTTGCAAGCATGGATCCTCGCGGTTCGACTAAGCTCACCGAAGTCCTACTCCTCGGCCATGAGCTCGGGGCCGAATGGCGCAAGGATGACAAAAATTGATTCTATTGAATCCCCGGTTCTCATCGGATTCTCCCGAGGATGACAACCGTTGTTAATTGTTAATTGTTAATTGTTGATTATATCCCCGCCTTCTCCGCTCCCTCCTCGATACTTGCTTTGCGATAAAGTTTGAGTTTGATGGTGCGCAGAAATTCTTTCAGCTCATCGATGCGCAAAAGCCACGCGACAAGATAAAAAGCTCCGCATCCGACGACGATCGACGCGCCGGCTTGCAATGCGACCTGCATAAAAGTCCTCAAAGGAAAAACCGTGCCGACGGCCTGGCGTGCTAGCCATCCAAAACCAAAAAGCGCGATGGAAGCGAGAATGATTTTTGAAAGCGATTTACCGACGTCTTTGCTGTTCAAATGGCCGAATTTGCGGCGCAATAAATACCAAAGAAGGATAAACTGCGCAAACGCGTCGACCGTAAAAGCCGTCGCAAGACCGAGGATGCCAAACGGTCCGCGCAGCACAATAGCAAGCCCCGCGTTTGCGATGAGCGAGACAAGGCTGACGTAAAGCGGAGTTTTAGTATCTTGCATCGCGTAAAAAACTCTGGCTTGCAGCGGTATCATTGCCTGCGCAATCATGGACAATACAAATATGCCGAGCACGTTCGCAGTCCTGATTGTCGCATCCCAATCAAACTCGCCGGCACCTAAAACCAAACGCACAATCTGCGCGCGCAGCAAAAGCATGATAGCTGTTGCCGGAACGATAAAAAACAAAATCTTACGCGTGGTCAGAACAAACGCGCTGCGCAAACCATCAATATCTTTTTGTACCGCAAGCTGCGAAAAAACGGGAAAAGCGGCAACGGCAAACGATATTCCGACAAGTCCGATCGGCACGTATTGCAAATTGTTTGCGAGATTAAAAACCGCGATCGAACCGACTGTGAGCGATGAAGCCAATACGAGCAACGTCATCAAATTAACTTGCTGCGCAGCAAGCCCCGCAATGCGCGGAACCATCAATTTTAAAATTCTCGCAACTCCCGGATCTTTAAAAGCGGGCATCCTTAAATGTTTAAAACCCATCGGAACAGCAACGAGTGCCTGCACCAAAAGATGCAAACCCGCACCAAGCACGACTCCGTAAGCGACGCCCGCCACGCCAAAAGTCGGTGCGAAACCGATTATTCCAATGATGATGCCAATGTTGTAAAAAACCGGAGCGAGCGAAAAAGCAACAAAGCGGCGAGTGGATTGCAATATTCCTCCCATCACAGCGGAAAGGCCAAGAGTGAAAGTCGAGATCAACAAAATGCGCGTCAATACGATTGTTGACGCCAACTTGTCGCCGCTAAATCCCGGAACTGTAAATGGAACAACTTTATCGGCGAACAAAGCAAGAATCACGCAAAAAATTCCGAGTATCAAAGCCACTGTAACAAAAACTCTTTCCGCCAGCTTCCAAGCTTCATCACGGCCATGACGTTCCAGGTATTCAGTGAAGACAGGGATGAATCCGGCGGACAAAGCGCCGAGAACGATCAGTTGATAAAAAAGATCCGGCAGACGGAATGCCGCATAATAAACATCCAGCGCATCCCCCGCTCCAAAGTGCCCGGCCAACAATCTGTCTCTGAGCAGACCGACGACTCGCGATGCGAGAGACGCAAACCCGATCAAAAAAGCTGCCGCTGTAACATTCGACGTCTCTTTGTGCCAGAATTTGCTGATTATATTAAACACAACAAAGAATTCTTAATTCTTCATTCTTAATTCTTAATTGATTTTTCGTCTTCTCCTCCCATTTTGTATTCATACGGCATCTCTTTATACGGACCTTTGACCATGATATGCAACTCGGCCATGACGTATTTTAAAGCGATCCCCAATCTTCCGTCTTTGTCCAAACGGCGGACAGAGACTGCAATCGGCTGTGCGCGCAAAACGCGAAAACGATAACCGGCTTTTTCTGCACGTTGAACATAATCATGATCTTCCGCAAAAACGACAGACTCATCGAATCCGCCGATTTCGTCGTGTGCATGCTTTTTAACAAATATGCAAAAACCGGGCGCATGCGGCATAACCCTTTCCGTTGCCAAAACATAAGCATTGTAAATCTCATGCATGGCGCGATCCACGGTATTGCGGCTGATGGGTTTTACTTTTGTTGTGGCAACGCAAACACCTTTGCGTTTCATCTCCGCTAAATTTTCTTCCAAAAATTTCGTGCTCTTTAAAACGACATCCGCATCCAAAAACAATAAAACATGTCCTTCCGCGATTTTCGCACCGCGATTGCGCCCCGGTCCTGGCATTCCTCCATCAACGACTTTCGCACCAAACTTTTGCGCAACTTCTCGCGTCTTATCTGTGGATTGTGCATCCGCGACGATAACTTCGTAATCTTTATAAATTTGCGCCTTAATGCTCTCCAACAATTTTGGCAAATTCGTTTCTTCGTTTTTTGTGGGGATGACAATCGACAGAAATGACATAAGACATGAAACTAGAAGCTGGAAACTAGAAAGAGCAATTTAGTTAACCTAATGACTCTTTCTAGTTTCTAGTTTTAAGTTTCTAGTAAATTATTTTAGCATAATGGCATACGAGGCGATACCTGCCGCCACAGCCACATTCATCGACTCCTTGATACCACGTTGCGCGATACAGACCAGGTCGTCGCAAAGATCTCGCAAGTACGGTGCAATACCCTCTACTTCATTGCCGAGAAGCAGCGCGACTTCGTGACCGCCCAACTGATATTCGTCGAGCTTGACGGCCCTGTCGTCCAGCTCCAAACCGACGATTCTGCAGCCCTGCGACTTAAGTCTTTCAATCAGCTTTTCGACATCAACTTCCTTTCCCCAAGCTACGGACTTTTCAGCTCCCAGCGCCGTCTTTGCAACCTTAACATGGCTTGGATCCGGCGTATATCCCGTTAGCCAAAGTTTGGCTACGCCCAAAGAATCGCATGTTCTAAACAGCGATCCGACGTTTTCCGTGGAACGAATATTGTGGGCGATCAATTGCATAACGCGGATAACGTATCACGTACAACGTACCACGTACAACGTTCGGATTCGAAAACCTCTGTCGCGTCGGACGCGACATCTCCTTTGTCAAGGAGAAGTTACTCAGCAACTAAGCAACTGAGTAACTACCCATTGGTAAAGGGGCGGGGGTTTTCGGTGGCACTCTTGCCAATTTCGTGAAAATACGATAAGAAATACCAACTCGACCAATGGGGGCCGAACAACCGAGGAGGCCATCGTGTTACCTAGAAATCGCATCGTTCTTTTTCCGCACGGGCCTTCCAGCATGAAGGCTGAAGACAAACTCCGCGAGATGCTGGTTCACTGCGGTGCGAATATCCGCGAATTTAAAGACGCCCGCTATCCGACAATTGCAAGATTCATGAAGTCCGTAGGTAGCCTGGAAGCCAACGGATGGTCAGGCATCCGAAAAACCGACGAGCTACCCATTCTCGTTCTCACTCGCACGACCTCTCGAGCACTCGTTGCCGACAGGGCGGAAATCGTCTCAAGAATCCCCGCGCTCGCCAAAACTCTCTGGATAGCTTTCGTTGATCAGGAAGAAAATCCTTTCTTCTTCCGCTACGCTCTTAAGAATGGCTCGTTCAGCGACAACCAGAGCGATGTGCCGATTTGGACGGAAACGGATAGCAGGTACACGTATCTCATCTTAACACCCGATGTCACAGACATGTCTCTTGTTGAGACTCGCGCCAATGAGTTAAACCTTCTTAACGCCACAATGTGGTTTCAGCGTGAACAACCATCGTCACGTCACGACGCACCGCGAACGCGCACAGACCCCTACGGCAGAAAAGTCACCGGCTCGGGCACCTACAAGCTCAAGCCGTGACAGACGCCGACTCCTCGCCCGCGACACTCGTCAGAGGCGATTTTTTTATAACACAAAACCCTTGACTTTTAAGCAAATATGCGCTAGTCTGCGACAATCGCACCAATCGCCGAGGACAACTTGTCCAAGGCAAAAACGGAGGAAACATGGACAGAGAAATGATGGATGTTACCGTCAAGGCCGCACGTGACGTCGTTGCTCAACACCGATGTCGTATCGATGCCTACGGCGAGCACTTGCTTCGCACCGCGCTACTCGATGGACAATGCGTGCAGATCATCATCCCTGAAGACGGCGGCAACTGCCCAATGGCAGTCAAAGGCAACTTGCACGACAACCGCGTCTGGTTTGTCCGCGCCGGATCCCTAACTGAAGACCGTGGAATGCACGAGCGCTTCTCAGCCCCTCTCAGAGTCTGGGTCGACGCGCACCGCGGCAAATAAACTCCGCAACATCAAGCCGAACTCGCAACCTCGCGGGCTCGGCGATTTTTTTATTTAATCTTTTCTAAAATCATCCTCTGTCAAGTTAGCTTTACGCAAAAATACAATTCTAACGCTTCGTCTAAAGCTGTTGCACTTTGAAGTTGAATTCAAGTTGTCGGTATTGACGCCAATGACTATTTTGTGGTGCCATATTGCCCATCCGCACTTTCGCGGATCAGATGACTGGAGGACGACATGCCTATTACGCACGAAGTTTTGCAGGACGGACGGGTGCATATTCTCAGATCTCTGGACGACGATGGAATGGAAGTCGAGGTCTGCATGATCGAACAGGGAGACTACGACTTCGGCTCCGCACAAAGACGCGAGGATATCCACGTGGTCGCCGGCGCGATCATCGATGTCAACGGCTTGAAATACAACTGCCTCGAAGGCATCCTGGTTTTCAAGAAAGGCGAAATGCGCGTATTCAAAGTCACGGAATCCGGCACCGTCTACCACTGCGAATACGACGATCTTGACGACAACGATGACATCGACTAGCCATCGCCGACTTACTCAAATCCGACAAACTTGTCGGTAAACTCACGTCATCCGCAAGGATGCTTTTTCTTTTGCAACCAGACCATGTAACGCAAATGGACGTCCAGCCTGTTCCATGTTATATGTTCCATGCTACATGTTACATGCTCCATAACCCCCTATGAAATTTGGCCATAAAATCAACTTAGAAATTACAAGTTACGACGAAAAAGGACGCGGGGTCGGTCAAATCCCTCTAAATCTCCCTTTGACAAGGGAGACTTCTGACACTGCAGAACCCCTTGTCAAAGGGGCAGGGCGTAAAGCCCCGTGGGGGCCACGCCCCTCTACGGGGGATTTCCGAACCATCATCGTCCCCTTTGCAGCCATCGGCGATGAGCTGGAGGCTACTTTTGTTAAACGCGATTATGGCGTGAAAATTTGTAAGCTGGATAAAATCGTCAAAGCCGGACCGGACAGAGTTGATGCAGTCTGCCAACATGCCGGCACTTGCGGCGGTTGTCTTTGGCAACACTTGAGTTACGATGCGCAACTAGCGGAAAAAGAACGCGGTATCCACGAGCTGTTTGCGAATCTTGGACTTGAATCGGCGCTAAAGCCGATCATACCAGCGGACGAGACTCTCGGTTACCGCAATCGCATGGATTATTGCATTGGGTGGAATGGAGAAATCGGATTAAAGGAATACGGATCTTGGAACAAGTATGTGGATGTTAAGGAATGTTATTTGATGCAAACCCACTTGTCATTGCGAGAAAAGAGTCCGACCCACCGCAAACTTCGTATGCAGGCGGGCGTGGCGAGTGACGAAGCAATCCACGGAACAGCTGCGGATTGCCACGTCGTCGGACTCCTCGCAATGACAGAAAAGGCGTCCGATTCCGCTCGCAATAACAATCCCACAGGACGAATATTGCAAATCATTCGCGAGTTTATGAGTGAATTTGATTTGCAGCCTTGGGATGCAAAATTTCATACGGGCGACATGCGTCACGTCGTGATTCGCGACGGACAAAATACAAAGCAAAGAATGATTATTCTCGTCGTCAAAGACGCATCGAGGATTACTGACAAAGCTCGCAAGTATCTGATCGACAAACTTGAATCGCATTGCACAAGCCTATTGATCGGCGAGTTGACTGTGCCGACGGATATTTCGCTTGCAGAAAGATTCGAGACGCTTATCGGTGAACCGTGGCTGGAAGAAAATGTTAACGACATCACTTATCGCATTCACCCAAACTCTTTTTTTCAAACCAACTCCGCCATGGCTGCCAAATTGCAATCAACTGTGTTGGACGCCCTTTCAACGTTTCTTTGTCATTCCGAGCGTAATGCCCAAACTAAAGGCATGAAGCCGAGGAATCCCTGTTTTGACAGTACCGAAGTTTTGAAAGGGATCCCTCCACTTCGCTCCGCTGCGGTCGGGATGACAGACAGAGGGGATGACAAGGTGCTGTTAGACTTGTATTGCGGCCTCGGTTTCTTCGGCATCGCTGCGGCGAAAAGCGACAAGGGTTTGAAAGTTTGGGGTTATGAGTTGGATGAAGAAGCAATAAAACTTGCGTCGCAAAATGCTGAATTGAATAAAGTGGGGGATAATTGCAAATTCTTTTCGGGCAAAGCGGAAGATCTGAACTGGAAAGACGTACCTGCCGACGCCGTAATCATCGACCCACCTCGTTCGGGTCTGCATCCAAAAGTCATCAAGACTTTGCTCGACGATTCGTCTCATCCTCTACCCTCGACAATCATTTACGTCAGTTGCAACTATCACCGCCTCAAAGACGAACTCCCCGCTTTCTTGCAAAAATACGAAGTAACATCAATCCAACCGCTGGATCTCTTTCCGCAGACGCCGCATGTTGAAGTGGTGGTGACGATGTATCGTACATCGCGTACCTAACGTACATCACGTACGACGTCAGAAACGCTGCATGTGTCATTTGCGCTATGTACGTTATGCACGCTATGTACGTTATGCACGTTTTAATGGTACGATTGGTTCATGAAATCAGGTTTTGTGGTGCTCGCGGGACGATCTAATGTTGGCAAATCGACTTTGCTGAATGCTTTGGTTGGCAGCAAAATAGCCATTGTCACACCCAAACCTCAAACAACCCGCACGCCGATCCGCGGGATAATGCATGACGATCGCGGACAAATAGTGTTCGTCGACACGCCGGGCGTATTTTTGGGGAAAAAAGATCCTCTTTCTGCAAAATTAAACAGGGCCGTTAAAGAATCCATGGAAGGAATCGATTGCATTGTTTATGTGGTCGACCCGACTCGGTCGCCGGGCGCGGAAGAAGAACAGATTCAAAAGATTTTAAGAGCAGCAAAAAAACCCGTTTTGCTCGCTATCAACAAATCTGATCTGACAAAACAAAACGCCGAAAACCTGGAGCTGTTCCGCGCGATTGACGTTGGCCAAGATGCGACATTTAACATTTCCGCTTATAAACATACCAACCTCAACAAATTGGTTGATGCGCTTTTTGATATTTTACCCGAAGGTGAAAAGTTTTATCCCGACATGCAAATTACGGATCTCGGGCATCAGCAATGGATAGAGGAAGTGATTCGTGAAAAAGTTTTTCTTGCATTGGAACAAGAATTGCCCTACTCGGTAAAAGTTACGGTCGAAGATATTAAGTTTCGCAAAACGGGCGGACGCTTTATAGAAGCAACGGTTTGGACGACTAACGACAGATATAAAAGAATGATAATCGGACAAGGCGCATCGATGATAAAAGAAATAGGCTCCGCGGCACGCAAAGAGCTTGAAGCCGCGCTCGACACGCAAATTCATCTTGAACTCGAAGTCAAAGTGGACGCTAACTGGCAAGAAAAATTGTAGATTCAGCGCGGCTACTGTACGTTTTCCACCCTGGTCACTTCGTAGCCGACAATCGACGCAAGCAAATCTCCTCCATTGAGGCTTTTAATGCCGTCTGCGATCGTCGGATTTAATGTCAGTTTTAACACTAGAGGATTTTGCGGGTTATTCAAAACGACGATATCGCCATACCAATTATGCGCCTTTATAACTTGAACGCTTATATCTTGCCCGTTAACTTTAAGCGGCCAATCTGATAATTCCGCATCAGACCTGGTAAGATCGGGGTCCGTGGTCGCTTGCGCCGCAAGGGATTTGGCAAGCAAAGAAGATACTGCTGAAGAAAAATCCTTAGACGCATTCATCGCACCGTACAGATCTTGATCCAAAATTCCGTAGTAAATAGTTGAAAGCAGGTTTTTGCTCAACTCATCAAACACGTCTTTTGATAACCAAATTGCACTGGAATCAACAAGATTGGCTTTCGCGCTCGGCCAATAACCGGGAACATCCAATCTATGCGATTGTTTCAAATCAATATTTTCCAAACTTCCCTGCACTGTATGTTTTCCATTTTCATCAGCCCCGCTCTCCGTGCCAGTAGCCGCTCCGTCTGCGGCGTCATAACTTAACTTCCAACTTAAATTAGCATAGTTATCTGGTGCAAAACGTTCAATTGTTACGATCCGAACATCTGTTTTATCATCGCCAGCGGCCTCATCGGCAGCTTTGGCGCCTTGCCCAAGATAAGTTTGTCTGATCTCAATTTGGCTGCCAACGGTAAAATTAACAACCTTTGCAGCGTCGGTAGAGTTTAAGGTTGAAAAATCAATCAGTTTATTTCCAGATGGGATTATTGAGCTTAAATTACCTGTTTTTTCGTTTAACCAGGCACATCCGGCACCTACAATCATGAGTGCGAGTATAGACAACCATAAGATTTTATTCTTCATACGACACAATGTTACGCAAAGAACCGAGAAACGTCTATCTTTGTCCACAGCTGGCGCTTGACTGATGATTTGAATGGATGTATAAATTAAGTGAGAATTATTCTCACTTTATGCAAACCAAGCCTTTGATCAAGAACAAGAGATCACGCGACAGCGAGAGGCTATTGGTTTTGCTTGAGATGCTTCAAAACCGGCACGATCATCCTGACGCTCAAACCTGCTTGCATGATATGCAAAAACTCGTCCCCGGAATCGGCCAATCTACCGTTTACCGTCATTTGGATAAACTGGTTCAAAACGGTTTGATCAACGAAATACGAATCGACGACGGCCCCGCAAAATTTGATGCCGATGTGGATGTACATGCGCATTTTGTTTGTAAAAAATGCGACAACCTCTTAGACATCTCCCCCATCAATGTCGTCGCCGACTTTCCCGGCACGGTTGAGTCCGCAACTTATATAGCCAAAGGAACATGCAATAACTGTTCGAATAATTCAACTAAAAACTTAAAACTAGAAACTAGAAAGAGCAATTAAGCTAAACTCTTTCCAGTTTCTAGTTTCCAGTTGTAAGTCTTATGTCAGAAACCACATTCAAAATCGGCGACAAGGCGCCAACGTTTACGCTTAAAGCGCATAACGGCAAACAGTTTGACATGGCCGACTATTTCGGCAAACAACCTGTCGTTCTTATTTTTTATCCGGGCGACATGACGCCGGGCTGTACCATACAGCTTTGCAACATTCGCGATGACTGGTCTAAATTTGAGCAAGCCGGAATCACCGTGTTCGGCGTCAATCATGCGGATGCGGACAGTCATGGCAAGTTTGTAACCAAATACAACTTTCCATTCCCATTGCTGATCGATACTGATAAAAAAGTCAGCAAAAAATACGGCGCAATTAAAAAACTTTTTTCCGCAACCGTCATCAAGCGCACAGTGGCAGCAATCGGACTTGATGGCACCATCAAATTTTACCGCCACGGCATGCCCAAAGATACGGAAATATTAAAAACAATTAACAAATAACAATTAACAATGAAGAATTATTTTTAGGTTAAATTGTTCATTGTTAATTATACATTACTTATGACACCTTCCATTCCCCTTCCCTTTTCCGGGGCGCAAGGCAACATCAGCGAAAAGACGCTGACCATACATCACGACAAGCTGTATGCAGGTTATGTTGCAAAAAAAGACGAGATCGCGGATAAATTAAAAGCAATCTCGCAAGGCGGCGATGCCGCATCTGCCAATCAAACTTATTCGGAACTGCGCGCCCTAAAAGAAGGCGAAACTTTCGCGGTTAACGGCGTATACCTGCACGAATGGTACTTCGACAACCTGGGCGGTGACGGAAAGCCGACCGGCAAGATAATCGACGACTTAACCGCAAAGTTTGGATCTTGGGAAAACTTTATTAACTACTTTGCAGCGTGCGGCATGGCCGCGCGCGGCTGGGTGGTACTCGCATGGGACACGCACGACAAAACTCTGCAAATCTTTAACGGCGACGCTCACAATCAAGGCGGCGTTTGGGGCGCAATCCCCCTGCTCGTGCTGGACGTTTACGAACACGCCTACTTCATAGACTTTGGCTCCGACCGCAAAGCCTACATCAAAGACTTTATCGACCACATTAACTGGTCCGCTGTCGAAAAACGATACAGTGACTCTAAAACTCAATAACTCATCTGACATCTTGAGTTGAAATTACAAAATAACAACTAATCAGTCAATCAAAATATATGATTAAACTCAATCAACTTGCGCCTTCGTTCGAAGGAGCAACCTCTTACCACAAGGGCGAATTCAAAAAAATCAGTCTTTCCGACTACAAAGGAAAATGGCTCGTCTTCTTCTTTTATCCGCGCGATTTTACTTTTGTCTGCCCGACGGAGCTGAAAGCTTTTGCCGGACACGATGAAGAATTCAAAAAACTAAACGCCGAAGTTCTGGCAGCATCAACCGATTCGGAATGGTGTCACAAGGCCTGGTTTGAACGCGATCTGCCTCAAGTCACATATCCGATTATCGCAGACATGAATCACAGCATCTCGCGCGATTACGATGTTCTGGAAGAATCAGACGGCTCTGCCAATCGCGGTCTGTTCATCATTGACCCCGAACAGAATATCAAATACGCCTTGATCAGCGCCGGATCAGTCGGACGTTCGGTGGCAGAGACGTTGCGCGTTTTGGAAGCATTGCAAACCGGTGAACTCTGCCCTGCCGAATGGAAAATCGGTGAAACAACACTCGGCAAAGCTTAAATTCCAATACGACAAAACGACCTGTACAAGGTCGTTTTTTGTTTTCAAAAAAATTATATATGAGCAGCACTCACTCCCAACATCATCGAAAACAAAGCTCCCAAACTTAAAGCTGCGGCCATGATGACGAGAACGCTTGATTTATGCTGAACAAAATCCTGCAAAATCGTATGCGAAATCTTCTCACGCTTCGGCATCGTCTTACACGTGGTACACTTTTTTGTTGAGGTGCGTTTTTTTGCGGTTGTCATATTTTTGTTAAGTAAGGTTCAATTTTTTATGCTGTTTCTTTAACTTTCTTTTTTGTGTGCTGTTCCATTATGTCTTGCAGCGCGGATTGATTCCATCCCACTACTATTTGACTGTTGACTTCTATCACCGGCACGCCCATCTGTCCCGACTTTTTAACCATCTCGTTTGCAGCGGCTGGATCTGCAGCAACATCGATTTCTGTAAAAGGAACGCCCTTTTCTTTGAAAAAATCCTTTGCCAATTTGCAATACGGACAGGTCGGAGTTGTGTAAATCGTTACATGCATATCAAACAGCACGTCTATTATAACACAAAAACTTACGCTTTTATCCACACGTCGACAACATATGTCGTACATTCATATTTTTTTGTCATCCTTGCGGATGCGAGGATCCAGAATTCGGCCGAATGGATTCTCGCCTACGCAAGAATGACAGAAGGGTGGTAACAGGAATGACGAAAAGTATCCGGTTTATAGGTTCTTCAGGTAGTTCAGCAGCAATCTGACTCCCCAACCCGTTCCGCCGATTACCCACTCCGGCCTGGTTTCTTTTTCACAATAAGACGGACCGGCGATATCCAAATGTGCCCAAGGAATATTGTGAGTGAATTTTTCCAAAAACAGGGCCGCGGTTATAACTCCGCCCGGACGGCCGCCAACATTTTTAACGTCTGCGATTTTAGACTTAATCAAATCCTTGTACGGTTGATACAAGGGCAACTCCCACATGGACTCATGCGCAGAGCTTGCTGCATTTATCAAAGCTGACTTCAACTCTTTATTCGATGAAAGCAATGCCGTGACATCGCTGCCCAACGCGATAATGACAGCGCCGGTCAAAGTCGCAAGATCAATTATTGCATCCGGTTTTATTTTTAACGCCGAATATGCAATCGCGTCAGCCAAAGTAATCCTGCCTTCCGCGTCGGTATTTTCAACTTCTATCGTGGTACCATCCATTGCCGACACTACATCTCCCGGGCGATACGCCGAACCGCTCGGCATGTTCTCAACCGCAATAAAAACTCCATGAACTTCGACGTTCAAATTCAGATGCGGCAAAGCCTTAAAAACTCCAAGCACGGAAGCCGCGCCGGCCATGTCGATCTTCATATCGATCATGTGCTCCGCCGGCTTTAAAGATAAACCGCCCGAATCAAAAGTTACAGCTTTGCCGACGAGCGCTATCTTTTTTACATCCTTCTCACGTCCTTCCCTTAACGTGGTACGTGGTACGCGGGACGTGGGACGATATGTGAGATGAACGAGCTTAGGTTCAAACACCGAGCCTTGACCAACTGCCATCGAAGCTCGCATGCCGAGTTTTTCCATTCCTGCTCTGTCGATGACTTTGCATGCTATTCCCGTTCCGCGGCCGGCAAGCGACTGCGCGACAGAAGCCATTCCCTCCGGATGCATGTCCATCGACGGCGTGTTTACCAAATCGCGCGCAAGACAAACAGCCTCGGAAATCATCTTACCGTTTTCCAGACCCTTTTCAATTTTTAATTTTGACTGACGATCTAAGCTCACAAAAACGATATCTTCCAATCTATGTTTTTTCGCATCTTCCTGTACAGTACTTTTTCTATAAGACGAAAAATTGTAACCGCCAAGCTCAACTCCTTCCGTCAAACCCTGAACGCCTTCGACGACATCTTTGGCGCGTTTGATCAAATCCGGATGAAAAATCAATTTCTTGATTTTAACGCCGTTCGCGGCTTTGGCCGCTTTTGCGCCAATGGACCTTAATTGGTCTTGCTCGTAATTTCTTTTTTTGCCCACGCCGACAACAATAAGATATTTTATTTTTTTGTTTCCCAAAAGAGGCAACACGCAAACTTCGCCTTCTTTTGAGTCGAATTGGCGGCGTTTAAGCTCTGACAAAATAGCCTTACCAAGCTCCGGCAGCAGATAGCCCTCCCCTATTTTCGGCTCATCTTCCTGATACAAACCCTCAACAACCGCATCTGCGGAAAGTGATTCAAGCGGTTCAGAAATTACTTCAAATCGCATAGTAAGCACACCTTACTAAGTGGGATAGCATGAGTCAAAAAGTTGATCCCCCGATTCAACGCTGCGCGTCGAATATCCCCCTTAACAAGGGGGATTTTGATATCCGACGTCCCCTTGGTAAGGGGACAGCTTACATGCGAAGCATGAAAGCAGGGGATCTCCCCGTCCCAGGATCAACACAAAAAAAGACCCGTGAGGGTCGAGTGCCGACGACGTTATGTCAACCGGGAAGAACAAGTTCGCCGCGCAAAGGCGGGAGCGCATAGGCGAGCCCAGCGGGCAAAGCCTCCCAGCGAGTAACCTCGTACAGCCTCCCTTGGGCATCAGCGCGGTAAAACTGCACGCCGGTGGAACGATGGTCTGAGACGGCGGTAATCCGCCGTTCAGAATTATTGCGAATGTACTCCATCAGCGATGGCTTTGGATTAATGCCAAGCGCATTACCGAGCGGGACTGCAAGCACAAGCGGCAAGTCCGTCTTGGAATCAACCAGTGACAACACCGGACGAACACCGCATTCGCGGAGCACTTCCAGCGGCTCCTCTTTGTGGATCGCCGTGGCTTCGTCGCGCTCACCGGTGAGACGATCGCGTCCGTCAACCTTGTACTCGCAACCGATGGGAATATCAAAGTGCAGTGCTTTACAAAACGGATCCGCCAAAAACTGCGGCGTGCCGGTAATCGCGACGATCAAACATCGGTCTTTCATGGGACGAGAGGCGTGACACTCCAGCAGTGCCTTGGGAAAGGCATAGACCATGCTCAAGTCTCTGAGCGCGACGACCGCAGAGAGATGCTTCACCATATCCATACCCAAGCCCTCTGTCGCCTTGGGCAAAATCTGGAGCGCGGTCATCATCACGCTTTCGAATGAACCATTATACGCGTTGTAATCCATCACAGCGTCTTTCAGCTGTTGGATTATATGACGTTTTTCGTGGAACACGTCAGCAATCATGAAAAGTAAGCTGATGAGCAACTGCCACTTTCCGACCGTGCCATCCACATCGCTGATGACAGCCGGTACTTTGCCTTCTAAATCGCGCTGGATCTTTCCCGCGGTGAGCAAATCATCTATAACCTGAATCACGCGGATTTTCAGAGCCATTCGTGCCGCTTGGTCCATCTTCGTACCTCCAAAGTTCGAGTGCGACGTTACGCTAACAAAAAAAGACAAAGCGGTCAACCCTACAAACGTTCATCAATCAACTGACTCAATGTATCCAAATTCGGCGCACCGTCAATCAGCGCGTTGTTTAAAATCAAAGTCGGCGTGCCGCTAATTCCAAACGAACGCCCTGCGTTGTAATCGTAAAGAACTTGATGCTGAGCCGAGGGATCATCTAAACATGCGTCGAACGCCGTCACGTCGAGACTAATCGACTTGGCGTAATTTTCAAGGTCAGTACGCGCCAGCTTTTGCTGATTCGCATACAGCAAGTCATAGAATTCGAAAAACTTATTTTGGCGCTGCGCACAAACTCCGGCGATTGCTGCACCCATGGCAGCCGGATGAAGGTCGACTAACGGAAAATTACGCGGAGCAAACTGAATCTTGCCTTTATATTTTTCTCTTAACGGCAAAATCACAAGTTTGTGATACACGCCGCAAGCCGGACACTGAAAATCAAAAAACTCAACAAGCGTGACTTTAGCATCAACCGGACCTTCAATGGGCGTGGAAGTCGCAACAACCAAAAACCCTCCATCAACCCCTTCCGCAGGCTCATCCGCTCCTGTCGTCAGTTGACCATCACTCGCCGTCTGCTGTCCAATCGTCAAATCAACAATTTGCGGAGCGTTTGTTTTTAACAGATAATACATGCCGATTCCTCCGGCAATCAACCCGACGAGCAAAGAGGCGAAGACCACTTTCAGTTCTTTGCCGGATGTCTCGATTCCAAACTCCATTTTTTTATCAAACCACGCGAAGATAAAAATTCCGGTCGATGCAGCTGCAGAAATCAGACACCAAAGACAATAAGCATGAAGTACAAAAGCTTCAATGCCCGTCAAAAAAAGCGACTCCGCAAAGCCGGCAACGGCCATCAGCACGATCAACCATCTTACGTATTGGACGTTTTTATGCAGCGCATAAGCCCTGTACGCTGAAAGAATGATGAGCGCTGCATAAAACAAAACGCCAAAAGCCGGCGTTGGGATGCCAAACAGACTTGCCCACTGCGAATTTCTGACAACATCGCAGCCATGCACGATACCGCACTTTAATTCCGTGCCCGTAGTATATGTGTACAAAAGATACGAAGCGGCAAACAAGCCGATCATTGCAAACCAAAACATTATCCTGCGCGCCCAAATCACTCGTTGATGTTGTGTCATATTGTTTTATTTGGCCACAAACGGCGCCGGACAAACTGCCGGATCCCATACTCCGCGCTTGGCTTCTTTAGCCTCGCTCTCAAGACGGCGAAGTTCAGCTTTGCGATCCGCGTTTTGCGGAAATGAAACATAAGCCTGCGCATAACCTTGTGACACAAGCTCGGCATTAAAATCCGTTCCGTCTGCGAGATAGATATTGCGCAGCAAACGTCCGTATTTATCGTACTCATCCGCTTCCGGATCTCCTTCCAGCTTGATACGTTGTCCGCCTAAAGTCTTTTTTGCAAAGCTCGACGCCTCTTTACCGTAACATTGCACCGGCCTGCCGGGATCAACCGTTTCAGGCGTGTTGACACCAAGCAATCTTACGCGATAAACACGATCTGGCGTATCATCTATTTGCGCATCAATCGTATCGCCGTCAACAACATCGACAACCGTCGCATTGGTTGACGTTGATACACCGACGTTCACGACGGCAATGCCGGTTGAAGTTGCGGCAACACCTGAATTGGCGGTCTTGCCGGTCGCCGGGTTCGTCGCATTCCATAGCAAAACCCCTACGGACATCAGCAAAACAGCCAACAGCGACATTAGTTTCTTATTTTTCACATACTGCATCATACACCGCAATATCTTATGTCAAAGACGCTTATTGAGCAACCCATGAGCTTCTGATATCGTATACGCATGAAATTCAGACAAATCCCCAAAATCGAGATGCCACTGCCGGAAAAATCCGATCCCATCGAGACAGAGCTGTTTGCAGCCGAGCTTAGCGAAGATACGCCGGAAGTAGATTTGCACGACCTGACTCCGCAGTTGGCACTCGACACGCTCGGCAGCTTTTTGCACCAAGAATTTTCAGGCGCATCGAGACGCGATGTCAAAGTGGTCAAAGTGATTCATGGACGAGGCACTGGAATTATGCGCGATAAAGTCGAAAAATTCTTAAAAACTTTGCGCTTTGTGGAAAGATTTCGGACCAGCCAAAAACCGGGTGAGGTAAATGGTGCCTTATTGGTAGTACTTGCACCTAACAGAAAATAAATTTTCGCAAATAAAATACCCCGAATGAATCGGGGTATTTTATTTTACACAGGTTGGGCCTATGCGGCCGGTTCCTCTGTCGTCGGTTCCGCTGTCGGTTCCATTTCCGGTTCCGCTGTCGGTTCCGCTGTCGGTTCCGTCGTATCCGTTGCTGGAGTCATCATTGCTCCGTCGTCTAACATCATATGCTTAAACGGATTAAGAATTAGCTTGTCCAAAATACCATCTCACAAATTTTACGTCAAGCTTCCAACTCATGTTGAACATGTTGACAATAACAAAATACCGCGTTGGCGGTATTTTTTGGTTCCGGGACAGGGATTCGAACCCCGATTCACGGCTTCAAAGGCCGCTGTCCTACCATTAGACGATCCCGGATTGCGCGATAAGTATATGACAGCTCTCGCTTCCGGTCAAGATTGCAAAGAAATCAAAAATCCCCCGTTCTCCGGAGGATCTTGCTTCTTAGAAATTGTTAATTGTTAATTGTCATTTATTAATTATCTATAGTATCCCGTTCCGATCACCCAATCGAAAGGCTCAAAGTACATGCTGTAAGCACGCTTGGCGGACGGATCCGTCTCGCCTTTTTTGGGATAGTGATAATCAGTATAACCCCCGCCGTTTTGCGCGGCTTTGGCGATTTCTTGTACATAATAAACCCCGTTGACATTTGCATCGCGGCGATTCGTGCCCTCTACGGTCTTGTCTCCGTAAAGAACCACATTGACGCCTTTTGACGTGTCGGCGAAGAAGTAACCATCTTTGCCGTATGTCATGTTGCGCAAAATATCCGCACCGAGTTTTTGCGCATAACTCTTTTTGAGTTCGCCACTTTTAACTTTGGCGTTCAACTCATCAAGCATCGCATAAGCCGATTGGACCTGCGACTTGATATAATCATCTTGCGTTACAGTTTGAGTTTGCGTCTGAGCTAAACCGGCTGACATTTTCAGCCAATACTTTCCAAAATACATACCAACCGCCAAAGCGACCAATACTAGGGCGACTAATGACGGAATAATGATGCGTGTTTTTTTCATGGTGCAAAAGTATAAAAAATTAATTGTTTTTATTATAGCACAAATTCGACTTTCATGTTTTCACATGGTATTCGGCTATCAAAATTTGCTCTGCATTTGACAAACGCAACTCAGTTGCATTATACTTTTTTTCATGCAGTCAAGCAAAGCATCAAACGCAACCAAACTTCCGGGCCGCCGTACAAGCCGAACGCGTCAAAACATCATCGACGTTTTGCGCGAAAAACACTGCTGTACCGTTGAGGAGCTGATCGAAGTCTCCCCGGCTTCCGACTCTCCTCACAAAACAACGGTATATCGCGAGTTGGGATGCCTAATGTCCAACGGCATCGTTAAGCAGCTGGATTTTGGCGACGGCCGCAAACGGTATGAGCTTGCAGACGGCGACCATCATCACCATCTCATCTGTAATTCCTGCGGCTCAACGCAACCCGTAGCAATTAAAGACGGCCTTACGAAAAAAATAACACCGCTCGCCTCTAGTCTGGGATTTATCGTAACCGACCATGCTTTGGAATTTTTCGGCTTTTGCAAACGTTGCGCCAAATAAAATTCTTAACAGAATGATTCTCTAACTTTTTTATGAAAAAAAATTCGTGGTTAATAGGACTCGCCGCAGTCGTCGTGCTGATCGCCGCATATTTAATCATCAGAAACTTTGCGCATAAACCAACCGATTTAAGTCAATCGACGGCTGGAACCGGCAAACTCCGCATCGCCGCATCGATCAATCCGATCGCCGACATGGCCGCGCAAATTGGCAGACAATTTGTGCAAGTCGATATAATTTTGCCGCCCGGAGCAAGTCCGCATACTTTTGAGCCGACTCCGCAGCAAATCCGCAACATGCAAGGCGTAACCTTGGTTTTTGCCATCGGCCACGGATTGGATGATTGGATTCAGCCGATTGTCGATAATGCAGCCGTCGCGACCGTCCTGGCCGTCGACAAAGATATTAAGATGCGCGAGGTACCCTTAAATCAGCGCGACGAGGATGAACCCGATCAGACGGTTGATCCGCATTATTGGTTAACGCCCGCGAACGCAAATATAATTTCTCAAAACATCGCGGACGCACTCTCGCAGGCCGACCCGGCACATAAAGACTCTTATGCAGCAAATCTTACGTCTTACCAAAAACAGCTCGACGATTTGGATGCTTACATAAAAAACAAACTTTCCGGCATCACAAGCAAAGAGATGATAACGCATCACAATGCTTGGGGTTATTTTGCAGACGCTTACGGCCTGCAGATTGTCGGAACATTTGAGATAAGTCCGGGTAGAGAACCGACGCCGCAACAAATTGCGGATCTGCAAAACAAAGTCAAAGAATTTAATGTCAAAACTATTTTTTCAGAACCGCAACTTTCGGACGCAAGCTTAAGGCCATTCGTGCAAGATCTGAGTTTAAACGTCAAGACGTTGGATCCGGTTGGTACGAACATGGGCTATATCGACATGATGCGGTATAATGCCGACACGATCTCGGAGGCGCTTAGATGATTAAATCAGCGGTTGGCAATTAGAAATTTATGGATGCTGTATCGGTAAAAAACCTAAAAATCAGGTACGGAAGCCACGTTGTTTTGAACGGCTTGAATTTTGAAATTGAAAAAGGCAACATTGCCGCGGTTATCGGACCGAACGGCTCGGGTAAAACCACGCTCTTCAAAGCACTGCTTGGCCTTATCCCATACGAAGGCGAAATCAAAATTTTTCAAAAATCGATTAAAAATGCTTTAAAACGCATCGCTTACGTGCCGCAACATTTTGATTTTGACCGTACCCTGCCCATAACGGTCGACGAGTTCCTGTCTTTTGCGAGCAACGGCAAATCCATCAACGCAAAAGAAATTTGTCGCGAAGTGAGCGTGGACATTTTAGCCGAAAAACTTATCGGCGATCTCTCGGGCGGACAATTGCAGCGAGTTTTGATCGCGCAAGCGTTGATTAAAGATCCTGATCTGCTGTTTTTGGATGAACCTTCCGCAGGCATAGACATTGAGGGCTCCAAAGCATTTTACGATTTAATCAAACACATCAACAAAGAACACGACGTTACAATTTTGCTGATCAGCCACGAGATGAGCATGGTTTCCGATTTAGCCGATCAAATTTTATGCCTTAACCGCGACTTAGTTTGCAACGGCCCGCCGAGAGAAGTGCTGACCAAAAAAGTTTTGGACAAACTGTATGGACCGGAAATGAATATACGTGAACATAAACATCTATGATCGTCTGGCTTGCTTTACCCTTTATTCAAAGAGCCGTCTTGGCAGGACTTATACTGGGCGCGCTTTTGGCAATCCTTGGAATTTTTGTGGTGTTGCGCCGCATGGCATTTTTCAGCGACGGCATCGCGCACGCTTCGCTTGCCGGCGTCGCCGTTGGAGTTCTTGCTGATACAAATCCCCTGTTTACCGCGTTAGGCATCTCAACAATACTCGCAGTTATCATGGCCTGGCTTGAGAGAAAAACAAAGGTGGCATCCGACGCAATCGTCGGTTTGATCTTTACCGGCGGCATGGCAACCGGCGTTATTTTACTCGCATTAAAAAGCGGCTACCAACCGGAGCTTGTAAGTTTTTTGTTTGGCAACATTCTATCAATTCAATGGTCAGAACTCTGGCTGATGGCTGTTTTAGCCGCGCTTATAGTTGCTTTTCTTCTATTGAATTATAAACGCCTCGCACTGATGGTGCTTAATCCGGAAATCGCGCATCTATCCGGCGTTCCGGTAACTCTTTATCAAACTTTGTTATATGTGACCGTCGCAGCTTCTGCCGTGCTTGGCATCAAAATGCTCGGCGTCGCGCTTTTAAGCGCGCTCTTGATCGTTCCGGTCTCGACGGCAAAACTGATCGCAAAATCTTTTCGCAGCTTGATGCTATGGAGCGTTATCATGTCCGAGCTGACGGTTATCGCCGGCATTGCGCTTTCAATCCAACTAAATCTCCCAACCGGAGCCGTTATAGTTATTTGCGGCTTGATACTATTTTTAGTGACCTTGGCCGGCAGCAAGCTTTTCAATCGGTAAATCGCGCAGCATAAGCGCGAGTTCATATTTTTTCTGCGCAGGCACAGACATGCGCTGTATTTCGCTAAACGCAGACATGGCACCTGCGGGTAAAATCAAATGCGAAAATCCATGTTCCGACAACCAATCCGTCAATGCGTTCACAAAACCCTCCGACCTTAACTGCTGATTTTCTGCATACAACACGTCCCCTTCCGAAATTTTGCTTTTTGAATTTTGCATTTTGAATTCCTCGAGTCCTAATGTTTGCCAATCCGAAACGTGCGGACCCAACAGCAACTCGCCGTTTTGATTTAAATTTATTTGATTGCATTTTCCGTCTTGCAGCAAAATTTCTCCCAAGAGTTCCATCTCCGGATCAAAAATCACCAAACAATTTTCCGCTGTGCTCATATATCATTTAATACATTGGCAAAATGACGGACCGCAACAACGCGGTGTGCATCGCCATTATTGACCAAAAGACGAAGTTGACTAAGCAGCGCCGGATCGATTTTATATTCGCCATCTGCAAAAACCGCGTGCATCAGCCTTGCTCTTTCGTAAGTATCCTCGGTTGATTTATTAATCATGCTCTTTATGGCAATCCGCGCTTGATCTTTTATGACGCTTTTCTGCCAATCGTTCAAACCATATACGGACTGTGCCACGTCATAACCATCTTGACTCAGCAAGAAATATGCTTGACGGCAAAGCTCGCCGACTTTATCTACGTCGTGACCGGACGCGTAAAAATAATTGGCCAAGGCCTGCTGCCACGCATCTTGCGTGGCCTCGTTTGGCGCGACGGACAAAGTATGGTGCGCCAGATCTCGGTGCGCGGTATCATCCCAGGGAATGCGAGCCGTGAGCAATTTAAGCAATGCAGACTTTAAACGGGCAGAGAAAGCCAACCTGTCAAAATCCGTGGCCCGCGCCGCAGGACCGACAACAACGACAATATTTTTATCATCTTGATTGAAATGAAAGCCTTTGATTTTATGTTTTTCCACTCCATCAAATCTTTTACCGAAATCCAAATCATTCGCGGACTGATAAGACAACCCGTGTAAATCATTCGTAAAACGATTTGGCAGCAAATTCAAAAACCTCTCGATCGCGTCGCGATCAACCGGAGCATTTTCGAAATTTACTATTTTGCATTGCATACTTTAGATTTGTCATCTTGACCGTAACTTAGCACCCCCACTGTCATCCCGACCGTTACGTTCTTACCCTTTGTCATTTCGACCGTAACGGAGTGAAGCGGAGAAATCCATTCTAGAACAATCAAACTGTTAAACAAGGGATTTCTCCACTCCGCTTTAAGGCTCCGGTCGAAATGACAGAATGAGACAAGCTACACTCAAATGACCGAGAATTCCGTGAATTACTTTTTAAGATATTTTCCTGCAGCTGCCCACGAAGCCAATGCGACCAAAACTACGATGGCTGCCAACTGTATGCCGGCCAAAGTCCAAAAGTTGTCTACAAAATAAGTCAGCAGGCCCGGATCGGCGCCGTCGAACAAACTTCTGAGTTTTGGATCAAAAAATACAAGCGACAAAAACACCAAACCTCCGGCAAAGGCAAATGCTAGTATGGCTTGAAAAACGCCGCTTAAAATCAACGGCAAACGCACAATGGCATTTGATGCACCAACCAAGCGCATAATCCCCAACTCTTCGCGCTGCGTATAAATCGCGATGCGAATCGAATTATAGACGATAAGCGTCGAAAAGATTGAAAAAAGAACAATCATAATCAAGCCGACAAAACGAACAGTCTGTGCAATATGCTGCACGCGATCGATAGAAGCGGAATTGTCGTCATATGTTTTTGATTCAACCGCAAAAGAAAACTGCGGATTCTGCAGAGCTTCTATCAAAAACGGATAGTCCTCGGTTTTCTTGGCCTTTATGACAAGCGATGCTCCTAACGGGTTCTGATCCAGCTCATCCAAAGCCGCCAAAACCTTTGGATCATCTTTATGTCTTTCCTTAAAATCAGCCAGCGCCTTGTCCGCATCCAAAAGCTCGACGGATTTAGTTTGCGGCAAAGAAGCCATGTAAGAACGCGCTGTCTCCAATATCGCAGCCGGAGTTTCCGGCTTTAAATAAACGCTGACATCAACCTTATCTTCCAGCTCATGCAAAGCCGCATCGGACACGGCGTTAACGCCCAGCAGAACGTTTACGGAAAGCAGCGAAAGAATCAAAACAACAATCGTCGCCAAACCGATCCACGCATTGCGTGTAAAATTTTTCCAGGCAAACGCCAGTACGCGAACCGTTGAAGTGACTATGAACATATTTTGATTGAAATTTTCCGTACTTCACAATCTTTTGTCATCCCGACCGGAACGCAGTGGAGTGGAGGGATCCCTTCTATAACAATCGAACTGTTAAACAAGGGGTTCCTCGACTTCATGCCTTTAGTTTGGGCATTACGCTCGGAAAGACGAAAGTTGATTGAAAATATTAAGACGGGAGCAGATATTTCCCCTGCGCTTGATCTGAAATGATTCTGCCTTCTGACAAAGTTATTACCCGTTGACGAAGCGCGTTAACCACTTCCCTGTTATGAGTAACCAGAACGACCGTGCTGCCAAATGCGTTGATCTTTTTTAAGACGTCGATAATCTCGCGCGTATTCATCGTATCCAAATTACCCGTCGGCTCGTCTGCCAGCAAAACTTTTGGACGATGCACGAGAGCGCGGGCGATAACCACACGCTGCTGTTCGCCGCCCGAAAGCTGTTGCGGAAAACGATGCGCTTTTTCATCCAGCCCGACTATCTTTAAAACATGCGGCACGACTTCTTTGATCCTTTTGCGCGATTCGCCGGCCACCTCCAATGCAAAAGAAACGTTTTCCCAAACCGTCTTTTTTTGCAGCAGTTTGAAATCCTGAAAAACCACGCCGATCTGGCGCCTTAACAAAGGAATGTCGCGCGACTTTATTTTAGTGATGTCCCAGCCGCCGATTTCTATGGTGCCGCGCGTTGGCCGCTCTTCCGCAATCAGCATCTTGGCCAAAGTTGTTTTGCCCGCGCCGCTTGTGCCGACAATGGACACGAATTCACCGGGCTTGATATGCACGGATAAATCGCGCAAACCGTGTACGTCCGGAGGATAAACTTTTGAAACGTGTTTTAAGATGATCATCTGTTTTGAATTATAGCTCCCAAACGCTTTCCTCTTTAATCGGCAGCTTGGCTGCGGTCGTTGTTTTTGTAACAACGGACGTCCGTGCACTGGTTACAGTCGACTGTTCTTCATACTCAATCGCATCAGGATCATCCGACAACAACGGCTCGACCTTAACGTGTATTACTCCAGCTCCTGTCGACGCCAGCTGTGCAAAAGCGACTTTATCCAAATCAATAACTCGTTCCGGAAACAGATCACGCTCCGGACCGAAGTCATTTATCTTAACGACGACTGATTTGACCGGATCCGTTGTTTTTGTGACTCTGACTAAAGTGCCTTTTGGAAAATCAGGCGAAGCTGCGCAAGGACAGCGTTTGTAAGCATACCACGAAGCCTGCCCTTCCGACATATAACTTTTATCCTCAACCAATCTTACCGTAGCACCCATGCGGATTCTTGCTTCCGCGGATCCAGTGACAATAACAGTCGGCTTTATAACCTTCGTCTTGCCTTGAAAAGTCTCTTCCAACATACAGCCCGTCATCGGATCTTTGCCGCAACTTGAGTCACTAATCTTTACCAGCACGTCTTTGGGATTTTCGGACGCATTCGTCGTCCATTCGAGCCTGATATCCGGCCCAAAGCGATGCAGACCGGAATCGGAGGTCGTCGCATCGACGTTTTGTGTCAAAACATGAAAGACTCCCGGAAAAGGAATGTCATCCGCGCCAAAAGACAGCCTGAGATTAAAATCATCCGCATCCAAACTAAAAGCATGTCCCAGGAATCCCTGGTCAAGAAAATACTGTTTATACCCACCCATCTCTGCTGCTTGCGCCGGCAACGCCTTGACTCCAATGGCCCAAAACAGTAAACTTGCTGACATCAAAATAAAGATACTTTTCAATCGCATGGCGACATTATAACAGATACGAAAACGCCAGGCCATATTAAGCCGATGTAGCTCAGCTGGTAGAGCAATGCTTTCGTAAAGCAGAGGTCGTGGGTTCAAATCCCACTATCGGCTCCATCCCCCATTACTCCCAAAACGGAGCTTTGGGGGATTTTTGTTTGTTTGTTTGTTTGTTTGTTTGTTTGTTTGTTTGTTTTGAGTTAGACGCAAGATTTTGCGTCTCTACAGTTTTTTTGTCATTCTTGCGCAGGCGAGAATCCATCCGGTCAATATTGACAAAAACCGCTGTTTTCTATACCCTCAAGCGCAATCCCCTCATCGCAACTTTCACATTCACGGTCGACGCGAGGGGCGTTGACTAAAGACGAAAGAAGCAGACAAATGAAGAAGAGAAACGGCGAAATCAAAGTCACGTTCGGTCTCGTCACCGGCCCCGATCGCGAAGGCTGGCCAATCCACGGGCAGTTTCTGCTGCGACGTACAGGCATGTCGAACGTTCATGGATCGCCCATTTTTTCCACCGACGCATTGCAAACCGCAGTCAAACAGATGATCAATGACGGCCTAATTGATCAAGAACGCGCACTCGCCATTCTGTCGATGACCGAAAATCTCGGCCTACCGTCGCAAGCAACGCGTTACGACGCACTGGTTACCACCGCTTTGAGATATTGCGCGGAAGCGGAAGATGCCCGCCCTCTATATCACCGCTTCATCGACGTCATCTGCGGAGCAGTGCCTCCAGAGAAAGGTTCAGGCGAAGCACGTTTCGAAATCTGTCGAAATGGCAAATCCTGCGACTCGCCTCATTGCCATCGCTACCCGCCGCATGGCACCATCTTCTACTCTCGCTTCGGCCGAGATCTGACATCCAAGACCATCTTCGCACCCAAAACCGTTCGGCGATACTGCGACAGAAGCTTGAGCCAGGGACTGCTGACACAGGAAGAGGCTAACGCGCTCAAAGACTTCGGCTCGGATATACTGATCGCAGACGAACGCACTGTCAGGGCAGACAAAATCATAAAGCATTTCTCCGGCAGCACCATGCACGCACTTCTCGACGTGGTGTTTGGCTACATGGAATATCCTCCTCCGACTCCGAGCTTCGTGAAGTGCAGCAGGCACTATCACTTGTCCATCCCTGTTATTGACGAGTTGAACAGCCGGACCAACCTGATCACGATGCTTCTTTGCCTCCCCCATCAGACCATAGACTCGATCTCCACGTCTCTACACAACCGAGACGAAGTAAGGAGACACGTTCAGAGGATACTCGCTATCGGCGTTCTATCGCCCGATGAAGCGATCAATCTGCGTTCCGATGCCACCTTGTTTTTCCGGCATCAAGCAACGAATCATCGCGAGGCAACAACATGCCTGATCCACTCCTTAACCGACACTAACAAACAAGCTCGGCGATAAGCCGAGCCTGCAAGTTCTGTCGGATTTTTTTATTGGAACTTCAAATAAACTACAACATCTGCCTTGACGCGCCTTTCTGCGAGAACAGCTTCTATGTCCAACGGATTTCCAGCCGGATCAAGACCAAGCTGCGTTGTGACTTTTTGCTCGAGCAGCGCAGGCTTGAGAACATTTTGTCTAAAATCTTGTTCGCTCCATCCGTAATTGTCTTGCAAATACTGCGCCACATCCGGAGTGGTGGACGAGGCTGCAGCTTTAACAACATCATCAAAAACCGCACTAATATCATCATCGGAAACTGCGATGCTTTTATCATCAGCCATTTCTTGGATCATTTCCTGTCTGACAAGTCTTTCCATGATATTATCGTTTAAAGCTTTATCCGGCGGCATCGTCGCATCCACTTGCGCTCCCGCCTCACTGTTGATGAATTTAATGATTGCATCGCGCGTTGATAAAAAGTCTGAGTACGAAACCGTACGCATACCGACTCTTGCGGCCGGGAAATGAAAAGCTTTTGCAAAAACACGAGTTACACTGGATTCGTCATGCTTTACGTAAACGCCATACATTAAAGATCCTACCGCGATAACAATCGCAAGCATAACTCCCAACCCGCCGAATATTGCTGCCAACTTAGTTTTTTGCGTCATACGTGTGTTTTGAATAATTCTTAATTGTTAATTCTTAATTGTTAATTCGCGTCGGTAAAGTAGTGCCACCAACGTTCCGGATTGGACATCGTGTCTGATGCGGGCGGCGGCGTAGCTACAACACTGACTTGCCAAGACGTGCTTGTAGCGCCCATGCCTTCCAATACAACAACATGCTCGCCGGGTTTTTGCAGATCCAGTTTTGCCCGCGCCTCCTTCTCCACAAAAGACGGTTCCTGCATTTTATCAGCTAACTCGCTTAACTGCATCTTTCTGCCCTCCAAGGCTTGCGCCTTTGATTCCAAGTTTTTAATCTCTCCGTCAAGCGTCCAGCTGCGATAAGATTCACGCACGGTTGCCACGCCCACAATCAAAAGCACAGCTAAATTCGCCATCAAAAACAAAGGCCATTTGGCTTTTGCGACAATCGATCCCGCGGTTTGATGCGAACGCATAGACTGTTAAGTTTGACTAAAAAGAGTTTCAACCGATTTATCTCTCGCTTGTTTTTCCAGCATAGTTTCTACTTCAATAACTTTTGAATCGTCAGCTTTCTCCAACAAAGCCGCGATATGCCTGATCCTGGACCGTCTATCTTTTTCTACCGGCGTTTCGTTTGCGTTTATTTTTGGCGCATCTTGCCGCGTTTCATTGATCAGCTCATGGATCCTTTCCGGATGTCCCACATCTTGAATTTCCAAAACTGCCGTTGCGCCGGAAGTTTGTATCTTTATGACACCGATGCGAAAAAGAGTTTGCCAAAAACCTTTTTTGCTCCACGAAGCATCCTGAATCGCGCTTAAAGCCGCTTCCGAAACATTGCGTGAAAAAAATCCATTTTGATCAACATCTATAATCCGCATGTTTGTAAGGATCAGTACGTCCGCATCCCACAAAAAAAGAGCTCTGAAAGCCCAAACCGCACCGGCCAATATTAATATCCCAAAGATGACAACTCCGGCTATACCGAGACTAAAAAGCGGAAATAAGAAAAAAAACGGCGCCACAATCAAAATCATTGCGATAAACAACGGCTTGATCAGTGTAACGATATGCTTGCGCACCATGGCGCGCACAGCCTCTTCATCTTTTAATTGCAAAACGGATTCCAAACGAAACATAAAATCTTATTTTTCACTTCTGACAGAAAGTAGTTTAAAGCTTTTACCCGCGTTGCGCAATGGTGGAAAGAATCGCTTTGCTCGCAGTCTTTCGTTCGTCCCATGGAATCTTTTTGCCATTTGCAACACATATACGCTGCTCCGACCCTTTTCCTGTCATCAAAACCAAATCTCCGGGCTGCGCCAAATCCATGGCTTTTTGAATGGCAGAAGCGCGATCCAATATCAAAAACAGATTCTCACCTTCAATTTTTCCGCCCTCTTTTGCCCCTTCAGCAACCTGTTTGATGATTTCCATCGGATCGTCATCGTACGGATCTTCGTTGGTAACGATGACTATCGCAGAATTTTGCGCCGCCATTTTGCCAAGAATGGGTCTGCGCGCGACATCACGTCCTCCTCCGCAAGATCCCAAGACGTGAATTATTCTTTGCGGTTTTAAGATGCGGACATCTTCATAAAGTCTGGCGAGCGAACCCGGCTCCGGCGCATAATCGACCATTACTTGCCAAGGCTGACCTTCGTCGATCCGCTCAAAACGCCCGGGTATATTTTTGATTGCTTCGAGTTTTGAGGCGGCTTCTGACAAATTGACATCCAACACTTTTGCAACGGACAATGCTGCCAAAGCATTGTAGACGTTTACGCGGCCGAGAAGCTGCAAACGAATCTCGAAACTCGAATCTCGAAGCTCGAATTTAACACCCTCCACCGTTTCTTGAACGTTCTGCGCAACAATATCAGCGTCATGTGTGCCGTACCAAATTACTTGTGGACCTTTGATGGCAAAATCTTTGGCGTGTTCATCATCTTTATTCAGAACAAACGCTCGTGGAACGGTTTTTCCATTGATGACTTTTGGCGGCAAACTCGCGATATGCTTTAAGAACTCGATCTTGGCTTGTTTGTAATTTTCGAAACCTCCATGCGCCTCGATATGTTCCGGCGTCAAATTGGTAAACACGCCGATATCGTACGCAATCTGTTTGTGGCGATGTTGCAAAACACCCTGCGACGAAGTTTCCACAACCGCATATTTGCATCCGGCATCAACCATTTGTTTTAGCGTCTTTTGCAATGCAAAACGCCCCAACATGGTCATTTTTGTTGCATTCAGCCACTCTTTGTCAGCGACTTTAAAGATCGCAGTGGTAGTACAACCCGTCTTAACTCCCCCGGCTTCTAGAGCTTTTGCCGTCAAATAAGCCGTCGTCGTCTTTCCATTGGTGCCGGTAACCCCGATTACTATCAACTTTTGAGATGGATTGCCGTACCAAAAAGCTGCTATTTTAGCCAAAAATGAGTGATACCAATCAAGCCAAGACTCCGGAATCAGACGTTTAATCAGCTCTTTTATTTGATGCAACATAAGTATTGAAATTTTAGCAGAGATATTGACATAATGCGAGTTCTCTGCTACGTTGACACATCGTTTTCGTGTAACGTGTAACGTGTAACGTGTAACGTGTAACGTGCAACGTGTAACGTGCAACGCGAAACGTCGGACGGACGGCGAGCACATGTCGTCTGTCGTCTGAAACCTGTCGTCTAACCCAGCAAGGAGGTCGCACCATGAAACACGTATCCGCAGCAGTTCTCGCAGTGATTGCGACGATGATCGTCGCGGGATGTCACGGGCAGCGCAGCGCTCGCTACAGCAGCGAGCAGGAGGGCTCCGCAGAGTACGGCTATGCGCCGGCTCTCGGACAGCTTCCGCCCGCATGCGAAGGACAGGTCCCCGAACGCGAGTACGACGTTGATGGCGACAACCAGCCGTATAACGTCACGTGCTCGTGCACCCAGGGTGCCCGCAAGGTCGAGTGGTACAACGCCGTCATCCCCGGCGACGACCCTGCAACTCACTGCCGACCGGCCGTTCTCAGCTTCTCGTGCACGATGAACGCCGACGGGAGTTGCAAGTACCCGGGACTCATCCCGCCGCCTGAGCCGCCGACATTCGCCGCGACGAGTGCGAGTGTCAGCGCGCGGACATCAACGTCCACGGCGACGGTAACTCCGGTTCTGCCGTCCGCACCGACCGTGCCTTCGACACACTGGACGCCGCCTGCAGCGACGCCGAGTTCGACAGTTGCCACGCCGCCCGCTCCCAAGCCCGCGCCGGCAGCGACCTCGACCTCGAGCGAGGTCAAAGAGCTCAAGTACGAGTGTACGTCAGGCTCGTCCGCGACTCGCAACTTCACGATGGTCACCGGCAAGAACGGCTCGACAAGCGCCATCTCGGTGCAACAGCAGTGCATCGGCTCTGCTGTGACGTGCCTCGCGGCAGTCGCCGACAAGGCTAACACCGCCAAGCCGCCATGCGCCTGCGCTGGCGGCACGGCGCCAAAGGTCCTCTCGCGGGACCTGAACACATGGAGCTGCGACGAGGACAAGCCCGCCGCTCAGGGGAAGGTGATTGGCGTTGACTCCTGAGCAGACGCGAGCATATCGCACCTAACAACAACTAACCGAGCGCGGCTTACGCGCTCAAAACCAGCCTGCCATGTCGGCAGGCCAAAGCTCTAACCGCCCCGACCTTCACAAGTCGGGGCTTATTTTTTTACAAATGCTTCTGTAGAGACGCAAAATCTTGCGTCTAACCTAAAACCCTCCTACCTCCCTTTATCTAGGGAGTAGTTTTTGAGCGATTCTGTTTTGAGTTAGACGCAAAATCTTGCGTCTCTACAGATATAATGCGTTACAATCCGTACGTAATCAATGACATCACGGCAAAACCCAAAGATACAATCAACATGCCGACACCCAGCGGATTTAAAATGTTCGAATATCCAAATTGTGCAATCAACAGAGTCGATAATCCAAAAACCTGCAAAAGCATTTTTAATTTGCCGGACCAATTTGCGCTCAAATACTCACCTCTTTTTCTGCGCGAATAGGCGCCGAGCACAATCAAGACTTCCATGAACACCAGAATGAAGGCCAACAAAAAACTGACTTCTTTTGATAAAAACAAAACCGCAACCGACCCTATCAATAATTTATCAGCTGCAGGATCGGCAATCGTGCCCCATAGAGTTATTTGTTTTCTTACTCTAGCCAAAGAACCGTCCAATACGTCTGTAAACCCCGCAATTAGAAACATCGGTATCATGTACTCCCAATTTTCAGTCCATGTCAGGTAAGCTACCGGCGGTATCATTATAAAACGCAAGACAGTCAAATGATTGGGCTTTATCCAATTTGGTATGATCGGCAAAAAAATCTTTGCCAGAATCTTGTCATGAAAGCTTAAAACCGCTGTTTCATTTGTCATCAAGTTTCGGCTGGTTAAGGTTGGCATACAATGCTACGACTTTTATGCTACCATAATGGGACCATAATAACCAATAACACTTAGACTTCGCTCAGTGTAAGCCAAGCATTAATAACCAAATCTATGAACGAGAAAACCTTGGACGCTTTGGCCGGGATAGTATTTATCATCATTATTTTGGGACTGGCTTATCTAAAAATCGACATTGGATTTGCAGGGCAATTTTTTTGGGTATTTGCAATCTTATTTCATGCTTATGTTTTTGGAAAAAATACTCTGCCCGAAAAAAACTGGGCGATATCTGCACCGTTCGGTTTACTGATTTTACTGGCAGCACAAAGCGTGGTGCAAACAATCTGGTTTTATACCGGCAATCCGCTCGGACATCTTTCGGACGCATGGTCTTTGGCAATCGCCATGGCCATTGCACACATCGTGGGACTGACGATTGAACAAAACAGTTTCTCCGTTCCGAGCGAACAAGTGAAAATTCCGTGGACAAAAAAACGCCGCATCATGGCTGCAATACTTTTGGGAGCAAGCGTTTTGACGTTTGCATTTGTCGCGCAAAGCGCTTGGTCCGCAAGAACATTCAATACCATAAGAACGCCTTGGCCGCTGCTTGCTGCAGGATCAATTGCAGCGATCTCACTGCTTTGGTCTACATGCGCTTTGTCGGCGATTCGCATCAAGTCGTCACTCTTAACAGCGATACATGCGGGCCTGGCTATCGCATCGACTTTAATCATCGCGCCGATCGTTTATCGCATTGGCTATGGATTTGACGGATTTTTGCACATTGCAGGCGAACAGGTTTTGCTAAAGACAGGAATACTGAATCCAAAACCGTTTTACTACATCGGCCAATACGTTTTTACAACCTGGCTTTCTCGCATGACAATGCTGCCGCTAACCGATATTGAAAAATGGTTATTACCGGCGATCGGCGCAATCCTGCTGCCGGCGAGCATCGCTTTCGCTTTCCGCAAAGAACCTTGGGTCGGGCAAGCTGCCGCGTGTTTGGCTATGTTTCCGCTCGGCATGTTTGTTGCAACAACTCCGCAGGGACTTGCAACGGTGATTGGACTCGCGAGCTTAATTCTGGCTTTAGGAGTAAAAAAGAAATCCATTAAACCGAGCGCGCCGCTTATACTTGCAGCATGGAGCATCACCATTCATCCGCTAGCGGGAATTCCAATGTGCTTGTTGGTAATTGCGGTTTTGTTATTCAGCGAAAAAAAATGGTTCATTAAACATCTTGCCTGGCCATTCGCAGTATTTGCAGGCTTGGCAATCCCGTCGGTTTTTTATTTTGCCAGCCAATATCAAAGTTCGCTGGCCATCGACTGGAACTTAAGCAATGTTTCGCAGCTTTCCGTTTGGACGTCTTATCTGACGAATCTGCTGCCGTGGCTTGGAAACAAGTTTGCGCTTTGGCCCGCTTGGTCTTCGCTTATCGGAATTTCGCTCCCCGTTTTGGGTTTTGTCGCCTGCCTGACCGGCATCATCATTCTAAAAGGTCATGAACGACAAACCGCTTTGCTGCTTTTGATCGGCGCCGTTTCGCTTTGGATCGCATCCGGACTTTTAACCGGCGCCAGCGACTTCACCTTTTTGATTCAATACGAAAAAGGAGATTACGCCGGACGTTTACAACAAATTTCCACCCTGATTTTGTTGATAGGCGGTTTGCCTGCAATTAGTTTGCTTTTGCAAAAAATCAGTAAAGCAATTCCGATCGCTTCCGCCATCGCAATCGTACTGTTCGGTTCGATCGGTGCAGCCAATGCGTATAACGCTCTGCCGCGTCACGATGCGGTTCAACCAAGTCGCGGCTGGAGCACGGGCGCGGATGACGTCGAAGCGGTTCGTTGGATAGACCGTTATGCCAAAGGCGCAGAATACACCGTACTCTCCGATCAAAGCGTTTCTGCAGCCGCAGTCAAAGAATTCGGTTTTAAACGCTATGCCGGAGATGTTTTCTTTTACCCGATTCCGACAGGCGGTCCGCTCTACGACGTTTACCTTAAAATGACGTATCAAGATCCTTCGCTTGATACGATAAAAGACGCCGCGGCGCTGGGCAAAACAAATCTTGTTTTTGTTGTGATCAACGATTACTGGTGGCAGGCGGCGAACCTAAATCAAAGCATTGCGGATATTGCAAATGCAACTTGGAGCATCGACAACGGCAAAGTAAACATTTACGCGTTCGACTTGAGCAAGCCGCAAGCAAAGACCGTAACCGATACAAAGTAGCCAACTGGTTACTCAACCTCAATTCCAAACGAATACAAAAGCGCCAAAACATCCGGGTAGGAAAACTTGGCGCCTTTTATTTTATTTTGCATCGGATCAATATAATAATTTCGCGCTTTGGATAAATCCGCTTTTCTCAAATCAACGCTTTGAAACTTGCTGCCCTGCAAATCAGAACCCGAAAAATCGCATTCGGAAAGATTTGCATTTGAAAAATCAGATTCTCTTATCGCGCAATCGATAAATACCGTCTTTCTGATGTCCAGACGTCCAAAATTGCAAATCTCTATTACGCATCCTTTAAACGACCATTCCACCAGCAAAGATTTTACTGAAGAAAAATCAACTCCGATAATTTTGCAATTTCCAAATGCAACATTCTGAAAACTGCAGTTATCGACTTTTACATTCGAAAGGTTGCAATCAACGAAATTACAATCGATAAACAAAGTGCCGGAAAATCTTGATCCGCTAAAATCACACTTTTTAAAAACGCAATTCAAAAATTCTTTGCGCTGCAAATCTCCTCCTGTGCAAATCTCCCCGCTAAATGATTGCTTTTCGTAAGTCTGGATTTCGAAAGACATCTCGACTCTCATTCTTAATTCTTAATTGTTAATTCTTCAACCAGCTTTCCCATCACTTCATCAACATTGTGCCTCGCGAGAATTTTTTCGCGGATTTGAGTTTGAGTTTGTTGGTTGAGAGTTTGACGAATGGCGTCAGCAAGAGCTTTGACGTTGCCAGGCGGGACGATTGCGCCGTAGCCTTGTAGCAACTCGCGCACGCCACCGACATCGGCTGCGACGACGTTAATGCCTGCGGCGACAGCTTCCAGCAAAACCGTCGGCTGATTCTCCATCACGAGTGACGGCAGAATAAGCAGGCGCGAGGCGTAAAGTTCCTCCATCGCCTGTTCATGAGTGAGTTGACCTTTTAATACAATCGTCGCGTCGTTTAGTTTATTAAGTTTAGACGTCAACTCGCCATCGCCGACCAATGTCAAAATGCCGGGACGCGGGTTGAGAGATTGCCAAGCGTCGATCAAGATATTGACACCTTTGTCATCCGACAAGCGTCCGATATAGATAATCTTTGGTTCATCGCGCATTTCATTTTCACAAAACCCACGTGGAATCTCCACCGGATTTGGCAAGACTTGAGTTTTAACATCCGTTAGCAACTCATGCCTACGATGTTCTTCCAGCAGCCACTGCGAAGGGCTGATTACAACATCAGGAGATCCCAGAGCCTTTGAGCGTCGCGCGGACCAGAAACCGTACCACGCACCACGTACCATCCGTACTACGTTGTATGCTGTACGCTGTACGTTGTACGACATCATTTGTCCCGACGGTTCAAACATTTGCACATCATGAAGTACATGAATCCATCTTACGCCCGTTGCCTGCAACATCTTTGGAGTTCCCCAGCCGCAACCCGTCAAATTATGCGTAAGCAATACATCGGGTTCCCATGCGCGAATTTGATCGACGGCTTTTAAGTTTGGGGCGAGATCCTCCAAATGAAACATCAGACGCATCGGTGCAATCGTTTTATTGAGTTTCGCGAATGGAATGCTTGTTCGCGTTACAAAAGTTTCGAACGGTGCAATGCCTGCCTCTCCGGGAAAAGGGGCCGGGACAAAAACTTTAACCTCATGACCGTGGCGCACAAGCCAATCGGCCTGCATGCCTGCGATTCTGCCCGCACCGCCGCGCGACAAAGGCGGAAAAGCATTTGTTAGAATTGCAATCCTCATAATTGTTTATAATAATCAAGCAATGTTTGCGCGTGTTTGTTCCAATCCATACCAAGCGCTTTTTCACGTGCTGCTTTTGCGAACGTTTGACGTCGATCAGTGTCGTTTAACAAATCCTCGACGGCTTTTGCGAGCGCCACTTCATCATTGACTCCAACCGTGACTCCCGCGTTTTTGACGACCTCTCTCACGCCGGGCAGGTCGCTGGCAACAACGGGCACACCGCAAGACATCGCCTCGAGCGCAACCAAACCAAACGCCTCTGCACTGCTCGTACTTGGAAAAACAAAAACATCCAAGTTCTGCAAAGTTTTTATCAAATCATCTTCACCCAATCGTCCTGCAAAGTTAACGCGCTCTGCGATGCCGAGTTCTTTTGCCAGTTCTTCGTATGATTGACGGCGATCGCCGTCACCGACAACAACTGCATGGACGTTGGCCGGTAATTTGGCAACCGCACGCAAAAAGACGTCGATGCCCTTAAACGGATGCGCTCGATCCATGACAGAAACTGTTCCAATGACGCTTTTATTTTTTTTGTCATCCTCGGGCGAAGTCCTACGCAGGCCCGGGGATCCAATAGGATTAATTTCATCATATTGGATTCCCGCATCCGCGAGAATGACAGAAGAAGGTGAAACCGGAACGGGAACAATGGGACAGAACAGTTCCGTATCAACGCCAAACGGCAACTCGTGCAAACGAGGATCACCGACAAAAGATGAATACGACGAATTGCGCGCATAATCTAAAGTCGAAACCAATAACAAGTCAGCGGAGTTTAAAACGCGCTTTTGCAAAAATTTGCGATGAAGATTGGCAACAAGCCCTCGCCAACCGTCATCGGTCGCATCGTGATGCAAAGTCACGACAAGATGCTTTATTTTGTTTTGTCTGCGCCAACGCGCAATCATGCCCGCCGTAAAATAGAACGGATAGTGCAGATGCACGACGTCCGCGTCTTTAAGAACTTTTTTTAATCCCAATAAGCGTCCGACGTTGCCGATGCGAAGTGCGGGGAGTGACACAACGTGATACGTGGTACGTGATACGTGGTACGTAGAGCGCGGCGCGACTAAAGTCGCGTCAACGCCGAGTTTGCGCAAACATAAAACTTCTTGGTTTGCCACAACCCCGATCCCTCCGCCCTGCGGAGGCGCAACGCAAGAAACGTGAACGACTTTCATAACAAATTACCATCTTACGATCAATCTGTAACTGACATAAAAGGCTTTCCAAAACGGATTGGCGATTTTTTCCGCCCAACCGCTTTTCAATTCCTGATATTCAATCTTCCAAGTCATGCGGCTGATAATCAACCAATCCGGTACGCGCCGCGTGCGCCTGATTTGGTTGCGCCCGTTCAGAATATATCTCCAAGTGCTTGGCTTCAAAAACCAAATAGACGCTTTCCACTTTTCTTTAAGCCATCCGCCTTTTACCGCAAAAGTCCAAATTGCGACATCTGTCGCAACAAGCGCGGGCATCATCAGCAGCAATGTCCAAAAAGAATAATTCTTTAATACAACCGCGATGCGGTTGCGTTCCATCCAATGCCACTTGGATATTGAGCGTGAAAATTCATAAAAATGTTTGACGATGCTTTTTGGCGCCAACACGTTTCTGTATCCCGCAAGCATTATGCGCCATCCCAAATCCAAATCTTCGTGATAAGAAAATAAAGTCTCATCCAAGAGTCCGACTTTTTCCAAAACTTTGACGGGCAGTAAAACTCCCGCGCCGGATGAGTAACTGATGTCGGTGACCTCAGTCGGCGCCTTTTCGATCGATTCATGATCCCCTATGCAATAACCGAATCCCAAAAAATGCAAAGCATTGCCGCGAGAATTAATTTGTTGCGGATTGTCTCCTCGCAATAAAAGCGACTGAACGGAACCGACGCCTTTTTCGCTTTGCGCGACAGCGACGACTTGCGTCAAAAAATCCGGGTTGACAGCAGTATCCGGATTTAACAAATAAACAAACTCCGCGCCGCGTTGCATAGCCCAGACAATCGCCAGATTATTGCCGCCCGAAAATCCCAGGTTAGCATGAGGCTCATGCACAATCAGCTCCGGAAGCTCGGATGAATATTTTGCGCGAAGACGCTGAACCGCCTCGAAAGTTCCGTCATCGTCTTTATTAATGACGATGTGCAAACGCCACAATTCGCGAGGATAATCGACCTTTGATAGCGAATCAAGCAGGTTATCAAAAAACAGCGCATGATCGTATGAAACTACAATGACGTCACACGTCGCACGTCCCAATCGTCCCGCGTCAAGAAAGGATGATTCCATAGTATTTTGTCATCCTTGCGAATGCGAGGATCCATCCCCATTTTTGTCATCCTTGGGCGCAGTCCGACGGAGACCCGAGGATCCATCGGATTCTGGATTCCCGACGTCGTCACTCGAACTCCTCGGGAATGACAAAACGGCAAGTGCATTTTGCTCCACAATCTTAGTCAATTGTCTTTCGGTTTTTTCCAGATTGATGAAAAGTTTAAAAATCAAAAAGAATTGTATTGCGACCGCAGCATACAAAATCAAATCAACGCCGCGGCCGACTCCAAAAATTGCAGCAAGATATTCCGTTAGTTTTGGCAAGATAGACACGATCGCTCCGCCCAACCATAAAACTGACCAAGCCAGAAATTCAGATAACGAGATAACTCGCTGTCTAAACCGTTTTAAAGTTATCCACAAGGCCAAAATAAAGCCCAAAACCAGCAAAATTTGTATTAACATACCGATATGTTAGTCCATAAAGTCCTTAAAGTCCATAAAGTCCTTAAAGTCCCTCCTATCGTCATTCCGAGCCTCGTCCGTCATCTCGACCGTTCCCTCTCCGTCATCTCGACCGTAGTGGAGAGATCTAGGCACTGTTTTACTTGCAAACAAATTTTAATGGTATAGAGATTTCTCGACTCCGTCGGACTCCGCTCGAAATGACAAACAGTCACTTCGTGAATGTTCCGACTAAAAGATGCCAGGCGATCTTGATGGCATCGCTCGTACGATTGCTTCCGGCCTTGGTAAGACTATCTTGCGTGTAGAGGACATGAGCTGGAATTTCCATCCAACACAAACCCGAACGCGTGACGCTGCGCAAAATTTCTGAAGCATGAGCTTTTCCATCTTGATGAAATACGATTTGACGCGCCGCATCCGCCGTCATGGCGCGCAAACCGCTTTGCGGATCAGTGACTTGACGCGAAATCCCAAGAGCTAAAATATTAAACCAGCGTCCGCATTTAAGCAGCCAACGACGAACAAGCGGCATGCCGGTCGCTTGCACTCCCAAAAAACGCGAACCCAAAACAACATCGGATGATCCATCTAAAATAGGTTGCAGTAAATTCGGTAAATCTTTTGCGTCATGCTGGCCGTCCGCGTCAAGATGCACGATAATATCAGCACCGGACATCAACGCTGCTTTCGTTCCCGTTCTTAAAGCCGCACCTTGATTGCGATTTATCGCATGCCTTAAAACACAAACTCTGCCGCGCTCATCAGCCCCCATCGCCGCTCGCGACGTCTCGTCGGTCGATCCATCATCAACGACTATTATCTCGTTCAAATATGTCAAACTCTCGCGCAAAACCGCGGCAATCCTTTTTTCTTCGTTATACGCCGGAATAACGCCGATAACTCTCATGCAAGCATCTTATGCAAAAAAGTTCTTAAAGTCCAGTACCATCACCGAAAACCCCTGCCCCTTTGCCAAGGGGTTAGTTACTTAGCAACTTCTCCTTGATAAAGGAGATGTCGCATCCGATGCGACAGATGTTTTCCGCAGTTGTCATGTAGGCGTTTGCATAGCCCCGGAAGCGGTCAACAAATTCTTATGCGCCATCGTGTAATCAATGATCTGCTTAAGACCTTCGTCTAGTCTGACGAGCGGCATCCAGCCTAACTTTTCTTTTACTTTGGTCAAATCCGGCAAACCGAGCGGGGTCATAAAGGCAATCGCCGGCTGAAACACCACGCGGCTGGTCGAGCCGGTCATCTCCAAAATATTTTTTACAATATCAAGTATCGGCAAATCCTGGTCGCTGCCCAAATTGACCGTGCCGATATCGCCTTCCGCGGACATTAGCTTAATCAAACCGTCAACAACATCCGTCACATAACATAGCGACGTGCTAAAAGTTTCATCGCCATAGATCTCTATATCTTTGTTGTCCAGCGCGTTCAAAATAAAATCCGGAATCATCTCGCCCGAAAACAATCTTTCGCGCGGACCGTATGTTCTAAAAATACGCGCTATTTTAACGTCGAGCTTATGAACCTCTTTGTAAGTCTGACAGCAAGTTTCTGAAAAACGCTTTCCCTCATCGTAACAAGCTCGGCTGCCCAAAGCGTCTACGCAACCGACTTCCGTTTCTTTTATCAGATGATTGTCTTGCGGACGCGGACCGTAAACGGTTGAGGTGGAAGTATGCAAAAATTTCGCACGATAACGCAAAGCCATATCCAGCGCGTTCTTCATGCCAAGACTGTTTGCATATAAAGTCTGCATGCGCGTTTGTTCAAAAGTTTTAGGGTTCATCGGGCAGGCCAAATGAAAAATTTCTTGTATGCCCTGAAACTTTATTTTAAATCGTTCAAGCTCCGGAAACTGTTCCGGATCAAAAGCAGTGCTCACGTCTTGACGGATAAACTCAAAATCCGGATTCTTAAGCAAAAACTCAATATTACTCAACGATGACGACACAAGGTTGTCGACACAAATCACTCTCGCTCCGCCGGCCAACAGCTTTTCACAAAGATGCGACCCTATGAAACCCGCTCCGCCGGTGACCAGAATGTTTTTTTTATCAAAGACTGGAGGCATATGATCAATTAAGAATTATGAATTAAGAATTATGAATGTTTGAGAATAATCTACCGCAATTCATAATTAAAACGAGACTAGGTTTCTATTGGAGTTGGCATATTCCACCATGCCCTTCAGTCCGTCGTCGAGCCTAACGAGCGGAACCCAGCCCAGCAGTTCTTTGGCGCGCGAAATATCCGGCAAACCGGGATCGATATACTGTTGGATATGCGGTTCGAATCTTACGCGCGAAGCGGAACCGGTTACCTGCAAAATCTTTTGCGCTACGCTTACCAGCCTAACCTCTTCGTCAGAACCGAGATTCACCAATGTTATATCTATCGGCGAAGACATCAAACGCAAGATGCCGTCCACCATATCTTTTACATTACAAAGTGATGTTCGCGTTTCTTCATCTCCGGAGATTGTAATATCTTTGCCGTCCAACGCATTCAAAACCATGTCCGGAATCAAATTGCCGTCAAAAATCTTCATGCGCGGTCCATACGTTCTGAACAAACGCGCGATCTTTACGTCCAACCCATAAACATCCGCGTAAGTCTGCAAAATAGCTTCAGAAAAACGCTTGCCCTCGTCGTAGGCACCGCGCGTCGTCAAATGGTTCAAACGACATTCGTCCGTTTCTTTAACAGGCACATCCCTGTTCGGCCTGTTTCCGTAAAGCACGCTGGACGAGGCGTAAAGAACTTTGGAATGATGTGCGACAGCCAGATCCAAAACATGCTTGACGCCGATAGAATTAGTTAAAACCGTGGCGATTTTAAAGTCGTCGAAATGTCTTTTTGAAATAGGGCAGGCCAAATGGTAGATTTCTTGCAATCCGTTATATTCCACTCTGAATCTGTCCAACTCTTTGTAACTCGAAAGATCAAGCGGCTGCGTAATGTCATGATTGATAAACTCAAAATGCGGCTCGCGCAAAAGATGATCTATGTTGGCGACAGAACTGGTTATAAAGTTATCCACGCAGATAACATTGGAATCGTGGAGCAGTCTGTCGCACAAATGAGACCCGATAAAACCCGCACCGCCGGTGACGAGCACATTCTTTCTCTCAGTAAATGATTTTGTCGACATAACTATCGACTATTATACCTAAGTGGGGCTAAATAACCAATAGACCAAGTTCCAAGATACAAATAAACTACAATAACCAAATAACAATTTCCGAACGTTTGCATCTTGGTGCTTGGTTATTGGAATTTGTTTGATTATTGGTGCTTGGTAATTGATTTATTGTTAAAGGTATACAAACGATGCGAGACAAATGTAAAAAACGGGATCAAGACATTGACTCCGACGACGACAATCAGATCATAGATGCGCAGCAGATCTTCACCAACCCAGAACAATGTCAGACTAAACACCGTTGCCAAAGATGCAACTATCGCATAACGGCGCACAGAACCGCGAGCCGAGGATTGATCCTTGAACGTCCAGGATCTGTTGAGCGAGTAGTTATAGGCCAAAGAATAAGCTAAAGCAATACTGTACGACGCCAATCGCGGCAAATCAGCCAACAGCCAACGAGTTAAAAAATAATAGACCAGGGTCTGCAGCAAAAAAGTCGTCGAACCGACAAATATAAATCTGGTTAGTTTTTTCACTTCTTTGCGTAGATGCATAACCTACAATATCTTTTCTGTCATTCCGAGCGTAATGCCCAAACTAAAGGCATGAAGTCGAGGAATCCCTTGTTTAACGGTCGGATTGTTAGAAGAGGGATCCCTCCACTACGCTCCGCTACGGTCGGGATGACAGAGTGAAGCGAGACGCTACGGTCGATATGACAAATTCGCTGCATGTTATTTGTCACGTTCTACCTTGGCCAAAAATCGTAAAATTTGCGATCGGTGCGTCCCGCGACAGGCATGCCGAGCGGCGCTTGGTGCCAAACGGAAACTTCGAGCGTGCCGTGAGTTACATCCATGACTCCATTTTGTTCTATAAGATAAGTCGGCGTTCCGCTTTGCACCATGCTTACCACTTCGCGATTATCTTGCGTTAAGCCCGACATGACATTGATGTTAGCCGGCTTGGTCGTTGTAACGTCAGAGCCTTCACCTAATCCGACGTCGCGCAAAACGGTCAAAGATGAACTCGGCAGCGATCTGCTAAGCAGAAGTATGGCCTGCTGCGGACGTTCAATGCCGACCGCCAAAGTACCAAGCGGCGTTACGGCATCGGTGGTAAAAAACGATTGGCCCAAGCCTGTTTCCGGACTCAAACGCCACGCCCTAGCTCCGTTCGCTTCAGTAAGCAAAACCTGTTCCCTGCCACTGGCATTCAAATCCTGGGAAGCCAAAAGCAAACCCCCTTTGACCAAGTTCGTGCCATTCTGATCAGCCTGACCCGCCGCGAGCAAAACGCCATCGCTGCGGTAGACTCTCCATGCGCCCGTCTCATCGCCCTGCGTCGTGGCAAGAACGTCCGGATAGCGATCTTCATCCCAGTGGACAAATATCGCCCGCAGTCCGCGTTTATCTCCTAGATTTCCGACTGGAAAAGAATAAAGCTCGTTATCATTCTCGTCGTCTATCCAAATCATCGGCGCGCTGCCCGGATTTGCCGCAAGCAGTTTCCATGGTCCATATTTTACAGCAGACGCAGGAGCGAGCGCGGAAAAAGCATCCAAAACGCCTTTGCCCATACCGTTCGTATTTACATATCTGTTAAAAGGTTGAACGCTGTCCAAAATGCGATTAGCCAGCTGCTCGCCGTTCCAATCCGGATGCTGCGCTTTTAACATCGCCGCAACTCCGCTGACCAACGGAGCAGCCAAAGACGTGCCGCTCCATTCGCCGTACGCATTTATTCCCAATTGATTTCCGTCCGGATCGAAAGTCGGCTGCGCAGCAAAAATATTTTCACCCGGCGCTGAGAGAGAAACACAACCGCCGTGATTACTCGACATACTGCGCGCGCCATTTTTAGCCAATGCTCCGACGCTTAGCATTCCCTGATCCGCGGCACCTTGATAACACGAGGGATAAACCGGTTCTGCATCCAAATCATACCCAACTCCCGTCATTCCGTTTCCGGCTGCGACCACAACCAAAACGCCCTGCGCAGTCGCTTCGGTAATTGCAGTCTTAACGTTCTCATCGCTCGCATCGCCTTCCAAGCTCAAATTTATTATGTCCGCTCGATGTACCACCGCATAACGAATGGCTTGAGCCAAATTATCAGTCGAACCAGATCCGTCCGCTCCCAAAATCACCAGCGGCATTATTTTTGCGTTCCACGCCAAACCGGACATTCCGATGCCGTTGTTTCCTCTACCCGCAATCAGCGACGCCACAGCCGTTCCATGTTCCCAAGCGCCGTTTAAATACATCATGCTGTCCATTGGTTTTACGTCGGGACTGTCGTTCGTAAAATTCCAACCGTGCACGTCATCCACCAAACCATCGTCATCATCGTCGATATTATTGAGCGGAATCTCATCCGTATTGGTCCAAATCGCTTCTCTGATATCAGGATGAGTGACGTCCATTCCAGCGTCAATAACAGCGACGACGACTTCGCGAGTTGAGGTCACGATCTGATTTTGTCCAGTCTCCCATGCTTCGGGCGCTTTTATATAATCCATCCCCCACTCCTGACCGTAATACGGATCGTTGGGAATCAAGCCGGAATTTTCGGCGGCAAAAGCGCTTGACGTTCCAAAAATCGCCAAGCTCAGCATTGTAACAAAAACTGTGATTTTAAAATAAATCTGAAGTGATTTCATGAAGATATATTACTTGATGTGTTTGAGGATGACAACTGAAATAAAAAAAGATTGCAGATCATGCAATCCAGACGTGGTCGAGTTTCACGCGACGTTCAGGCGTCCGAGATACTCGAGGGCAAGGTACGTGACACTGACAGAGCAAAGCTCGCTGACTTTTCCGACGCGAATCAGCTTGCGCCATTCGCTGAGCGGAATCAGCACGAGCTTGAGGTGCTCGGTTCCGTCCAACTTGCTCGGCTTCGGCACGATCGGCTCCTTAACCTTGCCCACAAAGGGGTAGAAACGGACGGAGGACTGCCTGCCGGAAATCGGAATGCCGTTCTCGGAGAGCGAGACGACCTCGTACAACTCCATGCCTGTTTCTTCCTCAAACTCCCGACGTGCACAGGTCTCGAATGGCTTGAGAGTGGTGCGGTCGGACTTGGAGAGCACTCCGGATGGCGGCACGAGCGTCACCGCATCCGCGCCATGCTTCCACTCTCCCACCACGGTCACCAGATCCTCCCCATTGTCCGGGTCGGGCAAGAGGACGAAAGTAGTGGTCCAGTCCTTGCCCACGTTGCGGAAACCGGTGAATGGGTTGCCTTTGTGATCCCGCAAGAAGACCACCTCGGACTTAGGTGCGAACCGAAGCTCTGCGCGCTGCTCTGGCGTAAGCTCGCGCTGCAGGTAAGCCTCAAGATCCACCGCCGGCTCCAGCTGGGGCCACGGCTTGATGCCGAGGTTCTCGAGAACTTCGAATACTGTTTCTGCCGTCACAACCGGAATGCCATACAATAGCTTCATGACACACTTCCTTTCTTGTCTGCGTTCAACAAGCTAAGCAACTCTTTATGAACGTGGCGGTTGCTTGCCACAAGAGTACGTGAAAAAGGATGCCAAGGACTTCCGTCCATTTCCGTCACCGTGCCGCCGGCACGCTCTACAATAAGTCCTGCAGCGGCAATATCGAACGGATCTGGTTTCGGGAAGACGAATCCCGCGATCCTGCCGCGTGCCACAGCCATCATGTCGGCAGTGGCCGAAAGACGGATCTGAGGATACAAAGTTCCGCGATCCAGTTTCTTGATAACTTCGTAAACCCTTTCGTGGTCCGCGCCTCCGCTTTCCTCCTTTCCCCACCCGATCCAAAACTGGCTCGCAGACAGAACCGCGTCTCCGCTTACAGAGAGAGGCGAATGCCTCACGCGCTTCTCTGTCCGACCAACAGGATATTGCGTCGCCAAAGAATTCTTCGTTGCGGAAAACATCAATCCGCGCGCCGGCAAACAGACAACTCCCGCAACCGAACGGCCGTTTTCCACGAGTGCAATCGAAACGCCCCAGTGGTCATCTTGCAAAAAGTAGTTAACCGTCCCGTCAATGGGATCAACGATCCACAGCAAACCTTCATGCCTTTCCTCCCCGCCTTTTTCCTCCGACAATACTGGAATGTCCGGATAATCCCTGGCCAGGGCGTTCAGGATTATCCGCTCTGACGCGAGGTCCGCGTCCGTAAGAAAGTCCTTGCGAGATTGGAGTCGCTTGCTTTGCGTCTGAATGGAGCAAAGCATCTGACCCGCTTTGATTGCAGCGGATTCCATTGCAACAATCGCTTTTTTCAGGTTCATCGCTTGCTCCTCGGCTTGTAACGGTACGACAAAAACGTGCACTTTCTTTACATTTTTTCGACTGTTTTGTCAAACCCCAATTCTCCTCAACACGATCCTTATCGTCTTAAGCAAAATCGCAAGGTCAAGCATCAACGTTCGATGCTTGATATAGTAAAGGTCGTACTGCAATTTTTTTAGATTATCTTGAAAACTGGAGGCGTATCTAAAGTTGACCTGCGCCCAGCCGGAAACGCCCGGGCGGGTCAAATGGCGCAAAGCGTAGTACGGCATTTGACGCGTCAACTCATCTACGAATTCCGGACGTTCGGGACGCGGACCCAAAACCGACATGTCGCCGCGCAAGATATTCCAAATCTGCGGCAACTCATCCAAACTCGTAGCGCGAAGAAATTTGCCGACAGCCGTAACGCGAGGATCGTTCTTTTGATCTGCCGCAAACTGCGGTCCGTTCTTTTCCGCATCCTGGCGCATTGAACGGAGTTTGTAGAGTGTAAAGACCCGGCCTTTGAGTCCAACTCTTTTTTGTCTGATAAGTATCGGCCCGGGGGAACTCAATTTAACAAGTAGCGCCAAAAATGGATAAAGAACCAAAGTCACGATGCTTATCGGCACCGCCATTAACAAATCCATAAAACGCTTGATGCCTTCGTAAGCGACTTTTTCCCCTTCTCTGATATGCGCCAAAAACCAGCTTTGTGAAATATGCTCAAGCGGAACGCGACCGGTAGCCATCTCTTCGAACGTCGCACGATCTACGAGATTAACGGCTGAAAAAATAGTTTCATACAAAGCGTCTTGCAAACCGGGGACTTCTTCTGGGCTGTGGCCGATAACAATCGTATCAATCTTATTTTTGTTAACCAAATCCCTGACAGCTTCCGCCGATGCATACCAAACGACTTTGCCGTCGTCAAAACGCGTTCCCGGAGAAGTCTGCACAACGGCTTTGAGTTCGTAACCCGGTGCATTCTCGCGAATCAAATCATCAACTCGCGACGCATCGTCCGGCGCGCCAATAAACAACACGCGGACTTTGAACAGCGTCCTTGCGATAAAAAAATTAAAAATCATGCGCCACGCATAATCCAAAACAAGAACGAGCGCAAAAAACAAAAGCAAATTAGTGCGCGGCGTAATGCCAAAGATCGGCAAGAGATAAAAGAATCCCAGCGAGACTAATAGATTCGCGATCGCTCCTTCAAAAAAAGTGCGCAAAAACTTTAACGAATCCCTCGAGAGACGAAGATCATAAAGACCCGCCACATAGAATCCAAGCAGCCAAATGAAAGACAAAATGAGAAACGGCTGCGCATGCAGATTGTAATCATCCCAAACCAGATGACCGTAGCGCAAAAGCAGCATGCCCGGCACCGCGATTTGAAACACCAAAAAATCACCCAGCAAAAGCAGGATTTGTTTTAAGCGCAACTGATAATTAAACATAATCAACTCATCCTCCGCCTGATCCTCATCATCGCCTGAAGCGACGACCCTATGCCGTCTTTTAGCATAGAAAGTTGGCTTTTGCGGCCGACATAGCGATATTCAATCCATGGCACGGGAACCTCAACAATCGCGAGCTTATCTTGCACCACTTTGGCTAAAAATTCAATATCCATGAACCAACCAGGCTCTTTTGTACCAATCAGAATTTCACGCGCTTTTTTGTTCATGACTTTTAATCCGCACTGCGCGTCTTTGACTTGGATGTCCAACAATACTTTTGCAGCGAGATTGAACAGCCGCGAACTCATGGTTCGCAACCAATTGCGATTGGTTGTTTTGACATCAATGAGACGCGAACCGACCACAACGTCAGCTTTGCCTTCCAACAGAATTTTGACCATTGTTGCAACCATCTCCGGATCAGCTGAAAGATCCGCGTCAATAAATCCAAAGATGTCCGCTTGGGACTTCTGCGCCGCAAAACGAATCGCCGCGCCTTTCCCCGCTTCGGGACACTCCAAAACTCGAATATCCGCTGCGCTGAATGTCCGCTGCGCTGAATATCGAATACCGCTTAATACCTGTCCGACTTTTGGTATTCGATATTCGTTTATTCGCTGAAGCGTATCATCCGTCGTGCCGTTGACAGCGACTGTGATCTGCACGTCCATATCCAAATCAGCCAGAGATTTGGTCAGGCGGCGTAAGACATCTTGTATAATCAAGCCCTCGTTGCGGGCAGGGATGCATAGTTCGAACATGACGTTGCACGTGGCACGTTGTACGTGGCACGTAATTTACACCATTATCCCTTTCGGGTAAGCTATGCGCAAATTCGTATGAAATTGTCTATCATCATCCCGGTATACAACGAAGAACAAACCGTTGAAAAACTCTTGCGCAAAGTGAACAGCGTGATCTTTTCAAATGGTGCAACAAAAGAAATTATAGTTGTAAACGACGGCTCCACGGATCAAACGCCAAACACCCTAAACCATCTTAAGTCTGAACTGAATTTTACCTTGCTGCAAATGGACAAGAATCGCGGCAAAGGTTCTGCGATACGCGAAGGCATAAAGCATGTGACCGGCGACTATGTCGTGATACAGGACGCTGACTTGGAATACGACCCGCAGGATTTGGATACAATGCTGACTCTAGCTCGGAAAAACGATCTGCTCGTCGTTTACGGTTCCAGACGTCTAATAAATGAAAACTCGCAATATTCAGCACTTTCATTTTACATCGGCGGCGTATTCCTTAGCTGGCTGACGAATTTGCTATATTCGCAAAACATCACAGATGAACCTACGTGCTACAAAATGTTTAAAACAAACTTTTTAAAAAGTCTGCCGCTGGTTTGCGAACGTTTTGAGTTCTGTCCGGAGGTTACGGCGCTGGCTGCAAAGAAAGGCATAAAGATCCCCGAAGTTCCCATAAAATATTTTCCGCGCCGCATAAACGAAGGGAAAAAAATCAATTGGAAAGACGGCTTGCAGGCGGCCTGGACGCTGATCAAATTTCGTTTTTTAATTTAAACAGGCTTTTGGCCGAATATAATCAGCGAACCGCTGATTTCTTTTATTGCAGGAACTTTTTCCAAATTTTTCAACACTCCGTCCAGGCTTTCCGCCCATGAATCCGGCACGCGCGGATGGAGAAAATCAAAAGGCCTGATGCCCACTTCGACAAAACCCGCATCGCGCATTTGCCGTGCAAGTTTCCATCTGAAAAACGCCGTCTCGTCAGGCGAATCTCCAGCGAGTTTCTTAATGAATGAGATGTTTTTTTGCACCGCAATTTGCGGGTTCATCATGTTCGGTTCTGAACAAACAAAAATTCCACCCGGCCTAAGCATCTCATATATCGCAGCAAGAGACTTTGGCACGTCCAGATGATGCAATACGCTGTTGGTCACTACCGCGTCAAAATCCAGCGGCATATTCAACGTGTTCGGCTCCATACAGTCCCCAACGACGAATGTGACGCGTGGATCGTGCACATGCCCTTCGGCAAGCTGCAGAAGCTCCGGAGAAATGTCGACGCCGACGATTGAGACGCCCGTTCTGCTTATAAGCTCTTTTGTAAAAACTCCGGTGCCACATCCGATTTCACAAATTCTTTTGCCTGGACGCAAATCCGCAAGTTCTTTAAACAGATCAACCCGTCTCTGGACTCTTAAGCGTCCTGCCAAACTCGCATGGCCCCAGATAGCTTCGGGATTTTTTGCAAGAAAAACACCGTGCTGTTTTTCGTGTTCCAATCTTTGGACAATATCCGTCATAATCAGATAAAGAATAATTTTTTCGCCGCGAACCAGCTCATCCTTAATAATAGCACGCCGTCGCGAAAACGATTGATATTGGTAGAACCGTAGATCCGTTCTTTGTAGTGGACGGGAATTTCTTTGATTTTAAAGTTAAGTTTGGCCGAACCGAAAATCAAATCAAAATCTCCGAACGGATCAAAGTCTCCAAAAAACGCTCGATTGGCAGCCAACGCATCGTAATCTTTTTTCCAAAGACATTTAGTGCCGCACAGCGTGTCCGAAAATCTTTGTCCGAGCAATGAGCTGAAAAGAAAACTGAAAAATTTGTTGCCCAGCCAATTCAAGGGACGCATCGCCTTGTCTTCCATCGGATAGATGAGACGCGTTCCCTGAACGTAATCCGCTGAACGATCCGCCAACACACGGTAAAATCTGGGCAGGTCTTCTGGCATGACCGTCAAATCAGCGTCCAGGATCATCAGCAAATCACCCGTGGCGGCGGCAAAGCCCTTGCGCACGGCATCGCCTTTGCCTTTACCGTCCTGCTTCATGGCGCGGACGTCAAACGGCCATTGCTCGGCCGCGATCTGCTGTATGACGTCCCATGTATTATCAGTGGAATTTCCTTCGACGAAAATCACTTCTAATTTTCCCGGAAAACCCGGCATACGAGTCAAAGCAGATCTGATATTGCCCGCTTCGTTGCGCGCGGGGATGACTATGCTCAAACTCGGCGGAGTCGTGGGCACTGCCTGCGGTTTAAGTCTGGCAATAAAATATTCAACAGCGCAAAACCTTCTGATAAAAGGCAGCGGAGCAATCCAACGGTTGATTAAACCGCTTAACAAGGGAATATTGATCGGCAGCAAACAAAACTTGCCTTTGCGCACCAAATCATAACCCGCCAAATCCAACAACTGAACCGTCTGCGTTTGATTTAACCAACTCGCATAAACGCGCGGCTGCGCCAAATGCAGCCATGCTGCAACCCTCATTGGCAAATTCCAGAAAGGATTGAGCTTAGTTAGCACCAAACGCGAACGGCCATTAAGACGCGGTCTGACGTTTTCCAAAAAAGCCTGAATGTCGCCGACATAACCTAAAATATCCGCGCCAATCACGTAGTCGCACGGCTCGCCGATAAGCGGCCCGGCTGTCAGATCGCCTTTTATCCATTGGCCGTTCGGTTGCCTTTGACGCGCCATCTCAATCATCGCTGTACTGAAATCAATTCCGGACGCCTGAGAGGGCTTAAGCGCGGCGCACAAACTCCCGTCGCCGCAGCCAAGCTCAAGCACAGAGCGTTCGCCCGGCACAACCGATTCAAACCATTTTTGCAAGGCTCGATAATAAAACCTGTTTCGTTTGTGCCAACGGTCGTAATCGGCAGCTTGCGATTCGAAAAAATTTTGCATGTCGGTCGGTTTCATATTTTTAGTTATTTTGAAAATTTTGCCGCACGAACCCATCCGTAGGTATCTTTTATGCCGTCCTCGAGAGACTTTTTATGATGCCATCCGAGACCGTGCAGCTTGCTGACGTCCAACAGCTTGCGCGGCGTGCCGTCCGGCTTGGACGAGTCCCAAATTATTTCACCTTCATAACCCACGATCTTTTTTATCGTTTCCGCCAATTCCTTAATTGTCACATCCTCCCCCGTTCCGATGTTGACTATTTCCGATCCGCTGTATGTTTTTATCAAATGGACGACAGCACCCGCCAAATCATCCACATATAAAAATTCCCGTTTAGGCGAACCGGTTCCCCAAAGATCGACCGACTTATCACCCCATATTTTAGCATCGTGGAACTTGCGCAGCATGGCCGGCAAAACATGGCTGTTTAACAAATCAAAATTATCACCCGGTCCGTAAAGATTTGTGGGCATGACAGAAATAAAATCCGTGCCATATTGAGCATTGTAACTTTGACACATCATGATGCCGGCGATCTTAGCCGTGGCATAAGCGTCGTTCGTCTTCTCAAGCGACCCGGTCATCAAATACTCTTCTTTTATCGGCTGCGGGCAATCGCGCGGGTAAATGCAGGAAGAGCCGAGGAATAAGAGCTTCTTAACTCCGGCTCTCCACGACTCGTGAATAACATTCGTTTGAATCTGCAAATTTTCACGTATAAAATCCGCTTTACGATCCCTGTTGGCCAATATGCCGCCAACTTTTGCAGCCGCCAAAAAAACGTATTCCGGCTTTTCTTTTTCAAACCAAGATCTGACAGCTGCCTGATCGGTCAAATCAAGTTCCTGCCGATTTGCAAGCAGCAAGTTTTTAAAACCCTCGCTTTGCAGATGGCGGACGATCGATGATCCGACCAAGCCGCGATGCCCTGCAACGAATATACGCGCATTATTTTCCATACTTCGATTTTGCTCAGTATGCCCTGAATTTTTATCGAAGGGCATATTAATCTTCGTGCAAATTATTCATATCATGTTCAACCATCAGCTTTACCAAACCGTCAAATTTTAACGACGGGGTCCACCCAAGATTGATTTTCGCCTTTGTCGCGTCTCCTTGCAGCAAATCGACTTCCGCTGGACGGTAATATTGATGATCAATGCGCACGATTGTTTTACCGGTTGTTGCATCGACTCCGATCTCGTCAATCCCAGACCCTTGCCACTTTAGATCAAAACCCACCAAACCCGCGGCAAGATCCGTCAGCTCTCTAACCGAATGAGTCTCTCCCGTTGCCAATACATAATCATCCGGCTGATGATACTGCAGCATGCGCCACATGCCTTCCACATAATCTTTGGCAAAACCCCAATCGCGTTTGGCTTCCAAATTGCCAAGATACAAACAATCACCCAATCCGGCCTTTATACGAGCGAGACCTTTGGTGATCTTACGCGTTACGAACGTCGGTCCGCGGCGCGGCGACTCGTGATTAAAAAGAATGCCATTGCAAGCGAATAGACCGTAACTCTCACGATAATTTTTTGTTATCCAATAAGCGTAAACTTTTGCGCACCCGTAAGGCGAACGCGGATAAAAAGGCGTGTTCTCGTTTTGCGGACACTCCTGAACTTTGCCGAACATCTCTGATGAAGACGCCTGATAGAATTTGGTCGGCACTCCGGTTTCTTTGATTGCATCCAAAATACGCAAAGTCCCGACGCCGGTCACGTCGCTGGTATATTCAGGAATGTCAAAGCTGACTCTTACGTGGCTTTGAGCACCCAAATGATAGATCTCGTTCGGCGCGACCTTATCCAACAAGCGCGACATGTTGCTGCCGTCGGCCAAATCTCCGTAGTGCAAATGCAGTTTAACTCCGTTGATATGCGGATCTTGATACAGATGGTTGATACGCCCGGTATTAAAAGTTGATGCGCGGCGAATCAAACCGTGGACTTCATAGCCTTTTTCCAATAAGAGTTCGGCAAGATAAGATCCATCCTGGCCGGTTATTCCCGTAATCAAAGCGCTTTTCATATCTGATTGCGTATAGCATGGCAGATGTTGCGCGATGAGTCAAAACCTGTTTTTGATGAAAGCCTGAAAATAAGCTATGCTTTTGCGGTATGGGAAAAAACGATCACCTGGTAATGGAAGAGGATCACATGGAAAAATTGTACTCTTCCGGCAATCCGATTATACGCTGGGTCTTTGCACGCAAGCTAAAGGGCATCTCCGGCTATGTCGCAGACAAGAATCTAAAGATCTTTGACGCCGGTTGCGGCGAGGGTCAGTTAATAGAAAAACTTCATTCTTCAAAACCGTTAAATCAATATTTTGGAGCAGACGTGACCTCTGTGGCCGTTGAAAAGGCTCGCGAACGATGCCCTTACGCCGCATTTAAACAGTGCGACCTGATGGAGCTTGATTACCCAGATGAATGTTTCGATGTCGTCATTTGCACTGAAGTCCTTGAGCATATTTACGAATACGAAAAAGTTATAAGCCAATTAAAACGGGTTTTAAAAAAAGACGGCGTCCTGATCATCAACTTTCCGCACGAATCTCTTTGGACGGTCGGGCGATTTTTTTTGGGGCGCAGACCGATCAAAGTCCCGGACCATGTGCATGCCTTTTCTCCAAAAAGCATGAGCGATACAGTCGGCCTTCCGATCGTTGAAAAAACAAATCTGCCAATTAACGTGCCCTACGTATTTTCGCTCGGGGCGATAATCAAATATAAAAAATGAAACATCGCTGGCTTATCATCTCATTGCTGTTTGCGGCGCTGGTCGCAATCTTTGACTTTAGCGTTTTGGGAATATTCCAAACCGCGCAAGGCGACACTTTGAGTTACACCGTGACCGCGGAGTACTTTCACAATCACGTCATGCCAATCGACCCGACACTGAATCATTTTGTACGAGCAAGACTACTGAAACCTTTTTATCCGGCTGTCATATCTGTTTTTATCCCGGTCGTGCCGCCTGAAACGTCGTTCTTAATCATCAACATGCTTTTTTTCTTTGGCTGCGTATTTTTTCTGTACAAAATTCTCAACGAATATCTAAACTTCAAACCCTGGCAATCTTTTGTCGGCGTCGCTTGGTTCGCATGCAGTTATCCGATGCTCAAATACGGTTTCGCATTAATGACGGATGTGGGCGGATATTTTTTTGCGCTGCTGGCGATTTACATCGCGCTCATGTCCGATAAACGCGATCGTCCTTCATTACTGTTCTGGGCCGGTCTGACATCCGCGATCGGTTTTACCGTCAAAGAAACCGGCGGGCTGGGAATGCTCTTTATCCTTTTTTACTGGATGATGAAAATCAAAGAACTTGGTTTTTGGAACGTCTTTAAGAGATGGTTAATCGCCGGCATCCCATTTTTAACCATCAGTCTGGTCATGCAGTTAACCATCATGAATCTAAGCGGCTACTCATACGCTGATTGGGTTGGATCGAACGAGGAAGCAAGCGGCGCCAAGTTGAGAAAGTTAAAATATTTTGTCGGCACGCAAGGCGCGGCTTTTCATTTTCTATGGCTGTTTTTTCTTTACGGATTGTATAAAATCAAAAAGTCGCAAAATCTAAAAGCCCTTGCCGCATTCATACCGGTCGGACTCCCCGTTCTGGCCTGGCCGATTTTTATCACGCGCATTTTATTCTTCCAGTTCGTTTACGTTATACCTGTTGCGCTTAACGGCTTAAAAGAGCTGGATGAGAAATTGAGCAACAAAAAAATTCTGACTTTTGTTTTGGCATCGCTTCCCTGCATCGTCAGCATTGCCTTGTTTTTATTTGCGCAGCAACGATCCTTGTTCAAGCTCTAAACCGGTCTTCAAATCGGTCACCGAATACCACTGCCGCAAATCCGACATAAACCACAAACGCGTCAACCTTTCTTCAAAAAAATTAGTGGTCAACGGCTCTCCGTAATAATGCGCAAAATAATCTAATTCGCTTTTTTTGTGATTGCCCGTAACTTTATCGCCGTACATATAAACGATATTGTTGATTGCAGGAGTCCATGCCGGCGGATCGGTCTGCGAAAAATAAGTCAACATATTGGAAAGGCCTTTTCCTTCAAACCTTGTATCCGAATATTCTTTTATGATCTTCTTGTCGTGCGCGGCTCCCAAAAAATGCCATGCGTCAACCAAAACTTTTTTATCGGGCGGCAACGAGTTGAGCCACGCGATCAGCGGCTTGTCTTCCGGCCCTTTAACGGCGGCGTAAGACCATAAAGATACGCTCGCCGTCTGCCATGCAATTTCCAGGCCAAGCAAAATCACGGTTGCCGCAAACAGCTTTTTCCACACATCCCCAACCTTCCATTGCGCTAACAGACCGACCGTCAACAGGACTGCGGCCATGGTAGCAGGCATTATATAGCGCGGTTCCGAATGAACATTTGCCGAGAAGAAGAGCAGGTGTACGAGTCCCGCGAGTCCGATAGACCAAACCCAATATATTTTATATTGCCTTTGGAGGATCACGACGAACACCGCCGCAAGCAGAAAGGCAAAACTCAAAAACGGCTGATTAAAAACAAGTATCTTCAAATAATAATACAGCGACGGCTGACTCCAAAGATGAAATTGCAAACCCGCGGTTTTGGATAGGCCGGCGTACCTCAAATACGGTGTCGGGTTCCAAAAGACGCACAAAATCGAAGAAAGAATCAGAAAAGCCAAATAAAAAACAAAACTCTTTATTTTAGAATAGTCTTTTTTTCGCAGCCAAACAATCAAAACGGGCAGCCACATGATTTGTAAAATAAGAGTCACGTAAGCGATGCCGAATCCCAAAAAGGATAAAACGCCCATCCAAATCCAATCGGATTTTCGATCGCGCTCCATGATTTGGATTAAATAATAAATCTGCATGATCAAAAATACCGTAACGAATATCCAATGACGCAACCAGCCCGAGTACAAGAAATAATAAAAATTGGTCGCTATAAGCGCGACGCCAAGCCATGCGACCCACTTTTTTCTATCCGGGTTGATTACAGCGAGATTAAAGAGGCGCCACGTATACAGCAAACCTACAAATCCGACAATAACGGATACCCATCTCTCTAAAAACAACACGGATCCCCAATTGAATGAAAACCAAACTCTATAGTCAGCCGCGCTTTTTACATAACCGGCAAAATAAGCATGCGCTGCATCCAAAATAACTGCGGGCGCGGCGATCACGGAAAACACCGGACCGTAATAGACCGATTCATGTCCGCGCATGGCAAAAACACTTCTTTCTTCCAGTACGTGCATGACTCCCAAGATGGGCGATTGCTCGTCCGCAGAAGCGTAAAAACTGTGAAGCGGCACAAACTGCGTGCCGTAGCTAATCATGATCCAGTGCGCAAGCGCCCAAACGATAAAAAGCAAAGGAACAAGGAACTTTTTAAAAAACATATGCTTTAACTCATGACCTCGATTTGATAACGATTTTTATCGTTTGCGTTTCGTGCAAGCAATTCTCCCAAAAAACCCGAAAGCAATAACTGACTGCCGATAATCATCGCAAGCAAGCCGAGATAAAACAACGGCCTGTTCGGCAGATTGGTCTGACCCAAAAATAATTTTTCGTAAGTCAAATACAAGGCGATGACAAATCCGCAAAAAAACGTCAGCAAACCGACAGAGCCGAAAAAGTGCATGGGACGACGGCTGAATTTTGTTATAAAAAAGATGGAAAGCAAATCTAAAAATCCATTGATAAATCTTTCGAGTCCAAACTTGGTTGTGCCGTATTTTCTCTCGCGATGTTCGACTACTTTTTCGCCTATTTTCGTAAAACCGGCCCATTTTATCATCACCGGAATGTAACGATGCATTTCGCCGTAGATTTCCACGCTTTTAACAGCCTCTCGTCTGTATGCTTTGAGGCCGCAATTAAAATCGTGCAGCTTGATACCGGACATTAATCTGGTTGCAAAGTTGAAAAGTTTTGTCGGTATTGTTTTTGAAATCGGATCGTGTCTAATTTTCTTCCATCCCGACACCATGTCAAAACCGTGAACTTTAATCATATCGAAAAGCTCCGGAATCTCATCCGGGCTGTCCTGCAAATCCGCGTCCATGGTGATGATGACATCGCCTTGCGCGCGGTCAAAACCGACTTGTAAGGCCGCTGATTTGCCGTAATTTCTTCTAAACTTAATACCTTTGACGCTTGGATCGGAGGCCATCAATCTCTGTATCACCTGCCACGAGCGATCTTTACTGCCATCGTCCACCATGACAACCTCATAAGTAAATGCTTTTTCCCGCATCACTCTTGCAATCCAGTCTGCAAGCTCGGGCAGAGACTCCTCCTCGTTTAACAAAGGAATAACAACTGATATATCCATAATAAAAAATCATTTAGCCCATTTATCATACCATAACTGAAACATGAACATGGCCCACATTTCTTTGCGCCTGTCAATCCTGCCGGCGCGGTGCTCGTCCGCCAGACGTTTGACTGCAACCGGATCGAAAAGCCCCTGCGAATGCAAACGTCCGGGCTCCGTCAAAGCAGTAAACCTCTCGGCCAAAGGGCCGTTTAGCCATGCGCCGACCGGCACGGCGAAACCGTGTTTGGGTTTGTTGAGAATGTCCGACGGAACTTTGCCTTTCAATAATTCTTTAAACAATCTCTTTTTCTTCCACGCGCCGAGTTTGTATTGCGACGGAACGTTCAACAAAAACTCGACGACTCTTGTGTCGAGCAGCGGCGCCCTGGACTCCAGCGCAAACCACATTCCGGCGCGATCGACTTTGACCATCACCTCGTCCATCAAAAACGTACGCAGGTATGCCCAGCTCCAACGCCGCCAGAACGCATCGTCCCACGTCCGACGTCCTAATCGTCCCACGTCCTGGCAATTCTTAATTCTTAATTCATAATTCTTAATTTCATTTGCTCTCTCCGCCAACTGGCGTTCCGCATAATCAATGTCGGCAGCGTGCGCGACTTCCGGCAGCAACATTGACGTCAATGTCGAACTGTCAAAGGCACCACGCCAGCGCACGTCGCGCGCCCATGGATTCGGCGCGCCGAGTCCGCGAGCAAATCTCTGCGTCTTAAATCCCAAACTAAAATACCCATCACTCGCCGGAATTGAACGCAATAACAATTTTATAAAACGTTGTACGTTGTACGTGGTACGTGGTACGTGATTAATGAGTTGATGCGCGGGTATGTGGGCATAACCCAGAAGCAGTTCATCTCCTCCGTCGCCGGACAGTGCGACCGTGACTTGTTGGCGTGTGAATTTTGAAAGCAAAAGCTGCGGAAGAATGGATGCATCGGCCAAAGGTTCATCCAAAAGTTGTGCCGCTTCGTCAATCATCGCAATAGCCGCTTCGGGCTTTAAGACGTCGACGTAATGCTCAAGGCCGAATGCTTGCGCGACCTTTTTTGCAGCAGCACTTTCGTCATGCGTCGGATCGTCAAATCCGATCGTGAACGCTTTCATCCTGCCGCCTTGTCGCGCAGCACTTTCTGCGACTACTGCAGAATCCAAACCTCCCGACAAAAACAAACCAAGCGGCACGTCCGACACCAGTCGCTCCGCGACAGAGACGTCAATCAATTTACCGAGTTCACTAACAAGTCCCTCCCCTGCACCGAAGCCCTCTATCCGACCCTCATTTTGACGATATTGCGGGCCACCTTTCTCCCACATGGCAGGAGAAAGGAGCGGATCAGAACCCCTCGCCTGCCTTTGTGGGAGAGGGGCAGGGCGTAAAGCCCCGTGGGGGCCACGCCCCTCTTCGGGGGTGAGGGCAGGCTCCCAAAACTTCCACGACTTTTCGACATGTCCGTCCTTCCAAACCATCGCCGTGGCAGGTTCTAGCTTATGAACATTTTTAAAAATCGAACGCGGCGTCGGCACCATGTCCGTACGAAAATAGAGTCCAAGTGACACAGGATCGATCTCACGGTCGACAACTCCTGCAGCCAAAAGCGCTTTTAGTTCTGACGCGAACCACAATGTTTGATTTTTGATCGTCCAATAAAGCGGCTTCTTGCCCATCCTGTCTCGCGCAAGTATAAGTCGTTTGCTGCGCGAATCCCAAAGCGCAATCGCAAACATGCCGTTCAATTTTTCCAAACACGCCTCTCCCCACTCTTCGTATGCGTGGACAATGACTTCCGTATCTGATTGTGTTTTGAATCGATGACCTTTTGACCTCAACTCTTCCATCAAACTTTTGTAACCGTAAATCTCGCCATTCATCATCACCCAAACGGACCCGTCTTCGTTCGTAAGAGGCTGATGTCCGCCCGTAACGTCAATTATGCTTAAACGCCTAAAACCAAAACCGATCCCGTCGGAAATATAGAATCCTTCGTCATCCGGACCGCGCTCTGCAATGGCGTCGGTCATACGACGCAGCTCGTCTTGAGACCCGTTTCCCGCAAAACCTGCAATACCGCACATAGTTATAAATCAGAATACCCGAATCGCGCTCCGCTTGTCTAATCAGCGATTTTCCACTATTCTCTCGATGTATGGCAGCCGACACAGGCATCTCAATCATTCAAGGTAATGCCGTGTCATATCCGCGCAATCAGGCTTTGTCAAAAGTTCTTGCCGAATTTATGCAAAAAGACGCAAAGAGCGTCTTTGTCATGTGGCCCGCGAGCGGGATGCTCCTAAAAATCATCCAACTGAAATACATCAAACGCAAACAAATCATTTTCGACGCTTTCACCTCGATGTACGACAGCTCTGTCAATGACAGAAAAACCGTGGGACGTTATTCCTTGAAAGCGGCATATCTCTACCTTCAAGACTATCTTTATTGCCATCTGTCCGATCATCTGATTTTTGACACGGAAAGTCACAAAGATTATTTCTTTACGACTTTCGGACTCAAGTCTTCAAAAAAATATACAATACTCCCCGTATGCGTTGACTTGGAACGAATGGATGGCATTTCGCCGCCAGCCAAAGGAACGCATTTTGATGCAAACAAAACCAACATTCTCTTTTACGGTTCTTTTATTCCCCTGCAAGGCGTGCAATATATCATCGAAGCTGCGAGCTTGATAAATGACCCCACCCTGCATTTTTGGATAATCGGCAACGGTCAAACGCATAATGAAATGCGCGTTTTGGCGGACAAACTCAAAGTCGATGATGGATTAACTTTTCTGCCCTCGATGGACTATGACCAATTGATGTCGCATGTAAAAGAAGCGGACGTCTGCTTGGGAATTTTCGGCGACACGGAAAAAGCACAAAGAGTCATTCCCAACAAAGTGCTCGAATATGCCGCTTGTTCCAAGCCTGTCATTACCGGGTGCAATCCTGAACTAAAAAAATATTTTAAAGACGGTGAATCCGTCATCTTTTGTCCAATGGCCGATGCAAAGGCTCTGGCCGACAAAATTCAACAATCCGTCAATGACGTCGAAAAGTTAAAAATAATCGGCGCAAACGCACGTACGGTCGTCGAGCGTGATTTTAATCTTAAGACACTGCGTGATAAAATACAAAATTTATATGTTTAATTTTCCTTGGATCAGAAAACCAAACTACCCAAAACTGGCGCGGTTGGATTACGACGAATACTGGAAGACCAGAGGTTTTGCAATAAAAAACAAACTTAGGGAAAGAGAGGAATGCATATTGGCCAACATACCTTCCGGCAGTAAAGTTTTAGATATTGGCTGCGGAAATTCCAAACTCCCAATAGCACTTAAAGAAAAAGGCTGTATCGTATCTGTCGGCGACATCTCCCCTGTTGTTCTGGAAGGCTTCAAGTCTCACGGCATCAAACCGATAATCGTCGACCTGACCAATATTGGTGCCGCTCAAGACCTGCACGATAGTTTTGATTATATAATTTTAAGCGAGGTCCTGGAGCATCTTCCAAATCCTGAAGAAGTCATTCTCGCTCTATCGCCGTTGACGAGACATTTCGCAATCACAATACCCAACAGCGCCTACTTTTGGTTCCGTTTCGGATTAATGTTTAACGGCAGATGTTTTACGCAATGGGTGCATCATCCTTCCGAACACTTGCGCTTTTGGTCGCATGTTGATTTTTTGGATTGGCTCAAAGCCATGGATCTGCGATTGATAAAATCAAACGCCAGCAACGGACGTCGCTGGCTCAAAGACATTTGGCCGAACATGTTCGGCTTTCAAATCGTCTATTTGGTTGAAACGGAATAAACCTCGTACCAAGGTCCGACGCTTTCCGACCCAAACACGAAGCGATCGGTTAATATCGTATTAACCAAATTTTCATAAGGCAAATCCAAAAGACTTTCTTTGCCGGGTGAAGCAACAAACACCGGCTCTGGCGAGATGCAATCTTTTATTTTATCCAGAGCATCCGCTTTTTCCTGACGCGAAGTATAATCGGCGACAATGTAGTTGATTTTTAATGCGGCAAACGTCGAGCACCGATTTTCATCCGACAACTCGTCGCCGACAAAATAGGTTAAGCCGTTTGCCGCAAATAGCGACGGATGCTCAATAACATATGAATTTTTGGCGCTGGATTTTAGTCTTAAACTGTTTTCCGCGTTCCAAGCGGCGGCCTCTGCCGTTGGCGTCGGATTGATGTATTTGGAATTAACGTATATTCGCTCGGCTTTATGCTCGCTCATCCAACGTTCGACTTTTAATTGCGTGTGATCGCCGAGCAAAGAAAGCCACTTGAGAGTCACAACGGACTGCGGGATCAAAAGCATGAACGTTATGATAAGTAATACAGATCTGCCTTTCCATCTCATCTCGTAAATCGCTTGCGTGACAGCGGCAAAACCAAAAGTGATAAACATGATATCCATGGGCAGCAACCATCTGGATTCTCGCGGTGCGGCAACAATCGTAATTTGGATCAAGTAAAAATAAGCGAGACCCATCAGCATCACGAGCATCGGTTTGGAAAACTGACGTTTGTACAAAACCCACGCAACGCCGAGTCCGCCCGCGACGACGCCTACGGGATCAAGATAAAACAAATCCCTGAAAATATAATAGAAACGTTCGTAGCGTCCGACCGGCAACAAACTCGCAAAATCATTCGGAATGTAATAATTATGAAACGCTCCCCAAACCATCAAAACGGTGCCGGAAAAATTCAACAGATATGCGGGAATGACGATCAAAGACGCCAAACCGAATGCCTTCCAAAATTCTTTTTGATTCGGTTTATAAAACCAAATCATCAGAAAAGGAAAAATCAACGCCGTCGCTCCCAAATAATGCGTAGCCAAAGAACATGCGGCCAGAATATAAGTTGCGTAATAATATTTTTTGGAACGGTCTTCCGCGCATCTGATCGCAGCATAAGCCGAAGCTGCGATAAAAAAAGTCATAACAGCATGCGATCTTCCCCAATGCGAAAGATGCACCGCCAAAAGACTGATTGTCACCGCAGTTGTTCCGACATAAGCTGCCGGTCTTGAGAAGAGTCTTGAAAGTATCCTGAAGACGACAAAGATCGTAGCGGTTCCGAAAAATGCAGCAATGAGCCGCGGCCAGATTTGCAGCATGCTTACGCCGTGCACGACGAGGTAGGTCTGCAGCTCGCCCGTTCCATGCAATCCATTGGAGATCCAAATATATGCCAAATTCAAAACAACAAACGGAGCGGCAAGCAAGCTCATCATTATCGGATACGGATTGACGGTATGGATAAAAGGATTGCCCGTCGCCAGTATGCGCAATATGTACGAAATGGAAGAAGTCTCATCGCCGACCAATGCGGTTCCCGGCAAACCGATGCCGATGCCCCACAAGCGCAAACTTAACCCGATCAACAAAAGCACGATCAGCCACGGATTCGCACGAAAAAAATTCGGGAGTTGCATAAATACGGCTTTGATATTATAACTTACGCATCAACTATGCAATTTTCAGGCGAACAATTTGTCCCGGGAATTTCCAAACCCCGTTTGGAAGATGAACACAGGGCCAGATACGAATACGCGATAGATCTGGCAAAGGGATTGGATGTTTTGGACATAGCCTGCGGCACGGGTTACGGAACATATGAACTTAGCGGCAAAGCAAACAGCGTCAAAGGCGTAGACATTTCGCAAGAAAGCATCAACTACGCAAAATCGCATTATCAACAACCGAATTTGGATTTTATACAGGCATCCGCATGCGATCCTCTTTTTTCGGCGGAGCGTTTTGATCTGATTACTAGCTTTGAAACAATTGAGCATCTTAATCGGGAACAAAGACAAGTCTATCTGACAAATTTGCGTGCCTGGCTTAAGCCGGAAGGCATTTTATTGCTCTCAACTCCAAACAAGCGCGTCACCTCGCCCTATACCGACAAGCCTTTAAATCCGTTTCACATCAAAGAATTTACCTATCAAGAACTCAAAGACGAACTATCATCGGAATTCGAAGTTCAACAAATTCTCGGACAACGCCTCGTTGCAAAATTCTTGACGATCAATGCCATAAGAAAATTTCTGCGTTTGATGGAAATTATTTTCAAATATAAAAATACAATTTACGATCTTGGCAACGGCCCTCAAATTCAACGATTCAACCCCTCCAGGCAAGAACCCAGAATATTTTTCTGCGTCTGCCGACCAAAATGATTATGTCCAACGTCAAAAAAATTAAAATCCTGAACATCGTCGGCGCACGGCCGAACTTCATCAAAATCTCTCCCCTGCTCACCGAGCAAAAACGCCATCCTGACGCGATCGAGCCTATTTTGCTACATACTGGACAACATTACAGTCCAGAGATGTATAAAGAGATCTTCGATGACTTGGAATTGCCTGCACCCGACATTTATTTGGATGTGGGCTCGGGCACGCACGCCGCGCAAACGGCGAACATCATGCTCAAATTCGAACCGGTCCTGCTCGAAACAAAACCCGACGTTATCTTGGTTGTCGGCGATGTCAATTCCACTTTGGCCTGCAGTCTTGTTGCAAGCAAACTCGGAATCAAGATCGCACATATCGAAGCCGGGCTGCGCAGCGGCAACTGGCGCATGCCCGAAGAAATAAATCGGGTTTTGACCGACAGGCTTTCGGACTATCTGTATACCAGCGAAGAAGACGCTGAAAACAATCTGATAAAAGAAGGAATCGCGAAAGATAAAATTCACTTCGTTGGCAATGTGATGATCGATACTTTGGAAAACTTCAAGAACAAAGCCGCCGCCCGCCCAGTCAAACAAGAATTCGGACTCGATGATTACATATTGATGACCATGCACCGGCCGGAAAACGTCGACGTCAAAGAAAAACTCGAACTTTTACTAGACATCGTCGCGGGATTGCAGTATCCCGTGGTTTTTCCGATGCATCCAAGAACATCAAACTTAATTGCAAATTTTGGATTAAAACAACGTTTCGACGATCTCAAAAATTTAAAGATTATCCGGCCTCTTGGTTATTTGGATTTCTTGAATTTACAGATGAACGCAAAACTTGTCATGACCGATTCCGGCGGAGTTCAAGAAGAAACCACGGCGCTCGGCATTCCATGCCTGACGCTGCGCAGCGAAACGGAACGGCCGATGACGGTCACCTGCGGCACGAACAAAGTCATAGGTTTAAACAAAGATGCGGCCATAAAATCCGCACTCGATATTCTCAAACAAGACTCTCATCGAATCTGCAAAAAACCGCCCCTCTGGGACGGCCATGCGGCCGAAAGAATCGTTGCGGACATCATCCGGTCACTCGCATCGGACGAATGAGGCCCAAAATATCCTCCGAGGATCTGCAGCCTGCGTACACATGGGCGTCCGAAACTTTCCGGCTATTATTTTCTTTGCAATAAAAAATTCCGACTTTACGATTTCCATTTTCACCTCGCGCTTGAGTCAGTGCGGCATTCAAGTCTCCTGCGTCATGATTCGATACTTCAAGTTTTATTATGCCCGCGGCGTACAACGGATCGCACATGTTTTTGTGATACGAGACGCAGGGCTGTAAAATATCAATGAAAGAAAAACCCTCATGCGCGATCGCCCGCTCGATGATTTCTGCAAGATGCGGAATATCGCCGGCAAATCCGCGCGCCACAAAAGTTCCGCCCGAAATAAGCGCAAGGGAAATCGGGTCGATTGGAGGCATATTTATACCGAACGGAGTTGAAGATCCTTTCGCGTTCAATTCCGCAGTCGGCGAAACTTGTCCTTTGGTCAAAGCATAAACTCCGTTGTTTGCAACCATGTACACGAGTTTCTGATTTCTGCGAAATGCATGCACAAGATGCCCGACGCCGATTCCATAAGCGTCTCCGTCTCCGGCCATCACGACAACTTGAGAGTCCGGATCGGCGATCGACATTCCGATCGCAGCCGGCAAAGCGCGGCCATGCAAGCCAACGAAAGAATTCGTCTTGGTCCAATACGGCAGCAAACCACTGCATCCGATGCCGCCGACGGTCATGACGCGCTTCGGTTCAATATTGGATTTTGACAAAGCGGACTTGAGAGCCGCTTCAATTCCAAAATCACCGCAACCCGGACACCAAGATCGTTTAACTTCGTTGCAATGATAATCGCCGATTGATGTCATAATATTTCTTTTATGCGTTCGACTAATCCTTCGGCGGTAAATTGCCGACCTGAGACATCCAAAATTTTATCTTTTATCTCAAATCCCGTTTTTTCCGTAATTAGACCTCCAAGCTGTGCCGTAAGATTGCCCTCGATCAAAATCGGATGTGCACATTTTTTAAACTCTTCCAAGACCCCTGGCTGAAAAGGTCTAAAATATTTTACATGCAAGACATTCGTCGCAATGCCTTCGGCCGTCAGTAACTTAGACGCTTCCATCGCGGCTCCGTAAGTCGCACCCCAACAAACAAGCGTCACCGCAGCGCCCTCTGCACCCTCGAGACGCGCCGGAGGAAGTTTTTCCGCAATGGCGGCAATCTTATCCCATCTCGACTTTTGACGGTCAGTCACAATTTGCGGATCTTCGGTCGGATTCCCTTCAGCGTCATGTTCGTAAGAAATAGCGCGCTTGAGTCCGTTCGACAACTGGCGTTCACAAGTGAAATCCAATTCTTGATTCAGTGCATCGACGCTTATAGTTCGCATTCCCTCCGCCAAACATTTTTCCATCAGGACGGTTACCGGACCTCGAATCGCTTCCGCATACTCAAACGCTTCGCGAACCATCTGAAAAGCTTCTTCGTGAGTGCCGGGACTCAAAACCATATGAGGGACGTCACCCTGTCCGGCATGCAAAACCTGCCGCAAATCGCCTTGACCCGTCCTGGTCGGCAAGCCGGTTGCAGGGCCGGGACGCTGAACTTCGACGACGACAATCGGCGTCTCCAACATCGCAGCAAGACCGACACCTTCCGTCATCAAAGCAAAACCTCCGCCGGAAGTCGCAACCATCGCACGCGCACCCGCATAAGATGCGCCGACAGCCATATTGATTGCCGCCAGTTCATCCTCAACATGGTGGACGCTCATTTTCGTCTCATTGCTCCACTTCGCCAGAAATTCCAAAATCGACGTACTCGGCGTCATGGGATAAGCGGCAAAAAAAGTACACCCAGCTCTGACTGCGGCCAAAGCGGCGATTGAGTTGCCCGACATCAGATAATTTTCAACGGCTGAATCTTTGACGCTAACCTGCATAAAGCTTTCATGCACCTGCTCGGATGCAACCTCATATCCCCGTTGCGCAGCTTCGACGTTTCTCTGTTTAACTTCCGGCGGTAAATTTTTTAAAAGCTCATCGATCATCGACGCCAACAATTCTTTCGGCGCTTTTACCATCGCGGCAAAACAACCGAACAAGACCATGTTCTTAGCGAGTTTGGTGCCGGCAACTTCTTGCGCGATATTCAAAAAAGGGACCGCAACTAGTTTTGCCGACACATCCGGCGCACCCGTTTCGGGATCGTAAATAAGGTAACCGTCCGTAACGATCCGGCGCGCTTCTTCCGCCAGAGTCTGACCGTCCATGGCTATAACAAGATTGTAGTGCGTCGAAGTTGACAGCGCGGCCTCATCCGATACACTTATCTCAAAAGTATTGTGAGATCCTTTTATGGCATTATAAAACTCACCGTTTGTGGCGATTTCTTTGCCCATCTTGGCCATTAAATTAGCTATGGCGTGCCCGAGAGTTTCTACTCCTTCCCCCGCTTGACCGCCGATGCCAATGGATAATCTATTCATCAAGCATGAGTATATGTCTCTTACCCGATAGCTGCAAGCATGTTAACGTTCCTACGAAAAAACCGGTTCAGTATGATGTTCAACTCAATAAATTTCATAATATTTTTCGTCGCGACCTTCTGTCTATTCTACGCGACTCCAATTAAATATCGCTGGCTAGTCCTGCTTTTGGCAAGCAGTATCTTTTACGCCTCATTGGTTCCCTACTACCTCCTCCTGGTCTACGGAGTAATCCTTACGAGTTACCTGGTAGGTTTGGCGATGGACAGACAGGCCGGAGTTAAACGAAAAATCATGTTATGGCTTGGTATAACAGGAGCTGCGGCACCTCTTTTGTTTTACAAATATCTCAATTTTTTTCAAGATAACATTAATACGCTCGCAAATGCGCTGCACTGGAACTATTCAGGCGCAATGCTTCATTTCATTCTCCCAATCGGCCTGTCTTTTTATACTTTTCAAGCCATAAGCTATTTGGTGGAAATATATTGGGGCAAACAAAAACCCGAACGGCATCTCGGCATCTATAGCTTGTTTATTCTTTTTTTCCCGCAAATATTAGCCGGTCCCATAGCGCGGCCCCAAAGCCTTTTACCGCAATTGAACTCTGACTACGCTTTTAACGGAGACGAGATCTCGAATGGTCTTAAACTCATGCTCTGGGGCTTTTTTAAAAAGCTGGTAATCGCAGACAGACTGTCCATTGCGGTCAATCACGTCTACGGCGCCACGGCCGACGCCTCCGGCGTGACGCTGCTCATATCTACCGTCTTGTTTGCCTTTCAAATTTACTGCGACTTTTCCGGATATTCAGACATCGCCATAGGCGCCGCGCAGGTATTTGGTTTTAAATTGACGAACAATTTTAACCGGCCGTACTTTTCAAAATCGATCGCTGAATTCTGGAATCGCTGGCACATTTCACTTTCCAGCTGGATGCGGGATTATATTTACATCCCGCTTGGCGGCAGCCGCGTCTCCAAATGGAAGTGGGCACGCAACATTTTGATAACCTTTCTGGTGAGCGGCTTTTGGCATGGTGCAAACTGGACTTTTATTTTTTGGGGATTATTGAACGGAAGTTATATCGTCATTTCTCGTTACACCGAAAAACCGCGTAAATTCATCGTCAACTTGATTCATCTGGACAAGCATCCTCAAATACATAAACTGCTTAGAATCTCATTCACTTTCTCATTGATAACAATCACGTGGATATTTTTCAGAGCCGCATCACTGCATGAAGCGCTATATATTTTACAAAAAATCGCAATTGACGTTCCGCTGCATCTTCTCAATATGCATCTGCCTCATCTGGACGACTATCGCCTTTTAGCCTCGCAACTTGGCATGGGAATTTACAATCTCACGATCGCTATCGGTTCGATAGCCGTTATGGAATTTGTTCATTTACTGGAAAGGAACAGACCGATGTCGGACACGTTGCGCAATAAACCGCTTTGGATTCGCTGGTCATTCTATTACGCAATAATTCTGGCCATCGCTTTGTTCGGGGCCTACCATGGCCAGGCTGAATTTATTTATTTCAAATTTTGATGTATGCGGAATTTTGCGGTTAAAACTCTTTTATTCTGTTCGCCCCTTCTGGTACTGGCTTTGCTGTTTAATTTTATTCTGGATGGATACTTTGGTAATCCGCTGAACTGGAGACCTTTCGAAAAAATGGAATGGATTTTAACAGTAAAAAATCAAAACTTCGATTACGCATTCATAGGGTCAAGCCGAGTCAAATACATGGTTGATACGCCGACGATAGACAGATTTCTTCATGTCAAAAGCGTGAATCTTGGCACGGACGGCTCTGGTTTTGCCGATAACTATTTGCTTTACAGCGCTTTTCTCTCGAACGGCAATACAGTCAAAACCCTTATCATTAACGTCGATCCATATGTTCTTGACTCAAAACATTCCTTCGGATATCCCTTTCATGATTTTTTCTTTTTGCCGAGATTACATGACGAGAATGTAAGTCAAACGGTCAAAAACATCTCCGGCATAAAAAAATGGCTGACTTGGAAATACGTACCTCTGGCAAAATATCTGGAATTCAACGAAAAATTTATTTTGTCGTTTGTTCACAGTTTTAAAGATCAAGATCCTCAAAGAGCCATCGAGCGATATGAAAATAACGCCGGCGCGGATTTTATAACCAATGTTTTAAACGAACCTTTTCCTGACCGCGACAAAGATTCTTTCGTATTTGATGATACGGACGCCGAATACCTGCTAAAAATCGTAACGCTGGCTCGCAGTTCCGGCTCAAATGTCCTGCTCTATACCGCACCCGAATATCAAGGCATCGAAAAATTCCAAACCGGAAGATCTGAATCCGAGGCGCGAGCCAAAAAACTTGCCGGCGAAAACGGTTTGACCTTTTTGGATATTGCAGATAAAGATATCGAGCAAGACTCGACATTTTTTAGAGACTGGCTTCACCTTAATGCAACGGGGACTCGAATCTTCAGCCAAAGAATAATCGACGCTCTAAAATGAACATCCTCTACATCTCCCCCATTAACCTGAAAGATCCAAAACGAGGGACGCCGATAAGGATCGTCAATCTTTTACGTCAGGTTCGCAAACAACACGAATTATCTATCAGCTGCGCAGGCGTTGATGCGGAATTTGACGGCGCGTTCGTCCAATATCCGACTCTTGGTACGATCGGAAAACTCACATATTTTCTGCGTTTTATACGAGACCGACACATCCAAATCGTTATGACAAGCGGTGAAGCGGGAATTAAATTGCCCATACTGCTCAAACTGATATCCAATGTCAAAATAGTCAACGATATTCACGGTGTCCCCGGCGAAGAAGAACTGCTAGCGGACATGATAACTGAAACCAAAAAAAGATGGATACAATTTAAAGTAAAACTTTACATGAGTTTTTACGATCACCTTTTTCCGGTCTCCGATAAACTCAAAAAATTTTTTTCAAACGCCAACAATAAGGCGACGACAATACACGGCGGAGTCGATCTTGCCGCCTTCCCGCTGCGCGAGACGAGTATTGGAAACGAAATTTTTACAATCGGTTACACCGGCAATTTCCGCAGTTATCAGGGGCTTGACCTGCTATTTGAAGCCGTTAAAATAATTAAAAGCCAAAACGCTTTCGCTTTCAGGCTGCGTTTGATTGTCAGCGGAGCGAAAGAAGAAATTGAGCAACGCCTGTCGGAACTTGATCTTACGCATGACACGGATCTGTTTACGAACATCTCTCATGAACAAGCCGCGCAACTGATCTCCGGCTCCGATGTGCTTGTTATTCCCAGGCCTTCGATTCCTGTAACGGAGCTCGCCTATCCGACTAAACTGCCGGAGTTTCTTGCAACCGCGGTTCCCGTCATCACGACAAACGTCGGACCCGCAAAAGAACTGTTTGGAAATTCTGACGAATATTGTTTGGTTGTCCCGTCGGAAAACATCGTTACAGAACTCGCGACGGCGATTCACGGGATATATTCGATGTCGCCCGAGGAACGACGCAAACTCGGGCATGCGGGTCGCGATTTTGTGGAACGGCATCTGACATGGGAAAAAATTGGCGAAAAACTCAATAACGTTTTAAGCAATATATGAGCCAACAAGATGAAGATGGACATTACTCTTCGATGTGGGAAGACTTTGCAAAACTCAAAGCAGAGAGTTATTTGAATTACAAATTCAAGCCTACGCATCGAATCGGACTGACAAACCATCTGCGCGAAGCAAGTATCACGAATCTCCTGAAGCCTCAAAAGCAAGATCGAGTTTTGGATGCGGGTTGCGCTTCCGGACGACAACTGTTTCAAGTGGCGAGTTTAATCAGCGAAGGACACGGAACGGATATAGCATCTGCCTTCACCGATAAAGCGACCGAATACGCTCGCTCGAACAATATCGGAAACTTGGAATTTCAACGGGCCGTACTTGAAAGTATACCTCATCCCGACGCTTATTTCGATAAAATCATCTGCGCCGAAGTTTTGGAGCATGTTTTTGACAAAAACATTGCGTTGACGGAACTTAAACGCGTTCTCAAACCCGGCGGAAAGTTAATCATCACGGTTCCCAATCTTAATGCGGATGGAACGCTTTGGGGCAGGCTGTTGAGACTCATCGGACTGAGATCATTTACGCCATTGGAAGGCTTTTCAATGAATGAGATAAACAAACACGGAGATGCTCACGTGCGCGAGTTCAATGCCAAGACTCTATCCGGCTGGCTTGAATCCAGCGGCTTTACGGTCGAAAAAATCCATTCCGTTTCATTCATCGACGGTCCGTATTTTGACTTCTTGTTAAAGATACCCCTGCACTGGGGCCCTGCGCAAAAAACAATCATCACCCTTGAAAGGCTTTTGTCGTCAACCGGACTTTTTTGGGGCCGCCATCTTGCAGCGAGGGCAAAACTTGATATTTTCCCGCCCGTACATCAAGATGTGCAGCAACAATAAACTATGTCCAGAATACTCATAACCGGCTCGAGAGGGGTCGTCGGAACCTTTTTAACCAAGATGCTTACTGAACGCGGCCACAGCGTCTTTGGCATCGGAAAACATCATGCGGTAGGCGAAGTGGGCTGGGAGCATCCCATGGCCAAAACAGAATTCACTTACGCTCGCTGCGACGTAGCGGACTTCAGACAGCTCGAAAGAGTGTTTGAGAAAGCAGGACCTTTTGATTTCGTCTATCACACGGCCGCCGAATTCGGACGCTGGAACGGCGAGGATTATTACGAGCAGGTTTGGCTGACTAATGCCGTCGGTACAAAAAACATTATCCGTTTACAGGAAAAACTGAAGTTCAAACTCATCCATTTTTCCTCTTCAGAAGTTTACGGAGATTACCAGGACGTCATGAAAGAATACGTCATGGACTTTGTGGAGATCAAACAGATGAACGACTATGCCATGTCAAAATGGGTGAACGAAATGCAAATCAGAAACTCAACCATCCAACACGGCACAGAAACGGTCGTTGTGCGGCTCTTCAATACTTACGGTCCGGGCGAATGGTATCATCCCTATCGCAGCGTCAACGCAAAATTTTGTTATCACGCTTTACACGGCTTGCCCGTCACTGTCTACAAAGGCCATTTTAGAACTTCTACGTATCTGGAAGACACTTGTCGCACGCTCTGCAACATTGTTGACAATTTTAAACCGGGCGAAGCTTACAACATCGGAGGAACAGAATACCACGACATAGAAACATTAGCGGACGTCATCTGGAAATACACCGGCGCAGACCGCAATTTAATCAACTATCAAGATACGGAAATACTGACCACAAAGTATAAAAAACTAGACGTTAGCAAGGCGGTTATGGACTTGGATCACAAATTGACCGTAACTCTCGAAGAGGGCGTACAGCGAACCATCGATTGGATGAAAGATTATTATAAACTCAACAAATAGCAACGTTCTTCTTTGGCCTGCTTAACACAATCAAGGTCATTAAATTCAAAAATCTGAATCCGACTCTGGCCGCGATCGCTCCCCATAAGCCAAAGAAGTAGACAAGCACGACGATCAAAATGATTTCAATAATCAAATTGATAAAATTAAATTTGTACAATTCCGCCTTCATCGATTGGGACTGCAGATATTGCATCAAAAGCATGCTGCCGGAGAACATCAAAGACACGCAGAATACTTGAGAATAAATTACTGACGACATGTAGGCCGGAAAGAATATCTTAAACAACCATGGAGCGGCGATGACATATGCGGCGACCAAAGGGGAAATCGCCAAAGTAAAAATAATCACTTTTTTGAAGATCACTTTTTCCAATACCTCTTTGGACTGCTCCGAGAATTTTGGAAAAGCCAATTGCCCGATTATTTTTAATAAACCCTTGATTTGATCCGTGGGTGCCAAAGCTATGGCATAGATCGCCAATTGGACGGGCCCGAGTAAATGATAAATGAGCAGCTTGTCCGACATTGTTGCGATAACACTTACCAAATCCATTAAAGTCAGATGCTTGCCGTACGAAATTGCCTCGGGATCAATCTTATTATTGAGAGGGACTTTTTTGACCGTCCACTTTAAGAGAACACCCTGAACAACCGAGTTGACCAAAAGGAACGGCAAAATGAGCAAATAAACGTCTTTTACAAACAACAAAACAGGAACCATCAAACCAAAATTAATCAGTTGCGTATAAATTTCAAAACGCACCATCAAATCAAATCGCTTCTTGCCGCTCAATATCGCTCCATACAGATTGAAGACATTTATAAACGGCAAAAAAATACCGACAATACCGAATGTAACGGCCAAAACATACGCGCCCTGAACCCAATAATAAGCGGAGACGGCCAAACCCGATACTCCTCCGATAATCCCCCACTTCATCTCCGCATAAATCGCAGGTTTAAAAGTGCCCTCAAAACCTCTGGCTATGGCTCTGGTGATTGACGTCCCCATGCCTGACAATGTTGCGATGGAAAGTATCCCAACCGCCGACAAAATGTATTTGTAAATGCCGTACGTCTCCTTGGGCAATAAATTAGCAAAAAGAATGGACAGAACGAATGTTGATAACATCGCGATACCTTTGCCCAAGCTCAACCAACTGCCACCCTTTGCCAAATACACCATGTCTGTTCGCGTGTATTTTTCGCTCCATCTCAAAATATTAAAAATGCGGCTGCGCATTCTTTGCATCATGGTATTCGATATTTTTTCACTCGATGGCATAAATTATTTTTTTGTCTTGTTGCGCAACATTACTTCTATCTTAACCCGAAAGCTCGCCAGATTTTCCGCTAACCTCATTATATTTGAAACGTAGATATATTGATACTCATCTTCTATCTTGGCACCAAAACCGCTCTTAAAACGCGCAATCGGCTCTTTGGCGGGATCAGTTAAATTAATCGACGCCAAATCCACCAATTTCGCTCCACGGCCTTGAGCATGCCTGCATAACTCGTAAATCAGACGCTTGGACGCAAAACCTATTACTTTATACATCTCAGAATCGTCTTTGGATGCCAACCGCGCCGAATAAATCGACCGTACGCGTATCTTATCGCCGGATTGATAAAATGATACAACGGACAATAATCGATCTTTGAGATAAGCGCAGGCAAGCTGATATTTTTTAAAATCTTCCAAAGATATCGGCGCTCGACCCTGACTGAATTCAAATTCTTTATATAAAGCATACGCTCCGTCATAATTATCATCCGGCAATTTAACGGCAAACTCTTCCATCCTCTCCGTCCGTCTTATTTCGTTGCGCACAGTATCCCTGAATTTAGCAAACACTTCCCCGACCGGACTATCGACGTAAATATTCGGCGTCTTCTTTTGACGAAGACGGAAGTCGTGTAAATCGTACGGCTTATGCGTCAAAATAGAAATGCGCTGATATTTGCGTTTAAGCTTTTCAATTTCCACAACGTCAATATCTTCGAGTAGAATCTCAATCATCTTAAAAGGGCCTTTATGTCTGATCAATCTCATAAAATTATCCAAGCGCGTTCAAGAGCGTCATGTAAAACCGCCCGACAAATTTGCGCTCATCGTGATTTTTATATACCGGCAAACGCGCAAGCGCGTAGGCGCTGTCGTCCGGACGCATGGGACCATGTCCAGCAAAGGCCGCCGTATAACCGGACTCCGCCAATGCCTCAAAGTGTTTTGACGAATATCTCCCCTTGGGATAGCTCATGCGTAAAACTTTTTGTTCGGTAAGACTTTCCAATATTTTTTTTGATTCTAAAATTTCAAACCTGAATGCAGCACCGTCGCAAGCCGACAGATCGGTATGCGTGTGACCGTGACCGCCAATCTCGAATCCTTCTTGCGCAAGATCGCTCACATCCGCAGGCTTGATGGCTCCAAGGCCGGCTTGAGGCAAAGTTGTAACCGAAACAAAACTTGTCGTGACAAAAAAAGTTGCCGCCAATTTTAACTCGACTAGAATCGGCACGGCATTTTCCAGCCAGTCTTTATAACCGTCATCAAAAGTAATGGCGGCCAGCGGTTTTTTGCGGAGCATGCCTTTATACGTCAAATTTTTTTGTAAAACATCAAGCGAAACAATCTCCGCGTGATTTTTAAGCCACATCATCTGTTCGCGAAATACATCCGGGTTTACCGCGTGAACCCACGGACTTTCGCTCACGGAATGATAAGCTAAAACAACCGATGAACGCGTACCGAAAACTTTTAACTTCAACTTTCCGGCCAGCCCCAAAAACGCGCCTGCCAAAGATGCGGCAAAGCGCCGCGGGATGCCGGTGCGATTAACGTTCTTCAAACCGGATATAAACCAATTTATCCGCTTGCCGCGATTGGACCATGTGTATTTTAAACCGTCTTTTTTTGCACCTTCCTCGATTTGCAATCTAAACACGTCATCTCTCATCAGGCGCTTGATTGCTTCAGCCCATTCCTGCGGTACATCCGCATTCACCAACAGCGCGTTCTTCCCGTCAAATAAGACCTCCGATACCGGCGGAGTTTTTGCGGCGACGATGGGCTTGCCAACGGCCAAATAATCAAACATCTTGGAAGGCGACGAACCCGGCGCCGTGCCGACGCGCGGCATAAGCAAAACATCCGATGCGGACAAATACTTATAAACGGTTTTTCGGTCGCTCCACGGCCTGATTATCAATCGATCTTTAACCCCAAGCTTGTCTGCGAGTTTAATCAAATAATCCGAGTTCTTTTTATCACCGACGATCAGAGACTGATACTCCGAAGATAATTCGGACAATATCTTTATCATCGTCTCCACCTCATAGCTTATCCCCTGAATTGTCGATCCCAGAGTCCCGGTGTAGCAAAGCAATTTGGCATTCAAAGGCAAATTCAATTCGCTACGCAACTCGCTGACGCTCGCATCGGGCAAAAGTTCCCACTCTGAAGCATGACATGGTGCGATAATACCTTTAACTCCCGACAGACCGTAATGTTTACGCAAAGCATCAGTAATGAAAATGACGCCGGTCGACGCATGAACGGCAAGCCTTGTCAGCGCTTGCGAAAAGTATTTATGTAAATATACGTAGTGACTCTCAAAAAATACGTTCTTGCGTTTGAGCATTCGCCACATCAGAGCCAGCGGCACCAACACGTGATGACGATAATACAAAACATCGAATTCGTCTGCGTGGCCGGATAGAAAACTCCAAATCCCGACATACATACGAAGATAAGCCAGACCGCGTTCAAAACGATTTGGAATCATCAGCTCTTCCGCCTCAACCGCATTGCAGAACTTAAAAGCAAACCGAGTGCCGACGCGGTGAGACGTCAGAATATCCTCCAGATCCGAAGGACGCGTACCGGGATGCAAAAAAGTCACCGCTGCATCGGATGACTGAAGAGCTTCGCAGGTTTTAAGACTATTGTGAACATGCGCACGCGAACTGCGAAGGTTGATAATGCTCACATAGGCAATGCGTACGCTCATAATTTTCTCTTTTTGTCCAAGATCTCGTACTCGGCCTTAAGCGAAGGCAACAATGTTTTTTCAATCCCCAGATCAGCCATGTATTCTTCAATCAACCGCTCTTGCATGTCCGGATTGACTTTCGAGCGCGTCAAAAGCGTTAACAGATCAAAAAGAGGCGACTTTATTTTGCCGTAGCCGTCCCAATCGATGATGCGCAATTTTCCGTCCGAACCGCGCAAGATATTACCCGGAGTAAAGTCGCCGTGCGACAAATTTGTCTTTTTGGCAAATATCGTTAGCCACTCGACTGCATCTTTCATGTCTTTTTGATTTGCGGGATCAAGTGATGTCCCTTCAAACAAAGTCTCCGCGCAAACTAAAACGCCCTGTATGCGCTCGATCCACAACGGCTTTGGAGTGCCGGAAACGCTTAATGCATCGACGTTCCGCAAAGCTTGATGTGCATTCTGCACCAACGCTTCATCCAACCAAAAACGCACTGACTTTAAAAAGACTATTGGACGGCCCCCATCTAAAACCACAAAAGAAACCTTATGATTTCTAAGACCTGAGCCATTATGAAGCTTTATGATGCTTAATGCTTTTTCGTGCAAGGACGAATCCTGCCGCACCAAAAATCTTTTGATCGCCGGTATCATACTTTTGATTCTTTAATTCCAAAAATCGCAAAGCTGTGAAAAAAATAACGATAGATTCTTAAAACACCCGGCACTTTTGACAGCAATTTTATGAATTTACGCTTCCATCCCGCGTTGCCCATCAACTTTTCTATCGCATAGCGTAACGCCGGAATGGAGTCGAACGGAATCAATATGCGCGGATAGTTATAACCCGGGTAAGTCATCATCGCTTCGATCTTTTCAAATCCCGCATCTTTCATCAGCTTCACATAACCGGGCTTGCCATGCGTATACATCCTGTAATCTTTGTTTTTTCTCCATTTGCAATACGGTCGTGACAGCCAACGAGGCATTAAGCTCGTATAAGGCAACCCACTGTGATCGCGGCCGCCGGCAAAATAGCTTAATGCCCAACGATTTTCTATTCCCACGTACCAGCGTCCTCCCGGTTTTAATAATTCATAACAACGCTTAGCGACCCATTGCTGGACTTTGTACGGATCCTCAAACATCTCATCCTGACCGATCCACTCAAGCAAGCCGTTAAAGACGATTACGTCAAAACTGTTTTTAGGCAAAGGCGCGTGAATAAAATCCGCCTGAAAAACGTCAATGTTATTTTTACCTTCAAGTTCCGCGCGCATCTTTACAAATTTCGCCCTTGTAGTCGAAAGGTCGAATGCCGTTACATGCTCAACCAAATCGCAAAGCGCAAATGTATGCGCGCCGATTCCGCAGCCCGCATCAAGCACATGGTCAGTCGGTTTGATGTCTATGCCAAATCTCCAATCAGCCCGCGCCGGACTGAACATAAAGTTATATCTAAATTCATCTTTTTCTTTAAAAGATTTCTTAGCCGCGTCCAAACCCATTGATTCGATATCGGCCATCAAATCCTTAAAACGCTCCTCCGGGATCTCACCCCAATACTTTTCGTCCGAAAAATGCCACAGCCCTTCTCTTTTTTGCCAAACCTTGGAGCATCTCGGGCATTGAATCCGTTGCTCTGTAGACACTAATTCGACGTCTCCGGAGCAATCCGGACAAACAAATCTTACACTCGTCATAGAGGCATCTTTTTTACCACGTTTACAGTGCTTAATCAAGCGATTTTAGGAGCTCATCAACTTGATCAACGACGCAATAAGCCGCTTCAAATCATGCCTTTCCGTAATCCCCTTGCGTGCTTGAGAATCAACCCGAGGACTTGACAACAAGCCGTACAGACGTTCGTGCGCTTCTTCGCTGTTCATATCCGTAACACCGGGCAGCTCCACATAATCTTTACCGACTGCAAATACCGGCGTGCCGCAGGCCAAAGACTCCAATACTACTTTATCCAAGCTACCCGTCGGGGTAGCACTCATCGTGACGCTCGCGTTTGAATAAATCGACGGCAGCTCATTTTGCGTAACCGCCCCTTTGTGCACGAACCTATCTGCGATGTTCAGCTTTGCAGCTTGAGACATCAATCCGTCGTAATACAATTCATGTTCTTTTGACGATCCTTGCATTATAAAAGTCCAAGGGCAGTCAGGATATTTTTTATGAAAGCTGCCCAAAAAATCGATTATATTTTCCACTCTTTTGACCGGAGAAATTCTTCCGACATAATAAATATCAGGTTCTGATTTTAACTCGACCGTCGGCTTGAATAAATCAGTGTCAATTCCGTGACCGACAACTTTCTTCTTTTCAGTTTTAACGTTCACGCTGCGCTCCGTTGCCGTAAAAATTATTTTGCATAGATTGACGGATATGCGCAACCACCAAGAAACATGCGGGTGAATGTACCAGAGAGAGACCTTCTTGCGCAGCAAAAACCAAACAGGCCAGCCCATGACGAGAATTTCCGGCGTCATGTGAATCAACACAGCGTCGTATTCTTTGCGATGTTTTATGGAATAAAACCAGAGTTTAAGAACGCGACGTAACTTTGGCTTTCCAATTTCTTCGCTTGAGACGTTTGAAGGCAAATCGGCCTTTTTCAATATTCGCGCAAAAACCGTCACGCGTACGTCCTGCGCCACAAACTCCTCAATCCACCTGGCAACAAAACCCAAAACAGGATCATTGCGATCGACGGTTTGCGTGACGAATAAAAGACGCAGAGGCATCGTTTCTTTGCTATCGATAATCCGCTTCTGCATAACTTTTAGGTTTGCTGACCAACGCTCTTTTATAAAGCTCCATCATGCCAACATTCGATTTATCCCATTTAAATCCTTCGACCTTTTCTCTAAGACTGTGCGGATCTTGCAAGACTCTTTCCATTCTATCCGCCAAAGCATAAACGTCGCCGACCGACACGACATAACCATTTTCCCCATCAATCACGACCTCCCCGGCACAGCCAACGTCCGTCATGATAACAGGCGTGCCGCAAGTTAACGACTCAATCGCCGTCATGTTAAAACCTTCGCGATCGGACGTAATTAAAGTTGCAAGAGCATTTGCATAATGTAACTCCAGATTCTCACCCCAAGGCAACAGCTCTACGCGCCCATCCAATCCGAACTCTTTAATCTTTTGTTTGACTCGCTCTTCCAATGGCCCTCGACCCTGAATCAGCAGTTTGACGTCCGGATGTTTTTTTGCGAACAAACTAAAAGCATGAATTGCAATATCAACGCGTTTGATCGGCACTAGACGCGCAGCCATAAAGAAATACAAACTTGTATTTATCTCTTTCATGTCATCCTGAACGTAGTCCGACGAAGTTGAAGGATCCGGACCGGCCGAACCAGATTCTTCGGCTTCGCTCAGAATGACAGAGGGGCTCAAGATGACAGAGCTGATGGCAAGAGGAAACCTGACAATCTTATTCTGACCGACTCCAAGGCCGATGAGCGCAGCCTCCGTCCTTTGACTCACAACCCTGATCGCATCCGCTCTTTTGACGGCCCAACGCGCAAACCAATAACGAAAAAAGTTCAAAAAAGATTCTTTGCGATAATAATTGCCGTGAAAATAATAGCCGTGGTCCTGAACTGCCAGAGCCGCATTGAACATTCTCGCTGCGACGACGGCTACCAACGCCATCTCAACGGGATCCTGTGACGTTATGACGTCAAACTTATCTTTGCGCCAATACCAAAGACGATGGATTGCATCCAAAACATAAAAAAATTTATACCAGCTCGCCGTCGAAACGACTCTGATGTTCGGCTCAATCATTTGATCGAAAAGTTGTTTGCCGAAAACCAAAATAGTCAGATGCTCCAGATCTTTGTTCTGTTCAATTATTCGACGGCGAACTTGTCCGTCTTCAAACAACTGCCTTTCCGAACTGATCATTAGTACTCTCATACATTTGATTTCAAAACTCCGAGTGTCTCCTCGACCATACGAGAGAAGCTTAGGCTGGAAGCATATCCACTACGGAGCATATCTACTTCGCCAAATCTTAATCTTCGAGGTTCATTCGGTATATTAGTGACAATGGCACTATTCCACGCTTCTTTGTCCAAATACGGCACGACGGTGACCAAGTCCGTGAAGAAATTCTTTGTTTCAGGATTGCCACCGCAATCACTTACAATGCACGCTAAGCCGACAGTGCAAGCCTCTATCACTACATGCGGGAAACCTTCGTAACCGGTTGCGAGCGCAAAAATATCTGCTCGACGATACCACTTTGCAACTTCTTCTCTGGACAACCTACCCGTCCACTGCACACGTTCTGCCACGCCTATTTCCTGCGCATGAAGTTTCCACTCATCCAAACTTTGACCGTCACCAACTATCACCAAGCGATATTCGTGCGGCAACTCCTTGAGACAGTCGCACAAAAAATCTCCACCCTTCCACGGCACCGCACGTACAACTGTCAGAATAACCTTTGCATTATCCTCCATCGGCATGTTACCGGGACGAGAATCCGGCAAATCCGGAATGCTGTTATAAACGACTTTAATCTTTTCCGCATCAATCCCCCATCTTTCAACAACCGTTTTTAGATATTGGCTTGGAACGATTATCGTCTTAGCCCGCTTCGCAACCCATCTTTCAATCGCTTCCATCAACCAAACTTTACCAGAGTGACGATGCTTCAAAAATTCATCCAATAATTCTAATCCAAAATTCTTAATTCTTAATTCATAATTCTTAATTGGCTTTTGTTGGTATTGTTCCCAAGCATAATCTCCCACGACTTTCAAAACAAATTTCTTGCCTGCAAGAATTGCACCAATAGCTCCGGGCAACCCTTCTGAAACAGGACCCTGCAAAAAAACCAAATCGACTTTACGGGATAAACGTCGCACCGCAAGCGCATAACGAAAATAACGCACGACAAGGGAGGAGCCGCTAGAGATCACTGCAACGTCAAAACCACTGCCGTTATGAGTCTCGCTAGACCCATACGTCACAACTTGGACGCTGTGGCCGCGTGCGGCGAGTTCTGTCGCCAAACCTTTTACGTAGCCAGCCGGCCCGCCGATTTCCGGAGGATAAATGCCTGTTGCAATCAATAGCTTCATAGCCAGCGCCTGATTATTTCTTTTAGTTTCCAATGCACCGTGATGTTATGTTCATGCATCCACTTGTTAATTTTTTTTGCGATAAAAATTGCAGCGCAGGAAAATCCGCCAATAAAAATCACAGCCAGACGCTTGACGCCGGTCAATTTTGGACGCGAAGTTAAGCTTATCCCGCTGCTGCGAATTTCATATTTACCCTGTTTTAAATTCTCAAGAATCGACTCACGCGCCAACTCCGCATTCAATTCAACGAACGGTCCGCCGAAATGCGAAGCTCGATGCATATCCAAACCGGCAACCGCAAGCAACGATTGGCGTTTTTTGATCTTCTTTTCGAACAGTTTGATTGACTTGAAGCGCGGATAATATTTGCCGTCATACTGCTGATTCCAAACCTCGATGCCATCCAACAATTCCATCAACTCTGCGTCGACTTTAAATTTATTGCGATGCGGATGAGCTAACACAATCCACGCTCCCTGACGTTTAACGGACTTAATTGTCTCAAGAGGCAAAAGGTTCAAATCGACATCCGGCGCGCCGATTAATAGAATATGGCAGTTTTTATACGGAAGTTCAAAACCGGGAATAAAAACAAAATTCGCATCACTGGATACCGCGCAATCTTTCGACGCTCGATTAACATCTTCCTCGTTCATCTTATCCGTGTGTTCCGTCATTACTGCAAAATTTAAATTTAACTCAAGACATTTCTGCTTTATTTCTGCCAGCGTAAACTTACCGTCATACGAATGACGGGAATGAAGATGAATGTAACCGCGGATAAGACTCATAGTTGATTCGCTATCAAGACAGTTTACGCGCAACCGCATCTATAACTTGCCATAAGCTCGGCTTAATGTCATCCCAAGATTCAACGTCGTAAATCAAATTTTGTTCATTTGGAAAAAAGAAATTTTTTAACGCCGCTTCCGCAGCGCCGGACTCTTTGGAATTCCAAATCACATGCGCAAGATTCGCGCCGTCCGCCAACAAACTTCTGGCAGATACGGGAACTCTGTAATTTTCGCTTGAATCAACTTTTTCGCCGATCGCGATCTTATACGTCAAATATGGAAAGTCGACTCCGGATGCGATGCCAAGTGCGAGCGAACCCCAAAAACGACCGTTAATTTCCATCAACCGCGGTTCACCAGCCGGTTTGTCCAGTTTGAATTCAACCATAGCCGGACCGTTCCATTTGAGTTCTGACATGAGTTTTGAGGCGTATTCCGACATTTCTTGCGGCATGTCAATACTTTGACGCAGACAACTTGCACCGCCTTTTGGATCCAACGACCTTAATCTGCGGTGCGCAAATTTAACTTTCCATTCTCCATCTTGCCAAAGTCCAAAAATTCCAAACTCTTCTCCGGTAAGCCTTTCTTGCAAAAGCGGCCACTCGCCTGTTTTGACCTGAATGTTTTCTACAATTTTATGTGCTTCCATTTTATCCGGCGCGTACTCCGTTTTTCCTCTTACGCCTTTTCCGTCAACCCACACGCAGCTGTGACGAGGTTTGACGATGATCGTAGTCGAAATGTCTTTTAAGACATTTTCCAAATCTTGATGGCTCTCAATAAAAAAAGTTTTTGGAATTGGAACGTTTAACCTTTCTGCCAGTTTCAGAGTCTGTGCTTTATCGAATGCAACGGTCCACGACGATTCTGCCGGCGCAAGCAGGCGTCCAATGGTTTCGACCTGAAGTCTATTTTTAAGCAAAGGCAAAAGCGTATTGTCGCTCATGCAAAAAATGACGGGACGATCGCCCATCTGCGTCAGCTTTTCGACGACCGCTTTTACATAGGCGTCAACGTCAATGAGCGGCGAAGGATAAACCCAAGAATCGTCGGCGTAACGCGAATGCAAAGCCATTGCCGTCTTCCGCTCTCCACCGCAGGTGACTTTGATGTCATGGCTACGCAAAGACCGCACGCATGCGAGTGCGCTCGGTAAATGTCCATCCAGGACCAAAGCTTGCGGTTGGCTCATATTTGTTTCATCGTCCTAACTTCAATTTGCCCCTTTTCACGCATTTGCGCAACTTCTTTGAAGATAGTTTCCAAACCATGCAAAAGCTCCTTCGGATCCGAAGCTAAATTGAACGGATGCGTCCAAAGATGAAAAATTTGACGCTTGTCGGAAGCTTTTCGTAATCCTTTGACAGCTTTGCGAACTCTAAACGAAACCGGCAGCAATTTTGCCCAGCCGCGCTTGTGCGGATAAAAATATCCTCCCGGAATTTCTAGAACTTCACCGCGCCGGACAGGCGTTCCCGTTGGCGGAGCAATTAAAAGATATTCATCAACAACGTGAGCGAGCTTGTTCAAAAATTTTGGAAACTTTGCGTACCAACTCTTGTCTTTGCCGCGATAGCAAACGAATCCGAAACGCGACAAACGATCGATATGCGCGATTTTGTTTTGCGGAAAAACAAATGACTTTAATTCTACTCCAACGCTCTTTGCGGTTTCGACGCAAGATGATAATTCTTTGTCCATGTCGTCGGCCATAAAGGCAGCGTCATCCATCACCGGATGCGAAAAAGAGTGGCAGCCAATTTCTTGCGGAGTCGAACAATCCATGACCGACTTCAACATCTCCGGCGCATGATAAAGACGGTCATCACCTTCTCGCATCAACTCGCCGACAAAAGCCCAGGTCGCACTGATTTGATATTTATCCAGCAACTTCAAAAGCCCATCAACAACTTGACGCGTATTTTCGAATTCTTTTTGCCAATTCTTATCGCCCTTCATGCCCCATGCGATTTCCGTATCCAGAGTGAACATGAAAATACCACGGTCGAAGCTTTTAGCCGGCAGCGGGTAGACGGTGGTTGAAATTTTTGCATTTATCATATTCATAAGTTCCTTTGTCATTCCGAGCGAAGCGTTCATGCCTCTGTGCCACCCGACCGGAGCATTCCTTCCCCTTCTGTCATTTCGACCGGAGCGTAAAAGCGCAGTGGAGAAATCTTATTGCCTCTAACACAGTTATTTTGTTGTTGAGTGTAAGGGATCTCTCCACTCCACTACGTTGCGGTCGAGATGACAAGAGTGGGCTACGTTGCGGTCGAGATGACACTGAGAGTTTAGCTCGTTGCGAGTCTCTCAAACAATTTTCGCATTGCAATCCCTATTCCATCCCAACCAAACTTTTCGACTGCAAGTTTGTTGCCTTGTTCTATTAATTTTTGGCGCAGCCCCGGTTCGTTCTGGATTCGCAGCACTGCTTGCGCGACAGACTCCGGGCTCGAAGGCTGGCAGAAGACGCCGGTTTCACCGTCAAACAAAAAATCCGGAATGCCGCCGACAGGAGTTCCGATGATCGGCAAACCCGCTGCCATCGCCTCCAAAAAAGCATTGCCCAAACCCTCCGAAAGCGAAGGCCGAACAAAAACATCAGAGCTTTGTAACAGTTTTGGAAGCTCATCATGATCGCGTCTGCCGGCAAACACAACTCTGTCTTTTAATCCTTTTTCTTGCGTTAACGTTTTCAGCTTTTCTAGATCTTCGCCAAAGCCGACGATTAATGCTTTAAAATTTAAAGGCAACTTGGTCAATGCACGGATTAAATCATCCGTGCCGTTTTTCAGCACAAGACGAGAAACCGTAACCAAAACGACATCGCTATCGTTAAAACCGAATTGTTGACGAGCATCTGTACGTTCATTGTCAAAAATTTTTCGCGCAAAGCGATTAACGTCCACGCCGTTTGGAATCACTTCCGGTACGCCACTAAAACCCATCTTCACTCCCCAATCCGCCAAAAATCTGCTGATAACATGCATCGCATCGGCGCGTTTAAAAATTCTGTACAGCAAAAATTTAAAGATACCGGCGCGCTTAAGAATATGCTCTGGCGGATCGCCCTCTTGCAGAGTCAGCAACATTTTTGTTTTTGGAACAAGCCCGGTAAAAAATAAACAGGCAATGCCTCCATAGCTTGCCATCATCGACCATACCAAATCATAAGGTTGGCGCATGCTTTTCACCCAAGCAAAAAAAGGAGCAGCTAAAACGTAAAACTTTTTGTCGAAAGCCGGAACTCCAAAACCAAAGCGATAAATCGTCGTATTGCCGATCTTTTGCTTATTTTGTCTGCCCTTAAAAAATTTTGGAACGAACAGATCAAAACAAATATCAGAATTCCTTTTTATTATTTCACCCAAAGCAATTTCCGCCCCGCCAACCGGCGGGATAAAATCATCCGTGGCAAAAACTGCAATTCTCATAATATGCGTTTGAAATAAGCCACCGTTTTTGCCAGTCCTTCGTGCAACGGTATTTTTGGTTCCCAATCCAATTTTTCTTTTGCCAAAGAAATATCCGGTTTACGCTGTTTCGGATCGTGCAAAACCGCAGGAAGATGCGACACACCGGAGATGGAACCGGAAAGCTTTAACACCAGATCTGAAAGTTGGTTTAAAGTGAACTCATCGGGATTTCCGATGTTAACCGGTCCGGTAAAATCTTCCGTAAGCATCATGCTCAACATGCCGTCAATGAGATCGTCAACGTATTGAAACGAGCGCGTGTAAGAACCGTCGCCGTAAATCGTAAGATCCTCTCCCCGCAGTGCCTGTAAAATAAAATTAGAAACCACGCGCCCATCATCCTTTGCCATGCGCGGACCGTAAGTGTTAAAAATTCTGATAACTTTTATGTCGACGCCGTATTCTCGATGATAATCAAAACACAAAGTCTCTGCGCAACGTTTGCCCTCGTCGTAACATCCGCGCTTGGAAATTGGATTTACATTTCCCCAATAGGTTTCTTTTTGCGGGTGTTCCAAAGGATCTCCATAAACCTCGGAAGTGGAAGCTTGCAAAATACGCGCGCCGGTAGCTTTGGCCAAGTCGAGCATATTCAAAATGCCGAGTACGTTTGTTCTAACGGTGGCGACAGGATCAAGCTGGTAATGTTTTGGCGATGCAGGGCAAGCCAAATTAAAAATCCAATCGACCTTTGCAAAAAAGGGTTGTTGCACGTCTTTTTCTATCAAAGAAAATTTTGGGTTACTTAAAAGATGCTCAACATTGCCTCTGGATCCGGTCATAAAATTATCCAAACAGATCACCTCATGGCCTTCGGCAATTAAGCGTTCGCAAAGATGCGAACCGACAAAACCCGCACCGCCGGTAACTAAAACCTTTTTTGCGTCCATATATAGGCCAATTTATCGCAAATCTAGCGAAAAAGCAAGCTTTTGTGTATCATCTTAGCCATGCCAGGCCAAAAACCGATTTTGCTGATGGTTACAAGCCAGGATTGGGGCGGTGCCCAAGCCTATGTTTTTAATTTGGCCAAAAGCCTTAAAGACAAAGGCTTGCCGGTAGTCGTCTGCGCCGGAGGAAGAGGTGAGCTTAGCGAAAAATGCCGCGAATCTGATCTCGAATTCATCAACCTCAAATGGATGGCGCGGAACATCAATCCTCTCAATAACTTTCTTTCACTTTTTGAACTCATTCAACTCTTTCGACGATTGAAACCTCAAGCCGTCCACCTTAACAGCACGATGATGGGCGTCATCGGATCTTTGGCCGCGCGATTGACGTCCGTGCCTCAAACAATCTACGTCGCGCACGGTTGGGTTTTTAATGAGAAACTTCCTTCATGGAAAAAAAGTTTCTATATCACAATCGAAAAACTTTCATCGCGCTGGAAGAATGTGATCATCTGCATTAATCCGCAAGAAGAACTTCAGGCAAAATCACTGAACTTCAAACCTCGCGACAAATTCATAACCATCCCAAACGGAATCGACGTTGATAAATTTGAAAAAGAGTTGATGAGCAAAGCGGAAGCAATCGAAGCCCTCTATCCCCTGCCCCTTTCCCCCACCATGCAAGGGAAAGGGGTTCTCCGAAAGCCCCTCTCTTGCTTTTGTGGGAGAGGGGTTGGGGGTGAGGGCGTAGCGATGGAAGAAAGAATGAGAGTCGGAACAGTCGCTAACGCCTACCCCGCAAAAAATTTAATTTCATATTTGGACGTCTGTTCCGCGGTTCACGAAAAAAATCATGAAATTAAATTCATAATCATCGGCGACGGTCCGCAGATGAGCGAGCTCCGACAGAAACATGCCGCGCTCAAACAAGAGTCGTACGTTTTTCTTGCCGGAAGACGAATGGACGCGCCAAAACTTTATCGCGCATTCGACATTTTTGTTTTACCTTCAACCAAAGAAGGCATGTCGATTACCGTCTTGGAAGCGATGGCAGCTAAAGTTCCATGCGTTGCGACAGACGTCGGCGCAAATAAGTGGATGCTCGACGACGCAGGTATGGTCGTCCAGCCGAATAACAATAACGCATTGGCAGAAGCTATCTTAAAACTTTCCAATGACTGCAGTCTGCGCACTTCGCTCGCCGCAAAAGCTTACGAGCGGGTGAAACAGCGATTTGGTTGGGAGAGAGTTGTAGTGAAAATTTTAGAAGTTATTAAGCCTAACTCACTCTAGCTCTCTCTTACCCAAGAGAGAGAACCTCATCATCCTCGTGTTATTGAGTTTCGGGACGTCAGAACCCTCTCTTGGGTAAGAGAGGGCAGGGTGAGTTAGGCTTGATTGCAGTATGAGTTAGGCTATACAAACTTATTTCCTCGGCCCCTGTCCTGCAGTGACCGTCTGCGTATTTGTTGCGACATTTGTTGGGCCGGACACGATCGTCTGACCCGGTTGTATTGTGACCGGCGCGGCGCTCGAAGTCGCCATTTTTATCGAGTCTTCTATTGTTTGCGCACGACCGTCTATCAAGGCTTGAAGTTGATTTTGCGACTGCGGATCAAGCCTGATGACTGCACCTAAAATCATATTTCTTTCATCCATCAATCCTTGATGCTCCATGGTTTGTGCGACCTGAATATAAACTGCGGCGGGCGCCGAAGGAACCGTCGGCAGGATCGGAATCAAAGATCTTAATCCATCCTTGTCGCCTTTCAAATCATAAGCCTGCGCAATAACCAAAGCCTCTTGCGCGCTTCCAACAACGTGAGGACGCGAAACCGTCATCGCTTTAATGATATATTCTGCACCGCTTTGTTTATCGTTCGTGTCAAACCAATAACTGATGCCGACATACCACCAACCATCTCCGACCTCAGGATCAAAATTCGCAGCTTCGAGATACTGATCCAGAGCTTCTTTTGGCTTGCCGAGTTGCGCGAGAAGACGACCATAGCCAAAATACAATTGTTGACGCTTTGGACTTTCTTTAATAGCTGCCTGAAATTGCGCGGCTGCGTCTTGTAAAAGGCTTACATCTTTGGCCGCTTGTCCGACAGATTGCAATAAGCTTGCATAAACAAATCTTGGATGCGCGTTTACTCCATGGGTAACCAAGTGTCTTTCGGTAACATCCCGAGTGAGCTGCAACATCTCTTTCCACTTCGGCCATTTAACCAAATCTCCGCCATCTGCCATAGCTATCAAGTTTCGTGAATGCAAAAAAGTCTGCTCATCAAGATACGGCGTTTGAATCGCTGCCGCGGCTTTGGCATAACTCAACATACCTTCCAAGTTACCTGATGCGTAAGCGTTATTAGACTTGATCGTCAGATAAGAAGCGTAAAACGGCATGATGGACGTCAAATAAACAACTAGAAAAAATCCTACCTGCACAACCCCAAAAGTCACCCACGGCATCGGCCGAGTCTTAACTGACTTCGGTACTTGGTCCTGGGTACTTGGTCCTGGTTTATTGGTTATTAGTCCTTGGTTATTGGCGCTTGGTACTTGGTTATTAAATTCAGGATAGTTGATACAAATCACAAAAGCATAAAGCAGGTAGCTCATGCTAAACGCCGCCGGATGGTCGAAGACGAAAATATTTTGTAAAAAATATCCTGCCGGCAGGCCGATCAAAATCGCAGTCGTCGACATATCAATGTAACCTTTACGGCGAGCACGTATAACCGTCAAATAGAGCGCAATCCAAACCGCCATGAAAGTCACAAAGCCGACAACTCCTGTCATGGAAACGACGTCGAATACGGTGTTATGCGCTCGGTCAAACCAAGTTTCCGCATAACCGGCTCGAAGCGACTGCGGATTATAGTCACGATTGAAAAGGATATGAAAATCATCCAAACCCCAACCTGTTATCGGACGCTCCAAAAATCCCTGCCACGCGATATTCCAAGCGATGAAACGTCCTGCCGTTCCAGTCTGAAGAGAAAAGATACGGCTGGCGGTCGGAAAGCTGCGCTCAAACGCATTGAAGGCTGATGTTTTAACGCCAACTGTTACGATGCCGACGTAGATAACGGCGGCGGCGATTACAGACAAAGCTACGCCCAGTCGAACTTTTTTGCTTTTATGCATTATGCCCAAAGCGATTGCCGACAGCGCGATTCCAAAAATCAAACCCATAAACGGACCGCGCGAACCGGCCGCAAACATTGACGACATCGAAAAAATGAAAGCGATAACATACCAGACACGCCAGCCGTTATTTTTTGTTTTGAACCAAAGTAACGCGATAAAGTTTAAAACAAAAAGCTGATACGCGCCCATGTAAATCGGATTGTCCAGCAATCCGCCAACGCGGCCGCCGGCAGGAAAAATCAACAGCGTTGGAAAAGGATGCTGTAAAAGCGCGACGCAAGCCATAAAAACTCCCAAAATGACTTGATAATTCAGCAGCTTGCTCCACTGCGCCCAAGTTTTGATCAAAGAGACGGCCATCGTCAGCCAAATCAAGAAATGCAATAAAGTAAATAATCCGTTCATGCGCTCCTGATTCCCCCACCAAGCGCGAACAGGGTCCACTGCAAAAATGACGGACAATAATAGTGCAATAAAATACGCGCCTATCGCCGCATACAACAAGGATTTGCGAGGACGATATTGCGGTTCGATCCAAGCCAAAATGATGTACGCCGGAAAAGTCAGTCCGATCAATATTTGAAAAGTTATCAACTTAGAAAACACGAACGGAAAAATCACGACCGGAATAAAAACAAGAGGCATTAACAATCCTCCGTAAATACCGGCATAAACAATGGCTTTTAACACTTTAATAGCAGTAGTTCTTTGCATATGGCAAATAGAATAGCAGGGATGTTTAAAAAAATGTAGAGACGCCCTCGGAGGGCGTCTCTACGAAACAAACAAACAAACAAACAAACAAACAAACACAAAACCCCGCGGCTTTTACACCGCGGGGTTTTGTTCGCCAGACCTCGAAGGGCCCAACGTTGGCCCCAGACAAAATCCGGGACCATAGCTTCTAACTTATCAACTCACTACTTCCTTTCCCTTGTTTGACGGGGGAAAGGTGTCCCGCAATATGGTTAATCGAGGGACGGATAGAGGGCGGATGGTTAGTTGCTCAATGCAGAGCTCTCTGTCAGGTTTTCAACGAGGTAATCGCTGAACCAGTCAAAAGAGGTCTGTGTGGCGGAAGAATGATTTTCTTCCGAGTTGTCGGACCAGACGAATGAACCAACCTTGTCGTTGGTACCATCCACTCCTCCGGATGCTGCGCCCGTATCCAATGACCAGACAGCTGCATTTGATACAAACGCAAATGCATTCGTATCAGAAATAGCATCGCTGACATCCAGGTAAGCGCGAGCCACTGTGGCCGCTGCCGGATCCTGGTACATGGACACGCTGACGCTGTTACCGGTGTTGACAGCCGAACCAACCGTTGCGCGCAACGAGTAAATGTTACCCGAGCCCGAGATTGATTCTTCGTTGGTGAAGGACACGACAACCTTTAAGGTCGAAGTGAGATCATCAACTGTGTTGGCTTTCAAATTTGTACCGGCTTCTGCATCGACGATGGCATAATCTGCCGTCGGCATGTCAACAGAGCCCTTCTGCAAGCGGAAGTTGGCCAAGGTGGAGCTGGCAGACTTGGAGACGGTAAACACCATCTGTTTCAAGCTAACATTTCCGCCGTTGGCTTTGGCGCCGATCTGTACGCGGTACAAATCTTGCGTTTGACCCTTGCTGAAGACCGTGTTGCTAAGCGGCAAGCGCGTAACAACCGGGGTTGCTTTGCGGATAACCATCGGGTTGGCGTTCAAAGCGCCGCTGGTGAAGTAAACACGTTCACCTGATGAAGCACCCGTTGTACGGACGTTCAACTTGCTGGCGTAGTTAGCATCCCATTGACCCGATTGTACATTGGTTGTGATGCCCAAGTACGGAGCGTGACCCGTGCGGGTAACACCCGTTGTGGCACCGTGTGCAGTGGATGAGCTTACGACATCTGAGAGTTTACCCCAGACTTCGAAGTTCACATCGCTGCCCTTAGGAACAGTGATCGTGTTGCCGGTAAGGTCAACATCCGTAGCGCCAGTAGCGCCGGCGGACAATGTAGCTGCACCTTTAACGGCGCCGCCCATGGCGATTGCAACCTGTTGGAAGTTGGCATTGTCGCCACCGCCGACGTTTGCAACGCGGACCTTATCGATCGTCATGTCTTCGTAAGTAGCGTGTGCCTTATAACGGGCAAACGGAACCCAAGTATCACCTGTCGAGTTACCGACAACGATTGTCGAAGCCGGATGAGCATCAGCCGAGATGGTGATGGAACCCGAATTGACGATTGTCTGGTAAACCGGAGGATTGCCGTTACCACCAACGCCGGAGAACTGTTCGCTGGCATCCGTATCATACGTTGCCTGGGCGATTGCACCGCCGGTCATGGTGAGTGTATTGGAATCCTCATCCTGAGCTGTAATCGAAGTCGCACCGGAATCCGTCAAACCAACAGCGATTTTGTCGGAGTGGGTTGAGGAAGCGGTCGAAGCAAAGGTGGCCTTGACCGTGAGGGTCTTGGTCGTGCCTTTCGGGATCAACAAATTCATGTTGCTGATCGGAGCTTCGCCGGTCGTGGTGTCAGGAGTGCGGGCCAAGCCAACCTGCGTATCGCCATCAAAGATAGCGAGCGAGGTTACGCGTTGGTCACAATCCGCATAAGCCCAAGTGGTGGCCGAAATATTAGCTGCACACTTGAGGATTACGTTGGTGACAGTCACGTCGGACTGGGAACCGGCGGTCAAAGTCAAACCGACAACCGGTTTGTTGGCAGCCTTCTTAACGACAGTGTCGGAGATCGGCGTTGAGGCCAATGCGACTGTAAGGCTGGAAGCCTTAACTGTCATTACGTTGCCGTTTGTATCAGCATTCGGCACGATCTTGGACAGATCCAAGTTCTCACCTGTGCTGACGACTTTGACGTCGCCTGCTGCGAAAGCCTGGAAGATACCGCGATAAGTCATGTCGATGAAGTTGGCATCCGTTGAGTTTGCCAAGTCAGCCACGAGGGCCAAATCCTTGGTCTCACCTGCCTTGACCACGAAGGTTTCGTTGAAAACGAAATCCTGAGTCGTGATGGAAGCGGTTGTTGAGAGCTCTTTCGGACCAACCAAAGTGTTGCCGGTGGCCAAGTCCACAATCTTGATGTTGCGGAAGAACGGAGTGGCGCAAGCGGCAGCAGAGCACAACTGGCCTGTGATGGCAGTCAAGTTCATGCGCAAGTTGCGGATTTCCAAATCGTTATCCGGTGAAGTCAAGGAGAATTTGTAGAGTTGTGTGGCCAAGCGACCCTTTGCAATGTTGGAAGAAACCGGGCCATTGAAAGCAAAGGTTAATTGACCGCCCTGGGTTGTAACTTCGGAGTAATCCGTGGTGGCTGTGTCGCCATCATAATCTGTGATGGTAACGGCAGCACCGGAATTGTAGACCGAGTCAACAGCATAGATATCCGTTGCATATTCAACATAGGTGCGAATCGTGCGAGCTGCGCGGCCAGCCACATCGGCGTGCAACGAGAAGACGCGAGTAACACCGTTTGCGATCAAGAACGGAGTATCCAAGTTAAGGGTGATGTGACCCTTTGTATCAACCGTGGCGGCTGAAGCGACCTTGGTCGTACCCTGATAGAGTGCGAAATTGGTCAAATCAGCATTATCGGCTGTACCAGCTTGGTAGAGAGTCACACGTTTGACGCTGATGTCGTTCGTGGCGGCAGTCAACTTAAAGCTGGAGATTTCAGCATCCTTGGCGCCGATGTTCGGATTGGCCGGGGTCGGACCCTTGGCAATCGAGATGGTGCCTGCGGAAGCTGTACCAACAACGAACACGTTGCCGCGAACCGGGAAGGAACCGGAAACGGTGCCTGTGCCGGAAAGGACAACTGAAGCTGCATCAGCCAATTCAAAGGCATGATTGCCGCCTGTTGCTGTCGGGGTGCTGAAGTCGGCATAAACATAATACGACTTCATGCTGTTGGCAGGGATGGTGACGTTCAACGAGTTGAACTCAACCATGTTGCTGGAAGCATTAACCGAGCGGCCCGTTGTTAAACGAGTGCCGTTTTGGTCATACAAGTACACGTTGGCAAAATCGGTTGTTGCACCGACGCCCACGCGATGGAAGCGGAGACCCGAAACCAAAGCGTCAGCGGAACCGGCGGACAAGGTGACCTTGACCATAGGAACGCTCATTGCGTTCTTAGGAACGGTCGTACCTGCCGGTGTATCTGAAGCCAATGTAACCGACACGCTGCCCGATTGGGCGACGCCGCCGGTTGTACAAGCAACGCTCCAGAAATTGTCAGCTTCAGCGCCGGTAACATCGGAACCGTTGGTGTACGAGATGGTTGTGACCACCGAGTTAACCATGTTCCAGTGATTGGCGTTGAAAGCTGCATCGTCAGCAATCTTTCTCTTCTGACCGTTCATGACGACATAGCGATTGGTATCGCCGGTGTAGGTCACGAGTTGGCCATCAGGATGAACGTTTGTTGAGATGGATGAACCGACTGTGTAGTTCTCAAAGAATGAATCCGGTACATCAACTACGCGAGTCGCCCATGCATCGCCAAAGAGAGCTTTTGCAACTGATTCGGATTCGACCCAGTGCAAAGTTCCGCATTTGGTGACGGCATAGGTCTTGGGATCCGTGGTGATCTTTACGAGCTTTGTGCCCGGGCGGAGCGTCACGTTCTTTCCAAGGGGGATGGCGGCGAGTTCTCCGTCTGTAATGGTCTTAACAGATGAGAAATCGTTGAACCATGAGAAGTAGGTCTTCTCATTCGGGAAAACATAGCGTTTTCCGTCGTTGGCGTAGAAATAAACCGAAGGACCCGAAGCCTTGATCAAATCGCCTGCATTGAGCGTGGCGGCTTGAGCGGAGATCGGGAAAGCCAACGCACCTGCGCCGACGGACCAGAGAATGGTCACCATCGAGACGAAGATGGAAAAGACTTTCTTGAATGATTTATACATAGATATAAACTATTTTTTGCCATCAGTCTTATTCAGACCGATAGGCTGGTGCGAGGTACATTCGATTCAACGAATGCAGTCTCGCAATATTGTGAATGAGTGGCGTGTCCCCTCAGGTGTAGAGACGCAAGATTTTGCGTCTCTACACCTGAGGTCGACCTTTCGGAACGCCGTTTGGCGAGGATTTTACATTTCCGGGCGTTGGAGTTCGAGATCCCGTGTCCCTTTGTTTTTGAACAAAGGGACTCGCCCGTCAGAGCATCCGTCATAGACAGGTGCTCTGTGTGGCGTCCTTCAGAATAGGTCAAATAGGTCGCATGCGACCTATTTGACCTATTCTAAAGGTGGTGTGCTAGTTGATTTGATCTGCTGAGTTGATGTAACCGAACAACCCGGACACGTTGTCTGCGGCGTGCTTGATGTGGAGGTGGCCGTTACACCCGTGGAAGTTGCGTTGACCAATGCCGCATCTGCTCCATTGACGGCGTTGGCTTGCGCGATATCGCTTTGTTCAACTGTTCTTTGCGCATCAAAAGCCTGTTGAGTGCCCAACTTGATTTTAACAACCGCTTCGTCGATTTTATTTTCCGTAACCAGCTGATCCGCTTCGGTTAAAGTTTTTTGTGCCTCGCCGACTTTAACAATCACAGCCGCTGTTGACGACGTCATCGTTGTATTTGTGGCAGGAATCGGCATTGAAACCGTAGACGTTACGGAATTTGGATTTAAACCGACTGCCTGCGCCATTGTTTTTGCAACCGCCTCGTTATGCGACTTAACAACATCAACAACATCCTGCGCAGTTACAACATCGCCATCAGTTTTATGCGTATCAGCCAAAACCTCGATCGCGCTGACAGAAGTATCGGAAGCTGCGACTTGAGCTTCCGTAACTTTTACTCTTTCTTCCAAAGTCATCGAGTCTTTCGTCTCTTGCAAGGCCTGTACAACCGCATTTGTTTTTTCATCGACAATCTTTGCCGATTCTTTAACCGTCTGCGGACTTGATTGCGTCTGCATATCGCCCAGTTGCTGCTTGATGGTACGCATGTCGCGCTTTAACGTTTCCGCCGTCTGAATAATTTTATTTCCGCGATTCGCGGCCGGCGCGGCCACGACCTGTTTCATTTCATCTACGCGCCTGTCTGTAAATTCGGTTTTTAACTTTAACTTTCTCTCGGGCGAAGAAGCCATGGCCAACTGCGCCTGCTCCGTGGCAATCTTAACGCTATACAAAAGATCTCCCGGCAAAGATCTTTCCGCTGCTGAAACAGAAAATAAAGATCCGCCGAACAAAGCGACGATTATCGCCGCAATTGAAAACGCCGGTGCGCGCAACCATTTGCCAAATGAAAAAACCGGCCCGAAAAAATTAAACCATTCTTTTATAATGGAAGATTTTTGGGCCGCCGAAACCGGCATGGAATTTTTAACCTGCATGAGCAAAGTAGAACGCGTAGACACAACCCAAGCCGCATCCGGTTTGGTGCGGCGTGCCACAATCCTGATCTCCCTGATCTTTTTTAGTAGTGGGTAGTTACTCATGATTCGTTAACCTGTTTTATCGCTTTGAGCGCGCGGTGATAAATCACTCTCACGTGCCCTACCTGTTTGCCCAAAATGACTGCTATCTCGTCAAAACTCAGTTCGTCTATCAAGCGCAGCGCAAGCACGTCTCTGTAATCCTCTTTAAGCTTTTCCATTTGCGCAAGCACGATCGACATCTCGCCGCGCGCCTCGATAATCTCGCTGCTGCGACCCGAATCCGTGTATGATACATTAGACGCTGTTTCGTCCTCAAACGTTACATCCGCCTCTTGAATATCCGGCTCTTTCTCTTTGTTGCGATAAAAATCAGCCACCAGGTTTCGGGCGATTTGATACAAGAGCGCCCTAATATTCTTGATAGCCTTTGGCTGTTGAACGTACTGCCACAAGCGGGTAAAAACCTCTGCAGTCACATCCTGAGCATCTTCTTTTCTGGGCAATTTAAATACAACAAAACGATAGATTATATCGACATGTCGGTCGTAAATCTTGGCAAAAGCCTCTGCATCCCGTTTGGCCCTTATTCTATACAGTAGATATCTATCGACGAGTTGCGTCATGATGGCTCATTTATGGTAAACCCCCACAAGGACATTGGAGTGCAGTATGGCAGAAAAACCCTTATTTTGCAAGAGATAACGGCATCAGTAACGAGTAACTAGTAACTGGTAACGGGTCAAAAAATCAAACTAGTTACTAGTTACCCGTTACTAGTTACCCTAGTTTTGTCTAGAATAGATTTGACAAATCTTTAAAATTTGGCTAATGTTCAACTATATGGCTCAAGACAATCAGACCTCAAATCTCCGCCTAAGCGTGTCTCAAGCGGCTAAGTTGTTTGGAGTTTCGGACAGAACGATCCGCAGAGCCTTGGCATTAAATCAAATCCGCTACATCATCGTCCGCAACCGCTATCAATTGAATTTTGAGTCGCTTCTCTCGTGGTCGCAGCAGAGTAAAGGCTTATCAAAAAAACGCGACCAACAAGGCATTGGCCAGTGGGTCGACAAATGGAAAATCAGCAACCAAAAATTTTCACCGCGCCCGCCGGCCGAACCTCCCCCTCTATCCGTCCCTCGCCATTAACTTATGCTCGGGACACCTTTCCCCCGTCAGACGAGGGAAAGGAGTTGATCAGTTATTCTGTAGAGACGCAAAATCTTGCGTCTAACTCAAAAACAGTTAAACAGCTTATCAGCATGTGTGTTAGACGCAAGATTTTGCGTCTCTACAGTTTGTAGATCCCATCCAGCTTCTTCAAATGATCTTCCCAATTGTGATTATTTTTTGCAATCGCATTCCCCGCTTCGCCCATCTCTTTTATTTGTTCTTGAGTAAAATCTTCTATTTGATTTATCGCCTCAAACCAATCATCCACGCTGCCGGGTTTAACTAAAAATCCATTGATGCCGTCTTGCACCAGCTCCGGTATGCCGCCAACATCTGACGCAATTACCGGCACGCCGTCTGCAAGCGCTTCCAAAATCGCGAGAGATGAATTTTCATACATCAACGTCGGCATCAGCAGAGCACGCGATTCCATTCGATGTTTCGCCAGCTCATCGCCGCTCATAAATCCTAAGAATCTTATGTTCGCGGCGCCAAGTTCTTTCGCTAATCTTTCGAGCATCAAACCCTCCGGACCTTGCCCGATTATCTCAAGTTCAATCGATGTCATTCGCGCAAAAGCTCTAACCAAAGTCTCCACGCCTTTTTCCTGCGACAGACGGCCGATGTAAACGTATGGTTGAGACGTCGAATGTCCGCTTCGCTGAATGTCCGCTTCGCTGAATGTCCGCTTCGCTGAATGTCGAAGTTCGACAGGGTTTGCGAGGTGAACGAACTTGCTCGGCGGTTCGCCCCAGGCGATCATTTTGTCCAATAAAAATTGCGACGGACAAATGAACGTCGAAACCGTTCTTTCGTAAGATTGCCCAAACTTGGTCAAACCCATTTCCGTCGCCGCAAGCAAGCTTGGAAAAAATCCATTTTGACAATTATGGCGTATCGCCTGCGAGTAATGTCCGCCTTTGCAGCGTTCGCAAGGTTTGCCTTCGGTAAACATTTTGTAATTGGGACACGCCAATTTGTAATCATGCAAAGTCTGCACGCACCTAACCCCCGACCTTCTGACAGCTCTTAAAATACTCGTCGACAAGTGATGATAAATATTGTGAAGATGGATAACGTCCGGTTTGACCTCGCGCAGCATGCGCTCAAACGACTTTTCCGCTTCCCTGTTCCAAATATAATTGACCGCTTTTTTAGCGTCAATCAAAGGGCCCTCCTGCTTATCGTAAGAAAATCGATGCACGAAATAGTCCCTGTCGACCGAGGGCAAATCTTTTTCCGAACGCGTGGCGAATGCATGCACCTCGTGGCCGGCCGCAGTTTGTTTTGCCATCAGCGCATGCAAATAAAACTCCGCCCCACCGCGAAGATCGAAAAATTTATTGACATGAAGTATTTTCATAGGCTCTTTTGTCATCCTTGCGGATGCGAAAACTCATCTCCTCACTGTCATCCCGACCGTAGCGATAGCGGAGTGGAGGGATCCCTTTTATAACGATCAAACTGTTAAAGAAGGGGTTCCTCGACTTCATGCCTTTAGTTTGGGCATTGCGCTCGGAATGACAGAATGAGACGCATTGGAATCAACACGCATGATAGCGCAATACACATCCGCATATTTCTCAACCATCGTCGCTTGCGAAAACTTTGACCAATCGGACGAAGCGGCACGCACGGCTTTTGCAAAAAACGGAACAGAATCTGTCAGCGCGGATTCAATGGTTGATGACCACGCCTTCGCATCGTCGGCCGGCAAAAAAGTCGCCTGATCATCTTTTAAAATTTCATGCAGGACAGGCAAATCTGATGCGATAACGGGCAAGCCGGCGACCGCAGCTTCCAATACTGCCAGGCCAAAACCCTCCCAACGCGATGGAAAAAGAAAAAAATCGTGGCGAGCAAGAAGCTCCGGAACGTCGTCGCGCAAACCCAAAAATTCCACGCGCGGCGTTATCTTAAGTTCTTCGGCCAAAGATTTTAACCGTGCCTCAAGAGAACCGACGCCGACAATGCTTAAACTCCAAGGACGTTTAACCGCAGCCAAAGCTCTCAAGATCATCTCCGGATTTTTCTGCTCTTCCAACCGTCCAACGAAGATAAACTTAGGCACATCTTGCAGTAAGCTACCCGAACGACGCTTGACGCGCCGCAAGTCCGTTCCGTTGTAAATGACTTCGATTTCCTTTTCCGCAACGCCGATTGTTTTGCGCAAATAATCTTTTACCTGCAAAGAAATCGCAACGTGCTTTGTCGCCAAGTTTTTTGTTAAACGCAAAGCCGTCGTCCGCAGCAAGCCAAATTCGACGTTGGTATTGTGCTCTGTGGTGACAATACGACGAACGCCTGCAGACCGCGCCACCAAACGCCCCCAGAAATCACTGCCGAATAAGTGAGTATGGACGATGTCGGGCTTAAGATCGATCAACTCGCGGCGCAGCGTCCAAAAATTTCTCCATCGTTTTAAAAATCCCGTTCTTGATAAAATGACAAGTGGCAGATTTTTTTCTGCGAATTTTTTTTTCATTGCTCCGCCTTGCATTTGAGCTATCGTGACGACATCAATTCCACGCGCCGGCAAACCTTCCGCCAACTGCATAACAATTCTTTCCGCACCGCCGACTCCAAGCGTGGGAATTAACTGGACAATTGATAGATCGTCGCACGTCGCACGTCCCAATCGTCGCTCGTCACGCGTACTTTCGAAACGTGGGACGTGGGACGTTTGACGCGCGACGTCTTTTTTGAGCTCCACAAGCCATCCATCCGCACTGAAGCGAGGCCAATAATCCGCCAAACGATTGTCTGTTTTATCCAACCAATGAAAAACATTGCTGCCGCGTTTCATCCAAGCGCGTCCGATGAGATAAAAAAATTCTTTAAACCACACTGCCGCATTGTCGGAATACGCGATCCAAAAACCTGCCTTGCGCAGAAGCGACGCCAGTTGTTTGTAAGAAAAAAAACATACGTGCGGATTCTGAGATATGCTTTGTATGGTTTGCGCTCCCAACAATCTCTTGACCCATGATTTGACCTTCTGTCCTGCCGTTGACGAATTCAAAACTCTGCGCAACCTTTCTTCCAAACTTTGTCCGTTGGGAACGGAGAGTAACAAAACTCCGTTTGACGTCAATTTGTCTCTGAGGGTCATCAAAAACTTTTGCGGTTCTGCTTGATGCTCCAAAACTTCGGAACAAATAATCGCATCAAATTTACCGTCCGCAATCGCGTCAATACCGCCGACCAAAAAAGTTGAACGCACTCCTGTTTCTTCCGCAGCTTGCACAGACGCCTTGATCGCCGCATCTGATAAATCAATGCCCATAACGTCAAATCCCATCACCGCAAGCGGGATGGATATATTGCCGTTGCCGCAGCCAACATCAAGGATCTTATAATCCGACGGATTTCGATCGCCCAAATGTTGCGTAATTTTATCAACAAAAAAATCCAGCCTGCGCAATCCGCCCGGTTCGCGATGATACGATGTTACTGCATGATGAGGCTGGGAGGGTCGCATAAAACTTTTTTACAATTTTCCTTTTCTGTCATTTCGACCGAAGCGTTAAAGCGCAGTGGAGAAATCCCTTAAGCCTCTAACAGTTAAACAAGGGATTCCTCGGCTTCATGCCTTTAGTTTGGGCATTACGCTCGGAATGACAAACAAGATAATTCTTAATTCTGATCTTCCATCTTCAACACAGTAAGTCCCGCCAGCATCAAACCGATCGGCAGCCACATGTGAGCGGACCAGTAGGCCGTGTTTAAGAATTGATACGAGATCGCTCCTCCGCCGGCAGCCGCAAGTGCGTATCCCGCCAGACGCGAATTGCCGTCCAATCCATCCAGATAACGACGTACGAATAAAACTCCCGCGATCAGCAAGATTACGTAAGCCAAAAGTCCCAGCGAACCGGTCTCGACCATTAGCTTTTGAATATAACCGTGCGCATCAAGCGGATCTCCAAATTCCTGATAAAAAATTCTTGCAGAACCGACACGCCACAAAAAAGTTCCCGCACCGCTGCCGATAATCGGATGTTCAAGAAAAGCTTGATAAGCAATATCAGTTAACATCCAACGAGTTGAATTGGAGCTTTGCGCCGTCGGAGAAAAACTGAATTGAATCTGCAAAAGTGCGAGTGGCGAAAGCAAAAGGACCAGAGCGATCAACGCGGCCAAATGTTTTTTTACGGTGCTGTGCCAAACCGTCGCCAACAAAAACGCCATCTGCACAAAAGCCACGATCCAAGCCGTGCGCGCAAAAGTAAGCAAACCAACCAAGGTCTGAATTGCAGCGAGAGCATACAGCACGCGGCGCGTGGATTTTTTTCTGGCCAATGCGGCTAGCGCCAAAGTCAACGGACCTATTGCCAACAAAAGCTCAGCCAGAACATTGTGGTTATCGCCAATTGGATTTGTACCAAAAACAGCTATCGGCTGCGCACGTCTCACGCTCGATCCCGGCGTGCTGATTGTCGCGAGTGAAATCAAACCATTGGCCGCGGCGATAGTTCCTACGACTGCCATGATTCCCAAAGCTGCCTTTAGGCGTCTTTTTGAACGAATCAAGTTGGCCGGAAGGGCCACGAAACCCATGTAGCAAAAAGCAACCGGGCGCAGAAGGAACTTTAAGACAAGGATAGGATCAGGCTGATACGAGCTGAAGATCGATACTGCGTGTGCCAACAAAAGACCAAAATATGGCTTAATCAACGGAAATTGTGGCTTCCAACCGATATCTCGACGTTTGTACCAAAGAAAAAAGACCTTTAAAGCCCAAGCACCCAACACGAACAACAATACAAACTCACCTAAAAATAAGTCAATGGAGCCACCAAACGCTCTTTCACCCAGGCGTAGACTTCCGGTTGGGATGGATATTGTAGCACCCAAAAAAGGTAGCAAAAAGATAGCTGTGTAAAAAAAGAAGTATGTATATCTGTAGGCCAGCGCCAGGCCAACCAGAACTGCAATAATAGCAAAAGGAGTCAAATTAAAGCCCAAGGCAAGCCAAATGCTACCCACAAAAAAGAGCAATAACAAAGCCCAAATCAATGCCAAACGATTGTTGTCAGGCATCTTTTTTAGCTTATTCTGGCCTTTTTCCTCCTTCATCCAGAATATTATAACATAACTAGACGACAGACTACAGACAACAGGAGCAAGAGTGTTTTAAGTTAACAAAACAACCTCTGTCGTCTGCAGCCTGCAGTCTGCCGTCTTGAGCTGCGACCCCTTGACAAATTCTGTATTTTTGCTTAAGTACTAGCTACGTATTGCCCTAAAGGGGGCGAATTGACAACTAGGTTCTGACGGGCGATGCCCAAACCACATCCCCCTTCGCACAAGGCTTAGAGGGATCAACGAGGAGGCGAGAGATGAGGAAGATTCACGCAACCGGTCTCGTGATGACGTCAACCGTGATCTTTGGCGGAGCAGCAATGCTCGCCATGACCACCAACTGCGGCGCTATCAACGGCGTCGAGCCACCGACGGAGAAGGCTGCTGGAGCGCTCGCTATGGGCACTAGCTGCCCTTGTCCCGAGCCCGGTCAGCCTGACGGCGCTTTCGTCCAAACCGACCAGGGTCAGGGGCGATGCCTCGACGGCGCGGCGGTTACCGATGCGTTCTTCAACTCCAAGTACCCAGACCCCAACTTCCCCTACACGATCTGTCAGGATCCTCGCGTCGATGCGGGACCTGGCGGAACGGGCGGAACGGCAGGCGCGGGCGGAACTGGAGGAAGCGGCGGCGACGCGGGCGTCAACGTTTGTCTCATCAAGGATCAGCGCGCTTGCACGACCAACGAAACGCAGCACTGCGACTGCTCGACTGAGATGGTCAACGGTGCACAGACCTGCAACGCACTCTGTGACGGCTGGACTACGTGCGCCGGATGCATTCCTGCCGGAACCGGAGGCACGGGCGGAACAGCTGGAACCGGAGGCGGAGACGCCGGCCCGGTCAGCTACTGCCTCGATTCGGCAGCTCGAGCCTGCACCACCAACCAGACGCAGTTGAAGCAGTGCGGCGGCGACGTGACCGTCGTCCAGACCTGCCTCGAGGATTGCTCTGCCTGGACCAACCCCGACTGCCCGGATGCGGGTGTCGGTGGAACGGGAGGCACAGGCGGAACGGCTGGAACGGGCGGCGGAGATGCCGGACCGGTCAGCTATTGTCTCGATGCAGCGGCTCGCGCGTGCACCACCAACCAGACGCAGTTGAAGCAGTGTGGCGGCGACGTGACCGTCGTCCAGACCTGCCTCGAGGACTGCAGCGGATGGACCAATCCCGATTGCCCCGACGCAGGTGTCGGTGGAACGGGAGGCACAGGCGGAACGGCTGGAACGGGCGGCGGAGATGCCGGACCGGTCAGCTATTGTCTCGATGCAGCGGCTCGCGCGTGCACGACCAACCAGACGCAGACCTGCTACTGCCCGGGCGACAACGGAACCAATTCCGGTGCGCAGTCCTGCAACGCACTCTGTGACGGCTGGACTACGTGCGAATGTGCGGATGCCGGAACGGGCGGCACAGGCGGAGACGCCGGAGTCGACGCTCCGCTTCCGATCTGTCAGGATCCGGACCAGCGCGCGTGCACAACCGACCAGGTCAACATGGCCTGCACGGCGCCCGGAGGAGTTCCCGGCACGCAGTCCTGCCTCGAGAACTGCAGCGGTTGGACGCCTTGCGTAGCAACCGACGGCGGCGTGGCACTTGTTTGCAACCCCGGCGGCGCATGCCTCGAAGGGTACGCTGAGTGTCAGGTCTGCCACGAAACTTCGCTCGGCATGGACTTCTCCTGTCAGAAGGGAGCCATGATCAGCGTGAACGTGCCGTGGAACCCTGCTTGCACCTACCCCGACGGCGGAGATGCTGCAGTAAATCTCGGCCTCGCGGCTTGCGAGACGTACGGCGACGCAGCCGGCAATCCGGTGGTCATCCTCATGACGACGGATACGGCACCCGACCCCAGCAAGACGCTCGGCGCGTACGGCAAGATCGACGACGGCGCATACACGCTCTGGGATCAGGCGACGACCGGCCAACAGTTGCTCGTCATTACGATGACGGACGCGCCAGCCAGTCCCCGCCTCGCCTTCAATCCGGGTTGGGCACTCCCCAACAACACGGACTTCGGCAACTGGAACCCGCTCTGTCCGGATACAGGATGCTCCGAGAATCTCACCATCCACGCCTGCAAGGGCAAGGCATGGCTGGGGACCGTCAACGGAACTACGACCCCGACCAACAATCCGCTGGTCGGCACGATCGGCACGCAGAGCGGTCCGTACAACAACTCGGAAGTGTTCGCCGCCTACGAGTGAGCGGCACTTCTGCACACACACCACCTCCCGGGTCGCCCTGACTCGGTGAGAACTCACGGCTCGCCGCGCACCCTCTGCGCAGCGGGCCGATTTTTTTTATTTCTCATTGTCATTGCGAGCGGAGTTGGACGGAGCGTGGCAATCTCTTTCCGTCATTGAGAGGAGCCTCCGAGGCGACGTGGCAATCTCCCCTCCGACTGTCATTGCGAGGAGTCCGACGACGTGGCAATCTGGTCGTATGCATCAATACTTCGTTTACATACTAACCAACAAATACAAAACCGTTCTCTATACAGGAGTAACCAACGATTTGATAAAAAGATTGTTTGAACATAAAAACAAACTAATCAAAGATAGTTTTACAGCAAAATACAATGCTGACATTTTAGTATATTTTGAAAACACGGAAGATGCTTATTCTGCTATCAGCAGAGAAAAGCAAATCAAGGCCGGATCAAGGGCGAAGAAAGTTGAGCTTATAAATACAATGAATCCGGAATGGAAAGATTTATCGGTTGATTGGAGCTAACGGGCAAGAGATTGCCCCGTAGAGGGGACGTGGTCCCCACGGGGACTTTACGTCCGCGCTCCGTCGGACTACGCTCGCAATGACAGTCGGAGGGGAGATTGCCACGTCGTCTAACTCCTCGCAATGACAAAAACGGACTCCTTGCAATGACAAACTGTTTTTAAGCAAATTTTAAAGCGGCTGAGAGCATCAGCCGCTTTGAGTAACCTCCTTGCCCCGTAAACACGGGACGTTGATGTTAAGAGTTCTATTGCCCTAGAGCGTCGCGGGGAAGAACGACCTGCACTGGCTGTTCACGTTCCGCGCCGTCGTCGAGTTGATGTGCGTGGAGTCGTAGGACTCGGACCACACCGGATAAACCGGGTGGCACGAACCGCCCCAGTCCGACATGTTCCAACACAACCCGTTGTAGCAGTTGTCGCCGGACCCCGAGTACTCGACTAACCCGCCGGGTTGCGCGACGCTCTGCCCCGACCTGGTGTCGAATGGGAGCAAGGTCACGGGCACGTAGGCCGAGTACCACTTGCCGTCGTACGTCATCTTGACGCCGTGCGGAGAAGTCTGGTTGAAATCCCAGTACTTCATCAGGCCGCCGTAGCTCATGATGCCGGAAGGCGCGTCCATGACCACGCGGCGGTACTTGAGATCGTAGTTACTGCAGTCGTTGTCGATGCCGTCCTGCATCACCTCCACGAGGCCCGGCGCCTTGTAGAAGTTATTCTCGTCGCAGTCAGTTCCGACCGGCGAGCCGTCTCCGTCGTGATCGCTCGTCGAAGTCCAGGCTGTCTGCACGATGAAGGCGAGGTTCCAGCCGGTATGCTGCTCGTTCTGTTCGGCGTGAGGCCACATGATGTGACTCATGGTCTCGCTTCCGTCGAACTTGAGCAGACAATCGACCTTCATCTTGACCACGCCCTTGTCCACTGCCGGCTCGCGCCAGTAGTCGCCACTCGACAGATCGTTGCCGATCGGATCGCGCACCGCGTTCAACGTGATGCGGCTACCCAGAGTCGTCCGGAATGTGAACTTCACGGATCGCCCGAGCTGCTGCAAGTTGAGCGCGTCGCCCCACTTCAAATGGGTCGTCGTGGCGTACGTCGCGCCGCCGTGGCCGTCGTCCACGCCCTCGTCGGAGACGAAGACGTTGTAGACATGCTGCACGGACGACATGACGAAGTTGGCGAAGTCGAACTTGAACGCCGTATAGTCCGCGTGCGTGATTTCGCACGTAACATCCACCGCCGTCCCGCTCACTCCGCCGCTTCCACCCGTTCCACCCGTTCCACCCGTCCCGCCAGAGCCACCGCTGCCGCCCGTTCCACCGCTACCGCCGGAACCGCCTGCACCACTATTGCAGTAGCAAGCTTCCCAGCCTGAGCAATCCGGCTTGCAGTTCTGCGTGCCGGAGATGGACGAGCCATCGACCTGGCAGTAGCAGCCCTGTTGAACCACGTTGTGGCAGGCGTCGCTCGCCGTGCCGCAGTAGCTCGTCGAGCCGCCGCTACCACCAGTCGAACCGCCCGAACCGCCAGTTCCTCCGGTCGATCCTCCGGTTCCGCCGGTGTTGCCACCTGCGCCGCCCGTCGAACCGCCCGAACCGGATGAACCTCCGGATCCTCCAGAGCCGCCGGTGCCTGACGACCCGCCCGAGCCGCCGGTTGCTGTATTGCAGACGCACGGACCGTAGGACAGTCCATCCGCTCGACACCAACGGGAACCGCCAAGGCTCCCGCACTCGCCGCCGCAGTCGTGGTCCTCTTGCACCGGTATGCAGAACTGTGAGCTTCCGCCCGTACCTGCGTTGCCGCCAGTGGACGTTGTCCCACCGCTGCCGCCCGAGCCGCCGATTGCTCCGCCGCTTCCGCCCGAACCCGGAATGGGTCCGCTGCAGACGCAGACGTCGAATCCGTCGCACGACGCGTTGCACTTCTGGGCGCCTTCGCGTCCGTCATTGCAACCGCACGAGAGCTGCTGGCCGATGGCGCACACCGCGTGCTCCGCACCGCAACCCGCAACGGGCTGCTGGCCGGACTTGCAGGTGTCTCCACCGTTGAAGGCGTCGCCGTTGGCATTGCAGAGCAGAAAGCCCTGCGAACCGTCGGCACACTTGACCTCCTCACCGGTGTCACCCAGCTCACAGATCGCTGGTGTGCCAAACTTCTTGGCAGCGCACCCCATCAACGTGACGCCCAACGCGATCGCGACCATCCAGTTCTTCAAATTCGTCTTCATTGTCCGTATCCTCCGTAGCTCTTGCGACTCGCGTCGCGTTCAATCAGATGGAATGAAGTCCTTGAATCACTATCCAGGCCAGCAAAGCCATGACCGTGACAATGAACTCCAGAAATGCTTGAGTCAAACTCGACATGGTAACCTCCAAAATCGTTGCGCCGAGATGATCTCGGCTGGTTTACTTCTCGCTCCTGCAGCTGATCTCCGTCATGCCCCAAGGACCCGATTCTACACTACAGAGACCGATCAAGGGATCAAAGCTCACATCGTTTCCCCTGACAGTTCCGAGCCAAGCCTTGCCCTTGCAGGTGTGAACGACGGTTCCGGCAGAGCAACCCGTGGAAGGGCAGATCGAATCCCAGCTGCCGAAATCCTTATTGTTGGGCAGTGCCCATCCGAGGTTGAACGCGAAATGCAGGCTTGATGCAGATTCGGGTCGGGTGATGACGAGGTAAGCTGGGTTTGCTAGATAGACCTGATTCCACAAGCTGTAGTCCCCACCGTTCACCCTGCCGAACACGCTGACGACCTCACCGGAAGTGGGCGGCTTGTCCGCAGTCGTGATCACAATCGTGACCTTGCCATCCATGCCGGATTTTGAGCACGCAGCGGCTCCTTCGGAGATGGCGGTATCCTCTGCACTGGTGTCTGGGCATTCGCACGCGTCGAAACCGGAACAGTGCGCATTGCACTTCTGTGTACCGATCAGGCCATGTCCCAAACACCCGCAGGCATATTCACTGCCTTCTTGACAGACTGCCCGCTCGGGAGAGCCGCAGTCATACTTGTTCTCCGCCTTCAGCACGACCTTCGTCGTCGCTTGCCGCGCCTTCTGCGAATGCCCAGTCTCGATCATTGCGGCTAAAAAACAAATCGCAAAGGCCAAAAGCATCATCGCCACCAACTCGAGCCAGTACTTCTTGATCATCTTGTTCATCTCTAACCTCCAGCACTTGTTGTACCGCTTTCGCGGTCTGTGTTTGCTATTTTTTGAACTCTTAACTTGTCTAAGGTGCCCAAGGAGCACCTCCGGGTAGCCTTTTTGTCTAGGCAGACTTCACCCAGAGAACGCGTAAATATAGCATAAATTTGCCATTTTGTCAACACCCCCGGGCCTAACGTACCTGGCGTTCATAACGTACATAACGTGCATAGCGTTCCCGACACGCGATGTACGTGATGTACGTGATGTACGTTTTTTAGCTTATCCACAGCCAAAAAATCGATATTAGTGATATATTAAAAAAGACCAGCGTGAGCGCGAGTCCTCCGACAATGCGGTTATCCTGAAGCCTAAACAGCGAAACCCGCGTGAAATTGCCGGACAGCCGATAACCAAGTGGGTCGGCTCACAAGGTAGTGGCTAATCAACCCTCCCACCCGTCCTTTTCCACCAAATCAAGGAGACCCCATGTTGACCGCGATTCTCATGCTGTTGCTGGGAATCATCGCCGCCCTGACGACGGAAGTACGTTGCGCATGCGACAAGTTCGTGCCGGCTTTGCCGACCTTTGTCATCGAAGCCGTCACCGGCCTCGTGCGCATCATCGTCGTCTTTGCAGCTGACGCCTCAGCAAATCCCCTGTCCCAACGGTGGGGCATCCGTCCGGTAGCGAATTGTCATGGCGGGGGTTAGCTCCGCGCAAGAATAGCTCGCGTTATGGCCTAACTACGTTCTCGTACTAGGGATCCCAGACGCTCTCGCCATGAACCATACGGTGTCGTGGCTCTTTTTTTAATTCAACGGCTCGGCTTGCTGCCACAACAACTCAAACATAGATTTCATCATTCCATGTACTTCCTTGTTTTCCAACAAAATAGCCATCGGAGTTTCTTGCAAAAATAAAAACAAAATTTTATTTTCCCAAATCATTACATCTCCTGTAAAAGGAAACTGTTCGTACAATATCTCCCTAACTCTCCACATCCGGTGATCAAACTTGGTCAGCTCCAACCCAGGCTTGATCGCGACAATGATTCGTCCGTGGTTGCACGAAGTTAACTCAAGTCTTCGTCGTTCATCAATCTTGGACAGCGCAATCAATTTTTCATCAACTGCAAAAATATTTAAAAGCTCTTCCGTGCAGTCAATCATCAATTCGCGGCATGTGATCAAACCTTCCTCGCCTTCAAAAAACCGCACCACTGGTTTTGTTTCGGATGCGGAGTTGAAGAGAGCCATAAATTGCGGAAGGGATTGCTGCAAGCGTTCGGCTTTTTCTTGGGCGGCTCGCAGTTCTGCGCTCGAAAGTCTCTTGAGATGTTCGGGCGATTCGGCGACGAACATTGTTTTTCTGCCTTTCTCAAAAGTCGACATCAAACCGTGGCGTTTGAGCGCTTCCATCGTCACATAAGTCGTGGCGCGATTGACGCCGGATTTATTTGCAATGTCCTGCACGCTTGCCGGACCAAGCTCCAGCATCGCCAAGTAGATGCTCGATTCTTTTTCGGACAAACCGTATTCAGATAAACGATTGATGAGTTCTTTCATACATTTTGTATTCAAACGCCCTCTGTCATCTCGAGCGTAGTTAGACGGAGTCGAGAGATCTCATGAACTAAATGGCAAATAGACTGTGTTGATTAGCGATGAGATTTCTCCACTTCGCTTTAACGCTCCGGTCGAAATGACAATCGGAGGGGAGATTGCCCCGTAGAGGGGACGTGGTCCCCACGGGGACTTTACGTCCGCGCTTCGTCGGACTGCGCTCGCAATGACAACAAGGATTACCAGTCAACCAAAACCGGCAACGTCTTTTCCGCGGTGCTGCGCCAGTTGTATTTGGATGCGCGGACAATGCCGGCCATGCGCAATTTTTGTTTTATACCGGGTTCGTCGATGATGCGGTTCATGGCCGCAACCATTGCCTCGATTTCTCCCGGCGGAAAATAAATCGCCGCATCCGGACCGATGACTTCGGTTAACGCACCAATGTTTGACGAAAGCACCGGACAACCGCAGGCCATTGCTTCGACCGGAGGAATTCCAAAACCTTCGTACCAAGAAGGATGAATCAAAGCTTCTGCTGCATTGATGATATACGGTAAATCAGCCTCTGGCACGTAGCCGAGCTGGATTATGTATTCTTTGAACGACGATTCGTTGATGGCTTTTTTCACATCTTCATATCCAAAACCGGGATTGCCAATCAAAACAAGATAGACAGGATCGCCGACGCCGCGGCGCGCTTTGAAAAGCGAAAAAGCTTTTATCAAATTCACGGTATTCTTTTTTGCTTCAAGACGTCCGATACTTACAAAAAACGGCTTGTGCAGACGATGTCTTTTCAAAACTTCGTCGATGGCAAGGCCGTCCGATATGGGACGAAAGATATCGTGATCAACTCCGTTTGGCGTGATCGCGATTCTGTCTGAAGAAACGCCATAGAGTTCGGAAATCTCACGGCCCGAAAATTCCGTGACGGTAACTATCCTTGCAGCGCGTTTTGCAATATCTTTCGTGCTCCATTCCTGAAAAGCGCGATCGCGCGGCTTGTAAATTTGCGGCATGCGATGAAAACCCACGTCGTGGATTGTGACAACGCTTTTCTTTGGAGTTACCCGTGGCAAAACATGCGCCGGAACAAACAGGACTTCTGATGGCCTGCGCCACATCTCCCACGAAAGACGAAGTTGAGTCCAACCTTTTTTTATTGGCCAATGCGCCCGCGTTTCGTACCAATTCTCGGGCAACTGTTCCAAACCGCTCTGCAAAAAAGCGTTGGTATATAAAATCCAAGAGTTCTTGTCGCTCTTGGTCAATTTTTTCAATTCCTGAATCACATGCCACGCGTACCACTCGACTCCGGTCTTTGCCGTTTTGTTGGCCCGCGAAGCGTCTATGCCGATGATCATAAAGGCATTATAACATAAAAATGCATCCGACATACTTGAAGCACATCATTTTTCTTTTGTCATTCCGAGCGTAATGCCCAAACTAAAGGCATGAAGTCGAGGAATCCCTTGTTAAACTGTTAGAGGCTTAAGGGATTTCTCCACTTCGCTTTTACGCTTCGGTCGAAATGACAAGACGGATTATGAATTTCCCAAAATGCTCCTCTTATATGAATCTAAATTCTCGAGAGCGACGCCTGTGCCTTTTGCAACGCAATATTGCGGCTCTTCGGCAACAAACGCGGGAATGCCGGTAGCTTCGGAGATGATACGATCCAAATTGCGCAATTGCGCCGTTCCGCCGGAAAGCACAACGCCCTTTTCCATCACGTCAGCGGAAAGCTCGGGCGGCGTGTTACGCAAAACTTCTTTGATCGTGTCGATAATGCCGTGCAGTTCGTGCTGAATGGCGTCCGTGATATCGTCTGATGTGATTGTGGCAACGCGCGGCAAACCGTTGATCATGTCGCGGCCTTTGATCTCCATCTCCATTTTATTCTCAAGATACAAAGCTGACCCGATGCGGATTTTCGCTTCTTCCGCAGTGCGTTCACCGATGGCCAAACCATATTTGCGGCGCACATGTTCTTGAATCGCCATATCGAGTTTATTGCCGCCGATGCGCACGGATGCCGAAGAGACGATGCCTCCCAAAGAGATGACTGCGATTTCCGAGGTGCCTCCGCCAATGTCGGTTATCATGTGTCCGGACGGCGAGCCGATCGGTATGTCTGCGCCGATGGCCGCGACAATCGGTTCTTTGATGATATAAGCGGCGCGCGCTCCTGCCGCAATAGTCGCGTCAATGACAGCGCGGCGTTCGGTCGAAGTAATCCCGCCCGGGACGGCGACCATCACTTCGGGGCGAAAAAATCTAAGGCTGCCCAAAGCTTTATTCAAAAAATACCGCAGCATTGCTTCTGTCGTATGGTAATCGGCAATCACGCCGTCTTTTAGAGGACGACGCGCGACGATGGTATCAGGCGTTCTGCCGATCATGTCCTTTGCCTCTTTACCCACAGCCAAAACGCGCTTGTCCGCAACGGAAACAGCCACAACCGAAGGTTCATTAATCACAATCCCCTTCTTTGGGATGTAAACCAGGACAGTAGTCGTCCCCAAATCAATTGCCACCTTCTTAGCAAACATAAAATTCGTGCCTATCTCATCATCCGAGCAGAGAGATGACAAGAGCGTTGTCAGTACTTCACCTTAAACTCTCGATCCTCCCTCAAATCAGCCTGCGACTCGTAAGCCGCATCGCCCCATTTCGATTCCGGTTCGGACGGTTCGGCGGACTTGATGGTGCTTGGCATCAAGACTTTGACGTTAATTTCGGTCGAATCAGCGCCCGGCTGTTTTGGCCAGTCGAGTTGATAGTTATTTTGCGCAAGACAATCACTGACGCTTGGAGGCAACGAGTAAGTAAATGACAGCGATCCGGTCTTGCCCGGTTCGATAGCCCAAAATGCACCGTAAACAGTCTTGCCAAGTTCTTTCATCACATCAACTTTACCCGGCACGAACTTGCCGCCGGTCTGCAGCAGATCGCCCTGCATCGCGCCTTGCGACGAAATCAATTGACTTCCGTCCGGAACATAAACGCGAGTGTAACTGCGATAACGCGTATATCTCCAATCTACTTTTGTAACCGTATTTTGATAATTCAAAGTGACTTTTGCCGTTGGATTTTGCACATCGCGCGCATCAAGTTCGTAGCTTACCGATTTGACCATTTTGCCGTCCGTCTTAAGAGCAGCCAGGTTTGCATCCGCAACCCACATAAAATCGCAAGTCGTCGCTTTGGCGCGTCCGCTCCAACCGCGGCTGTCGAGCGAGGCTTGCAAATCCGCATCTTTCGAATAAACCATGACTTGTTTTTCACGCAATGCGGCCGTCAGCAGATTCAACAACTTTGGCCAATCGGACCGCGGCATGGCCTGAACTTTTTTGAGCAGCTCGGAACCGAGCTCGCCCATGATCGCTTTGCGATCTTCCAGACTGATGCCCTGCTGCAAAAATCCGATCTCAACATCGTATTCCAAAAAATCCATGAACGTATGTTCATCATACGTCTTGCCCCGGATTTGAATCGGACCGATAAGATGCAAAAGTTCTTTAAAAAATCCCGGCTCCAGCGCAATCACGCCGTCCGGATTTTCATCTTTGTTTTGCAAAGCATTTTCCCTGACATAAAAATCCAAAACTCTGGAAGCGGACTCAACAAAATCGGGCGACCAATTCGCATCGCGCATAAACCAAGAGCTTACGCCCAGATTTTTCGAAAGCGGCTCGGGCGGAATTTCTTTCCAAACTCCGGAAACCGGGTTGTCAATGTTGTAAACATCATAAAAACGAAAGTCATCCAGCTGACCGGCGTCTACCGTAACGCTGGCAACGCTGCCGATAAATCCGCCGGCCGGCCGCATCTCGTCCGAGTTTTGCAAAACGACCAAATATTGTTTGGAAGTGGGATAGCCGGCCAAAGGAATCAATGTTTCCAAAAGCGGAACGCTTTGATCCATAGCCCGACGAATAATTGGGAGATTTTCAGAAAGCGGACGCAGCGCGGAAACCACAAACGGAAACATGCGCTCCTGCGGAACGGCGTTCCACATCGCAAGCGCCATGTCTATCTTATCCCGCGCCAAACGGATTTTCGGCAAAGAATCCTGCAAAGTACCCAGCAAATTTCTTTTCTCATTTTTAGTCAAATCATTCCAGCCGCGATTTGAAGCGACTTGAACGTCGACCTCGCCTATGGCCTGCGTGCCGCTTTCGACCGCATCAGACAACGCAGCAGCGACATTAAGCAAATCGTGTACGCTATCCAAAGTACTAGAACCGACGGCGGCAACATCCTGCAAAGACCTGACTTGAGTACCAATAAAAGGTACATCTCTAAAAAATCCAACGCCTTTTAATGCTCCACTGACAGACTCCACGGAAGTTTGAGCAACCTTAGCTTGACTTGCAGCGGCAGCATAATTACCAGCCTTAAGATCTGCCTGCAAAACCGTCAAAGCCTGTTTTGCCTCATAAGCCGACATGGCCGCGCGTCCCAAAGCGATTGCGGGCATCAACAAAAAGAATGCGGCTGCCAGCAAAACCAAAATCACAATCCACTTGATCCAGCTTCGTTTTTTCGATCGGGGTTCGGGGTTCGGGGTTCGGGGTTCGGGAGTCTGGAGTCGGGGTTGGGCAACCGAATCCAGATTTCCATTCTTTGAATTTTGCTTTATATCAAAATTCTCTCCATCAGCCGGAGGTAACGAAGGAACCGAGGGACAGGTTAAAAAATTGGGAGTTTGTTTCATTAATCGACTTGCCTTGGATGCAAATGCGGGTGCTGCTTGCCCCAGTACTTGCGAAAATAGTATAGCGCACTTGCGATGTGCGCGCGTGCCGGCCTGTTGGTAATTATGCGCCACGGCCAATCAATATTACTTTCGCGCTGATGATAGTGTACCAGTTTGGCATGCGGTATGTACACCACGCGCCACTTCTTTTCCCAAGCGCGGCGGCAAAGATCCATCTCTTCCAGATACATAAAAAACTTTTCATCAAACAAACCGATCTCATTGAGTGCACTGCGGCGTAACATGATCGCCGAAGCCATCAGCACATCCACTTCGGATGGGCGTTCGGTTAAACGCGCGTCTCGCATCAAAAAATGATTGACATATCTGCGGCCGGAGGGCAGTTTGCCCAAAAAAGACCTGCGATAAAACGCATACATCGGCGTTGGAAAACGATAACAAGAATCCTGCCTCTCCCCGTCCGGGTTTAAAAGCGCAGGACCGCAAAGCGCAACATCAGCATGATCGTCCATAAACTTAACCAACTTTTCCAACTCTCCGGAAAAAACGGTTAAGTCCGGATTGGTGAGCATCGCATAAGTACCGCGCGCAATTTTTAACGCAATATTATTGCCTGCGCCAAACCCAACATTGCGCGGCGAGTCGATTACCTGCACCCAAGGAAATTTTTCCTTAACCATTTCCGTCGTACCGTCGCCGGGCGCGTTGTTAACCAAGATATACTCGTAATCAAACTTAAGATCCGCAGCCTCAATGCCCTTAAGCAACATGCGCACCAAACCAGGCGTGCGATAGCATACCGTTACAAAACTGACTTTCGGATCCGCTCCGCGGACTTTTAATTGATTGTCTGACATAACATTTTTGTCATTTCGACCTCTTTGTCATTTCGACCGGAGCGTCCCCCCCCTCTGTCATTTCGACCGGAGCGATAGCGGAGTGGAGAAATCCCTCTTCGTACAGTACAACAGTTAAACAAGGGATTCCTCCACTTCACTCCGTTACGGTCGGAATGACAGAAAGTAGTCGAGATGACAACATTGTTACTTACTGAACCACGCAGACTGATTTCTAAACGGCTCCACAATATCTTTCAAGTATCGTTTTCGCTTTCTAAGCATCAACGGGAGACCTGCAATCGCGGCGAAGTAACCTTTTAGACTTGAGAACGAAATCAGCGACGCGCAGAATTTTGCAAACTCATACAGCAAAAGCCATAACGCGCAATGCCAAAATTCTTTTAAGGTTAAATTTTTTACAAGCACCCAAACGTGATTGCGAGAAGAAAGATAGTTGATAAATGTCGGTTTGGCGCGCCGCCGCTTCCATGCTTCCATCCAACCGATTTTATTTTTTGATTGAGCCCGTCTATGATGCCAAGCAACTGCTTGCGGCAAATAAACCGTTCTCATACCGAGATGGCGCATGCGCCAAGCGGCATCCATATCTTCTTGATAGGCAAAAAAATCTTCGTCATAAAACTGTTGGTCAACGCTGGCTTTTTGCACGCTTGATGCGCGATACATTCCCAACGCGCCGCTTGCGCCAAAAACATCCTGCAACTCGTCATACTGTTTTTTATCTTCTTCTCCTGCGCCGCGATCGTAAGCACGCAAAGCGCGGGAAAAAGAGATACCCGTGGCATCGATGACATTTGTGCGCACGGTTTCTTTATTGTCGACGTCTATAAATTCCAAATGCGCGCGCAAAAGTTTTGGCGCGCATGCATCCGCCTCCGGATGGCTTTCCATGAATGTAAACATGCGTTCCAAACACGCCGCATCAAGTTCAATATCCGGATTGCAGACGACGATATAACAATGCGAAAGATCCGCATCGCGCCAAAAGTTTAAAGCCAGTAAAATCGCCTGATTATGCGCACGGGCAAATCCGTAGTTGCGCATATTGCGCAACATGCCGATATGCGGATGGTTTCCGGCTATCCATGTGCCGGATCCGTCGGTTGATGCGTTGTCGACAACGGTTACGCGCAGCGGAACGGTTTGCGCATTCAAACTCTCAAAAAACGCAGGCAAATAAGCCAGCGAATGCCAAGCGACTATGTTTACTGCGATTTGAGATTCAGACATAATTTTTGACTTGCAACTGTAAACTAGAAACTGGAAAGAGTTGTAGGTTAAACCGAATCACTCTTTCTAGTTTCCAGTTTCAAGTTTTTATCCGATGGTATGGACGTTCGTTTCGGTGAAACGTTAAATCCCAACCGGCCTCGGCCAAGCATCAATCTGGTTTGCGCGTCGATGGCTGGTATGGCGCCGAAGACGACGAAAGTCACCGGTAACAAGAGCCACTGCAATACCGTAACAACAATTGTTTGCCAGCGCGAAACGTGCGTTGGCCGCGGCGGCAGCAAAGTCACAGCAAGAATAGCCGTAACAAAAACGCCTACCATGGCAAAACGCATCAACCACTCGAGCGTAAACGGAGTATTTTGAAATATGGCATAGCTTCTGAAAGCGTCCGGTGCCAACACAAACGGCAGTCTGCCCAGAACAAAAATCAAAAGCGGCACGGTCGCCCAAGTATACATGCCCTCTGTTTGCTTTAAAAGAAAACCAAATTTGACCGTCCATGGCATTTTTCTATCGCGCAAAAACGCTTTTACCATAAAAGGGAAATTCTCAACTCCCCATGCCCATCTGCGCTGCTGTTTGTATAAGGCGGTCAACGCGTTTAAATAATTGCCCGACATTACGGTGTCCATCGAAACAGGAAGATAAATCGGCGTAACGCGATAATCGCCATGATAATGAACAAGACCTTGTAAAAAAATTCGCGAGTCCTCGCTGACAATATCTTTTTGCCAAAAATCAACATCCACCAACATGCGTAAACTCATTGAGTGCGAGGAAAACGTCATCATTCCTTCCGGACGTGCCAGTTCCGTCATGAGCCAAAAAGTCGTGCCGAAAGACGACACGCGAACCGCCGCCGGCGATTCCCACAAATTATTATTGTAAAGCACGACAGGTTGATATGAACTGCGGTGCGGATCTTCCACGGTCAAAAACTTGTATGTAACGCAGGCGAAATATTGCGGATGAGTGACGGTGTCCACGTCAAAAGACGAAACGACGACATTGTCGACGTTTATGCCGAGCTCTTGAATTTTTTCCAAAGCCCGATGCCCCATCCAATTTACGTTTGATCCTTTGCCCGGAATCTCTTGCGGCAAATCCTTGGGATGCAAAGTCGTCATGAGGCAAAAAAACTTATCGCCGTATTTTTGAACAATGACTTTCGACTTTACTTCAAAACTCTCTTTGGCTCTTTCCTCGCCGCCAAGCACGACAATCATTTTATCTTTTGGATAAGTGGAAGCAATAAGCGACTTTAGGCAGTCCTCTATGACCAGCAGATCCTCTTTAACGGTCGGCAAAAAAATGACGTGGTAAACTTCGTCAAAACGCGGCAAAACTTTTGCCATGCCCAGCCAATCTCTTTTTAAATCGCGTTTATATGTCCACCACGAAATAAATACGAAAGGCAGGTAGTACATTACGCGAAACAGCCAATACAAATCGTAGATCATTATAAAATACACCATCCAAAGAGGATGCGTATAAGACAAAACCAAACTCAAAACAATGGTCAGCCAAACCAGAGCACCCGGAATTATTTCGTAAAAACGCGTTTCAATTTTATTTGTTTCCATAGGTTATGATTTTCTGGATCCTCGCATACGCAAGGATGACAAAGGAGCGGGCGCGGTCACGTTTGGCGGACGATCGTAGATCGGAGCAACGTATTCCTTCGCTTTGCGCGTCTTGATGTTTTTAACTTCGATTTTTCCGGCATCAGCCTCTTCCGTACTAAACTCGTACAGTGGCAGGCCGAAGGTCCTTGAAAGAAGATTGGCGACAAGCGTGCCGGTGCGGATGCTGGAAAACGATCCTGGACCGCTTACAACACAGATGCCGTCCGAAGCCGCCAGCTCTTTTGGAGCCATCCTCGCGGAGACGCTTGATATTAAACCTGACGAACCAGGCGCAACCTTCCAAGTCTTCTTCCCGCGTTTGTCATCAATCCAACCGAATTCAGCCTTGTCTCTTGTGCGGGTATCGATGAACAAAAACCGTGACATATTTTAAACTTTTTCGGTCGGCGTGCTTGCACGATCTATAGCAACGCATTTTGGCGAGGCTAAAACCGACAACAAAAATTTGTCTGCAATCTCTTGACGATATGAATATTCCTGCGCCGTAAGGCAGGTAAAATTGATTTCCAAATCCAAATCCTTTTCCGCCTTGTGTATAATCTGTTTTAACTTTTCCGCATCAACTGTTCCGACGATGATCAAATCAACCGGCGCCTGCTTGCCCAAAAACACGCCCATGAATGCAAGATACGAGACATCGCCGATGGAAGCTATTTCGCGATCCAAAGACTTTTCCAACAACAGATGGGACTTTGTCATCAGAGCCTGAATCTCTCCAAGCAGAACAAACTGTGGATTGATTTTGTAATACTTACGCTTCAAACCCGGGCGTTTGGAGTTGCCGCCGGCGCTTTCCTCTATCTCTATCAACATGCCGAGACGCGACAAATTCTCTATCTCCCGCCTCACGGCGTTGATCTGCGTATCGATCTTGCGTGTTAATTCGCGTATAAAATAGGCCTCATCCGGCTTGTTTAAGAACAAAGTCATGAGTTTAACGCGCGTCTTTGACCCAAAAAGGTGTTCAAGCATATCAGCTCCTATATCCTGCCCTTTTCGTCCAGCCTTGACAAGGGTGTACCTTTTGCCCATACGGAAGCGTATAAAAGTAGACGTATACCGACCTTTTTGCGTATACTTGGAGAGACAAATACATGTCAGACTCAACATTTCGTTTTACAGAGATAGAATACGGCAACAGCCCGACCGATGAAAAAATTGTTGGCGTATTTAGATTCGAGAACGCTCCCACGGGCAAACCCGGTCCGCAACAAGTGATTGTAGCCGAGGTATTCTCCACTTTATACGCATACGAAAGACTGCTTGATTTGATCAGCACCACGGTTGAACAATCGCGCGCCTTAACGGCCGGCATGACAATGGATCCTTTCGCCAGATTCGAAAAGCTGGTGCAAAGGTTAAACGAAGCCGTCTTAAGTTTTCAAGAAAAAGAACCGACGCCGCTAAACTGGAACCGCGTCAATATTTTTTTGATTGAATGTTCCAACGATCAATTGTGCATAAGCGGGCATGGCAATCTGATGAACATGTTTCTGCAAAAGAAACCCGACGGCACGTATCAAGTTTTTGATCTTTGCGGTTCGCTCGACCAGCCCAGCGCGCCCGATCCGAAAAAAATATTTTCTTCAGTCATCTGCGGCGACATGAAAAGCGGCGACTTGCTTTTTATAGGTTCCGCCAATTTTGAGCGCCTGCGCGACAATCTTAAAATCAAAGACAAGTTGACGACTCTTCCTCCGGTCTCCGCCGTGATGGAGATGAAGCAATCTCTGGAGCAATCCAGAACTCCGGATGATTTCGCCGCCATACTGATTTCTTGCCACCCCGCCAATAAACCGAACAACCCGGTTGCCATACCGATTCCAAAAGGAGCGCAAATCTCCATGCAGCAATTGCGCGAAAACGAGATGCAAACCAATCAAACTTTGGCGCCTTTATTGAATCCAATTAAAACCAAACAACCGATGGCCGCGGGCTCCTCGCCTTTACCGCCCAAATTGGCCGCAGGCGCCGCAGATGCATGGCAGCGCTTAAAACAGCTGATTCCAAAGCGCCGACCCAATCCAACGCCCGCAACGCGCACCGCCATGCAAAGTTTGGATGCCGGCCACGGAAGTATTTTTACAGCCAAACGCAAAACTATTTTGATCGGCGGAGTTGCACTGATCCTTTTATTGGTCATCGGCTACTCAACTTACGCGCACAACAAAAAAGTTACAGCGGAAAGATCCGCTTGGGAACAAAAATTCAGCCAAGCTACCGATTTCTTTAATCGTGCCGAAAGCTCTTTGATGTACGCCAAAGATGCGCAAACTGCCACCGAAGTTCAACAAAGCGAGGCCTTGGTCTCAAGCTTGGATGCATCAACGGACGACCGCAAACAACGCGTGGAAAAACTCAAGTCAGACTTGAATCAAATCAAGGAAAAACTGCGCAAGGCCTCCGTCGCTTCAAACATCATCGAGCTCTACTCGCTGCCCGTAACCGCACCGGACGGATCATTGACCGCACCGGCAATCACGGACGCGAATTCTTACGTTGCGGACAATTCCAATCACCAAATAGTTAAAACCGGTTTAAGCGACCATAACTCCAAAAACATTGCCCTGCCTGACGGAAGCGGCAACATTATCGGAAGTTCCATCGGTCAAAAGTCTTTGGTACTTTTGGATGACAAGGGACAATTTTACGCACTTGGTTTGGACGATGACAAACTTCAAACACTGAACAAAGTCGCGGCAACAACGATCGAAAACATAACCGACATGGTCATTTACAATAATCGCGCTTATGTTTTGGATGGCACGAAAGGACAAATTTACAGATTAACAAAAACCACCAGCGGATTCGGGTCTTCTGCAGCATACACGCAAACCGACGTTCCCTTGGCTGGTGCCGTTTCGCTTGCAATCGACAGCAATGTATTTGTTGCCAAAGCGGACGGAACGATACTCAAACTTTTATCCGGCAAACAAGAACCTTTCTCTTTGGCTACGATCGACCCTGTTCTCAAGTCCCTTTCGTCCGTGTGGACGGACATAGACGATCCTCGCATCATCGCAACGGACCCGGCTAACAAGCGTCTGCTCATTTTTGACAAGAATGGACTTCTGACTGCGCAAATCACTTCTCCGGAATTCACCTCGCTGCGCGACGTCTCGAGCAAGCTGGGACAAAAACAAACATTGGTCGTCAGTGGAAATAGACTGTTGCTGGTGCCGTTGCCGTAAACAAAAAATATTTCATACATAACGAAAGAGACGCCCTCGGAGGGCGTCTCTACTTTTGTCACATTGTCATTGCGAGGTACGAAGCAATCTACCGACCGGCAGATTGCCGCGCTACGTCGGACTCCGCTCGCAATGACAAAGCTGTTATTTGAGCACCGCTTTGCCTCCAGCCTCTTCGATCTTCTTTTTGATCTCTTCGGCTTCGGCTTTAGGGGCTTTTTCTTTGATGACTTTCGGTGCGCCGTCAACCATGTCCTTAGCTTCCTTCAAACCAAGACCGGTAACCTCGCGCACAACCTTGATGACGCCGATCTTGTTGCCGCCGGCTTCTGTAAGCTCGACATCAAACTCGGACTTCTCTTCTGCTGCAGCTGCACCCGGAGCGGCCATGGCCATGACCGGAGCTGAAGCTGAAACACCGAATTTCTCTTCGAGAACCTTAACCAGTTCCGAAAGATCCAACACTGACAATTTTTCGATCTGGTCCACGATAGCTTTGAACTTCTCGGGAACTTCGACCACTTTCTGTTCGTCTGACATATTTGTTCGTCTGTCATTTCGACCGGAACGATAGTGAAGTGGAGAAATCCCTTGCTTTACAGTCGAACTGTACTTTAAGGGATTTCTCCGCTTCGTTCACCTCCGTTCACTTCGGTCGAAATGACAATTAAAATTATTAAGCATTAACAGTTTCCTTTTTACTAATCGCGTCCAAAGCGCGAACAAAGCCGGACATCGGGCCGGCGATGACGCTGACCAACATGCCCAAAAGTTGCTGCTTACCCGGAAGGTTGGATAGAGCAACGACTTGAGCTTGAGGAATGGACTTTTTGTCAAAGATTCCGCCGACCAACTTGATCGGAGTCTCCTTGGTCATGTCGCCAAGAATCTTGGCCGGCGCGATCTCATCCTCCGCACCAAAGGCAATGCCGATCATGCCCGGCAAACTCTTTACGTCAATTTCCAATCCCGCTTCTTTTGCAGCCAGATTGATGATCGACTTTTTGGCGACCATGTAAGTCACACCTTGCTCGCGCGTGGTTTTGCGCAACTTATCGGCTTTGGCCACGGTCAAACCCTGGTAGTCGGCAAAGACAGCAGATGAACTCTTTTTAAAGAGCTCCACCAACTTATCTTTTGACAACGATTTCTGTGCTTTTGATTTAGCCATAACTACTCAATTATGAATTATGAATTAATAATTATGAATGTTGGAACCGAAATTCTTAATTCTTAATTATTAATTCTTAATTGATTTCGACCTTTAAAAATAAACACCCACAGCATCCTGTGGGGCAAATCAACAAAAGTCGATTATGCGTCCTCGGCAGGGCGATAGCCAACCCGTAGCTTAAGCGTAGGAGTTGGATAGCGTTTGATCCCGTTTTTATGTCAGGACCCTGCTTTCTTTGGATGCGAGTGTTGGCAAAAGTATATGGGATTTTAGCCTTTCGGTCAAGCTTGTGGACATCAAGCGACGATTGTCGCCGACCCCGTAACGTGAAATACTATAAGGTATATATGGACTCCGATGCACAACCTGTCTTTTTATCCACTCCGTCGGCAGAGCTAAGAATACTGGATTTAGGCTCAACCAGGCGGATTTTTGTTAACGGTTTAGCCATTCACAACGGGCGCAGGCAAAAAGTCCTTGATACGGTAGAGACTCCTCTGACTGTTGAAACCATCGAACTTCTTGTAAAACTCAAGGGCGACTGGTGGTTGGACGAGCTTGAACGGCGCTCGGACCAAAGTTACGTGCAAAAACGCCTCACCGGTCTGATCGGACGCTTCGAGACTCTAGAAGGCAAGCGAGTCTTGGACATTGGATCGGGCAGCGGCTCTTCCGCACTCGCACTCATAAACGGCGGAGCATCGTACGTGCAAGGCGTTGAACCCAATGCGCATTTCGTCGATCTCGCCGATCGTCGTGCGCAAGACGAAGGTCTAGCCGACAAAGCTTCTTTCCTGCATCTGACTGACACAACAAAACTCCCTTTCGATGACGGCCGTTTTGACATTGTGACTTTCAACGCAGTCTTGGAACACGTTGATCCAAAATTGCGCGCACCGATTTTGCAGGAAGCTTTTCGCTGCTTAAAGTCCGGCGGACTTTTGGTTGTCGCTGAAACTCCAAATAAAGTTTTTCCCTATGACGGCCACACGACTCTTCTTCCTCTCGTTCCATGGCTCCCGTTCAACTGGGCTGTTGCCATTGCAAAAAAATTCTCCCGCAATTCTCCGCGAGGTCTTACCAAAGAACAATACATAAGCGAAGGAATCGTCGGCGCAAACTATTGGAAAATAAAAAAAACGCTTCCGAATGCGCAATGTTTGAATCTGACGGACGGAGATGCGAAGTGGAAAACAAGTCTGCGTACAACGTACCGCGTACTACGTACAACGTTACGAATAATGGAAAGCGTACTACGAATTTTCGATGTCCCTCTGACAGCGATCATGCCGGTGTTGGATTTGGTGCTTAGGAAGAAATGATGTTTATGCAAGGCGTCGCTGGCATAATTGAAAATTACGATGGCACTTTTCTCTTGCATCTGCGCGATTCTAAGGCGCCGACCATGCATGACCAATGGTGCCTGGTTGGCGGTACAGTAGAAGAAAATGAGATGCCGGAACAAGCGCTGAAAAGAGAAGTCAAAGAAGAAACAGATCTTGATGTCCAAAGTCTAAAACCATACACGACATTTAATTTCAACGATAAAACGATTACTATTTATTATTGTGAGGTTGATACGAGGAAAGGCGCTCTAAAACTCGGGGAAGGTGATGATTTGAGGTTTATTGAACAAAAAAAATTGATGGCAATGTTGCAGGGCTTAAATTACAAAAATGACTATCTTGAAATTTTAATGAGTTATTTGTTAAAAATATGACCTTTAAAGTTTCAGTAAACAATCATCAATGCGAGCTGATCGCGACCCGCCTTCTGCCGCTGCAATTTAGAAAAGCGCACTTTGATAGACCTTTCCTGACTTTCCAATCGGACAACGAGACAAAACTTTGCGCGTATCTTTTTTCTTCCGCCATTTGCCATCAAACGCACGCACTGATCAATAGAAAGAAAAATCTAAAAGGCTGGGGATGTCTTGAAGATGCTTATACGTCTCTTGGCACAGATGGATCGCCCCTGTTAAAACCCGAATACATAGCGGCTCTGGATGCTAAACAGCTAAGCGAATTACTGAAGCCTTTGTTTTCCGAAGGCGGCGATCTAACTTACTGCACGCTCGACAGATTAGAGGAACGTTCAAATTTTATTATTGAAATTTCAAAAATTTTAAACGAAAAATACGGTGGCCGAGTCGAAAACATGATAGCCAAGGCTGAAGGTTATCTATTGAACAACGGCAACGGTATTTACGAATTGCTCGAAGAATTTTCAGCCTTCGTCGACCCACTCAAAAAAAAGAGCACAGTTTTTCTCCAGCTTGCAACTAACGCAAATCTGCTCAAAATAAAAGATCCGCAATCTGTTGAGCCAGTGATGGATTATCACATGCAGAGACTTTTGCTCCGCATCGGATGTGTCGAGGTTTTGGATCAAGACCTGAAACAATCATTGCAAGATCGGACGCCTCTTTCATCAGACTCGGAAGTAAGAACCGCAGCGGTCGAAGCCGTCAGATTGATTGGCAAGTTGGCAAAAAAAGATTTTTTTGAAATGGACGAGCTGCTTTGGTCCATGGCCCGCAGCTGTTGTCACGAAAAGCCGCTGTGTCAATTTGGCGCATGCGCAAAAAATCCCTGCACATTTTTCTCTTTTGTAGATCTGCCTGAACATACGCATTGCATCTTCGCAGATGTCTGTCTCGGCAAAAGCGACGAATCGTATCGAAAATACTGGCAGCCGATCGTGGAGACGAACTACTACTAAAACTATGTCCTTCCAAGATATTGAAATCGAAATAAAGTTGCCGCTGGACAATCCGGATGACGTTAGAAAGTTTTTAGATGCGCATGCCGAACCAAAAGCTAAAAATGTTTTTCAAAAAGACACCTACTTCGTTCCGGCGCACAGAAACTTTTTGGCGGTTGAATATCCATTTGAATGGCTGAGAATCCGGGAGACGGCCAACAAAAGTTTTTTGACATACAAGCACTATCATCCGGAAAATGTTGAAAAAACAACTCACTGCGACGAGTACGAATCAATTATAGAAAATCCGGAAGCGGTCAAAAAGATTTTTAACGACTTGGACATCAAGTCGATTGTTATCGTAGAAAAAACGCGCTCAACTTGGATGTTTGAAGACGTCGAAGTCGCCATCGACGACGTCAAAAATCTCGGCGCATACACGGAGTTGGAAGCGACTCTGCCTTACGAAACTCCCCAAGCCGCTCGCGCTTATCTTTACGAAGTATTAAGCAAACTCGGCGCCAAAATCAGAGAGGAAGACGTACACGGTTACCCTTATATGATTTTGGAGAAAGAAGAAAAAATTCTGTCCGAACTGAATCGAAGTCGGAAAGAAATCGTCTAGGGCAAATCGTTAAAAGACTTACAATAGTTAAAAGCACGAGCCAGATCTTTCTGCTCCGTAGGACTGCGCTCAAGATGACAAGCTGCAGATTGCCGCGTCGTGACTACACTCCTCGCAATGACAGAGGGGGAGTCGTTTCATGTCCCCTTTGTTAAGGGGGACAGACCGAGCGAAGCGATGGTCAGAGGGATCAACTTATAACACTCCCCACAAACTGCTTCAGCTCTAAAATCTTTTTTAAATTTTGCAAATCATTGCCTTTGGCGATGATTACTTCCATTCCCCACTTTTCCGCGGCTTTTGCAGCAATAGGATCGAACGGGACGTTCATGCCGGGAATCCATTTATTGCCAACGATTTTGCGGAAAAATTTCCAGTTTGTTTGGTAAAGCGGTTTTGCGTCCGCATGTTTGTTGGGATCTTTGTCGTATGCGACTGCGATGTTGCTTAAGTTGACGACGCGCTTTGCGCCGAACTTATGCGCAAGACGGATTGCGACGTAGTCCGTGCTCCATCCCGGCTTCCAGCCTGCGCCAATGAGTATCGGCTTGTTCCAATTGACGTGGCGCGTCGGATCTTTGATGACGCGATGCAGTGCCTCCTCGCGAAAAACCGAACGCAAAAGATGCGCGTTCAAACGCGTGGAATGAATACCAAGCCAGTCGACGTCTTCGTCCGCCAAATCAATGACAGCACGTGCGGCTTGCTGATAATTTCGGGCTGTACTTCCGCCGCCTACAACAATGATAAATCTTTCGTCGAGCTTGATGCGCGCCCTGATCAGCTTTTGAAAAGATTTAAGAAACTCAACATCAATCCCGCCGCTCGGCACCAAGATGGAACCACCAAGCGAGATTACAGTAATTTTGTCGTTCATTTTTTTTCACCAGTTACCAGTTACTAGTTACCCGTTACTATTGCGAAGCAAAACGTTCGTCAGCCACGAGACTGCCCAAAAGACAAGGGCTCCACCGAAAGCGGCCCAGAATCCATTGATATCAAAACCCGGTACGAAGTAGGCGGCGAGCCAGAACATAAGCGCGTTGATGACCAAAGTAAAAAGTCCCAAAGTGATTATGTTGACCGGCAGAGTCAAAATAACAACCAACGGACGAATGATGGCGTTGATTAAACCCATCACCAATGCGGTAATAAGCGCGGACCAAAAATTGGTGACGCTTACGCCCGGGATTAAATATGCGGCCAGCATGACAGCCAGCGCATTCACGACCCAACGGAGGATAAACATAAAATTCAAATTAATAATTAAAAATTTACAATTAACAATTTTTGAGAGTATAACTGATTATTTTTGTAATAATTGTTATTTATTAATTGTACATTATTAATTGTTATGTCTTTTCTGTATGTCATTAATCTTGTTTTCCGCCTGTTCAAGGCGTTCGCGCAAAACTTCCGCAAGTTCCATAGCGCGCTCGTATTTTTTAAGACCGACATCCAAATCCGCCTCACCTTTCTCAAACCACTCGGCGATTGATTCGAGTTCCATGAAAGACTTGGCTACGTCAACTTCTGATTTTTTGGATTTTTTTTCGGGCATATCAAAGTAACTTTTGTTGCTTAGCTTGAACTGCGTGCCTAACGTCCATGACTTTCATATCGCCTTCTCCATCGCTTAACACAACCGTCACGGGCTGACCAACAGTCAACTTGGCGATAGAAGAAACGGCTGCACCGCGCGCATCTCTTAAGATAGAATAGCCTCTATTCAGCACTCCTTTCGGATCCAACGAGGCCAACAAACGGATATCTGCCTTCAACTTGTCATTTAGACCACTTAACCATTCTCGCACATTTTGACTGCACAATAAAGACAGCTGATCAAGCGCCTGGCGCCTGGCGGACAACCAAGTCGCCGGTGCACGCAGAGCACGAACCATAAGTTCTTTTTTCACCCTGATCGTTTCTTGCAGGCGTAACTCGATTCCACCTGTCTTAAACGCCAAATCGCGCAACACGTCTTTTTTATCCGGCACGAGACGGCGAGCGCAATCAGTCGGAGTTGAACCCCGGACGTCGGCTGCGAGTTCCGCTAGTGACAAATCTCGCTCGTGACCGATGCCGACCAGCGTCGGTATTTTTGACGCGTGAATCGCACGCACGACTTGTTCGTCGTTAAAGGCCATCAACTCTTCGAGAGATCCGCCGCCGCGAGTTAGGATTAATGCGTCGTAATAAGCAGATTGCCGCGTCGCCTCGGAGTCTCCTCGCAATGACAGACTGGAGTTTGCCTGTTGGATTGCTCTGACAATATCTTCCGGCGCACCGGCGCCCTGCACTTTTACATGATAGACATCAATTTCCAATCCGCCCCATCGCTCGCCGACGATACGAATGAAATCGCCATAAGCTGCACTTTCGCGCGATGCGATCAAAGCAATGCGATTTGGAAAAATCGGTAGTTCGCGTTTTCTTGAAGGATCGAATAAACCTTCCGCCTCCAATTTCGCCTTCAATGCCGCGAGAGCTTTTTTCAGCGCGCCTTCGCCGACCAGCTCGACTTTACTCGCAGTCAAAGAAAACTTTCCGAACTTCGGATAAATTCGCGGCATGCCATAAACGCGGACTTTTATGCCGTCCTCAATCGGCACGCGCAGCTGCCAGACTGTCATAAAAATATTTACCAAACCCTGCTCGTCTTTTAAATCGAAGTTGACCCACTGCCCTTGCGACACGCGAAAACCGGAGACTTCTCCCTCCACGCAAAGTTCCTCGGCGTTCCAGGATTTACCCAAAACGTCGTTAATGTGAGCAATGAAGTCAGTGACGGAAAAAACTGTCATGCAAGTAGATTGCCACGTCGTCGGGCTCCTCGCAATGCGGCCACTTTGTCATTCCGAGCGTAGTGCCCAAACTAAAGGCACGCAGCCGAGGAATCCCTTGTTTAAGAGTACTACGGTTTTATGAGGGATCTCTCCACTTCACTACATTGCGGTCGAGATGACAAAGGAGAGATTGCCGCGCTGCGTCGGACTTCGCTCGCAATGACAAAAGGAAAAATTCTTAATTCGTAATTCTTAATTCGTAATTCTTAATTTTTATATAGCAGTCCTCCCCACTCCACCAGCGTAAAGCCATTGCGCGCAGGCGTGACGATTCTCGGTGCAGTAATCTTTATCGGCGTCGACAACTTTTGCCAGTCCATAAAGATGCGAATGCTTGTCTGCGGTGCAGGCGTAACATAAAGCGGCGCTGCCTTTGACCAAGCATCGGTCAAAAACGAGATGCGATAATATGGCGCGCCTTTCAACTTTGGCAACCAAAACTCCATAAATTCCTTTATCTCTGTTGCATTCAAGCCATACTTCGGTAGCGTCGAGAGTAAGAATGACTTCTGTTGTCCGTCTTTGACGACGAACCCGTCTCTTGGAGTCGCATATCCAACTCCCGTGCCCTCCCAATACAGCGAACTGTAAGTTGTCGTTGCATTTGTCGACGTCGGCATCATGCTTAGAGTCCCGTCAGGTCGTGCAAGAACTTTCCAACCATTTGACGGATACGTCGGCTCACTCACCGTCACGTTGATAAACTTTGGCAACGCGACTGACACGATCGTGTTTTGTTTGGGGTAGAGATAGATGACGGGCTTGCCGCATTCTGCCGGTGGAGAAAGATTTACATCACTATAACGCTGCCAACGTCCAAAAGCATCTTTCCAGAAAAACATCGGCACCAGCATCTGCTTTAAAAACTCATCAAAACTTGGTTTTGTTTTACCATCAGTCAAGAACCAGGTATCATAGGCAGTTTTTATTGTTTTGCTGTTAGAAGGATCCTTGGGAATATATATCGACCCGCCATCAGATGCCGTCCCCACTTTAAGCAAAGCCGTTTCGCTGACATTCTCACCCTCCTCTACCAGAACGGGACAAAACGTTTCACAACCGCCACCTGTTACCATGTATATTTCAGAAACTTTTTTTTCGCCTAGCGCTTGTCGATCCCAATTTATTTCCAATGGCCTCACTCCATACTTATCGCTCACCGGAGCATCACCCTCCGGAATTTTGGACGCGACTCTAACGAAATATCTGTTTGGCATCTGAACATACGCACAACCGACTTGTTTTGTGCCATAAATAGTCAAGCCGTCATCCGTCTTACCAAAAACCTCATAGCCCTTCATCTTGCCTTCAGTTTTTAGCCAATCAGGATATACATTATCCCATCCCAAATATTCAGCCACTAAAAGCTTTTTGCCATTGAACAGTAATTCTTTGGGTAAAGCCTCTTCTCCAACAATGCTCAATCCAAACGCAGGCGTCACAACTCTTTCCCATTCCATGTATGTACGACCTCTATCATTTTCATCGTTCCCTCTGTACGATTTCATCAGTTCCAAATTCAATGGATCCATAATTAACGCACGTTTGCCATCCACTGAAATTAAAAACCTGAAATCAGCGCAACCTCCCATTTCGCAAACATCTTCACGATGCTCAAATAATTTGTACCCTTTATATTTTCCGTTCGCGACAACACCAAGCTCCCAAGTACCCAACGAGGTTTCACTTACAGATTGATTATAGTCACTCTTTAGTTGATCGAGTGCCTTATTTAATCGATCCAGAACATCTCCACTGTATAGACTAATCATACGGTTCGCCTCTAAAACACCGCCGAATATAACAGATGGGTCACGTCGAACAGGAGAACTCCAATCGATATTCAATGTTTCGCTATCCTTAATTGGAGATAATATATAATCAGCATACTCATTTTTTGTCGGTTGATTTTCATCCTCTGTGATTGGCTGTGTACTGGTTGGGATCACAACATCCCCCGGCGACTGGTTGGTGTTTTCCGTAGGCGCCGGGATGTTTGTGTTTTTCGTAACTTGAGACAGCTTCAAACTCCACACCAACCAAAACGCGCCAAATCCAATCGCGATGCCTGCAACAAAAATAAGGACAATTGCCCACGCGGGAAATGTTTTTGACGGAGAGACTTTTGGCGCGGGCTGATTCTGTGGATCTTGTGGAGATTTGTTGTTTTGAACAGGCTTCTGTAGCATTGGTGTGGGCATATTATGAAAAAATTATTTATCTTATTGGATCCCCGGGTCTCCGTCGGACTCCGCCCGAGGATGACAAAAAAATTGTAAATTGTTAATTTTTAATTGTTAATTGTAAGGGTTCCTTGTTTGATCTGCTCAGCCAGATTCGAGTCGGAAATACCCGCAAGATAGTCCAATCGCTTTTGACGTTCATCGCCCGTTAAAAGGATCGGCTGACTTTTGTTGATCTTGATTGGATAAAGATGCAGCTCGCTCCCCTGTTTGTTTAAGACCAAACCGACGACGAGGCCGAGTTTTGTTTCGTCAGACCAATCTTGATCAAAGATGAAATTGCCTAAAGAATACGCCACCGGCTTGCCCTTGTACACTTCAACGGATTGCATCCAGTGCGGATGACCGCCGATTACAGCATCGACACCTTGGTCGATAAACCAATGTGCAAGTTCAATTTGAGTTTGGTTCGGCCTTGCCTGATACTCTTCGCCCCAATGCATAAAGACGACTGTAAAGTCGGCCTGTTGCTTGGCAGACTCAATGGACTTTTGTGCAACGTCTTTTTCCAACGGGCCTTCGGTGATATTAAAACCAAGCAGCGCGACTTTATGCCCGCGACTTGCGACGACGGTTAATGAACGACTTTCATCATCCTTGTATTCGTCACCGAAAACTCCGACGCCGGAAGCGATAATCTTCTGTTTCGACTCTTGTGCACCCGCACTGCCTTGATCGTATGTATGATTGTTGGCCTGCGAAACCGCGCTTATTCCGACTGACTTTAGAACGGGCAACATCGCGTCATCGAACATAAAGTCAACATTGCCTTTATCCGGCGCGAGACGTTTATCGGTTACGGGACCTTCAAGGTTGCCGACGATAAAATCTTGTCCGCGGAAAAAACGATTTTCTTGTCCGAGTATTTTTTGAAACGGATACGCCAGACTGCCTGCAGTTTTGCTGCGCGTTGCCACATTGCGGTCAAACATCATGTCGCCGAAAAACAAAAGCGTGACATCTTGCTGCGCTTTTATTTCTCCCGGTGCGAAAGACGCCAAAAAGTGACTGGTGGACTCTTTTGCTATCTGCGCCTGCAAAATGCGTAAAGAATTTGTACGCGCGTGAATCGTGACGTCGCCCAAACCAAACTCGCGAGCGACTTTGAGCGCAATGCGCAAAACCGACGGCGCATCTATTTCCGTTTTTTCGACTTCTTGATCCGCAAGCGAGCTGATGACGTCCTGCGTCAAAATATCGTGAAAGTCTGCAGCTTCCGCCGGCAGATAATGCGATGCGTCAATCGTCGCAACCAACAAAGCTTTTTTATCTTTACGCAAAACGTCGATCAAAGTCTGCGTCAGCTCTCTCATCTGCTCTTCTCTTGCATCCGTGCGGACCATAATCGGCACGATTGTGACGTCATCTCCCCAAGCGCGTTGCATGAACGGGATAAGACCCGTCACGGCGTGTTCTTTCGAGAATCCCTCTAAATCTCCCTTTGACACGGGAGACTTCTGCAGAACCCCCTCGTCAAAGGGGGCAGGAGGATTTCCCAACATGCAATAGGTAGCAGACTTGCAAGCACCAAAATGATCCGGGGTAACAAGATAAACAATCGACGGTCTGGAGGCAGCCGAAACCAATGACGCAATTTCGCGAGCCGCCACAAGATGATGCGGGATTAAAATTATTCGAGTTCCTTTTTTGACAGACCAATCTTCTTTATTTGAAAAAGAGGCATCAAGCATTTCTTGCGAAACGGTACCTGGCGGTAAAGCCGGAGCGCTATCGTCATCTTTGACCAAAGTCGCATCAGTTGACGTACCGTTGTTAAGCAAGACGCAAGATTTTGCGTCTCTACAGTTGAGGGCATCGGCGCCGTCTTGTTCCGTCCACCACAAAATGCCGGCGCATAATCCGATGATTATGCCGGCTATAATCGCAGTAAGAACAATCCAACTTTTTTTCATAAGCTCCCCTCTCTTGTCGTAAGAGAGGGGCCGGGGGTGAGTTACGGTTGCAAAATATCTTCCGTACGTCCGTTGATAGAGATAATGACTTCAGGCGTCGGCAATGAAGAATCCATGTGTTTGATAGTTTCAGTGACGGTTTTTTCAATTTGCGAGCGTATCGAAGTCACGCGGCAAGAACCGCCGATCCCTTGCTCCAAAGTTTCATCAAAATTCAAAACAAGATTCCCGTCGACTGTTTTTATTTCCGGCTCGTTTACACCACTCGGTAAACTTGTAAAGAATCCATGATCAACACTCCACGGCGTCGGACCTTTTAGCAAGGCATGCAAAGCCATCGCGACGACTTGATCAAACTCATCATCCAAGACGGTATATTTTACAAGATAGACGTTTGAGCAATCCAAAAAGTTTGGATCTTTTTGTTTATTCGGGAAGTAGACGTACAGGTCGCTTGTCGTTATCGGGACTTCGTTCAATGCCGCTGTCAACAAATTGCCGAATTCGACGTTCACCTTCAACAAACTTATTTCCGCGCCGTCTTTTGGCGAGTTGTCGTAAACTTCAAAAAATCCGTCCGTCGTAGTAGGTGATTGGTCAAAAAATACTTTAATCTCAAACGGACCCGGTAAACCCGAATCAGGGCTGTTGGCATACGCACGTCCGCCGGCGACCAATGTGCCTTTTGAATCTTTCAAGCGCCACGAAAATTGATTTTCAAAAACCGTTGTCGTGCCGTAAACAATAGTGGGATTGTAAACAGCCGGCTTGCCATCTTCTAGAATGTCGGTAAAGCGCAATTTAGTTATTCCATCTTTTGACATCCATTCGTCTTTAACCGCCGCCGTCGAGCTGACAACGTTCAACTTCTGTTGATCGACTTCCGACGTGGTACGCGGTACGTCGTACGTTGTACGGCCAGTTGAGCATCCCGCTCCAAAAACGGTAAAAAGCGCTAAAATAGGCATTAATGCAACAAAAAAATTTTTCATATTGTTAGTTACAATAATGCCTTAAATATCGAAAAATGACAAAGCTCAATTTGGCAAAACGACAATCATCAACTTTTCCCCGTTCGCAACATCTCCGCCGTTCCAATCGTGCGCCGCTTCAACAATGCGGCTAAAAGTATAAACGTAGTCTGCACCTTTGCGCGTTCCCGGGTCATCCGTAATAAACAAACCATCTTCCGTGTAACCTTTGATTACCAGCATGTGATAAAGTGGACCGCCGTTGCGATAATTCGGATTCTGTAAATCTTTACCGGAAAATGGAATGATGACGGGATAACCGCGGCCGACAATATTTTTGATGTCATCCGATGTTTTGAACGGCAAAACGCGCACGTCTTTATATCCGAAATAATCTTGGATGATTTTCGCCGTTTCTTCCGCATCCGTATCCTTATAATCTCCGCGGATTTTATTTTCATAATCAACCAATTTCAGAATCGCGGCGTCAGCGTAATCCGGCTCTATAGTTGGACCCGTCCTGTACTGATAGAAAGAATCTACCATAATCATCGAAGCTTCTTCGCAAGCCTCTTGATATGGCATGTCCCAATTCGATTTTGGCGCCTGGCTCATCCACGGTACGGCAAGATTTATTTTGCTTGGAATTTTTGCTTCCGATGCCAGCGGATCAACCGGTTCAGCGGTCGGCTGCGGACTGGAATCGAGCACATAATGCTCTGATGCAGACAGCCCGCCCTCTACGGGCGCGGCTGGCGCAGGCAAGACGTCTTGCGCCGCAGCTTCGGTCTGCTCAAATTCAACAGCCGGCGGCAACTGCGGTCTGTTGTATTCATACCAAGCATCGCGCAGCCAATTTCGGCCAAAATACGCTCCGCCGACCAAGATGGCGATAATTGCACAGACGATTAAAATTTTACGCTTCATGTACGAAAGCATAACAAAAAGGGGGGTTGAATTCAAGCCTCCGCTCTCTACATAATTAACAACAATCGACCGGAGGGGAGCCCTCTATCCCCCTGCCCCTTTCTCCCACACATGCAAGAGAAAGGGGTGCAATCAGAACCCCTCTCCTGCTTTTGTGGGAGAGGGGCAGGGGTGAGGGCGCAGCGGTGAGGTTCGACTACTTCTTCAACGTCTCAACTGTCACGCTCGTCATCTTATCGCCGACTGCGATTTTTTTGACGACATCCATACCGGAAATTACTCGGCCGAAGACGCTGTAGCTTGGCGGTAATGGAGTATTAGCTAACATGATAAAGAATTGCGAGCCGTTGGTATTTGGGCCGGAGTTGGCCATGGCAACGATTCCCTCATCGTAAGACAAGTTAACTTTGTCGTCAGCGAATTTGTAACCCGGTCCGCCCGTGCCATTGCCAAGCGGATCGCCTCCCTGAATGACAAATCCCGGTTCAACGCGATGAAAATTTAAACCGTCGTAAAATTTTCTGTTGACCAGATAGAAAAAATTGGATGCTGCGTTTGGGCCTTCTTTTGGCAAAAGCTCGAACACGATATCTCCCTTGTCAGTCTTGATGCGGATTTGCTTGTTAGCCACTTCGCTGCCCGGCAAAACACCGGGGAAAGCCAAAGCCGTTTGTTGTTCTGTATCCATAGATGTTGGTTCTTCTATAGTTGAAGTTGAATTAATTTCTGTTTGTTCTTGCATCGCAGCGTCAGTGGACGACGGTGATGTTTCGTCCAAAACCGCGTCATCAATCATCTCGGTAGACGAAGCTTGTGTTTGATCCTGCTGCATAACCTCTTGCTGAGGCTGCTGATTAACCTGATATTTATCCAAGCTTACCGGCGACTGATTTGGATTGCAGCCAAGACCAAATACAGCCAATCCCGCAATCATCACTGAACCGTAAAATAAATTTTTCTTAATCATAGTCGTCACATCTTATACCAATACCGTTGGCAGTAAAGTGGATAAATCCCTATTCCCATGGAAGATGCGAATTGCCAACCAAGCCTGACTTAATAACTTCCGTCATTATCCCCTGTTTTTTCCACGCTTCAAGCAAATTCATAATTTGTTCGCGATTAATCTCCAAAGTTTTTGAAAGATCCCTGCCGCGCTCGTCGCGAATGCTGATTTTAGACGGGATGACGTCGCCCGGCGCGAAAAACAATTCTGACATAACTGCCTGCGCGTCGCTTTTTTGCAAAATATTTTTTGCAATGTAACGAGCCAGCCATGCGCCGTAAATTTCCGCTCCGTGCCAATCGCGCCCTGCGGGATTGACCAAAATCGGCAAGCCATGACCGTAAGCTGCTATGTGCGAAGGTGAACGTCCAACGCTTACTTCTATATTATTTTTTTCCATCGCGCCGAAAGAGTTGACCGTCACTTTTGCGTCCTGACGCCAACCGGACTCAAAAAACTCATCAGCGATTGCCAGCCTAACTTGATCGATAGGCTGCGTGCCGTGTTCGACCTCAACTGCAACTTCCGTTACTTCGTTACCGACGCCGATGACGCTGACAGAACCCGATGCACCCAACCAAAACCAATCCGGATCGCGTTTGCGCTTTTCGTCTAAAACCTGCGCTAACTTTTGCGCCCAATGAATAGGCGCTGGCAGCAATGAGTCCGTCTCGCGAGTTGCATAACCGTTGACGATTATCGGCTCAACGCAGGTTTGCTTAAACACTCCGACCCGTTCGCTCCCAACCGGCTCGAGGGCGATAAACGGCTCCATCGATTCATACACGCCGTACTGACCCAACAATCTTTGTATCAAATGAGACACGTCAAAATCCGCCTGCGTCAACAATTCACCCGTCACAAAAATCGCCCCGCGCCCGCCGGAAACATTGCACCTGATTCTCGTCTCCGGATCGCGATGCAAATATTCATCAGCAATCCCGGCGGCAATCAAGTCACAAATATTATCAGGATGACCGGTCAATAAAACACGTGCTAGGCGCATAGTTTTGATAGCCTAGCATAACCGCCTAAAGCATCCAAATTGTATCATCTATTGAAAGAAATAGAAAAAATTCCGGCATCAATTGGGAACAGATTAAAACTTTAATTACACGATTGAGACGATTGACAAAAAATTAAAAAGAAAAAAACCCAGTCTCAAGATCCCAAGGACTGGAAGCGAGACGGGGCGTTTAAAATGAAGTGCAGCGGTGAATCAGCTACTCATCGAGAACAACAATCTCATCGCGAAGGCCGTATTGTCTGAGAAGTAAATGACATGCTGCTTCGTCGCGATGAGGATCGTTGGGTCTGGCACAACCCGTACGGCGCAGAATCAGCTTGACCATCTCCCTGCCCCAGTACCAGTTATCAGTCCATTGATAGATCTTCTGAAGGAGAGCAAGATACTCGTTCATAACCTCGTTGCAGTCTGCGCCGAGATAACACACGGTGATGTGGGTCGTGACGATCAGATGGTTCATGCCAAGAGGCGGGTGGTTAATATCCGCCATCGCAACGTTAACCTCTGAAGGACTGCAGCGCTCCATTCGTTCCAATCGTCTTCCCCAAGCATGCATCGCCAGCCGCAGCCAGCGAACTCGCGCTTGGCGAATCCAATCGACTTTGGGGCAAGCCTGCTGGGCGACGTTGAGCGCGTCTTCGAAGCATTCTCCCCTCCCGGTGAAGCGCGTCTTAAGCGCTTCTTCGTCGGGAATGTCCTCGGCCAACCTTGCCACGATGTTCAAGGTGCGAATGAGACCCTCCGGCGTGTCTGACGTACAAAACTCCTCTGATTTCACTTCACTCATGACCGGACTCCTTGTGTTTTGGGCAGGATCACCCTGGCGCAATACTACAAGAAAAGAGGCTTTTGTCAAGCGTTGATGTCTATTTCTGGATCCTCGCATACGCAAGGATGACAGGATCAATAATCATCCACATCCCTCAAATAGCTGATTTTTGGCAATTCTGTCGCGGGCTTATCAGTCTTCCAGACAGATTTTGTTTTGGGTTGAGATTGGTCGCCGATTGACGTCATGGGGCGGTGATAGTCGCCGTGGCGATCGAGCTGTATGGAGGGTTCGTCGTAACCGTCCTCCGACGTACCACGTACCTCGTACAATGTACCACGTCCCAAGCGTCCCAAGTTACGCCCATTGTCGTAATTCGGGTCTCGGTTTTCGGTGTTCGGTTTGCCGGACCCGAATCCCGAACCCCGAGCTCCGAACTCCGATGACATGTTTATTCGTTCAAAAAGCCGCGGCGGGAGTTCTTCCAAAAACATCGAGGGACGACAAAAAGTCATGGCGTCGTAACCTGCGGTTTGAGGGTAGGAGAGAAAAAGACGATTGCGAGCGCGTGTGACTGCAACGTAAAAAAGCCGACGTTCCTCTTCGATCGAATCCTCTTCTTCCAATGCGCGAGGATTAGGAAAACCGAGATTGGTCAAATGAATGACGAAGACCGTGTCCCACTCGAGGCCTTTAGCTTGATGGACGGTCGAGAGCACCATACGCTCCTGGTCCTGGGTGCTCTGTCCTTGGTTCTTGCCGACCGGAGAGACGAAGCCCGCGCCTTCGAGAACAGAATCCGCGAGGAATGAGCTGACATCGGGATAAACGTCTGCGAACGACGCCAACTGTTCCAAGTCTTCGATTCTTTCCTTCCAATCAGGATATTCACTTTCAAGATATGCTCGATAAGATCCTGAAGCGACCAGCGCTCTCACGATGCGCCCAGGCTTTTTGTCTACAACACCGACGATCTCTGACTCCGGAGCTTGCATAATCTGCATCATCCCGATCGTATCTCGCCAACCCGAAAGTGCGCGCGCCGGAATCAATGAGTCGCCGATGTTCAACACTTCGCTTGCACTCGTCAGCTCTCGCAAGCCCGAAATGATCTGCGAAGCCGAAGCCGCACCGATTCCCTGTTGCATATTCAAAACGCGCAGCCACGCAGTTTCATCTTTTACGTTTTCCAAAATGCGCAAATAAGCGAGGATATCTTTGATGTGAGCGCGTTCAAAAAATCTTACGCCGCCGCGGTATTCAAACGGAATGTCGCGTTTCATCAGCTCAAACTCCAAAGCCTGCGAATGCGCCGTCGCCCTGAACAAGACGGCAATGTTACCCAAAGCCACGCCCTTGTTGCGCAGCAAAAGAATTTGATCGGCGACAAACTGCGCCTCTTGCCTTGCGGACGGACAAGCGACCAAAGTCGGTTTAAGTCCGGACGCTTTCAAACCGATAAGCTCTTTCTCGTATTGGTTGACGTTGTTTTTAAGCGATTCGTTGGCAACTTCCAAAATCTGCGGCGTGCTGCGATAGTTGGAAAGCAGTTTGAACATGCGCGCATTTTGCCACTGATTTGGAAAAGCCAAAATATTTTTTACATCGGCGCCGCGAAAGGCATAAATGGACTGTGCATCGTCACCGACTACAAATACATTGCGATGCACCTGTCCTAGCCGTCCGACGATTTTTGCCTGCAGCGCATTCGTATCCTGATACTCGTCGACCAAAACATATTTAAAACGATTGCCGATTGCCTGCGCAATTTGCGGCTGTTCCTCCAAAATACGCAGCCAGTTGACGAGCAGATCGTCAAAATCCATAGCGTTGGCTAACATCTTGCGCTGATCGTATTGTTTGGCTACAAACTCAATATCATTTGCGCAATCCAAAAAATTCGAATACTTCATTTCGAGCGCCTCGCGCAAATCAAAATCAGTGTTGCGCACAAAAGAGTGTAAATTGGAAATGACGGACGTCGAAGGAAAGCGACGGACTTTCGGATCTATCTTGGAATCTTTCAAAACTGCTTTGAGCAAACTCTTGGCATCTTCTTGATCTAGAATCGAAAAAGACGAAGTGTAGCCGATGGCCGGCGCGAAAGATCGCAATAGACGATTAGCGACTGCGTGAAACGTCCCGCCCCACACGCCTTTGGATTGCGGCCCCACAAGTGAACCGATGCGCTCCAACATTTCACGCGCGGCTTTGTTGGTAAAAGTCAGTAACAGAATCGAACCAGGATCAACGCCTTGTTCCAAAAGATATGCCACCCGGTAAGTGACCGTCCTCGTCTTTCCCGAACCCGCTCCGGCCAATACCAAACAAGCGCCGTCGCCATGCAGCACCGCGTCCAATTGCTCCTGATTAAGTTCGCGATTGAAATCGATCATAAGACTAATGACTAGAAACTGGAAACTAGAAACTGGAAAGAGCGACTCAGCAAACTGTTAAACTCTTTCTAGTTTCTAGTTTCCAGTTTTTTTATTCCCCATACGCCTTATACCTGTTCACCTTGTGCTCCTCTATATTTCTGGCGTAATAAATCTTTCCATCCGCATCGTGAAGATAATAATAATAGTCGTTAGGCGCGGGATGCAGCGCAGCCTCTAAAGAATCTTTACCCGGATTGCAGATTGGCCCCGGCGGCAAACCGGCATGCATATAAGTGTTGTACGGCGAATCGGCCGCAAGATCATCCAAAGTCGGCCGCGCGCGTCCGGCATCGGTTACGTAGTTGACGGTGGCATCGGATTGCAAGCGCATGCCGACTTTAATGCGGTTCAAAAAAATTCCGGCAACCATCTTTTTTTCTTCGAGCGTACGACCTTCTTTTTCCAAGATCGATGCAAGAATGACGACATCGTTCAGCTTTCTGCCCTGCTTGGCGGCCTCAAGATTATAGCCATCCGTTTGTTTGCCGAATTCCTGCAGTTGCTTTAAGACAAATCCCAACGGAAGCTGATCCTTCCAAACTCGATACGTATCCGGAAACAAATATCCCTCCAAGGTTGCGTCGTCCGGCAAATCTTTTAAAAACTCAAACTGCTCGCGTAAAGCGGGTGAAAATTTTTTGTTCTGCTTGGCCGAACCGGCAAGATCGTTCCATGCGATGGTTTTGACTCCCCACTCATTTATTTCTGCACCGATATCTATAAGACTAAAACCTTCCAAAATACGCACGGTGATCTCATCGCGCGCCGGCCCGACGGAAAACTGGCGAGCCAAATCGCGGTACGAAGAACCCGGCACGACCGCATAATCGCCGGCTCTTGGATTGCGCGCCGCGGCATCAATGTAAGAATAGGCTCGATACCCGGACGACGAAACAATGACGCCTTTTTGCGCAAGCACATCTCCAACCTGCCGCGCTGTTGCGCCTTCTGGGATGTTTACCGGCACAGACAGTGTGGATGTCGACCCGATGTATGCCGACGGTATGAACCATGCCAAAAACACCGCCAATGCTATCAAAATTAAACTTATGAACAAAATTATTTTTTTCATAAAGCTCTCTCGTCCACCCCCTCTGTCATCCTTGCGGATGCGAGGATCCATCCGATTTTGTTTTTGTTATTTTTCTGGATTCCCGCCTGCGCAGGAATGACAAAGTCTTTAGTCTTTAGTCTTTAGTCTCAACGCCTTATGCCCGAGTCTGACCGCCGCAAAAGCAAAGACGCCCACCAGCATACCGCCTATGATATCAGATGGGTAGTGGACACCTGCGGCAACGCGCCCAATGGCTATACCAAGCGCAATAATCGCGCAAAAATATCCCCAACGCCTGCTGACAGAAAAAAGAGCCGCGGTTACGGCAATAGCAATCGATGTATGCGTGGAAGGAAAAGCGCTGGTCAGAGGGGGCGGGATCAAGGACACGATTTCGGCCACAGAGAGAAATGGCCTGATGCGCAATAAAAGCAAAGAAAATATTTCTGCGATTAAAATGGCTAAACCCATCGACCATGCGGCTTCTTTAACCGCATGTTTTTCTTTATTATCGCCATAAACCGAGAGCCAAACCAGAACCGGGATAAAAACAAAAATCAGATATCTGGAGAGTAAGACCGCAAAGCCTATTCCCAGAGTGGAAGTAAGAAAAAATCTTTGGATAAAAATTGCTATTTCCGCATCAAAAGTCATAAACCGCTAAGCTGCATTAGATAAGCGCTCGTCCGATCATGCCGGGCGGCGGTTCCAATTCCATAATTTTCAAGATCGTTGGCGCCACATCAGCCAGCATCCCCACAGGCGGCGTCATACTTAAATCGCCGCCGATAATATCGCCCGTCGGCGCACGCAAACCTTCAAACTGTTTTCCAATTATCACAAACGGTACGGGATTTGTTGAGTGCTCTTTGTCCATCACGCCCGTCGTAAGATTCATGACCTCTTCCGAATTTCCGTGATCCGCGGTTATCAAAACCGCGCCTCCCACAGCCAATGCCGCATCAACGACTTTGCCCAATGCCGCATCGACCGACTCGTGAGCTTTTATCGTAGCTTCAACGCTCCCGGTATGGGCAACCATATCCGGATTCGCAAAGTTGGCAACCATAAAATCATATTGGCTGCCTGCGATCTCCTTAACCAGACGATCGGCAATTTGCGGCGTAGACATTTCCGGAACGGTTTCATAACTGGAGACGCGAGGCGACGGAACGATAACGCGTTCCTCTCCGGGGAACTCATCCTCGCGCATGCCGTTCATAAAAAAAGTGACATGGGCGTATTTTTCCGTTTCAGCGATATGAAGCTGACGGTAACCTGCATCCGAAATGACGCGCGCTAAACAAGTCTCCACGGCCTGCGGCGGAAAAGCCACTTCGACCGGCAAATCTTTTTCATACTCGGTCATGGTAACGAGCACAAAATCATTCAGCTTGGTGTGTGGAAATTTATCAAAATCGGGGAGTGCCAATGCCTTAGTGAGCTCGCGGGCGCGATCCGGACGGAAGTTAAAGAATATTGCCGCATCGCCATCTTTAAAAGTTGCGATTGGTTTGTCTTTTTTAACAATAACAACCGGTATCAGCTCTTCGTCGTAAACTCCCGCGGCATAAGACACTTCTATCGCTTCATCCGCCGACTTGGCTTGCGCGCCTTGGCCGAGCGCCATCGCATCATACATTTTTTGCACGCGATCCCAGCGGCTATCGCGATCCATGGCATGATAACGTCCGCCCAGCGTTGCGATTTGACCGACGCCGATACTTTTTATTTTTTCTTCCAGCTCCGTTATAAAACCTTGTGCGCTATTAAAAATCACATCACGTCCGTCAAGAAAAGCGTGAATCGCGACTTTACTGAATTTTTGCTGTTTGCATAATTCCAAAAGCGCATAAAGATGGTCCGTGTGCGCATGCACGCCGCCCGGCGAACACAAACCCATTAAATGCAAAGTTCCGTCATTTTTTCGCGCATGTTCGATAGCGCCCAAAAACGCGGTGTTTTGAAAAAACGATCCGTCTTCGATGCTCAAACCGATGCGCGGCAAACTTTGAAAAAATATTTTTCCGGCACCGATGGTTAAATGCCCGACTTCTGAGTTTCCCATCTGACCCCACGATAGACCGACCGCTTCTCCGTTGGCGCGCAAAGTCATAGCCGGATATGTTTCTATCAGGTGTTTGTAGTTAGGCATTTTGGCGCGCGTCACAGCATTGCCGTCCGCATCCGGTGCGATGCCAAATCCGTCCAAAATAATCAATACTACCGGTTTTGGTCTCATAACAAATTCTTTCCTTTCATCTCGCTCGGTATGCCGATGCACAACGCGCTTAAAACAGTCGGAGCAATATCGGCCAACGTGCCGGCGCGGAGTTTTTTTGATAGTACCGGCCCGACAATCAAAAACGGTACTGGGTTTGGGTTATGATGCGTGTCGCGTTCGCCGTGCTGTCCGGTAAGTTGTTCGGCATTGCCGTGATCCGCAGAGATCATCAAACAACCGTTGACTTTTATAACCGCCTTCCGGATTTTTTCCAATTCTTCATCCAAAGTTTGGCACGCCTTAACGGTCGCATCCATGATTCCGGTGTGCGCAACCATATCAGCGTTGGCAAAGTTGGCGCAGATAAAATCATACTTGCTCTTCACCGCTTTTACAATCGCATTCCCTATCTCGGCTGCGCGCATGCGCGGTTCGTGTTCCCACATGGCCGTTCTCACGGACGGGATGCGTACGCGATCTTCACCGAATCTTGGCGTGTCAAAACCCCCGTTCAAAAAGTAAGTGACCATCGAATATTTTTCAGACTCTGCAATATAAATTTGTTTATGCGAACGCAATGCTTCTACGATAGTGCCCGCGATTTCTTGATGCGGAAAAGCCGCCACGGCGCCGTCAATCTGCTTGCCGAATTCAGTCATGGTCGCAAAATACAAATCATGGCAAATCTTGCGGCGATGAAAAACGCGCGCATTGCGCTTTTCAAAATCATGCTGAATAAACGGCTTGATCATTTGGCGCGCGCGGTCGCTCCTTAAATTCCAAAAAATAACCGCGTCTTTATCTTTAACCGTGATCGGCACCTCTCCTTTGCGTAAAATAACTGTCGGCAAAATAAATTCATCGCTTTCGCCGCGTCCGTATGCCTGCTCTATGGCGTTAACGGCGGACTCAGCCACAATGCCCTTGCCTTGCGCGATTACATTGTAAGCCATCTCCGTTCTTTCCCAATTTCGATCGCGGTCCATGGCGTAAAACCGTCCGATGATGGTTGCTATTTTTATATGCGGCGGCAATCTTTTTTCCAGTTCAATAATCAAATTCGCCGCATGAAAAGGCGACGTGTCTCGGCCGTCGGTAAAAAGATGCAAAGCGACTTTGGGCAAATTCAGATGCTTAGCAAATTCAACCAGCGCCATTATGTGCCCAAAATCCGCATGGCCGCTTTGATGATTTGTAAGCAAGCCCATCAAATGCAAAGTACTTTTGTTGCGCAATGCATGCAAAGCTGCATGCACAAACGCCGGGTTGTCCTCAAAATGCTTTGACTTGATAGCTTGGTTAATTCTGACTTTATCGCTTTTTACAGCTCTTCCCGCACCAATCGTCGCATGACCAGCTTCGCTGTTTCCCGTCTCACCCTTTGGCAGACCGACAGCCTCGCCGTCCGCCTTAAGCTGCGTGTGCGGATAATTGGCTAATAATTGATCCCAAATCGGCATTTTTGCCGCCATAACGGCATTACCGGCTTTGTGCTTTGATAAGCCAAAACCATCCCAAATCAAGAGTACAACTGGCCCTTGGCAGAGCCGTTTTTTTGATGGGGGTCGTAAGAACATAAAAAACATAATACCCCAAAAGCAGCCTTAGGACAATATTTTGGCTATGGATAAAGGAAAAAGCCCTCACCCCTTCCCCTCTCCCGTCAAACAGGCGAGGGGCATCAGAACCCCTTTCCCTTGCACAGTGGGGGAAAGGGGCAGGGGGATAGAGGGCTAGGGTTGACAGAATCCCCAATTTGTGCTAAATTAACACGTTCCAAATCAGCTCAAATTGTACTTAGCTGACGAGGATGTAACGCCCCGAGCTTGTCGAAGGGCGTGTTGACAATTTGAGCAACTAAGCAATTCAAAACTCCGAGGAGGAGGGTAAGACCATGGCGGATCCAGTAGCAAAGGACATCAGCATTTCCATTGAAAGTGGAAAGACGGACACTGTCTCGCTTTCAGTCAAACCGGAGGTTGGCCTGTGTACCGAGTATCACATTCTCAGCGCGCCCGGTCACTGCAACTACAGTCTCAACAAAAAAACCGGAGTACTGAAGATCACACCAGACACTGGCTTTGTCGGCAAGATCAAGTTCGACTACGATGGCGTGGACAGTGCCTACAATCCAAGCAACACAGCCATAGTGACGGTCACCGTCACTGCGCCCAAGCCGGTCACCAAGCCTGCAAAGGCGACTCCAGCTGCGACTCCAAAGCCTGCGACTGCGACGTCTGCGGCGAAGGCAGCGGCAAGCGGACCCAAACCGGGTTCGACGCCCGGACCGACGGGACCGTCTGCACCGCCTGCCGGTGCAACGGGAGCGACGAGCACATCAGCTGGACCGACCGGTCCGACTGGTGCAACGCCCGGACCGATTGGTCCGACCGGCGCCACGGCTCCGTCGACGACAGCAGGACCGACCGCGGTTTCGCCGACACCGCCGTCCGGTCCGTCAGGACCGGCTGCGGCTTCGCCGACGCCGACTCCGGCCCGCGTCGCGGCGCCGATGCCAATCGGCAAGGCGCCGGTCGTTGTGACTCCGGTCACTCCGACTGCGCCGCCGGCAGCACCGCCGCCGTCGAGTCACCCGTCCGCAGTCGCGACGCCCGCAGCACTCGCTGCCACGGCTCTCGCGGCAACGCCCGGTTCGTCACCTCCGCCGGCAGCAGCGTCGGCACCACCCTCAACTCCGCCGCCGGCATCGGCAGGCGGATCAACAGCAACCCCGGCATCCGGTGCGGCAGTTTCGCCGCCCGTGACGCCATCAAGTCCACCAAGGAGAACACCCCCGATGAGCACTTCGACCCCGACTGGAATCGGAGCACCCCCAGCAGCAGGAGCAACCGGCGGCGCCCCGCCGTCGACCGGAGGAGCAGTCGTAGCTGGCGCAGCTCCCCCCGCAGCAGCCGTCAGCACAGGTGCAACCTGCGCTGGAACGTCCGGCAGCGGAACGGCGGCAACCCCGCCTCCCCTGCCCGCGACTCCCGGAGCTACGCCCGGCCCGGCGGCGTCGACCACTGCCGGAACGGCAGCAGCTGCAGCCGGCACGACCGGAACGGCAGCAGCTGCAGTAGCCCCCGTCACCACGACGGGGACGACGGCGACGGCGACCGCCGGCACGGCGACGCCTGCTGCACCCGCAGCAGTCCCGCCGGCTCCGCCCGTCGCGCCGACGAGCAACTGGTTCATGCGGAACTTGGGAACATTGGTAGCGGTCGCTCTCGTCGCCGTAATCCTTGTCTGCCTGGCAGGCATCGGGTACGCGGTCATGCGGATCCGCGAGGGCGCAAAGAGCGGTGGACCGCTGACCCCGCCCGCGGCGTCTTCCGGAGAGACCAGCGAGGGACCGACGCCGCCCGCAGCGAGCAGCGACGCACCCGTCGCGCCGGTGGTCACGCCACCGCCGGCCTCCAGCCTCTGCCCCGAGGGGTATTGGTCGATGCCGGCGAATGACTTCAACATGTGTTCGTGGCTCGGGCACAAAGGGCGCCTCGTGCCCTACGAAGTCAACAGCCGACCCAGCCCCGGACACAGCATCGTATGCGACGGCGCACCGATGTTCGACCCCGACCGCAAGGAGGCCAACATCAGCAACCTGCGGTGCGAGATCTGCGTGCCGAACGCAATCCCGCAGAACGGGCCAGTGCCCTTCAGCGTCATGTACCCACTCATGTGGGGCAAGAGCGCTGACCGCGCATCACCCGCATCGTGGGCAGGCCGATGGCCCGAGTGTAGCACTCGAGTCAATCCCGAGTGTGCACCGAAGTGCAACGGCGACGGGTCGTTCGACTACAGAGGCTGCTTCGGCCTCTTCGACCCGCCTGACCCCACGACGTCCAAGTAGCTCCTTCCCCGGGCCATAAGCCGCACGTTCTGTGCAGGCTGGCCCATCCCCAAAACTAAACTCGACCCTCGACGGTAACCACTCCGTTCGAGGGTCTTGTTGTTTTTGTTTCTTGTCATCCCGACTGCAACGGAATGAAGTGGAGGGATCCCTTTTAATACTGTTTGACAGTTCAACAAGGGATTTCTCCACTCCGCTGTCGCTACGGTCGAAATGACAAAAAGGAGTTAGGACTTAATATCCGCCACGGAAATCTTTATCAGCTCTTCGCGGTTGTCCTCTGGCAATACGGGCGCAAAACGACTGAAGTTGCATTTTTGACATTTATGCTCAACTCGCACTATTTCTCCCATCTTAACCCAAACGCCGATCGGCTTCATCGCGCCGCGACAAAGAGACATGCGGTCTCCGGGCACTTCATCCATATGCTTGCTCCAAATGCAATTAGGACAATGATTAGTTCTCCCATTGCCACGGACTTCTGTCCCGCAATGTTCGCAAACAAAATCTTCTTTTCTTAATTTCATGTGTTGAGGCATAACAACGTTAAAGCAAAATTCAAAAAGCAAAATTCAAAATTTTTGTATCCCTTCGGGATTTCTTTTTATATTATTGATGCCGTAGGCCACCAACATTTTGCTTTTTGAATTTTGAATCTTGAATTACTTCTCTCCCTTCATTATCGGAAACAGTATCACATCCCTCAAATTCGGCTGACCGGTTAAAAGCGCGAAGATGCGGTCGATCCCCATCCCCCAACCTGTGATTGGCGGAAAACCGGTTTCCATGGCCTGCAAAAATTCTTCATCAAGCTCAAAACTTTCCTCGTCGCCCATTTGACGGAATTCCGCTTGGCGCTCCATTCGCTCGCGCTGATCAACCGGGTCGACAAGTTCTGAGTACGCTTTTACAACTTCCCAGCCCGCGATGAGCACTTGATAACTGTCGACGAGACGAGAATCCTCGTTGTTGCGTCTGGCGAGCGGCAGCATCTCTGTTGTGTGGTTTATGACAAAGCACGGCGCGATCAATTCAGGGCGAACGAATTTTTTGTACAACTCGTCTATCAAAGTTCCAAGTCCTTTCTTGTCCGCATCTTCAACTTGTATATCGCGGCTCTTCATGACTTTGAGCAATTCCGCAGCGTCGGTGAAAGAGAGGACGTCGATGCCGCTTTTTTCTTTGATGAGATCCGTAATTTTGTAGCGCGGTAAAGGTTGCGACAAATCAATGTGATGTTTTGAGCCGGTCTTTCCGATGACATCAAACTCGAGCGTGCCGAAAGTTTTTTGTGCGACTTCGCGCAAAAGTCTTTCCGTAAAATCCATGTTCCACAAATAATCCTGATACGAAACGTAATATTCGATCTGCGTAAATTCCTGCACATGCGAAGGATCCGAGCCTTCGTTGCGAAAACATTTTGCAACTTCAAACACGCGGTCAAATCCCCCGCCGATCAATCTTTTGAGATACGTCTCGGGCGAGATGCGCAAGACCATATCCATATCATCAGTTTCATGGTGAGTCTTAAATGGTTTTGCAGCAGCGCCCGTTGCGACTGTCGTCAAAATCGGTGTCTCCACTTCCATGAAATTATTTGACTCCAAATATTTTCGGCAGTTGGAAAGAAACGCGCTGCGCAGTTGGAATCTTTCAAAAGATTCGCGGTTGGTAATCAAATCAAGTTCGCGGTGGCGATAAATCTTTTCGATGTCTTGAATGCCGTGCCACTTTTCGGGCAGCGGTGTAATCGCCTTGCCCAACAGTTCGAGTTTTGTCGCCCAAACTGTCGGCTCGCCTGTTTTTGTCGTTCCGAGTATGCCTGTGACTCCCAAAAAATCTCCACGATCCAAAAGATCGACGAGCTTATAATTTTCCTCACCTACTTCGTCGACTTTGACGCCGACCTGATGCATGCCGGATTCGTCCTGCAACTGATAAAAAGCTAGCTTGCCTATCACGCGCTGCAACATGATACGTCCGCAAACACTCGCTTTATCACCTTCCTTAGAATCTTTCAGTCCCGCCAGCATGCAGGTGCGATCAAATTTTGCCGGATGGACTTGGATCCCGGCATCTATCAGCTTTTGGCGGCGGTCCAATCTATCCTGCCGCTCATCGGTTTTATTGGGCATATTGTCGTAAACTTTATACGATGCGCCGCAAGCTTGCAACCGAATTGACATGCGAACGCATGGCGGACATTATTGTCTCGCATACAACTGTCCCGCCTTCGCCAAGGCTACGGTGGGTCTTCGAGGAGGTTTTGATGTCCGGCACGCAGATCCAAGTCGAAAACGTCTACATCATTGGACCATCAACTCTGCATTGGGCAATGAAAAATCTCGCCGAAGAGCTTTACAGAACGCTCTCCGCCACAGTCAAAGAAGCCGTGGGCGTCAACGCGATAGTGAGGCGCGAACCCTTCAACGCACTTTTATATTCGCTTTACGGTACCAAGCGCCGAATCAACCTCAACGACATCTCCATCACACAGCAGACTCGTCGCGTTCCGTGTACCGATTATTGTTGGAATCCGATACTCGCGCGCCACAGTTGCCGCATGGCTCAAAAGACCCCCTTGATCCGTGATTATGGCCGCCGCATCTTTTATGAACGTTACCTGCGATGGCAGAAGATGTTCCAAAACCGCAATCTTACCGCTAAAGTCAGCCCCTTCCAGCCAATGTTGCACTATGCCCGTAGCCTTCCCCTCGAACGCGGACGTACCTTTAACCGTGCTTAAAGATGTCTGCTCCGCAGATTGTTTGGCATCAAAATAATCAATCGCTTTCTGCACGATAGGCAAAACTTCGTTGCACATCGCAACAGCTTCCGCGTCGCCGAGGCCGGACGCATTATCCTTTGTCTGTTCAATAAACTTTTTCCATCTCTCGAATTTCGATCGGTCAAAAACATCCAAACCTTTTGGATGTTCATGCATATAAAAATTCACGATGCACTTTCTGTGATAAATTCCAGCCCAAGGTTTTAAAACCCGAACTCCGCTTTCATCCGGATGCCAATATGCATGTTCAAACCTGTCTTCGGCTTTTAGTCCAACATGAGGCAAAGGATGAAAATCCGGCATCATTTTATGCTTGGCAATAAACTCATTCAGCTGTGCATCTTCAATTGTGCCTTTATCCGGAAATAAAGAAACCTGTTCTTCCTCGCGGTTCCACGGCCACGAACTGCGGCATACCAAAACATCCATCTGCCCCTCGCGATAATCCACCGGATAACCGCTTAAAAGCATAGCCGCCTCACCGGTAACATACCAATCTTCCGGCGGAATATTCCAACTTTCGAGCAGAGCCCTTAAGTCGGAGAGCATCTCGACAGATAGAGCATCAAACATATCTTTCAATTAATTTCTGATATTTATCGACGTTAAAACTATAGATGCCCATCGCATGAGTTATCGATTGGTCATAAATAAAGTATAACACGAAGCATGAAAAGATAAAGGCGAAGTTATAAGCAGACAAAAAGGTCAATATTGGCATCCTCCCCCGTCTTCTTTATACTTCTAACATATGCAACTCGAACACTTGCCTTTGGAAACTCCAAAGAAAAAGACCCTGCGCCTGCCGAAAGTCAAAGTCGAACAGTCCGACTACGGAAACTGGCGAGAGATTGGACGCGAGGCCTTCGACGTTTTCGGCGATCAAGCGAACGATATTTATGAAATTTATTCGGAAATCGTCAAATGGCTGAAAACTCCTTTTGTGGAAGATGATTTTGAAGATCATGAGGAACGTCGCGCATGGTATAAGTATCTGGATAAAATGGACCCGTCGCGGTCTACGGAAATGCAAAACAGTAAATTCAGGAATAACCGCATAACGCCGCTTTTTATCATGTATCAAATTTTACAAAAATTACTGCAAAAGTCTCATGCCGGATCAATGTCTGTCGATCTCTTTCCGCCGCATAATCAAGACATGAAAAAACTCGGCATGACAGCAACGCCCAAAGAGGAACGAAAAACGATAATCAAAAAGTGGGAAAAGAATTTTGCGGGGATTGCGAGATTTATTGAGGATTGCACGAAAGAGGAAAGGATGGTGGCATAAAATCAAACTCAAAAAACCAAAAACGCCCTTTGAAAGGCGTTTTTGTAATGGCGGGTCCGAAGGGATTTGAACCCTCGATCTTCTCCGTGACAGGGAGACGTGTTAACCAGGCTACACCACGAACCCAAATGCACTAAATAATCAATGACCAAAAAACAATAACCAATAATCGATTCTTATATTTAGCGCGAAAAATGTATCATGTCGCTTAATAAATTGCAAGTGCCGGACTAATACAAAAATTACCCCTCACCCGGCCTCTCCCCAAAGGAGAGGAGATAAAAAAGCACTCCGACGAGGCGTCCTGGCGGACTAGTCGGAGTGCGGAGAGAGAACCGAGCGCGACTCTATGTCGATGACGCGCTCGATGTTCTTTATAGACGAGAAGCAGATCTCCACGCATACGCAGGGCCTGCCCTCGTCATTCAAAGGCACGCCCGATCTGGAGATACTGATCCGATTGAGCTGCGACGGATTACCCGGGACTACATCCGCTTGATATATCGATCCCATCAAGCGCTCGCCGCTATTCAAGTGAATCAAGAATCGTGAGTCCTCAAACCCGTGATACAGGTCAAGAAAGTCTGCTTCGCTAAATTTATCTGTTGCCTTTTCCGTCTCGGTCATTTTTAACCTCCATGGGTCATATCATTAAAACCGATTTTGGCTGACAGGTCAACCCCTGCCATGACTAGCCAAAATCCGCCTATGTGATACTCTGTGGATAGATATATGGCTTATTGGCTAATCAAGACTTCGCCCGACGTATTCAGTTGGGACATGTTGGTTGAACGCGGCAAAACCCGCTGGGACGGGGTGCGTAACTACCAAGCGCGCAATTACATGCGCGAGATGAAACCAGACGATCTGGCTTTCATCTATCACACCGGAGACGAGTCGGGCGTTTTTGGCGTTGCTAAAATAGCTTCCGAGGTTTACGACGACCCAACCACGGAAGAAGGTAACTGGTCCGTTATTGACGTTGAACCTGTAACAAAAATAGAGCGTATGGTCAGCCAAGACGAACTGCGCTATACGCCGATCGTAAACGTACTGCAGATTTTTAATCAACCAAAACTTTCCATCATGCCGGTAACGGAAGCTCAATGGGAGTTGATACTGCGCATCGGTAAAACGACTCTTACCGCTCAAACCGCTAAGTGACGGAGGAGGTCAAACTTTTTTCAATTCAACAAAATTTATATTCCCGCTTTTACCAACGGGTTGTCCGGCGACGACGATGAGTTTGTCGCCTTTTTTTATTGATTTAACATTCGACAGATGATGAATCGATTTCTCAATCAACTCCTCGACATTGCGGCATGGCGGCAACATAAAAGGTATCACGCCCCACGAGATGCACAATTGGCGACAAACTCGTTCATGATCGGTAGAGACGAAGATTGGAAGCTCCGGTCGATAACGGCTGACGATTCGTCCGGCAGCGCCGGAAAGCGATGCAACCACAACCGCCTTGGCATCAGTCGTTTTTGCCAGTATGGCAGCCACATTGGAGACAGCCTCTTCTTCCGTTGGAAATTTACGCATGTTTTCGGCGTCCACATCATCGAACTTTGATGACTCTGTTTTTTGTACAATGCGCGCCATAGTCTGCACGCTTTGAACAGGATATTTACCCGATGCGGTTTCACCCGAAAGCATAACAGCATCCGTGTGATCAATAACAGCATTGGCAACGTCGCTTACCTCTGCGCGAGTCGGACGAGGATTGCGCATCATGGAATCCAACATTTGCGTGGCGACAATAACGGGCTTGCAGGCTTTACGCGCTTTTTCAATTAACTCTTTCTGCACAAGCGGCACGTCCTCCGCAGGAATTTCTACGCCCAAATCGCCGCGCGCAATCATAATGCCGTCCGCAGCAGCCAAAATTTCGTTGATATTTTTAACCGCTTCATTCTTTTCTATCTTTGCGACGATGTGAATCGGCACGCCTGATTTTTTCTTTTGCTTCTTTTCCTCTTTTTTAATCAAATTTCGCAATTCCGTTATCTCTTTGGCGCTGCGCACAAAAGATAAAGCCACCCAATCAACGTCCATCTTAACCCCAAAGGCCGCATCTTTTTTGTCTTTGTCGGACAATGCCGACGCGCTGACTTTCGTTTGCGGCAAATTAATGCCTTTATGTGAAAGCAAAACGCCTCCGGTACCGACTTTGCAAATAACGTCTCTGCCTTTAACTTTCACGACAGTCATATCCATCAAACCGTCGTCTAACAGCAGCTTTTCTCCGCGCTTGACGTCTTTATGCAAATTTTTATAGGTGACCGGTATTTTCCCTTTTCCCGATTTGGCACCAGTGGTGAGAGTCACTTCTTTACCTGCGGTCAGAATAATGCCTTGCTTAGGCAAATCGCCGACGCGAATTTTTGGACCCTGCAAATCCTGCAAAATAGCCACCGGCACATTAAGCGCTTTTGACTGCGCGCGAATATTTTTTATCAAAACCGCGTGCTCTGAGTATGTGCCATGCGAAAAATTCAGACGCGCCACGTTCATCCCGGAGCGTATCAGATCCCCTATCAACTCCGGCGTATTGCTTGCCGGACCAAGCGTACAAACTATCTTGGTACGTTTTTGAGTTTTGGCCATATCGGAACAATCGTACCACGTACAACGTACCGCGTACAACGTATCAGGACTTCCGTTTTCGTTTTCCTTTGGTACGTAAATCGTCAATTACTCGTTGAAATGTCTTAACATCCTCAAACGAACGGTAAACTGATGCAAATCTTATATAAGCGACTTTATCAAACAATCGAAGTCTTTCCATGACAATTTCGCCAACCTCCGAAGCGGTCAGCTCGTTTGACCCCTTTTTTGCGACATCGCTTTCAATCTGATGGATCAAGGCACGAAAAGCATCTTGCGTGTAAGGTCTTTTTTCCAGAGCCTTATGCATCCCGGATTCCAATTTTTCACGCGAGTACATCTCCCTGCGTCCGTCTCGCTTTACAACAGTTACATCCAAAAGCTCGACCTCTTCTATGGTCGAGAAACGATATGAACATTTTTCGCACTCTCTGCGCCGTCTAATGGAAGTCCCGTCGCCCGAAACGCGCGAATCAACGACTTTGCTTTCTTCGTGGTTGCAAACGGGACAACGCATAACTAACCAAAATTATGAATTATGAATTATGAATTATGAATTTTTGAATAGCATGAATTTTCTTTCATTCTTAATTCTTAATTCTTAATTTGAACGAAGTGATCTACATCATCTTCTTTCTAAACAGTGCGGGGATTTCTACGGTATCGTCTTCTGACTGACCTTGGCTGTTCGCACCTGGCGTCGGAACTCTTGGCTGCTGATTTTGAATTTGCGGTTGCGGTGCCGGATTAGAGGGAGCGTAGCTTGGCGGCTGAACGTGCGGCTGATGCGCGGCCGGTGCCGGATTAAATTCTCTTTCCGGCCTGACATTTATTTGATGCGCGGGTTCATTGGCCATAACCTCCGGTATAGGTTTACGAAACGGAAATTTTTCCGCTATCTGTTCTTTCGCAACCGGATTGTATACGCCTCCTGCAACCATTGTCTTTGCTGGTCTGGGAGAGGTACGCTGATCAAAACCGGTGGCAATGACAGTCAACTTAATTTCATCTTTTAACGTTTCATCTATGATAGCGCCGAAAATAATTTTGGCTTGCGGATCTGTGGATTCGGTGATGACCTTTGCAGCTTCGGATACTTCGTACATGCCCAAATTGGAACCGCCGGTGACAGTAAACAAAATACCCTTGGCACCGTCGATTGAAACTTCGAGCAAAGGCGAAGCAATGGCCGCCCTGGCCGCATCGACTGCACGATTCTCGCCATGGCCGCGTCCGATGCCCATAAGCGCCGATCCCCTGTTTTCCATAATCGACCGAGCATCCGCAAAATCAACATTAATCAAACCCGGGACAGAGATGATGTCCGAAATGCCTTGCACGCCCTGGCGCAAAACATCGTCTACTATTTCGAAAGCATCTATCATGGAAGTTTTGCGGTCAATGATTTGCAAAATGCGATCATTGGGAATCGTTATAATCGTATCGACATACTCGACTAATCTTTCAAACCCCTGATCTGCAATTATTTTTCTTTGGTGCCCCTCAAACTGAAAAGGCTTGGTAACAACAGCGACGGTGAGTATTCCCAAATCACGAGCGATCTCTGCTACCTTTGGACTGGCACCTGTTCCGGAACCGCCGCCCAAACCGCAGGTTATAAAAACCATGTCAGAACCCTTGAGGGCCTCGCGAATTTCGTTTTGACTTTCTTCTGCAGCTCGAGCACCGACTTCCGGATTCATACCCGCACCCAAACCGCGCGAAATGGAAGGACCGAGCTGAATTTTTTTAGCGGCCAAAGAGGTACGCAAAGCCTGCACATCGGTATTCATGGCGATAAAATCCACACCGCGAATTTTGGAGCTGATCATGCGGTTGATCGCAGAACCGCCTGAGCCTCCTACGCCAATCACTTTGATCTTGGCGGAAGTTTCTATTTCGGGCTTTATCTCTGGCATAGCATTTGAGTAAAAAAGGTGAACAATCCCCTTAACAATGAACTATTTTCTTAACAATTATGCACATACCTTAAACACACGGTAACAGCTAGTCAAGCGTAACAAAAATAATCCAATCGTCCTACGTGGGACGCGGGACGTGCTACGTGAGACGATGCCGTTCTAGGGCATGAAACTCTTAAAGATCTTTTTTATTGGTTCTGATATTTTATTAAAAGCACCGGATGCTTGCTTAAGCGAACGGTTGTAGACGCCTCCGCCTGCAGAGCCTGCGCCGCGCTCTGCTTCGAATCCCCACTGCACCAAACCAACCGCTGTAGAGAAAGCCGGATCTTTGACCAATTCCGGGATTGAACTTTCCAAAGAAGTTACGCCCATTGACGCCGGTAAATGCAGAACTCGTTTGGCTACCTCAACAACGCCCGGCAGCTTGCTGCCTCCGCCCGTCAAAACAGCTCCGGCCGGCAACAGACCGGATCGCTCGATTCGTTTCAGCTCTTCTTCCACCTTCTCGAATATTTCTTCCAAACGAGCCTCAACAACCTCGGCTATAAACGAAAGCTGCACAGCTTCTTCAGCCTCGGCGCCAAACTCCTTGAGGTCAACAACATCTTGTTTGCCAAAAGCCGCCGGGTTGGCATGGCCGCTGGTGCGTTTGAGTTTTTCTGCGACCTCGATTGAGGTGCGCAATGTAATGGCAATGTCAGCGGTAACATGATCGGAGCCGATCAAAAACGTAGTCGCATGTAAAAGCTCGCCATTTTCATAAACCGCCAGACCGGTGGTCGATGCGCCAAGACAGATAACACAAACTCCCAACTCTTTTTGGCGCTTGCTGATTACAGCCTCGGCTGCCGCAAGAGGCGCATAAACCAGTTCTGAAATATCCACATTGGTACGAAAAACCGTTTTGGTGATATTGCGCAGATGATTGGACAAACCTTGAATAACCCTGGCATTGGCCTCGAGCCTGATACCCTGCATGCCGATAGGATCTTTTATGTCTTTTTGACTATCCACTGTAAAGCCAACAGGTAAAACGTGCAAAATTTCGTAATTGGGAGATTGGGCATAAGTACGCGCGGCCTCGAGAGCACGGGCTACGTCCTCGCGCCTTATTTCCTGATCACCGCGGCTAACGCCGATTATACCTTTTGCCTCTTGCACTGTGATTTGCGAACCGCCGACAGCCACATAAGCATCTTGCAATGGCAAGCCAACCATTCTTTCCGCTTGATCCAAACATGAAGATATCGAACTAACTGCATCTTCAAGCGAGCTTATGGAGGCTTTTGAAATGCCGTCCGACTTTGTTTCGGCCGCCCCTATCAAACTCAATTGAGGCTGGCGATCTACGCCCATAACAACCTGACCAACCGCAATGCGAATGGCCGAAGAACCGATATCCAAACCTGTTATCAAGCTTCCCTTCATACTCTGCTTAAAAGCGTCAAATAAGGCCAAAAAATAATCAAAGCAAGAACAACTGCCGTGCATGCCATAATAAACACGGCGGCCGCAGCGAGGTCTTTTATCTCTTTGGCGTACTCGTGTACGCGCGGTTTAACCATATCAACAAATCTCTCGACAACGCTGTTTAACAATTCTAGCACAAGAACAGCACCTATTGCCAGGATGAGCAGACTCCTCTCCCACCTTTGCAACGGGAGCATAATCAGCAAAATTAAAATCACGAGCGCGATGGCAACTTGTATCCTAAAACTCTGTTCATGCTTAAAAGCGGTCAGTACTCCTCGCGCTGCATTTTTAAAACTTGATTTTATGGAGTGCCAATGAATCATAAAGCTTTTAAGATGCGCTCCTGCAAGCCAAACATGCGTTTTTCTTGCGCGTCATCTGCATGATCAAAACCCGCCAAATGCAAGAGCCCGTGTATCAAAAGGCGATTAAGCTCTTCTTTTATCGGAACGGATGCCAGCTTGGCTTGCTTGGCTGCAAATGTCGGACATATGAGCACATCGCCGGAAATCATTCTCGCTGTATTTTTTCGGGATTCGGGATTCGGGGTTCGGGTTTCGAAAGATAATACGTCGGTCGGACTCTTTTTGCCGCGATATATCTTGTTCTTCTCGGCAATCTTCGCCTCTGTTAAAAATGCTATACCTAAAACAGCAGAGTTGATCCGCAAGTTTTTCATGACATTCAAAACAGTCTTCTTGATGCCAAGAGATGACATGGAAGACGGCAGTCTCCCGGAAATAACCAAATCAAGATTCGCCTTGCTCATGGATTAATTGCTGAATTAGTCGAGGTACTCTGACCGCCACTATCGGTAGACGTCTGATCTACGGACACCGGTTGCGTGATCACGCCGGGTTCTGTTGCGGCAGGTTCAAAAGGCAATTGACCCGTTCCGGCCGAAACCATCTCTAGCGACAAACCTTTTAGCGTCACAGAGTTTAGCATCAAGGAATAAACCGTACGGAAATTTATAAAAGGCTGCGTTCCTCTGTCATACTGAAAGACGAAAATCTTATTGCCCCACGGAATATAAGTCGTCAATAAATCCGGACCGATTATGCCCTCGTATCCGCCTTTTGATTTGTACTTCATGAGCGTGGTTTTATCCGTTCCCTGATATTTGGCCAGATACCAATCAACTATAGACATGTTATCCGGATTATCCTCAATACTTACAACAAACTTTTCGCCGTGATCGGATGATATCGTCGCCGCAGATCCATCGGCGTCATCCAATGCCATACTCCACTTGGTTGGTATTAACATCGTCCAACCAACTGCTCCGCCGACTTCTTTAACCATGCCGCTATCCGCAAGCTTAGCCGGCGCTTTGCCCATTGGATTGTAGAGATTAAAAACCTCGTTGCCGTCAAGAAAGCCGTCTCCGTCGGAATCCGGATTACGAACATCTGAACCAAAAATAGCTTCTTCCAAATCGCTTATGCCATCCGAGTCGCTATCCAAACCAGCAGGAGGCAAGGGTTCTTGTTTTGGCGGAGCGGGCGGCAGGGAACGAGTCGTCGCCACAGCTTCGTTACTAGGGTCTGACTCTCCGGTATTATTGCGTGCAATGACTCTGTAAAAATATGTCGAGCTGGCCTGAACAGATCCATCCAAAAAACTGGTGCTGTTTGGCGGCAAATCCGTTACTCTGGCATAGATTGTGCCATCGGAAGTTCTGCGCTCAACTCTATAAGCGGCCTCATTGTCAGAAGTGTCAGTCCAATTTAAAGAAACGCTTTGCGGACTGGTGGAAGTCGCTGCAAGATTCGCCGGAGCGCTCGGTGCAGGCAAAGGCGGAGGAACGACAGGCTGCGTGGTCGTCGGCTGTTGAACGACAATGACGGGTACCGCGGGCGGAGCACCAAACAAAGAATCGCGGTTAAGATAAACAAAAATACCGCCTGCGCCGATTAACAACAACACCAAAATTACAACAATTATCAGCCCGGACTTTCTCTTTGGCGCTTTTGGTACAGCTCCGGAGACCTGCAATTGCGGAACGGATGTCTTTATCTTAGTCTTTAATGCGGCTCCGTAAAATTTTTCCGGAATAACATGAATCTCCGCGGGTTTTTCTACGGGTCTCTCCTCGACTGCAACCGGTGAAGCGGATTGCGTGTCAGGCTCTTGTATTTTTTGTTCCTCCATACTTAATTTTTGATAAAAACTTTATGTACCAGCTTGATTTACGATGACCTGTTTAAAAATTGTACCAAAATCTTTTGTTTGCGCTCCGCTGGCGTCATGCTTAAACCTATAGACAGTGTCTCCAACAAGCAACCAAGCCGTCATCTCATCATTTGAGTATACCACATCATTACCTGCAACAATTTTAGCCTGCAGGTAGCCCTCCGCTGCGTTCACCGTGTCTTGATACATAACCCACGCAAGCAAACTCGCACCAGAAAAAGGCAACATGTCTACGTTGATGACAGCCGGCGTACCGGTAAGAATCTGCACCGAGCCGCCGGATCCGGGCTTGCGCTCCCAAGTGGCGGGAATGTGCACATTTAGGCTGCCTATCATTTCTGTTTTTAAATTCGCAGAGACATTCAATTTACCTCCTCGCGAGGCAGGATCGTAACCGCTTGCTATCTCATTTAAGTCGCCGAAACTGTCGCCGTCAGAATCTATGCTGTTTGGATCGATCCCCAACAAAGCTTCTTCTGAATTCGTCAAACCATCCGCATCGGAATCAACGCCGATTGTGGTCGGAGACGGTTTGACCTCGGTGCCAGGCAATGGAACATTCGGCGGGGCGGTAATGGTTGGAGTTGCCGTTGGTTGATTAGTTTGATCAACAAAACTATCTATTGTCGTTGAAGGTTGGTTGGCGTCCAATGCATCTGACGAAGTGACACCTAACAATCCTTCTCCGTTATAACCCTTGGCGGCTTGAGCTTGCATCAGGGCAAGCGAAGCCTGCGACGCCGCCATTTGCGTCTCGTCCGGTTTTGGAATCGGATTTGTTTCCTCCGGAGTGTTATCCGGCGCGTTAGTTACCGGAACATTCGCCTGCACGTTTTGCTGCACAGGAGGCGAAATAGTGTTATTGGAAGAAGTGTAAGATTTATAAACATACCATCCCCCGATACCCAAACCCAAAATCACCAAAGGAATGCCGATGCCAAAAACGACTTTCATTGGAAATCCACTGGAACTCGGCGCCCCCGCTGAATTCGGGGTTCGGGATTCGGGATTCGGGATTCGGGAACCTGCGCTCGATACCCGAGAACCGTCCGGTTCCTGTATATCCGCAAAAATATCTTCCGGTTCTTTTATTCCGGAACGATTATTAGCCGTCGCCGGTGCGGTTCGGGGTTCGGGATTCGGAGTTCGGGATTCGGGATTCGCCGCTTTGGGCTGCGTCGGTTCCACCGGCAAATTTGGAGGTGCTGTGTCAAACATATTTTATATTTAATAAACAAACAATTATCGCTACTGCTGTTTTCCTGCGGCTATATCCGGAAAGACCAATCCCGACTTATAAAGCTCGCAATAGTCCACATCATCACAGACCTCTGCCGTGACTTTGCTTTCATAATTCGCAAAGCTGAATTGAGCCGACTTAACAGTGTCATAAACAGGATTGAACGTCTCAGCTACTAAACTATATCCTCCGCACTCCGACCTGTTGTTCAAACCTGAAAATTCGTAACGGCCATTTTCATCGGTAAATACTTGAGTTACATTTAATCCGTTATACAACAGCGTAACTCTTGCTCCCGCGACCGTTAATCCTCCTGTTCCACCATGCACATAAACAGTTCCAACTATTTTTCCATCCCCGCCTTCTTCGATACAACGACCGCAACCCGTAAGTTGACAGTTATTGGCACAATACGGTTTATCGTTTACCTGGCCTTTAACTTCTATTGCGGCGCTGTGCGTTTTTGCAACGGCTTTTGCGCAAGACCAGTAAGCTGACAAGGTCGGGAAGTCAAAAGATGAATTCCAATCTGTTTGATACACACCAACATCATCCTCTGTCAGCCTCATCACTCCGCAATCCAGGAACAGCTTCGTCAATAACGAAGACTCATTAATGTTATAACCGCCGGTTTTGAATTGAATTAACGATAAATTATAGTTAACGTTTTTTCCGGACTGCAGAGCATCGCTGACAGCTTTTGGCGTATATTTGCCAACCTCTACCCAATCCAAAACTTTAATCACATAATTGAAGTCGCTGTTCACCGCAAAGTCATAACCCAATTGTTTACATGTTACAGCAGGATCTTCCTTCATGATTTTGCACGGCGGGTTGGTACACTGCGTGCCGACATAATCTTTAATCGGCGACATGGCATCCGTCAGCTCTGACGAAAGGATATAAATATCTCCGGACGAATAATACACGGTTGAAATATCTTTATTGCCATCGCACTGTTCGCCGGACTCTTTGACGCTATTGCCGCAATAACCTCCAGAGGCGGTAACGTTTCTGCACTGCAAAGAACAGTCATTGCAAGTGGATTGGTAATCCGCTTTACAAACTTTCTTGCCGTTATCTTGTCCGTTATCGCATTCTTCGACATTCAACTGCAAATGTCCATCGCCGCAAACATTCTTTTTGCAGGTGGAGGTGCAGGCATTAAAACTTGCATTCGCATTTCCATCATCACACTCTTCACCCTGGTCAATTACACCGTCGCCGCAGGAATGCATCGGCAAGCAAGCGCTCCAAGGGTTATACTTACACTGATTCGAACTGCCCGGCGCATCGCACTTGCGGATATGGGCCGTGTCGTATTGGATGCAAGCGCCTGCATCTTTGGTCGTACTGCACTGATCTGGCTTATTAACGGAACACCCGCCGGACTCGCCGCCAGCCTGCGAAAGAGGCAGGCATTTTTTACCACCGATACAATCGGCATCAGTATAACAAATTTGATAATTGGATTTTGTATTGTTTGGATTTAGGAAGAAACCGCCGTCCGTCAATTCCCAGGAGTTGGCGCAAATCTTCGCCGCGGTGGCACATCGGCCGACTTTGATTTGCGCGCAGTCTATAAAACCCGGGCCATGGCCGCAAGAGCCATTTCCGCTTGTGCCGCAATCAGCATCCGTAACACAAGGCTGATCCAACTTGTCCAAATCGCCATCTTTGCACAAAGCTGAAGTTGAATACAAAACATTGCCGTCGCATTGTTCAAGACCTGAGTAGACTTGACCGTCTCCGCAATACGGAGCCTTTCTTTGACAGTCGGCGCTGCAAGAATTCGGATAATAAATTCCCGACAAACCAAGATAATCGTAGCAGCCTCCTTCGGTGACTTTTTCGCACCAAACTCCGTTTCCAGCCGGTCCGCTGCCTCGATCGCATGTTTCACCCGGATCAAGTTTGCCGTTGCCGCAAAATTTATCGACTCCCGTACAAGATGAATTACAATGACCGTAAGTGCCGTTCAAAACTCCATCATCACACGTTTCCGTATGAGCGGGCGAACCGACCAATGCAAGATTGCAATGTGCATGCACCTTATCATCGGCGCAATCAGCGTCAAATGAGCACGTGAGTCCCTTTTTGCCTCCCAAGTCACATGTTTTATCTATACGACCGTTTCCGCAGACTGCATTTTCGTGACAAGAAGAAACTTTCGGATCGTCAACCCACTGCGTACAACTTTGGCAGACCTGCAGCTTGGTGCCCTTGATACCGCCAGAGAGAGAACATGATGCGGGACGCGTTTGTCCAAGTTCACAAATTTCACCTTGGTTAACTATGCCGTCGCCGCAAGTACCGCTGGCCGCATAAGTGCTGTCATCGCAAATATTGTTATACTTGAACGTTCCCAAAACACGGCACGCACCGGCGGGACCTTTGGTGATTTGACAGTTATTTACATCCAGAGGATTTGAACACGGTTTGCAGTCATCATCAGAATTGCAGTTTCTGCCATCGGATATCGTAGACGTCGTGTAGCAGACTTTGATTGTCGGCTCATACGCCGGATACCACCAATTGTATAAATCATTCAAATGCGGCGGCGGTATTTCAAAATTTGCGCCGAATTCAAACCTGCGGCCATCCTCGTATGCGTTATAAAGATAAAATTCAGAAGGCGACAGGCTGTCATCGGACGGACATTTGAACTTCATGTCTTTAACATTCCAACAGGTTTGCGGATCAAGCCCATTATCCGCCTCGCAGGTGTAATCGCCCGAAGGACAATCTTGTGCAACGGTACAAGGCATGCTCGTCTGAACGCCATCAGACGTCCGTTTACAAAATCCGCAACTCACAAAACGGTTAACCGGATCCGCGGGCAGGCTGCTTAAACCCAATTCTTTGGCGAACGTCTCGTTCCACGATGGCCAGCGCGAATTTGTTTCGCCTGACAAAAAGGTGCCCTCCGCCAACTTGGGATAATAACTTTTTTGCGAGTAATAACTTTTCAGCGAAGATGCCATCAAACGAAAATCCTGCAAGCGGATCAAATCGCGCTGCAATTTAAATTTATAAGACGCGCACAAACTGCCGGCGCCTGCCGCGATCGTGCAGTCCCAATCCGCAGCGCACGAGATGGATTTGCCTTTAACTAAGTTTATGCCGTTCGGAGTCGTCTTGCCGTCGTACTGATATGCCACGGGCAAATGATCCGCATCAATGCAGACGTTCGAATTGTCGTTTTTCAAATTAATGTTAAAAGCAAAATTTTTAACCAGCTGATCATACACGGAAACAGTCTCTGGCGCCGCGTCCGCATTGTGTGAGATAACCAAAATGTTTTGGTATATATTCGCATCAGCGCCTTCGGTGTTGGCAAAACCTATGTAAGTCGTATTGTCATCCTGCAAAACTTCATAACCGTCTATCGTGATGGTTTGCGGACTGCCGGAAAATTTTTGACGCTGTTTATACCATTCCATCAAAGTATCATGATACGTATTCGTCATGATACGTATGCCGATACCGTCATGTTTAAAGGTCGGATCTTTGAACGCAAACAGGTACTGGCGCAAAATTCCTTGATACTGATCGATGGACGACGACGGTATGGGATGAGTTTCCAATTCCGGCAAAAGTGCTTGACCGTTGTCGCGGCAATACATCGTTTGAAAGTTGAAAAACAAATTCGATTTTTCAAAAATCGTTCCCGCCAAAGTAGGCGAGTCGGCCTGATCGCGGAAAGGCGCCTGCGTTAATTCGGGCCAAGGATTTTCGCACAGCAAAACCATAATCGGCAAAGCGCCAAAAACAATTTGCGGTTTTGCTAAAGCCTCTGAGCCATCTATCGTATCGCTCGTAATCTGTATGCCGGCATAAATTATGGAAGATCCGTTTATATTTTGTGCCGCAACTTGAGCCTGACTAACAGAACCTTGCGTCGTAAAACTGTTATCCACAATCTTAGCCACCTTTTCTGCGTTGGAAAGCCACCCCCACCAATTCCAGCTGTATTGTTGTACCGGAGAAATCTTTTCCGTCTTGCCATTATGCAAAGCCAATGCAGTTGCTCTAAAATCATGCTGCTCATTCGCCTTTTGGAAATATGTGGGATGATCATCGTTCAAATCCTCCACCAAAATACCGCTCATTCTGCAGATATCATTGCCTGTTGTAAAACGCCAGGAGTACTGCCATTGATTTTCATCGCTGCCAACATCTTGAATAACGACTACTCCGTCTTTTGATTTGATTCCAACACGCTTGCTCAAATCCGAGTTATCGGTTAAATCCGGATCGCCGTTAAAGCGCACGACATAATTCGTGTTGGCATCCAAAGCATCTTCCAAAGTGTAATCAAATCTTTTTGAATCGGTTGATGCGGATAAGTTTCCGGCCACCATCTTAGCACACCAAACGTTGGCATAGGCCGGTTTACCCTGCACCCAAGCAAACAAAGACTGCACGGCTGTTTTTAACCACGGCCAAAAACCTTTGGCGACTGATTTTACTTCGTTTAACTGCACGGTTCCTTCCGGACATGCGGCGGCGTTGATCTCTTTAGCCAGAATAAAATTATTCAACACCGAATTGGCGTCCATCGCCTTATCAAAAGTGACGGCGATCAAGGTGTTGCGGCAAACGTCGGAGCTTTTGGCAACAGGAAACGTCTGCACCATCTTGGGACGCAGATTACAACATCCATCCTTATCCAAACCTTGCGCACCGACTTGATTAGTCTGCGAACAATCAGATTCTTGCACGTTTCCGCATTGCACTCCAAAGGTCGCTTCCGCTTTTATGTTTTGATATGCCACCGAAAGCTGCGTCTTTTTAATCTTATCGGCATCAGGCTCCCCTGCTCCGACAATCTCGCCGATTTGCATCGGATCGATCAAACCATTACCTGAACCGTAAGATGTTATTGTCGGCGGATTTGTACTTGGACTCACCAATGTTGCAGCGACTGCATTTGAAGGAGCTTTATTTTCGCACCGCTCCCCCGTCTCGATGATGCCGTTGCCGCACAAACTTGCCGAATTGCCAGGATACTTCCAGTTCGAACCTTCGCGCAAACAAACCGCATTGCAGCCGTCGCCGTTAACATGATTTCCATCATCGCAATCTTCACCTTTGCCGCCATCCACGATTAAGTCTCCGCATTGACTTTGACCTGAGCCAAAATCTTGATTACCGAGTTTAAGACATTTCTGCTTGTCGCAATAAGCCGGTATTGCCATGCCCTTTTCAGGAGCTTCGCAGTTTTCTCCCGGTTCCAAAATACCGTTGCCGCACAAAGCATTGGAGGACTTACTCGAACCAACGTGTTTACATGTGGCCGAACAACCGCTGAAACCATTATTCGATCCCTGATCGCAATCCTCGCCATAACCCAAGCTGCCGTTGCCGCAATCAGATCCCTCGACGGAATATGCACCTAAATTTTTACAACCCAAGGAACATCCATTGTAATTACGCACTTCGCACTTACCGCCTTGTGCTTCGCAATCGGTCTTGCTCACGTTTAGAGGCTGACCCGGCGCGTTGCACGGAACGCCCGAAACGATATTCGAGCCCTCTTTCGTGTCAAAACAGCGCAATCCCGGATCGCACATCTCGCCTTTGTTAAGATTGACCGTAAAATCGCCGCAAGTTCCATCCGGCACAACGAGCGTATTCAGCCACAGGCAAGTATTAGGATCGCACTTTGCCGCTTGACCGTCAGCTAAACTTCCATCGCACTCTTCGCCCGCCTTGGACTCTAATGGCATGATCAAACAAGGCTGTCCGGCGAGCGTTATTTTTGAGTCAGAGTTGCAATACACTTTGTCAGTTGTCTCGACTATTCCGTTGCCGCATTTGGCAGACAGACCGTAAACTCCATCCGCACCCGTGGCTTTACAGGACGAATCGCATCCCGACGGCAAAACTCCGTCCGCATCTATATCTTTTGGAGGAGTTGTCGGGGGGAACGGCGCATACTTTGCGACTTGCTGATTTGCATCTATAAAACTCCAGACAAAATCATCTGTCACATACAGCATCTGCCCGTCCGCACGACAATCATCCGGCGATGATTTAACGCTCGACTGAAACATCCTGCGATCACCGATCGATTTTTCTATCGCCTTGGCCGGCGTGACGCTAATTTTATCCGGTTTGCAATAAGCCTTTTCTCCGGCAGCGGTTCTAAACTTCCAGCTGAAATCTTTTTGCAACAATCTGCCGTGGCTGCTGGAGATCGCATCGGGAGCGCCGCCTTTTAAACGCACCTCGTAAAATGAATTCTCTTTAAGTACGTTTGGCGGATTCGAATTGTTTGGATTTGTTTTGTAATCGCGCGCATCAATCAAAATATAGCTGTTGGCTTTTTGATCTCCGTCATCGCTCCCAGGCCAAAGAGTAAGTTTAAAATTATAAGTCGCGCTTAAATTGGGTCGGCCGATCAAATCGCTTTCCAAACAATTCTCGTTTGGACATTCATAAACCTCGACATTCTGCGCATTGATGGTCGACGGTTTAAGCGTCGTATTGAATCTGGCCCATACATAAGCATTTAAACAGGCCGTGTCGCAATTTGGTGCGTAATCGATTACCTTAGGATCCAAGTATTTAATCGACAACTCACCGATACCTTTAATGGAAGACATTTGCTCTTGCGCAACCACGTGAACCGGCGGGTTGGTGGCTTCGTCCTCTCCGGCTTTTACGGCCTGCGAACACGAAACATGCGGCTGGCCTTGATAGACTTGAGTTTTTATCGGCGTTACGATGGAAGCGAGGTTCGTCAACAGATTGTCCGGCCCCCATGTTGTGGACCACTGCCAATCAAGCCCATTGCAGCTGAGCAGGCTGCAGACTGCGTCTTTGGCAACCGGAACAGCTTGATAATCTTGCGTTTCCAAACCTTGAACTGCAGACGTAGCCGGCGACATGTAAACATATCCAACCTGACACGCGCTATCGTCGCCGCGCGTCTTAAAGCGATAGCAATAACCGGAACCTGGCTCGTTGCAGGATTTATTTTCCGTCATCACATCGCCATATTGACCAAGACTTTTTATGTTTGCGGAGACGTAGACTTCATAAGTCGAGTTGATGTCCAACTTGTCTTTAGGCTCAAATGTTATGTAGTCCTGACAATCCGGAGTTGCCGGCGGCTGCGAACAAAGAGGATTTTGATTTAAATGATTTGTTTGTTTTGCAAATCCGGTCAAATCAATCTTTGTTCGATCGGTGCAAGGATCGACGCCTGATCCGGTACACTTCATCAACTTAAAGACGCCGGGCAATTCCGCTGCGGATTGCTCAATCGGCATGTCAAACATCACACCCATCTTAGCTTGACCCGTACACACAGCCTGACCGCCCGGCCATTTTTCCCAAGGTGACGGTGAAGGCGGAACCAAATCTCCGGGCTGCGGATTTAATCTGCAATTTTGAATCACGCTTGGCGTGCGCGGAATAATGCCTGTCGTCATCTCCCAGGCATACATGGCCTGAAAAGAAGTTTCCGGACATTTGTCGTCAGCACAAGTTCCGCCCGGACAACATAACTGTCCGGCTTTGCAAACATTGGCATCATCACGACAATCGCCTATCAAGAATTGCACAGCGTTTGAATCGGGCGGATTTGCGGGCTGCACAAACATTTTGCCAGTCACTGCTCCATCCGGCACAGCCACATCTATCTGCTCATCGTTCCAGTTGTTGTAAGTCGTCGCTTCTTTATTGCTTGAAAAAATAACTTTATCATTTGGCTGTCTATTTGCGCCGAATCTTTCGCCAAAGATACTGACAACTGTTTTAGTTGGACCGGAAGTCGGATTGATTTTACAGATGCCGGGACCCAAGGCTGCGTTTGAAAACAAAAAGTCAACCTTATTGGATTCTTTATTAACATCGCTGTTGCGTATTATATAAACTTGAAAATTCGGATTGCTACCGGGATTTACAGGATTGATAACTTGACCGTTTACGACCATTGTCGGAACCTTGATAACTATTTGCGAGTCGGTCCACATGCCTGATCCGCAAGCAGCGGGAAAATTCGTGTCCCCGGCTATTTCTACATTGGTGGCTTTATCCACGAATTTAACCAAACCTTGTTGTGAACCAAAATGCTGGCCGACGATCGTTAGATACTGTCCGGTCGGACCGTTGTCCGGCGTGATCGCAGAAATGCTTGGCGCGATTTCCGGCGGCAATGTCTGCAAATCAAAAGGTATGCTGTTAGAAAGCGGATTTCCGACTTTATCTTTTATACCTACGCCGTAACGCCCGGCATAAAGATTCGGCACGCTAAATGTTATAGCACCCGCTCCCCAATTTGTTTGCGTTATCAAAGTCTGCGGTCCAAAACCGACAGTCCTGTCTCCCTGGACCCCGCCAAAACCCGCGCCGCTCAATTTTACCTGAATGCCAGACATGCCTGTTTGCGGATCAATTGAACAAACTCCCGGCTTTTCGATGTCGTTGACCTCAAAGTTTGGAAGTACCGGTCCCGGATCCGCATCCGTCCTATCCAACAATTTGCTCGTGGCGTTGAAGACCTCGATCGGACCTGGCGCCGCGCCTTGCGGCACTTCGACCAAGATATGGCCATCGCTCCAAGTTTTTGCCCCGCTTGCGGTACAAGCCTGCGGCGCAACAGCCTGCACTGCCGGCGGACCCAAAAAAGTTACGGTGCCCGAATCGCCAAAGTGCGCGCCCCAAATAGAAACAAACGTCCCTGCTTTACCATCCGTTGGATCGATATTGGTTATTATCGGTTGTTCAACGCAAACGCCATTTTGACAAGAACCTCCGGCGCATTGCCCGTTACCGGAACATGCTCCACCGGCGCAGCTTAAACAATCATTGCCTCCGCAGTCGATTCCCGTTTCATCTCCATCTTGTTTTTGATTGCAGCAATGATTGTCGAGGACGGTCAAATGCACACTACGTGAACCGATATTGCTGTCCATGTCAGTCGCATTGACTGTAATCTCGTATGGTTGTTTTAGTACCTTGCCGACGGTTGACCAATCTTTCGAAGATGAAATAGTTTTTGGAGAAGGCTGTACGCTTGGTCCGTCCGAATCCCACGCGACGCCATCCTCAAGCCACTGCATAATGGAGATGCCATAATCATCAACCGCTATGGCTGGTATGTTTATATAAGGTACGTTTTGGCAGGAAGCTTGATAATCGTAAACATTGGTGATCGTCACTCTTGGCGCCTGCGTATCCATTTTATCGCCGATAAAAAACTTAAAGTCGCAAGATGGATACAAACCACCGCAGCTTATCAACTCCTGCGTGGATGATTTTAACTTCGATCTGTCGATGGTAACTTTAAACAAAGTATTTTTTGCAAAACATTTTTGATTCTGATCTTCCGGGCAGGCATCGCCGGGCGTAAAACGAACCCACTGGCCATTCGTGCCCACAAGTTCCCACGTACCTGGAACATCAGCGCCCGCATCAGTCGAAACCTTGATATAGCTTTGCCAATTTTTGGAAACGTCCGGGCTGATCTCTTGGCTGAAAGTTATGTTTATCTTTGAATTTTTGTTGTACGGGGCAGTATCATCTCCTTGCGGCGTGGCTGATACGACTCTAAATGCGCGATTCGCCGTTGTCCCGATACCTCCGCCGCCGGTTCCGCCGCTCCCTCCGCCTCCGCCGCCGGTTCCGCCGTTACCGGTCGCGTTTAACAAGGCATTGATTACGTAATAAGCAATCGCCCATGCGGAAAGGATAATCACCAAACCGATAACCGCATTGCGGATTATTTTTTGCGCATTCTCAACCTTGGTCGCATCGCCGCCCGAAGTCATCCAAAGAAAACCAGCGTAAAGAATAAGACCAAGCATGATGATACCCAATAATCCTAACAGCGCGTTGATAATGTTGACTGCTATTGTTCGCGGATCTGTATTTGAAAGCTTGATCGTCTGTCCGACTTGATCAAGACCCGTATTAAGTTGTGCGTTCGCCGGCTGTGCAAAAACCCCTCCCGCAAACACGAGAGTCGAAACGGCCAGGGCCGCAAAAATATAACGCAGCTTCATGGTTGTTTTATAAAATCACAATAAAAGTTTCCGCCTCCCAAATCCGTACCAAGACTTTCCACATTGTTGCAATAATTGGACTTGGTCGTGGCCGTGTGCGGAGTTCCATTTTCCATGTAGGCCGCCGGGTTAAAACAGTTCTGATACACATTCATCACATAATGACGCACGTACGGATCGTAATAGTTATTTACTTCTTCTGGTTTTTGTCCCGGAACAGGAATACCCGACGGAATAAATGGACGATGATAAATCGTCACCATAGACTGCACATGATCCGAATCTTCCGTTGCTTCGTTTCCATTGTCATCCATGTTTTTCATCTTGGAATAAAACCACCAAGTGTTTACATCTTTCTCTTCCGGACCTGTAGCAAACATTCTAAAGCTGCGCGCGCCGACCGTTGAAGCCAGCAAAACTCCGTCAACGTCGCTCGCATGTGAATACCAATAAACATCAACGTTTTTGTCGAGTTCTATTTCATCGGACTCGACCATTGGATCAACTTTGCCGATAAACGGCGGATCGCGGTTTATCTGCGAGGATGTTTTAAAAGCCAGCGGATTTTTTGTGGTTGCCGCAGGCCAATCGTCCATGCCTCCGGCCGGATCACCGGCCGGGCCCGTGGCCTTACCGTCCGCATCGCCATCCAAAGAGTTGAATGCCATATCGACCGCACCGTTGAATACTCCGGTTTTTGAACCTGCCGCCAAAGCTGATTCGTTATCCAAAAGCGATGCGGCTTTAATTATTCCGCGAATGGTTTTTTCCGCAGGCAAGCACAGCATTTTTACCAAACACGAATTTACTCCGCAATCGTCATCCGCCATAAACTCAACCGTGCGATAACCGTTGGACAATCTAAATTCACCGTTAATCGGCTGTTCATTGGTACCGGAATCGCTTTGCAGAATCTGAATATTTTGAAAACCTCCGTCCCTGAATATTCCAGCCACGCTGGACGGAAACACGGGCTCGTTAAAATTTATTTGCACCACAATGTTACGCGCATACACTCCGCCGGATCTGGGGACGATGGATTGAACCCGCGGCGGTGTATTGTCGATTTGCGTAGAGACTTGAAAACGCCAGGTATAACCATTCTTAAAATTGCCGACAAATATCTGCGTACCGGACGCGTTTTTTACACCGTCGCGCAGATCGACCTCATACCACGTCGGTTTTTGCGTGTTGCCCAACGGGTCAACAGGCTTAATCATCACGGTATGCCTGTCTTCACTGACAGAAACCGTCGCCTGATCTTTACCCAAGTTTTGATCCTTGTTTGACTCCGGATGTATGCCGACGTTAAGTTCGTTCAAGCTGCCTGACATGGGCTTGCCATCAGTCCACCCATCAACAAAAGACGCCGGATCTATTGCCGGTACAAAAGTAATGACGATCGCCGTATTGCGCGGCACATCCGTTTGGCCCGGCTCCGGATAATGATAATCAATTATCTGACCCGTGCCCAAACTTCCCGAATTTCCCCATTGCGACAAATTGCCTCCATTATTTCCGCTGGTCGTGTTATTGCCAAAAAGATTTGAATCGCCGTTTATCCAGCTCAAAATAAAATTAACAATAGCAAAAGAAAAAGCGATGATCATCAATCCGATGACCGCGTTTCTGATTCTGGCCAAAGCAGACTTTATTTTTTCAGCATCGCCGCCGGCCGTCATGTATTGATAGCCGGAAAAAAGCAAAAGCGCCAAAAAAATAACGCCGACCGTTCCAAGGATGACGTTGATTATTCTGCCAATGATCGTCGGCAAATCGTTGGTCGTTTGACTCAAGCCCGCGGAGTTTAATGTCGTGTTCAGCGTGCTTTGACTTTGATTAAGCTGCGCATTTACTCCATGCATCGGCAACAAACAGATAACCGCCAATGCGATGGTGAGTACGGACGCCAAAAATCCCTTATTCAAAAGGCTATAAAAAACTGAATGTAAACGGCGTTTCTCCAGCATGGAAGAGATAGCCAACGAATAAAAAGATCGCCCTCCTAACCGACTTTATGCATTGCCTGATAAAAGTCTCTGGACGATCGTTCGGACGGTATTGCCGTCCGCACGGCCACCCACGACTTTCATTATCTGACCCATCACTTTGCCGACCTCTGACATCGAAACGGCGCCGGATTCGGCGATCACTTTTTTACAAATTTCTTCCAGTTCGGCCTCGGACATGGCAGGAGGGAGATAGCGCTCTAAAATCACTATCTCCCCGGTCTGCCTTTCTATCAAATCTTGACGTCCCGCACTCGTAAAATCAGTCAGAGCATCTTTACCCTGTTTGATCATCGTGCGTATGACGGATTGCGCCTCCTCCTCGCTTAACGCATGTATCAGCTCGATTTCTTTATTTTTTAAGCCGGTACGCATAAGCCGGAGCACTGATAGCTCCAACTCATTTTTATTTTTCATCGCCTCTTTTAAGTCGGCGGAAATGCGTTCAACGAGATCCATTTATTTGTTATTAGCGAGACGGACGACGCGGTTCTTCCTTGAGTTTGCCTGTTTTGAATTCGTATTCGTATTGTTGGCGTTTGACTTCGCGTCGCAAAGCGCCTTCGCGCACTTTGTTGCGGCTGGCGCCGGCATCGTGAAAACGATGTTTACGTGCTTCCAAAGCTACGCCGCCTTGTTGCATGCGACGTTGAAAACGACGCAATAATGCATCGAATGTTTCGCCCTTCTTTTTCTTGACTTCAACCATGTAAAACACTCCTTTCTATATGTATTTAGAACTCCTCACATCCATAAAAGATGTCCACAATAAGATACAACATCCGCAATCAAGCGTCAATGCAAAAGAGTCCATAAAGTCCATAAACTTAAAAGTCCTTAAAGTCCTTAATATTGTACCTATTCTAGGACTTTACGGACTTTACCCTCCTACGCCAAAGGCTACAGAGGGCCCACCATAGCCTATATTTAATGCGACGGTGGGTGGACTTTACGGACTCATGGTCTCTACTCGGTGATCGCCATCTTCTTTTGTATTTCGTGGACGACTTTGCGGCCGTCGACGATTTCTTGCGTGCCGGCATCCATATCGCGAATTATGGCCGTACCATCCAAAACCTCTTTTTGACCGACGATAATCGCCCAGCGCGCACCGCAACGATTTGCGGTTTCCATCTGAGTTTTGATTGAATTTTTGGCAAAAGCCTCCGCAGCCTTAATGCCGGCCAAGCGAAACTCCTCGAACAAAGCCAAAGCACGCTTGCGTCCGGCCTCGCCCAATTGAGCCACAAACACATCGACTTTCTTTTCCTGCTGTTCGTGCGGCATTGATTTTAAGCGGCTAACGACGCGATCAATGCCCAAAGCAAAGCCGGCTGCCGGAGTCGGCCTGCCGCCCAAAATTTCCATCAGACCGTCATAACGCCCACCGCCGCCCAAGGCCGATTGCGCCGTTTCTTCGGTTTCGTTTGTATCGTAAAGTTCAAAAACAGTTTGCGTGTAATAATCCAAGCCGCGCACCAAAAACGGATCAAGCTGATAAGGAACTCCGACTTCGTCGAGATATTCCAAAACGCGCATAAAATGATTTTTGGAAGTTTCATCCAGCCAATCGACAATCTGCGGAGCTTCGGCCTTTAATTCCGCCATACCGGGCTCTTTGGAATCCAAAAGGCGCAATGGATTTTTCAGCAATCTCTTTTTATCATCTTCCGAAAGACGGCTGCGCTTTGGCCTGAAATAAGCAGCCAATGCGCTTTTATAGTTAGCCCTTGATTCCGCAGTTCCAATTGAGTTTATTCTGACAACGGCATCAATTCCAAGATCTTTTAAAAAGCGCCAAGCCATCAAAGCCAACTGTGCATCTACAACGGCATCACTTTCGCCGATTATTTCCACACCATATTGCCAAAACTGGCGATACCTGCCGGATTGCGGTTTTTCGTGACGAAAAAATTGGCTCCAATACCAAAGTTTAACCGGCTGCGGAAGATTTAACATTCCGTGATGAATGTAGGCACGCGAAATGCCGGCCGTGCCCTCCGGTCTTAAAGTAACATGTTCATTGCCGGTGGTTTCAAAACTAAACATCTCCTTTTCCACGATATCAGTCTGCTTACCGACGCCGCGCACAAACAATCCGCTTTCTTCCAAAACAGGAGTTTCGACTCGGTCTACGCCGTATGCGTCGCACAAGCCTTGTGCAACCTCAAAGCACTTGCGCCAATAATATTGATCTGAAGGCAGAATGTCGCGCATACCGCGAACAAGAGCGAACGGCTGCGGTGCTTTTTTAGAAACACCTTCGGGCTTCTTACTCACTGGAGCGACTTTTTTTGGTTGAGGCATAATAAAATAATTAAGAATTAATAATTAAGAATTAAGAATGTTTGTACCTGAATTAATAATTCATAATTCTTAATTCATAATTCTGGTCTGACGCTATAAATTATAAGTTGGTGCGTTAAAGATCTTCCAGCTATCGAGCGGCCATCCGCGCAGCCACACTCGACCAACGACGACTTTGTCAAAAATCGGGCCAAAGTATCTTGAATCAAGACTGGACGAACGATTATCGCCCAACACATAATACTGATCCGCTTTCAAAGTTACTCTGACCGTTTGCGAAGTATAGACATCATCGAGATACGCGTGCTCATCCAAAACAATTCCATTGGGGTATTTGTCGTTGTAGATTTTAACTTGACCGTCCGCGATTTCGACAGTCTCGCCGGGCAAACCGACCACGCGCTTGATAAAATAACTTTTTGGATCATTGGGATAATGGAACACCACAATGTCTCCGCGCGAAGGTTGATTGAATCTATAAGAAAGCTCATCTATTATCAAATATTCGTGGTCAAAAAAATTCGGCTCCATTGATGCTCCTTTAACATAAAACGGCTGCACCAAAAAATATCTGACCGGAATGATTATAGCGAGGGATATCGCCACAACTTGAACAAGCTCCAAAAAAAACTTTAAGGCCATTTTTGAGGACGATGCCGGAGGTGCGCCTTCGATGTTTTCTTGCTTTTTAAACAGTGACATAGATTCGATTGTTCTCACTATGCCTTGAGCAAAGTCGAAGGGCATAGGTTGGGTTATGTTAGCCCATGGCGCATTAACTGTCCATGACCGGATTTACCAGGCTTCGGAGGTTAAAATGATGGCTTTTCGCCACAGTCGTTTTAATGATTTTGCATACGCCGCTTTGGCCGATTGAGTTTCAAGCCAACCGAAAAATTCGGCTAAAACATAAGGGAAACAAGCTAAAATCGCAGGCCAAAACCCGGTCAAAGACGTTGCGCCAAGCATGACAAAAAACCAAACAACCATGAGCATGGCCGCAATAACACCCGCTAAACGAGCCAGCAGGTCTTTCTCGCGTCCGCAAGCCACGGCAAGAGGATCGCCGGAATATGCAATTTTGCCGGACGATGTCAATCTGCGCCAAGCCTTTACGGCTTTTACAAACTCTTTTGCTAAAAGATAAACCGGCATCGCCGCGAGCGAAAGCGCAAACAGCGATCCTGCAAAAAAATAATCGGCGGAGTCGACCGCATTTGCCACAAAAAATACCGGCAAAACAACCGCGCACAAAACCCCAAAAAGCCAAAGCAGCTCATTGCCTCTGCGCAAAGACGCTTGCACGCGCAACGGCGAAACAACCGTTCGCAGCGCCAAAACGACCGTCACGACGAGCGCGGCTATTATTGGTATCGCTGACGGCAAAATATTTTGCAGCCATAACGTCAGCGGCAAAGTAATAAAAAGAGACGACAAACAAATCGCAGCGATCGGGAATTTAAACGCCGCAAGCTTTTCACGCAGTATCGTGAACAGCCAAGGCGCGGAAACTGCGACGAGATCATCATTCATCTCTTGCAAGCAAGACGCATTAGCTTCTGCGGAATTATTATCAGCAAATTGCATCAAAGCCAAACGGCAGTGATTATTGCCAAAATTTTTAACGCTTAAAAGCTCTGTCTTCAAATCAATCCCCTGTGCCTCCGCATCTTTTGCCTCGGCGGATGTCCACACGGGATCTTGTCCATATTTTACCAATTTTTCCAACCAAAGATGTGCCATGCCCTCTTGCGTCAAATCGGAAATACGGCGCACCGAACGCACGACTTCGTCCGGCACTGCTTTATGCGTCACGAATCCCAAACCAAAACCTTGTTTCAATAAATTACTAACAGTCGCATGGCGCGACGGACGCAACGATAAAATATAACGCAACTCCCATGGCAAATTTTCGTGCGATTCAAAAACCGCCGGATCCTGGATAACAATCCAGTCCGCATCTGATTGGCTTACGCCAAAACCCACCGAACGTTTCCAAAAATCACCCGCGGTCATGAGGCTATTATAACACACCAGAGTCTATAAAGTCCTTAAGCCTAACTCACTCTAGCTCTCCCTTACCCAAGGGAGAGTACCTCATCATCCTCGTGTTGTGAGTGATTCAGAACCTCCTCTTGAGTAAGAGGAGGCAGGAGGAGTTAGGCTATCCAACGGTCAAACTCTTTCCAGTTTCCAGTTTCCAGTTTATTCTAGTCGCATGACAACCATCAACGACTTACTCCGGCATTCGATATTCAGCGCAACGGACATTCAGCGAAGCGGATATTCGACATTCGATCGCCGCGAGGCCGAGTTATTATTGGCTTATGCGCTCGACAAAGATCGCACCCATATCAAAGCCCACGGCAGAGACGCTGTCGACGACCGGACGGCAAAAAAGTTTTTGAGTTTGGCAAAACGCCGTGCCAAACATGAACCAATCGCATATTTGACCGGCAGTCAGCCTTTCTACGGACGCGACTTTTCCGTCAACAAACACACTCTTATCCCGCGACCCGAAACGGAAATGCTCGTCGAACTCGTGACTAATCACAAAAGACAAAAGACAAAAGACGTGGGACGTACGACGATTGGGACGTACGACGTTATTGTTGATGTGGGCACCGGCTCCGGTTGTCTTGCCGTAACTCTCGCTCTCGAATGTCCGTCTGCGACTATAATCGCCTCCGACGTTTCCGGCGACGCGCTAAAAGTCGCACGCAAGAATGCCAAGCGACTTGGCGCTGATGTCACTTTTGTGCGAGAAAGTCTGCTTGGCAAAAAACTATTTCCTGTCATTGCGAGGAATTTGATGACGAAGCAATCTACCGCAGATTGCCGCGCTCCGTCGGACTACGCTCGCAATGACGTAGGACGACTGGGACGTAGGACGTGCGACGTGCTGTTCGTCGCCAACCTCCCCTACCTGCCATCGACAGACAAAAAGACGATGATGCCGGATGTTGTAAACTTTGAACCTCACAAAGCACTCTTCGCCGGCAACGACGGTTCGTCGCTGGTCGTGAAACTACTTGAGCAAATTCGATATTCAGCTCAGCGGACATTCAGCGGAGCCATGCGCCGTATGGTGCAAGGCACAGCGGACATTCGATATTCGATCTTCTTGGAAATCGATCCTCGTCAAACAAAAAAACTCGCGGCATTAGCACGCAAGCTTTTTCCAAAACGTAAAGTCGCAATCAAACAAGACCTGTGCGGAAGAGAGAGGTTTTTGACGATTACTTAATGCCTATATACGCCATCATGGCCAACAATAATTCCGGCTTGTCGCGGCGATACGAAAAATATTTATCAGGCAAACAGTAAGTACAATCATCACTCTCATGGACGTTTTCTGATTTGACGCCAATTGACGTCAACTGATGTTTTATCGCAGATTGCAGGCCAACAAACATTTTCCCATCTTTTTTGACGACAGACTCCGGATACTGCACGAATTCAGAAGCGACGTCATTTTGAACTTCAAAATGGCATTTTTGTATATGCGGTCCGACGCTTACAGCCAAGTCAACCGGCTTAGTGCCAAAATTCTCGCTCATCGCTTTAATGACGTTTGTTGCAATATTGCCGACAACTCCGCGCCAGCCGGCGTGAGCGATGCCAACAGCTTTGTTGATTGGATCAAAGAAAAATATCGGCACGCAGTCGGCGACAGTAACAGTCAAAATAACATCCGGAGAATTTGTAATCAAAGCGTCGGCGTCTGAAATCAAGAGCCCCGCATCTTCCAATCCGACTTTTACGACGTTTGTGCCATGTACCAAGTTTGCCGCAATCGACTTTTCGGCGTCCAGTCCTATTTTTTCAAAAAACTTTTTACGGTTGATCAAAGCAGCTTCGTCGCGCCCGTCGCCGTATAGTTTCATTTGGCCATCTTGTTTTGAGGTGATACTAAAGATAAATTTATCGAGCTCATGAATCATAAAATTACAATAATTCTTTGAACCTTTCAACCAACTCATCCCCTCCCATAACTCGCAATTCGGAAATTATCTCACCCTGACAATGCAAGTCGTTATGTCGCGGAATCATGATGAACTTAGGCTGATTACTCAACAATCGCTGCGCTATATCAGGAGGCGGGCAAAATTTATCATGTCTGCCAAAACGTTTGTTACACAGAAAAAATCCGAGCTTTTTGAGCACTCGGATACATTGCCGTTTGTTGAAATTCATCTCCCCCATAACTACGCCAATAATGGAGGTGCACTCAACAGCCATGCTTTATACTCTTTATCTTCTTTAGGTAAATCTTCATCCCATCTATCTGATATTTGCCCATACAGAACAACGTGATTACCTAAATTCATTTGATTATACACAATAGTAGCTTCTTTTTTTGGAACGTCAAAATACGTCAAAACCGCATCGTTGGTCATTTCTATCAACTCTTGTTGTGACCTGGCTTGCGTGACCAAACCTGGGAGCTCATCTGAAGTTGCCACGAACCAACCTTCCGGAGTAAGCCTAATTGTCCAGCTCAAAGTCTCGGGAAGATGGTATTCCTTTTTGACCAAAATCGGATTTTTATGCGGAAAAGCCGCACGAAAAATCTTCTTAAACAAATCATTTGGCATATCTTAATTTAACCGTAGACACGACTTAAAGTCAATTACGTTCAATCTCCGCGCCGAGTTTATTCAGTTTGCCGATGATATCCTCGTAACCGCGTTCGATGAGTTCGACGCCGGTGACGCGCGATTCGCCTTTGGCCATCAGCGTTGCAAGAAGATATGAAAAACCTGCACGCAAATCAGGAATGCAAATGTCCGCGGACTTAAGCGGCGTGGGACCGGAGATAATGCAGGAATGCAAATAGTTTTTGTGTTTAAAGCGGCATTCTTTGCTGCCGAGACAATCGGAGTGAAGCTGAATGTTGGCGCCCATCTTGACGAGCGACTCGGTGTAGCCGAAACGATCTTCAAAAATAGTTTCGTGAACAATGGAGACGCCTTTGGCCTGCGTCAGCAACATCACAAACGGCTGCTGCCAATCCGTCATAAAACCCGGATGAGTATCAGTCTCCAGAACAACCGGACGATAAGAATCGGCATGGCCGAATAAGATCCCGTCTTCTTCCACTTTAAACGGCACGCCGACGCGGCGAATCGCATTCAAGAAAGTCAGCAAGTCGTCTTGCTTGGCATGGCGCACAAAAATCTCGCCTTTGGTTAAAGCTGCCGCGACTCCGAAAGATGCCGCCTCAATTCTGTCCGGAATAACCGAATGTTCCGCGCCGCCCAAACGATCAACACCCTCGATAACCCAAGTGCGATTTGTTTCCAGGTTGATGATTGCACCCATTGATTGCAAAAGTTTTGCCGTGTCCAAAATTTCCGGCTCGACCGCAGCGTTGGCGATGACCGTCGTGCCTTTTGCTTTTACCGCGGCCAACATCAAGTTTTCCGTTGCACCGACGGACGGAAAACGCAATTCTATCAAAGCCGCTTTTAGTTTTTTACTTTTGGCTTTGTAATAACCTTCGCCCTCGCTGATTTCCGCTCCCATCTGCTTCAGCCCTTCCAGATGGATATCGATCGGGCGCGGACCGATTTGGCAGCCGCCCAAAGCCGGAATGCTGGCTTCTCCAAATCGATGAATGAGCGGGCCCATGAGCAAAATCGGAATGCGATTTTTGCGGCTTAAAGCTGCGGAGACTTGACTCGTGTTTAATGTTCGCGGATCGATCGTCACGGTGTGACCGTCGACTTTAATCGTGACGCCCAAGCCTTTAAGCATCTCAATCGTTGCGGTGACGTCTCCAATCTTGGGAACATTGTGCAAAACGACAGGCTCGTCCGCAAGCAACGCTGCAACAAGCTGTTTGGTGGCAGCATTTTTTGCGCCGTTCAAAATAACTTCGCCTCGCAGCGGGTTGCCGCCTTTTACAATAAAAGCCCGTTCTTTGACGGGCGTCCTGACTTTTGCAGTTTTGACAGCTTGTTTAAGCATATTACAATATCAATTAATAATTATGAATTAAGAATTATGAATTTTGGAAAAAACTACCTACATTCTTAATTCATAATTATTAATTCTTAATTTTTTCACTTACTGCGATGACGTCGGCATCTTACTGGCATCGGTAACCACTTCTATCCATGTCGTACCGCGTTGCATTGTAACAGTCTTGCCATCAGACGTCTCCACCTGCAAATTCCCACCCGGGCTTCTGCTCCATCTTACATCCTGTTCAAAACCATTGCGATACAAAATAGCTTTGCCCGAACCCGTCGTTCTGACATACAAGCGTCCGTAATCATCCAAAACTTTCTGCTCCGTCAATATGACCAGAATATTTTTCGTCTGAACAACGCTGCTATCGGCATCCTTAAAAAGCTTGCCGGATTCGTAGCGATTGTAAATATCCAAATCAGAGTCGTACTGCCAGCGCACGTTATAAGATCCTCCATAAGGAACGGAGACGCTGGCAACACCGCCGCGAGTACTGGTTGCATCATCAAAACTCCAGGCATCAAAACTCCCCGACTTCCATTCTTTCGCATCAATTGCGGACAGCAACAATTCCTGATTTGTATATGTGTTATGCGGTGCAGAACGTTGAGCGGAACGCCAAAAATATTTACCCATTCCCATCTCATCCAAATTTCTAAATTTTAAAAGTCCGCTGATTCTGTTTAACGCTTCCGGACTGCCGCCGACATGAGCGTACACGGCATCAAGTCCATCTGCCCATTCCACAAAATACGGACGAGCACTTCTTACAGGACCAACGCTCTCAACCGTCGTGGTCGCATCAAAGACGGCCATCAGGCGAGTAATACCGCCTTCAACCGGAGCTTCGTAAACCAAACTTGCTTTTGAGATGCCGGATAGCGGACGCGCATCAGGGTGCATTTCAACCATCACGGCAAAAGGTTGCAGATCAGCATCTTCGGGTTTAACCAAAACGCCATCCAACTTGCGCGGCACATAACCATCAGTCGAAGTGGACGTATTAGTCGTATCAGCCGACTGACCCTCGGCCTGCGCCTTGCTTGGATTGGAAATTGCAAACTTAAACAGTCCGAAACTCACCAATAAAACTAAAACGACCCCACCTGACAGGTAGGGCCAATACTGTTTTAGAAATTTTCCGGAATCAAACCTTTCGATTATTCGATTGATGTCCTCCATGAAATATTTATGCTTTAGCGGCTTCCGCTGCAGCTGCATCGGCAGCTTCTTTTTCTTTCTTTTCTTCAGCCTCGGTCTTGATGGCGGTAACATCTCCGGCCTGAGCTTCATCCATCTTCTTAAGTTCTTCCTCGGTCATCGGAGCCTCCACGGTCGCGACAGCGTCATTTAAATCATGCGTGGTAACAACTCCTTTTGGCAAAGACAGTGAACCGATTGTGATCATGTCTTCAAAAGTGTTGAGCGAACTCAAATCCACGACAATCTCTTTTGGCAAATCACCCGGCAAACATTCAACCTCCAACTCATCGAGCGATTTGATGAGCGTTCCGCCCAAAGCTTTGATAGCTGCGGATTCTCCGACAAACACCAAAGGCACGGAAACCGTCACGTTTTCATCCATACGCAATTGGCGAAAATCAACGTGCACAGGATGCATATTTACAGGGTTGACCTGGACTTCGCCGATCAAAGCCTTAACAGGCTGTTCGCCTTCGACAACCAAATCGAACAAGGTTGAATGCTTTACGGCGCGATATAGCTTCTTAAAATCAGGAGTGGATACTTGAATCGTGCGGCTCGGCAAACCATGTCCGTAAACAACGGCTTTAAGCGTAACATCCGGATTTTCGCGCGTTCCGGATTCCTTTTTTTGGCGCAACTTAGCCTGTAAATTTGTAATCATAGGATATCTTTTAGTGGCTGTAGATTAAGCTAATTTGCTCGACGTGTCAAGCAATAGCCTGCACAGCTCGCGGCTGCCCTCGTTTAACAGCTGGTGAGCGGCCACGCATTCCTCCGAAGTTAAAGGCTCTTCCTCGCCCAGCCGGATAATATCAACGCCCGAGGCGTCTGTTACCAAACCCAGCGAACTGACTCCGCCCGGCGCCTCCAAAACATAAGCTAAAAGACCATGTCCGCACTCTTGGCACATGGAATGATAAAGCTTGGCACTTTCTTTTTCTTCCACCAATTTTACGTTTTCTTTAGCGTACAAAGCATGGCAGATCGGGCAATGCGTGAGTAACGGGTATGTATTTTCAGATGGCATGTACAAACAATATAACGAGAGCCCTGCGCGGTCAACGGCCTTGTGCGACGGACTTGCCGTACACCGCAGAGCTTTGGACCAAACCCAGCGCAACAAAGCCCGCAACGAGGGATGAAGCGGCTGCGGAGGCGAAAGGCAGAGGGATCCCGGTGACGGGCATGATTCCAAGATTCATGCCGGCGTTGATTAATATATGGAGGCCGAACATGCCGGTTATCATGCCGCAGTAGATGCCTACGAACGGATCTTCCGAACGGCGGGCGATTAAAAGCAAACGAGTAAGCAGGACGCCAAATAAAGCGAGAATCAAAGTGATACCCACAAAGCCGAGCTCTTCGCCCATCACCGCAAACATAAAATCCGTTGAAGCCTCGGGTAGAAATCGCAAACGCGATTGGCTCCCCTGCCCAACGCCCTTGCCGAAAAATCCTCCGGAACCGATAGCTGTCTGCGCCTGACGTACATTATATCCTGCGCCCAACGGATCCATTTGTGGGTTGATAAAAGCCAACAATCTATCTTTTTGATAAGGCTCGAATGCGTATTGCCAAAGCAATAAAGAACTTAAGGCGCCGACCAAAAATAGCAAAACCCAGGCCTTCCAGCGCAGGCCGGCAAAAGCGACGCCGACCAGCCACATGACGACTATAACCATAGCCGAACCAAAATCCGGCTGGATCAAAATCGGAACCACATAACCGAGCATGGCAACTGCGCTGCCAAAAAAAGTAATCCAGTTAAGGCGTTTGTAAATATGCTTGGCAAAATAAGATGCCAAAAAAACCGCAAAAGCGACTTTTGCCAATTCTACCGGCTGGATGGACAACGAACCCAACTTAAACCAACCCTGCGTTCCGCGTACGGTTGAACCAAAAACCAAAACCGAAATAAGCAGCGCCATTCCCGCGACATAGATGACAGTGCCTAAACTTTTTACTTGTCGATAATCAATCAAAGCCAAAGCAACCATGGCCACAAAGCCGATTAAAACAGCAATAACTTGTTTTTTAAATTGCAAAAGCGAACCAACGTCATTCGAAGCGCCGATACTGTAAACCATGAGCAGGCCCATTGCGGTCAATGACAACAAAGATCCCAAAAGGATCCAATCCGTTCTCCACATCATGTCAAACCACAAGCGGCGCATGAGGACAATCTTCGAGCTTGGTAACTCAAAAGTCAACCCAACATTCTGTCATTGCGAGCAGAGTCCGACGGCGCGCGGACGTAAAGTCCCCGTGGGGACCACGTCCCCTCTACGGGGCAATCTCCTGTCCGACTAACGCCTCGCTAGCTGATCAACCCTAAGATTGCTTCGTCGCTCCGACTTCCCTCGCAATGACAAAAGGCTTACAACCTCTCCGACGGCAAGTAGACATTCGGGTCCAGCAGGTTGATAACGGGTACGACCTCGGTATTGCTAATGCCGGCCGCGGTTGACGGCCAATAGATTTCTATCGGCCTGGTCTCGCCCGGTTTAAGATCCCTGATATTAATCCGGTTGACTGCGATGACTGTTGTGCCACGCTTGATCTTAACGACGTAATCAATGGACCAATAACCATACGCACCGCTGTTCACGACATCAAACGAAGTGCGCGCGATGCTTTGACCTTGCGTCGGCGCCGCAAAATCGTAGCGCACATGCTCAACGGTAACCGCGCCAAAATGCTTACGGATAAAGTCGTTATAATTATTGTCGACAGCATCCGGATTAACGCGGTGCCACTGAATATTTTCGATGATGAGACGCGCGGATGTACCGCCTTTGGCTTTTGGTTTCCAGCCAAGCTCGGTTAACGTGTTATTCGACGAAGGCAAGATGAAACCCTGGCGCGTTGGAGTTTCCTCACCCGAAACGTTAAAGCGATAATTAAACTCGACCCACCACTCGTCGTTGGGATTTTGCAAATCAACCATCATGTCCAACCGATCTTCGGTTGAAGTAAAGACTGAAACTTGCGAAGTGCCGATGTTGCGCGGTCTGTCTTGCTGTATCGTATCCAAAATCTTTTGATCATTCGCAATCTCCGCCGTAATGCGCGATTCGCGCGGATACGAAATCGCATAAGCATCGAGCAAGCCCCAAAAAACATATCCCCACACCAGCACATTCAAAACAATCAATATCGTGCGCGACCAAAACTTAATTTTAAGTTTATTCCTAACCCACCAATTCGCAGCCTGCAAATCTCCGCTCGTAAAACCGGAATAAGTTTCCATATGAAGACATTATACAACGGAAAACTGGAAACTAGAAACTAGAAAGAGCAAATAAGTAGAGTAATAAAACTTACTCCGTTATGGGGCGCGCCTCACGGACTAAGTTCTATCTGATCAATCCACCAACTCTTTCCAGTTTCTAGTTGCCAGTTTTCAGTCCTCTAAAGGTTCCGCTTTCACGAACTCGTCGCCCTCAAACTCCAATTTCCAAATGCCGGCCAGTGGCAATTTAAGTTCGTGGATTTGCGAGTAGTCAACTTTTTGCAGCTTGAGAATCGCCGAAACCAAACTTTCGCGATGCGAGACGACGAGCGATGTTTTTCCCGCACACTCATGCAGCAGTTCTTTGATGACGGACAAAACGCGCTCCGCGGCTTGTTCATGCGGCTCCAGTCCGTCCATCTTTATCGGTTTTGTATAGTAGCCTGATTCGTTGACAAACTGATTGAGCGGCATACCTTTCCACTTTCCAGTTCCCCATTCTGTCAGACGTTCATCTGTTTCGACTTTCAAACCGATTTTATCGGCAACGATGTCCGCCGTCTGCCGAGCTCGCTCGAGCGGCGAACTTACAATGCGACAAAAGGGAATGCTTTGTGTTTTTAATCGTTCCGCGACTTCCACAACCTGCTTTTTTCCTTTCTCGCTTAAAGGAAACCCCGGCAATCTTTCATACATCAAATTTTGCGGATTATCTACGCCGCCGTGGCGCATAAGATATATGGTTGTTTTCATAAACTCAAAACAAAATACCACCTTTGTCATTCCGAGCGAAGTGCCCAAACTAAAGGCACGAAGTCGAGGAATCCCTTGTTGAACAGTTCTATCGTTTTAAAAGGGATCCCTCCACTCCACTACGTTACGGTCGGGATGACAGAAGGTTGTTGGGGATTGACATCTTCTATTGAATGAGTCTGATTTTTCTGGTATACTTTGCTCGATATTATGCCAAAAACAAGCGAAGAAAAGGAGCTTAAAACTCCAAAAAAGTCATCCTACGGCGCGGAACAAATTTCCGTTTTGGAGGGTTTGGAACCGGTGCGAAAACGCCCGGGCATGTACATCGGATCAACCGGGCCGGAAGGTTTGCATCATTTAATTTGGGAGGTAGTGGATAACTGTTTCGACGAGGCCATGGCAGGACATGCGGATGATATCACCGTAACTTTAAACGACAATGGAACGGTTTCTGTTGGCGATAACGGTCGCGGCATTCCAGTTGACATGCATAAGCAATACAAAGTCTCCGCACTCGAACTCGTGCTCACCAAATTGCATGCCGGCGGCAAATTCGGCGGCGAAGCCAGCGGCTACAAAATCTCCGGAGGTTTGCACGGCGTCGGCGTCTCTGTTGTTAACGCCCTTTCGGAGTGGGTGGAAGCGCGCGTTGCACGCGACGGCGCGGAGTGGGTGCAGGAATACGAACGAGGCATCCCAAAATTTAAAGTCAAAGAAGTCGGCAAAAGCAAAAAGCACGGTACGACTATAACATTCAAAGCGGATGCTACGATTTTTTCAACGACCGAATTTGATCTCAAATATATTTTGGATCACTTGCGCCAGCAGTGTTATTTGACCAAGGGTATTAAAGTTACGGTTGTTGATGCGCGCGAAAAAAAGCTGCCTCAAGTTTATGCTTTTTTCTTCGAAGGCGGCGTCTCATCTTATGTACGCCATTTAAACCATGCCAAATCAGCCAAGCACGAAAACATTTTTTACGTCGAACGCAACGTCGACAATGTCGGCATGGAAATCGGTATTCAATACACGGACGATTACAAGGAAACCGTTTTTGCATTTGCCAACAACATCTATAATCCGGAGGGAGGCACGCATGTGCTGGGTTTTCGCTCGGCACTGACCCGCGTACTGAACAACTACGCTCGTTCCAAAAGCTACATCAAAGAAAAAGACGAGAATCTTTCGGGCGAAGACGTACGCGAGGGTTTGACGGCCGTCATCTCCGTTAAAATTCCGGAACCGCAATTTGAAGGGCAGACCAAAGCAAAACTCGGCAACACGGAAGTACGCACCGCGGTTGAATCTTTGATGAACGAAGTGTTTGCCTCGTATCTGGAAGAACACCCCAAAGACGCCGAAGCGATTTTGGGCAAATGTATTTTGGCGCAACGCGCCCGTGCTGCAGCCCGCGCCGCCCGCGACACCGTAATCCGCAAAGGTGCGCTCGAAGGCATGACATTGCCGGGCAAACTCGCGGACTGCTCCAGTAAAGATCCAAAAGATTCAGAACTCTTTATCGTTGAGGGAGATTCCGCCGGCGGTTCCGCCAAACAAGGACGCGACCGCGAACATCAAGCAATTCTGCCTTTGCGAGGTAAGATTTTGAACGTGGAACGCGCTCGTTTGGACAAAATGATTGCCAGCGAACAAATTAAAAATCTGGTCATCGCCATGGGCACTGGCATCGGCGAAAACATGGATATGGGAAGGCTGCGTTACGACCGCCTGGTCATCATGACCGATGCCGACGTTGATGGCGCGCACATCAGAACTTTGCTTTTGACGCTTTTTTATCGCTACTTCAATTCGTTGATTACCGAAGGCCACATTTATATCGCGCAACCTCCGCTCTTCCGCATTGCAATGGGCAAAGAGATGAAATACGCCTTTTCCGAAGAAGAACGAGACAAAATCGTCGCCGAGTTTTTGAAAATTAAAGAGGAAAGAAAAAAGACTAAAGATAAAAGACTAAAGACTAAAGACGCCGAAGCCGAAGAAGAAGGAACGGAAGTCGCCGAAGAAGGCGCGGAAGAAAGCGAGGAGGAGGAAGGCGTGAGTAAAGTTCAAGGCATCAGCATTCAGCGTTACAAAGGTTTGGGCGAAATGAACGCCGACCAGCTGTGGGAAACCACAATGAACCCCAAGACGCGCATCATGAAGCGCGTCAACATCACCGACGCCGCCGAAGCCGATGAGACGTTTGATATCTTGATGGGCTCCGAAGTCGCCCCGCGCAAACGTTTTATCCAAACGCATGCGAAGAATGCGAACGTTGATGTGTAAAAACTATAAATAAAAAAGTAGAGACGCCCTTTCGGGCGTCTCTTTTTTCGATGTTATGTGTTATGCGTTACGTGTTTTGTGTCTTTATTTCGCAATCCCCCTCATCGCGCTCACCGTTCCTCCGAGGGCGGCTAGGAAGAATACGAAACATGCGATCCAACCCAAAATCGGTATCAGCATAACGAGACTGATCGCGACGACGCCAAGCACGATCGCTTTCCAATCCACCATCCAGCCGCGTTTTTTGTTTATAAGTTTCATGAGCCAAGCACCGACAATCACGCCTGCCATTATCTTGGCAACACCAACGGCAAGTCCGTAGGTCAAAGCGATCAAGACGCTGATCGGGATGCCGACCAATGTCACAAGCAGCACGATGCACGCAATCGGCGTCACAACCAACCAGACAAAACCCCAACCCATTTGCGGCGCAAAGTTATTGAGGACGTTCGTCGTAATATCGCTCATGCGCTGTTTAAAGAAGTACCAGCCGACGAATGTAACTATAAGACTGACGACAATCATGGCCAAAAGCCAAATCAAGCCTGTCAAAAACACCTTGCCAGCTGTCGGCATCGGTTTGTTAGACGGCTGCTTCCCGACTTTTTCAACTTGCTTAAACTCGACTGCGCCGATCGAAGCGTTGGCAGGAATTTCGGCTTGCTCGGGAGATTCATAAGCCAGCATGCCGGTTACTTTTGCCTGGTCGCCGATCGACAGTCTATCTGCCTGAATAAAGACGTTCTTTGCAACCTCTCCGCGCAATGTCACGTCTCCCCCGCCGGATTTGACGTTACCCATCACCGTGCCATCTATCACGGCACTGCCCGCACCAAGATACAAATCGCCTTTGATGACAGTGCCCGGCAAGATGTAAACCATCGCGCCGCCTGCAACTACATCGCCTTCGATGGTGCCGCCGATCATCACCTGACTGCCGGCCACGCGCAACGCATGTCCGACTTTGCCGTTCACATTGATAACCGAACCGGCAGCGTGCAAACTACTTGCAACATCGCCTGACACGCGAATAATCGCACCGGCCAAAAACGCATCGCCTGGAACATTCGTATCCACAGAGACATCATTGCCTGCGGCATACAAATCGCCGGACAAATTGTCAGACGCTGCAACGTTGACCATCTGACCAGACTTAAAGTCTGCAGCCAGTGCCGTGCTTGCGGACATGCTTAAACCAAGCAGAAGCGCTGCGGCCATAAATAGTTTCTTATACATATTGTGGCTTATTAAAAAATTAGCTGTTTATAGTATAGCACTTCTTTGCTTAACGACAAGCTATTATCGAAAATGGTCGATTTATCAACATATGATTTGATTCAGTATTTACTCGCATGCCTCAGAACAAAACTTCCAATTTTCCGACCATTGGACTTTGGACGGAAAAGGTCATATGCAAGGTCAGACCAACTCTAGAAACATACAAGATGCCGTCATGCGATTCATCCGTTTTATATCCCAAACCTTCGTAATATTTTTGCACCATCTCAACATCGGCGCGAGTCACAAGACGCGGAAAATAATATGTCAGCCACATGCTCTTCATACTGTCCGTCATCTTAACCTGATCATTAAATACCTTCTTCAGAATCGGCAACAACTCGTCGTTAATCTGCCGGTTCTTATCCGAATCAATTGACCCGTCCATGGCGTTTTCATAGTTGATGAACGCCCAAGTCTTGGCCGCTGGTATTGCGCCGGACCCTCCGGTAGAAATGTCGGCGTTAATATAAGAACAAATTTGCTTAACACTGACTTTTGAGTATTTAGCAATATAGCGCTCAACATTTTTTGCGGCGGTGACTTTTTCGTCCACCTTTTTATTGATATTCAAATCAATATCAGCACTGACTCCCGCATCCATATCCTGCATCACCAAATAACTGCTTTGATCTTCAAGCGTAGCCGTTGAATAATCGGCCACTGAAACGCTTCCGTTTATTCCGCCGTTGACATCCACTTTGATAACAGGCGCTTCTTCGTACGGCTCCAGACTCATCATGACCACGTGTTGTTTTATGGTTGTTATTCTCCCGGTGACGACCACGCCTTTATCAGCGGTTGGCTGGACGCCATATCCTATTAAATTTCTTTCCAAATCAATCTTTTTAACCCACCTTGGATTAAAATCCGCATCGACTTTAATCAATTCAATATTCGTTGCCAAAGCATCGGTCAAAGCCTTTTGCGCCTCGGGTGACGCATTCGCGCCGGCAGCGTCATCCCATTTGGCTTGTAAATTCGTACTGTCACGAATGACATCGTGCATAATCACGAACTCATTATCAACGGTCTTAGCAACATGAAAATCGGTTGTGGTCATACCCGAAGATAGGTCGCCGGTTAACTTTCTTGTCCATTGATAGTTTCCCGCAGCATCAACTTTTACCGCAACCAGCGCACGCGGCGTGAATTGAGTGATCTGACCGATTGAACCGTTCATGCCTTGCGTTAGCAGCAAATTCGAAAATCCGAAAGCTATAAAACCTCCGTCCGACGTTTGCTGGATCGCTTGGAAATCTCCACCCGCCAAACGTATTTTAGTTTTGCCCATGGTAATCTTACCGTCGCTCGCGATATTGCCGACAGTATTCAACTCCGACGGAATCATCTCCAAACTTTTTGCCCAGGTCGTTTTATAATCACTGTCTAGTCTGATGACGGTCGGCAAATCATGCGGTACAACTTCTGGTCCCAAAATATTTTCTGGTTGAGCAGCTGTAACAACTTTAATGTTGGCCAGTACAATAAAACTCCCATCCGCCAAACGCTGCGCGTCCAGTGCATCCCAACCCATCTTCTTGGCCATCAAAACTTTACCGTTTTTATCAAACTTAATAAAAACGCTGTATTTGGTTATTGTCGAAGTATCAGCTATGTCATTGCCATGACCGGTCTGCATAAATTGAGCAAGGAGCAAAATATCGCCGTTAGGCAACGCCCAAAGTTTTTGCGTATTATCAGTGCTGTAATCACCAACCATGACTGACCATGACTTGGTACCTTTGGAATTGAGTTTGGTCACCAAAATATCGCCGTATCCCTCTCTTGATTCTTCGTATTTGTCATCAATGAAACCCGCCATTTTCCCGGCCATAACATAGCCTCCGTCCGCAGTTTCCACGGCTAACTGGCCGATTTCCGATTCAGTGCCGCGCGCATTCGTGCTGCCAAATTGCTTGCTCCACAATGCGACGCCTTTGGCATCAGTCTTAATAATAAAAGGCGTGGGGTTGGCCATTGCGTTGCTCATGATGGTCTCACCGGTCAGCACATATCCGCCGTCCTTGGTCGGCAAAACACCGTAAGCAGTGGTCTTATCGCGCAGATGATCCGTCCTGATAAATGAGGTGGAACTGATTTTTATCGCCTTGCACGTTTGAGCGATCGCCGAGGTCTTAATCTTCCTGTCCATCATCGCATACATGAACGGCAGTGAGATCACAACCAACAAACTAAGAACAAAAATAGGATTATTCAAAATTTTCAAAAACTTTTTTTGCTTTTTTGAACGGCGCATATGCAGACAGTATAGCACTTTTATCAAGTATACGTTATAAAAAACCACCTGATGCTTCACGCAAAAGGTGGCGAGTTACGGCGCGAGAATGCGCCGTGAAGAACCAACGAGATCGTACTGCGGCCAAACTTGGCTCGCGAGAATCGGAGTTGCCAGGGTCGTGTTGATAACCTGGCCGTCACCGCCGGGCAGCTTGTGTTCAACTCTATAGGATCGTCCGATGAACTCGCCGGCAGCATCCTCTTGCGACGCCAGATCAAAAATCACGCGCAGGTGGCGGAAGATGCCCGGCTCAAGAATCAAACCCGCAGCTTCCAGTGAGACATAGACTCCGTGAGCGCCCGGATCTACATCATTCGGATCAAGATCGATCGGGTTGCCGAACAACTCATCCGTGTCGGCGTCGGCCAACTGAAAGTGGCTGGCGTAAAACGTACCGTCGGTGCCGCGAATCATCCCCTCGTCGTGCGAGGTGACAAAGATGGGAACAGGATTGAAAGTCAACGAATAGCGAACGGGTAATGCGTAGAAGTCATACAGGCCGACAGCTTGGCTACCGACGTTGATAGTGACTTCGTCTGACTCGGACTCATCCGTGTAGTAGATGATCTCCGGCCTGCGCCAATCGACCAGTTCAGCTGTTTCGCCGACGATCGGAAAATCTCCTTCCACGGTTCCATTGCCGTCCAAGACAATGTCCGAAGCTGCATTGATTGCAAACTGATGTTCGCCGCCCGGCTGCGCCGCCTTGTACTTTACCATTGCAAGCACAGGCACCATGCCATTTACCGGCACGTTGATCGCGATGCCGTTAAAACAGACACTGCCCGTGGCATCATCGAGCGGCAGATCGTCCATCGAGATGCGCATGAAGTCCTTGTCGCGCAGCGTAACTGACTCCACCTCAGTCGCAGGACCGGAACCGAGATCCGTTACGCAGTACGTTTTGACCTTTTGCGCGAGTTTCTTATCGCCGAAGAGCAGCACCCACAGCGCCTCGGAGTACTCGTCCTGATAGTAAACCGCCGATTCACCGAGCCGTGTGTTGTCGAACGCGGCGGTAATCTTTGGCACATACGCAGGCGCATCCGGCTTTGCATCGGCAGGCGCATCAGCTTGAGCATCAACGACCACGTCGACTCCGACATCCGTCTCCCCGTCTTGCACTGCAGCATCTGTTTGAGGCACAGACGCCGGCGGGTTGCGGTCGATCCACTCCGGAGAATTGATCTCACCGCATGCCAAAAACGCCGCAGCCATAACCGCCAGCACAACAAACTTTTCAAAGTTCTTCACGTCTCTATCCTCCCCGCCCGAAGGCGAATAATGTACGAGTTGACTCTAACTTAAGCCCAATTATTGAAAGATGTCAATCGTCACTCCCCTCACCCAGCCCCTCCCAAAAGCGGAGGAGACAAAAAAGCCCGAGTGGAACTCGAGCGAAAGCAGGCGCCGGCGAACGCTAATTGATAAAGCCGAAGTGTTTAAGCGCCGGAATGATATTCGGACCCAGATCCTCCGGCAGATTGTTGACATCCAGCCAGTTCCACTCGCGGATGTCTTCGCCGGGGACAATCTCGCCGATTCGCTTGGCAAGATAGTGAACAAGAATAACGTCAACGATTTTTCCGTCGTCAGTCGTCTTGGTCGTGAACGTGATGAAAGGTTCTTGATCCAACACTTCGATGTCTATGCCCATTTCCTCCTTAGCCTCGCGAGCCGCGTTGTCCTGCAGACCCAAATCGAAATTTTCGACTCTGCCGCCGCAGAATTTCCAAAAACTCGTATCCCCGTGTTTGTTGACCAGCACCTTGCCATCTTCCACAATGACAGGTCCGGCCGCAATGATGATAGGCATACGAATAAGTTAACACACGCTGTTAAAAATACAAGCTATCATCTATCATGTTTATATATGTTCAAATATCTGATGCCGATTTGTCTGACTTCGATTTTGTTTGGAGCGGGTTGTGCAAAACCTCAAGTTTTAACGATCAACAATTTTGAAGATTGCGCAAAATACTATCCTGTCATGGAATCGTATCCCGAGCAGTGCCGCACGCCCGACGGGCGTTTGTTTGTTCGACCGCTGTCTGACGAAGAAGAAGAAAAGACCAAACCGCCGGAAAACTTGGAACTTTCGACAATGGGCGCTCTCGCAGGCAAAGTCACCGTCGGACCGATTTGTCCGGTTGAACGAATTGATCAACCCTGTCCGGTTCCGCCCGAGGCATACACTTCGCGTGAGCTCATCATCTATAAAGTCGACGGAAAAACATTCGTCACCAGCACGCATTTTAAATCTGACGGAACCTATTCGATCACACTCCCGCCATCAAACTACGTAGCCGACGTTTCGCGCACCGGTACTTTTGGTTCCAGCAAAGATACGCCTCATGCTTTTAGAATTTACTCGAGTGTCACCACGACATTTGATTTGAGTATTGATACGGGAATCAGATAAAAAAGAATTAAGAATTTTGAATTAAGAATTAAGAATTTTTGTAATTTGTGATTAATAAAAAACCCGCTCATTAGTTTTGAGCGGGCAGAGTTTCCGGAACTGGCGTGGAGGTCATCGCGCCGGGTTTTGTTTTGGGACGAAACAAGTAGAGTATTAGCGATGCGAGCACAAGCAACCCGCCAACAATCGTCCAGATCGTGACGATCTTGGATTCACCGTCAGGCAAGCTGCGCGAGAAAAACCAAACGCCAGCGAGCACGACTGTGTTACCGGATCTTCCGAGCAGAGAATTCAACGAACTGTAAGTTGCGCGATAGCCGCTCTCTATGCGTCTTTGAATAAAGACGTCCGCCAGAGGAACATACGCGCCGCGTCCGATTTCGTGGATAACGATCATGCCAAGCGGCAGATATACGCCCGGCAAATGCCCGGCTACTGACAGACCTAAACCGGCAAGTCCCAACATCATAACCAACGCGCCGGCTTCGCGACCCCGCTTAAAATTCAATCTGCGTATCGAGTATCCGGCTACAGCACATGCCGTATACATCGCGATCCACGTGCCGGAGAGGCGTGCTCCATTCAGTCTTATATCGAAGAACTGCCCCCAGTAATGATTGAATGGATACACCAACCCGAAACACATGTTGGCGATGACCACCCAAGCCAGACTCCGGCTTTCTTTTAGTTTTCGGAAGCTGGCTTTTAGCGCCTCTTTCTTAGTGAGTCGATCCGAAGGTTCGCCTTGGCCACGCATGAATTTGCAGGCAACCGCAAAACCTACAAAGATAATCAATGCCCCAATCAACCAGCACATGCGAAATCCAAGCCACCTGCCCACAAAGTCTGCACATACGCCTCCAAGCAGCGCAGAAATAGCAGACCAAACGGCTGCCGTCGATTTTATCTTCTTAAGCTCTTTGAATTTTCCAATCGAAGACAGTGCATCAGATATCCAAGCATCTTCCGCGCCAGAGAGAAAAGCCAAAGCAACTCCTATAAGTATTTCACTTAGAAGCGCTGACCAAAACCCCGTTGCAAGCGAGTACGAGGCAAGGCTCGCACTCTCGATCAAAAATCCGATCTTGATCGACCGAGCGCGGCTTTTACCGTCTGCAAACATACCGGTCGGCAACTCGGCCAGTATGAGAGTCAGCCAAAATAATGAGTTCATTCCGGCGATCTGATCTTGCTTTATCCCAATATCGCGCAAAAACAACGAGTAAATCGTGGCATGAAAGCCCATGCCGAGTAAGCCGATAGATTTGGTCAGCGTGTAGATGGTGCCCGGGTACAGTTCTTTCTCGTTTTGTCCAAAGTGCATCTTCCAACCTCCTGAAAAGTACAAAAAGGCCCGAGCTTATTCTCGGGCCACTTTGAAATCCGTTTTTTGCTCTTAACTGAGCCTAAAAACATCAACAGATTCCATGCTCGCCCGAGAATCAAAAATCAAGCCATAAACCGTGAGGTCGATAGCTTGGTGAGTCATCGGATAAGAATGGAAATTCATATTTTTCGTATATTCATTTGATACCACGAACATGGCCAAAAGTCAATGATTGACCCGCCTGCGTATACATGTTATTCTCTGGTTGCCCTGGGAAGGGCTTTTTAAAAAAACTGAAACTTATGTCTCTTATCAATAAAATCACAGACTACTTTAGTTCCGCCAAAAACGAGCTGGTAAAAGTTACCTGGCCCACGCGCCAAGACACTTTGCGCTACGCAGGCTTGGTTATCGCCATCAGCGTCTGCGTTGCCGTCTTCTTTGGACTTCTTGATGTCGGCTTAAGCAACGTGGTCACGACCGCTTTGGCCAACAAAAAGATCGAGACTTCCGCCCCGGCCGAAGTTCCGGTAACTCCGACAGTTGAACAAACAACGCCCGGTGTAACCACAGAGCAACCGACGATCGACTTTGATCAGGTCACTCCGATCACAACACCAACAAGTGACGCATCGTCAGTCCAAAACTAAAACATATGCCTAAACAAACCCTACAACTCGGCCGCAGATGGTATGCCATTCATACATATTCCGGATACGAAGAGAATGTGACCGAGAATCTGCAACGTCGTATCGACACGCTCGGCATGCAAGACAAAATCTTTAACGTTATCGTACCGATTGAAAAAAAGATTAAGATCAAAAACGGCAAGCGAAAATTGGTTGAGGAAAAAATATATCCCGGTTATGTGCTGGTCGAGATGATTGTGACGGACGACTCTTGGTACGTTGTGCGCAACACGCCAAACGTCACCGGTTTTATCGGCACAGGCACAGTCCCTTCTCCCCTTTCCGAAGCCGAAGTGACAAGCTTGTTCAAACGCATCGGCACGCAAGAAGAACCGGCATTCACAATCGACATCCAGCCCGGCTCACCGGTTAAAATCGGCGAAGGTCCGTTTAAGGGCTTTGAAGGCAAAGTGATAGAAATCGACGGCGCGCGCGGCAAGGTTAAAATCCTTGTCTCCATGTTTGGCCGCGAAACACCACTTGAATTGGACTTTACGCAAGTTAAGAAAATCTAACCCTCTATCCGTCCCTCACCATTAACTTATGCTCGGGACACCTTTCCCCCGTCAAACAAGGGAAAGGATAGTCGGGGACGTTGCACACGGGACGCGCTTCTCGTCTGGTGTGCCTGCGTCCACGACAAAATAATTAAGAGCTAATAATTAAGAATTAAGAATGTTGGAGTCGCTGCGCGAAATATATTATTATCCGTACCGAAATTCATAATTCATAATTCTTAATTCATAATTGAAAGGTTATGGCCAAAAAAATCAAGACACTTATCAAGCTGCAAATCGAAGGCGGCAAAGCCAATCCGGCGCCTCCTGTCGGTACTGCTCTTGGTCCGCAAGGTTTGAACATCGCTGAATTTTGCAAAAAATTTAACGATGCCACCCGCGACCGCATGGGCGAAGTCGTTCCGTGCGTCATCACCGTTTACGAAGACAGAACCTACGAGTTTATCTTAAAAACTCCTCCGGTTCCCGAGCTGCTCAAAATCGCCGCCAACATCAAAAAAGGTTCACCGAAACCTTTGACCGACAAGGTCGGCAAGGTCACCAAAAAGCAGGTTCGCGAAATCGCAGAAAAGAAAATGCCTGATTTAAACTGCACCACGGTCGAAGCGGCCATGAGGCAAGTGGAAGGTACGGCAAAGAACATGGGTTTGGAAGTTATTGGCTGATCCTCACCGTAAAGGGGCGTGGCCACCACGGGGCTTTACGCCCCGCAAAAATACAAAACCTCGACATTGTCGGGGTTTTGTTATTGTTCATTTCCCATTGTTAACTGTATAATTGAAAAATATGCTTTCCATCTACCTCATTTTCGGCTACGGAATACCCAAAGACATCTTGAAAGATGAAAACTACAATTTCTATCTTAAGATGGTTTTTAATAAAATCTACGATTTAGAAGTAAAAAATAAATCGGCGGACGCGCTGATCATCCCATGCGGCGGTAAGACGGACATGCGCAAACCGTACAAAAGAACTGAAGCGGATGAGATGATTAAATTTTTTAGTAAACTTATCAAGTCACGGCCATTTATAAAAGACATGACTAAAAAATGGCGCTTTGTGCCGGAAAGACAATCCATATCAACCTTGGAAAATTTTGTGAACGCCAAAAAAATAATTGACAAACTCAAAATAAAAAATACAAACTGCGTTATTTTTTGCGAGCAGACTCGAGGAAGGCGCATAAAAATCCTTGTCAAAAAAATATTCGGCAAGAATTTCAAAATCACTGTTGCGCCGGTTGATTTTGACGTTACCACAAACAGATACCTTGACCCTGAATTTTTGGATCGTAAAGAAAAAATTGTTTTAAAATACGACTTGCTCGCCTTAAAGAATCCAGCCAACTTCAAAAAATATCACTCTCTTTTCCAAGAAAAAATCGCCTATCTGCGCAAAGCCGGACCCAATGCCCACACGGACGCGCTAAAAAAATGGTGGGAAAAAAAACTTGAACAACTAAAATAATTCCAATTAAATGATCATCAAAGAAATAACGCAAATAGGTAATCCCCTTTTGAAAAGAAAAACCGAATTTGTCACCAAGTTCGACTCGATGGAAACGCGACGAGTGGTAAAAAACTTGGTTGATTCTTTGCGTTATCATGATTTGATTGGAATCGCAGCTTCTCAAATCAGCGAGAAATCTAGAATATTCGTGACAGAAGTACGAAAAACCAAGTACCGCAATTTGAAAAACGACAAACTTCGAGTTTATATAAATCCCGATATCATCTGGCTTTCAAAAAAACAAATCATCATCTATGAAGGTTGCGGCAGCGTTGCCTACGCCAAACTTTTCGCTCCGGTCAAAAGACCGGAAAAAATAATCGTTGAAGCTTGCGACGAAAACGGCAACAAATTCACACTCAAAGCCGATGGAATGCTTAGCCGAGTAATCCAGCACGAATATGACCATTTAAACGGAATCGAGTTTACGGAAAAAATAACTGACATAAAAAAGATAATGAGTTCCGAAGAATACCTTTCCAGAGTTTAAATCACTTTGTCTTTCGCTAATTGTTCATTGTTAATTTTTCATTGTTAATTGTCTTATATGCCCCTCAACAAATCCACTCTCATCAAGACCATCTACTTTTATCTGGTCTCGCTCATCGCTCTCATGATGGTCGTCTTTTCGATCGCCGACTTGTTCAACATTGCACTCAAAACGTGGGTCTTTACCAAAGCCGACCGCAATCCTTATTCACAACCGAAGTGTGCCACCATGGTGTTCAAAGATCCGAGCCTTAAAGAAACTGACGATCAATACTCGCAAAGACTGCAGCAATGCGAGCAAGGCCGCGTTGACGAACAAGAAGCCTTCATCGTTCAAAAACAACAAAGCGCCGTGCGCGACATCTCATTTATCGTCGTCGGTCTGCCGCTGTTTCTTTATCACTGGATAACGATCAGGAAGGATAAGGAAAGCAATAAAGCTTGACGTTTTTGCTAATTTAACCTAACATACGCCCATTATTCACGTGGGAGGTTTGACGAAAGTCGGACCGACCAATCCGCCGTAGAGACGCCCTCCGAGGGCGTCTCTACGAAAGGATGTTGACCACGGGAACAGGCTAAATAAGCCTATTCTCACGCAAAAATATGGCGCAAAGTAAGCGCTACCTGGAGGCCAAAAAGTTGGTCGAACAGACTAAAAAATACACGCCGGCAGAGGCCATTGATTTGGCTAAAAAGACAGCTACGACCAAGTTCGCCGGAAGTGTAGAGGTTCACGTCCGTTTGGGTATTGACCCCAAAAAGACTGACCAGACCGTGCGTGCAACTTTGGTTTATCCAAACAGCATCGGCAAAACCAAAAAGGTCGTCGCCTTTGTAGGCGCTGACAAGGAGAAGGACGCTAAAGACGCCGGAGCTGATATAGTCGGCGGCGAAGAACTGATTAACGAAATCTTACAGAGCGGCAAGCTGGACTTTGAAGTTGCCGTTGCCACGCCGGACATGATGCCTAAACTTTCCAAGCTGGCAAAAATACTCGGACCTAAAGGTTTAATGCCTAACCCAAAAACAGACACCGTCGGACCGAACGTTAAAAAGATGGTGGAAGATCTCAAAAAAGGCAAAGTTGCATTCAAAAACGATGTGACAGGAATAATCCATCAAGCCATCGGCAAGACGACGCTCGAATCCGCACAGCTCTTGGAAAACTTTACCGTTTTGATGGAAGCCATCCGCAAACTGAAACCGGCATCCGCCAAAGGCACATTCCTTAAAAACATCACAGTTACAACAACCATGGGCCCCGGCATAAACGTCGACCCATCAACATTCGCCTAACGGCAAAAAAATCCCCACAACGGGGATTTTTTAATCCCATTGACACAAATCGTGATTTTGTCTTTCGGTGTGCTAAACTGAAAATCTATGCGAAGACAATTCGAAACCCCACACGACGATAAAGCCGATGAACTCCCCCCTCCCGACGCAGAGGAAGAAGAACGTCGTGACGATTTTAATTTGGAAGGCGGCACCGGAGGTCGCAGCGTCGATAAAAATTCGGACGTCGAACATCTCGACATGTCCAAACTTGATAAAACCGTAAAATACGAATTCGACGGAAAAATATTTTATCTTTTACAAGATCCTTCTGACCCAAACGACGGATTAATGTTTAACGAAACTGGATCAGTCGTGACAACTGGTCGCAGACGGCAAGTGCTTGATGAAGGCCAAGCTGTAGAAAAAGCTGCTTAAATATGTCAAAACTGATTCTTGGATTTGTAGGGCAAGCCGGCGCGGGCAAAAATACGGCGGCAAAGTTGATCGGCGAAAAACATAGCATCGAAATTTTTGTTTTCAGCGATATTCTAAAAAGTCTCCTACAGCGCCTGTACTTGCCCGCCTCCCGTGAGAACTTGATAGCCATGTCACAGGCAACCAGACAATTTTTTGGACAAGACATTCTCTCGATCGCAATGGATAAACAGGTAACGGAATCAAAAGCCGAAATAGTGATTGTTGATGGAATAAGGCGAGCAGGAGATCTTACCTACCTGGATCAAAACCCAAATTTTCATTTGATAGAGATCTGGGCGCCGCCCGAAGTGCGCTTTCAGAGACTTAAGAATCGCAACGAAAAACCGGGCGAATCAGACATGACTTGGGAAGATTTTCTTGAAATGAGCAAGAAAGAAACGGAGATAACCATCGCGGGCGTGGCGGAAAAAGCCGAAGCTAAAATCGAAAACGACGGCGATCTGGCAATTCTTTCCACGCGATTGGAAGCGCTGTTCGCAAAACTGAACGACTGATAGACACCCTCTGTCATTTCGACCAGAGCGCCCCTCTTTTTCTGTCATTTCGACCGGAGCGTTCCTCCCCTCTGTCATTTCGACCGGAGCGTTCCTCCCCTCTGTCATTTCGACCGGAGCGATAGCGGAGTGGAGAAATCCCTTTTCGTACAGTAAAACAGTTAAACAAGGGATTCCTCCACTTCACTCCGTTACGGTCGGAATGACAATCGAAGTATGAAAGTCCGCATAACAAAACTCAAAGGCGATATCAACCTCCCCGCTTATCAAACCGAAGGCGCGGCGGGGTTTGATTTGGCTGCGGCGGAAGACTGCCTTGTCCTGCCCGGACAGTCGTTCCTGGTTCCGACCGGCCTGGGAATCGCCACGCCGCACGGACATGTTTTGTTCTTAACCGCGCGTTCCAGTCTTTTTAAAAAGAAAGGCCTGATGCTCGCCAATGGCATCGGTACGATAGACAGCGATTATTGCGGCCCAAACGATCAAATTTTCTTGTCATGCTATAACCCCGGTCAGACCCCTGTCAGCGTCTCCAAAGGAGAAAGGCTGGCACAAGGCATCTTCGTCCCCTTTACCCGCGCAGAGTTTTACGAAGCTCAAGCAGACGGCCAAAATAGAGGCGGTTTTGGGTCCACCGGCTGACAATCCACAAACGACACTTGACGCAAACGGCAAATTATATTGCCCGCCTTTTGCGCGTGTGACAAGGTATAGCCGTTTTTACAATTAACAATGAAAAATTAACAAATAACAATTATTGAATTCAGGGATTATTCCAACGTTGTTCATTGTTATTTGTTAATTGTTAATTAATCGATATGTCCACAAAAGACGAGGTAAAAAAGGCCAAGCTTGTGCAGCCCGAAGATAGCTCTACGCGGCGCATCTATTGGATGAACCACATCCGCACAAAACGCGAAGACGGCGAGCCGGTCGAGTTGAGGCCGACACCGGAACAGATGGCTGTAGCCATTGCAAAATGTTCGCGCAGCTCTACGCCCTTTGATCAAAACGTCGACGACGTGAGTTTGGAGAAGGCTGCTGAATTTCACGAAAAGTGGGTCGTCGGTTACGGACATGGTTCGGTTGCCGAACACGCGGTTGCTTCCGTGGCTTTTCAAAACATACCGCAGACAATCATTAAAATCCTGGAAGATGCCCGACTTGCATCTTATACTGAAGTTTCATCGCGCTATCAGGTTTTTACAAGAGCGCGCGTTGGAGTGCCAAAAAGCTTGATGCAAAGCGAGTTTGGAAATCGCGTCAACGAATTGTTCGACGGGCTTTATGCTTTGTACGAGGAATGTTACGCCCTGCTCTACCCGATTTTCCAAGAGCGCCAGCCCCAAGGCGACATGCCGGACAGCGCATACAAGGCGACACTCAAAGCCATGACCTGCGACCGTGTGCGTTATCTTTTGCCCGCAGCGGCGTTGGCCTCACTTGGAATGACGGCAAACGCCCGCGTGTGGGAACATGCCATTGTTAAACTACTTTCGTCCGGCGATCCGCTGGCCAAACAAATCGGCGAAGAGGTTAAAAGCGTTTTGCGAGGCTTTGAATCGCTTGATAGAGATCAGGCACTGAAACATTTTCCGCTGCCGACTCTCTTAAAGTACGCTGATCCGAATCAATACCTAACCGAGCTGCCGGGCAAGATGTCCGATCTTGCAAAAGAGATAGTCAACGAGGACAAGGCCGTGGACGTGAGCGAGTTTAAAGGCGGCGCAACGGCAGAAAATCCGGTCGCCTGCACTTATGACGACAATTTGACCGAGCATCGCATCGCAGCGGCCTTACTTTCGCGTTATGCGCTGATTCCGATGGAAGCCGCCATGAAGATGGTCTCACAGGATACTCAACTGCAAGAAAAAATTATCAACGCTGCCTTGGAAGATCGCGGCCCGCACGATGCGCCGCCGCGCGAGTTTGAACACGCCTGGTTTCAACATGAGATTGTCATGGATTTTGGCGCTTGGCGCGATATTCAGCGACATCGAATTTGCACGCAAACCAATCAGCCGCTTGGCACTGAACTGGGTTTTGACGTGCCTGAAGAGATTGCGGAAATCGGCAAAGGCAAAGAATTTACGCATCTTATGAACATGGCGCATGATTTGAATCATGATATTTTAAATGCCGGCATGATTGCGGAAGCGCAATATGTCGTTCCTATGGCTTATCACAGACGCCTGCTCGTCAGTTGGAACTTGCGCGAACTCTTCCATTTTATCGAACTGCGGTCCGGCAAAAAAGGCCACATGTCTTATCGCCGCATTGCGCAAGAAATTTGGCGCAAGTTGAATGAGACGCATCCGATGATCGGCTCGTACATCCGCGTCGACATGAGCGCCGAAGGAGTTTCGACGCTGGGAGAGAAGCCGAAGGGATTCTAACGTTTTGCATCGCACAGCCTAACTCACCCTGCCCTCTCCCACCCAAGAGAGGGTTCTGAAACTGAAAAACTCAATAACACGAGGATGATGCGGTGCTCTCTCTTGGGTAAGAGAGAGTTAGAGTGAGTTATGCTAAAATACTCTAATATGATCCATCGCCAACCAAACGACGGTCTGCACGTCATCATTGAAGGAATCGACGGCTCGGGAAAATCGACGGTTTTAAATGCTTGCCGCGCCTGGGCAGAAGAGCGCGGCATTTCTTTTTTTGACGTTGTGGATTTTTCCACGCGTGAAGGTCGACTCCCGACAGTCGAAGAAGCCAAACCGGCAACCGGTCTAATCACCGCCGAACCGACCTTTTGCTGGACCGGTCGTGCGATTCGCGAAGAGATGATCGCCAAACATGTTGACGTGATACGTTATTCCGGCTGGGAAACCGCTCATGGTTTTTCCGTTGATCGTCTTGTGCAATTTCGACGCGTCATAATTCCCTTCCTGCAAAATCATGCTGACAGAATAATTTTTCAAGATCGCAGTTTGGCGTCAACATTGGCATATCAACCTTTGCAGGACGAGAGTTTGACGACCGAAAAACTCTTGAGTCTTCCGGGCAATGCGCAGACAATCGCTTTTGCGCCGACCTTGCTCATCCTGATAAGAACCGAAGCGGCCGCGGCTATGGCCAGACTTTCGGCCAGAACGGAAAAGCAGGACGAACATATTTTTGAAGTCGAAGATTTTCAGCAAAGATTGGTAAAAAGATTTTTATCAGACGATGTTTTGGGTCCTTTCAAGCAAGCAGGGACGTTAATTGCAGAAGTTGACGGCAATCAAAGCATTGAGGCCGTCGGCGAGTCCGTTAAAGCCCTGCTCTCGCAAAATTTGCCCAATTTTGCTAGAATATAATATGAAAGTCACCTAAATTTGTAATTCGTCATTCGTAATTCTTTTGGATATGTTAAACCAAACACAAGCGAAACAAAAATTTCGCTCAACACTCGTTTTATTGTTAGTCGGAGTTCTCTGGCCTCTGATTGGAGGCTTGATCGCCGCCGGTCTTACTATGGTCGGTTTTCAAAGCACGGGCTTGGTCATCTTATTTGAACTTTTAGTCTGGCTCGCTTTATTTGTTTGGCTCTTCATCACATTCTGGCAACTTGCTGCAGACCTCAAAGTCTCTCCGTGGGGAGCTCTGTGGCTGTTCCTGCCCGTGGTTGGAGTCTTGATAGTTTCAATGCTTTTTATCGAACCTCTCAAATACTTAGCTGACGGCAAACCGGAAACAAAGCAATTGCCGCGCACGTGGGATTTGGTTAAAGATTCTTGGAAACTTTATACCGACACTTTCAAAGATTTGGCAAAAACCTCGCTTTGGTTTTTGTACGTGGCAATCGTTTTCGGAGCAATCGCTGCCGTCGCGAGCTACTTTGCATCTTCCGCTTATTTGATTGTGACCTACTTCCTGGTCATTCCCATGATTCTTACCAATCTCTGGATTACACTCGCTGTATTTAAGCACCTAATCGCTTTGGAGCAAGGCGACAAAACTTACAGCGAACCGATCTTAAACAGTTGGCGAACGGCTGTTTCTTATTTGTGGCTAGGCATAGAAACGATCGTCTTTGGCGCAGGACCGTTTATTCTCGTAATCATTTTGACGACAGGTGCGGCAATTTTGGCGACAGGTTGGCCGACTGTAGCGGCGTATCTTTCAGATGGCATGAAACCTGCTCAAAACGCAACGTTTAGCGTCTATGCCGTAGCAATCATCTTGGCAGTTGGCGGATTATTGATGTTCCTGTCGTGGCTTTGGCTAATCTACAAGACTGTCATTTGGAATAGTTTTATCTTGCCTTTACTAACTATCGAAGGCAAAAAAGGCTTGGCAAATCTTAAAGAATGCGACCGTCTGGCCAAAGGCAAATGGTGGGGCTTGTTTTGGAAAAAGGAACTTTCAGGAATCGTGTTCGGTTCTTATGCGATGTTAATCAGCCTCGGTATGAGCATCGCCGTGCTGCTTATAACCGCAATTTTCGAAACATTAAAACTGGGACAAATCTTCTCAGCCTTTGCAAGCCAAGCTTTGAACGGGTTGATCGAGATGATCATCCTCCCGCTCATCTTGGCATTCATGCTCAAACTTTACAGAGCTTTTAAGAAGACGTCCTAAAACGTCCTCAACGCGTCTTATGAAATTTGCCCCGATTATTGGTTTGGAAATCCACGTGCAGCTTAACACCGCAAGCAAAATGTTTTGCGGTTGTCCAAATGTGGATGACGGCGCGCCTCCCAATACCGCAATCTGTCCGGTATGCACAGGTCAACCGGGTGCGCTGCCCGCTTTGAACGCGACTGCATTGGACAAAGGAGTTTTAGCTGGTATGGCTTTGGGTTGTCATATCCCGGACAAAAGCGCATTTGACCGTAAAAACTACTTTTATCCTGACTTGCCAAAGGGTTACCAAATATCCCAATTCGCGCTTCCTGTGGCCCTAAAAGGCTCTGTGGAGATCAACATCCCCGAACAGGCTATTCCGGGTCGTGAAAGGGTTAAAATCGGCATTACCCGCGTTCATTTGGAGGAGGATGCGGCCAAAAACCACCACGCCCCAAACGGCATGAACGGCAGGCCGGCGACGCTGGTGGACTATAACCGAGCAGGTACTCCGTTGATTGAGATCGTGACCGAGCCGGACGTCCGTTCGGCTTTTGAGGCAAAATGTTTTTTACAGGAACTTCGCGCCATCATGCGCGCCATCAAAGTCTCGAACGCTGATATGGAAAAAGGCCAGATGCGCTGCGACGTTAATATTTCACTGATCGAAATCGATGACAGCGGTTTTCCGCTGACAGAGACTCTCAACGCCAGAACGGAAGTCAAAAATCTAAATTCTTTCCGCGCAGTCGAGCGCGCGATCATCTACGAGATTCAACGTCAGACAGCGTTATACGAAGCCGGTACGCCGCCGATTGAATCGACTCGCGGCTGGGATGACGGGCAAGGCCGAACTCTTGAACAGCGCACCAAAGAATCGTCTGCGGATTATCGTTATTTTCCGGAGCCTGATTTGCCGCCGCAAGACTTGACCGAAATAAAAGAAAGATTAGCGTCCAAGCTCCCCGAACTTCCCGCGGAGACAAGAACGCGCCTGCAAAACGAATGGGGTTTCCCGACTTCGGCAGCCGCCTTTTTTGCGGCGGACACGGATTGGCAAGCGTACGCAGAACATGTAATGGGAGAGCTCGGCACATGGTTGGAAAGTGAAGATAATAAAAAAGAAAGCGCCGGAGAAATACTTGCCGAGCGCAAAACCGAACTGGCGAAACTCGCAAGCGGTTGGCTCACCTCAAAGCTCGCCGGTTTGCTCATTGAACGCAACATCGGAATCAAAGATGCGAATATTACGCCGGAAAACTTTGCTGAATTTTTGACGCTGCTTGACTCAAAAGTCATCAACAGTACAAACGGACAAAAATTAATGCAACTCATGATGGACTCTGGCGGCGATCCGTCTGATTTGATGGAGACACACAACCTTGGACAAAACTTAAACGGCAACGAGTTGATTGAGGTCGTAAAAAGAAATCTGGAAGCAAATGCCGATAAAGTCGCGGATATCAAAGCCGGAAAAATTCAAATAATCAAATGGTTTGTCGGCGTAGTTATGCGAGAGACTGAAGGCCGCGCCAATCCGCAACAGGCAGAGGAAGAAATTAGGAGACAGCTGGGAGTGTAACGAGTAACGCGTAACGAGTAGCGAGTACGAACACAGATCCGTTACTAGTTACTAGTTACTCGTTACCAAGAAAGCGGCCTACCAGCTCCGCCGCCTCATCTTGGTTTCTGGCCCAATAAATGCGCGGATCGCGTTTAAACCACGTTTCCTGTCTTTTTGCGTAGTGATAAGTTGAAAGCTTGATGAGCCTGACCGCTTCGTCGAGCATTATTTCTCCCCGCAAGTACATCCCTATCTCACGATAACCAATGGACGTCATGGCGGGCGCTGTCCATGAAACTCCGGCTTTGTGTTGCTGGCGCACTTCTTCGGGCCATCCCTCATCCATCATGCGGCTAATCGCGAGATCAATGCGTTTGTATAGTTCCTCGCGAGACCATTTAATGCCGACTTGAAAAGCGTCAATAATCGGCGGGCGCTTTTTACGCTGCTCGCTGATGGGCTTGCCCGTAAAAGTCACAATCTCGATGGCGCGGATTACACGGCGCGGATTTTTAAGATCAACGGCATTGGCGGCCGTCGGATCCAATCTCAACAAATGCTCGACTAACTTTTCCAAAGATTGTTTTTCAAACGAAGATCGCAGACTGCTGCTGGGAGGAACTTTTGGAATGTCAAAATTATCAATCAAAGCAGTCGTGTAAAGTCCCGTACCTCCGACGACAATCGGAAGATGACCGCGCTTGAAAATTCCTTTGATGGCGCGGACCGCGCTTTCGCGCCATTCGGCCACGGACATTATTTCTCCGGGCTCTAAAAAATCCATCAGGTAATGGGGTATCTCGGGATAAACCGCGTCGATATCGTATTTAAAATCTTCAGCTTTTTCCAAGTCTTCCTTAAACTCAACCTGCACCATAAAAGCCCCGTGCTCTTTAAATTTTCCGCGTCTACCCGGCGGCTTGCCTGTTCCAATGCTGAATCCTTTATACATTTGCCGCGCGTCGGCATTCACAATTTCCCCGACGTGATCTCGGGCAATACGAAGACTTAACGACGTCTTACCCGAAGATGTCGGACCGACTATAACAATAACGCGAGGCAACGGCTTTTTGGAAATGGGTTTAGCCGCGCCGCGCTTGATTTTAACAGACATATCTATTTTTTACTCGGTTGAATTGCCGTCTGGCATTCCAGTTGAAAATCCGGACTCGATATGCGGGGACAATCAATTTCGGTTACTTTAATTTCCGCATAAGCCTTAAGGCAATCAACTCTTTTTTCCGCCCCGGCATCCGCGCACAAGTTCGGATCGTTCGCATTCATGGCGCGATCCAAAAAACAAGCAAAAGGATATTCAACCTGCGCACAATCATCTTGAGATTGATTCTGGTTCTTGGCTAAAAATCCAACGCCGTTTTTATACGTCTCAATTCGCCAAAAGATAACTCCGCCGATGATCAGTATAATTATCAGTCCGAGCGGCCAAAACCACTTTTTTTGCATAGAAATATTATATCAGATTAGCAATCCCCTTCAAAATACGATCTCTCCCTCCAAAAGCCAGGTAAGAGCTTTGGCGACATGCATAGACTTTATTTTTCCGGCCGCCAATTTGTCCGCATTTATAGCGCGGATGTTTTTCAGTTCATTGGAAGTGCCATAAGCGACGTTGTCTTCCACTTTTTCAACAAAAACCTGCAGCGTCTTATCCGCATAAACCTGATTTTTGCGCAAAGTATTTTCTTCCATCAAATCCTGCAAAACCTGCCAACGCCTTTTCTTTTCGTCCTCCGTCACGTCATCTTGATACAGACGATTGCCAAGCGTGCCGGAACGCGGACTGTATTGTGCAGTATATGAAATGTCGAAATCGCATTCTTTAAACAATTCGACAGTATTTTGAAAGTCCTGTTCCGACTCGCCTGAAAAGCCAACGATAATATCCGTCCCAAGAGCAATGCCGGGTCGCGCCGCTTTGACTCTTGAAATAACATCAAGATAATGTTCGCGCGTATATTTGCGGTTCATGCGATGCAAAACGCTATTCGACCCGGACTGCACGGGGAGATGCAAATAGTTGACTTGTTTTGGCAAAGTTAATGCATCAATAACTTCGTCATCCATTGAAAGCGGATGTGCAGCAGTCCAATGCACGCGCTCGATGCCCGCGATTTGATTTACCTCCCAAAGCAAAGATGCAAAATGATTTTTATAAGGATTAAACGGACTGAACGAACCTGGATCAGGAGCTCTATAGTCATTGATAGCCTGACCGAGCAGCGTTATGTCGATGACTCCGTGTGCAGCCAGATCGTTTACTTCTGACAAAACCTCAGCAGCCGGACGGTTCTTTTCCAAACCGCGCGCATAAGGCACGACGCAATAAGTGCAAAAATGATTGCATCCGGTCTGGATCGTCACGTACGCCTGCTTGGCCTTTTGACGCAAAGGTTTGATCATTAAATAATCTTCCGCAACATCACCGCTGATTTGCCAAAGCGGACGAAGCTCGGCGATCCAACGCGGCAAATTAACCATGTCCGGAGTCGGAAAAAACAAATCTGCAGTCTGCAAACGTTTACGCAGCTCGCCGTTTTTATCGCGCCCCGCCATGCATCCCATCACGGCGACCAGAACATCTTCGCCTTTCTTTTTTCGTTCAGAAAGCTCCTCCATTCTGCCATAGATTCTATCCTCCGCATGCGCTCGCACCGAGCAAGTATTAAAGACGACTAAGTTCGCCTCTTGTTCAGTGGGAGATTCCTCAAAACCGACAGACTTTAATAACCCGGCCATGCGCTCCGAGTCGTTCGTGTTCATTTGGCAACCGTAAGTCTGTATAAAATATCGCAATTTATCGGGCATAATCTATAAAACCGGTGGACGTTTCATGCGCGCGAGAGTAACATGAGTGCTGAAGGACGTCCAACATTCAGATTGTCATTGCGAGGAGTGTAATCACGACGTGGCAATCCCCCCCCCCCGACCGTTCCCTCTTTGTCATTTCGAGCGAAGTGCCCTTGCTATAGACACGTAGTCGAGAAATCCCCGATAAAACTGCACTCGTGTTGATGTAAGGGATTTCTCCATTCCGCTTCGCTACAGTCGAAATGACATTAGTGCATCAGTTATGAGCGATAAACTAACCGAAGAACAGCAAAAAAGCATCCAAGAGATCCTTCGTCGCTTTCGCGAGGAGGCGGATGTTATCGTTGCCCAACACCGTGACCGAGTAAAACAAATTCTGGACGATTTGGATCGCCAAAAAGCCGAAGAAATTCAAAAGATGATCAGGTCGGGAATTTAAAATTCCATCTCCTCGATCTCCATCAGACGATTGTATTTTTCCACCCTTTCGGACCGGGACAATGAACCGGTTTTTATGTACTCCGATCCGCAAGCAACCGCCAGATCTGCAATAGTCGTGTCAGACGTTTCGCCTGAACGATGAGAGATACTGGTCGCAAAACCGGACTTATGAGCGAGAATGATAGCCTCCGCTGTTTCCGTCAAACTTCCGATTTGGTTTAGCTTGATGAGTATGGCGTTGGCCGCTTTTTCTTGAATGCCTTTTTGCAAACGTTCGACGTTAGTAACAAACAGATCATCACCCACAACGTGGCAGTGGCGTCCTAGACGAGACAACGAGCCGGACCACGCCGCCCAATCATCCTCTGCAAACGGATCTTCCAAATTGACGATGGGATATTTCTTTTGCCATTCAAGATAACGGTTCAAAAGTTGTTCAGATGTAAATCGGCGGCCACCCTCGGCTTTAAAAATATATTCCGCTGTTTTGGAATCGTAAAACTCCGAAGCTGCAACATCAGTCGCCATACCGACATCTCGTCCGGGAGCGTAACCAGCTGACTTTATTGCCTCTTTTAGCAAATCAAACGCCGCTTCAACATTTTTTAGCTTTGGCGCAAATCCCCCTTCATCTCCGACGGTTGTCGCAAAGCCGCCCTTTTCCAAAATGGACTTCAACGCGTGAAAAACTTCCGCACCTGCACGAATACGTTCTGACATCTTTTTTTGCTTTGGAACGATCATGCATTCTTGAACATCCAAAGACCAGTTCGCATGCGCCCCTCCGTTCAAGACGTTCATTGTCGGCATCGGCATAGCGGCCGCGTGAGGAAATTTATAAATCAAACGCAAGACTTTCCACAAAGGTTTTTTGACGGCGACGGCATGAGCTTGCGCGCAAGCCAAAGAAACTGCAAGAATCGCGTTTGCGCCGAGCTTATTTTTGTTTGCAGTTCCGTCGAGTTCCAACATTACGTGATCAATATCAATCTGCCGACGAACATCAACACCTTTTAGCACCGGCGCTATCTTTTTATTGACGTTCTGAACCGCTTTTAACACGCCTTTTCCGCCATATCTTTTTCCCCCATCACGCAATTCCAAAGCCTCATGACTGCCCGTCGAAGCACCAGAGGGAACTTTCGCTTCTGCACTGACGCCGCCTTTAAGCGTCACGCGACAAGCAACGGTCGGGTTGCCGCGCGAGTCGAGAATTTCACTGGCATGTATGGATTGAATATCAAAGTTAGACATATCGATTATTTCTTCTTCTTTAATGAACCCTTTTTATGAACAATCTTCTTAACCTTTTGAACAATCTTTCTGCTCTTTGCTTTTACTTCGTTCCTTAACTTTGAATTTTGCTCTTTGCTTTTTGAATTTGCACGAAGTGCTTCTATCCCCGGTAGCTTCCCTTTCTTCTCAATAAACTCGAGCAACGCACCGCCTCCCATCGAAACATGGTCGTACCATTCGCTCATTCCCGTCTGTAATGCGACAGGTACAGTATCTCCCCCGCCTACAAGACCGTAAGCCGCACCGTTGCTGCGAGCCGCGATGGCGCGGGCGATGACCAAAGAACCGTGACTGAATGCCGGTATTTTTGCAACGCCGAGAGGACCGTTCCAAAGTATTGTCTGCGCATTTTTTATTATCGACGACCATTCGCGCATAGTTGCGGTGCCAATGTCGCCTATAACGTCGTTGGGCTTGATTTCATTGACCAAAACGACATGCGGCTTGGCGTGGATGTCTATCTTTTTTGCGACGAGTGCATCTGTCGGCAAAACAATCTTTTTATTTTTTATCAGCGCTTTGGCAAATTTCAGACCTTCGACCTCAGTATACGATTTACCGATTTTATATTTTTTTGCAACAAAAAACGGATGAGCCATCGCTCCGCCGATTAAAACTTTGTCAGCGGCCTTAAGCAGCGAATTGATGACCGGCATTTTGGTCGAAAGTTTCATTCCGCCGATAACGGCCACGAATGGTTTTTTGGGTTTTTCAATCAATTTGTTTGCGGCTTCGATTTCTTTTTCAAGTTCCGGTCCGGCAAAATGCGGCAAGTATCTTGCGATGCCTGCGACGGACACATGCGCACGATGACTCGAAGCAAATGCGTCATTCACAAAATAATCCGCCAGCGATGCATAAGTTTGCGACAACACGACGTCATTTTTTTCTTCGCCTGTATAAAACCTGACGTTTTCCATCAAAAACACATCGCCCGGTTTGGCGGCTCCGAACGTACTCTCGACTTCCATTTTACCGTCTTGCTTGGTTATATCCTCATCACAAAACATAACCGGACAATCAAGATACGCTTCGGCCATCGGCAAGAGTCTGACAGTTGAAAAAGACTTATCGCGCTTTTTGGGACGTCCCAGATGCGTAAGGATGATAACAATCGCACCGTGTTTTTGCAGATAATGAACTGTCGAGACGGACGAATCGACTTTGGCCAGATCTTCTTTGGACGGCATTCCTTGTACCGGAATGTTCCAATCCAGACGCAATAAAACCCGCTTATTCTTTAATTGAACGCGGGAGTTTAAAACCGGTAGGTCTTTCATACGGATACATTTTAAACTAGAAACTGGAAACTAGAAAGAGTGACTTAGCATAACCGATCAACTCTTTCCAGTTTCTACTTTCCAGTTTCTAGTTGATAGTCACAACCCCAATTCCAAAACGACAATTTCCGGCGGGCAGAAGAGTCTGGCGCGGATGAGCACCTCGCCTATTCCAGTCGTGATAAATGTCGGCAAACCGTTAATAACTCTAAAACCCATGTCGGCCTTCTTGAGTTTAGACGGAACAACAACGCTGCCAACTAACGGAAATCTGATTTGTCCGCCGTGCGCATGTCCGCACAGCACCAAGTCCGCCTGACCTTCTTTCATGTCCAGCAAATTGTCCACTTGATGCGAAAGACAGATAATCGGGACAGATTGATCTCTGATGAAATTAAAATCCGGCTTGCCAAAAAGCGTTTCATCCATGCCAACCAAAATCAAATCCTGTCCCTGAAATTTTACTGCCTGCGATTTGTTTGTAACATCTGTGCAACCCCAAGCTTCTACTTGCTCTTTGACGGCTTGCGGATCATCCAGATAGTCGTGATTTCCCAACACAAAAAATTTTCCAAGACGCGGACTAACTTTTTGCAATCCGTCGAGTTTATCAATAAACTTTGGATCACCTACGACACAATCTCCACCGATTAACAGCAATTCAGGCTCCAGCTGTTTAATCTTGCTCCACATTCCGTCATACCAACTCTTCGACTTATTTGAACCCGCATGCAGATCTGCAATAAAAACCGCTTTTAACCAAACTTTTGGATTTTTAACGAGCGAGCGCTTGAAATGCGTGACCGTCAATCTGCGCGGTTCGATAAAAACTCCATAACCCAACAACAAAAGACAAACCGACATCAATCCGGTCAGCCATAGAAAATAACCTCCAATGAACAGTCCGGCGATTGCAAGGACAATCGCAAAAAACGCCATCACTGACATTATAACGTCGAATATCGCAAAGGATTGATTGTTAGTTTGCAAGTTTAACTTCATAAACTCCTTTCCCTTGTTTCACGGGGGAAAGGTGGCGCGCAATATAGTCAAAATGAGCGCCGGATAAAGGGTCAGATGTTTTTCCCGACTTCCAATGCCATCTCGGCCAAGCGGTGCGAATAGCCCCATTCATTGTCATACCAGGCAAGGACTTTAACCATGTCGCCGTCAACGACTTGCGTGAAAGGTAAATCAACAATTGATGATGCGGGATTGCCGATAAAATCAGATGACACCAATTCCTCTTCCGTAACTTCTAAAACATTTTTATACAAAGGATTCTTCGCGGCTTTTTTTAAAACCGCATTGACTTCTTCTTTGGTGGTTTTCTTTTTCAGCAAAAAAGTAAAATCAGCAATCGAAACGCACGGCGTTGGAACGCGAATGGAAATGCCGTCAAAGAGTCCTTTTAACTGCGGAAGGACTTCTGTCGTTGCGATGGCGGCACCGGTTGTCGTCGGTACAATGTTTTGCGCTGCAGAACGTGCGCGGCGCAAATCTTTATGCGGGCCGTCCTGCAGAACCTGATCCGCAGTATACGAGTGGACGGTCGTCATCATCGCTTTTTTTATTCCAAATGCTGCGTTGATAATTGCCGCTACAGGCGCGATGCAATTTGTGGTACAAGAAGCGTTGTTAATGACTTTTGACTTTTTGCCGGCGCCTTTGTTATTGACTCCAATGACGTGAGTCGGCACATTACCGCCTTTTGCGGGAGCGGAAATAATGACTCGTTTTGCTCCTGCCGTAAGATGCTGACTCGCGCTTTTCTCGTCCGTAAAACGCCCGGTACATTCAAGCACGACGTCAATCTTCATTTTACCCCAAGGCAATTGCGTCGGATCTTTTTCAGCCACAACCGGAATTTTTTTACCTTCGACGATAATATGCTTTTCATCGTAAGAAACTTTTTTTCCCCAAGTGCGATACGTCGAGTCGTGCTTCAACAGATGCGCCAAAGTTTTGGCGTCAGTCAAATCGTTGATGGCAACGACGTTGAATCCCTTCTTGTCGTATCCCGCCTTAAAAACTCCCCTACCGATACGTCCAAAGCCATTGATTGCAATGTTTGTCATAAATAAAGTTATTTGAGAGTAACATGTATTTCACGCACCGCTTCGATGTTGTTCGTATCTTTTACATACTCTGTAACATAAAGATCTTTCGCATCTTCCCATCGCATTTGAACATCATATCCATTCGTACCAACAAAAGTGTAACTTTCCCGCGCATCGACAGTCTTAACGACGCTATTGCTAGCCATATCAACAATTTGAATTTCTTTCACATCTGTATCTTTTCTCACCGGATTAGCTGCATATTTATAATCGGGAGAAAATACGGAGTCTTTCGGCACGTTGGCCCGTACAATGGTTTGACCCGTGAGCGTGTCGTAGACCCAAACGCGCTGATCCATCGGGTTGCGCTCGGATCCGTATGCCCAAGCACCAAAAATGATGTATTGGCCGCCGACGCTTTGTTCGATGGGCTGCAACAGCTCGCTCGTCACGGGAGCTTGCAGTATGTTTCTGACGCTCGAGACGATCACTTCTTTGGAGCCGTCCGCTGCGAGGCGATACAAGCTCGCATCGTCACACGCTCCGGTAAAAGTCGACGGACATGGTTTGTAATAAATAAACAGACCTTTGACGGCGGATTCCTGGTAACTGCCCTGCATCGAAGGCGTATTCGTTCTGCCAAGGCTGGAATCAACAAAGTTGACAATGCCGAGTTGCTGCTCGTACAGCAGAACCGTTGTTGAGCCCACAATAAAAAGCGCCGCAAAAAGCAGCATAAAAACAAAAACCGTCCAAAAAGACGATTTTGCTCTCGTTACTTCTAACTTTAGCTCTTGATGTGGGACGCTTTGGACGCGGGACGCGGGACGTCTTTTAATTGGCATACGCTCAAAGTATACCACATGCGTGGCGCGACCAGAACCTTATTCCGCGATTCTCAACAACTTGTCTTTTAACGTTTCTTTCTCCAATCCTCCAACCATCTGATCCGCAACCATGCCGTTCTTAAATATCAAAAAAGTCGGAATGGAAAGTATATTAAACTGCTGCGCGATGTTCTGACTTTCGTCCACATTCATCTTGGCGACTTTTACCTTGCCTTCAAGCTCGGTTGCAAGTTCTTCGATGATTGGCGCCATCATTCGGCACGGCCCGCACCACGGCGCCCAAAAGTCGACTAAGACAGGTTTGTCTGACTTTATGACTTCGGATTCGAAGTTATCTTGCGTGAGGGTTATTTCCATAGTTATATAGTTTGAATTGTTAATGAGATTTCTCCACTTCGGTCGTCTACCACCTCGTCTCACTCCGCGCTCGCCACTCCTCCTACACCAGGAGGAGAGTAGTTATTCAGTTTTGAGTTTCGGACTCTGACTCTCCTCCCTCATTTGAGGGGGAGTGCCCGAAGGGCGAGGGGTTCCGGCATGTAGAGGAGTACCCGAAGGGGGAGGTGGTAGACGTCATGTACGTTAGGTACGTGATGTACGCCAGTTATCTCTGTATCTCCACCTTACGTATTTTAGTCTCTTCGTGAAAAACTTCCAACCTATCGCCAACCTGCAGTTTTTCTTTGCCGCGGTACGAGATACCGCATTCCTGACCTTGTTGGACTTCCTTAACCTGTTCTTTACCAACCTGCAAAGATTCGATCACGCCCTCTCCCATCGGCTGTTCCTCTGCGCCTTCTTTGCGCCAGACGATCAACTTCGCATCTTTTTGCATCATCCCATGCCTGACTTTGCAGCCGACAACCATACGATCTTTTTCGGTGCGGAATATTGCGATGACCTCGCTTGTTCCAAGCGGAGTACGGATCACTTCCGGCGGAAGCATCTTGTTTAAACGAGCAACCACATCGTCGATCAATTCGTAAATGATTTTAACTTGTTTGACTTCCACCTTTTTCTCACGTGCCATTACGGAAGCTTGAGGAGTCGCAACGGTATTGAATCCATAGACTACAGACGGAGTTGCAGCAGCTGCGCTGTCAATATCATTTTCCGTGATGTTGCCCAAGCCCTTCTTCAAAAGTTCAACCCCGACATATTCGTGATCAATCTTTTCAAGCATGCCCAAAATAGCTTCCAGAGAACCCAAAACATCCGCTTTCAAAACAATGTTTAACATGAGTTTCTTTTGCTCGCCTTCCGCTCCCTCAGTCTTGGTTGCTTTGACTGCAGTAAATTGGTTGGCGATCTGCTGATTTGATTTTGCTTTTCTTTCCAACTTTTTAAAATCTACCGGCACTTCCATAGTATCTCCGACCGCCGGCGCAACTTTAAAGCCAAGTACTTTAACCGGTACGCCCGGGGCGGCTTCGTCTATAAGTTTGCCGTTCCAATCGCGCATGGCTCGCACGCGGCCGTACAAACTGCCGTTCATGCCAAGCCAATCATTGCGATGCAAAGTTCCGGTTTGGACGAGAATCGTGGCGACAGGACCTTCCGCTTTGTCGACGTGCGATTCGATGATTGTTCCCGCCGCGAGGCGACTGGGATCGGCCTTGATCTGATCCGCATTCATGTCCGCCAAAAGCAAAATCATTTCCAGCAAATCGTCGATACCGGTTCCCTGCTTGGCAGAAATTTTGACGATTGGCACAGCGCCTCCCCAAGCTTCGGTCGTGACTCCGTAATCCGCCAGTTGCGCCAGCACGCGATCCGGATCTGCGTCCGGTTTATCAATTTTATTCAAAGCAACGACAAACGGCAAATGCGCAGCATGGATAATGTCTATAACCTCTTTGGTTTGCGGCTGCACGCCGTCGTCTGCTGCAACGACCAAAATTGCAATATCGGCAACTTTTGCACCGCGCGAACGCATGACGGTAAAAGCCTCGTGACCCGGCGTGTCGATAAAAGTGATAAGACGACCCTTGCGCTGCGCTTGATATGCGCCGATGTGCTGCGTGATCCCTCCGGCTTCGCCCTCCATGACATTCGTTCTGCGAATGGCATCGAGCGTTTTTGTCTTGCCGTGATCGACGTGGCCCATGACGACAACTACCGGCGGACGCAAAATTATTTTTCCGGTTTCTTGAGTATCCAAAATTTCTTTTAAGCGATCTTGCGCCTGCGCGGCTTCGAAAGTCGGCTTGTTTCCGTCCTCCTTCTTGGCTTCAAAACCCAACTCGTCAGAAATAATGGCCGCCGTTTCAAAATCAAGTCTTTCATTTTGCGAAGCCAAGATGCCGGCGCGCATCAATTCTTGAATCACGCGAGTCACAGGCAAATTGAGTTTGCCCGCAAGTTCACGGACAATAATAATCTCCGGAAGTGTCACAGACTTTTTAGCTCCGGGTTCCGCCATCGACGCATTCTGCGTCTGCTGACTGCCCGAAAGCAGCTGCCCGCGCAACCTCTCGCGCCTGGCCTGCTCAATCCACTTGCGGAAAATCTTTTCCGCCATCTGGTTATCCAGCTTGATGGCATGCGCCCCAATATCAAAACCCAAAGCCGGGAGCTTATCCAACAGCTCTTGCGGCGTAACCTTTAAACGTCGTGCCAAATCGCTTACATTCATGGCAGCATGATAGGCTTTATTGACCTTTTGGTCAAGAAATGGGGATGGTTGAGATAAAAAATAACTGAAAACATCCTGTCTGCGAGCTCCGTTTGTGGCGGGTTGCAGAACAGGATGTTCAGATGAGAACCAAGGATCTCCCGATACGCCTTTTTAGATTGTAGCGATCGGGATCCCGACAATCCGTTGGGCGGATTCGTCGGGACAAGTGTCCGAGTGCTAGGAACAAATCTCGCGGAAAGCCACAAAAACCCAGCCAGCATTCCAGTCGTGCCCGACGTCATCCAGATTCAGACCGCGGTCAGCGACGTCACGACCGAAGTACAGAACGCACAGGTCGCCGTCGCCGTCACGGAAGAACAGAGCGTCATCGCTTGGGATTGAAGTGCACCATCCCACAGGATTCTTCTCTGCGATCCACGCAATGAAAGCGGCCGTGTTACCATCCGCTTTCAAGGCTGCGAAGTGATCCCGGACCTGCTGCGTCGTTACTCTCTCGCCGGGTCTCCATGTCAGCATTTCGTAGCGCTTGCCACGTACCTCCAAATACCGTGGCGTTTGGCCTTCAGGAACTCGATACTGATTAAAATCCCAGGCCTTAAGGTTTGGGTTGACATGGGTAAAGTCAACCTTCTTGTGTGCCCATGCTACCAGCTCGGCGGGTGAAAGGTCGGGCACAGTGACCACGTCGGCAGCGCCGTTCGTCGGCGTACTCCGATACGGGTGTCCGCCGTTGGGTTCGGCGAGAGCGGGCTTGACCTCTGCGAGCTTGACGGGCGAGGGCTGCTCGGCCTGCCAGTCGGCACGAACCACCTCGACCATTCGCCGAATGGTGACCGCGCCGCCGGGTGAACCGAGACGCTCAAAGGCATCAAACGGCACGTCCATCTCTTTTGTGATTTTGCGGATCGTAGTCGCAATGCCAAGCAACCAACCAAACACCCAAATCACCAGCCCAAAGTCTTTCTTTGTCGCGGCCATGATGGCCTCCCTTGTACGCTTGGCTTACCCCACACTCTCCGCGCCATACGAAAAGTCCAGGCTTGCCGTTACGATTAAACATTAAAGTCAAAGACCGAAATCTATTAAGATTTGCGATAATTTAGCATAAAAATGCCCTTTTGTCAAGGGATGAAGCGTACTTTTTATCTAAAATTAGCCAAAAACAAAACCGCCGAGTCAATACTCGACGGTTATTTTTTTGTTTTCTGGATCCTCGCATCCGCAAGGATGACAGTGGCGGAACCCCTCTCCTGCAATAGTGGGAGAGGGGCAGGGGTGAGGGCGTAGCGCGTCCCCTTTTGCAAGGGGGGCAGTAATGATGCGGCGCATCATTACAGAGAGATCAGCAGCTCGTCCCCTTTTTGCCCAGCTCCCAGCGCACAAATCTGGCGATAACGATCTTTTCGCCGATCTTGGCAATTTTTTCGTTGACCAGTTGTTCGACGGTTTTTTCTTCGTCTTTGAAGAATGATTGTTTGGTGAGGCAAACTTCGTTCAGCCATTTGTCGATTTTGCCCTGAACGATTTTTACTTTAATTTCTTCGGGTTTGTTGTCGTTTGCGACTTCTTCCAAAAATAACTTGCGCTGACGTTCCAAGTCCGCCTCCGGAACGGATTCCGGTGAAAGGAAATCCGGATTCATGGCTGCGACTTGCATTGCCAAATCGTTGGCGAAATTCACGAAGTCATCGTTGCGCGCCACAAAATCGGACTCGCATTGCAGCTCGAGCATGGCCGACATTTTTTTGTTGTGATGGAGATAAACCGCGACAATACCTTCCGCAGTTGTACGCTCGGCCGTTTTTTGCGCGGCCTTCATCTCGCCCATTCTGCGCAATACCTCGACAGCCTTTTCCAAGTCACCGCCGGCTTCGTCCAAAGCTTTTTTGCAGGCCATCATGCCCGCCCCTGTTTTGTCGCGCAATTCCGCGACTGTTTTTGCGTCTGACATAGTATCAATGTTCAATTACTATTTACTTTTCTGTCATTTCGACCGAAGCGTAAAAGCGAAGTGGAGAAATCCCTTAAGCCTCTAACAGTCCAACAAGGGATTCCTCGGCTACGTGCCATCAGTTTGGGCACTTCGCTCGGAATGACAGAGGGTTATTATTATTTCTTAGTTTCCCTCGGTCCGCTTTGCACCAATGAACCAGCAAGACGCGAGCGTCCGGCCTCCCATTCGTCCTTGCCCTGTTTGCAGGCCTGGCTGAGCAAACCTACGATCAATGAGATTGCTTTAACAGCATCATCATTGGCCGGAATCGGGTAATCAACATCCTGCGGATTGACGTTTGAATCGCAGATGGCGATGATTTTGACTCCGCGGCGAACAGCTTCGGTTAAAGCTGTTTTATCTTTGTGAATATCTTCGATAAAGATGGCATCCGGAATGCGGTTCATGTCTTGAATGCCGCCGACCTTGTCTTCCAAAATTGTAATCTGTTCGCTGAATTTTAGCTGCTCAAGTTTGGTATATTTGCCAAGCTCGCCTTTTTCGTGGCGGCGCTTAAGATCTTTAAAGCGCTTAAGAAGTTGAGCGATGACCGAAAAGTTGGTCATCGTTCCGCCAAGCCAGCGCTTGGTGATAAACGGCATGCCGGCATCTTTTGCAGCAGTTTCGATTATCGGCGCAGCTTGCTTTTTGGTACCGACGAACAAAACAATTCCACCGCGTCCGGTTGTTTGTTTACAAAAAGCCATTGCCTCGTCCAACGCCTTTTGCGTTTGTTCGAGATTAATAATATGAATTCCCTGGCGCGAGCCGAACAGGAATTTGCTCATCTTGGGATGCCATTTGGAAGTGCGGTGGCCAAAATGCACACCGGCCTCCAGCATCTCTACGAGCGTAGGAAGCTTAGCCATAGTTTTGATCTCGCAGTCATTTTATGACCCGAGAGCCTTAGACCTCTCTTTGGCAAGTTTGATGATCCCTCGTAGCTTTACGCGACGTGGGACAGGCCATCAAACCATTGCGGCCAAAGATGGGATTTTCCGACAAAATATCGGATTAATTAAGATAGAATAAGCCAAAAATTGGCGCTAGGAGTGTACCAAAACCCGCCCAACGCGTCAACCTATAACAATCTGGCGGGAGATTGCCACGTCATGACTACATTCCTCGCAATGACAGAGGAGAGAGGAAACAAAAAAGGCCCGCCCGCGCTAGGATGCGCAAGCGAGCCATAGATCGACCGACCTGACACGAGGTCAGTTGACGTTATTGAGCGTCACCTTGATCTCGGTAATGCCCCACGGTCCGCCGGAAGGTACGATGGTCACCCGTGCCGTGGGCGGAGAATAACTAAGCCCGTTGACGGTGCCGAGCAAGGTCTTGCCCTCGCAGATGTAGATCCAGACGGAGTCCAGACACCCCATTGACGGACACAGGTAAACCCACTGCGAGAAGTCCTGCTCGCCGATGGCGGCAAAGCCAGGATCAACCAACAGCATCGCGCTGTCCACGGACTGGGTTGGTTTTGCAACAACCCAGTGTTGGGTTGAATCCGACGCCTGCTTCCAGATCTCGTAACCGTTCGACCCGCCGTCCGGACCGTAGATTGTGCTCTTTCCAAAGACTCCCAGCACCTTGTTATTGGGTGCGGAATCCTGAGAGTTGACGATGACGGATATCCAACCGTTCACGCCCAACGTCTGGCAGACGTCTTCCGGGCTTGCGTCAGCCAGGTCGGCATCATGGCCGGCGTCGACGATAACATCCGGCTTGGCATCCGCGACAACGTCCGGCTTGGCGTCGACACCGACTTCGGCAATGACGTCAGGCTGAGCGTCCGTTCCGACCTCCGTGACGACATCGGGCTGCGTATCTTGCCCTGCGTCGACGACGTCGCTCGTGATGACGTCACGACCGATGATGTCCGGCTGAACGTCGAGCTTTGCATCGCCGACGTAGTGGTCGACGGCATTGACGTCGTGGCTGGCGTCGACCTGCGGGCTATCTGGAAAAGCGGAAAACTCACCCCCTCCGCAAGCAGCCAGAACGGTCAGCGAAAGAAACAGAACTGCCCAAAAATAGAACTTCATCGCGTGCCTCCTCGATGATCCCCCGTAGCTTTATGCAAAGGGGGTTGGCGATGTAAACGCACAATTGCGTCATTTCTTATTACTACAAAAATGCCCAACTGTCAAGGGTTTTATTTGTCATTCTCGCGGATGCGGGAATCCAATATGATAAAATTAATTCTAATAGATCCCCGGGTCTCCGCGTAAAGCGACGTGGTCGCCACGCGACTTTACGTCGTCGAACTACGCCCGAGGATGACAAAAAAGGGGCACTTTTATTCATCCGCCTCGTTCCCCATCTTGCCGCTTTTAACGGCAGCGATTATTTGATCCAAATCTCCATCTAAAATGTATTGAATATTGTGCCAGGATTTTTTGATGCGATGATCCGTAATTCTATCCTGCGGATAATTGTAGGTTCTGATTTTTTCCGAACGATCTCCGGAACCGATTTGCGATCTGCGCTCGCTATCCAATTTTGCACGGCGTTCCATCTCTTGATGCTCCCAAATTCTGGCGCGCAAAATCTGCATGGCGCGTTCGCGGTTTTGCAGCTGCGAACGTTCATCTTGGCAGTTGACGACGGTGTTGGTTGGAATGTGCGTGATACGCACGGCAGAATATGTCGTGTTGACCGATTGGCCGCCTTTGCCGCCGGCGCAAAAAGTATCAATGCGCAAATCTTTGGCATCAATCTTTAATTCAGATTCTTCGAGCTCCGGCAAAACTGCGACAGTAGCTGTCGACGTATGAATGCGTCCTTGCTTTTCCGTTTCCGGCACGCGCTGCACGCGATGCACGCCCATTTCCGTTTTGAGCAAACCGTATGCATTCTCGCCTTGAACATTAAAAATAATTTCTTTATATCCTCCTTGCTCTGCCGCAGATTCGCTCGCCAGGGACGTCTTCCAGCCGTGACGCTCCGCAAAACGATTAATCATTCTAAAAAGATCCGCCGCAAAAATCGCCGCTTCTTCTCCGCCGACTCCTGCACGGATTTCCACGATCGCGTTTGAGTGATCGTATGGGCCAGGAGGAACAAGGGCGATCTCAAAAGCCTCTTTGGTTTTTTCAAAATCCTCTTTTAAATGCGGAAGTTCAACTTCTGCCATAGACTTTAATTCCGCATCGTCAGATGTCGCAGCTTGTTCTGTATCATCCAAAGCCTTTTTAACCGACGCAAACGTTTCGCCGATTTTTACCAAATTTTTCACTTCCGAATATGTACGAGAAATCTCCCTGACTTTGGCAGGATTTCCAAGCACTCCAGGGTCTGACATCTGCGTTTCCAATTCAGTCAAACGATCCTTGGCTTGTTTTAAACTTTCCAACAAATCTGGCATAAAATAAAACAGGCAACCGCACCTGGCAACGAGTCTATTTAAACACCCGCTGACAACTGCTCGTTACCCGTTAAAATTCGTAGTTATTCTTCGATCAACGCGCTCGGTTGTTTTGCCGCGCGCTTTTCCGCCTTGGCCTTGGCGCGCTTTTCGGTCTTGGCTTTTTTGCCCAAAACAGAACCTTCTTTGGCTTGCTTGGCAGCTGCCTTGCCCTTAAACTTTTCTACGCGTCCTTCGGTATCCAACAAAACCTTTTTGCCTGTATAAAAAGGATGGCAGTTGGAACACAACTCCACGTGGATCTCTTTAACCGTCGAACCGACAGTTACCTCATTGCCGCATGCGCAGACAATCTTGGCGTCCGGGTAATATGCCGGATGGATGCTAGCTTTCATAATGGGCACAGATTAACAAACTCCCCCGAATTTGGCAAGGACCGAACGTTGTACGTGGTACGCTGTACGTGGTACGTTGTACGACCGATATGTTGACCAAAGATTTCTGGTACGAACTGCCACAAGAACGCATAGCTCAAAAACCGATCCGTCCGCGAGACCACTCAAAAATGATGGTTTTGACGTGTAGTTCGCAAAAAATCGAGCATAAACACTTTTTTGATCTGCCCGAATTTTTGCGCCCGGGCGACCTTTTGGTTTGGAATGATACCAAGGTCTTTAGAGCGAGATTGAGCGCCACTTCAAACGCCGCCCCTTCTGTCATTCTCGCGGAGGCGGGAATCCAATATGATAAAATTAATTCTACTAGATCCCCGGGTCTACGTCGGACTTCGCCCGAGGATGACAAAAAGAAGGAAACGAAGGAAAGATTGTTCGAAGTCTTTTTGCTTAGGCCGCAAGGTGAGAATTGGCTAGCGCTCGTCAAACCAGGCAAGAAGTTGAACCTCAACGACGAGCTGCTTTTTGCAGATGACGTGAAGGCAGCGCTCATCGAAAAGTTGCCGGACGGTTCCGTGCTTTTGCGATTTAACATTTCCAATGAACAAGCTTTTGCATTCGCAGACAAACACGGTCAGGTTCCGACTCCGCCTTACGTAAAACAATTTGAAAGCTTGGACGATTACCAAACCGTCTACGCCGACAAAACCGGTTCTGCCGCAGCCCCGACCGCGGGCTTTCATTTTACTCCGGAGCTGATAGAAAAACTCAAACAAAAGGGAGTTGAATTTGCATCCGTGACATTGCACGTGGGACTCGGAACATTCAGACCCGTGATGACAGAGAACTTGGAAGATCATGTGATGCACGAAGAATGGATTGATGTTTCGCAGAATACGATTGATGCGATTAACACAACAAAATCGCGTGGCGGACGCGTTATAGCCGTTGGTACAACAACTGTTCGTGCACTGGAAAGTACGAAAATCCCTCTAAATCTCCCTTTGTCAGGGGAGACTTCGGAAGAACCCCCTTGCCAAAGGGGGCAGGGGGATTTCCGCGGCTTCACTTCTATTTTTATTAAACCCGGCGACAAATTCAACGTCGTCGATGCAATGATAACCAACTTTCATTTGCCCGAGTCGACGCTTGTCGTTCTCGTCAGCGCTTTTGCACAACACCGCATCGTCGCACGTCACACGTCCCACGTCCCACGTAGGACGATTGGGACGCAGGACGCAGGACGTTCTTTTGTACTCAATGCCTATCGCGAAGCAATTGCTAATGATTACAGATTTTATTCTTTCGGCGATGCGATGTTCATCAACTAGCGTGCATAACGCAAAATCCCCAAAGCGGACGATGATTTAATCATCTACTTTGGGGATTGGCGGTGCCGAGAGGAATTCAGGATGAATTCTCGGCACCGAGGCGGACGGCGATGAAGTCGCGGTCCGATGAGGTGGAATGTGCGGGATGCATCGGCGGCGCGCTGCCGTCGACACTGTGAAGGTTGCGCGGCGCCCGCGCGAGTGGCAACCGGCGAGTCATGTCGCCATCGTGTCACTCGCGAGCGTCCGCGCCGGCGTAGCTGGTGGCCGCGGGCGCGACGTTCGTCAGATCACAGTGTTGTGCGCCGTGGCCGTCGAGCTCGTCGCGCAGCTCGCGTCGCCCGTGAACCGCCCTTCCGATGTGACGATCTCGGCCGGGACGTCGGTGCCCGCGTTGATCATGTTCGAATGGTCGCCGTCGTCGCCGTCGCTCTGCTTCGTCGAAAAGATATGATCGTCGGGGGCGCGATGCCCCTCGGGTTCGAGTCCAGCCTTCTGCTTTCGCACGTCCATGGCGTCGTCTCCTTGGTTGGTTGTGAAATCGCTATGCGATGGTCTGTATTAAAACAGAAATCGCCCCTTTTGTCAAGGGGCGATGGGTCAGACGGGTCTAATTTGACCTATATTTGGCTAAAAATAGGAAAAAGTTTGTTGAAAGTAGAGACGCCCTCGGAGGGCGTCTCTACGCGAAAAATGGTTTGTTGGCTAATTGGCATCCGGCAGCCAGCGGATATCAAACTCTTTGTCATTTATGATTATAGCCATAACATCCGCGTGAATATCTTGCGAAGCGATATTGTTTTCCAGAGCATACCATTGGATGGCCTTATAAAAATGCTCGCGCTTGCGAGGCGTCAACGATTCTTCCGGCAGGCCATAACGATCCGAAGCGCGGGTTTTGACTTCGATGAATCTCCACTCGTCGGCCTTACGGACGATAACATCTATCTCCCCGAATTTGCAACGCCAATTGCGATCAACGACGGCATAACCTTTTTCCTCAAAAAACAAAGCAGCGATTTGCTCGCCGCTTTTGCCGAATGTCTGTTTGCTGAAATCCATGTTTTAGGACGAATAGGACGACTGGGACGTAAGACGTGCGACGTTATTTTTTCTTCGGCATCCACTTATTCACCCGTTCGCGTTCCGCAGCCATTTCTTTTTTAGCGGGAATTTCCACTCTCACATATCGCAAAATACTCCAAACCCAAACACCGAGACAAATCAACCAAACAAGCAGCCAAGCACGCATGCTCAAAATCGGCACGCTCTCGTAAACAAAACCGTACAATGCCAGGCCGAACAATCCCATAGTTAGAAGCATGGTACCGGCTCTCCCAACAGCGCGCTTCATGAGTTTATCCATGCCGGCTTTTGTGACGTATATTTTCGCAGCCAAACCAATGATGGACATAGCGGCAAAAACCACCAACATGACAACGCCGACAAAATACACAAACATCGGCGGCTGCATCTGAAACCAGAAATTGAGTGTGAGTAGATTCATATCGCGTTACACGTTACACGTTTCGAGTTTTGCTTTCAATATCGCGTCAAGACTCCTCCTCTGCGGAGACTTCCGTCCTCTCGTACAGCAAACCATAGTGAGAATGACCGACGTCAATTTCGTCAATCAACTCCATGTACTGACTTTGACAGATGGTTTGACTTTGTTCGGATGTCAAACGCCTGTCAGCAGGCGGACCGATTAAAGTCGCAGTTGCCTTCCACTCGACGGCCAAGATGCGACCGCCGGGCTTGGTTAATCTTGCCATCTCGCGAATCAAAGCCGGACGATTTTGCGAAAGATAAAGATTGTTGACCAAAAGACAAAGATCGAGCTCGCCGTCCGGGATGCGTGTAGCTCCGTAAACATCCATGTCAGCCCAAACCGTTTTGATATTGAAAAACTGCTCATGTTTGGCCATGCGCTCGATATGTTCCAAAAAATCGCGGCGAATGTCCACCGCAAAAACTTCGCCGTCCGCACCGACCAACTGTGCCGCGGGCATTACAAAATGCCCGGTTGCGCCGCAGCCCATGTCCGCGACTTTCCAACCGCGGCGAATGCCAACGCGCTCCAAAAGTTTAAATGGATTTATCAACTCCGTTCCGCTGCGTAAAACAAGACCTTGCATAATTAGTACGGAAGTTTGTTCTTTGGGTTCAAATTCAACCAGCTGCCCAAAGTCGCATGCAAAAATGAGCTCCAAAGATTGGTCGCGACCATAAAGCCGATAAGACAAAGTATGATGCCTATCATGCGATACATGAGCCGCGATCCGCCTGCGCCCAAATATTTGTCCGCAAAATCCATAGAGCCGAACCAGTCATAAACCGTATTAGCCTTGATGGTAATCGTCGCACCGACTGCGACCAAAACCAAACCGATGAGTATTTGTGTGAACATAACTTAAAACATTATAACACAAGCATCGTTCATAACGTACCTCACGTGCATAACGTACCTGACGTGATGAACGCTAAGTACGCGATGTACGTCATGCACGCCACTCCAGCCCGTCTGTCGCGACTTTGAGGGTGCCCGTGAAGCCGGATTTGCGCGCCTCCGCCTCCATTGCCGCAGGAGCATCGTAACCGACATAATGCGTCAACCAAAGTTCTTTGACTTTGCTGCGATACGCCAACATGCCGCATTGCGACGGACCCATGTGTCCGTACCCGCCGGTATATTCCTGACCGATTCTTACTCCGCAATCCGCAATCAATAAATCCGCGGGTTCGACATTTTTAAACAAAGATTCCACCATGCCGGTATCGCCGGTGTAGACGATTGACTTGCCTTCGGCCTCGACTCTAAAACCCAACGATGGATGCTGGCCAAAGCCGTGATAGACGCCAAATGCTTTAAGTTTTAAGCCAGGAAAAATCTCTTCTTCCCATTCTCCGCGCATCGGATGAATATCAAACTTAAATTTTTCCGGCATGTGATTCAGTTTCCCTCCCGCCTCGGGATGTCTCCAGTTCCAAGTATCCTCAAATCCTTTGATGGAAATTTCGGGCATATATACATCCAAATGCTCCATGCCTTCGACAGGCTCGCCCCAAAGCGTGCGGCAAAGCTTTGCCTGCAAAAATGGCGAGAGATCCGCGTGATCAGGATGCACGTGCGTGACGGCAATTTTTGTTAATCGCCCGTAATCATACCCCGCGTCTTCCAAGCGGAATCTGACGCCCTCACTCACATCAAGCAGCAAAAGTTGATTGTTATAATCAATCAAAAATCCGGGAGGAAAACGGCGCTTGCCAGGCAGACAACTGTTAGCGCAAACGCCGGATCCTAAAGTCAAAACTTTTAACGGCATACGACAAACATTATAACACAAAATCCGACGCGAAGTCGGATTCCATGCGTGGTGCTCGGGAGAGGACTTGAACCTCCAAGGGCTTGCGCCCGCTAGCACCTCAAGCTAGTGCGTATACCAGTTCCGCCACCCGAGCTTATTTTGATTTTTGTGCCCAAAGGATACCAACCTCCTCGCATCTTGGCAAGACCGTCTGAATAAGCTAAGATAATGTCAAATTCATGACTTCGTAATTATTTCCGGACGCCTAGCTCAGTTGGTTAGAGCATCTCATTTACACTGAGAGGGTCGGGGGTTCGAATCCCTCGGCGTCCACCATCGCAAAATCTCGACGCATGTCGGGATTTTTGTATTATCTGACGTCGGCTGTCTTCATTTTTTTACCCATAATAACCTTTAGCCTGTTTGGCACAACGGAAACATTGAAACGAAAACCGCTTACAGAAAATCGATCCGCTTGGCCTGACATAGGCTGGGTGGTCACTATTTCACCGGACTTAAAGGATATTCGCGTTTCATTCGGTGGCATGATTTTAAGCTTATTCCAAAATCTAGTTTTGACGTTTGTGTCATGCGGCGTTATAACCGCTTCAAGCAAACCGTCGCGCGCATCGGAAAGAGCATCCCCTGTTCCGGAGACGCGGCCAAGATTTTTAATTTCAAGCGTTCCTCCCTGCGTTAAAGTCAAACGATATTGGCCGTCGACAAAAATCGAGGCCATCGTATTTTCAAAAATAACTTCCGATAAAAAATATCTGTCATTCAATTTTCCGACGTCCATCGTTTCTATCAGACGCGCACTCAACACATCGCACGCCTGCAAACCGGTTGGAATGTTAAGCAACGCCGCTATGTCGGAAGGTTCGGCCAAGGGAATGTAGCCCATTGTGACGGGAACATCAGGCAAAAACCAAAGTACTTTGTCCAAAGTATTATCATTGCCGACGACAACGACATTGGTGATTCCGCTTTTTACAAAACCTTCGACCAACTCTTTGGCATTTCGAAAAAGCGTAAGTCGGCCGATGCGGCCGCTTAAACCAAGAGACGCCAACCTTGTTTCTAGCGCGTCCAAAATTTCCTGGTAACGCTGATCAACCAAGAAATCGTCGTATATGTAGGCGTATGCCGGATTCATAAAACTCAAATAACTAGATACTGGAAACTAGAAAGAGCGATTTTGTTTTATGCAAATAACTCTTTCCATTTTCTGCTTTTCAGTTTCCCGTTACTAGTTACCCGTTACTCGTTACTGATTTGTTCGATTCTGCTACAGGCTTGGATTCTTCGCCGCATTTTACGTTGCCTTGCATGGCGGCGCCCGATTCAACCACTGCGGTTTGACAGCTGATGTCGCCTTTGATTTTGGCTGTGGCTTTCAATTCAAGACGTTTTTTAACATTAATATTACCTTCGATTTTTCCCGCAATTACAGCATCTCCAGCACTTATTCCGGCCTTAAGCACAGCCTCCGGTCCGACAGTCAACAAACCTTCGGTCTGAATGTTGCCGATAACCTCGCCCTCTATTAAAACATCTCCCTGACTTTTAAATTCACCTTCGAGCTTTACGCCCTTGGCAATCACTGTTGCAGGCATATTTTTATTGGTTGGTGTATGAAAAGACGATATCAAAGGCGGAACGGCCGCACTTTCTGCCCGCGTTTGCTTGTTAAAAGCTTCGTCTGGTTGTGATGATCCAAAGAGTGACATAGCGACAAAACCTTACTCGGCGGGCATTTAACAGTCAAACTACATCGCATCCGGCAAGGGTATGCCAAGCAGATAAAGACCGTTCTCGATCGCATCGTGAGACGCGGCAACAAGGCGCAGTCGTGCTTTTTTGACATCTTCCGGCGCATCCATGACTTGCACGTCGCGATAAAAGGCATTAACTCGTCCCGCAACCTCCAAAAGCCACTGTGCAATAACCGACGGCCTGAAATTTTCTGCCGCCTTGGCGCACACCTCTGGCATACTCGCCAAACAAAGCGCTAACTGCTTTTCGGATTCCTCGGCCAAAACACTTATATCCGCTTTGGCGAATTTTATTTTTTCTTTTTCCGCCTTGCGCAATATGGCCTGCATTCTGGTGGCAGCATATTGCACGTACGGACCTGTATCACCATCAAAAGCCAGCGCTTTTTGCATGTCAAATACAATAATCTTTTCGGGATCTTGTTTTAGGATGGTAAAGCTCACTCCGGCCAAAGCAATGCACCAAGCCGCATGTTCAACCTTGCCCTCGTTCCAATCATCATGCCGCTTCAAAATTTCTTCGCGGGCGGATTGCTGCATGGCGGACATGAAATCTTTAAGCAGTATCACGTTACCTTTACGACTAGCCATCGCTCCGTCGGGCAAAGTCACAAACTCAAAAGCCAAATGCTTAAACGGCTTGGTATAACCCATTAGTTTGAGCACCGTAAAAAGCTGTTTAAAATATAAAGACTGACGCGAATCGACGACCATGATGCTCGAAACCATTTCCGGATATTCGACAAACTTGAGCTCCGCAAGCGGGATGTCTTTGGCCGCGTAAATCAAAGTGCCATCCGATTTGCGGATCATGAAAACTCCGAGTTTTTGTTTTTGTATTTCCGGATCCGGATGATTCTCCAAATCAACGATAATCGCTCCACGCGATTCAATAGCCAAACCCTTGTCCATCAACTCTTTGACGACGGTGTGGCTTTGATCGACAAAATCACTTTCAAAATACTGCCTTTCAATAACAACTCCAAAGTCCTTTACCATGCGGCTAAACTCCATGTAGCTCCAACGCCGAGTTTCTTGCCACAAAAGCGTCCACGCCGGATCGTGAGTTTCCATCTTGTTCAACGCCGAAGAAACCTCGCTCTTCCAATCCTCATTTTCTTCCAACAGTTTTGTCGACTCAACATACAAATCTCCAAGATAACTCCCCGTGCGTTCATTTACAGGAATCGATTCGATCATTTTTCTCACCCACGCAGGGGTCAGATTCTGCAAAACGTATGTGGACCAACTATTCAAATCCCCTCTTCTGTCATCTTGAGCGGAGTCCGACGGAGTCGAAAGATCTGGCTCGCGCTCATCAACCTTAGATCCGGATCCTTCGACTGCGCTCAGGATAATGGATTGTTTTTTGGAGGTATTGCGCCTTTTGGGTTGCGGTAACGTCTGTGCATGTTTGCGGACAAAAAGCCAAAGACATTTTGCAACATGCGAACCCATGTCGTTCAAGTATGACACCGGAATCGTCTTCCAGCCCACATTGTCCAAGATCCTACTCACCGAAAGTCCCAAAAGAATGTTGCGCAAGTGGCCGACGTGAAACTCTTTATGCGTATTCAAATTCGCATACTCAAGCATCACCTGTTTGTTCTTTCCAACATCCTGCGAACCGTATTTCTTGCCTTGCAGTTCGATATCTTTAACCACGCGTTCTGTAAACGCGCCGTTGTTTAGCGTGACGTTAAAATACGGGCCTGTCGCCTGCACTGATTTTATAGTGGGATCAAGTTGGCCAAAATCATCCGCCAACTTTTTTGCAATCTCGTTTGGACTCTTTCCCAGCTGTTTTGCCAGTTTAAAACACCCGAACGCCAAATCTCCCATCCCGGGTTTAGGCGGGGTGACTATCTCCTGCGCATCTATTTTACTTTCGACAATCTCGCCGAGAATACGGGCGAGATTTGTTTTGATTGCATCTAATGTGTACATAATTTACGACTCACAACTGACAACTTACAAGAGTTTCTTTGTTATTTTTGTCATTCCGAGCGTAGTGCCCAAACTAATGGCACGTAGCCGAGGAATCCCTTGTTTAACAGCTCGAAGGTTTTATAAGGGATTTCTCCACTCCACTACGTTGCGGTCGAAATGACAGAAATGGAATAACAAAGAAGCGAGCAAGAAGAACTAGCTCTTAAGTTTTATCCTTGCAAATCCACGCTTACCCTTTTGCAGCACGAGCTGATGATCGACTATCTCGACTTCCGCTTCGGTGTCACTGACAGATTGACCGTCGACTTTGACGGCGCCTTGTTCGATTTGCCGTCTAGCCTCTGTTTTGGACGGAACAAGTTTTGCAAGCACCAGCAAGTCGACGACTTTGTTGCGGCGTTCGCTGACTTCAAATTCCGGCATTTCTTCCGGCGCCTGATGATCTTTAAACAAACGATCAAAGTGTTCTTCGGCGCGGTTGGCATCATCTATTGAATGCCAGGTTGAAACGATTTCACGCGCCAAGCGGCGCTTAAAGCCGACCGGATTTACGCCTTCATCGAGACGCGTTGATATCTCATCGATTTCTTCGCCGGGCATATTGGTGCAGATTTCCAAACCGTCCAAAATCACTCCGTCCGGCCAGCTCATGACTTTGCCGAACATGTCTTCGGGCGCGTCATTTAACGTAATCATATTACCTTCACTCTTGCCCATCTTTTTGCCGTCCGGATCAGCCAGAAGTTTACAGGCAACGACAAATTTTTCCTTGCCCTTCAAATCTTTCATCAACTCGCGTCCGGCCAGCATGTTAAACGTCTGATCATTACCGCCGACTTCAATATCAACATCCATGGCGACCGAATCATAACCCTGCATCAGAGGATATAAAAACTCGTGGATAAAAATCGGGCGCGGAGAATGAATTTGATCCGCCATTTCCGTGGTGTATTCATGCGCACATTCTTTGCATTTCCAAGTTAAATTATCAATGCTTGAGAGCACGACTTTTTTGCCGTTCTCATCAGTCACCGTCTGCTGAACCTCGGCCGACACCAAATTCTCGTGATGGCATTCGGGACAAATCGAGCGCCACGACATGCGCCTGCGGAACATATCGCGCTCCAACATCTGCTGAACGGTAAAATGCGAGGCCAGCTCCAAGACTTCCGCAAATGACATCTTGCCCAGCCATTCGCTATTATATTTCATTTCAATCGGATTACCCGTCGCCTTGCCGTCCATGTCAAGAATTTTTGACGCTTGGTCGCGATAATTTTTACAATTTTCCAAAACTTGTTCTCGAGTAAGCTGCTTGCGCGCGGCTGTCTTATCGGTCGGATCGCCGATCATGGCCGTAAAATCTCCGATCAACAAAATGCAGCGATGGCCCATGTCTTGCAGCTCTTTCAACTTGCGCATGGCGATGGCATGACCCAGATGCAATGACGGTCCCGTCGGGTCAATTCCAAGATACGCGGTCAGTTGCTTGCCGGATTTGAGCGCCTGCGCAAACGCCTCTTTGTTGGGATAAGCGTTTTCTACGGCGCGTTCAAGAAAATTCGTGACCGTCTGGTCATCGGTTTTAATGTTGGACATGTATCGAATGTTAGCGAAAAAGAGGCGAAGTTGCAAATGAACGATATAGACGACAGGCAGCAGACACTTGACTCCATAAATCCACGGTTTATAATTCCTTACACGTGGCTTAACGCTTAACAAACGTCAGCTGCACTTTTGAGGGGGGAGACATGAACGCATTTACACAGGTTGATTACAAAAAATATAAGTACAGAGGAAGCGTGCTCCACGTCTTCACGATGACTGACACGACTCCGCCGTTCCGCCGCCTTCTCTACCGCGGCACCGCGGTCTACACCTGTGACAAGCTCTCACGACTGGATGTGGTGCATACAGAAGAAGGGATGATGTACTGTTTGCACTTTGCATTCGGAAAGGTCACCAGGGCATCGCGCACCAAGATGGTTTACGGCTTGTCCAAAAATACCATCTGGGAATGTTGCGACAGCGCGGCCAGAGACATACTCGGCCCGCTCGTCCACCACTTCCTACAGCTTGAGCAGCCTTTACCGGAAGCTACGGAAGAAGTCCTGCGCTCGCTCTTCGATGAAGGACCCACTCGCACAATCGTGCGACGCAGCGATCCATCCATCGCAGCCACCCGGATCTAACCGGGTTCTTTTTTATCGATATACATCTCGTCTGTTACCGATCGCCACGACAATAATCTTTTTTGATTTATAATTCACTATCCCAATAGCTCGATAGTCGCCTATCCTAAATCTAACGTCGCCGATTGACGTATCGGTCAATTTAGTCGCAAGAGACAACGGATTATTTTGTTTCGTAATCCAAATCAACTTTTTCAACAATCTCTTAGCCGTCGTTTTATCGAGATTGTCCAGATCTTTTAACGCCTTATCGGTAAAAGAAAGATCAAACTCCATATTTTGCAGCCACCGACTCCAGCGTGTGTAGTTTGTTGGATTTTATGCCCTTTCGCGCCTCGCGTACTCTTTTTTTGAGATCAGGACTGGATAAAGCCTCCAGATCTTCCAGGATCTCGTCGAACGATAGGACATCGAAAAAATAACCCATCGTTTGACTGCCGCGCATAACGCGCGTAAGGCCCTTGAGGGCTTTCGACGGATTGCGCTGGATATCCCGCACCGAGGCGACTCTTTCGACGGATAATATTTTATACGCCTTGCTTGTCATATGTACATACAATATTACATACACATCTAAAAGTCAAGTCGTCAGAATGCAATGCCCTGTTATCCAAGCGAGATCAATCTTTCTTCCAAAGCTTTTATTTTCGCCTTCGCCTCATCCAGCTTGGCCTGCATTCCGGCCACGACTTTTTGCGGCGCCTTGGAAGTAAAATCTTTGTTTTGAAGTTTAGCTTCGGTGGATGCGATGTATGGTTTAAGACTGTCGATTTCTTTTTGCATCTTGGACTTTTCAGCTTCGACGTCTATCGTTCCGGCCAAATCGAGTCCGATTGTCATCATGCCGGAAACAGCGGTAGCCCAGCCTTCGGCGATGGAGTCGACGAAATCAATAGACTCTAAACGTGCCAGACTTTTAATAACTAACATATTCCTTTCAACCAAATTTTGTATTTCTTCGTCAGCCATAACAGCCAATTTAATAAACTTCACAGGCTCAATCCCCTGTCCTGCGCGTAAACGACGCACGTCGACTATTAAAGCTCTCATCTTTTCGAAATCACGATACTCACGATCATACATAGGATGACTCGCTCCCCTAGGCCACTCCCGCAACATGCAAAGACCTTTAAAATTCGCTATCTGCCAAATATACTCCGTGATGAATGGCATAAAAGGATGCCACAAAAGCAAAAGTTGTCCCAAAATAAACGCCCAATCCAAGGGTCTGGGTTTTTCAATCTTCGCAATTTCTAAATACCAATCAGCCAGATCGCCCCAAGTAAAATCTCTCAATTCCTCTCCAGCCGAAGAAAATTCGTACTTAATAATTTTATTCGTAACACTTTTTGTGACTTCCTTTAGTCGTTGTGAAAACCAGATGCGACTGGTCGTAGGCGGACTATTTTTACCAATATCCTCATTCACATCTGCGTCTCCTATCTGTGACAAAATAAATCTACTGATATTCCAAAGCTTATTCGTAAAATTTCTAAAATCCTGAATTTTATCTTCGGAAAGTTTTTGATCCATTCCCGGCGATGTTCCCATGACAAGAGAAAGGCGTACGGCATCGGTGCCGTATTTTGGAATCATCTCAAGCGGCTCGATGGTGTTGCCAAGAGATTTGCTCATCTTGCGACCCTTCTCGTCCAAAACCAATCCGTGCAAATACGCATCTTTAAACGGAACCTCTCCCAGCGCATAGGTCGTCATCAAAATCATGCGCGCCACCCAAAAGAAAATGATGTCGCGACCTGTTTCGAGAACGTTTGTAGGATGATAAGCGCGATTCTTCTGCCATTCCGCCTCGTCCGGCCAACCCAGAGTCGAGAAAGTCCACATACCGGAGGAAAACCAAGTGTCGAGAGTGTCCGGATCTTGAACAAAAGGAATCTGCCCACCAAGGTCATCATCCCCACAACGAGGACATTTCTTAGGATAAGTTGCCGAAAAAAACGCTGATGTCCCAAAATCAGGTTGCATTGCGGCTTTCTCATACCAATTTGATAAATTCGCTTTACTACTATTAGCATCTCGTGAGGCGGCTTGAAAGCCCCTTCCTAAATTTTTTTCTTCACATCCATGGCAATACCAAACTGGAATTTGATGCCCGAACCAAATCTGGCGCGATATGCACCAGTCGCGCAGGTTATCCACCCAATGAAAATACATCTTTTCAAAATTATCGGGCAGAATTTTTGTTTGCTTTGACTCTACGGCAAAGCGCATCAAATCTTTAAGAGTTGTCTCCTCTCCTTGTTTCCACTTCCCCAATGTATCCTGACGTAATTTGAATTTCTTGTTGACACGGATAAACCACTGCTTCATCGGCAGTTGCTCGACGGTTTCTCCGCCGCGTTCCGCGACCATCAAATTCTGCGGAACCGTTTCGCGTTTGATTAAACAACCCTTGGCTTCCAACATTTCGATCGCCTTGTTTCTGGCCTCGATAGTAGTCAATCCGACAAAAGCCCTACCCGCCTCGGCCGTCATGCGCGCATCCTCTCCTATAACCTGCACCATCGGAAGACCGTGACGCTCTGCGATTTCAGCGTCTATCATCGAATGTGCAGGCGTGACACCCAAAGCGCCCGTGCCAAAACCCATATCAACTTCCTTGTCCGCGATTATTTTAATGGCTATCTTTTTGCCGCAATAATCCGCAGTAAAAGTCTGTCCGACATATTGAGTATATCTTTCGTCATCAGGATTGACGGCCACTGCTGTATCGCCGAATTTGGTTTCGGCGCGTGTGGTGGAAATGGCGATCGGAAAATCTTTGTCGTATTTGAATGTGACCAATTCGGCTTGAGTTTCTTTGTGCAGCACCTCGTCGTCCGAGAGTGTTGTCTTGAATCGCGGATCCCAATTGACAACGCGAAAACCCCGTTCAATCAATCCATCCTCGTACATCATCTTAAACATTTGATTAACCGCGCGATTGCGTTGTTCGTCCAAAGTGTATTTTTCACGTTTCCAATCCATGGACCCGCCCATGGCTTTGCATTGACTCACGATATTATCGCGCGAACTTTGAGCGAATTCTTTGACCTTATCCAAAAACTTTTCGCGTCCCAATTCACGACGCGGATCTTTCATCCCTTGTTTGATTAAAAGTTGTTCCACTTTTACTTGAGTCGCTATAGCAGCATGATCAGTACCCGGAACCCAATACGTTTTACGTCCAAGCATGCGATAAAAACGAATCAATATGTCTTGAATCGCGACCGTTTTAGCATGACCCATGTGCAAGTTTCCGGTACGATTCGGCGGCGGAAAAACAATGCAATACGGCTCCGCATCTTTATAACGGGAATCAAGATCAGCCAATTTATCGGGATCGAAAGCGCCGGACTCCTCCCATTTTTTGTAGATGTCCGCTTCGACGCTCGAAGCTTCGTAGGCTTTTGGCAAATCTTTCATGTCCATAATAATTGCCATATTACGGAAAAAGACGCTTAACTGCAAGATGGTGTTAATTTATAGTATAATGAAGCAATGCTCGTCGGTAACCGCGCCGCTCCTTGGTCCGTGGAAACGGAAGAGGTTTTAAGCTTGCTCGATTCGAACGAAAAAGGACTTTCAATACAAGAAGCAAAGACGCGGCTTGTTGCGCAAGGACCGAACGAAATCAAAGGCGAAAACAGCACTCCTGCGTGGTTGATTTTGGCCAGGCAATTTAAAAGTCCGCTGACTTTGATTTTGGTTTTCGCCAGCGCCATCGCATATTTTTTGGGAGATACTACGCAAGTCGCGATGATTCTCGCGATGGTCTTTTTAAGCAGCCTGCTGGCTTTTGTGCAGGAATACCGCAGTGAAAAAGCTTTAAGAATGCTGCGCAAAAAACTTACGCGCTATGCAACCGTTATTCGCAGCAATAAATCGCAGACGGTTGATGCGCGCGAATTGGTCATCGGCGACATCGTCGTACTTCAGGTTGGCAGCGTCATCCCCGCGGATTTAAGATTGATACAAACCGAGGATTTGGAAATAGACGAAGCGATTTTAACCGGCGAGTCCGTGCCCGTGCCAAAAATAATCGATGCTGTCGGCAAAAAGAAACTAACGCCGCAAGAACAGACAAATATGGCGTTTATGGGCACGCACGTGGTGCAAGGCTCTGCCCGCGGCGTGGTAACGTCTGTCGGCAAAAATACGGAGATGGGTAAAACCGCTTTACTGCTCGTAGAAAAAACACAGGAAACGGATTATCAAAAAGGAATGCGCACTTTCGGAGGCTTTATTTTAAAAGTGACGTTTGGGCTCATAATCCTGGTTGGTGTTGGCCTTGGTTTGCTGCGCGGCAATTGGATTGAGTCCGTATTGTTTGCGCTTGCGCTGGCTGTCGGACTTTCACCGGAACTTTTTCCGATGATCGTAACTATCAATCTTTCACGCGGCGCCATCATGATGAGCAAAAAATCGGTTTTGGTTAAAAGGCTCATTTCCATCGAAGATCTTGGAAACGCCGACGTTTTTTGCACGGACAAGACAGGAACTTTGACGGTTGGAAAAATTCGAGTCCGCGAATCGATTGATCCGAACGGCGAACAAAGCAACTTGCCTTTGGCATACGCCGCGCATTGCTTGGCGCTCAACGCCGAGGGCCGTGCCGAAAATCCAATTGATCAAGCTTTGTTCGAAGCGACTCGCGGAAAGCGGATCAAGGCGATACTTACAGGTACAAAACTTTTTGATATCGTTTCTTTTGACTTCAATCGAAGACGCATGAGTTGCGTTGTCGGCAAAAACGGCGGAGTCAGAAGCCTTATCGCAAAAGGCGCGGTTAAAGAAACTCTTTCGGTGTGCACGACGTCGATCTGTCGCAACGGCGAGTCTAAAGAAATGACGACAGTTGACCGCAAACGCTTGATGAAACTGTCCGACCAATACCAGGACGACGGCTATAGAGTCATTGCCGTGGCGCGCAGGTCCATCCAGGCAAAACAAAAATATTTACCAAGCGACGAAAAACAGCTCGAGTTTTTGGGTTTTATTTTAATGAGCGACGCGCCAAAGCAAACCGCCAAAGCCGCATTGCTCGCGCTGAAAAATCTTAACGTACGCATCAACATCCTGACCGGCGACAGCGAACGCATTACGCGGCACGTTGCGGAACAATTGAATTTCGAAATCATAGGCGCTTTGAACGGCGACAAGATAGCAAGATTGGATGACGCGCAATTGGAAAAAGCCGTTGAAAAGGCCAACATCTTTACCGGCATTACACCTTCACAAAAGCTGCGCATAATTCAAGCGTTGAAAAAGAACGGACACACTGTCGGTTACATGGGCGACGGAGTTAATGACGCACCCTCGTTGCGCGCTGCGGATGTCGGCATTTCGTTTGACAGCGCAATCGACATCGCCAAAGAAGCGGCAGGTGTTATCTTGCTCAAAAAGAATTTAATGGTTCTGGTTGACGGCATACGCGAAGGCAGACGCACTTTCGCCAACACGCAAACCTACATCAACACTACAATCAGCTCCAACTTCGGCAACATGCTTTCTTTGGCCGGCATGTCTTTGCTCTTACCGTTCATCCCGATGCTGCCGGCGCAAATTTTGCTTTTAAACTTTCTTACCGACATGCCCATGATCGGCATTTCGAGCGACCGCGTTTCGGAAGATGATCTGACTCGCCCGCGCCAATGGAACACCTCGCGCATAGCAAACTACATGTACTTTTTCGGCATCATCTCGAGCGTCGCCGATTACGCCACATTCGGCATTTTATATTTTATCGTCCACGCCGACATGGCGCTTTTCCGCAGCGGCTGGTTTGTAGAATCCGTCATCACGGAAGTCATCGTCATTTTCTTGCTGCGCACGCGCCGCACCAAACTCTCCAACCTGCCAAGCGGAATTTTAACCGCGCTTTGCGTTATCGCCATCGGCATTTCCATTTTAATCACCAACACAGTACTCGGGGGCCAATTCGAGCTCGTGTCTCTTAACCTAAAACTTTTGACTTACATCGTCGTAATCGTCCTCGGCTACGCCCTGCTGGTAGAGATGGGCAAACGGGCATTTTATAAATACGTGGAAAAACAAGCTTAAATATAAAGCAAAAAGCAAGAAGCAAATTGCCGGTATTCCTTCGGGATGTCTATTATTTACTGATGCCGGAGGCCTCAATTTGGTAAAGGGGCAGGGGTTTTCGGCTGCTCACCAACTACTCCCTAGTTAAAGGGAGGTAGGAGGATTTTCTGTCTCGTCTCGCTTGACATTCGCATGGTTGACGTGTTTTTCGGTTAAGTATAAGCTATTCGATTCCTTAAATTCGCAATAAGGTTTAAGGTAAGTTGAATTCAGCAGATTGCCACGTCGTCGGACTCCTCGCAATGACGGCACAACTGCTGAGCAAGCGCAATGTAATATGGCCTGGAATGCCTTTGAACAAGCCACGGAAACCGTTAAGCGCGCCAAACGCGTGCTGGTTTTGGCGGCCGAGAATCCCAACCAAGACACCATGGCAACCATGGCGGCTGTTTTGGCATATTTAAGCACCCAAAACATCCAAGCCGAAGGAGTGATACCGCAAGCCAATTTGGACAAAATACCGTCGTTTTTGCCGGTCAGAGACAAGATACAATCTCACTTTGCCGGCTTGAGCGATCTTAAAGTCACGCTTGATTTGTCCAAGACTCCTATCCACGAACTGGTCTACGACGTCAAAGGCAACAAGCTCGAAATCTTATTGACTCCAAAATCCGGCGAATGGTCTGCCAAAGACGTATCCGTTCGTCCGGGCGAAGATCGCTACGAAGCGATCATTGCAATCGGTTTTGCCGATCGACAGTCATTGATCGCGGCTTTCCGTGAACCGATGGACATTTTGCTGCGCCTGCCGATTATCAACTTGGATCACGACGCAAAAAATGAACATTGGGGCGCAATCAATTTGGTGGATCTTGCAAGCGTTTCCAACACGGAGATTGCGCTGACTTGGTTTGAGAGCTGGGACAAACAAAAAATAGACGAGCGGATTGCCACCGCATTGCTCGCCGGCTTGATTACAAACACAAACTCCTTCCGCTCCCCTTCCGTTACATCCAAAAATTTGGATAACGCTTCAAAGCTCATCACGCTTGGCGCGGATCGCGAAGCCGTGGTGCACGGTTTGTGGCGCACAAGACAAATCAATACATTAAAACTTTGGGGCCGCGCGCTGAACAGGCTGGAACACGATCGCACGCACGGTTTGGTTTGGACCACTCTTTCGCGCCAAGATATTTTGGACAGCGGCACCACGGAAGCTCGCTTGGACGAGTTGGTTAACGAGCTGATCGCTTTTGTCCCCGATGCAAAATTGACCGCGATTTTTGTTGAACACGATCCGTTCACTACGCGCATGGCTTTGTTTGCCCAACCGCCATTTTCCGCAAGCACCCTCGGACGCGCACTCGGATTGGACGGCTCGCACGCACGCGCGAGCGGCGCCATCGCCAAACCGCTTGTCGAGGCCAAAGATCATGCGGTGGAGACGTTGCGATTGCAGTTAAAATAAAAAAGTAGCCCGAGAGGGCTTTGAGAGCGGCGCATCAGGCGCCGTTTAGTTTTGCCAACACCTCTGGATCGCGGACATCGGCCCACTCACCAGGGAGCTCGACCGCGTGAACAAATCGACCGCTTTTCACCAAAGCGTGGATTGCATCGGTCAGCTCATATTCTCCTCGTGGAGACACGGTCAGCTGATCAATGAACCGAAAGATACTTTGGCGAAAGGTGTAGATGCCGGCGTTGTACCATGGACTGGTTGGCTCGCCGGGCTTGGGCTTTTCGCGAATGCCTGTTACCGCGAAGCGATGGTCGACGAATACCGCACCGCCTTTAGCAATCTCTTCCGGCATGTGGCGAACGCTTATCAAAGCCTCCACAGCTCCGAGTTCCGCCATGCAAAGATAGCTGTTCGGCGAGATCAGGATATCACCGTAGCTCAAAATGAACGGATCGGCGCCTGCAAAATCGCGAGCCAACCCCACCACTCTGCCGGTACCATCCTGAACCGTTTGGGTTACATACTCGATCTTTACACCGAACTGCGACCCGTCATGAAAGCAATCCTTGATCACATCCGAGCGATAGCCAACGACGATCAGTATCTTGACGATGCCTACATCTCGCAAACCTTCGACGATGTGCTGCAGAACCGGCTTCCCTCGCACGATGATCATTGGCTTGGGCATCTCGGCGGTCAACTCACGCATGCGCGTGCCCTTGCCCGCAGCGAGCACAACCGCTTTTCTAACGGCTTGATACGGCAATTCCCTGGCCTGTTCCATGGTAATACTCCTTGCGTAGGTGCAGATTTAATTTAAACTCTTACATCGCGTGATGTCAATCGCTGTCTCAAAGCTTCTTCCATCACAACCGCTGCGGCGACGGAGACATTGAGCGATTGAACAAAACCTCGCATCGGGATTGTGACGATACCGTCAGATTGTTTTATAAATTCTTGCGACACGCCATCCGCCTCGTTGCCCATGACAATGACCGACGGTTTGCACCAATCAAAATCCCATTGCGGCTTTCCCGATTGCGCCAGTGCAGTGACGCGAATCGCCAATCCCCTCTTTTTTAAGTCCGCGACACACTCTGCCGCGCTTGACCATTTTTTAATTTCCAACCATTTCAGAGCCGACATGGCCGAAGATGATAATTCTTTCATTCTTGGCGGACGTTCGTTTTGATAAACGAGATGAACGGTTTTAATGCCAACCGCATCACATGTTCTTAAAATCGCACCGATGTTGTGCGGATCATCAACCGCCTCTAAAACCAATTCCAAATCAGTCCAGCGTTGCGACTCGATAAATGCGATGCGTTCGTCGCGATCACCAGGCAAAGCTGAAACGCGTTCGTGCGGATTGTGTTTGGGCATATCGATCATCTGTCAGTGCAAGGAGTGTACTCACGACGCGTCAATCTTCAAAAATTGTCATTGCGAGGGAAGTCGGAGCGACGAAGCAATCTTCTGATAGAGACAGCTAGCGAGGCGTTAGTCGGACAGTAGACTGCCCCGTAGAGGGGACGTGGTTCCCACGGGGACTTTACGTCCGCGCTACGTCGGACTACGCTCGCAATGACAAATAAATAAAAGACGGGACAGAAGGTGAGATCTCGAACGGCATCCTCGCCAGAACCCGTTCGTAGAACTCGCCTCCAATCCCGTGGCCAATATGATAGCAAGCTAGAAAAAAAATGAAAAGACTCGTCAAGACCCCCTGTTTTAAACTCCCAAAACTAGCGTTGTTCCGGAAAAACCGTGTTTACGTTGGCCGCAGTTTTACCGTCTGCAGATACCTGGCCGACTTCGCGCTCCAAAACATCCAACCGACTTTGCATATCATCCATCTTATTTAGAATCACACCCGTGGACTCTGCCGTTCGCACGTCATCCCGCTGTTGATTAGAGGCATTGACTGCGGAAAAAGCCACAGCTCCCGTCAAAACAACCGCCAGACCCGCAATAATCGCTGCTGTCCAAATATGCGACATGCCGCGCGCCACATGCATGATGTGATGATCGCGGATGGATGAAACCGGTCCGATATATCTGACGCGACAGACATCTTCGCAATGCGAATGACCGCATGCCGACATCTTAGACGGTACCGGGCTGTTCGCAACCTTCTTGCTGCGCGTTGATTTTGATCTTGGTTTGAGAGCGGGCATATAAGTGCCAAATAATTATAGCACGAATGCGCTTTACGAAATATCCACAATCTATCCGAACATACATTACGTGCATAATGTCCCACGCCACTCATCCCACATCCTACGCACTCAAGCTAAGAAGATTGACAAAACAACCTAAGGTCACTACCATACGCTCCAAGGAGGAAGTCGACATGCCAAGTGATAACCAAGGCCACGACAGACAGATCAAAGATCCCATCATACTCGATCTGATGGAGCGAATGGAGACTAACTGCAGAGCAGCGGAAGAGACTAGGCGACGCGCAGAAGCAATGTCAAGATCACTCCTCGCGTTCCGCATCATCTACGGGCCCGTTTCTCCTGGCACCGACAACTTTCACTCCTGACCATCTTCACATGGTCTATTTTTTTATAAATTTTTTACGACTGCGCCACGTTAAGCAAATACAAAAGCCCCCGCTTTCGCGAGAGCTTTTTACATGGTGGACGTTGCAGGATTCGAACCTGCGACCTTTCGAATGTGAATCGAACGCTCTAACCAACTGAGCTAAACGTCCGGAATGGTCATAATACTACTTACCATCCCCCGCTTTGTCAACGCATAAAACAACTTTAAGGACTCGATAGACTTTAAGGACTTTATGGACTCTTTTTAGGCGTATATACATCCAAGTATTTTTCTATCATCAAACCCGCATGCCATTTTTCAGGAGAAATTTCCGTCATGCCGGCGACATCCAATCTGTCGGGCAAATCCGTAAGCATCGCCAGAGCGTTTGCGAACCTCACGTAATTTATGACATTCAAAGTATTTGCTTTATCATGCACATCAAGCTCTTGATCGTGTTTGAGTTTTAATGCCGACTGTTTAAGAAGTTTAAAGTTAAGCTCCGGCGGCGAAAGCGCATCCATCAAAAATTCTTGCCAGACGCGATCTTCGTTTAAAATAAACAGCACGTTGCCGCCTCCGGCCATGTCGATAATCTCGCCCGTATCAACCGAATACGCCATAGCGCGTTTTACATAATGTCCAACCGCGCGCTTAAAGTCCGCATCTGACTTTAACTTTTCAACAACTGGACGCAGCGATGGATAAATGAACAAAATTATTTTTTCTCTAGCCTGACCCTCGACCGGCCCGATCGACTCGGATCCTGCAAGCAATCGATGGCCATCGGCAAAATATTCCAAAAGTATCGTCCTGTTCAATTCCGCGTAGCTCGAATATATATCGACTCGACTATCTTTGGGCAAAATAATTTTATGCTGGATAGTGCAAAGCAGCGGCAACCTTTCCGGCACAAACATCTTTTGAGGGATGTCCAATCTGCGATCGCGCATTACGCCCAACACAATCTCCTCACTTAATGGCAATTCTTTGACGCCGACAAGCTCCAGCGGAACGGAGCCTGACGAAAAATATGATCGCAAAATCTTAAGACGCTGGTTGTGCTCTTGCGCCTTGTCGTGCAATTTGCGGACTGCTGATTCGACAGCATCACGCCCTTTTGTCTGCGCATACAAAACAGGCAGACTCTCGATAAAGTCGACTTTTAAAACATAGTTGGGAAAACGCACGTCCTCAAAAACAATATGCTCGCCGCCTTTGCCCAGCAGATGCAAAATGTGAGGCAACACGCGGCACTCGTCTGACGCAGCCATAACAAGCTCATGCCCAAAAGACATTAATGCGTCTTTAAGAGTCGCTGGCGTTGGCCGCAGCGAAGGCTCCTCGCGCACAGCGTGCGGCAAAGAAGTCACTCTCATCGTGCTTGGTATCGCCTTTGCTGTCCGCTGTACGTCCGACATGAAGACATTATATCAGAAAGACCCGCACTGCGGGCCTCCTGAATTTTGAATTTTGCTTTTTGCTCTTTGAATTACAAAACGGCTTCTTTGGCAGCCTTGGCGACGCGGAATTTAACAACTGTCTTGGCCGGGATCTTGATGGTCGCGCCGGTAGCCGGATTGCGGCCCATGCGGGCAGAACGCTTAACTTTTACCAACTTGCCGATACCGTTTATAACAAACTCTCCGCTCTTTTTGACCTCTTTGTAGGCCAGTGCGAGCAAAGCATCCATGACTGAATTAACGTCTTTCTTTGAAAGGCCTGTCTTGTTGGCGAGCTCGCCCAAAATTTGGGACTTGGTCATTTTTGGCATAGAACAATAAAAAATATGAATAAAATGATTAAGATTTTTCTCGACGGATGAAATTATACTCGTGATGAATAACGGACGCAAGATAAATCGCCAATAAAATCAAGGGTTGCAAGGCCCACCCTGTGTATAACCCCAATGAAAACCCCTCTTTTGTCATTTCAACCGAAAAGAAAGTCAAACGTTCTTGATGGCGCTCGCAATCGCTTTGACGACTTCCGGTTCAAAAACTGTTGGCAAAATGCGGTCCGGAGTCGGATTCGTGACAGTTGAAGCAAGCGCATGCGCCGCGGCAATCTTCATGTCTTGCGTGATTTTCTTAACTCCATTGTCGAGTGCGCCGCGGAAGAAACCTGGGAAGCACAGCGCATTATTCGTCTGGTTTGGAAAATCGGATCGACCAGTCGCAACCACAAACGCACCCGCGGCCTTGGCCTCGTCCGGCATTATTTCGGGTACCGGATTGGCGAGTGCAAGCACGATCGGTTTTTCTGCCATGAGCTTGATGTGCTCGCCTTTCAAAATTCCGGGACCGGAAACTCCAACCACGGCATCCGCGCCGGCCATGGCGACATTCAAATCACCGTTCAAATTTTCTTTATTCGTCATTTCCGCAATCGCCCGTTTGTATTCGTCGATGTCAGTTCTGTCGCGCGAGACAATTCCTTTGCGATCAAGCATCACGATGTTACCGACGCCAAGCGCGAGCAAGAGTTTCGTGACGGCATTGCCAGCCGCACCCGCGCCGACAATCACGACTTTGCATTGCGTCATGTCTTTACCCGCGACCTTAAACGCGTTCATCAACGCCGCAGAGACTACGACCGCTGTGCCATGTTGATCGTCATGCATCACAGGAATGTCGAGCATCGCCTGCAATCGTTCTTCGATTACAAAGCAGCGCGGCGCAGAAATGTCTTCCAGATTAATACCGCCAAATACCGGCGCAATATTTTTCACGGTTTGAATTATTTCTTCGGGATCTTGAGTTGCAAGAACGATCGGAAAAGCATCGACTCCGGCAAGTTCTTTAAACAAAACCGCTTTGCCTTCCATCACCGGCAATGCACCTTCCGGACCAATGTTGCCTAGACCAAGGACGGCCGAGCCGTCAGAAATGACTGCGACCATATTGCGTTTGACAGTATATTCGCGCATTTGATCTTTGTGCTCCGCGAGATAAGTCGAGACAGTGCCGACTCCCGGCGTGTAAATTAAAGAAAGATCCGCCATGCTTTTAACCGGCATCTTACTCGTAACTTCTATCTTACCGACAAGTTTTTTGTGCAGCTCGAGCGCTTGCTCGCCAATGGTAGGTTGTGACATATCGGAATAAATTACACGATTGCGTACATAACGTCCATAACGTACATCGCGTACAACGTTGTCGATCGGAAAACCTCTGTCGCATCGGATGCGACATCTCCTTTGTCAAGGAGAAGTTTTAGGCAACTTGGTTGCTAGGCAACAAAATAGCTACCCCTTGATAAAGGGGCAGGGGTTTTCGGTAACTCACAAACAAAAAAAATCCTCGTCACCGACTGCAGCCCTGCTCTATCTCGGCGTTGCAGATAACTGGTCGGCGGAGAGCTTGCGGATATGCGAAAAGTATGAGATAAATACGGCACTAAAACGGGCTATGGCGCAGTTGGTAGCGCGCTTGCATGGGGTGCAAGAGGCCGTGGGTTCAAGTCCCACTAGCCCGACCATAAAAAACACGGACCGCCGTGTTTTTTTGTTTCATTATCAAATCTACAAATCACCGAAACAGACGACAGCCGTTACTCCTGTCGTCTGCTATCTGTTGTCTGCCGTCTGTTGTCTATTTTTTTATATCTAAAACCGCCCTTATGGGGCGGTTCAATTTTTGGTTGAACTCCAGAAAAGTGACCATCTGAAGGAAATACGCCGAAATGAGACATCATTCTCCGACTTGCGTCGGATCGATATGTCGTCGACCTCGGGATTGGCCAGCATAGCTGGCGGTATCTCCCTAGAAAGGAGGTGATCCATCCACAGCTTCCGCTACGGATGCCTTGTTACGACTTCGTCCCTATCGCTGGTCCTGCCTTAGTCCCCTCATCGGGGCCTTCGGGCATTACCAACTCTCTTGACGTGACGGGCGGTGAGTACAAGACCCGAGAACGTATTCACGGCCGCGTTGCTGATCGGCCGTTACTAGCGAATCCAACTTCATGGGGGCGAATTGCAGCCCCCAATCCGAACTGGGGCGATGTTTGATGGGATTAGCTCCACCTTGCGGTTTGGCAGCCCATTGTCATCGCCATTGTAGCACGTGTGTAGCCCTGGACGTAAGAGCCATGCTGATTTGACGTCATCCCCACCTTCCTCCCCGTTATCCGAGGCGGTCTCCCGTGAACATTCAACACGGGACAGGGGTTGCGCTCGTTATCCGACTTAACGGTACATCTCACGACACGAGCTGACGGCAACCATGCAGCACCTATATAGCACCCTCGAAGGCGGCCAATGTTTCCACCGGCTTGCAGCTACATTTCGAGCCCAGGTAAGGTTCTTCGCTTACCGTCGAATTAAACCACATGCTCCTCCGCTTGTGCGGGTCCCCGTCTATTCCTTTGAGTTTTAGTCTTGCGACCGTACTCCCCAGGCGGGATGCTTAATGCGTTAGCTTTTTTAAACGACACCGGGAGGGTCGATACTCCCAGCATCTAGCATCCATCGTTTAGGGCGTGGACTACAGGGGTATCTAATCCCTTTCGCTCCCCACGCTTTCGTCCCTGAGTGTCAGAACTGTTCCAGCATACTGCCTTCGCTTTTGGTGTTCTTGCCGATATTAACGCATATTACTACTACACCGGCAATTCCGTATGCCTCTCCCAGCCTCTAGCCATGCCGTATCGAGAGCGGTGTCGAAGTTGAGCCCCGACATTTAACTCCCGACGCGCACGGCCACCTGCGGACCCTTTACGCCCAATAAATCCGGACAACGTTTGAGGTCTCTGTATTACCGCTGCTGCTGGCACAGAGTTAGCAACCTCTTATTCATTTGGTACCGTCAGAATTCTTCCCAAATAAAAGCGGTTTACGAGCCTAAGCCCTTCTTCCCGCACGCGGCGTCGCTCCTTCAGCCTTTCGGCCATTGAGGAATATTCTTAACTGCAGCCACCCGTAGGTGTCTGGGCAGTGTCTCAGTCCCAGTGAGGGGGGTCATGCTCTCACACCCCCTACCCGTCGTAGCCTTGGTGGGCTTTTACTCCGCCAACTAGCTGATGGGCCATAGGCTCCTCCTCCAGCGCGTTTTGCGCTTTACATGCGAATGACATAGTCCCCGCATGTCCATCGTGGAATTAGC
>JBAZTX010000002.1:0-385195 GCA_041661725.1 Patescibacteria group bacterium
CCTTGTCTGACAATTCTAACCATAGTTTTATGGTTACCATTGCCGCTACATCAACACTAGCCAATGAATATACTTTGGTCTTACCTCCGGATATTGGAGCGAGCGGGCAAGTCTTGCAATTGGACGCGAATTTGAATTTGACTTGGGGAACGGCAGCCACGTTTGGCGGCCTGTCTTCTACTCATATTCCGTATTATAACGGCGCGAATCTGGCGGATACGCAATTGAATTACAGTGCAACAGCGATTTATCCGAATGCGGCTGTCGACACTGATTTGGGCATGAGCGGGCGTGAGTTCCGCGACATCTATACTTCGTCAACGCGCATTGGTGCGAGTGGGGGTACGGTTTGGGACATCAGGGATGTGGCCAGTAACTTCACCATCAGCCAAGGCCTGAGCACTAAGTACATGACCTTGGGCAATGGTCCTGCGGGATCATATATAACAGGCGTTGGCTATAATACATTTTCCGCCTCCCCGAGCGGCAACTATCTGACAGCCGTTGGCAGCCAAGCCTTGCAAAGCAATACCAGCGGTGAACGAAATTCTGCTCTTGGTTCCAGTTCATTATTGAATAACACTACAGGCAGTTATAACACGGCACTCGGCGAGCTGAGTGAAACGGGCAACACTACAGGCCAATATAATACCGGCTCAGGTTATGCGGCCAACTATTGGAATCAGACAGGCGTTTTCAACACTGCAGTTGGAGGCAGGGCTTTGATGGGCGCTCAGAACAATTCTCATAGCTATGATACGGCTATCGGTGCTTATTCCTCTTATTTGATGACAACGGGCGCAACCAACACGTCCGTTGGTGCGCATTCCTTGTATTCAAATACTACAGGCTACAAGAATATTGCCATGGGTGTGCGATCTTTATTTACGAATACAACCAACCACGACAATATCGCAATCGGCAATGATGCTTTATATACTGCCACGGCTGACTACAACATGGCCATTGGCGGCAGGGCAATGTATTACACAACAACCGGTAACTACAATGTTGCAGTGGGCGCGGACTCATTGTATAGAAACACGACCGGTGCCTTTAACACAGGCATCGGCGAAGAAGCTTTGGAAGCCAATACAACAGGCCATGACAACACTGCTTTGGGTTATACGGCAGGGTTTAACAATAAAACCGGAGTATATAATACCGCCTTAGGATCAAATGCCTTATTGGGCGTTAGCAATAATTCCAATAGTTACAACACGGCAATCGGCGCAAGCTCCATGATCAGCATCACTACTGGTGCCACCAATACGGCTGTGGGCTCCTCAGCACTCTATGGGAATACTACAGGAAATTATAATGTTGGCGTTGGCGCCTCAGCACTCTATAGCAATACTTCAAGTACTGCCAACGTAGCCATCGGTAATGAATCGCTCAAAAACAATAGAGACAACGCCAATGTTGGTATTGGCTACCAGACAATGTTCAGCAATACGTGGGGTGACAATAACGTAGGCGTTGGTATGCAAGCTATGTATTACAATACGTTGGGCGACAAGAATACGGCTCTTGGCACCGGCGCTTTGTACGGCAATGTGACAGGTAAAGAAAATACTTCGATTGGTTTCGGATCAATGCTTGGAGCTATAAACCAGTCAAACAACTATAACGCGGCTGTTGGCGCGTATTCACTCTTTAGCATTACCACCGGAGCCGATAATGCAGCTCTTGGGTACCAGGCTCTATATAGCAATCAGAGCGGCAGTGACAATATTGCCATCGGTAAAGATGCGCTGTACTCCAATGTAAGCGGGGGCACCAATGTGGGCATCGGTCTGGCGGCTCTTTATAACAATACGGGGAGCGACAATATCGCTATCGGCCAGAATTCTTTAGAAACTAATACTAGCGGGCTTAAGAATGTGGGAGTCGGTTCAGGCGCGCTCTTCAACAACGCGACTGGCCAGTTTAATACGTCTATTGGTACTTATGCCATGTACGGCGGGGCCGGGACCTCAAAAGGGTTTAACACGGCACTCGGCGGTTATGCTTTATACTCAATTACCACAGGTTCTACCAATACGTCGGCCGGGTATCGCAGTTTGTACACCAATTCAACGGGTTATGAAAATGCGGCTTATGGCGGCGATACGCTGTATGCCAACACTACTGGTTTTTGGAACGTGGCTATGGGCAAGGACGCCCAGCGCTCTAACACCACGGGAGGAGGGAATGTAGCCATGGGCTACCAGGCTTTATATACTGCAACAAGCACGAGCTATCAGACGGCCATTGGTTACCAGGCGTTGTACAATTCAAGATACAAAAATATAACCACCAACGGAAATAACACGGCAGTCGGTAGTGCCGCCCTTACCAATACGACTTACGGATATTATAATGTTGGGCTTGGTAATAATGCTGGCGACACCATAGAAACCGGGAAAAATAACACTTTTATTGGTTATAATGCAGATGGCTATCGCCAAGATCAGAGCAATGCGACTGCAATCGGCGCCAACGTAATTGTTGATGACAGTGATAGGGCTTGGATCGGCAACGGGCAAACAGTCGGAGGCTCATCTGCGTGGCAAAACTGGTCTGATAAGCGCATGAAAAATGATATTCAGGATGATTTATTGGGCCTGGAGTTCATCCGTAATCTGCGTGTCAGACAGTTCAAGTACACTTCTACATCAACTGCTGCTGGAGCTGGGTCGGGTCGTGTTGAAGACGGCTTCATTGCTCAAGAAGTAGAACAGGCCATGAACAACCTTGGCGTCACATTTAGCGGCTTAGGCAAACCAAGTAGTCCGGAGAAGATGTATACCTTGTCTTATGCCTCATTCGTCGCTCCTCTCACTAACGCTGTTAAAACTTTGGACGTACGCACGGATAAACTGGCTCAAGGCATCGGCATCTCCAATGGATTTGCGACGGGGACAGTCTTTATGACGGTTGATGCGGATGGGCAGGTCGGCCATAGGCAAGCGGCTGTCTTGGCGGATGGCACGGCTACCTCTTCCACGCATGGCTTTGATTCGGGGTTCTTCACCCTCCAAGGTTCTGCCTGGGACAGCTCGTCTACGGCTATCACGACTAACTTCAAGCTTTTCAACCACACGAGCAACGCCACTACTTCGGAGTTCGTGATTGCTTTTGCGACCGGAACCAACTCGGCCAGCGGTTATCAGTTCAAAGTGAATAGCAAGGGTGATACTTATGTGGGCGGTGATCTGACCGTGGGCAAGCGGTTGTATCTGGGTTCCAAGATGACGGGCCAGGGTTCAACCAGTACCTATATATATGTAGACGATACCCAGGCTCCGACTTCAACCTATATCGCGACCAATGCTGACGGTTGGCAAACTCAATCCACTTATGACTATGCGGAAAGATATGAATCCAGCGAGGGTTTGATCCCGGGCGATTTGGTCACGGCTGACCCGTCAGGCATTAACAAGGTAAAGCGCGTCACATCTTCGATGGAACCGATTATCGGCATAGTTTCGACTAAGCCTGGTTTTGTGACAGGCGCTTATGCCAAGGGCAATTATCCGATCGCATTGGCTGGCCGTGTGCCGACCAGGGTTTCGACTGTCAACGGCATCATTAACGTGGGTGATTATTTGGCCATCTCTGGGACGCCGGGCGTAGCCGTCAAAGCAACGGCCGCCGGTAATGTCGTGGGTATCGCCTTGGAAGCCTACGACCGACCGGAAGAGGGATTGATCAGCGTCTTCGTCAAACCAAATTATATGGCCGGCATCATTGCTACGAGCGGTCCGTCAGCCGGGACGGTTATCGTCAATCAAACTGTCCAAACGGTTGAGCGCAAAGAGATCGAAGGTCTGGCTCAAATCAGCGCCGGAGCCGCTTCGGTGCATGTTTCTTACGGCAGTATCCTGGCTTACCCGATGATTTACGTCACGCCCAATGCTTCGCTCGATCAGGCGACTTGGTGGATTGATAATCGCACGGACGCCGGCTTTGATATCGTCATCAGCAAGGTTCAGATGCACGACATTGAATTTACTTGGTTGGTCAGGCCTATGTTGCCGGGCACTATTCGCTTTGTTTCGGATAATACCACTCAGACTTTGGATAATCTGACAGGTCAAATGGTCGGTCCGGTTAGGCCGACCACGCCGCCCACCTGTACAGACGTTGCATGCAACGTCTCTACGTCGACGACTTCGACTCCGCCCGTAATCCCAACCAGTACAGCGACGTCAACGACGCCGATAATCACGATCACCTCAACCAGCACGACCACCACACCGCCCTAACTCACCCTGCCCTTCTCTTAAACAAGAGAGGGTTCTGAATCAGAACCTCCTCTTGCGAAGTAAGAGGAGGCAGGAGGAGTTAGGACTCGTCTCATGTCCGTGAACCATCGCGGCCATAAGACGGATGGGCCAGCGCAACTCGCGTTTGGCCAACTGGAGGAAAATAAAAAAACACCCCCGATGACAGGATCGGGGGTGTTTTTTTGTGATCGATTTGTTATTTGTAGAGACGCAAAATCTTGCGTCTAACTAAAAACAACACAAACTCAAAAACTACTAACCCCTCTGTCATTTCGAGCGAAGCGAATGCGTAGTCGAGAAATCGTCGATCGAATGTGACCAGGTAACTTCTGTTTATGCGATCTCTCCGTTCCGCTTCGCTTCAGTCGAGATGACAAAGAGAGGGGGAAGCTTCAGTCGAGATGACAAAGAGAGGGGGAAGCTTCAGTCGAGATGACAAAGAGAGGGGGAAGCTTCAGTCGAGATGACGGGGACGTGTTCGATGTGTTAGACGCAAGATTTTGCGTCTCTACCAGAAAAATCACAAAAACAAAAAAGCCTCCTGCGAAGACGCGGGGTCGCGTCTGCCGCAAGAGGGCAAGAGTCAGCCAAGCTGACTGAGTTGAGGTTGCCGGGTTCTAGTGAGCCCGGGTGTTTCTTGTGTGATCAGGTGCCGCCAGCACCGGCCGCGCCAGCTTCACCAGCTGAGCCCGCTGAACCGCCGCTACCGCTGGATCCTGCTTCACCAGCCGCACCTGCTGCTTCGCCGGCTGAGCCAGCAGATCCTGCCTCTCCGGCAGAACCAGCAGATCCAGCTTCGCCGCCAGTTCCGCCTGATCCGCCAGCGCCTGCATCCGCGTCGTCCATGCCGAGTATGAGCTGGAAGATGCGGAAAGTGATTGCTCCGTCGCTGACCAGCAAGAATGGCGTTGTCTGCGTCTGCCCAGGAACGATTTCGAAGTACACGCCCAAGGGCTGCAGACAGCGCGCCAATCCGAGGTTGGCGAATTCAGGCGGGCAGGGGACTGCGTTGTTGCCCCAGGACATGCTGTCGGCGTACGTCTCGTATCCGGTGAGCTCGTCGATTTCGTCCCAACTCTGTCCGGTTTCGTTCCAGGCGAGAATTGTCACGCCTTTGATGACGAAGTTTCCGTTGCCATCGTTCTTGTCGCCGAGGAGCGGCGCTGTGACGATGTAGATCACATCGTTCGGAGCAACGACCATGGCCGCGATCAGCAAGCCAGGGGGAAGCTTGACGAACTCAGTGATCACAGAGCCGTCGGGCGAGATCTTGTAGATGCGCTTAGCACCCACATCAGCAACCAGGTAGTCTCCAGTGGACAGGATGGCGACCGGATTGCGGAGCACGTTGGGAATGGCGAGGGTGGTGTCCGGGTATACGTAACAAGTCGGGACATTGGTCGAGGTCATGTAGTCTGCCGCGACCGGAATGTCTGCAATCAGAGTGCTTACCGGATTGTCGGTCGTGACCTTGTACAGACTCACTCCCTTTTCGGGTACTGAGTCTGGCAGGTTCTTGGTGTAGCCCGGGGAAGTCGTCACCACGAGCCACCCTTGGGGGTGATAGGTGAGTGAGGTCGGGCTCAGGAGCCCACAAACCAAAGGCTGGAGGTCTCCATTGGGCAGGAACTCGACCACACAGTCGTCTGCTGATGTGACGCCAAAGTTTCTGCCCTGTCCCGTGGCCACGTCCCATACCATTCCGCCGTAAGCGTGGAGATTGTTGCCGTTCACCGTGACCGGGTATGTTCCGTAACATTGGAGCGCCAGATCCTGTGTCCAGTTCTTGTAGTGCTGGATCGCTTCCACTGTTTGGTCAGGATGAATGTAGACCGTGTATGGCGGGATCGTTGGCTGTTTGTTTAGGTCCAGGTACGGAGGCACTTCCAGCACCAGCACGCTGTTGGGCGTAGCCTGGCTGAAGTCAACCGTTGGAATGGTGGGCGGCAAGTTGTTGCCTCCAGCAGCTCCTGCTGTTCCCGCGGCACCCGATCCACCACCAAGGCCCATGGTTTGCGGAATTACCTGGATGTCCATGGCGAGCACTGGCCCTCCATTGGACGAAATCACCTTGTTCGAGACGACCTTGCCGAGGTTGCCCTTCTTCCAAGGGTTTCCCTGACCGCCAGTTCCGGCTTGGCCTGCTTGGCCACCGGCTGAACCGCCGTTACCACCCTTGCCAGCCATGCCTCCGACTCCGGAGTCGCCGCCAGCGTTCACTCCTGCACTTCCGCCGGTGTTGGCCGGGTTGGGGTTGTCATCATCTTTCGAGCATGACGCCATGACGACGAAGATGCTGAGTGAGACGATGAAGCAGAACCAACTGAAAATTCTCCGATGGATGATACCCATGACACACCTCCTGGTACTCCGCACGGAACATTCCGTATGGAGCGTGTTAGCTTGCCCAGGCGATGTGCCTGAGTAAGAAAGTAAGAAACCAAGTTTTCAAATGGCGAGCTATAGCCATATTTAAGCATAAAAATTGAAAAAAGTCAAGCTGCTTGCCTTAATAGGGGATATTGCTATACTTGGCTTATATGACGTTAAAATTAACGACTACTTACCAGATTGAGGGTGGCTTTTATGTCGCTTACTGCGTCGAATTAGGCGTGACTTCGCAAGGCAAGACGTTTGAGGAAGCCGAAAAGAATTTGCAAGAAGCTGTCGATCTGTACTTGGAGGACGCGCCTCAAGAAGAGCGAAAAATTCGCGTAACAAAATAAATTACGCGGAATACTTTTTGTCATCTCGAGCGATAGTCTCACGCCTGAGGCGGATGCGCCTATGGAGCAGAGAGATCGCATAAACAGAAGTCACTTAGTCACATTCGATCGACGATTTCTCGACTTCATTTCATTCCGCTCGAAATGACAGCTGGAGTTTTTATCAAATAATTCGTAATTTTGAATTCGTAATTCGTAATTAACATAACATGTCACTCCAAATCGGAATCGTCGGTCTTCCGAACGTGGGTAAATCCACGCTTTTTAAAGCCATCACTAAAAAAGCCGTGGATTGCGCCAACTTTCCTTTCTGCACGATTGACCCGAACGTCGGAGTGGTCGAGGTGCCGGACGCCAGGCTCGAGCCGTTGTCCAAGATTTCAAAGTCAGGTCGCATTGTTCCGGCCGTGATCGAATTCGTAGACATCGCCGGTTTGGTGCGTGGCGCGTCAGAAGGTCAGGGTTTGGGCAACGCATTTCTTTCGCATATCCGCGAGACGGACGCCATCGTGCAAGTCGTGCGCGCTTTTGAGGATGAAAACGTCATTCATGTCGACGGCTCAATTAATCCGTTGCGCGATGTGGAGACGATTAATATTGAATTGGCGCTGGCTGATATGTCAGTCGTGCAAAAGAGGCTTGAGACGGCCTCTAAGCAATTGAAAGCCGGAGAAAATAAAGAACTTAAAATTTTAGTTCCCGCTTTGGAAAAGGCGCAGAAGTTTTTAGAGCAGGGGACACCGCTCAGATCAATCGAATGGAATGAAGACGAATCTAAAGCCTTAAGATCACTTTCTTTACTCACTCTCAAACCCATGATTTTAGCGGTCAACGTGAGCGAAGCTCAATTGCAGGATGGGAGTTGGCAACAAACCCTCACCCCAACCCCTCCCACCGTGAACGGGGGAGGGGCTCAGTCAAAGTCCCTTTCCCCCTTAAAGGTGGGAAAGGGATTAGGGTATGAGGGCATCGTTCCCATCTGCGCCAAGATGGAATCGGAGTTTATTGACATGTCGGAGCAGGAGAAAAAAGAATATTTGGAAACAGTCGGCCAGACAGCTTCGGGTCTCGATCGTTTGATCGTGGAAGCTTTCCACTCGCTTGATCTCATCACGTTTTTGACGAGCGGCGAAATGGAAACCAAGGCCTGGACCATTACCCGCGGCATGTCAGGGCCTCAAGCGGCCGGCGTGATCCATACGGATTTTGAAAAAAATTATATTCGCGCCGAAGTCGTCAACTTTGATGACTTCATGGCTAACGGCGGTTGGAATGGCGCCAAAGAAAAAGGCAAGGTGCGCGTCGAAGGCAAAGAATATCTCGTCAAAGACGGGGATATCGTGTTCTTCAGGGTTGGGGTTTAGAACCTAACTCCTCCAACTCCTCTTAAACAAGAGGATAGCCAGCACATCCTTATTTTTAGAACCCTCTCTTGTTTAAGAGAAGGGCAGGGTGAGTTAGGACAACTTCCTTAACATCTTCCTCACCTCATCCCTCAGATCCTCGCGCGCCAATGCGGTTTTAAGGTTGGCTTCGAGCCAGCCTATTTTTGTACCGGTATCAAAATACGTTCCCTGCAAGAGTTGGGCGTAAACAGGCCGGTGTTTCATGAGCGTGAAGATGGCATCCAATAAAACCAGCTCGCCGCCGTGCCCGCGTTTGGTTTTGCCGATGGCCTCAAAAATATCCGGCGTGAGAATGTAGGAACCAATGGAGGCATACTTCGATGGGGCCTTATCGGGGCCTGGTTTTTCGACCACGCCCTTGAGTTTGAAAACTCCCTTTTCGACTTCTGCTTCTGGATCGATGATGCCGTATTTTTTAGTGCCTTCCGCGTCCGTGGGAATCACGCCCAGCACCGGGTTGTGATATTTTTCGTAGGTTTTAATCATTTGCGTGAGGCGAGGCACGGGGTTGACCATGACATCGTCTCCAAAAAGCACGGCAAACGGTTCGTCGCCTATCAAATGTTTGACGTTCAGGATGGGAGTGGCGTTGCCGTAAGGCCCTTTTTGCCTGACATAAGTAAAATTAGCCAAGCGCCCGATTTTTTTAATCTCATCCAAAGCCCGTAACTTTTTTTGTTTCTTAAGCCAGTTTTCAAGCTCGTGATTATCGTCAAAATGGTCTTCGACCGCCCGTTTGGATGAGCTGGTAACCAGGATGATGTCGGTAATGCCCGCCGCGACTGCTTCCTCAACCACATACTGAATAACCGGCTTGTCGATGATGGGCAACATCTCTTTAGGCATGGCCTTGGTGGCCGGTAAAAACCGCGTGCCAAATCCGGCCACGGGGATAACAGCTTTTCGAATGGTTTGCATATCGGTTGTAAGTATAACATTACAAAATATAGGTTGGTAGAGACGTCCCTGGCAGGGCGTCTCAACCTTTCAACCAAAAAACGCCTTGCCACGGTTCGTGTCGTTGTTGGTTTATTTGTAGAGACGTCCCGCGGGACGTCTCTACTCCAAATTCGGATGTTTTTCTGCTATAATCTGATCAATCGTATGAAACTCAACTTCTCTCGTTTGGTTATTGCGTCTTTGGTTTTTGGATTTTCCGTGGCCGGTGCTGGTTGCACCAAAGGTCCGGACGCGGCTACGGTAGCCGCTTTGCAACCCAAGACGCTCAATATTTGGGCCGTGATTGACGATGTGGATGTCTACTCGCCGTTGGTCCAAGCTTACGGTTCTGCCCATCCGCAGGTATCCATCAATTACCGTCGTTTGCGGAACGAGGAATACGAGAGCGCGCTTTTAAACGCGTTTGCCGAAGACCGCGGACCCGACATCTTCTTGATTCATAACACCTGGGTTGGCAAATATCTTTCCAAGATATCGCCTATGCCGGCTTACACGCAGATGGCTTATCGCTTTGCCGAGGGTGCATCGACTAACCGCACGTATACTTATGAATTGCGGAACGAAAAGAGCCTGACGCTCAAACAACTCAAAGAAGATTATCCGGATGCGGTGGCCAACGACGTCATCCGTCGCATCAACACGGCCAAAGAGGGAGCAGAGCCTTTGCTCGAAGATAAAGTCGTGGCTTTGCCCATGTCGGTTGATACTTTGGCCATGTATGTTAACAAAGATTTATTAAACGCGGCCGGTATCCCTACCATTCCGGATAATTGGGATAAGTTTCAGGCCACCATCCCGCGTCTGGTTAAGATCGACAGTAGCGGCAAGATATTGCAGGCCGGTACGGCCATGGGTTTGGCCACCAATGTCGAGCGCGCGACCGACATCCTTGCGATTTTGATGTTGCAGAACGGGGCCGAAATGACATCCAGCGACGGTTATCCTGCTTTTGCTTTTATGCCGGCGAGCCTATCTGAGGGTAAGGAGATCACGCCGGGTTTACAGGCTCTGAATTTTTACCTGGACTTTGCCGATTCCGCCAAGCAGGTTTACACCTGGAATGCCGACATGCCCAATTCATTGGATGCCTTTACTCAAGGTCGTTTGGCCTACTTTTTTGGCTATGCCTATCAACTGCCAATCATTAAAGCCCAGGCTCCCAAGTTGAACTTGGCTATCGCTAAATTGCCGCAAATTGATGGCAACCCGGTCGTTAATTTTGCCAATTATTGGGTCTGGACGGTTTCTAAAAAATCAAAGAGTACGGATATGGCCTGGAATTTTATCAATTACATGGCTCAGCAGGATAATGAAAAGCAGTATCTTGATTTGGCCAGACGCCCGCCGGCCCATAAAGCTTTAATTGATAAATATTTGGAAGACGAAAGCTTGGGCGTTTTCGCCTCGCAGATTTTAACTTCGCGCTCCTGGTATAAGGGCGCGGACGCGACCACCATGGAAGCTGCCATGTCGACCATGATCGAAGACGGTTCGGCTACCGCGTCCGAAGATCGCAATCGGCTTTTGTTAATCGCCCAGGACAAAGTCGGGCAGACGATGAGCCCGGCGAATCCGTAACCCTCATACCCCCAACCTCGAACCCTCATACCCCCAACCCCTTTCCCGCCTGGGAGGGGGAAAGGGGCTATAATGTATATGCAAAATTCCGCAATGAAGGGAAGAAGACGGGAACTGCGTCGTAAGTCGACTCCTGCCGAAAAGAAGCTTTGGGATGCCCTGAAACTTTTTAGATGGGAAAACATGCCCTTTCGTCGTCAGTATTCAGTGGATTGGTATGTTTTAGATTTTTATTGTCCAAAATTTCACTTAGCCGTCGAAGTTGATGGGCCTATCCATGACAGAGTGGAAAATCAAGGCAATGATAAAGTTAGGGAAGATTGGTTGAAATCGCAGAGCATTACAATATTGCGTTTTAGCAATGAATCAGTCATGGATCATTTATCCCAAGTCCTTGAAAAAATTAAAGACTCGTTAAAGTCCCCTTCCCCCGATCACGGTGGGAAGGGGATTTAGGGGTTGAGGGTGCGCCCCGTATCGGTGGGTGGAGTTTTAGGGGTTGAGGGTTCGGGCATGCTATAATACCCCCGTCTTATGTGGTTTACACGTACGCTGAAAAAGACGGATCTTGGTTGGCTGATTTTGATCATAGGCTTGTTTGTTTTTTTGCCTTTCAAGGTTTTGGCAGGCCCCGTTGATTCTCCTTGTTGGCCGGATTATCCAACAGGCGGAGCGCCCGTCCCTGGTTTTCCTAAAGCGACAGATTTTGCATTACCCGGTAAATGTAAGAGCGAACCTGCCTTTGACGCGGATTGTATAAATAAAGCCGGAGCCTCGGGCGTAGATGCTAAAGGCGGTTTTGGTTGCGATCCAGGTTTGAAATGTTGTCTTTACCCGGCTACTAATTGGATTTGCGCTAACAACTACGTTGGCGACGGTCGAATCAATATCACGCAGACCTCATGCGTTAAAACCGATGCCCAATGCGCCTCTCCTAACTTCAAGATGGCCAGCGGAGCCGGTTGCACGGATAAAAACGGCGGTCCGGTTTGTTGCGCCATCATAAAAGGCGGCACCGCCGCCGCTGGTTCTAAAGCCGCAGGCGCGGCCATCCCCCAGACCGGCAGCACAGCTAAGTGGCTATTAAATAATCCAGAGGGAACCGGTCTGCAACTGGTGCCTTGCACTGAAACCGGAGATTGTACAGTCGACAATATCGTGCAGCAGGGCGTGAATTTTGCTAAATGGGTCATGGGTTTGGCGGGAGCTTTATTTCTATTGGTTTTTGTTTACGGCGGCGCCATGTATGTCGTGTCTTTCGGCCGTTCGGATTACGTCACCAAGGGCAAGAACGCCATGACGCGCGGTGTCTTTGGGATCATTTTGGTCATGGGCGCCTGGACGGTCGTTTCCTATGTCTCGATTTCTTTGGGTTATAAACCCGTGGGCACAGGCGGGACTGCTGCACCTACGGCGGGAGGCAGCCCGGCCGTTGCGACTGCCTGTAGCTCTGATGCGACATATGAAAGAAGTTGCCAAGTAGGCTCCCCAACACCGGGCCAGACGGCAACGGTGTGTACGGATTTTTGTAAAGGTTTATTCCAACAGTCCGGCCTTCCTGATACTGAAAAGTCTAAACACGGATGCAAGTTCACTTATGATTTAACCTGCTCTTCAGGACAGGTCTGTTGCACATGGCAGAAATAAATATTTGAGATATGCGCATTGTAAAATTATTTAAAAATTTTGGAAAAGGTATTCTCGCATGTTTGGCAATCCTGGCTTTTTTTGCGGTGGGCGTTAACCAAGCGCGTGCGACAAATTTTTCGCCGGCCCAACAGAGCTTTCTCTGTCCGGTACAGCAGGATAATTGTCCCACTGGTGCTTATAAAGCGGCTCCACTTAGCCCGGATGAACCTGGGTTTAATATAGCCATGCTTAAACAGGGCTGTCAGACCAACGAAAAAAACGTAGGATGTCTTAAATATTTTGGTACGCCTGACAGCATCACAGTTTGTTGTCTACCTTTATCAGGGGGTAAGCCCGACTGTTCGGCTTATGGGGTGGGCGCAAGTTGCAAAACCGGTTGTGATGCCGCGACTGAGGAAGAAAAGAATGGGAATTGTCCCAATACAGGAGAAAAGTGCTGCAAGCCCAAAGCCATCGCCACGCCTGGAGGTAGCAGCTCTTGCTACATAGTCATGTATAATGGAAGCGAAGCTAATCCGGCGGTTGTCCCAGGCAAAGAAAAATTCACCGTTTCGTGCGTTCCTCAATCAGATGTTGCTTTAGGCAAGTGCGATAACGATTCTCCGCCAAAATGTAGTGACGGCGTTAATTTTTGTTGCGCTGTCAAACCGGATTGGAAGCCGGCCACAACGGCCGCTCCCACCGCCGTTAAACCTCCGTCCGAATATAAGCTTTCCAATCCTCTGGGTACGGTTTCGATCCCGGTCATCCTGGGCAGAATTATCAAAACTTTTTTGGGCATTGTGGGAGGCATCGCGCTTATGGTTTTTGTTTATGGCGGCTTAATGTGGATGACGGCCCGCGGTGACCAGGCACAAGTCAAGAAAGGTCAGGACGCGCTTAAGGCGGCGAGCATCGGATTATTTATTGTCATGTTCTCTTATACTTTAGCCGGCAATCTCGTTTCTTTCCTGACTTCCGAACAGCAGACTATTGCCTCGGAGGAGGGGAGAACATCGGCAGAGGCACCGACAGAAGTCGGAAATCAGGCGGCGACCGTCAGCTCACAGCTTAAAGCGGCTGAGGAATCTCAACAGGCTGGGCAAGCCGGCGCGGCGCAAGCCGGCGCGGAAGCAGGCGTTCCCCCGCAAACTTCCGGTTGTGGTCAGTTAAAGGGCAAGGAGTATGTGGATTGCATCAACGCCAGCGGTCAGGCTTTGTATACGACTCCCAGCCCCCAGCTTAATTTGCCGGGCGGACAAAAAGATTGTAAATATGCCAAAGACCCCAGCAAATGCAGTACGGTCGGCTGGAAAACGATCTGTAACGAAAAAGTTTTTGATACTGGTTATGGGACCTACAATAATGCGAACTGCGCAACCCAGGCGGATTGTGCCGGCAAGAAGGGGATCGTCTTAAAAACTTCCAGTTTTGGCAATCAATGCGGGGCAGGCAATGTCTGCTGTAAGATGCCTTAACGAAAACGTCCTTTGCGTCCTTTAACGTCCTGGCCGTCCTAACTGAGCATTGTCTAAAATAAGTATGAAAAAAATCCAATTAATATTAATCGCAATCGTTGCCTTGGGCGCCTTCGCGCTAATCATGCCGAAGGCCGCGAAAGCTGACCAATGCGATGCGGGCAAACAGTGCGTTACTTCGGCCGCCGCCCAATGTTTGATGGATTGTTCTTCTTCTCCCTTGTGTTCCGGAGTTTGTTGCAACACCCAATTGGCCAAACAGTGCATCCTTTCGTCTTCGGGCAGCGCGTGTACGGCTGGGAAAGAGTGCGTTTCTTCCAATTCAGCTCAATGCATCATGGATTGCTCGTTGCCTTTGGACGGTTCATGCGCCGGGACTTGCTGTCCGACCTCCATTTCTTTAACCCAGTCCTGTCTGTCGACTGGTGCCGCCGCTCCGGCTGCTCCAAGCGCGGCCAAGACCACGACGGTTACTTATGATAAGACTTTGTGTGATGTCCCGGGTTACTGTAAGAATTGTTTTCCATGTCCTTTGGGTGGAGGGGCTGACAAATTACCGCAAATTTTCGGGCGCGTCATCCGATGGGTTTTGGGTTTAGTTGGAGCACTTTTCTTTGCCATGTTTGTTTACGGCGGTTTCCTTTATATTATCGCCGGTGATAACGCTAAAAACGCGGAGACAGGGAAAAAGACTTTGATCAACGCGGTTATCGGCCTGGTGATTGTCATTACTTCTTACATGGTTGTCACTTGGATAGTTGAAACTTTTACCGCAGGCTTGAGTAAATAACTGTTCGTCATGCCGAACCCCTCAATGTCATCCTGAACTTGTTTCAGGATCTCACGAAGCTTGAGTGCGGGGATCCTGAAACAAGTTCAGGATGACTAAAAAAGAAGATTGGTTTAGAAAAAGCGGTTCTGCTATAATTGCATTCAGTAACTTTGAAAGGAGGTGTAGATACATGACAAAATTCACAAAAACCATCGCCGCTCTTGGAATTACGGCTAGCATTGTCGCTCCTTTGGCGGTTTTAGCTCAACAAGGCACACTCACCGCCAATGATTTGGGAGTCGGAGCCGTAGGCAACACAGTCAAGCTCGGAGGAGCTGACGTGCGCCAGACAGCCGCCAATATCATTAACGTAGCTTTGGGTTTCTTGGGCATCATTGCCGTGATCATCGTTTTGGTCGGAGGCTTTAAATACATGATTGCCGGAGGCGACGAAACCAAGACTAAAGAAGCCAGAGGTTGGATCATTTCAGGCATCATCGGTTTAGCCATCATCTTGGCAGGTTGGGCCATCACGAGCTTCGTGATTGGACAGCTTATTGAGGCAACAACTACGACGTAATTTCAAACTCCCCTTGGCAGCTACGGAAGAAGGGGGAGTTAGAAAGACGGGAATGATTTCCTTCTTTCCAACTTCCTCTTATGAAACCATCTCAACGAAATTTGTTTATCCCGATTTTGGTAATTGGGTTTTTGGTTTTTGGCTTTTTTGCGTTTTCAGCCCACGCACAAGATGTCATGACCGGTTTAAAATCGGCGGCCGGGGCGGCCGGTTTGCCGGGTAAACCCACGGGCGGTTTTGAGGCCGCCATCGGCGGGGTCATTGGCAGTGTCATGGGTTTGGTCGGAACCATCTTATTTGTTTACATGCTTTACGGCGGTTTCAAATGGATGACAGCCGGCGGGGATAACAAAGCTATCACCGACGCTCAATCCATCATCAAGAATGCCATCATCGGTATCGCGATTATCATTTTTGCCTACACGCTGACCAGTTACGTCATCAATACTCTCTCAACCGGGGTCACAAGCAGCCCATCTCCGACAGGCGCACCCAGCGGGACGACGACAACTGGGTGTCCAAGCGGTTATTCCTGCATGGTTCCTGATAACTCGCAAAATACAAAAATGGTTTGCCCAACAGCCCTCGGCGCTAACGGATGCTCGCCGACTCAGGCCTGTTGCAGTCCGTTTTAGCAAAGACAGTCAGGACGCTCAGGACGACTAGGACGTTAGGACGATTGGGACGTTGGGGCTCAATGTGCTATCATGTCAGTAAATGACTTTGAAAGGAGGTGTAGATACATGACAAAATTCACAAAAACCATCGCCGCTCTTGGAATTACGGCTAGCATTGTCGCTCCTTTGGCGGTTTTAGCTCAACAAGGCACACTCACAGCCAATGATTTGGGAGTCGGAGCCGTAGGCAACACAGTCAAGCTCGGAGGAGCTGACGTGCGCCAGACAGCCGCCAACATCATTAACGTAGCTTTGGGTTTCTTGGGCATCATTGCCGTGATCATCGTTTTGGTCGGAGGCTTTAAATACATGATTGCCGGAGGCGACGAAACCAAGACTAAAGAAGCCAGAGGTTGGATCATTTCAGGCATCATCGGTTTAGCCATCATCTTGGCAGGTTGGGCCATCACGAGCTTCGTGATTGGACAGCTTATTGAGGCAACAACTACGACGTAATTTTATGTCTTTCGGAAATAAAATTTGTGGTCAATGGATTAAATTCCGTGGGCTAGTTGCCCTTATCATGGGATTGGGGTTGGTTTTACTGCCGACTATGGCGTTTGCTCAGTCGCCGGGTCTGGATGCCATTAAAAGCGGCGCGCAAAAAGCGGCCGGTGGAGCCGGTTTGGGCGGGAGCAATAGCCCGGACCTCATGACGCTTGTCGGTCAATTGATCGGAGCGGTCATGGGACTGGTCGGAGTCATCCTGTTCGGTTATATGGTCTATGGCGGGTTCAGATGGATGACAGCCGGCGGTAACGAGAAAGCCGTGACTGAGGCCCAAACCATTATCCGGAACGCCATCATAGGCATCGTGATCATCGTCGCGGCCTATGCCATATCGAACTTCGTGATCCAAACCCTAATTAATACTCAAAGCACAGTTAAAGCAGGATAATAATTTAGGATCATTAATTTATGAATCTACGCCTTAAATCAACCTGTTACGCGGTCATGGCCACAGCGTTAGTTTTGCCGGGCATTGCTTTGGCTCAAAACATAGGCAACAACCCGTTCAACCAGGCTAGGGACCTGACCAACTCGGTTGGGCAGAAAGCAGGCATTAGCACGTCGCAGACCTTGCCCAGCATGGCCGGCAGCATCATCAATGTGGTGCTCGGTTTCCTGGGTATACTGCTTCTGTTCTACATGCTGTATGCTGGTTTCCTCTGGATGACGGCTGGTGGTGATACCAAGAAGGTTGAGAAAGCTACAGCCATTATTACGCAAGCCGTCATCGGCTTGGTAATCATCGTGGCGGCATTCGCTATCTCCAACTTTGTCTTGGGCTCATTGATCAACGTTTCACAAGCAACACCGTAATCATTCGCTGCGCAGCGAAAACAAAAACCCCATCTTGTGGGGTTTTTGGTTGCCCTGACTCTTTTTGCTATACTGCCCTCATGTCCGTTAAGCTAAAACACTCTTTCCAGTTTCTAGTTTTAGGTTTATTTTTAGCCGTTTGGTTTAGCGTCTTGATGCCCTGGGACAAGTTGCCCGACCCTGATGCGTTCTATCACGCCACCATGGCCCAGCTTACTTGGAGTCAAGGCCCTGTCACGAGTTTCCCTTGGCTTGACCTAACGACTTTAGGCTCTCATTTTGCTGACCAACATTATCTTTTTCATGTTTTAGAAAGTCCCTTCGTCCATTTCCTTGGATTAACTCAAGGCTCGCGTGTTTCGTCTTTGCTATTTGCGGTTTTAAGTTTAATGGGTATCACAATAATTTTTTATAAACTGCGTTTACGACCTTTTTGGCTTTGGCCTTTACTCTTGGCTTTATCAAATCCATTTTCGACCCGCATGGTTTTAGGCAAAGCTTCTCCGTTGGTCGTTTTGCTCTGGCTGATCGGATTGGCAGTTGCCCTAACTCCTCCAACTCCTCTTAAACAAGAGGAGGGCCGGCACATCCTTACTTCAAAAACGCAGAACCCTCTCTTGTTTAAGAGAGGGCAGGGTGAGTTAGGACTAATTCTTTTGGTTTCTTTTCTTTTTACTCTCACCCACGGCGGCTGGATCATCCTGCCCGGTTCTATTTTAATTTTATTTTTTGGGCAGGTCGTCTATTTTAAAGCCATTGAAAATTTAAGATTGAGTGAATCTATTAAATCAGCTAATTGGTCTGCGCTTGTCGCATCAGCTTTGGGCGTCGCCGTCGGATTTTTATTGCACCCGGGACGCAGTGAGTTATTATCTTTGCTTTGGATTCAAGTTATAAAAATCGGACTCGTAACACCGCAGAATCTTTTGCCCATGGGCACTGAGTGGGCCGCGGCCAGCCCCGGAGCATTATTGGCGATCACGTCGGTTTTTGGAATTATTTTGTTGCTCATAGTTCCTGGACTAATATTTGCTAGATTGTCATTTCGACCGGAGGAGCGAAGGCGATGGAGTGGAGAAATCCCTTACCCGATTGTTGAACTAAGGGATTCCTCGACTACGTCACTTAAAGCTTCGGGTGACTTCGCTCGGAATGACAATATGGAAGTAAGGTTTTATATTTATTTGATAATCTCCTGGAGCTTCCTCATCGCCGTCCTGGTCGCATTGACGCTCAAGAGTGCGCGCTTCTCAGAATACTTACAGCCGGCCTTAGCGATTTGGGTGGCGGCACTGGCGCAGTTGGTTGATTGGAAAAAGTTATTTGGTTGGTTGAACATGGGCGAGGGCAAGCTGGCGAAAGTTATTATGCCGCTCATCGTGGGCATCGCGCTCTTAGCCGTTCTCACGCAAAGCGTCTTAAACGGCTACACGGTTTTGCATCGCAAACCGGAATTCATGGATGATCAATATTTGAGTGCGACGGAGGCCATATCAGATCAGGCACAAGCGGGTGATCGGGTTTATCATTCGCAGTGGGACGAATTTCCGGTCTTATTTTCCCGCGATCAACGCTTGAGATACGTAGCCGGCCTGGACCCCAACTTTTTTTATGAGGCTTCTTCGACTTTGGCTTTGGATTATTTTGATCTTTCATTAAAAGCGGCTTCTTCCGCTCAAGACCAGGCCTGGAGTTTGATTCACGACAAATTAGGAGCAAAATTTGCTTTGATAGATACAATTAGATGGCCAGATTTAGCCAAAATTTTGGATTCTGACCAAAGGTACCAAAAGATCGGTCAGGGGCAGGGCGGAGTGGCTTACCGACTTATCGTCCCCTCATTTTGAAGGAGGGGTTGGGGAGGTTGACAAAACTCCATTTTTGTGCTACATTAACACGTTCCTTGGAACTGTTTTTCTTGGCGTCCTAAGCGTCCTTTAACGTCCCAATCGTCCTAACTGAGCACTGAGCACTGCTTACTGAGTACTTAGTTAGGCTGATAACGGGTGACTCAAAAACCCAACTCAAAAACGTTCGTAGACAAATCTTCCCATAGCCTCGCGCGGTGGGGAGTAGAAAGAAGACTATCATGGCACGTGGAAAAACCGGTGGAGACGATGGCAGGAAAGGGATGACTTTCGGTGATCTGCACCAGCTGGCAGAAGAGCTACTAGGTTTTGGCCTGGGAGTAGGTGCAGGCGCTGCACCGAGCATCATCCGCGGACTCGTTGGAGGGTTGTTCGAGAAAAAGGTCTTGACCGATAAGGCTGAAATGGCCGACGCCACTGGGATCAGAGATGGTCTCAAGAAATTGATGCATGCCAAGGGTCTCAATCGCACCGCTGAGCTGGCCGACAAGTGTTACGCGGACATCGTCATGATTCGCGCCAGTGGCAAGAGCGAGGCTGAAAAGGATAGGGATATCCAGCAGGCTCGCAAGGACTACGAGGCCGCAGTCATCAAGCACCAGTACGAGCTGACCCAGCAGGACTTCAGGAAGGTCATGTCACAGCTGGAGGACGATGAAGTTTTCGTCTTCGAGTCGTGGCTCAACAATACCCTGACTGAAGAGGAGAAGGCACAGGTTCTGGCAGCTCGAAGGTTCATCAACGAGCCTGGGATAATCAAGCAAGCCATCAAGAACTGCCTCAAGCACATGGCCGCCTCAGGTCAGACTGCTGACACGACCTACTCTCAGCTCTATAAGCGTTGGGGATACGTCGAGACGGACGATGCATGGAGAGTTGCCTGGCAACGGGCCAGCAAGGCCATGTTCGACCATCTCATGACCGTGTTGCCCAGGCTCCCCATCATGGAGCAGGCTAACGAAGCGATCTCAGCCCTGCTCAGGGGCGAGGGTGATCGAAACCCGGTCGTTCAATCGGGCCGGAAATTTCTCAAGGAAAACGCGGCAGAACGCGTTGCTGTCGCGAAGGAAAAACTTGCAAAGCATCGTCGGGGAGAAGGATAACCCCGAAAGGAGTTGGTCATGGGTGCATGGATTTTGGCTTTTCTGTTGTTGTTTCAACCCGGCGAAGTCCGGAATCAACTCCATGCTTTCAGCTTGGAGTTGGACGTGGCGCTCAGAGTTGCTTTGCCCAGATTCTTGAGGCGAGCGAAGTCGATGCTGTCTGGGGCGTTCGTCTATCTGCAGATCTTTCTCTTCGTGCTGTTCGCCATCGTGGCGATAGTCGTGTGGTCTTCCCACCGCGAGTTGCTGACAGACCCCGATCTGCAGGATCAATGGCTGGTATGGCTGTTCGTGGCGGTGGGGATTATCTCCCCATTGTTCGTAGCCTGGAACCGGATGAATGGGTACATGCGTCGGAAAGAGGGTCAAGAAGAAGATCCGGATGCATGGGAACACCCGTGGGCCCTCCATCCTTGGTTCAGTAAGCCCTTGCTCTGGTTGGTGCTTAGCGCGGCCTCATGGCTCGTGCTGGGTTTTTACCTGACCAGGCTAGGACTCCCGGCGCGCACGAACGATAAAGTGATCTACGCGTTGGGCGGAGCGGTCTTCGTGATCGGCTGGTTGCACATCAAGGTCATCTGCACGATAGCGGGTGCCTTCCAAGACGAGGGATTCAGCCTCGGTGAGTTCGTGCTGACCGTTGTCCTGGATCTGCCTGGCATACCCGTAGCCATCCGAGAGCGCATCCCACACGGCGGTTTGGACATCGTGAACGAGGATCGCACGAGGGTGATCCTGACCGAAGGGCCGGATGTCATCATCATGGCCAGTACCCCGTGGTTCTTCATCTCGCTTTGGGTATGGAACAATGAAATTGACCTTGTCCTCATCGCGATCACCCTGATCGCCAGTTCACTTTCGTTGATATACATGCTCCTCGGCGAAGTGGAGAAGGTGAGGCAACGAACCAAAAACACCATCGGCTGGCTCTGGAAGTACGGCACGTGGATCTCCGTGGCGGTCCTCATCTCGGGGGCTCTCCTCAAAGAGATGCTTTCCGACGCCTTCGAGTATGGCGGGAACGTGCTCTGCGGCATCACGCCCTACAATTGGCTGACAGGCCGATGGTGGCACTACATCCTCACCGCGATGGTGCTCGGCTTGATCGCCAGGATCATCTGGGGCGTGTGTGACAAGAGGGTGAAAGGCAAGTGGGTGTTGGCGTGGAAGCTCCCGTTCTTCGCCTTACTGCTTATCGTCCTGGAGTGCCTAGTCGCGCCTCTGGCCATCATGGGCGGACATCGCGCGTGGAGCCTGCCCAAGCGGCATCCATCCACCACCGACAAGCCGGTCGGGCTCGAGGTGCCGGTCGCCACGTTCAGGGACATGGATAAGACCGACAAGCATGAGCTCGTCATCACGGTCCTGGCCCGCGAGAAGGATGCCAAGGGCGTGGTGGAATTCCCGCAAGAGTCAGGTCGTCGCCTCGGCCTCACCAAGTTTGCTCCCATCGACGTTGATTCCTACTACGACGAGAAGGGCAAGCTGGTCGAGGGCTTGAGGGGCTTCAAAGAGAACGTGCAGATCCCGTTGCGCCGCGCGCCCAAATCTACGCCCGAAGGGTGCAAGCCGACGGAGTGCAAGTGGCTCTACGAAGCAGTGGTGCCCAGCCTCAAGGGCAACGAGTTCGGACGTTACGCAGTCATCATGCGGAACTCGCTCGGACGGGTAGAGGAGAAGCTGGACCAGCCTTTCGGGAACAGGCTGGCCGGCAAGCCGTGAACCTCCCACGGCATACAGTACCTTAGCTTAACTTACTTAAAAGGGCTCTCGATCGTTTACTCGATTGGGGGCCCTTTTCTAATTCAAAATTCAAGGAGCAAAATTAAAAATGTAGGTGGCCTACGGCATTATATAAATAATAAATATCCCGCAGGGATTCCAACATTTTGCTCTTTGAATTTTGAATTTTGAATTATCATAATATCGCTCTTTGAATTTTGAATTTTGCTTTAGAGTGACAGTTGACAGTTCGCGCGTTTCATGGTAAGAAAAAATCAAACTCAGGTAGAGGAATAGAGCCCCGCCATGCGGGGATCAAAGGAGAAAAAGCCATGAGATTGTTCATTCTCGCTTTGGCAATGTTGGCAGTACAGCTACTCGCTGGCTGTACCAGCTACACGCGGATCCACAACGGGAGACCTGAATATCAAAGCCGTTGCGGTATCGGGGGCTATAGTTGCACCGTCGAAACCAACGACCAGATCTACCCGACGGCCCAGGCCAAATACGGGCAAATGCCGGGTAACCTGCAAGATGGCTTCGCTGTCCAGGAGGCGGTCGCCGATCATCAGAGGACCATGAACAACAAGCTCTACGGCGGCTATGGCTGGGGAGGCTACGGCGGCTGGGGTAGGGGTTATTACCCCATGATGCTCATGCCCCCGGCTGGCGGCTTCTACACGGCTCCTCCGCTTGGATCCTCTTCCTACTTCCCCTCCTACCGTTGACCCCCTCTGGGTCTAATTTTTTATGTTAAATTAGCCAAAACCTAACTCACCCTGCCCTCTCTTAAACAAGAGAGGGTTTTGGTTAGAACCTCCTCTTGCGAAGTAAGAGGAGGTAGGAGGAGTTAGGCTTGACAAAATGGCTAAAATATGCTATATTTGTTAGTCATTTACGATGCGATAACCGTGTCTGAATGACATTGACAATTTGGATATCACCCAGCTCAGCTGGGTCAACAATCTTGCTGGAGGTCTCCCATGAAAGCTACCGTCTACCGTCTACAAGCTACCGTCTTGCTGTTGGTTTGCGCGGTCTGTTTGATCGCTTGTGGAGGCACCATGCCGCGCTCGGAGCACGCCTTGACCGATATCAACGGGGTCAAGTGTGAGTGGACCAAGGTCCAGACGGATACGGGAGGCAATAAGGACTTCTCGTACAAGTACAAGTGCGATGCTCCCGGCGGGGCCCCTGGGGACATGTATCGCGCTTGGCCGGCTTACGTGATCGCGACGCCTGAGGCGGCGGCCATGACATACGCGCCGTCCAACCCTCCGCCCCGGGTATGCCAGGCGATCGAGACCACGGCCAACGATCAAGTGGTTGTTCGTGTTCCGGAGTGCCTTGATGCCAACAAGACCCGTGGCATGGTCATTTACCCCACGCGCTGAAGCGCAAGGAGAACTCTCATGAGAATGTTCCATATTCAATGTTCCATGTTCCATGTCTGTCTTCTGTGCGCCTTGGCGATGCTGACAGGGTGCTTCCCCATCATACGTCAGCAGGGGTCACGCCTTCCGCCGCTGGCTGATATGGAGCAGACAAGCGTGGTGGCTTCGTCTTTGACGACGACTGAGACCGTAGCTACGGCTGTCGCGCCTCAGCCGCCAGCCGCCGTTCAACCGCCGCCTCCGCCTCCGTCGAGTCAGCCAGCCATCGTCATCAAAAGGAAGCCGGTCGGCGAGCCTTACCTGATGACCACGACGGACGTCGAGGTGAGGAAGAGCCATTCGTTGCAGATCGTCAACACGAGCGAGCACTTCGTGTGCGTCGTGTCGCCGACCATGACCAATGGCGACCCGGTGTTCAAGCTGAGGCGCAATGCCCAGCAGAACCTGGTTCCTGTTCCTCCGGGTTGGCGCGTGCCTTGTGCCGCGGTGATCGCACCCAATCTCTCCGAACAAACAGAGGTCGGACCGGAAGCAAATTTGGGCACCCAGTACACCGGCACGTTTCGGATCACGGTGATTCTTCTCGACTATGACGCGGTCAATCCGCAGGTGGTGAGAACGGTCATCTCTGACCCGCTCAGGTTTCCCTTCACCCACGGCACGAACGCTTTGTGTCCCGAGGGCAGAACGGGTGGCTGTATGTACATCTGGCCCATTCGTCCGTAGTTCCTTCCATGATGGCGATTCCTTCGCCATCTCTGGCCGTGCGTTTCTCCTACACAAGCTTGTGGGATTGAAACGCACGGCTTTTCAGTTTCCCTAACTCACCCTGCCCTCTCTTAAACAAGAGAGGGTTCTGCGTTTCTAAAGCAAGGATGTGCTGGCCCTCCTCTTGTTTAAGAGGAGTTGGAGGAGTTAGGACTAATTCATTTAAAGAAAACCCCTTGAATAAATTCAAGGGGATTCCTCCTTTTACGGTATCGCCGCCAAGCATGGATGCGGCGAATGCGTAATTTTTCTCATGCCGCGTGATTATCGTCAATAGTGCATGGTGGATAAAAGATATTGTGACATGTGACATGTGACGCGTGACCCGTCAGAGTTTTTGACATGTCACGTATCACGTATCAGGTGTCAGATGGTGAGCGGCGGTTTTGGTTCATTATTGTTCACCTCGTTTGGTCGTTGCAATGGTTTTATCTCTTCCGGTTTGGGAGGTGATGTCATTGGTTTCGGAGGTTCCCATGATTTGACGGTTGGCGCGACGGGCGGGGGAGTAACTATCTGAGGTTTGAAAATATTTTCAGGTTCATGTTTGCCAATCTCTGCGTCAGGAGTGGGTTGCGACTTGGTGAAATCAACTTTGTGTCCAAGACCCGACCCCATCAGTGGCACGGTGGGCGGGGTGACCGTCGTTTCTTTGGGTCTTTCAGGTATGGTCGGGGTTTCCTGCCACTTAAAGACAATGAATCCAATGATGATCAGGACAATCAGGGCCAGCAGAGCGAAGAGGACGATTTGCGAGCCAAAAGAAAGCTTGGGTAGTTTTTGCAGGATGCCGCTGATGGTCGAAGACACGGCTGATCCAAAGTTAGTTTTGGCGGGTGAGGCGGTGGGATTGGTCGAAGTGGTCGATGGCCCGGCAGGTTGGTTCTCGTTGAATCTGTAATCCCAAATAGCCACGATTTTTTTATCTTTTTCCGAAAGTTTGGCATTACCCAATGGGTCGGTGCTCGGCAAATTGTCCTTATCCAAACCCAAGCTGTTTTCGCCCATGATGGCAATCAACTTATTCAGAAAATTAAAATGTTTTTCTAAGGCTTGTTGCACAGCGGCCGAACGTTGTTCTTTGGGAATCTGCATCAGATAACCCAAAGCGGAACGATATCTTTCCGGTCGTTGTTGCATGGCCGTGCAAGATTTGTCATCGCCTTGCGGGATGGCCCAATCGGCGCTGAAATTTTTGAGAGCGCCAATATCCTGTTCATCGCCTGGCGGCAAGGCGGAGAGGATGCCCACGGTCACGGTGTCATAGGTGCCAGACCACCAGGTAGCCAACGGCATTTGCTCGCCGTGGCAGGGGATCATGTCCAGCATGGCATTGTGAAGTATCTCATACGCTTGAGGATCGCTGTTGTTTTGGCGCCAGAGATCCAAACCTTGTTCGTAGTAGGCCATGGCCTGCAGGTCGGCTGTCTGCCAAAAAACGTCACTGGCGGTTTGAGGATCAAGGTTAGTCAGTGTCCAAGAGGCTGTGTGCCCGGAGTAGGTCAGGGGGATGAGAGTCGGTTCGGCTTTCAATTCCCGCAAAGCCACATTCCAGTTGGCGGTTGTAAAAGAGAAAAAGGCCTCCAAGGTTCCGGTGGGTATTTTATCGCTCCAAGCGCGGGCCGTTTGTATGGCGAAAGGGATATTCTCGCCCGTGATCGGTTGCAGGGCCCGGACGTCAACGATAGCATCCGCGTCTTTGGGGAGCGTGAGATTAAAGGCGACCGAACGGATGGGTTGATCTAGCCCGAAATAGCGTTGGTTGGTGGGAGTTGTCAGAGGCTGCTCTTTGCCATTGACGAAAATGGCCGTAACTTCCGGTGCGTCACCTTCTTGTCCCGCGACTGGCACATAAACTTCCAAAGTCTGGGTGGCCGCCGGGTTATGCAAACGATAAGTCATCTGAACCGGGACAGACTGGGCGCTTTTGCCGGTTCCTCCCTGGTCAAAACGGTACGTGACCCGGTTTTCGGAAATTTGGATCGGGGATTTACTGGCTGACCCGATCATCCCGAGTTGCATGCTGGGCAAGTTAACTTGCTGTGCCGAGGCTCGAAAAGGCAGTAAGACGAGACAGGCCCCGATAACCATCAGGCAGCGTCTAAGAAACGGCATAGTTTGTTGCATATAAATAAAAGCAAGGCTTAATTTACTTACACTTTAAGCGCAATGCCTTGGTTTTGTCTACTTTTTACTGATCCGAAGCCGGTTTATCGGTTGGGGCTGGTTCGTCCTTGTTTTCTTCGACCCAAAGATTGACTGATTGCAGGGTTTTTTCGGCTAAATCCTCAGCTTCATCAATATCCATCATTTCTTCCAAAATAAGATGGTTAATCAAAACCGCCCGACATTCGGATTTGGGCTTGACCTCTCCCTTCTCATCAAAGCAGAGGTTCTTTAGAGTTTCAGGATTGGCCATATAAAACTATTTTTACACATAAAACATTAAACATCAAATATCCCTTCTGTCATTGCGAGGAATAAGTCCGACGAATGACGCGGCAATCTACTTTGTCATCTCGACCCACCTCCTTCTGTCATCTCGACCGAAGTGGAGAGATCGTATATCTTAAAAACATGAAAACTTATTATGTTTATATCGTGTCTTCACCGAATGGCGTTTTATACATAGGGATGACTAATGATCTGGAAAGACGTGTCGCTGAGCATAAGTCGCACGATATTCCAGGGTTTTCATCTAAATATGGCTGCGACAGACTTGTTTATTTTGAAACGGGAAATGATGTTGTGCCGGTTATAGAAAGAGAGAAACAAATAAAGCGTTGGTCACGTGAGAAAAAAGTTTTATTAGTTTCTTCTATGAATCCAATCTGGGAAGACCTGTCAGAAAAATGGTTTAAATAATCGACGATTTCTCGACTCCGTCAAACTCCGCTCGAAATGACAGGAGGAGGGAGCCGCTCGAAATGACAGAGGTGTTTACCGGAGGGTGGCGGTCAGGACATTGGGCACGGAGGCCGAAGGCAAATTAAATTCTGATTCGTTCTGAGAGTAAGCAATCCCGGTTGACGGGCCTCCGTCCAAGTTAACGGCGATGGTGAATTTTTCAGGTTGGGTGGCTAACCATTGCGCGGTTTCGTAGAGCGAGGCCAAGCCGCTTTCGGTCATAACAACGTAGGTTTGTTCGCGGTCATCTTGTGCCAGTACTGTGCGGCGAGCATATTTTTGCGAGTCGTCTTTGATAAGGGGTTGGCCTTTTGCCAGCAGAGTCGGGTAGGTGAGTAGAGCTTGTTCATCCTTGGACGGCTCATCTTGTTGCGCGTCAACCAAATATATGATTTGTAGCTGTCCGTTTTTGATTTTGATCAGACCTGAATAACTTTTTGGATCAGCTTGCGATTTTTTATCTGGCCAGGGCTTTAAATTTCCTAACTCGTTACCTTTGAAGTAGCCGGCGGGCTGGAAACTTTCGTCAAAGTAAGAGCCGTTGATGACCAGATCAGCGGTTACGATTTCTCTCCATCTAGCTACCGACAGCGGATTGGAAGGATCATTAGCCAATGACCATGACCAGTTATCTGCCTTAAAAGGGGCTATGACCCAGCTGACCTTGCGACCGTCCGCGTATGAGATTTGGCGCCGCTCCCAACCCACTGGCAGTTTTTGCATTTCAGATGGCGCTGGGCTATTCATAACCTGCCCAATCGTCTCTGCTTGAGGTTTTTTATCCGGTGTAATTAAACAACCGGCCCCAGAAAAAAGGAGGCCCAGTAAGATTAGATTTAAAATCTTGGTTGATTTCATATAGCTACTGTCTATCGTCTACCAGCTACCGTCTAGTAGTTAGAATTTCCCCGCGACTTCCTGAGTTGAGCCGTCAATTTTTATGAGATTGGCTACAAAGTCAGTGTCGGTTTTCCATTGAACAGCACCCCAGCGCGGCAAGAGCTTGCCGGATGCGTCCTGCGCTTGGCTTTCAGTCGTACCCACCGCTTTATCCGTCGTGATGGATTGAGTGGCATCTTGCGTTAGGTCATACCCGATCAGGGGTATGACTTGGCAACCAGCGCCTCCGCAAGTATCTGGGACGAAAATAGCCTTGGTGCCGGAGGTGTTCCAAAGCGGCTGGCCGTCCGAAGGGTATTTTTTAATGGCGCGCACTGTCCCGTCTTTTAGATTGTAGGCCAGAGTGACGTAATTGATGGGAGCACCCACGCCGCAATCCCCGGTTGTTGTGCAAGGCTCGGGGGAATAGGAGATTAATACCAGGTTGGAGGAGGGGACGGTTTCAACTTTGATGAGAATCGGGGCGTTGACGTCCTCTGTGATATTTTGAGCCAAGAGGACTTTGGGTTCGATGCCTTTTTGAATGACAACCAGTTGATTTTCTCCCAGACAATACGAAACAGGACGTCTCTCGTCGCCAAACAGATAGACTTCCTTAGCCTCTCCCTTGCAAAGTTGGGCAAATTGGACCTGGTCAACCATCTTTTGAGTGAGGGTTTGGTATTCATTGGTAGGTGTTTGGGTAGTTTGTCCGGTAGACGCCGTCCGGAGACTCTGTCCGGAGGATGAAGCCGTTGGCGAGGCAACCGTCGCGGATTGTTGCGACAGAGCATCAAGCTTACTGGCCAATTTGTTCATGGAGCTGGAAACGCGGGTTAATTGGGAGTTCTGCGCGGCCACGACATATCCCAACACACCCAGGCCGATAACGGCCAGTCCAACCAAGACCCACAAGATAGTTTCTTTTTTCATAAATTTTATTAAGCCAGGATACCATTTATGAAGACATAATAAAACGCCCAGCGTTTGCCGAGCGTTTTATGTGGCTGTGCCACGTGAGCCGTAAAGCAAAAGCCGTAGCTTTGGCTACGGCTTTTACGTGGCGGAGAGGGTGGGATTCGAACCCACGGTAACCTTACGGCTACACCAGATTTCGAGTCTGGCTCATTCGACCACTCTGACACCTCTCCGTGAAACATCAAACGAGAGAATACTATACTTTTGCTTGGTTTGAGTCAACCAGACGACCTTACTTATCTTTCTAAAAAAATTCCCCAACTTGAGAGGTTGGGGTGAGTCAGAGATCCTCGGGCCATTGATCGAGGATATTGTCGACCCCCACGTCGCTGTGATACGGGTCTTCCATCTCCGAACCTTCGTGAGCGAAGTTTGGGGAGAACTTGAGCAGACGCACATGGTCGAGCGAGGAGTCGTCTTCGTCGGAGGACGTCGGATACAGTCGCAAGAGCCGCTTCTTTGTGGAGTCGTCGGGATGCGGGATGCTGATCATCACGCTTCGGCCGTCGTTTTCCTCGACCTGACCAATGGTTCCGGCCAGAATGAAAGACAGAGGTCCTGCGTGCTCAACCGGATCATGCCTATCCATGTCCTTCGTGAATTGCACCAAGCAACCTACGCGATAGAGTGCCAGGTCTTCTTTCTTATTCATAGCTGAACTCCTTTTTTGGATGCACTCAACCGCTCGATCAGACACCCACCCGCGTACCCGGCAGGGAGCCCAAGAACTGCGGCGATGGCATACAGCCAGATTGATCCTTGCATCACCATCCCAACGATTTCTCCCACGATAACCATCAGAACCCAGAGCGCAACAAGCGTACACGCCAGCCATTGAAGGCGTTTTTTCCATTCAGGGCTCACGGCTGACCTCCCTTGCTTGCACGCCGCTGCAATACCGCGGCTTCGGTTTCCGACAGGCGTATTTCGGGCGAGGGCAAAACCTTGATCTGGCAAACATGATTGGGACCTCTTTGTCCGCCTGATCGTTTGGTTTGTTGATGTGTGGCGATGATCATGAGAAAGCGCAAGTCACGATAGGCCTTGGTATGAAAGAGCGCGGCTGTAAGAATCGCACGGCTGTATTGGCCGGCACCATCCCTCAGGGTTGCGTGCACGCCTCGATTGTCAACTCCGTCGACGCGACCCATGAAAGATCGCGCGCAAGTCTCACCCGATGCAAGCAACTCAGCTATCATCTTGTCGTCAGGACGAGGTAATGCGTCGAATCCTTCCGGAGGGACAAGCGACTCAAGATCGGGTGTCCGCGGATGTCCCGTGTGCATGTTGAGCGTCTTGGAATCGAGCAGTGCCTCGAATGGTTTGAGCCGCTTCCGGAGTTCACGATCTCTTACTTTCTGGGAGAGTCCGTCAGTGCGTTCTCGTGGCTTGTTCTTCGTCGATCCGAGTTTGAAGCTTGGGTCGGCCGGTGTTGTCCAAAGAGTCTGAGTTTGCTTTTTTGATTTTCCCATTGGTTTTCCTCGCCAAGACTTTACCTGCAGGTTTGGTTTGAATCAAGCGCGACATTCGACATTCGATATTCGGATGTGTATTATTGACCGATATGGTCATCAGCATGGAAGAGCTTTTGAAGCGTTTACCGTCTCTGCCTCGTCCGATTGTCGCGACAAGCGGCGGTTTTGACCCGCTGCACGTGGGCCATCTGCGTTGTATTTTGGAAGCTAAAAAGTTAGGTCAGACGTTGATTGTGATTGTGAATGGCGACGGGTTTCTCTTGCGCAAGAAAAGATACAAATTCATGCCCGTGGAAGATCGCATGGAAATAATCGACGGCATCAGGGGCGTGGATTATGTGGTGGACTGGGACGACGGCGTAACGCAGTTTGTAACAGGCGCCATCGGACTCATCAAGCCAAACATTTTTGCCAAAGGAGGGGATAGAGCAGAACCAAAAGACATCCCAGAGTGGGATATATGCCAGCAAGTAGGCTGCCAGGTTGTTTTTGGAGTAGGCGGAGGGAAAATCAGGTCAAGTTCTGAGTTGGTCGAGCAGGCAAGAGAAGTGGGTTTGGAGGCATGAACACCTTTCATTGACAAAAACGTCAGCAAATCGCATAATAGCGCCGATAGTACGTTAGATAATTCAAAAAGCAAAGAGCAAAATTCTCACGCCATAGGCGGATCAGCCTTTGGCTGAAAAATGCAGGTGGCCTTCGGCATTATATAATAATAATAAATATCCCGCAGGGATTCCAACATTTTGCTCTTTGAATCTTGAATTTTGCCTTATATCCGGGCGGCTAGCTCAGTTGGTTAGAGCGTCACATTGACATTGTGAAGGTCAGAGGTTCGACTCCTCTGTCGCCCACCACGCAAAATCACCCGTAAGGGTGTTTTTGTATGCAAAATTATCAATTTTTAGTAGAGTGGTCTGATATGAAAACAGGGATGTTATCTCTGCGTCTGAAAAAGCTTGGCTTAGCGCTTATTGTGTTTTTGACTTTGTTAGCCTCAATCTTGATTTGGGCCGACCATTCCGGGTCGTTGATGCTAAACGGACGTCTGCCAGTAATTCTAAGATCACTTTCAAATTTGATGGCTCTGCTGGCCGCTTATGCTATTTTGCTTCAGATATTGATGATCGCCCGAATCAAATGGATTGAGGCTGTTTTTGGATTGGACAAGCTGGCCAGGTGGCACCATATAAACGGTTTTATTTTGCCATTTTTAATTTTAACGCACCCCATCCTACTGGTAGCCAGCGCCTCATTGGTTTCCAAGCGCGATTGGTGGACAAGCTTTTTAAGGATTGTTAATTTCGTGCCAGGTGCATGGTATGCCGTAATTGCTGCAGGGCTCTTTGTCCTTTTAGTCGTCATGGCCGTCCTGATTGTCCTTAAGAAATTAAAATATGAAGCTTGGTATCTGACTCATCTCATCATGTATGCGGGAGTCCTGTTGGTCTTTACTCACCAGTTTGCCGGCGATGATTTGGGTACTGCTTGGCCAAGGCTTTATTGGAACGCGGTATATATTTTTGTTTTAGCCAATGTTTTATATTTTCGCTTTTACTTGCCAACCTGGAGGACGCTCAAGCATAAGTTTCGAGTCGATCGGGTTGTTAAGGAGGCAGGCGACGTCTATTCGATCTATATTAAAGGCAAGCAATTGGATAAATATAAGGTCAAAGCCGGACAATTTTTCATCTTTAGATTTTTGGATCGCAAGCGCTGGTGGCAAGCCCATCCCTTTTCTCTTTCCTGTCTGCCTAACGGGCAGTATTTGAGGATTAGCGTCAAATCATCCGGCGATTACACCTCTGAATTGGATAAAGTAAAGCCTGGCACGCGGGTTTATATTGATGGGCCGCATGGAGTTTTTAAAGTTGACAAGGCAAGTAAAAATAAATTTCTTTTGATAGGCGGCGGCATAGGCATCACGCCTGTAAGAGCTATAGTTGAGGAACTAGTTCAAAAAAATAAGGATGCCATATTGCTCTACGCCAGCCGAATGGCGTCTGCCACGGTTTTTAAGGATGAGCTGGATAAAATGGCCAAGGCCTCAAACTTTAAGGTGCAATATGTCATGAGTGATGACCCGCAGTGGCCAGGGGAAAAAGGATTTATTGATAAAGAAAAAATCCAGCATCTTGTGCCGGATTTATTGGAACGCGAGGTTTACCTGTGCGGCCCAGCTTCCATGATGACAGTGATTTTAAAGGCTCTCCATTCTTTAGGCGTATCCAAATCACAGATCCATTTTGAGAAGTTCAGCTTATAATCACTTTGATTCCAAAATAACGATTCTCTCCTCATGACGATCTAGCGTACCGCGCGTGGCTGCGAGCTCATGATCGAAGCGGATTTGAGCCTGTACGTGAGTGTCTAGCAGTTTATAGGTTTTTTCGACGACATTTTCCACTCTGGCCAGACGACGGTTCGTGTCCTTTTGGTTGCTTTCCAAGTTGATGACATGGATGGCTAGACTGTCGACTTTTTCAGTTAAAATCAAGGTCTGTCCCGCCACTGTGTCGACTTTTTCAATAATATCCGTATGCTGCTTCTTATTGTCCGTTTTAAGTCGTTCAACCTTGTTGTCCAAGGCTAATAAATCCTTTTGTTTTGCATAATCTAAATCTTGTTTGGCTGATTTAGGCTGTTTTGACATCTTGGGAGTCTTTTGTGGCATATGCTATATACGTATCAAGGTCTGGGATGATCCGCAAGAGCTAAAATATCATCCAGGTTAAGAGAAATTATCAGGAGGTTCAAAAACTGTGCATGATTTTTAGATTTTTATCTGTGGATGAAAGGCAGGTTGGATATTAACGCGGCTCATTGGTAATCGGTTCCATCCGATTATCCAGATACTTCAGGATTTGATCATCGCCTTCGTGGCATTGTTGACCGTCCCAAAGCAGGGGGACACCGGATTTATCGATGGCTAATCCGCATTCTTTAATAACTTTGATCAGTAAAGCGGCATTCTCGCCGTCGTTAAACACCTCTTTTGTTTCAACGAGGGTATTTTTATAATTCGTTTTGAGGTGACTCTCAACAATCTCGCAACGTGGACATCCTTGGCCAACAAAAAGAGTCAGCCCTTTGGGTAAGTCTTGGGCTATTGTGGCCTCGCTGTTGAGGTTTAGTCGTTGGACACTGCATCCTGCTCCTGTGAGCAAGATCGCGCCCAGCATTAATAAAAGTGTTTTTTGCATTTGATTATTATAGAACATTTCGACTAAAATTTCGACTTGATTAATCTCTCTACGTTACTTTTCATAACTAAAAAGTAACCCCGCCTTCGCTAAAAGCTACGGCGGGCAGGCGCCAGGTTTTGGGGGTCTGCGATGCCCTCTCGGCTTAATTAGAGGCTTTTATCTCTCTTACCCTCTACGGTTAGCGCAGCCCCCCAAACCCCCATGTCATTTCAAATTGTGGGCTTGGTATTAAAAAAACCTCGATTCGAAGTTCAACGGGGGTCCGGGGGTGAGCTTTACCGTGGTGGCAAGAGAGAATAAGTCCCCCATGAAATGAGAGGTTATAACGAACCCCCGGAAGTTTTTGGTTACTTTTTGCTTCCAAAAAGTAACATAGAAAGAACATCAAATTAATGCTTGCCGTTTTGTGATCAAAGACTCGCTAAGGCTGCCAAAATCCAAAATTGCATAGCCAGGTCATTCTTGAAATAAGGCATATCCACCATGCCATGGGCCAAGATCACAACTAAAGGCACAAGCCAAATCCAATTTTTATTTTTTCTGACAGCTTGCACCCAAACGACACAGAGCCAAATGAACGAAAGCAAACCGAGAAGGCCAGTTTCTATCCAAAGCATGAGGATGATGTTGTGCGGATGCGGATAGATCTCCATCCAAGTCGCTTTATGAAAGGGGATAATGGCGGTTTGGTAACTACGGAGCCCAGTTCCCATGAAAGGATGGACTTTAACGATTTGCCAAGATTCTTGCCAGATAACCGTCCGCACCATGCTGGACCATTTTTTTGAAGTTGCAATAGTATTGCCTATATTGGCCGGATGCAATTGCGTATTCAATATTTTATAACCGACAATGCCCGAGGCAATTAAACCGATTACGGTTACAGCCAGGCCGACTCGCCGCGTATTTTTGTTGATAAGCAAAGCCAGAACGAGGCCGATACCCATAGCCAACATGCCTCCCATGGATTGAGCCAGTATCTCGGCCACGCCAGCCAAGGTTGCAGCGCTCAAGAAAAAAATCCCTCTAAATCTCCCTTTATCGAGGGAGACTTCAGGAAACCCCCTCGATAAAGGGGGAAGGGGGGATTTTCGCCGGAGCCATTCAATAAAGCAAACTATGCCGAACGGGGCCATGAAAAGCGATAGCCCGTTGGGAAAACCAAAAATACCGGTTGCACGGCGGCCCGGCAAAGCATCCCAAGGCGAGGGGATGCCCCAGCCCGTGAAATATTGGATGATGGAATAGACACCCAGCAGGATGCAGACGGTTGCGATGCCGTTCATCAACATTTTTGTAGAGACGCAAAATCTTGCGTCTAACCCTGAACACGTTGCGTCTAACCCCGCGTCCTTTTCATCAACCTTTGATCTTCCTAAAACATCCATCAACATCACGAACACCAAAATCGGTTCGAGCATGAATGCGCGCCAGTGACCCAGGGCCGCCCATTTATCCGGTGCGATAAAGACGGCGATCAACGTCGCGATAAGCCAGACGATGACCGGCCAGAACCAACGTTGAAACGTCGGTTTTTTTGTAATTGTAGAGACGCCCCTGGTAGGGCGTCTCTCCGTTCGGTTGGTTGAAAAGTTGAGACGCCCTGCCAGGGACGTCTCTACCCCTAACAATTTCACCCCCAACCAAACCACGAAAGAAACTAACACAAAAATCTCCAACAATGTCGTCGGTAAAGGACCAATGTTAAACCTTACGACATACAATGGCAGGATGATCGGCAATAGAAACAACCAGGCACTCAAGAATTTTGAATTCATATGACGTCAATCGTCGGTCCGCTGTGCATGGAAAAAATTTCCTTCAATGTTTCCTTGGAAACGGCGCCGGTTAGAATCACCAACACGGTATATATGATGACGCCGGTCATGATGGGAATGGGTAACCATAAATTACGCAGAGGTAGGATGGCCAAAGCCATAACCAGCGACGCGAAAAGCGATTTGAGGCAAACGCCCCAGGCCAGGCCGTTGGGCGCCGCTTTTAATGAGAACCAAGTGGCGGCGGCTGCCACGGCTACCTCGGAAGCCACTGTTAGCCAAGCGGCGGCCACCATCCCGTAAGGCGGGATAAGCAGGATATAGCCGGCGACCGTCAGAACAGCCACGGCCAGATAAAAGGGCAACATTTTTTTCTGGGCATTAATAGCTACCACAACATGCGAAGAGATCGTTCCAAAATAGATGACGGCCGTAGCGATGGCTAGAATTTTTAAGATTTCGCCTGAGGCGGCAAAGTCAGACCCGGCAATAAAAATCATGGCTGGCCCGCCCATCACCATAATGCCTATGGCCATGGGAATGGCTATGAGGAGCATGACGTTGTAGCTCTGCCGCAACAGGTGAGCAAAACGCGGATGATCATTCCTGGCCCAGGCATGCGCCATAAGCGGCAACATGACGCCGGCCAGCATGAAAGGAAAAGTCACTAAAATTTCTAGGACGCGATAGGCGGCGCTGTAGATGCCGACTTCGGCCGGGGAGCGCACCAAAGAGAGAATCAGCGTGTCAGCTTTGAAATACGCCAGGTTAAAGAGGATGGAGACGCCAATCGGCCAAGAGCGTTTAAGAAGATCTTTCCAAAAGGCAAAATCCCAGTTCCAACGGAAAGAAGCATAGCGGTGCGCTACCCACCAGTTAACTAACAGATTAACCATGCTACCCAATGAAACAAAGACAACGATCGGAATCAGGCCGAGGTTTAAGGCAATGGCGATAATCAGTCCAACCAATAAAACAGCTCTGCCTAAAACTTCACTGATGGCCACGATATGCATCTTCATGTGCCTTTGTTGCACGCCAATCACGACTTGATTTAGAGAAGCCGAAAAGAAAGAAGCCCAAAGAGCAAAGATAGCCATTTTAACTTCCCAGGCGTAGGGGAAAAGTAATCCGATTAAAGGAGCGATGCCGAGGATTAAAATACCGGTGGCGATTCTAAAGGTCATGGTGGCGCTGATGGCGCGGTTTTCATATTTCTCATCACCCTTGTGCTCTCCGAGCATTTGGACGAGCATGACGTTGATGCCCAGATCGAGCATGATGGCAAAAATTTGAAAGAAGGCGTTGGCCGTGGAATAATAGCCAAAGCCCACCTGCCCCAAATGGCGAGTCATCAAGGCGATGCCAGCCACGCCCAGCAAAGTGGAAATGACTTTGCCCACGGCTTGGGCCCCTGTGTTCCAGGCGATAACGCGTGTTTCACTCATGATGAGCATTTTGTCACAGTTAAGCTCACTACTCAAGATGATAGACTATAGCCTTTAGACAATAGCCAAAAGCTACCGTCTACCGTCTAATAGCTATCGTCTAATCCTATGACCAAAATAGCCCCTGGCGGAGACCATATGTCTGACGCTTCACAGCAAGCAGCCCAACAGATGGTCCAAGCGGCCAAAATCGCCAAAGCGGTCAAAGAAGCGACTGACCCGGCTGGATCGTCTGAAGCGCCAAGAATGAAGCTGGCGGTAACTAAAATCGTCCATACCCCGGAGACTCCGGCTGATTACGCTAAACGTGTCAGCACAGACAGGGATCTGAGGAGCATTAAACCCAAAAACGAAAACAACTCGTCATAAAACAGGTTTAATGGTATTGACTAATCGCCCAAAAAATGCTATACTTACATTACAGTTGAGAAGGATGTAATATAAAAACAAATATGCGGTTCTTAGCCAAAAAGTCGGGCCAAGAGGCCAAACTATTTAACGTCTCATTTAAGAGGTGTTTGATGGTTTGGTCTTTTTTATTTGTTCTCTTGGGCTTGGCCTCTCCTGCCAGCGCTTTGACCATCGTTGAACACTCGCATGTTTCATTGCAACCAGGGGAGGTAAAGCGGATTTTTGTTTCCATTAAGAACCAAACCAAGGAAAAATGGGATGGAGGGAAGATTGCCCTTTATCTTTACGGAAGCAAAAGCGTTCTTGAGCATGGTTCATGGCGCAAAGCCGACTTGCCAGCCAGTATCGATCAAAAAACTGTCTCGCCTGGGCAAATCGCCACGGCTACGTTTTATGTCAAAGCGCCTACCAAAGCCGGATCATATGTTGAGAGATTTTTATTGGGCAATGGGAGCACTTGGCAAAAAAATACAGTTATAGAAATTTCTTTTGATGTTCAAAAAACGACCGTTGCGTCTAAGCCCAGCCCTCCTCCGGTCAGCTCGCCCGCCGTTCCTGCCACTCCGCCAACAAACCAAACAGCCAACGCTCAAGCCTATCTGGCCAAACTTTTACTTAGACCCAGCGGCCCGTTCACGACGTCGGGTAACAATACTCTTTCGGTCAATTTTGGGATGAAAAACATTGGTTCGGCCAGCTGGAATAATCCAACGATTGTCTTAAAGGAAGTCATTCCAAATTTGGGAGTCAAATTGGCCGGTGTACAACACGATTCTTGGGTATCGAGTAGCCAGGTTATGAGCTTAAGCAGTTCCGTGCAACCAGGAACTCTTGGACTTTTTGGTTTTAAGATCAAAGCCCCGGCCAAGAGCGGTAGCTATACGTTACGTTTCGCGGTTGAATCCAACGGTCAGGAGTTAGAGGGAGGGGAGATTGATATTCCGGTCACGGTCACAGCTGATGGCTATATTGAACCAGAGACTCCCACGCAACCTTCCAGCACGCCGCCTACGGATGTGAGCAATTTACCGGATCAACCCATTATCCGTGTCGGGTTATATGCCACGACGGATGACAGGTCTGTCCTGAGAGGTTTGATAACCGGCATGAATCTGACTCAGAACGGGTCAGTCGTTTGCTCGGTCGGTGTCGGGCAAGAGATAGTAATAAAATTTGATCGAACCAATAAGGTTTACGTGGCCAGCGGGAGCGGTTGCCAGACTCAATCCAGCCAATATTATGTGGCAGTCGCGACAGATGGCGTTTCGCCGTTGGAAGTCACTGACCTTTCGCGGCCGGTTTCCTGGTTGCCTGGCGCCAACGACAATAAATTCCGCGGGAAACTCGAATTGCGTTACGCGCCTAAAACTGACGCGGTTTGGTTGATCAACGAGTTGCCCATCGAGACTTATTTGAAGGGCATTGCTGAGACATCCAATGTTAGTCCAACCGAGTTTCAAAAAACGTTGCTCACGGCCGCGCGGACTTATGCCATGTATCATGTGACGCGCGCCACCAAACACGCTGACGAGTTTTTTATCGTGGATGCCAAATACGACCAGGTTTATAAAGGCTACGGCCAAGAAGCGCGCAGCCCGAATATCGTGTCTGCCGTGGATGCCACGCGTGGTTTAGTCGTGACCTATAATAACGCGATCGCCATCACGCCATATTTCTCGCGTTCCGACGGCCGCACGCGCAGTTGGAGCGAGGTTTGGTATGGCACGGTAGCGTGGTGCGTGGGCGTGCCTGTGCCTCAAGATGTCGGCAAGACCCTTTGGGGCCACGGAGTCGGCATGTCTGCTTCCGGAGCTTTGGCCATGGCCAACGAAGGCCAAACTTACGATCAAATACTCAAATATTTTTATACGGGCATTGAGCTAAAGCGATTCTACAGATAGCCTCCGTTGTCATTCCGAGCGAAGTGCCATCGTAGCTTGCGGGCACGTAGTCGAGGAATCTCTTATTAAAACAGTATGACAATCGAGTAAGGGATCTCTCGACTTCATCCCGAATTAGCTTCGGGGGATTCCGCTCGAGATGACAGATCGGTTTTCGGTTTTACGGCTCCAATTTGCTGGCCATCTTTTCGCGTATTTCATCTTCTTTTTCAACCGTTGTTTCGGCGGCCGCTTCCATAGCGGCTTCGAGATGTTCCGTGCGATCAAGCTCGGCTAACTCCAGAATTTTTTTGGCGATTTGATTGGGATGATGGACATCTTCAAACGTAAAATATTCTTTTTCGCCGGCCGTCTGGACGTAGACCATGCCAAAGTCCAACATACTGCGCACAAAACCATTGACCTCCGACGTCACGTCCTGCACGCGGTAAAGGCGCAACTCTGAGGTGGTGCGTGAGAACAGACCATTCTGTTCGATATTAATGATACGCTGGTCGGTGACGATCCACATGTCCAGCCAGTAATCCAGGAAATGCTGATAAAGGAACATGACTACGAAAAGGAAAAATAAGCCGCCGCCCATGACGAACAAAGCCATGAGATTTTGATCTTGGAAGTAGTCGGCGTGGAAGACTTTTAGGGAGAGATAGGTAGCCAAAGGCAGGATCAGAAATATGCAAAAGACAAAGATCAGCCCTAAGATGGTGATGGGATGGCGGCGATAAAGACCCACTATCTTTTCGTCGGGCAAAGCACCGGGGAGCTTGTTGAGGTGAAACATACCTCCGAGAATTACGAATTAAAAATTACGAATTACGAATTCATGACAAACTAAAAGATTGGAGGTTTGCTGAGGCTAAAAATAGTGTTCAGATCCAGACTGGATTTGAGGTCGACACCGGAAAGATAGCCCAGGGTTCCCAGGACCACGACCGCGATGATGAGGATGAAAGCCGCGGTAGTCAGCTCGGTTACCGGATGGGCTAAACCGAATCGTAACATCTGCAAAATGCTGATGATGGCGATAATCAGAAAAATAGCCAAAAAAATCAGCCAGGCAATAAGAAAATAAATAAGGGGGATCATTTAACAATTATAAATCTTCAACATACAACATACAAATCGAGGCTACTATTGAATGTTGAATATTGAATGTTGAATATTTTCCGGTACGGGGTACCCCAGATGTTCGTAAGCGGTTTTGGTGGCGACTCGGCCGCGCGGTGTGCGGGCCAGAAGGCCTTCTTGCAATAAAAACGGTTCGAGCACGTCTTCTAGAGTGTCCGTTTCCTCGGCCATAGCCGCGGCCAGCGTGGAGAGGCCCACCGGGCCTCCATTGAATTTTTCAATTAACAAGGTGAGCGCACGCCTGTCCATTTCGTCCAACCCGCGGTCATCAATATTCAAAGCTTTGAGCGCGCCGGCTACGGCTGACTCGTCAAACAAACCGTTGTTTCTGACTTCGGCAAAGTCGCGCACTCGGCGGAGCAGGCGATTGGCAACGCGCGGCGTGCGTCTCGACCTTGTGGCTACGCTGGCCGCTGTCGGCGGGTTAATATCAATCTTCAAAAGGTTGGCGCTGCGTTCGACAATGGCCGCCATTTCATCCGGGCCGTAAAAATCCAAATGAAAAATGGAACCAAAGCGGTCGCGGAGAGGCCCGGAAAGCAGGCTTAGGCGAGTCGTGGCTCCGATTAAAGTAAAACGTTTAAGATCTAAGCGCAGAGTTCGCGCGGCCGGGCCTTTGCCAATCACCAAGTCCAGGGCGAAATCTTCCATGGCAGGGTAGAGGACTTCCTCGATGTTGCGGTTCATGCGATGGATCTCATCGATAAACAGCACGTCGCCTTCTTCCAGGTTGGTTAAAATGGCCGCTAAGTCGCCGACTCTCTCCAGCGCCGGGCCGCTCGTGACTTTGACGTGAGCTTCCATCTCATTGGCTATGACGTGGGCCAAGGTTGTTTTGCCCAAGCCTGGAGGTCCGTAAAAAAGCACGTGCTCGCAAGGTTCGCCGCGCCGCCGCGCCGCTTCTAAAAAGATGCCCAAGTTCTCTTTAATGACGGGTTGGCCGATAAACTCGGCCAGGCTCTTGGGCCGGAGCGATAAATCAATTTTTTCTTCGCCCTCCAACTCTTCGGGGGCAATAATGCGCTCTTCCATACGACCAATACCGTACAACGCCATACGTTCAGCGTCCAACGCCCCGAACTGGCAACTTTTTATAAAGATCACTGCCTAAAGTCGGCATATAGCCGATAAGGATGGTGAGAGCGAAGAGTAAAATCGGAACCGACGCAAAACCAAACAGCCTGTTAAGTCCGGGGAGATAAATCAAACTGATAATTAGAACGAAGATCGCGGCGTAGACGCCAAGGAAAGTTTTGTTTTTAAAGAAATCAAGGGCGAAAAGCGTGATTTTGTTCCGTGAGACTTGGCTTAGCACCTGGAACAAGTTGCTCCATAGAATCACGCTAAAGCCCAGGGTTCGGGCAGCTTCCTCAGTCATGCCTAATTTTAAAGAGATGATGTAAGTAGCCGCGGTTAAAACGAACACGCTCAAGCTTTTGAGAATGATTCTCATGAAGCGGGTGTTTGAGATAAGCGGTTGGGCAGGATCTCGCGGTTTGCGTTGCATGATATCCGGTTCGGCCGGCATGCCTTCAAAAACCAAGGAACAAGTCGGATCAATAATCAATTCGAGAAGGATGATGTGGATAGGTAGCAATAGGGAAGGGAGTCCTAAGAGAGGAATGATTAAAGCCGTGAGAATAATATAAATATGGATGCCAAAAATGTAGGAGACGGCTTTTTGGATATTGTCGTAAATGCGCCGTCCGTCATGGATGGCATTGACTATGGTAACCAGTTTGTCATCCGTCAGAATAATATCGGCGGCTTCTCGCGCCACATTGGTGCCTTGCCTCCCCATGGCAATGCCGACGTCGGATTCTTTAAGCGAGGGCGCGTCGTTGACTCCGTCGCCGATCATGGCCACGATTTCTCCGCTGGCCTGGAGGGCGCGCACGATCCGGAGTTTTTGCTCCGGGATAACGCGGGAAAAAACATAAACGTCTTTGATGCGCTTGGCCAAATCCTGGTCGGATAAAGCCTCAAGTTCGAAGCCGTTAACCACCCGGTTCCCGTGTTTGATGCCAACGGCTTCCGCAATGTGCAGGGCCGTTTGAGGATGGTCTCCGGTAATCATACGGACCGCGATGCCGGCCTTATAGCAGGCTAAGACGGCTTGTTTGGCCTCGGGTTTGGGCGGATCATGGAAGCCCATTAAACTTACAAATTGGAGATCTTTAAGATTGGTTAAGGTGCGGGGCGTTTGGTCTACGATTTTGTAAGCCGCCGCCAACACGCGCAATCCTTGTAAAGCGAGTTTATCGATTTCTTTGAGTAAGGCTTTTTTATCTTGAGGTTGGAGGACGCAATGTTCGATCACATTCTCGGCACTGCCTTTAATGGCGATGATGGTTTGGCCTTCGAATGACCAGGCATGGCCCATGAATTTAAGATTTTGATCAAAACCATATTCGCGGATGGGCTTATATTTGATGTGGAGGGCGTTAATGTCAACGCCGGTTCGAGCGGCGATATCTAAAATCTAAAGATCGGCCGGGTCAAAGGGTTCGGCCGGGCAAGCCAAAGCGATTTTTTCGAGCATGGCCAAATTCTCCGGATTTTTTTCAAGACTTTTGGTTTTGACGGATATTTTACTCGTCGCCAGCACATGCAGTTCCATGCGATTAAGGGTCAGCGTGCCGGTTTTGTCCGTGCAAAGGGTGGTCATGCTGCCCAAAGTCTCGATTGAATTGATGCGTTTAATCAAGATTTTTCTCTTGGTCAATCGATAAGCGCCCAGGGCGGAAAAGACCGTCAGGATGACGGGCAGTTCTTCCGGGATGACGGAGATGGCCAAGGTCAACCCTTTAAGTAAGCTGTCCGTCAGGGCTCGGGTATTGAAGAGGTTGATGAAAAATAAAGCGGCGCAAGCGGCTAAGCCAGTGAGACCGAAAATTTTAACCAAGCGAGCCGTCTTTTTTTGGAGGGGAGTGGGTGATTCCGTGATTTGAGCCAAAGACTTTCCGATTTTGCCATACTGGGTCTGCGAGCCGATGGAAGCTACTTTAACAACCGCCTGGCCTGACAGGACAAGGGTGCCGGCGAAAACTTGATTCAAGGCGGCGCTTTCGGATTTAAAAATAGCTCCGGATTCTCCGGTCAGCATTGATTCATCCACCGACAAATTTGAGCTTTCCAATATTTGGCCATCACCGGCCACGCGTTCTCCTTCCCGAATGACTAATAAATCTCCTTTGACCAATTCCTGGTTGTTAATGGTTTGCAATTTGCCGCTTCGGATGACGTTTATTTTCGGAGTCGAAAGCTCTTTCAACGCTTCCAGGGCCTTATCGGTTTTAGCTTCCTGATACAGGTCGATGGCGATCATGAGCAAGACGCCGGCTATCATCAGAACACCGTCCCAGGCTTTGCCGATCAAAAAATAGATGATGGCCGTGGCCAAAAGCAACAAAAGCATCGGTTCCTGGAAGATTTTAAGCACCCATCGGAAGAAGCCTTTCTTCTGTTTTGCAAACAGAACATTGGATCCGTACTGATTTTGTCGTTTTATGACTTCCGAGGGAGAAAGTCCCTTATGGCGGTCAAAATTTAAGGTCATTCGATTATTATACTACGGATGGCCATATCCTTTCTTATTCACGGGTTTGAGTCTATAATTTGACTGTCATATGCAACGCATTCTTAAGATACTTTCTGAATCTTACATTATTGTCATGGCCGCCTCGTTGGCCATCGGGTTGTTCGTTCCCACGGCCAAATATCTGATTCCCTTGAGCACTTTTTTGTTGCAAGTCATATTTTTTCTCTCTTGTTTGAAGATCGACCTCAAACAAATGAAGGGAACGGCCAAGGATTGGAAGTTTTTATTGCTGGCCAATGTTTTGATGCTCATTGGTTTTCCGGTTTTGACTTGGTTTGTGGTCAATCCGCTTTATCCTGACATGGGTTTGGCTTTGTTTTTGTTGGCGGCCATGCCGGTTGGCATGACGGCGCCGCTTTTAGTCGAGGTAGCCGGCGGCAAACAGTCTATTGCCATGGTTTTGACGGTGACTACGTCTTTGCTCGCGCCTTTTACTATCCCGTTGCTGACTCAATTTTTATACGGAGCTAGCATCTCAGTCGATACTCTGAGCATGTTCAAACAATTGGCCTTAGTTATTTTTGTGCCTTTTATTTTAGCTTTGGTCGTCCGTCGGATTGTTCCGTCAACGATTAACAAAATTAAATTAGCCACCAAACCGATTTCGATTATATTGTTGGGCTTGTTAATCATCGGCGCCGTGGCCAAGCAGGCGCCGTCAATCATAGCCCTGGCGCATAATTGGTGGCAGTTGTTCGTGGCCATCGGCGCTTTGTATGTCTTTTTCTTAGCTACACACTTAATTGGTTACTATGCTTTTTGGTGGAAGAAACATGAGGAAAAAAATACGGCGTCTATTTCGCTTACGTACAATAATTTTACTTTGGCGATTTTCTTGGCCGCTCAATTTTTTCCCAAACCAGAAGTTCTCTTGCCTTTGGTTCTATCCATCCTCCCCTGGGCAACTCTCCTGCCACTTTGGAAACAAGTCTCTGAAGTCTTTTTGAAACCCGCTAAAAACTGACCCTCTATCCGCCACCTCATTTTAACCTATTGCGGTGGCACCTTTCCCCCGCCAAGCAAGGGAAAGGGGTTGTCTATAGTTTCATAACACCTGTAACTCCTTTCCCTCATTCGATGGGGGAAAGGTGTCCCGCAATATAATTAATAGAGGGACGGATAGAGGGGTAGCTGGTCGATTTTATTTATTTGGCTGATTTGAGCCAATTTTATTTGGCTTAAATTAGCCAAAATATCGAGCTAAGGGGGTTGACAAAACCCTCATTTTGTGTTATATTATCTCGTTCTGACAATGCTTAGGCGTTGATCGGACATGAACCGTCAACCGACGTCGTGTCACGAAGTGCACGGCGCCGTAACGGGAGGTTCTTCGATGGATACTCGCTGGCATGCGAGTTTCTCGCGCCAGCGGTTCGTGACCATTTTAGGGAGGTGTTGCGTGAAGACTCTCAATCAGATGATCGTCGCATTCACGAAGTCTGGTACTCAGGCCGTGAGTTTCGTCCCGACAGCGGATGGCGTGAGGCTGACTGCGGTCAAGGCGAGCTATGAGATCGAGACGATGATGCCGAAAGTCGAGCTCAAGAGCCTGGCGGCACAGATCTGCGCGAACAGCTTCGGTCTGTACATGAGTGGATGGAACGCGCACGTCGAGTTCGTGGACCACGAGGTGAGCCAGATCCGATTCCATCGGCTCGATCGTCTCGCTGCACGTCGCGGTCGCCTGCCAGCGAACAAGGTTCAGCTCGCCATCAACTTCTGATCTTTGCCCCTTCGCACCATCAATCACAAGCCCGTTCTGGGCACCGCCATGTCACCGTCTGGTGCATGGCAAGCCTCAAACCGTTCTGGTTTTGAGGCATGGAAATGGAATCATGACAAAATAGTTCGTGATTCCTGACCATTTAACAAAAATGATAAAACCCCGTGCAAGCGGGGTTTTATCTTGACCCGAACCTATTAAATATTGTATATTGTCGGCGCGTGGTTTGATGGGGTTCGCTCCATCGACCGGCTAACCCGTGTGCGGCTGGAAACGGCCAAGGAGGAAACCCTCATGTGTGTGCGGATGTGCGGAGCGGTGACGGTGGTCGAGGAGTCACGTCGTGACGAGTCGACCAGGGCGACCGACAAGTTGCAAGAAGCGACGAACTCGGCAAGAACGACCAAGCGGTCCATCGATCGGGACTGTCTGGTCTCCACCAAGACGACGTCGGCGCGCTGAACAACGAGGAGAAAATGAGACTCATCTGTCCGGTCTAAGGCTCCCACGGCAAGTGTGCCAGGGAGCGGTAGCGCCAACACGGCAACAACCAGGTCGGGAATGCCATTTGATACGGTCGTGAGATCGAATCAGCCGTAAGGCAAACCTGGTAAACTCCTCACGGAGACACGACCCGACGTGTCTCCACTATTTTTTAAACAAAATTCTTAGATAGTTGAAGCGCAAGTGGCGGAACTGGTATACGCGTTGGCCTTAGAAGCCAATGCCCGCAAGGGCTTGTGGGTTCAAGTCCCACCTTGCGCACCAATTGTCTGAGAAATAATTCGTAATTCGCGAAGACTTGTACATTCGTATATTAGTGAAGATTCGTAATTTCGTAGGAGAGCCGAAGGCGAAAAAAAGAAGCCCGGTCATTTTCCGGGTTTGAGGTCGCTGGGGTGGATGTGGAAGATGTCGGCGCACGGGAAAGCCTTGAGGCTCAGGGCGTCGTTAGCTAGTCGTTTGCGCGCGCCACCCATGGTCACTGCCTCGACCCACTGCACGCTCAAGCAAAATGCGTCGCCGGGCACCGAGAAGGCCTCGTTCAGATCAGCCTCGGCATCTTGAGGCGTAAGGCTAAAACATTCGGCGCCGGTTATCATACCGAGATATTCGGCTCGGCAGGAGATTGTCAGCCCGTCTTCGCGCAAAAGGTCAAAGCTGAGCATGCTCAGCCAGGGGGGCGGAAGATTCTCCGATGAAGCCCAGATCTGCAAGCAGATCGTGTTGGGCTCAGCGTTATCGAAGAGCACGGAGGCGAGTTGCAGGTGTTCCAAAAGTGAACTGTCCTGCCTGGCAAAAATTGAATGTACCATGGGGCCTCCTTCCTTGTCCCCCGAAGCTTCACGCGCAGGGGGATAGGAGGTTTGTAAGAAACACTTAGAACGATTTTCAGGGATTTGTCAAGCCCCAAAGACTAGAAACTGGCAACTAGAAACTGGAAAGAGTTGAAGGGCTAAAAAAGCCCGGTTTCCCGGACTTAATTACTCTTTCTAGTTTCCAGTTTTTAGTTTATTTTGCTCGCTCGACATATTCTCCCGTATCCGTGTTGATGACCACTTCGTCGTACTGGTTAATGAAAAGCGGGACATGGACCATGAAGCCGTTATCAGTCTTAGCCTCCTTGGTCACATTGCCGCTGGCCGTGTCGCCTTTGACGGCTGGAGTTGTCTCAATGATTTTGAAAGTTAACTTTTTGGGCAGTTGCAAAGCAATGGGTTTGCCTTCGTGCTGGGAGATGGTAACCTCCAAACCTTCGCGGAGATATTGGGCCATGTCGCCCACTTCCTCGTCAGCCATAGTCACCTGGTCATAGGTTTTGGAATCCATGAAAGTATAACCCGTGGCATCATGAAACAGATATGACATCGTATGATATTCGAGATCGGCGAAAGTAATCGATTCAGAAGTTTTATAAGTTGTCTCAAGCGTCTTGCCCGTCCTGGCATTTTTGATGCGGGTGCGCACAAAAGCCGCTCCTTTGCCCGGATTAACGTGTTGAAATTCAGTCACGATCCAAAGCTCGTTGTTTTGGATGATGACGGCGCCTTTTTTGATTTCACTTGAACTGGCCATATCTTTAATTCAAAATTCAAAATTCAAAAAGCAAAATGTTGGAATCCCTTCGGGATATTTATTGTATGTAGTGCCGTAGGCTACCTGCATTTTTCAGCCAAAGGCTGATCCGCCTATGGCGTGAGAGCTTTGCTCTTTGCTTTTTGAATTATTTGTTAGTGGCGGTATTATTATTGAAAAATCGGTCTTAGTCAAGTTTAGGGCCTACGTGTATGGTCTACGAAATTACGAATGGCCTCATACGAATATACGAATTTACGAATTCTTAGGTCGATTCGTACATTCGTATATTAGTGAAGATTCGTAATTTCGTAGGAGAGCCGCCGGCGAAAAAAAGAGCCAGTGAGCGAGGGCTCAGCTGGCTGCGAGGAAGGGTCCCGGAGGGGAGCTGTGGAGGGGGATCTCTGGCGAGGCCGGCGGGGCATTGAAGACGAGGTAATCGCTGGCCACGTTGTAGAGCTGGCGGACGTAGATCATCGCCATCTCCGGTTGTCGCTCTGCCAGGGACAGCGCCGAGTAAGCGTTCGAAAGGGTGGGGGGCAACCCGGTCGGGGAGCGATTCACGATCTGAACCACCTTGCGCATGTACCCTGCAAGTTCACGGAGCTTGACGTTGCTCTGTGGGTCTTCTTTGTCCATCCCTCTCATGCGGATGATGGACCCGTGCAAGTCCATCAAGGCGTTCCTGAGGGGCATGATGCGCTCCCCCATTTTCGGGTCGGCGAGTTTCCGAGCCACGCTTTCGCAAATGATCCTATGTTGTCGTGCGGAATCTGACATTTCCCAACCTCCTCTGGTTTGTCGGGGAGGTTACAAAATACTCAATTAATCAAAGACTGTCAAGAGAAATGAGATGTGAAATAAAAAAGACCTCTCAGGAGAGAGGCGTAGGTGCTGGATCGGAGAAGGTTCTCAGCCGTAGTAGTTGTGCCAGCGTAAGGCGTAGGCCTCGCCGATCTCGAGGATGTCGTTCCGGCCGAACACGATCGCGCCAGCTTTCTTGGTCTGACTATCGAGATCGATGGGAAGGCCGTTCTTGTAGATGCAACATGGGTGAGCGTCGTGCATCTCGAACAGGACTTGGCTGCCTTCACGCTTCAACGTGCCTCGGGCGAGGTTGTTTTGGCGCGGAAGGATGACGCGGCTGTCCCAATAGTCGCCGATGATCACGCCCCGATTGAGATCCAGCTCACCACCCTCAAAGAGTACTCGGCTCGTCTTAGCTCGATCGGTCAGGTTGATGCCAAGAGTGGCTCTGCCGGATGTGTCGGTGTCATAACCATCGCAGCCACGCAGGATGATCTCCAGGACGCCCTTGGGTCGCCATTCAAACGCGGGGATGGGGTAGATCGTCTTCTGCGTCCCGGTGCCATCAGTGAGCAACTTAGGCGGCTCCTTGATGCGCGGTTTGCCGAGAGCGGCCTTGAGGTACTCCTGGTAGCGCTCATAGCCGAGGGCTTTCTTGACGGCGACCTCTTCGGTTTGAAGGAAGTTGAGCAACCGTTTTCGTATCTGCTCGGCTTCAACCGGGAGAACGCCGCGCAGGAGCCGGGTCTCGGTGCAGTACTCGAAGTCAATTTCATTGATCTCTTGTTGATGCTTGGCGTAAGGTTTTGTATAAGACACGAATGCGGCATGTCCACCCATCACGGGTAGCTCGTTTTTTTCATACTTGGTGAAATCGGCCAGGGTCTCGGCGTTCCTCGATGGATCTTGTTGAAGCCGGCGGTAGAGCAACTGGTCGAGTTCGAGTTGTCCCAACTCAGGGTTCCTGCTGCCAATCAGCTGGCCGTCGGCAAATCGTACGTGATAGTGGTTGAGGTTCACCGTCTGGAGGCCGGCGAGCGTGCAAAAACTTAGATAGGGTCTGATGAATCGGACGTTGGCAAGTCTCGATCCGTCGATCAGCACGACCCCGCCCACTTGCTTCACGAATTTGATCTCGTGAATGAAAGCGATGGGGATGCTGGCCAGCTGATCTTCGCAATACACGTCGATCCACTCATCCAGACACACCCCGAAAATTTCTCGGTGTCTGGTCTTAGCGAGAGCAAATCCTGAAAGCGACGGGCCCACCGGATCGCGCGTAAGTTTGCTCTGCAGATCCGCGACATCAGCCGGATTGGGCTTTGGCGAGGGTGGAGGTGGAGGCGGAGGCGGAGGAGGGGGGTTGGGCGGATCGGGATTGGGTGGCCGTGAGGGTTCAGAACTGTGACTACTGTCTGACACTCCTCCGAAAAGGCTGAGGAGCAAAAGGGCGCCCACCGCAATCAGACCGACTTTCACGATTGACCGGACAGCAGATGCAGCCGTATTGGTGATGGCCGCGCCTTCCGATGGGTTGAGGTCCGTGTACACGCCGGAGCCCAAAGGGCCTCCGAGGATGGTCGCGAGTTTCATGACGATTACTCCTTTTTCTCATCGTGGATTCTGAGGGTGAGAACTCGGCAGGTTTCTTGGCCTTCGAACCAACAGCGCATCTCTCGCCTGTCAACGACCTCGTAAGGGTCGTCAGGATATGTTCCTTCAACCAAGATTTCGCACTTGGATATATCCTTACAGCCTTGAGCGTCGCTGGTGGGATATCCATTTTCAGTGCAGTCTATAGTGGGAGTACTAACCTTAATTATGCCGATCTTGCCCCGTATGCTGATTTTTTCCCCGCAGTAATGATTGGGGCTATCGTATCCCATAAAGAACTGGGTGCTACCGAAGAATTTAGGATCCATCTTTAAGAGACTAACCACGGTCTCAGTCGGGGACTCTTTAGTCGGTGACCCTATAATTTTTTCCCAGGAGCGGACTAGTCCGAAGCCGAGCGCCGACAGTAGTAAAACGGCAGCTAAGCAGATCAGCGCAATCCACATGTGGCGCTTACTACGCTCGGTTTCTTCTACGCGAAGTTTTTTTTCATCCTCGCTTAGCAATACAAGACCATCGTATTGCTGTTTGAGGGAGGCAATACTATCGTCGCGCTGCTTGAGCTCTTTCCCATGAGCTTCTCGCAGTGTTTTCTCCTGTGATGATATCCCTTCGATCTTTGCCTGCAGGTTTACGTTCCATGCCTGCAGACCTACGTTTGCCGTTGCCAGTTTGCCGATTTCCGCTTCTGCGGAACTGAGTTCTGCCTCAAGTTGCGCGATGCGGTCTTGAGGGTTGGGGCTGTTTGAGCCGTCGGGGTTGGGAGTGGACCGGGGTTTGGGGGTAATCAATACGGGCATGGTTCATCTCCATGTTAAATTGTCGAGGGGCATTGCCTAATCTGACGATCAGACAGCCCTTTTCAGGACATATTGGTTTATCAATAATAGAGCCTTTTGTCAAGGGTGGTTGATGAGCAATCAAGATATTAATTGAGAACTAGGTATATAAAAAAAGACCTCTCAGAGGGAGAGGATTTTTGAAGAAAGCAGATTGGACGAACTACCTTTGCCAAGGTTCAATCGTTTGGGGCCACATTCGCCAGCGTTTTTCTTTCGGCATAGGCATTGGCTTAGCATCCTTGTCGTCGGTGAACCGGGTGAACTGTTGTTGGTAGTACATAGCCCCGATGTCCCAGCCGCCCCAGCCAATGCTCGCGATGCCGCGGAATTCCGTGTTCGTGTGTTCGAGCCACGAAGGCGGGACCATGCGCGCGCCCAGGGTGGCCGTCATGCCGTTGCCGATAGCCAGGGACATGCCGGCTCCGGCATGTTGGCGATACCACGATCCGACCAGACCCTCTCGGGAAAACACGAACTCGCTCATGATGTCAGCCGTCACCGAGAAGAGTTCGGCCGAAAAGGTGTAGCGCACGCCGATTTGGCTGGGGTTGCTCTTCACGTTCCTGTCGTTCCACTGTTTCATACCCAGGAAAGGCGTGATCGCGTGGTGGCCATAGCCGTATTCAAGCGACCACCAGAAACGGGAAACGTCCTTGCTGCTGCCCAGGTTCATGCTCGAAGACAATAGTGATCTCTTAAGGCACTCCCAGTAACCGCTTTTCGCTTCTTGCAACAAGGCATGATTTGCTCCGGGAGTCTCCGGATGGGCGAGAGAGTGCGCCTTGCCTTGGATGCAGGCACGCAGTCTTTCGTTGTCCATCAAGTCCTTGTCGTTGAACATTTGGATCGACAGGGTGCCGGCGCCACTTGTCTTGGTGTCCGTCATATCCGTCCCCGGTGCACGCGATGCTCCGGCTGAGAGGATGATGTGGTCTAGGATTCCGCCGTCAGCCTCGGGCTTGAGGTCGGACCATTCGGCGCGTGCCAAACGGAACGGCGAGATGCTGAAGCCGGCCGCGCCATAGGCTCCGTTCCGGTCGAACATGAACGGGAGATCCACCATGGCCGCCCGCGTGTCACTTGGGCGGGGAATGCTGACGAAGGATGTGTCCAAGAGGCTCTCGGCCGGGACATGGGGAGGATCAGGCGCCGGGAAATTGTTGTAGTAGTTGGTAATTTCCACGGGCGCCGTCTTCTCCACGGTTCGGGTCATGAGCACCGTCGGACAACAGTCGTCCTTGTCCAGGCAAGGCGGCGGGGGAGGAGGCGTTTCAGGCGTGCCGCATTCCTTGAGGGCGATGTCAAAACTATTAGCATAGGCCTGCAACAAGTCCTTGACTGGATAGCAACCCGCAAGCGTGACCGTCTCGGTCTTTTTCTTGCCCTGATCTTTTTCGTCCGGACAGTCGTACGAGATGGTGACCGGCGTGGCGCCGCAATTCTGCGCGAGGAGCGTGCCTTTGCCTGATTTGTGGAAAGCCCGCATGGCCTGGCAGGTCGCTTTGCAACCCACTTCTGGTTTACTTTTGCATACGCCCTGCACCGTGTCCTTGAGGTGTTGCGCGTAAGCCGGCAGGTTGTTGCAACAGATGCGCGAGCCTTTGGCCGCGGCCGTTGGTTGCTGTGCGTCAGCTCTCGACGTGACGGAGATCACAATCGCTGTCAGGCAAAGCGCGAACACGTACTTCAAACTCAATGGATGCATAGCCTCTCCCTCCGGTTGGATGGTATTGAGTCAAGGAACTGCGAATGGCTCGCATAGTCGCAAAAAAATAGGCTGGCGTCAAGGGGTGAGAGCATCATCTACCCACCTTCGCCAAGGCTTCGGAGGGTTGCACTTTCTGCGCAAAAAAACCGCCAGTCAGACAGACGTGGCGGAGGAGTCATTGCTAGTATTGTTGTAGTAGGCTTCGAGCAACTCGGTGAGTGCTCCCAGCTTAGTTGCATCTTGGCCGATGGGATCGTCGTCATTTGAGTTTACAGAGATGGGTGAACCGCTCGGAAGGCCAGCTAATAATACAATCTCCTCCCGTTCGCTTCGTAGAATCCTCTCTGCCGTCTCAACAATATCACCTTCGACTCCAAGTTGTTTAGCGAGTCTTGTGAGGAGGGACACGTCAAACTCAGGTATCAATTTCACCAGTTTAGATGCCGCTATCTGGATGTCTTTTTCGCGAGATGACATGATTTTTTTTCCTTTCTCTCGCCTGCCCATGCTTTGGCCCAGCGGAGTTGCTGGGGGAGTCGGATTGATGATGAATCATGGCTCGAAGATGATTCTGTATCGCTTGAACCTACCCGGATTCTGCGCACAGAATTTTTCGTAGAGGTTTTCGCTAAGCTCCATTCCTTCGTCTGAAAAGATTTGGTGAAAAACGTTTCGTTCACCTCTTCCAGAGCCGACGGGCGTTTCCCTAGGAAATAAGAGATCGTATTGCGAGCCGTAATAGGTGACTCTTGCGAGAACCCGAGCCTCACCAGCTAAAGAGCCCGGTGTATTTGTAAGCTCTTGCGAAAGGAAGTCTTCGAATACTGAGTCGCGATTAGTTTCCATGATGCACTCCTTTCTTCCGCCTGCCCATGCTTTGGCCCAGCGGAGTTGCTGAGCCAGAGGAGGGGAGTCGGAATTAGCCATTGCGCTCGTCGTCATGCTCGCAGTTGAGCGCTTCGACGAGATTGACGGTTTGTTTGTGTTCGCGTTTTGCCATTTCTTCCTTGTATAGTCGGATAAGGGCGTCATGAGCATCTTGTAGCACGACAGGTGTAAGCTCGCCGGTTGCATGGTCAAACACATGTCGACCCGTCACCGATTCCGCGAAACACGTCGGGTATTTGAAAATGTATCCTTTTTCCGGAACGAATGGTTCCTCGAGGTTCACAACGACCCCGCCAGATTTGTGATTAACGATACGGCCCTTCAAGATGAAGCCATCATGTCGTGCATGGATGGTGCGGTTGACATTTCGCATACGCCCACTCACTTCATCACGATCTTTTCGCGCCTCAGCGAGGTTTTGCGCATGTCGTTCATGACAAATCCGTCTTGCATATTCACGAATTTGTCCTTCTCCCTTTTCCTGCACCTCCAAAGGTACCAGTCCCATGTCGGCATCATCATACCAGGGATTTTTTGCAGGCATCGGTTTGATGAGATGCTCCCTCATCACTTCTTCCATCTCTTCCCAGGAAATTGAATAGACTACCCCAATTCTTCCATTTTTTTGGTAATAGCGAATGTCCATGGTGCACTCCTTTTTTCTTTCCGCCTGCCCATGCTTTGGCCCAGCTGAGTTGCTGAGCCAGAGGAGGGGAGTCGGAATTATTTATCGACGACATTTTTCGCGGAGTACCCGCATTTCCGCGGCGAAGAATCTCGCGTTACGACGCATCTCTCTCGTCAAGTGCTTCGTCGACACACCCACGGAAGTCTCCATATACACGGCCAGGGCTAACGCCCTGGCCGCTGGTTCTGACTATGTCTTATCAACGGCATGTCTGAAGTATTTATCCAACTCTGACTGCGTCTTCGGCGCGTTGTCGACAGTTGCTTGCAGATCGTTTGGAAGCAGAAGCTCCCAGTTGTCGTCAGGTAATTCATTTTTTGATACGACCGGTTCTTTTGCTTGGGTTCTTTTGAATAAGCGAAGAAGTTCAAGCATGCGGCCTGGATGTTTTTCGTTGAAGTTCCGCACAAGATTTCCAGCAACTGCGTCTTCCGCGTCTGTATGCCAAGGGCGCATCTCTCGCGGATTAGCCCCTCTTGGAAGCGGTGGTCTTGGGACTGGACCGAAGATTGCCTCATATGCGAATCCGTAATACCGAAGTCGCGCCGCTTCCGCAACGCGCGCGGGTACACTAGCGATAAGCTCCTCAAACAACGGATCCGGCAAAGTTTTGTTTTTCATGGTTTTTCCTTTCTATTCCGCCTGCCCATGCTTTGGCCCAGCAGAGTTGCTGAGCCAGAGGAGGGGAGTCGGAACATGTGGGAACTTTATGAGTGGCAGACTATGCGGTACCTTTCGGCAGTACCGGGCACTATCGCGACAAAGCGGTGATAGAGATCTTGGCCTATCTCGAGGCATGCGACGGGAACCTGGAGAGAAAGTTTTCGTCGTTTTGTCCAACGTTCTTCATCATCAACGAGAGTATCCGCGACGCGATTGTCTGTAATAACCCTTTGCTGTTCGGGGAACAGCTGGTTGTAGTGCGTTCCGTAAAAGCACCGTCGAGCTACCCGTCGGATACCTGAAGTCACTTGTTCCTCAAGCGAGGGGATGTGAGGTCGAATTTGATTCTCGAGGAATTCTTCAAATGCAGAATTAAGATTAGTTTCCATGATATATTCCTTTGTCGAAGAACGGTTTACGTTTAAAAAATACGGTATTCATAATCTATTGCCAAGAATTTTAGAAATAAATTAGGATATAAACTAAAACTTGCTTAATTTAGCCAAATAAGCTATATTAATTTCGTCAATTATTTCCGACATATGTCTACAAAATCAACTTTGCAAGCCTGGCTGACGAGCGCTGGGCTGGATGAACAGCGGGCGGATATTTATTTGGCCGCGTTGGCTAAAGGCGAAGCCACGGCCGCAGAGTTGGCTAAAGAACTCAAAATGGGGCGCACTACCATCTATGATAACCTGCGTTTTTTGGAAGAGCGCGGTTTTTTGCAAACTTTAATGAAGGGCAAACGTAAAGTCTTTTTGCCTTTGCATCCCAAGGAGCTTTTTAAGAAAATCGAAAGTCAAAAAGAGCAACTCAAGGATTTACTGCCGGATTTTTTGGCCATGTATGCCAATCAGGACAAACAACCGTTCGTCCAACTTTTCACCGGGCCTTTCGCGGCGCGAGAAATCTATGAAGATATTTTACGTTCGGTCAAAGATGAATATGTTTATTTTTCGCCGTCCGCGCTGACCCTCCAAACCGTTGACCGAAAGTATATCGAACAATGGATCGCGCGTCGGGTCAAAGCGGGTATCAAATCTCGATCATTGCGAGTTAAGGCTAAAAACGTGCCACATCCGATCTTTTCGGAAGAAGCCAAGTATCTGAGGCAAATCAGATATTTACCGGCTTACGTTGATTTAAACGCCACGATTTATATCTACGGTAATTGCGTGGGCGTTATCGCCACTCACAAAGAAGGCGCCTGCTTTATTATCCACTCGCCGGACATGGCTTTTAGCCTGAAACAGATTTTTGAATTCCTTTGGGGCGTAAGTAGTAGGGGATAGCTTTTAGCCTTGCCCTTCTTCAATTTTTATGCTCAAATATGGCTAATCTCGCTGTGCCCGCCAAAGCTGGGCTTGGCACTGCGGGCAGGGAACTCGACAATTCGCAACCTTGGAAAGGGATGGCCATGTATAACAAGCTTCTCTGCAACCTCGTCGGATTCGTGGTGGTTTACCTGATGCTGACAGGCCTAACGGGATGTCCTAGCCCCTCGTCGGATACCGAAAACCTTCCGTCTCAGGGCGGTAGCGCGGGCAAGGCAGGCAGCGTCGGTTCATCCGGTACCGGAGGTTCAGCGGGGACGTCTACTGGCGGATCCGGTGGAGTGGCTGAAGCTGGTCTCGGCGGCAAGGCTGGTTCGTACGGCACTGGAGGTTCGGCTGGTTCATCTACTGGCGGATCCGGTGGAACGGCTGACGCCGGCCTTGGTGGCAGCGCTGGTTCGTCTGGCGGCACCGGAGGTTCAGCGGGGACGTCTACTGGCGGTAGCGCGGGTCAGGTAGTTGGTGATGCCGGAGGTGATGGACCCGACGACGTTGTTCAAGGTGGCAGCGCAGGCCAAGCGGGCAGCGATGCTGGAGCCGATGTGTCTTACGATGCAGTCAGCGATGCGTCTGGCGACGGCGGACCTGTCATTGTCTGCCCGACTTGTGACGAGTTGTTGACCTGGGATACCACCCAATCCAAGCACAGCACCTATGGCAAGATCAGCACGAGCAGTAACTGGAACGACTCGTACGCCTGGCAGATGCTCAAGGCTTGTCCCGATTGGGGCATTGTCGGTGGTCACGAAGGCGGAATCGGCGATACGCTTCAGATCGGTGCCTGCAGTGATGGTGTCGTGCTTATATGGGCATACAACTTGTTCTCTTCCATCCGACTCTCTCAGGGGTGGACCGGAGTGACGGACACCGGCCTGGGCATCGGAGCGAGCTATCAGGATTTCATCCAGACGTACCCAGGTTACACGAGCAGTTCGATGCTCATCGATGCGAGCGGATACGCCATGCTGGTCTACGCGAACGGGATCGCTGTTTTCGAGAGCAGTAAGCTGTCTAAACTCACGGTGAACTGACACCGTTCAGACTTCGTGTGTGGAGTCGCACTCAACACGGCGGGACACTGCTTCTAGTCCCGCTTTTTTTGTTGGTGAGGTGAAGCTAACGGTGGTGTATCAAGTGAAATTTGTTTATTTCAACCCGAATTCATCTTTTGCCTCTATCCGGAAAGAATCGACCATTATTTGCCAAAGGGCAAGGGATTTGGTGTTAAAGGGTGCTTTGAGGAGTTCATTAAGCGCATTCCGGCTACTCAGCTCACGGAATTTTTCCATGGAGTAATCGGATGACCAGTTGTCTTCGTAGTTCAGGCTGAGGCTGGCCATGAAGATATAATTCAAGCCATCCAGGCGCTTGATGTAGATTTTATGCCATTTTTTTCCGTAATCTCCGCCCGTGGTCAGCATAGGAGCCCCGGCCGCGCCGTTGAATTCGTATTGGGTCAGGAAATCTCTACCATTGGTTTGGCAGTCGAAGTAAGGTTCGTCTTTTGTGTATTCACCGACCTTGTCTCCGGTTTTAGCCAACGAGCCATCGCAACGATACGTGATCTTATGGTTGTCCTCGGGCGTCTCGATAGTTTTGTAGACCGCGTATGGTCCGTAGAGCTTAGTTGAGACTTCAAGACCCTGAAAAATAAAGTGGGAATATTGGTAATTCGTATAGCCCTCGTCATCTGGTCTCGAATTACTGCTTTCGCACATCAGATCATTGGGGTTGAAGTCGCCGACTTCGGTTCCCGATAGTTTAGGCGGTATAAAGGAGACGATTTTATCATCAAGCTTCATATATAAGCGTCCATTCTTGTAGACGCCGATTTTTTTGTCAAAACAAAATATGTCTTCGCCCTTGATGACCGGGACAAAAGGATCGTGCGCCGTTATTTCCTCTACCGTGGAAGTGGCGGTGAGTTGAGGGTTGGCTTGTTGGGCGGCTTGATTGCGGGAACAACCCCCGAAGATCAAAACCGGGGCTAAGAGCAACAATAAATAAGGTTTTTTCATATGCAAGATATATAGATGCAGAGCATTATACAGGACATTCGGGGTTCGTGCTCAACCACGGATATGAAAGAAAAGCCCCACGGCACAGCGTGAGGTAAGTCGGATTCAACGGAACCCCTTGTTATCCATGAGAGTCTGGAGAGCTTCGAGACATCTATAATAGGAGTCTCGGCCCGACGGATTCAATCGGATGGATTTCCCATAAGCCTCAATTGCTTCTTCAAGCCGTCCCATATTATGCAGGCTAAGACCGAGATAATAGTGGAGGGGGCCCCAGTTCGGCTGCATCCTCACGATTTCGCTGAACACCGCATGCGCTTCCTCTGGTCGTTGGAGATTGATGAGGCCGCACCCGACCATTTTGCGGGCTTGGATGTATTCTTTTCCTGTCGCTAATTCGGCGACGTGCTGAAAAGACGATATTGCTTCTTCGTATCGACCCTGCATACCCACACACACTCCAAGATAAAAATGAGCGTCCCGATCCATGGGCTCTAAGCGAATTATCTGTCGGTAGGCCTCCTCCGCTTCGCAATAGCGGTCGAGCTTTCTGAGGCGATCAGCCAATTCCCGATAGTCCTGCAGTTCCATCTTGGTCGCCTTTCTGTTTATGGTACGAGCTTGACGGCATTATACATTTATTGATAGAATATTCAATAAATAGGCTAAATTTCATATAATAATAAACTTTAAGTTTAATTATGGCCATCTTCCCTTCTTCCTCCCTGAGAGAAACCATCGTCGAGGAGCTTGGCCACGGTCCGTTATCCATGGATGGTTTGCGGCAGGCGTTGGCACGACGCGGCATCAACGTGACGGTCCAGGCCATCTACAAGGCTTTGCGCGGTCTGCGCCAGAAAGGCCTGGTATTCCTTCAGAAAGGCGAAGCTACGCTGAATATCCGTTGGTTGCAGCAGATGGAGACCTTCGTATCTTTGGCTCAGCATGCGTATGCCGATCCATCGGTCGGCAACGGTAATTTCCTGCAGTTACGCGATAGGGACAGGATCGTGTATTCGTTCAAGAACCCGATCCAGGTAGATGCTTTCTGGAACCATGTCCTGTATATCCTGTTCGCCGCCAATCCGAGGCTGGACCGCTGGTATGCGTATTCCTCCCATCATTGGTTCCTGCTCGGTCGACGTAAAGAAGAACTGGCGCTCATGGGCTACATGAGAAGAAGAGGTGTCCGTTACCTCTTCACCGCGGGCCATAGGACATCATTGGACCGCGCGGTAGCCAAGGATTTCGATGGGAACATGGCGCAATACCATATGTTGAACAAGCCCCATTTTTCTGGTAGACGCAACTATCTGGGGATCGTCTTGAACGTGCTCGGTGACTACGTGATCGAAGCGCAGTACGACAAGCGCACAGTGGACGACATCGAGACCTTCTATCGAACCCATGCCAGGATCGAGCCGCGGGCCATAAACGATTTGGAGGAAAGGGTGACAAGGCAAGCCAAGATCAGGCTAGTCATCCTAAGGGATTCGGCCAAGGCCAAAAAGCTGTCGCGATTGTTCGAAAAGAATTTCTATTTCGGTAAAAAGAGGGTCTGAGCCGTCATGCCGTTCAATTCCCACTTCATCTATTGAAAATTGAATATTTGAAAAACTCCCAAAGGGGAGTTTTTCAGTTGGAGCGGGTAGCGGGAATTGAACCCGCCTCTCGACCTTGGCAAGGTCGCATAATAGCCACTATACGATACCCGCGGATTTGGGAATGGAATTTTGAATTTGGAATTATGGGCAATCCCTAAATACTATATTCCAAATTCCATATTCTAGTCAGCAAGTTATCAGAGATTATTCAGTCTTGCAAGAGCGATTCGCTGAATCTGTAGTCATTGTCAATTTAGTCGTATGGCCACAATCTCGGGCCGGGCAAAGACGCGCATGGTCGGCCCCCAGCTGCCGGTGCCGGTCGTCGTGTAGATCTGCATCTTGCCGACTTGGTGTAAGCCGTAGTCAAAGCCGTGGTAAATCAAGTAAGTGACAAGATTGGAGGGCCATAGTTGGCCGCGGTGGGTGTGGCCCGAAAGCATGAGATCGACTACGCCGGTTTGGCTGACGGCGTCGACTTGGACAGGGCTGTGGTACAAAAGAATGGTCGCTTGGTTAGGATTTGGGTTGAGCTGTTTGATGATTTGAGGCAAATCAACAGATTGCCCCGTCGTTGGATAGTTGATGCCGATAATCTGCAGACCATCCAGATCAACCAACTGGTTTTGCATGACTTTAATCGGCACCTGACTCAAAACATCGGTTACCTGTTCCTGCGGCAGGAAAGTTTCGTGGTTGCCGGTAATGAAATACATGCCGCGTTGGGCTTTGATGTCGACCAAAGGTTTGATCGAGTGTTTGAGATCATCTCCCATGCCGTCCAAGAGATCGCCGGTGATGACGACCATCTCAGGATTAATTGCGTTTATCCGGTCAACGACCTTGGTCAAGGATTTAAATCCAAAAACATTGCCAAGGTGCACGTCAGAAATTTGGACAATAGTTTTGCCTTGCCAGACCGCGGGAAGATTTTTAAGTTTGATGTCTAAATATTGGACTTTAGGATGATAGGAACTCCAGATGCCGTAAGTTGAGATGCCTAGAGCCACCACGAAGACTGAAGCTCCGAGCAAAAGTTGCGGCGCTGATGTCCAAATAGAACTAATGATCCAGGCACCCGCGAGACTCAAGATCAGATAAAGCAGAATCCCCAGCCAAATGCCGGCCAAGAAGTATAGGATTTTTGTCAGATAGACGTCTTGCCAGCGGACAAGCAAACTTGAGGCTAAAAAACTGCAAGCCAGAATCCCCAAAGTGATACCCAAGATAGTTTTTTGCAGGGGGCCGGTCATGCCCAGGAAATGGACAGCTGAGCTGTATATAAATAGGTTCAGGGCCAGCAAGATTCCTTGGGCAACGACCAAAAAGATGGCTATGAAAATGTAGGAAGGCATAAAAGAAAGATAGCATGATTAGCTATCTATCTGCCAAGAGCGGTTAAAAAAAGCCGGTGAATCGAGTCCGATTACCGGTTGGAGTTGAGGTCGTCGATCGTGCTCGCGGGATCCGACTCGTCTTCCGGTTCAGGCGTTGGTTGAGCCGCCGGCTTGGTTTTTCGTTTTGGCGCTCCGTCGATATGCATGGGGCGAATCGGCGTAGTGGCGATGTATTCGGACACCACGGCGTGGACATAGGCCGCGCCGGTCAGCTTCGGACTTTGCGGAGGAATCGATTTTCCCGCCATGGCAGTTCTCCTTGGTTAAAAACCTAAATAAAATGATAACCGCCGCGTTGCTCAGGGTCAATTTTACGTATTGCGTCTGGTCCATGGACGCGCTACAATCCAACTCGCTAATTCAAAATTCAAGATTCAAAGAGCAAAATGCTGGAGGCCTGCGGCTTTAATTAAATAAAATCGCGAAGCGATACATTCATTTTGAATTTTGCTTTTTGCATTTTGAATTAATTTCATTATTTATGTCTCACACCTGTTCAACATTATTAATGCAGTGCATTGATTTCCGTTTTGGCAAGAAGATGAAAGAATTCAGGACGCAGAACAATCTTTTAGGCGACTCGGATTTGGTTTCGATTGCCGGTGGGCCTAAGAATCTTGTTGATCCCGAGACGCGAGCTTTTGCCTTACGCCAGATTGAGATCTCAAAAAATCTCCATAGCATGAGACGGGTTATTTTGATGAGCCACACTGATTGTGGGGCCTACGGAGGTAAAAAGGCCTTTGCGGATGAAAAAGCGGAGTATGCAAAGCTGACGGGTGACCTGAGGGAGGCGAGGGAGATCGTTAAAGCTAAGTGGCCTGAGCTTGAAGTTGAGCTTTGGTTAAAGCATATTAATGAGTCGCAACCTGAGCCGGAGATCAGTTTTGAGGCTATTACTTGACGTTTTCGTCTTTTTTTGATATATTAATTTGTGGATAGTACGTGCGAATGCCGTCCTCTCCCCATAGCTTTAGGCGACGGGGAGCGCAATGTGTCGAAGGAAAGGGTCAAGCGCAAACGACGTCCGTGTTAATTCTTAGTGTCAAACGCATGCCTACGAAGTTGTTTGTCGGTGGTATCCCTTACCGCACGACCGAGGACGAGCTTTCACAGCTTTTCTCGCAATTTGGCGAAGTCGTCTCAGTGTTCATTCCCATGGACCGTGAGACCCACCGCCCCCGTGGTTTCGCCTTTGTCGAAATGGCCGATGATGCCGCCGCTGATGAGGCCATCGCCAAGCTCGACGGATCCGATATGGGTGGACGCCGCATCGCGGTGAACAAAGCCCGTGCTCCTGAGGAGCGCGGTGGAGATCGCCGCTAGTAATCCCTTAGATTACAAGTAAAAATCCCTTCGCTTAGGCGGAGGGATTTTGATATTTTGATTCCGTCATGCCGAATTTATTTCGGCATCTCACGTAGCAAATAGTGTTGAGATCCTGAAACAAGTTCAGGATGACAGAATAGTCGTAAGTAAACGCTGGCAAAAGAGTAAAGTCCATGTTAACCTTATGTTCATTATGTCGTATCCGTTCAGCGAAATTGAGCCCAAATGGCAGGCGTGGTGGGAAAAGCAAGGGGTTTACCATGCCAAAGACCCAAGCGAGACCGGGCAGGAAAAGTTTTATGGCCTGGTTGAATTCCCTTATCCCTCGGGAGAAGGCTTGCATGTGGGCCATCCGCGTCCTTACACGGCCATCGATATCCTCACGCGCAAACGCCGCATGGAAGGCAAAAACGTTCTATATCCCATGGGCTGGGATGCTTTTGGTTTGCCCACGGAAAACTACGCCATTAAGACCAAACAACCGCCGGCCAAAGTCACGGCTAAGAACATAACCAACTTTAAACGCCAGATACAAATGCTGGGTTTGGGCTTTGATTGGTCTCGTGAAATTAATACGACTGATCCGGAGTATTATAAATGGACACAATGGATGTTTATCAAATTTTTTGATGCCTGGTTTGATGAAAAGATGCAGAAAGCGCGTCCCATCGCCGAGCTGGTTGTGCCGAAAGAGATAGAGGATAGTGGTTCGGGAGCGGTCCAGGAATATCGCGACGCCAAACGCCTGGCTTTTAAACAAAAGACGGAAATTAACTGGTGCCCCAAAGATAAAATCGGCCTGGCCAACGAGGAAGCGGTCGGCGGCATCTGTGATCGTTGCGGTGGGCCTGTTGAAAAGCGCGAAAAAGAACAATGGATGTTGCGCATTACGTCTTACGCCCAGCGTTTGATTGATGAACTTGATCAAGTCGATTATCTAGAGAAGATCAAAACTTCGCAAATCAACTGGATCGGCCGTTCCGAAGGCGCTCTCATCGAATTCCAAATTCCAAATTCCAAATTCCAAATTCAAATTTTCACCACCCGTCCTGACACTTTGTTTGGCGCGACTTATCTCGTCCTTTCGCCGGAGCATCATTTGATAAAAAATTACGAATTACGAATTACGAATTACGAGGAAGTAAAGAAATATCAAGAAAAGGCGAAAAACAAATCAGATTTGGAACGTCAGGAGAATAAAGAGAAGACAGGCGTGCAGCTTAAAGGCGTGATGGCCATCAACCCGGCGACTAAAAAAGAAATACCCATCTGGGTCGCGGATTATGTGCTCTCCGGCTATGGCACCGGCGCCATCATGGCCGTGCCAGCGCATGATGACCGTGACTTTGCCTTTGCGAAAAAGCATAACCTGAAAATTATTAACGTCGTCTGCCCCCCGTTTGATTATTGGAAGGATGAGATATATGAGAAACGTCACGAACTTGAAAAGTGGCTAAGAGGTCGAGGACAAACTCCAGCTCAAGAGAGTGAATGGCAGAAAAAGATTGACAGTGGTTATGAAAAATATAAAAAAAGTCTAGAAAGCAATGAGATATTTTATTGTTACACTGAATTGGGTAAAACCATTAACTCAGACTTTCTCAACGGCTTGGAAACTTCCAAAGCCACGGAAAAGATGATTGTCTGGTTGGAAAAGGAAAAGATCGGCGAGAAAAAGGTCACTTATAAACTTCGCGACTGGGTTTTTTCGCGTCAGCGTTACTGGGGGGAGCCGATTCCCATGGTTTATTGCGAACATTGCGGTTGGGCGCCGCTCAACGATGCTGAGTTGCCGCTTTTGTTGCCGGAAGTTAAGGCTTACGAGCCGACTGACACTGGCGAGTCGCCTTTGGCCGGCATCAAATCTTTTGTGAACGTCAAATGTCCCATCTGCAAAGCTCCGGCGCGACGCGAAACAGACACTATGCCTAACTGGGCGGGTTCTTCCTGGTACTTTCTGCGTTATTGCGATCCGCACAACAAAGAGATGTTCGCTTCTAATTTTGCCATGAAATATTGGATGCCGGTTGATCTTTACAATGGCGGTATGGAGCACACGACCTTGCACCTTTTGTATTCCCGTTTTTGGTACAAAGTTTTGTTTGATTTAGGTTTTATTCCATCTTCCTGCGGCCATGAACCGTATAAAGTCAGGCGTTCACACGCTATGATCTTGGGCGAAGGCGGAATTAAGATGTCTAAATCAAAAGGCAATGTCATCAACCCGGATGAAATCGTCGAAAAATTCGGAGCAGATGTCCTTAGGACGTACGAAATGTTCATCGGACCGTATGACATGGACGCGCCATGGAGCGTTAAAGATGTTTTAGGCGTCAAACGGTTTTTGGATAAAGTTTGGACACTGGCGCAAGCGCAAATTACGAATTACGAATTACGAATTACGAATGGTAAGGACGCAAAGGACGTTCAGGACGGCCAGGACGAGGTCAAGACATTAAGTTTGCCCGGCGCTGACGTCGCGGACGTCCAACCTTACGATTTAGTCTTGCATCAGACCATTAAAAAAGTCAGCGAAGACATTGATAACCTACGGTTTAACACGGCTGTTTCGCAACTCATGATTTTAACGAACGAATTGCAAGGCAAGGTTATGCGATCGCTTGACTTCAGGTCATATCTCAAGCTGATCGCGCCTTTTGCCCCGCATTTGGCCGAGGATCTCTGGCACCAGCTAGGCAACGAAACATCCATCCACCTGGAAACCTGGCCGCAATACAATGAAACGAAGCTCATCCAACAGAATGTAACGGTCGCCGTCCAAATTAATGGTAAGCTCCGGGGAGAGGTTAAAGTCGCGACGGATGCGGAAGAGGGCGTTGTTCGTCAGACAGCTACTGATGAATCAAGTGTGAAAAAGTATCTTGAAGGCCAAAAAGTCAAAAAAGTGGTTTACGTTAAGAATAAAATTATAAATTTTATCGTATAATTCAGCATTTTTCGTTAATTCATATGCTTAACTCAGCTGTCCACATGCATTTGACAATCGTACGAAAATTGCGTATTGTGTTATTACTAAAACCACCCACCCTGTCCCGTAAGGGACCCGGTGGGGTTTTATTAATGTCTTAATTTATGGAAGAACGCGTTGCAGTCTTTATTGATGGCAGTAACTTTTACTACAAGCTAAAATCGCTCAACGTTGCGCATCTATTAGTCTTTGATTATGGGCGCTTTACGGAATGGTTGGCGCGTAATCGCCATATTGTCGCGCGTGGTTATTATGTCGGGGTTGTCCGCGCCAAATCGGACGATGACAAGGCGCAAAAGATGCGACTAAATCAGCGCCGTCTGTTCAATTATTTATTGCAACCGTCGCAGGGATTTTATATTAAGAAAGGATATTTGATGAAAAATGACGGTATTTATCACGAAAAAGGCGTTGACGTTCAATTGGCAATCGATATAGTGATTGGAGCGTATGATGACGTTTATGATACCGCTATTATTATATCTTCGGACACGGATTTGATTCCAGCCATGAAAAAAGTTAAGTTATTGGGCAAGAAGATTGAGTATATAGGTTTTGCACATCAGCCGAGTTTGGCGATGCAGGTACATGCGACTTTATCACGTTTGATTTTGAGGGAGGATCTTGATCCTTATGAGTTTAAGGGAACGATAATTTAGACTATTAATTTGAACTATTATGCTAAACGAAATCATCGCCGACATCGGTATTATCGGAGCGGGGCCGGCCGGCTATAGCGCCGCGGTTTACGCGGCGCGGGCTGGTTACAGCACGGTCCTGTGGGCAGGGCCTGAGCCGGGCGGCCAACTTATGACGACCAACGCGGTCGATAACTTTTTGGGATTTCCGGAAGGCATTATGGGCCCGGAATTAATGGAACTGTGCCGCAAACAAGCCGAACGTCTGGGCGCCAAGATCATCCAAGACATAGTGACGGCCATTGAACCGCAAGACGGGCAGTTCGTCCTCAAGGCTGACAAGCAACCGGGCAAGGTCAGGGCCGTGATTATTGCTTCCGGAGCTGTTTCCAAATGGCTGGGTATTGAGTCCGAAACAAAGTTTCGCGGCCATGGCATCTCGGTTTGTGCCACTTGTGACGGGTTTTTCTTCAAAGGCAAAAAAGTTGCTGTCATTGGCGCGGGCGATGTGGCTATGGAAGACACGAACACGCTGACTCAGTACGCGGAGTCTGTCACGGTGCTTGTCCGCGGCGAAGAAAGCAAGATGAAAGCCAGTAAGATCATGTATGACCGCGCCAAAAACCATCCCAAAGTAAAGTTTATGTTCAATACGGAAGTCGATGAGTTTTTGGGGGATGTGACTTTAAAGTCAGCCCGCGTCAAAAACAGGCTGACAGGTGAGACGCAAGAAATTCCGCTGGACGGCGTCTTTATCGCCATCGGTCACAAGCCAAATACAGAACCATTTTGCAAACTAGTGGTCTGCGACGAGGGCGGATACATCAAAGTTAACGGCACCGCGACCAATGTGCCTGGTATTTTTGCGGCTGGTGATGTGGCTGATAAGGTTTATCGCCAAGCCATCACCTCGGCCGGCACCGGTTGCATGGCGGCGTTGGACGCGAAGAAATATTTAGAACAACAAGCATAAAAAAATCCCCGTGAGGGGTTAGTTGTATTGCCTCGTCCTGAAGAGGTGGGCGAAGGCTAGGGCGCGCTGAGCGGGATCGCGGATTTTTTCGGCATATTCCCGCGCTTGCGTGAGGTTGTTTTGAATGGCGTAGCCGATCGCGAAAGAGTGGTTGTACTGGTCTTCGCCGCCCTCGAGAGAGCTCTCTCTCCCCTTAAAGGCTTGGAGAGCCTCCTCAACGAGGCCGGTTTCCGCGATCATGCAAATTTCAGTGCAGATCACGAAATCAGGCACCGCCAAGTCGATCAGACGGGCGAGTCTGGCCGTCCTGCTTTTCCTATGCCATTCCAGCTCAGCCAGCCAGTACGGTTGCGTTGATCCGGCGATGTAGATCAGCTCGCCACCGATTGTTTCCATGACGCAACCCACATCGCCTCCGGTTAGTTTCTCCTGGATAAAGTCGGTGGCTATTTTGAGAACAGCCTTATCTTCAGGTGAGTCGGTCAGCCGTGCGATCAGGATCAAGGCCCTGGTGTAGGACAGATAGTCCTCGATGTAGGGGTAGGCTTCCCTGGCGCCCGTCCAGTCTTGAATGGCGCAAAGAGAGATTACTCTTAGGACCGCGCTCCAGTCAGGCCTGTCTTCCAGGGAGCAGGAGTTTACGGTACGGAGAGCGTTCTGAATGTCCTCCGGCTGAAGAGTTTGCTCACAGAGCCGCGTCAAGACCGGTAGCTTGTAAGCGGGGTCGGAGATCTCCGCAATGAACTGCCGCGCGGCAGATTCATCCTTGATCATCACGGTTCCCGCGATTCGCATCAACATCCTATCGCGATCTTCCCCGAGGCACATTCGGGCGCACTTGAAGGCTTCCAAAAGATCAGGGTCTGTAAATTTCGCCATGGCACTCTCCTCCAGAGTTTGGTTGAATTCAACAGAAGTGCTCAAAGACTGACATTTCTTGGGTGAAATGTCAATCCTTTAAAGCCCATGGCTATCATGGTCGTTTTTTAATTTGTCAGCTTCCACATCTCCGCAAAAACAGTCCTTAAGTTCTGCGCCAAAGCCTTGTCGCGCATTTCAATTAGATAATGAGGGGATTGGCGCACGTTAACGGTCACTACGTATTCGCCAATGATCCAAAGGCTGCCCGTAAATACGTGATCGCCTTTCCAGAACCTGATTTCACGCCTGGAAGGCATGCGCCTCTTCAACTCATGCTCAACTTTTTCGTCGTTGCTGAATAATTTTAATAGAATTTCTTTAGGGGCTAAATCCCAATACCAACTAAGCCACTCCTCAGAATACTGCGCGATAAAATCGATGTCATTATAACCCCACCAAGTTTTGTCACTGGCCATTAAGCTCGCATTCCATTCATCGTTCCGCTGTTTAAAATATTGCATCATCCTTTCTTGAGGGATGAAGGTGATGGCTGGCGCGATATATCCGGAGACGGTCGGCATGGATCGGATGTTTGCGATGGCCTCATCAATCAATACTTTCTTTTTTTGCAAACGATCTTCTTCGGACGCAGTCATGACGGACAGCGCTTCCGGGGGAGCGGCTACGAGTGCTTTGACCGGGGTTGAGAAATCTTCTTGCAGAACGCCGCGGGCCAAAAGTTCTTGAGCCACGCTGTAGACCGTAGTTCGATTCAAACCGGTTTTTTTCGATATATCCGTATAACTTAAACGGCCATGTTGTAGCACAGCCATATAGATTGTTATCTGTTTTTCCGAGAAACCAATCTTATTGAGGATGTCTTGTAGCATGGGCTAATTGTAGCAGTTTGTTGGAATATCGTCAACAATTTAAGATATTTTGCTAGGTTTAGATAAAATAATGCCTTTTTAGTATTGACAAATTGTCATTTTTATGATACTTTAACGTATTGCAGGAATGCAATCAGTCGAGCTGAACTCGATTGTCACCTCGAAAATCAGGGAGAGTGCCATGTCAGACAAAAGATTTGAAGGCACCGTCGGCGAAGAGTATGAACTCCTTAAGCTCGCCTTGCCTTACTACGACGAACTGGAGAGTGCAATCGGCAGGGCAGTCAGAAATCATTGCAAGACCCGACACCCTGCGGGATTCATCAATCCGCTGATTCACGTGGTGGAGGGCGGTTGCGGCACGGGGCTTACCACAAAAGAGATTTTGCAGGCTTCCCCGCACATCGTCGTCACGGCTATCGATAGCGAGCAAGTCATGTTGGATCAGGCGACGAAGGCATTGCAAGATTGCCGAGGCCTGGTCGAATACAAACTTGGCGACCTGTTGGAAGTGCTGGGCGGCATGAAGTCCGGATCAGCTGAAGTATTCGTAAGCGGTTACATGATCCATAATCTCACGTTCGGGTATCGCCGAGATCTTTTCGTGGAGATCTCTCGCATCCTCAAGACCGGCGGCCTGTTCGTTAACGGCGACAAGTGCGTGCGCGACGATCTGGAGGGTCAGGAAGCGGATTACGAAGCGACGATCCGCGCCTACGACGTGTATGACACAATCGGCCGGTCAGATTACAAGGCCGAGTGGATCAAGCACTACATCGAACACGAACGCGTCCGCTTCACGGAAGCTGAGCAGAAGGAACTGCTGGTGTCCAACGGATTCAAGGGCATCTGCCTTCTTCGTCGCTACATGATGGACTCGGTCGTCACGGCGATTAAGGCGTGACAGAAAAGGAGCTATCGCATGAAAAGCCTCATCTCGATTCTGGTCATCTGCATGGGCATGTTGCTCGTAACCTCGGCCAGGGCGCAGTCATTCGCTTTGGTCGATGCCTCGCGAAACATGTACGGCGCGGGCTTTGGCACTGCCCTGGGAAGCGGAAAAGTCCAACCCGGGTTTCTGGTAGATGTTTTTCATGGATACTCCATGGAACGCATACGGCCGGATATGGAAGCCTATGGCATGCTCGCCTGGACCATGCCAAAGGATTGGTACTCAGCGTTTTTCCTGGGAGGGGGAGCGACCGTCAAAGGCGATGATCCCGAAGTCCTCTGGTCGGCGCGAACGTTTCTGGTGCTCACGCAAACCACTCCCGTGGCGTTCCGCACAAGTTCTTTCGTGATGTGGGCGCCAAGCAAAGAGAGCTGGTTCGTGGAGCAGCGTTTCGGGCCGAGCATCAAGCTCAACCAATCCAACCACCGGCTTTTCCCATACCTCGCGGTTAACGTCACCACCCCGGGCACCATCCACCGCGCGGACGTCGGCGTCAGTCCCGGCTGTACCTTCCTCATGAACTTTTGATCAACTCCCTCCCCGTCTGGCCACGGCGTTCGCGAACGCCGTGGCGGGTTACAATAGACGGGAACCTCATTTAGGCCATTACTATGTAGTGGCATGAAAGAGATTAGTGACTAAAAGGATGATGCGGTGTAAAATTTCGGACATGAAAGTAAAAGACCAGTTTTTTAAAATTATCCTTTACCTGATTGTTGCCGGCGTTCTTAAGTTTGTCATCGCCGATCAGATACTCGAGACAAATCATGTTTGGTGGATTCAGGCGCTGGCCATCGTGATTATTTTTGGTGTGGGCATGGCTTTTGTTTTTCTGGGCACGGCCAAAGTCATCGAAGAGACCACGGATGTTTTGAAGGATCGGACTGGTTTGGCTGGAGGTTTCTTACAATCCCTGGGCACGGCTTTTCCGGATATGATTATCGGCGTGATGGCGGCCATCTTGTCCTTGCAGGTCAGGGACACGGATTATGTTCGCGCCATTAATTTGGCCATCATTGCCGCCTCGGCCACTTTTGGATCAAACATTTACAATATTTTCCACGCGGTTTGGTGCATCTATCGTCAAAATTTAGCCGACCTGAAGAACAAGGCCGTGCTCATGTTTCCGCCTTTTAAATTTGGAGGGCATCTATTACCGCTCAAAGAACACAAAACTAAACCATCTGTCAGGGAGATGGACGGCGCGATTCGCGTCCTCTCCGCCCTGACGTTGCTCACGGCTTTTGTGGCCATCAGTATGGTGCTATTCGGGCGAGTGGGTAACTTAAGCGAACGGTTTGCGGGAGACCTTTACCAACTCATTCGACCGGTCGGGGTTGTTCTTTTTATTCTTTGTATCGCCGTCTTATTTTATTTCCGTAAAAGCGAGAGGCCCGAATCGCCGGTCGAGGAAATCGCGGAAGAAGAAAGGTATTATGCTCATCGCAGGACCGCCCGTATCTGGTTTGATTTAGTTTTATCCGGTATAGCCATCCTCTTCGCGGCCGAAAGTATGGTCAAGGCTATGGAAATTTTTTCGCAGTTGACGCATACCCCGTTTGTTATCACCGGCATCCTGGCCGGTATCATTGGCTGTATGGGCGAAATGATTGTGGTTCATAATTTTTCGGTTAATCCCAAAGGCCGTATCGGCGATGCCGTGGTCGGAGTCGCCATGGATAATATCGTGACCACGCTCGGCGCTTCGATCGTGGCTCTGATGGGAGGTATCTTTTTGGGAGGCAATTCGTTGATTTTAATTTTTATCATTATCCTGACTGGCAATACTTTGCTCATCGGGCAGATTTCAAAACTAAAAAATAGGCTAAGTTAGCTCAGCTGTTTCCACGAAAAACCGAACATGATCTTGAACATTTTGGCGATGGCTGAGTGCTTGATAAGGGTGCCGAATACTGGAGCTTCGACCGAGATAAAGGCGACTTTGTCGTCCCAGAGCAAAATATCGACTGGCAAGTCGCCCGTGCTTTCGGGTAGGACGCGGTATTCGTAAAGATTCTTCAGCGTATTGATCGGGGTCGGCGCCGAAGTGTTGACCGAGTCTTTGGTCAGGATGTCCTTGAGCACGATGTTCTTTTCGCGCATCTTTTTTATATACATCTTGAAATATTCAGGACTGAGCGCCTGGTAAAGTTTCTTGGTCGAAGCTACTCCGAAGACTTCTTTAGCTTCAAGCATTTCCGTGAAAATTTCCTTAACCTGTTCTGGACCATCGAAGAACTTAATGGACGGCTTCTGCACCTGTTTCGTATACAGAGCGCGAAGGTCTGGGAGAAGCTGTTTCAAGGCCTCAGTCCGCATCTCCATGGAGTGGATCAGGGCTGACGGATCAGTTGCGACATAAGCCTTGCGTTTGCCTTGCGTTTGGAGGGCGATGAGACCCTTCTCTTTTAACGCTTGCAGGATCGAGTAGCAATTCGGTCGGGCCATACCCGTGCCTTTAGAAATTTTGGGAGGAGTAGAAAGTCCATTCTGCAATAGATATAAGTAGACTTTGATTTCGCTGTCCTTGAGACCAGCGGATTTTAGCATCTGTTCCATATGATATATGCAATATATATCATTTTAAGCATTATTTGTCAATATTTTCTTTAATTAGCATAAAATATAGCTTGTTATACCATTGACAAAATGCTATTTTTCTTGTATATTCAATTATTAATTTATGAAGAATATGCAAAAGACTTACGTTAAGTGGATAGTCGGGTTCGCGATTCTGGTCATTCTTGTTGGCATCGTCACGATCAGTGCACGCCAACCGAAGGCGACAGACAACGGGCTACAGAGAATCAAAGTTGCTGAATTCGGAGAGCTGTTTTTGTATGCGCCAATGTACGTGGCCCAGGAAAAAGGTTTCTTTAAGGAACAAGGATTAGATGTTGAGATCTTCCCGACAGGTGGTGATGAGAAGACGTTCGCGGCCTTGCTGAGCAACGAAGCGCAGTTCGGCGTAGCTGATCCGACTTTTGTCGCGATCTCGGGAGAGAAGGGCCAACCCGGGAAGATCATCGCGCCCATCGTGCAAGGCGTTCCTTTTTGGGGAGTGGCCAAAGCACAGAGGGACGTTCAGATTAAACAACCAAGTGACCTTGGCTCATATAAAGTTGCGACTTTTCCGTCGCCCTCTACGGCATACACTTTGCAGAAGAATATGTTCGTGTCCGGCGGTCTTAAGCCCAACATACAGGAGACGGCTTTCGGTTCTTTGCTGGCTGCGTTGGCCGCAGATAAGGTCGATATCGCCTTGGAACTGGAGCCTAATGTATCCTTGGCCGTAAAGAACGGCGACAAAATCGCATACCGGCTGGCCGATTATTATCCGCAGTTTGCGTTGACCGGCTTATCCGTTTTGCCGGACTATCTGGGTAAGCATCCGGATGTGGCGCAGAAGATGGTTAACGCATTGGGTAAGTCCTTCGCGTTCATACGCGAGAATCCGGAGGAGACGGCGAAGATATTGCACAAAAGATTTCCGGAAGTCGATGAAGACGTAGCTTTATCAGCCGTCAAAAATCTAGTGGATGCCAATGTTTTTCCGAAGCAGACCGTGCTGGAAAAAGCGGGGTGGGATGCGGCCATCCAATTAAGGAGGGATGTGGGGGATCTGAAGGGCGACGCGCCCTACGAAAAATATGTTGTTACCGACTTTGCGCAAAAATACGAATCAAGTAAATGACGCGACGTCTGATGACTGCCGATTGGTTTTGGATGACCTTAGGGTTGGCTATGACGGATCGGCCACGGTCGTGGCTGGCGTTTCCTTTCGAGTTAAAGCTGGTGAAATACTGGTCATCCTCGGCAAGAGCGGCATCGGCAAGACGACGTTGCTGAACGCGATAAGCGGTTTGATAGAAATCGATAGAGGATTGATAGCCGTCAACGGCAGGTTGGCTTATGTCATGCAGAAAGACCTTCTCTTGCCCTGGAGGACATCCTTGAAGAACGTACTTTTGCCTATCGAAATCATGGGCGGAGACACTACGGCCGCTCAAGTTAAGGCAGAGGGTCTGTTGAGCCAAGAGGGTTTAGGCTCGGCAGGGGATCTGTATCCCAAGGAACTCTCGGGCGGCATGCGGCAGAAAGTCTCTTTTATCAGGATGCAGGTATCTGACCCTGATATCGCGCTTTTGGACGAACCTTTCTCGGCACTGGATTATGTTTCACGGTTGAGGCACGGCAAAAGATTGAGAGAGTGGGCTCTTATGAACCAAAAGGCAGTGGTCTACGTGACGCATGACGTGGAGGAAGCGATTGGCTTGGGGGACAGGCTGTTGGTTTTGGGCGATTCGCCTTGCCGGATTTTGCTCGAGACCAAGGTCGATCTGCAGGAATCACAACGGGACCCGGTAGTCCTAAGGGAATCCCAGGAATTCCAAAGAAAATTCAGTTTGATATGGCAAACACTCAAAGCTTAAGCCGCTTGAAGACAATGGTCATTGCTTTATCAATAGGCATGTTCTTTTTATTGTCATGGCAGATTTTTTCTTTGGATCTGAGGACAAGGTTTCTCTTTGGTTCCCCGATGCTGACGTTGCAGGCTTTGTATGCGCATTCGGTCACAGGAGAATTACCTCAATCTTTTCTGATCACCGGACTGGAAGTGGTTCTCGGTTTCGTGGCAGGATCCTTGCTAGGTTCAATCCTCGGTTTTGCGCTTTGGATATCATCCAGCGCCACCAAGATCGCACGTCCCTATCTGGCTTTGTTAGATGCAGTGCCCGTGTTCGTCTTCGCCCCACTCATCATTATCTGGTTCGGTGTCGGTTTGCCCATGAAGATCGCCTTGGTCGTCATCGGTACAGCGCTTGTTTCCCTGGCGTATTCTTATGAGGGTTCTACCAGTATGGATAAGGATGAGATTCAGATGTTACGAGTTTTTGGCGCGACCAAATTACAAACACTGGTTAAGTTAATAATCCCATCTTCCCTTTCCTGGCTGCTGGCTTCTTTGCGTATGAACGTCGGAGTAGCCATAACAGGCGCCGTTATTGGGGAGTATATTTCTTCGAATTACGGCTTAGGCCATTTTATGTTTCGTGCGGGTTCGTTTTACGATATCCCATCGATTTTTGCAGGTGCTGTTTATTTGCTCGTCTTATCTTTTTTAATGCGCAATATTGTGGCTTGGCTCGAAGGTCATAAACGAATTTTATTAAATTTATTTTAAGTCAGGCGACTGAACGTGACCTTTTCTCCAATTCCAGCTACACTGCTGGCATATGACGCAAACCACCCCATTACCCCCGGGTTTCTATGGCCTAGGCATCGCACCCAAACTTTTAGACGTGCTTTGGAAATTGAAATTCAAGATCCCGACGCCCATCCAACAGAAATCGATTCCCATTGCCATCGAGGGCCAGGATATTATCGGCGTGGCCCAAACCGGGACAGGCAAGACGCTGGCTTTTGGCATTCCGCTTATTCAACGGCTGGCCCAGGTCAAAGGCAAAGGACTCGTCATCTTGCCTACGCGTGAGCTCGCTCTCCAGGCCGATGAGGTGTTCCAGCAAATTGGTCGGCCGCTTGGTTTACGTACCGCGGTTTTAATCGGCGGCGCTTCCATCCATCTGCAGATCAATAGTTTGAAGAAGAAGCCGCATGTGCTGATCGTTACGCCCGGGCGTTTGCTCGACCATATGACACAGCACACGGTTGACCTCGGTGACGTCAGCGTTTTGGTTTTGGACGAAGCTGACCGCATGTTGGACATGGGTTTTGCCCCGCAGATTAAAAAAATTCTGCAGGCTCTGCCCAAAAACCGGCAGACCATGCTTTTTTCGGCCACCATGCCGAGTGAAATCGTAAAAATCGCCAGCACTTATATGAAGTTGCCGGTGCAAGTCGAAATCGCGAGACCGGGCACTATGGCGGAAAAGGTCACGCAAGAACTTTTCGTCGTGCACAAAGACGACAAGCCGCGTTTGCTGGACAAGATTCTAGTGGAACACCGCGGATCAGTTTTGGTTTTTACGCGCACCAAACACGGCGCCAAGAAAGTGGCGCGTTCTGTCCGGGCCATGGGCCACACGGCTGAAGAAATCCATTCTAATCGTTCGCTCGCGCAACGCCGCAAGGCTTTGGATGGTTTTAAATCCGGTTTGTATCGCGTGCTGGTAGCCACGGACGTCGCGTCCCGCGGCATTGACGTCAAAAATATTGAGCTCGTCATCAACTACGACTTGCCTGACCAGGCCGAGGATTACGTGCACCGCATCGGACGCACCGGACGCGCGGGGGAGTCGGGGCACGCCATTTCGATCGCCACGCCCGACCAGCGCCAGGAGGTTATGGCTATTGAACGGTTGACCCGGTCTTATCTGCCCATCACAAAAAATCCTGAACTGCCGGCCGCCAGGCCCATGCCCAAGGGCCAGACTTTGCGCGAACCATCTTCCCAAAGATCTTTCGGCCGCCGTCCGCCTCGTCCCTCATCTGCCAGTAGGGGAGGGCATCGGAATTTTCGCCGAAGACGTTGAAACTAACAACTAATAACTGACAAGAGTGGCTAAGTTACTCTTGTTAGTTGTCAGTTGTTACTTTGTATTGCGTTTCCGTATGCTTTGTGATAATTTTCCCGCACGTTCATTCAGGAGGTGCGAGACATGGCAGAGGAAAACAAATACCCAAGGGCTGTTGGTTCAGACACCATCGTAACCGAGAAGCAGTGGAATCAGTCAGCACCTTTCGGATATTGCCCCGCTTGCGGGCGTATCGGGATTGAAGAGCTCAATATCCCCGGAGATCCGGACATCTGCTTCTACTGCCCTGATGAAGGTTGCAAGACCATACAGAATGGTCGAAGCCAGCCGGCACGCACGAAGTGGAACAGCGAGAAAACCGAAGAGCTCCTGGAAAGGGAAGCGCAAGGGGAAACCTGGAACGTGATGCATTTTCCGTGCCAGAGTATCCCGGATATCTGCCCAGACTGACATCAAAGTGTGGATTTCGGAATTAGGAGGTAGCTCATGGCCAAAAAAGAGAGAGATTGGAAAGCGCTTGTGAATGCCGTCAACGAACTCCATGCGCTCGTGCAGCACAAGCCTCGCAACGAGAGGGTTCCTTTTCAACTCAGTCCGGGTGGCATCCTGAACGCTTATCGAGAAGGCGACCTGACTTTCAAGCAAGCGATCAAGCATCTCAAGAACTGGGCCCAGAGGCACAAGGGCAACAAATGTGCTTCACCCAGAGGCACGAGGACAAGCCGTTCCCTTCTAGGTGGCTGATTACTTTGATTGACATCAAGGTACCGGCCATTTTTCTTTTTTCGAATTTTTGAGAGAAATGCACTTCATCTCTTCACGCATTCGTATGAAACGAACAGCGGTCCGACTGTTTTTTCTCATAACAGGAAATGAAATGAAACAAATATTTTCAGGAAGCGGGGGATGCAAGGCATCCCCAAGTAGAAGCGGACTAGCCGGCATGGTCTCTCTCATGAGCGATTTGTCGTCGTTTACACAAATCATTGAGGTACGCCTCGCGTTGTTTCGGGCTCATTTCGAGCAGAGCATCGCCATCCATATAAAGCGAACGGTGAAATTCATCCTTTCTCACCCAGAGGCGATCCCATTGAAGCTTGATGCCTCTGTTCCAGACAAGTCTCCGAAAAAAATGCCATCCAGCGGTTAGCTTTCCCATGTAGTCCTCCTTTGGTAAAGCTTCCTGAAAATATTTATTTTTTTGAAGAGCAATATTCCGATACTCATATCTAAGCGTAGGTTACCTACAGATATGCCCATCATGCCATTTAGCTTAAAAAATGTATAGTATTAAATAGGTGCGAGCGAGCGAAACGACAGTTTTCTCCTGAGTGTTAAATAGATCCTAATTTCTTTTTAGCCGTATTATAAAATTTTTCAACTATTTCATAACCGAAGAATTCTCCACCCTTTTTAAGGGTAGAAACTCCTAAATTTGCAGTCCCCATAAATGGGTCTAAAACTTTCATTCCTGTCTGGAAATATTTGTCAAAAATAAAATCAATCATTTCTTTTGGTTCTGGACAGGGATACTCAGAAGAAGAGCCATAGTTTATATAAATAATGCGGCCTTCTTGGAATTTTATTTTTGATTTATTGAAAACCAAAATTTGATGACAATTAGAATGCGCTTCTTTTGAAGTTGCGTAATTAACGTCAAAACCGTGGTCGGGCAATTCAAAAAATTCTTTAGTTTTAATAAAATTAATATTTCGTGTTTCTAAGAAAAGTTTAGCGTCTGAAACCGCATATTTTTGGATTGCACCTGCCAATTGAATATATTTTTGATTTGTGAAAATGCTATCTGCGACTTCAATAATTAACCGCCCATCTTTTTTTAATTTTTTGGCACATTCTAAGATGACATTTTTTATGAAATTTAGATATTTTTCTAACTCTAAATTGTCATCGAAATTTTCATACAAAGTCTTTATATTATATGGGGGGGCTGAAAAAGATAATGTCGATTGATTTATCATCGATTTCGGTCATTGATTCCGATGATTTGTTAAAGATTTTATACTTCATAAATTAAAAAATAAATTGGAATTATATAAAGTTTATCATATTTTGTAGCTCGGGAGAAAATTTCGTTTAGTGAGCGAACCGGCTATGCCGTGTTGTGCGATGTTCAAAAAATATTTTCGTTCCTATTTTATTTTGACAGGCTTTCATCTATAAACTTTTTTAGCGCTTCAACGTCTTTAGTGTTTTGGTCGTAATGAAATGTATCAATGCCAACAGATTGAGCGCTCTTTACAGCGTCTAAATTATGCTCAAAATACACAACGTCTTTTACTTCAAGATTAAAATACTTGAGCATGGTTTCAAAATATCTTGGGTCTGTTTTTTCGGGGTCATGTTTAAGCGTAAAGACTTCATAGGGCATCTTATTCAGGCCAAACATTACCATCTGCTCATCATTAGCACCGGTCAAGATGATTTTCCTGTTTGGGTAATGCTCAAGCATTTTATACATTTCATTAAAGACACCTTCGCCCTTTATTACAAAAGCGTTAATTGCATCGACTAAAATTGTTTTCATAAGCGTCTGTCAAAATTATTAATAAAGGAAAAATATTTTTTGAATTTCGCACAACGTTTCGGCATCATCTGAAGTTACGCCCATCTTCAAAGGCTAAAACTTTAAATTTACACCTACCTTGATTATATCACTAAATTTTGTCCTATCACAGCGCAATTTGGGAGAGAAAATTTCACTTTCCTTAATTTTATCATAATAGTGTGAAATTTCCGAACCGGATATGCCGTGTTCTGCGATGTGCCAATAAATTCTTCCTTCATTATTGTATTTGGGGAAGTTTTATTCGGTTTAATTCGCAAACCTTTCTTGCCAACTTCTCAGCTCTTTAAATATTTTATCGTCAAAATCTTCCGGTTTAAATTTGAAAATAGCGTTGGCATTCTTTACACAATGGTTTTTCAATTCGTCCTCGTTGTTTTGGCTGGCATACCACTTGAAGCTATCAATAATATCAGCCGTTTTCACAATGAGAGCGTCTTGCCCGTTTTGCACACATCTTTGAATCAGCTCGTTTGTTTTTTCCACCTTGTCTGCAATCGTATCATCTTTGGTACTCGCAAAAATCAAGCGGACAACATTATCACCAAACTCATCTCTCAATAATTGTTCGTCAGCACCAGACCACTCAATCGCATCGTGCAAAACGCCAGCCAAAACAACATCTTCTGAATAACCATTTTCATATAAATACACGCCAACGCGTATGTCGTGAAACATCACAGGCTTTCTGCAATTTTCATCTGACGGTGGCATATATTCCGACAGAATTCGCACGGCTTTTTCAAATTTTATATTTAGTGATTTTGACATATATTTTGACGCGAGAATAAAACTTCCCCAAATTATAAATAAAAGAATTTATTGGCATTTCGCACAACGTCGCGATTATCTGAAGTTTCACGGAGTGAAATTTGGGAATTTTCGGCAGGAAAATTCCAGATAATCGCTGTTAGGCGTCCCGAACGAAGTGAGAGTCTGCAAGATGTGGTAAAATCCGAAGGATTTTAAGTTCAGAAGGTCACTCGGTGGTGGGACGGCGCACGTTATTTTTTGAGAATATTTGCTCTTTGTAAAACTTGGTGGGGAGTATATTTGTATGGATGTATTTTCCCCAGAGCCTTTAAAGCTTGTTCTTTGGTTATGAATCCTACTGTTACTTCTCTAGCCAATCTTGTGCTATCCGGATGAAACTCCAGCAACCTTTTTGCCATTCGTTCAGTTGATCTTGCATATAAACAAGAGTTAGAATTCGACTCTATAAAATCTTCCCCTTTTGGTGGCTTCCAACCCATTTTGTCTAATATTTTTTTAGTATCTTTACTATTTCTCTGGAGCAAGAAAGGTAAATGAAAAACATATACGGGTGGTTTATTTTTTGTTGGTTGAAGTTTTCTTACTCCTGAAACTTTATATTCTTTACCTTTTTGTGCGGCACTAAGATTTGTCCATTCATTAATTCCCAAAATCATAACGTTGACTCCTCTTTTCAATGCTTCCTCATAATATGATCTTATAACCATCCGCCGACATAGTTGGCAGGTTCTAACAAAAATGGGGGAATGTTTACATTTTACAGAATAATGTTTTCGACCTATTTCATATGCCTTTTTGAATTTTATTTTCGTTTCAAAAGTAAATGGCTCTTCATAAAGTTTGATTGTTTTTTTGTATGAGTTTAAATCAATTTTTCTAATGTATTTTTTTATATCTATGACTTCATAATCTGTGTTCAATAGTTTGGCAGTATTTCTTGCTCTGGGGATTGTTGTTTCAGGGAGATATCCCAAATCAAGTGTAATGGCGAGTGGCGTAAGTCCCATTTGATTTACAGTAAATAACGTTGCGGTACTATCTTTGCCCCCTGAGATGCCAACTAAAACATCATATTTTCCTTTTCCAGATCCTTTAAATGATTTAAGAAAATCCAACTCTTTTTTTAAGTGATTTAAATCAATATTTTTAATGTAAGAACTACAAATATTGCAATATCCTTTTTTATCAAATTTAATTGCGGGATTTTTGCCTGTATTGACACACCGTTTACAAGTTTTATCCCAGCTTTCAAGTTTTGATAAAATTATTTTTGAAACTTGATTTGCATTATTTTTAGAAGTGTCAATCACCAAATCTGCAATCTTTTCTATCTTATTGGTGTTGTATAATTTTTGTTCATTATTTAATTCAGTTACTGCCTGTTGCTTAATATACCCTTTTTCTTTACAGAGACGATTTACTAATTCACTTCTGTTTGCTTTAAGATATACGACTAAATCATTATGCAATCTGCAGTATTTTGCGTTATCTAATCCGCGCAAACCAGAGAAAATTACAGACTCATGTTTGGGATTCTTTACATAAAGCTCATGGAGGGCTTTTGCAATAAAATCAGGAGAATAAGTATTTTTCAAACGAGAAAAAACATTCATTGCTTCTTCTCTCTTAATCTTAATATTTTTTTTGGGAAGGTCATGTAGCTTGTTCAATAAAATTGATTCAATAGGTAATTTTTTAAAATTAAAGGCAATAGGAAATATGATTGCCGTAGATGCTTCAACAAGTTTAAAATTAGTAATCCTCGCAATTCTCTTTGCGGTTGTTGTTTTACCTGTTCCTGGTTCTCCAAAAATTGAAATTCTATTCATATTGTATTTATTTAATCTACTTTTATTAAAGTTTACGTTTAGCGCGCCGTCCGTTGGGCGGGTGGTCGGGGGAAAGAGTGACCTTCTGAATTACGCCTAACGTCCGCGTGTATGCGATGTCGCGATAGCGATATGGGAGAGTGAAACGAGCCGTATACACGCTGTTATCGGATGTAAATTATTTTTATTTTTTTCGTTCACTATACTCATCTGGGGGGGGTGAGTTCGTTAAATTTATCGCCTGATATTTTTTTCACTTTCGCGGATTGGATCATTTTCAATAAGCCATTGTATCTTTCTAGGTCTGGGCTCCATTGTCATGCGTTTATGAATCGCAATTTCTTTAATTTCTTGCTCACCTGTTGGGTAGTGTTCGACCGCCTCTCTTATCGCTACGTCTATTGGAGTAGAAGGCACAAAAGATATATCTCTTTCCATATCTGAGGTGTCATAGATATGCGGCAGTGTCGTTAATTCCCAACCACGGCTTTCTTCCCACACTTGTCGAATAGGTTTGTTGTTGATTATCACTTCCTGACCTAATGCCTTGCCGATAAGTTCAAAATACTCTTTTGCTGTTATAACGGTTGGATTAACTGCGTTGTATGCTTTGCCAAAGGTTTCTGGTTTGCCCGCAGCGCGAAGTGCTATCCTGGCTATGTCTTGAGGATGTACATAATTAAACGGAATTTCGCCACCTTCGCACAATTGTAATGTCTCTCCATTTTTTATTTTTTCAAGTAATCGTGGATCTCGGTTTTCATCCGGCATGCATCCTAGAAGAGAATACGCGCCTACTATGTGATAAGGTCTTAGAATAGTCCAAGGAACATCTTTCACGGATTGCCAATAATGTTCCAACTCTATTTTGTGATCAGCATATCCGCCCATTGTACCCAGTTCGGCCAATGGATGTGTTGATTTTATGGGTTCCGTGTTTGGTTTGCTTCTATCGTAAACTAACGTTGTACTAACAACAACGATATGTTTAGCATTATCTCTAAAGTTGTTGTGTGTTTGTTGTGCGCTACTTTTTCCTAAATTGTATACATCAAATACCACATCCCATTCATTGTGTCGGTTAAGTTCGCCAACAACAGCATCGTATTGTCGCGGTTCTTGTTTATCGGCAATAATCTGATGAACTTCTGGTGGTATGGATTTTTCTTCCTTAATACCGATGGTATGTACTTCGTAACCGTTTTGAAGTGCTTCAGCAATTGTTGCCTTACCGATGATGCCAGTGCCACCAATAATGAGTATTTTCTTCATATATTAGGATATTATTCGTATTCGCCCCCCCCAATCACAAAAAAATATAAAAATAATTTGTTTCCGCTAACGTATCGGCATCATCCGAAGTTTCGACACCTCATTATAAAAAATATAAAAGAGTGGCGAAATTTGGGCCGAGGGAAATTGACACTCCTTTAAAATATGATTGCGTCAATTTTCCGAGCCAGATATGCCGTGTTCTGCGATGTAACAAAAAAATTCTACTCCTTATTAAAAAATTTGGCAATTTAACTTTTATTCAAATTGGAAAAGTGTTTTGCAAAATATTGCCCGACTTTTACAACTTCAGACATAACCATTTCAATCTTGGCGTCATCTAAAAACCAATTATCTTTTCGCACATCGCGGTCATCGATAATCGGACAGACAATATATTCAACCTCGGAGGAAAAAGCGGTTTGATATGTGAGCAGGGCGCGTCTTGCATGATGAGCTTTGCAGATGAGAATAGCTTTCTTGACCACAATATTATTTTCTTGCACAACCTGCCAAGATAACGACGCATTGTCGAAAGTATGCAATGCCTTATCTTCCTTTAAGATAGCTTTTTCCGGAACTCCGTGAGCAAGGGCAATATTTTGCAAAAACTCCCATTCACTTTTCCAATTTGAGACCCCAGCTTCTATCTCCTTGGCAAGCTTCGGACCAATTCCGCCTGACGGCAGAATATATGGCGCAAGACCTTGATTATATAATTCAACAGCTTTATCCATGAGCTGGGGTCTTAAACCGCCTGGAACTAAAATAATATCAGCCTTAGCAGGTTGATTTTCGATAAATATGAAGTCTGTAATACAATCAAATGGGCGGTTCATAAAAGTTAAATTGCCAAAATTAAATAGAGAGAATTTTTTTGTTATTTCGCAGAACGTTAGGCATATCCGAAGTTTTTCTGAAGCGGAGCGTAAGAAAAATTTGGGAGAGAAAATTTTGCTTTCCTTAATTTATTTTAAAGTGCAAAATTTTTGAACCGGATATGCCTTGTTATGTGATGTAAAATTCTTTCTTTTTTCTTTTTTTAAATTTGCTTTTTATTCTAAATAATAAATAAGTTTTTTTGTTTTTGATTTTGGGCAGAGGGGTAAGGGGTGAATGCCCAAAATCAAAAACTCCTTATTGTATTTTAAATTCCTCATCAACTTCTGCAAGGTGTGTTTTTAGCTCATTAAGTCCTGCGTCGAGGGCATCAATATGAATCTCTAGCTCATAATTTTCAAATTTTCCCGAATTTTTAAATGCATCGATTTTTGAAAATACATAGTCTAGTTTTTTAACAATCTCTTCCGTTCCAGGAATTCTTAAAGTTTCGCCAAACTTACCATAACGATCTTCTAGTCCTTTTCTTATCTTTTTGTACAGCTCATAATAATGATCAAAACTTGGCCAGGCCAAATGGTCGTTCCATTGAAAACCATAAATGAGGTTAATCTGATATAATGACGACTTACTTAATAGATCCGCAAGCTTGTCGTTTTTAAACTTTATTTTATGCTGTTTTTCTTCCTTTTCTAGCTCTTTCATTATAGAATTAAGCTCTGTGCCAAGATAACTGTCTTGTAATTTAATTATCTCTGAAAATTGAATTGTTTTACTTTCAGTTTTTGAATTCATCCATAGCATATACCGAAAACCATCTTTTGTTAGTGATGATCTATCGATTGTGCACGAAGTAATTTCGTCATTTATGTATTCTGATTTTTTACCCTTCTTCTCCGTTTTAACGGGGTGTCCAATAGTTTCATTTCTCAATTGTCGAATTTTGGCCAGTTCAGAATATTTTTTATTGCTCCAATCAATTTTTTTGCTACTGCCGAATAAGGACGTTTTTAAATAATTAACCGCATCCTGTTGAATAAAAAGAGCTTGCAATATTCCATAAGTTGCAAGATAAGGATTTTTAATAAACAAATCATTTGCCTCATGCCTGAAATTTTCAATAGCCAAACAAGTATCTTCAATAGTATCAATGGCGGCACAGAATTGATTCCAGTCACCGTTTTGTTTCCTTAAAAAAACATTTGTCTTTTTTACTGTTGAATCATTAAAAAAATTTCTAATTTGAGTAGCAAGATTTTCAATTTTCAACTTTTCATCTAACATAAATTATAAAATCACTGTTTTCTTCTCATACAACATCGGCAAACAATCCTGTCTCATTCTGAATTTTGTTCCGTGGTTGTGTCCTGTGCGAGCATCAAAATCCACTAGGATTTTTCCTTCTTCTAGCGCTTTCAAAAATCCTTCAAAACTGAATTTTTGTAACATCATTACTTTTGTGTAGTGATAAAATTCTTTTTTTCGTCTAATTTCTACTTCCGCCTGCACGTAGAAAGTATTGAGTAATTTTGTTCCAGCTTTATGCTCCAAATCGTCAAAACCCCAATATGGATATGGGTTCAGTTCGCCAAATCCGGCGTTTTTCTTAACAAATTTAAGCCATTCTTTGTGTTTTGGATCAACACTTTTTGAATCAAAAGAAATTAAGATTTTTTGCTCTTTGCGATCAATTACAACCTTGAAGCCTCTGTCACTTCTTGAATTGCCATGAATTGTTTGGCGAAAACTCATTTCGCCTTTTGGATATTTTTTACCATCCTCCTGATGAGCCCAGCCGTAAAGTGGCAATAAGACTTGCGGAACGAATTTAACTGCGCGAGGCGATGGCTCAATATGAAAAAGTGTTGTAAGTGATGTTGAATTTAGGCGTTGTGCTTTCAACTCCCATTCAGCCGCGTTAGGAATTGGCAGGTTGTTTTCCTTGATACCGAGCAAATCCTCAAGGGTATTGCCGATACCGCCATGATTTCCTTTTCGTGCGTTTTGAATAAATCCCATTTCAGAGATTTCTTTAAGTTTGGTAATTAGTGCCGGCTTTGTGTAAATAATTGGTTTTGCCATATTTATAAAAGTTTAGCCTGTGATTGATGTTGTTTAATCCTTTTTTTTGCGGACTCGCAATAATCTGGAGAAATATCAATCCCAATATAATCTCGATTAAAATTAATTGCTGAAATTGCTGTTGTGCCAGAACCCATGAAAGGGTCTAAAATAATTTTTGAATTTGTTGCGGAAACAATTCTATCAATCAACTTAATTGGAAAAGGGGCAGGATGACCATTTTTCATTTCTTGTGGAATTTCCCAAATATCACCATACGAATTAGCTTTTTCTGAAAGTTTGAATTTTGGCTTGGCGATCAAATAAATAACTTCGTAGGTTGGTAAAAAGTAACCGGCATTAAAATTAAATCCACCGGCGCGTTTCCAAATGATAATTTGGCGCACAGGAAAACCACTGACAATATCTTGACGATCTTGTAATAATCCACCTTGAACACGCCATTTGTGATTATAAAAAATCGCCCCGTCCTCGGGGATTAGTCGCATCATCTCGGTTAAACAATCTCTTTGCCACTGCACATATTTATCATGTGGCATATTGTCATCATAGTGTGAATAGCCATTTTGCAAGGCGGCGTTTGCCCATTTTCCGCCACGACCGTCTTTCATACCGTTTCCGGTAGAATTTTTGAGATTATATGGTGGTGAAGTCACAACCAAATCAACCGATCCATCCGGCATTTTTTTCATCACATCAACCACATCTCCGCAATGTATTTTATTTAAAAATTTGGTAATATCTGACATATTTTGCTTATTTAAGCTCAAACTCATTATAGCTCATTTCTAAATAAAAATAAAATCGTCTTTTTTGCGATTCCAGGAGCAAAAAAGACACCTTATTCCCCCTATATAAAAGATAAAAAAACTTATTTTTCCTTATTATTAAAAAAGCAAATTTAAAAAAAAGAAAAAAGAAAGAATTTTATTTCATATAACGTTCGCGTGTATGCGATGTTTGCCACTGGTATAATATGCCGAAGGCTTACCAGTGGCAAATATGGGTGAAGTGAGGAGGAGGTACGACGACGAACGGAACCGCATACACGCTGTTAGCTGATGTATTCCTTTTCTTTTCCGACGATAGTCGGTTGTTTTAAAAATTTTCAAATTTCTTTTTCCGTTTTGGGTGGCGGGCAGAGGGGAATTAAAGGGGTGAATGCCCGCCACCCAAAACACCTATTTCTGGTTTGAGGGAGGGGCAAGAGGGGCTGGGGGTGAATTGCCCCTCCCTCAAACACCTTTATTCACTGCCATATTGCCTGCGTATTTTCTCAATTTCACCTTCATGTTCTTTTTCGTGGGTTTTGATGCTATTTTCCAAATATTTTTTGTATTCTTCTTTGAATTCTTGAAAATTCTGGCTATCTTCTGTATTCCAGGTTTCAACTTTTTGAAGTTTTGCCCTGTAAGCATTTGCGAATATTGGTTCGTTTACATTTCCTGAGACCATTCCGGGATTTGCGATGTAAGCTATTAATGTCCCCCACAACTTTTCATCTTTGGGTACATTTTTTACTATTCTTACAACAAATTCTTCCAAAATATCACCCTGATACCATTGGAAAACTGGCATTACTTTTTCTTCTATCTGCTTTATATCGCCACTATCGATAATGTCATTTATTTTTTGCTTAATGGCGTTGCAGAAATTTGGATAGAGTGAGTGAAGCAAAACACCGGCTTTCCAGCTGTGCTTCTTTTTTTCAAACCATTTGAATATTTCATTTACAATCTCATCTTGCTTTTCTTCAAGCACTTTGTTTAATCGGAATAGATCATGTGGTATCGCTGAGTATGACCAATCCTTCTTGGATTTGCCGTACTCGTGTTCCGTTCTTCTCTCAAAGAAGTCCACCAATTTTTTAGGGTGTTTTTCTGCTAAAATTTCCAGAATGTACTCGGCATGGTAATCAATTCTATCCATTTTGATTAACACTTCTAAAACCCTATCCCATTCTCTTTTGGTCAACCTATCAAAAATGGTTTTTTTGCCTTCTCTTTCTCCGTAAAAATTGTTTATCCAACCATGTACCTTTAGCCTTGATAATTCCTCAATAAGTTCTAAGAATAATCCTTTGTCAGCAGACACTTCAAAATTTTGTATCATTAGTAGTAGGTGCAGAATTTGTGCTTTTAGTTTTTCACCTTTTAGTTTTTTAGTAATTTCAAATAAATTTTTGAACAATTCACTATCGGGTTTATCAGTAATTTTTAGAGCCTGTACCGTTGAAAGTAGCTTTTCATCTTTTGATAGCCATTTTTTTATTAGTTTATTGATGTGAGTTTTTTTATTTGATTTCCAAAGCCCAGCAATAATGCAATATAAAAAGGGCTGCAAAGTTCGCGGTATTTTATCAATCAAAGATAAGGCAAATTCTGGTTTCTTTTCACTGAGATTAATAAGCAGAGTGCAAAATCCGTTAAATTTGCCAAAATCAGAAGTATTTCTATAGGTGGCTGCTATTTTCAATATTCGTTTTTTCCATTGATGCCAATTTTTGACATCGATCTGGTCGATGAATTCTTCTATTTTTTGTTTTCTAAAATTTTCTGCATCCCTCCAGCTTAAATTTTTGTCAAACCTTCTATCATAGCCAACTAGTATTTTATATATTTGAAATTCATCTTTTTCCTCTAATGCTTCCCAGAATGTTTTTAATTCCGGTAAGTTTTCATTTTCAAACTGCCTTTCCGTGCTACCCACCTGTTCCTCAAGTATTGATAAAATTACAGGTGGCTCTTTTTTAATGATGTCGATGTAGAAGTTGAGTATTTTTTTTGTATTTTCCAGCACAACCCCCTTGGTGTCGTTTGTATAATGGGAAAAATGTGTTGCTCCCTCTAGGGCTTTAAGAATTTTTTCTTTGTCAGAAACATTTTTTACTTGAGGATAAAGGGCTATAAGCAGCTCAATAAGATCATCTCTTAGTTTTCTAACATGTTTATCATCTTTGAGAGATACATTTTGAAAATGGCCTACGATTCCTCCGTCATTACCTTCTTTATATTCACTTGTGATATTTTGAAAATCCGGAGAAAAAATCGGTTCAGTGATACTACAGATTATGGGTAGCAGTTCTATTCTTTGATCTATTGGCCACTCATTAATTTTATTTAGGAAAAAATATTGGGCAATGTAACCTTGTTTTTTTAGTATATTGAGATTAAATGCTGCAGTTTTACTTATTAATTCCTCGATTTTGTTTTGTACTTCCTTTGGCTGTTCTGGGTATATTTCGATTACGAAACTAAAAATCAGATCTATGTTTTTGTATTTTAAATATTCCAACAGTTCAATAACAAGAGTTGCTATGTCGGAATATTTTTTCCCTTTAAAGTTGCCGAATGCGGTTTTTTCTTCTTTGTATCTATTTTTGCGCCCCCGCTTTAAAATGTTTTTTAACAATTCAAGCATAGTTTTTATATCTTGCTCCTCTGGTATATCCCTAATTTCCTCGGTGATTTTATTAAACCTTTCAAGCTGTTTGTATATTTCGTTATTATCATCAAGTCTTGATAGCTCACGTAAATTTTCAATCTCAAAAATGGTTTTACCTTCGGCAGCAAGTTCGTATTGTTCATAAATATCTTCCCATTGATTTTGTGCAGTTTTTAGTTGTTTCTCTATTATATTTTCTGCGCTTTTCTTTAACTCTTTAAATTTTGCCGGTAAAGCCTGCTCTAGGTTGGCTTTATCCTTATAAAAGAGATCGTGCTCGAGTTCATTCCAGCCATGAAATAGGACGGTAGTAAGTTGAATTTCAAATTTGAGATCTTTAAATTTTTCGTATTCTGACAATTTAATTCTCTCATCTGATAATTTTCCTATAAAATGTTGTCCTCGATATTTTTTGTCTACTTTATCTAGGGGGTAATGATTTTTTATATCAATTTTTTTAAATTCTTGAAAAAGAATATTCCAAAATTTCTTCAAATCGCGCTCCAAGTAAAAAATAACACGACAGCCTGCTAAATCTATTATATTATTTACAGATTCTATTGTTTTGTTTTTATACTTGTTGCCACGCAAATTTGCTTTTATTGATTCAATGTCTTTTACCCTTCCTTGGACGGCTTGAGCTTGAATTTTATATTTATCAAGTAATTTTTTCAGAACATCCTGAAGAGTCTCAACATATTCTTTGTAGAGATCAAAATCTTTTCTGTATTCTTCTATGAATTTATCTCTTTTAGCCATCTCATAATTTCTTTAATTCACTCAAAACCTCGTCCACATTCCCATTGTGAACCAAAAAGAAATGTAGTTTGCCCTTTCCAAGTTTTACCCATTCGTCGGCAATCTCTACTTTGTAGCCGGTATCTTCGTTACTGATTCGGTCTTCGCCTTTCCATTCAAGGACAACGATGTTTCCTTTTTTGGTGAGTGCGACAAAGTCGGGGTAAAACTTACCTTTCTTCCAGCCTTGAATAAAGAAAGGATCTTGTTTCTCACGATTGCGAACCCAAAACTCAACATTCGGTAGGCTATCAAGGTCTAATCGCTCAACAAAACTCAATTCCTCTTTGTTCAACTTGTCGATTTTTTCGTAGTAATTTTTATTGAACTCTTGCGGTATCTGCTCTTTTAGAGTGATTGTTTCGGGGAAACTCTCAAAAGTCTTGGTTGTAATCTTCTTTTTGGCCACAAACTCAACAAAACGCTTTTTGGCGTATGCTTCAAGCACGCTGTTTATGGCTTCGTTCAGACGATCAAGGAACAGATAACGATTGACGGAAAGCTCGGCTAAAGATTTTTGCTTTAGCTGGCAATCAACGGCTTTATCAATGAATTTTACCTTGTTGGGCTTATCTAGCAGGGTGAAGCGGAGCTTTTTATCAAGCCACTGTACCAATTCTTGCTTTGAAAAGTTTTTGTCGCGGTAAGTAAGATTAAGAATTTGCTGCTTGCCCTTGTGCCATTTGTTGTCGTCCTCAATATCAATAATCGCGCGACCGTCATTGTCATAATGAATTTCAAAATCAAATTCGGCGTTTTGTTTGGCAAGTTCAAAATCTTCGCCGATCAGTTCTTCAAAAGTCAGCTTTTCATCTTCTAAACTCATCATTGGAACGGCAAAATCTTTTTTTACGGCTCGGTTTACTTCTTTCGGGTCTTTTGCGGTGTCGCCGTTTGATGAAGCGCCGATCAAGTCCAGTTTGCTGTACCCGTTTCTTTCTAGTCCTGAAATGATGTTGCCAGCCGCCTCATTGAAGTTTTTGGCGGAAGCGAAAACGTAAGAGCGGTTTAATGCCTCGTTCTTCTTTCGTTTGGCATACGGCATGCGAATAATACGCCCGATGATCTGCTCAACGGCTATTTTTGCCCCGACATTGGCAACGGAAATCAGGACATAAGCAAAAGAACAGTCCCAACCCTCGGCAAGTGCGCTAACGGTTATGATGTAGCGAATTTTGCATTTCTTGCTGAATAAATCTACACCCTCTAAATCGTTTCGGTCTGATGTTTTGATTGCGATTTCGTCCTCGGAAATTTTGGTGGAGAGTAAATACTCTTTGATCTGTTCAACCGTTACATTGTTTTGCGTTTTACTCTTTGGCTGCGCTTGGATTAGGGCAATAGGGCGGATATATTCGCCAGTATTTTGTTTACTGTCTTTTTCAAGTTCAGCTCGTTTTTCAAGGCCGCGAGCAACGGCATTTTGCCATTGTGCCGAGCTTTCCAGTACAAGTGGAATTTTTACCATTTGCTCATCTTTGAGTTCAGCGGGAGAAGTATCAACCAAAATGTTACTGCCGGAGCGTGGTGTAGCGGTATATTCAATAACAAAACTTGGATTGAGGCTGTTGAGAAAATCCATTGAAAGCTCGGTTTTGGTTTTGTGTCCTTCGTCAATCACCACAAGCGGATTGCTCATGCGGACGACATTTGCGAGCGAGTTTATGATTGTACCTTCCTCGTCCTTTTCAAGATCGTCTCGGTCATCAAGATTTTCAAAATGGCTCAAGAGCGAGCCGTTTTCCTGATAAACTTTGTATTTCTTTTGTAGTGTTTTTTCTTTGCGGAAAGCCTCCAAGCTGGAAATGATAATGCAAAGATTGTCCTGCACATCTTCTTTTCTGATTCGCAATGCTTCCTCGTTTGAAAAAATACGCACGCCGTTTTGAAAAGACTCGTCCAAAACCTGCCTGTGCCAGTCGTTGCGGTCTTTAAACTTCTTGAGTGTTTGGGTTTTTATGGCTTCAGACGGTACAAACCACATCACAATACCTCTATCCATTTTGTGCTTGAGGAAAGAGCGCATGATTTCGTTGACGGCATGACAGCCGACAAGCGTTTTTCCTCCACCAGTTGGGATTTTGACGCAGACAAAAGGTACATCACCAAAAAAGTCGCCGTGATACGGTCGGTCGGTTTCTCCCATGAACGCATATTTTGGCCCGACGGCCTCTATACCTTTGAGATAGGCTTTGAGTTTGTCTAACGCTGATTGTTGATATTTTTTGAGTTCCATAATTAGTAGATTTTAACTTCGTAAGGAATTTGTTTGAAGACAACATTGTATTTGTCTAGCGTGGTTTCATCGAGCAAGCACTTGTCGGCGTAAACAACTTTTTTGCTATCGTTCTTTTTTAGTTTTTTCAGGAAAGATTTGCTCAAGACATTTTCTCCCTTTTCTTTGTAGATCAGATAATACTCGGTTTCCGCATATTCGCCGATATAATTTGCCGATACTTTGGCAGGGTCAATATTTGTTTGCGTTTCGGTAAAGTAAATGTAGGTTGCGAATTGATCGAAGTCGCATGTGTCTTCGATTTGACCTTCTTCGTCAAAAAGCGGTTTGCTGAGTTCGCAATATTCAAAACCGTCTTTATAATCGTATTGTTTGATTGCTCGCTTTACTCGTTCGGCTGTGATGTCTTTTGCAACTTTATCGTCCATTTCTATTAGTACAAATTTTCTGCTTCCTTCATCCGATTTGTTCAGCTTTAAAACTGCGTGTGCTGTTGTGCCAGAGCCAGCAAACGAGTCTAGGATAATGTCATTTTTGTTTGTAAAAATATCTAAAAGGTCGGCCGCAAAGGTTACTGGTTTTGGATTTTCAAATTGATAACCTAATTGTTTTTGCAAAGAATCATCACTACCTCCAAAGCTAATCAATGAAGTAAGGTTTTGACTCATATTTTCTTCAAGCAAGTATTTTCGCTCTGGTTGTTTCTTGTGGTCTTCTCCGAAAAGAATATACCCTTGCTCCAAAAGCTGTTGCATTGTTGAACTAGGATAGCGCCAACCTCGTGACGGCAAGGGGCATTCTTTTTTTGTTTTTGGATGAATCAAAGGTATCCAATAATCATCAGGAGCTTTGCTCTTGTTTGGCCATGCCATTGAAACTCCACGATAAACTTTTCCCTTTGGATCAATGAATCGGTAGGCTTTCTCTCCCCCTGTAAAATCTTGTTTCTTCATCCAGACTTGGAACTCGTTGTTTATGTCTTGTAAAGTGAAGATTTTAGACTGTTTTTCTAAAAATTCTTTGGGGAAATCATACTCTTTAGCTAATTTTTTAATGTCTTCTGGTAAATCCTTTTTACCCAATTTGGAAAACAGATTATTTGCTTTCTTGATAATTTCTTTTGCATTTGCTTTTTTCACTGAGAAACTGCCTCTGATGTTTTCAATGTTTTTCGCGAAAAGGATTATACTTTCGTGTTGGTAGGAAACTTTTTGAGAATCACCTTTTGGGTTCCGTTTATCCCAAACAATAGTTCCAAGATCATTACTTTCGCCAAATATCTCATCCATTAGGATTTTTAGATGAGTAACTTCATTTTCATCAATGTGAATAATTGCAAGTCCGTCATCGCTTAATAGGCTGTGGATGAGTTTAATTCGTGGATACATCATACAAAGCCATTTGTCATGACGACACAGATCTTCTGAATCTCTACCCACTACTTTTCCAAGCCATTTTTTGATTTTCGGAGAATTTACTTTGTCGTTATAAACCCAGCCCTCATTTCCCGTATTATATGGGGGATCAATATAGACGCATTTTACCTTTCCGATATAAAAAGGCATTATAGCTTTCAATGCCTCAAGATTGTCGCCATGGATAATCAAATTTTGAGAATTGCCTACAGAAGATGACTTAACTTTTTTGAGTAACCGAAAAGGAACCTCTTTGTCGTGGTTTATTACTGCGTCTTTTCCGATCCAGTTTAATGTAGGCATAAGTTAATTTTGGTTTGACTTCCGCTGTATTATAGCGCGTTAGCGTTAGTTATAAAATAAGGTTTTCGGAGTGAAGCGGAGAAAACATCCGAACTGGCTGGCGATAGCCAGACAGCCCCCCTCATCAAATAAATCGTTTCCGTAGCGATAGCGGAGGAAACACCATATTTCCCCTTATAAAAAAGAAAAAGAAATTTGAAAATTTTTTAAAACAATTGGGCGATAGCCCAGAAAAGAAAAGGAATATTTCAGCTAACTCATTTCTATACGAAAACACTGCGCATAACTATCCGCATTTTGCCACTTACACACCCAAATGTACAACACATGGGTTGACCGTCTTCGCCTTCATAGATAATGATTTGATTGTTTGAATAAGTTTTTTTATTTAACATATTTATTTTCTTTTTTTAAATTCACTCGCTTTTTCCAGCCGCATGAAATGATCAAAATCGCTTTCAAATAATTCATCTTGCACAATGCGATATTTTTCAAATTGAGTCTCGGCATGAATAATGGCTTTTTCATGGCTGATTTTTCCGGCACCAACCAATAATTCCGCGCCATTAAACTCTATGAATTTATCCAAGCGTTTCGCCCAATCTTCCATTGTCATCGGTATATTGCGATCCGCTTGGAGCTCGGCGTAATCCAAATACATAGAGACAAGTCTTTCCAAAAATTCCATCTCTTTTGGAGTGAGGTAATTTTTAGCTATGGAAACATCATATTTTTGTATTTTTCCTTTTGGCGCGCTTTCCCAAGTTTCCAGTCCCATGTGATCCTTGGCAGCATTTGCCCGCTCAACAATCAGCTCCGGGGCGGTATGTCTATGTACCGCGTAATGGAGTTTGTTTTGCACTTTTTTGAAGAAGTTGATTGTTGTTATGGAAGAGGGATCATAATCAACGCTGGTAGCATAAATATCAGTAACTTTTTGATAAAACATCCGTTCGCTGAGGCGAATTTCACGGATTTTTTGCAATTGGCGCTTGAAGAACTCTTTATCAAATTGATGCGCTTGTTTGAGTCTATCCACATCCATAGTCCAACCCTGAATAGTATAGTCTTTTACAATTTGGCGCGCCCATTTACGAAACTGCACCGCTCGCTCGTTTTCTATTTTAAAACCAACGGAAATAATTGCTTGGAGATTATAGTGATCCACCTTTCTTTGCACCACTCGCTTCCCCTCATTTTGAACTATCAAGTACTGCTTGATAGTTGCTTCATCAAGCTCACCAACTTTAATAAGTGTTTTGATGTGCTGGTCTATCGCCTGGACAGAAACACCGTAAAGCTCAGCCAACAGCTTCTGCGTGAGCCAAATATTTTCATCCTCATAACGCATTTCTACGGCTTGATCTCGATTTCCTGTTGCGGATACAAAAGTCAGATACTCTGCGGCAGATGAACGAATACTGATGTTATTTGTTATCTTTTTCATAAAATGTCTAAACTGTGATTTATCTGATTTTTTGATGGATTATGATTTTTTATTTCCAATCATAGTCTTCATTTAATCATAAAAATCATAGTTCAAGACTTTAAATATCAAAACTTCCCTCGATACTTTGCCACTTACACACCCAAATGTACAGCAAAAGAGATTGCACTCGCAATGACCGGAAAGAAAGGGATGACTAAAGCAACTGTGTTAGAGGCGATGGGATTTCTCCACTTCGCTTTAACGCTCCGGTCGAAATGACAGTCGGAGGGGGAGATTGCCACGTCGCGACTACACTCCTCGCAATGACAGAACCGGAGGGGATGGATCCTCGCCTACGCAAGGATGACAAGAGGAAAAGATTAATTCACCTCAACCGTAATCTTATCCTTCATGCTTGGCAAACGATGCACCCAGCTTGGATGGAGTTCGACATCGACTTGCTCGACGCCGTCCAAGGCGGACCATTTGCGGATAACTTCGTCGGACTGCAAGCCGACTATCAAATCTTTTTTCAAAATCGTGCTCGAATTTGTCAGCCGGCTCTCGGCCTCGGCGCTTACCGCCAAACGAGCGACGCCCTTGGCAGGATCCGCACTCTCAAGCCGATAAGAGGCCTGCGTCAAATCAACATCTCCCAAAGTATAGCCCTCCGGAATTTTTTCGCTTAAGCGGGATCTGAGAAAAGCCAAAACATCCTCCTTGGGGAAAAAGACGGCTGTGACCGTAACTTTTGCCTGCGCCAAAAAACTGTCCGCCTCCTGCCCGACAGCGGCGTTGCTTTGCTTTTGAGTTGCGCCCACCAAATAAATCGCCTCCCAATCCTGATCCGCGCCCGCCTCAACGGTAAGTGTATCCTTGGCCCGAGCCAAGGCGGTATTTTGCAATTCTTCTTGCGCCCTAGCCAACGCATCGGCTGTAACCATCTTTCTGGTTCCATCGCCGACAGCGGAAGACGTGCCCTTAAAAGACGTTACGGCGTCAGCAAAAATCAACGGTTGGATATCTTTCCAGAGACCCGGTATGGAAAAATGCGTGCCAATCGACAGTTCGTATTTATCCCCCACATCGTCCGATTGCGCCTCGACCTCAATTGATCCACCGGCCGGTACGTTCACGCTTTTTGTAATACGATAAAGACGCCCGTCGTCGGTTAACAATCTGGTTTTGACGACCAACGGCTGATCTTTGGAATATTTATTGGTGATTTTAACCTTTCCTGTGCTTTTTGTCGGGACGGAAACGGACGTGACCGTGGAACTAACCGCCTGCACCGTAAACTCTCTGGATTCTGTGAACGTGCCATCAACGACTCTGCCCTTGATTTGGCCGGAAGTTGGATTGGCGGCGATATCCAGCACCGTGTCTACGGATACCGGTTCGTGTTTGGCAGTGACTATGATCTTGGCTTTGACCGAAGATGTCCACAACGCGACCGCGATGACGGCCACCGTGACCAAAACAAACGTTACGGCGATGTTGCGAAAGAGTTTTGGCGTTGGCGGCTGTGGAAAATTACCAGCTTGCGCTCCGCGTGTGATTTTTATTCCCATACTTGGGGATATTATAGCATACGGACGTGCATCGCGTACATCACTTCTGTCATTTCGACCGAAGCGTTTCACTCTCTGTCATTTCGACCGAAGCGATAGCGGAGTGGAGAAATCCCTTGTACTAAATAACAAAGCAGCTGTGTTAGAAGCAATAGGATTTCTCCACTTCGCTTTAACGCTACGGTCGAAATGACAGAAAGGAATAAAGAAGCCTTTAACTATTAAAATGTGACCGTCCTCGGTCCGAGGAAAGATTCGACTTGCGAGATGACATCCGGGGTCAGATGGATGCGCGCCGAGGCTTTTACGCGGCGCTTGCCGCCAACGTCATCAACCATAAACTCTACGGGCTGAACGCCGGGATTGGCATCAAAGATATCTCGCAGTTTGCGGACCGTGGACTCGGGCAAAGTCGCGCTGACGTAGATGGTGACGGGTTTTTCTAAGGCGTCGCTCGTACCACGTACATCGTACAACGTACCACGTATCACGTCTGTTCCGGGCGTGGTTGAGGGATCGCTTGTCTCGACTACTTGGTCCGCATGGTCCGTTGTCCTAGGTACATCGTCCTGGTTGTTGAGTTCTTGAGTATCCGCTGTCCATTGTCCTCCATTGCCGGCAAGAGCGATATCGTCGATATTGTCGTCGGTTACTTCGTAAGCGGCTTCGGCCAGCAATTTCCACTTGCCGCCGTCTTCGGCAGGTCGTCCGCTAGCAATAACAGTCTTATCCTCCACCCAGCAATCGACAGTGTCTTGATAAACCCGCGGAAAGACGACGACTTCGCAATCAGTAATGCCATCTTCTAGTTTACAAAACAACATCGGTTCGTTCTTTTTGGTGTAAATCTTTTTGACCGCGGTGACAACGCCGCCGATTCTGGCCTTCTTTTCCTGCTTAAGCTTTGGCAAATCCGCAATCGGCGAAATTACGGAGCTTAACTTTCCGGCCATATATTTAAAAGGATGTTCGGAAACATACAGACCTAAAAGCTCTTTTTCCCATTTGAGTTTTTCCTGAGGCGTAACCGGCGGCGCGGGTTTTAAATTCAAACCGATCGCCTGGCTTTGCGGCTCAGTGGCAAAAAGATTGACTTGACCCGAATTGGCTTCGCGTTCCATTTGCCTGTGATAATCCAGCATGTTTTCAACATTGTAGTAGAGCTGACCGCGGTCGCCGTAACAATCCGTGGCACCGGATCTGATTAAAGATTCCAATGATTTTTTATTTATGTACTTGCCTTTGATGCGTGAGATGAAGTCCGCCAGATCTTTAAACTGACCATTGTCCTTGCGATCTTTAATGATGTATTCGACGACATCGTTGCCAAGCCCCTTGATGGCGAGGAGGCCGAATCTGATCGTCCCGCGAGTTTCTTCGCGGTTGCCGTCCGGTTTATAAGTAATACTGCTTTTAATGACGGAAAAACCTGCGAATGACTCGTTGACGTCCGGGGGCAAAACATTGATGCCCATGCGTCGGCATTCTTCGACCTCGATCGTTATGCGATCCAGATTCATGCAGTCCGAGTTTAGCAGCGCAGCCATAAAACACTCTGGGTAATGTGCTTTGAGATAAGCCGTTTGATAAGCGATCATGGCATAACAAGCCGCGTGAGACTTGTTAAAGCCGTATGCCGCAAACTCTTCGAACTGCGTAAAAACAGCTTCCGCGACGGATTGTTCAACGCCGTTTTTTATTGAACCGGAAATAAATTTTTCGCGCATTTCGGCCATCAACTTGGCGATCTTTTTGCCCATGGCTTTGCGCAAAGTATCAGCCTGGCCGCCCGTAAAGCCGGCCATGTCTTTGGAGACTTGCATGACTTGTTCCTGGTAGACGGGAATGCCGTAGGTGCTTTTAAGTGCGTTTTCAGTCAAAGGGTGTGCATAAACTATCTTTTCCTTGCCATGTTTGCGGTTAATGAACGATTCGATAAATTGCATTGGGCCCGGGCGATAAAGAGCAACCATGGCGATAATGTCATCGATCGAGGATGGTTTAAGATCGCGGATGTACCGCTTCATGCCGTCCGACTCAAGCTGAAAGACTCCAGTTGTTTCCGCTCTGCCTAATAGTTCAAAAGTTTGTTCATTGTCCAACGGAATATTATCCAAATCAATCGTGTCGCCATGCACGGCTTCTATGATTTCCAAACATTCACGTATGATGGTTAAGTTGGACAAACCCAAAAAGTCCATCTTTAAAAGTCCGACAGCTTCGCACGGATGAAGTGAATATTGAATAACTTGCTCGACATCTCCACCTTGCGCTTTTTGCAAAGGCGCATAACCGACCAGAGATGCCGGCGCGATCACGATTCCGCAGGCATGTTGACTCGCATGCCGCGCAGTCCCCTCCAACCTGGACGCCAAATCCAGCAGCTGCGTGACCTTTGGATCATTTTCATCCAGCGCTTTTAACTCCGGATTTTCTTTGCGCGAAATATGAATCGGAATGTTCTTGCCTTGCACGGGCGGCGGAATAACCTTGGCAACGCGATCGACTTCTTGGAACGTCCAGCCAAGCACGCGGCCGACATCGCGGACCGCAGCGCGCGCGGCCATGGTTCCAAAAGTTATAATTCCGGCAACGCGGTCCGCGCCGTATTTTTTTGTCACATATTCGATAACGTCTTTACGTTTGACATCGTCAAAATCCATATCAACATCAGGCATGCTGATGCGGTCAGGATTGAGAAAACGCTCAAAAAGCAAACCGTATTTGAGCGGATCAAGATTTGTGATTTTAAGCGCGTAAGCCACGATCGAGCCGGCGGCAGAACCGCGCCCGGGGCCGACGATAACATCGTTGTTTTTTGCCCAATTGACGTAGTCGTGAACAATCAAAAAGTAACCCGGGAATCCCATGCGTTCAATTACCGACAATTCAAACTCAAGACGCTCTTTAGCTTCGGCCGAAGGCTCGGCGCCATAGCGTTCCAACATTCCGATGTCTGTAATTTTACGCAGGTACGTCATCTCCGTTTCGCCTTCTGGAACTTCGAATTTAGGAAGAAGATTTTTACCGAGTTCAATCGTCACGTTACATCTATCAGCAATTTTGCGCGTGTTCTCAATCGCTTCCGGTACTTCTTTAAATGCGTTGATCATCACCTCCGGTTTAACAAGCGAGTGATCAGTTGTGCGAATGGTAAAACGATTATTGTCAGACAAGAGTTTACCTGCGTGAATACACTGCAAAGCATCTTGAGCCTCAACGTCATCTTCATCAAAATAATGAACATCTTTTGTACCCACTAGCGGTGCACCGGTTTTTTTTGCGAGTTCAATAATGTTCCGGTTAATCTCTATTTGAGTCGGAGACTCAGGGTGATGGACCAACTCAAGAAAAAAGTTATCCACACCAAAAATATCCTGATACTCCTTCAAGATCGCTTCGGCCTTACTTAAATCATGCTCCTGACACGCTTTTGGTATCTGACCTTTGGCACAACCCGATAGAGCTATCAACCCTTTGTGATACTGGCGCAATATGTTCTTATCCATGCGCGCCTTGTAATAAAAACCGTCCAAATAAGAGATGGACACCAGTTTTAGCAGGTTTTGATAACCCTCGTCTGTTTCAGCAAGGATAGTCAAGTGATAAGTCCAATCATCAATGCGAGGACGTTTGTCAGTCAAAAGGTTAGGCGCAATATTGGCTTCGACGCCGATTATGGGTTTTATACCTGCTTTTTGCGCGGCTTCGTAAAACTCAATAACGCCATATAAAGCGCTATGGTCGGTTAGAGCAATTGCATCGTAACCTTTATCTTTTGCATTTTTTACCAAATCCCCCGCATCGCCCATAGCGTCCGAAAGCGAATACATGGAGTGGACGTGAAGGTGGACGAATTGAGGTCGTACAACGTACTCCGTACCACGTACCTCGTTATTGGTTGTTTCTGACATAAGTGTCGGAGTCCTGCTGACGGCGCAAGGCCTGCAGGTAAATAAAATCACCCGTATCTTAACGGGTGAGCAACAAACTGCCAAGACGGCGTTTTCTATTCTTCCTCTTCCTCATTCAACAACTTATTAAAACGCTTTTTTGACTTTTTGGACTTTTTTTCCGCTCTTGCGGCCGTGTGTTTTGCGGCAAAACCCGCGACAGAGCTGACGCCCTTGGCAAGACCAACCATTGTGCCGAATGTCTGCCCGAACCTTTCTTTGGCGTTGACTATTCCCTCTTCGACTTCACTCGCAATCTCTCGAGTGTGTTCGACAATTTCGTTGCTCTGCCTCAACAGTTTCGCAACTTCAAACAGCGTCCAGCAAATGAATGCCGCAACTCCAAAAATCGAAACGCCGAATGCGAGCCAAAAAAATGCTTGTGATGAGGCGAGGTCCATATAAAGCTAGTATACACTCAAAACTGAAAACTAGAAACTGGAAAGAGTGAATAAGTCATCTTGACTCAAAAGTTGTTGACTATCGTTCTACATGTTAAGTTATTGTCAGTAATTATTAATTGTTAATTCTTAATTGTTAATTGTTTATGATGTCTTCCCTCCCCATCGACCTCTCTAAAGTCCCGGCAGAAAACATTGACCGCGAAATTTTGCGCGCGGCTTTAATTGCAGAACTTGACGCCGTAAATCTTTACGACCAGTTTGCATCAATGGCTAAGTCAGACCGAATCAAAGCAACCCTGGCCGACATCGCCAAAGAAGAAAAAACCCACATCGGTGAATTCCAAGCACTTCTTCTCGAACTCGATAAAGAGCAGGTCGAAGAGCTTGCGCATGGCAAGAAAGAGGTTAGCGAGCTCTAACCTCTAACTGTTGCTCCAAACTTTTCTTTGCAAGCTAACAGCGCATTCTCAAGCACACCGTCAACCTCTGAGCTTTCGAGGGTTTTTTCGCGTGAACCAATGGTCAGGTGCATGGCCACTGATTTTTTATTGTCGGCTATGCCCATGCCAGCATAAGTGTCGAACCATTCGACTTTGATGATGCGTTCATCTGCGCGCATGATGGCAAGTTCCAATTCTCGATAATCAACGTCACGATCCACGACCAATGCCAAATCGCGTTTTGCTTCCGGAAAAGGGAGGGACGGCGTGTAAGTTTTGGAAGTTTTTGCAAATTCTACGAATTCGCGAAGATTGATCAGCGCTGCGCCGACTTTGCCTTTTATCTTAAACTTCTCGGTAAGCTGAGGCGCGATCTCGCCGATGGTCGCCAATGGCTTATCATTTTTAAAAGCTTGAGCCGAACGGCCAGGGTGCCACGACGAATCTTGAGATACGCGCTGCCAATGAACGTCCGTAATGCCGTAAGTTTCGAACAAATATTCGACAAGACCTTTTGCCTTACGCCACGGATTGCTGTCATCAGCATCGCGAATCACAGCCAGCATTTCCGGAACTTCGTCGGGTAATCCGTCCCACGTCCCACTTCCCACGTCCTGCGCAGACGTTGCACGTGGTACGTTGTACGTGGTACGTAAATAGACATTTGAGCATTCGAATAAGCGCAAATCTTTTTCACGTTCCTGATTGTCCGCGACGGCTTGCAACATGCCGGGGATGAGCGACGGGCGCATTACGGCCCAATCGCTTGAAAGCGGATTTTGAACATGCAAAAGATTTTTTGGATCATAACCGGCTTTGCGCAACAAATCTTCCGAAATAAAAGACCAACTAAAAACCTCGGTATATCCAACCGCGCTCGTTGCATCTTTGAGCCTGTCCTCCCATTGCAGAATCGCATCAGTCGGGCGCGGCGCCACTCCAACCGGTACGACGGACGGTATTTGAGCGTAACCGATGACGCGAGCGATTTCCTCAACCAAATCACGTCCCATCTCGATATCATGATCTCGCCACCACGGCACAGTCGCTTTAATCGTCTCGCCCGTTACTTTGACGCCAAAACCAAGACGCTTGAGTACGTCGATCATTTCCGTCTTTTTGACTTCCACGCCGATCAAACCAGTGACTTCGTCCGTCGTGACCGAATATGTCATCGGCTTGTATTTTTCGGTTTGGACGTCTGCCGGTACACCGACGACGCTGCCTCCGGCGAGTTTTGTAACAAGTTCAATCGCACGCGCCATGGCGGAAGGAGGCGCCATTTGCGACAGTCCTTTTTCAAACCGCAACTGCGAGTCTGATTGCAAATTAAGTTTACGCGAACCTTTGCGCACGATCACCGAATCAAAAGTTGCAGCCTCGAGAACAATGTCGGTCGTCTGTTCGTCCGCCCCTGTTTCCTCCCCTCCCATAACTCCAGCCACTGCGATCGGGTGTTCCGCATCTGCGATGACAAGAATTTTGTCGTCGAGCTGATAAGTCTTTCCATCCAAAGCTTGAATCTTTTCGTTTGCGCGCGCAAAGCGAACGTGAATTGACGGAGATCCCCCCTGCCCCCCTTTTGAAGGGGGAGTTATAAGTTTTTTAGTGTCGAAGACGTGCATCGGCTGGCCGGTTTCGAGCATGACGTAGTTGGTGGTATCGACAAGATTGTTGATAGGACGAATACCCGCACTCAAAAGTCGACGCTTTAACCACCAAGGAGATTGTCCGACTTTGACGCCCTGCATCCTAACGCCAATGTAACGCGAACAAGCCTTCTTCGCATCAATCTTAACACTCAACCCTCCGCCGACGTGGGACGTTGTATGTGGTACGTTGTACGACTTTTTGAGCGCCAGCTCTTTCCACTTCATTGGTTTTTTCAAAATCGCAGAAGCTTCGCGCGCAAGACCAACCATGCCCATTGCATCAGGACGGTTCGAGGTGACTTCAATATCCATCACAACATCGCCGGACAATCCCAGGACGTCTACAAGTGGCGTGCCGGGGACCAGACGGAAATCCCCCTTCGTTTCCCCCTTTATCAAGGGGGCGTTTAGTTCTTTGTTCAAATCCAAAATCTCGGCCTCCTCGTGAGGAAATGCCTCGCCAAGACCGATTTCGCTGGCAGCGCAAATCATTCCTTCGCTTTTTATTCCACGAATTTCCGCCGGTTGAAGTTCGATTAGATCTCCCTGTCCATGCCAGCGCACTTTTGCACCAACAAGAGCCACCGCAACTTTTTGTCCTTCATACAAATTCGTTCCTCCGCAAACTAATTGTAAATTCGAGCTTCGGGATTCGAGCTTCGGGATTCGACCGACATCGACGTTAACGAGCTTGAGTTTGTCGGCTTTTGGATGTTGTTCAATCTTTAAAACCTCGCCGACAATAATTTTATCGAGTTCTTCGCCTTGCGGAAACATCTTTTCCACGGAAGGACCGGAAAGCGAAATCCGCGCCGCGAAATCTTCGGGCTTAACATTCAGGCCGACGTATTCTTTCAGCCAATCGTAGGATACTAGGAGGTTCATATTTAAAATTGTTTTAAAAATCGCACATCATTCTGATACAGAATGCGAATATCGTCGACCTTAGCGCCTTCTTTCATCATAGCAACGCGCTCCACTCCCCAACCAAATGCAAAACCTGTGTACTTTTTGGGATCAACTCCGCAGGCTTTAAGGACGTTTGGATGGACCATGCCCGCACCGCCGATTTCGAGCCAACCGCGTTTGCAGACTTTGCATTTCTTTTTATCTGCGCCGATTCCAGTGCCGCCGCAAATGCCGCAAGAAATGTCAACTTCAAATGATGGTTCAGTGAATCTAAAATGATGCGGACGAATGCGAGAGACGCGGCCGGGGCCGAAAAATTGTTCGGCAAAATAATCCAAAATGCCGCGCAAGTGCGTGATATTGACGCCTTTGTCGACAAACAAACCTTCGAACTGATGGAACATCGGCGTATGAGTCGCATCGACCTGACGGCGATAACATTTGCCGATGTCGATCATGCGGATGGGAAACTTATGGCGCTGCAGCTCGTGAATCTGACCATTGGATGTGTGCGGCGTCATGACCATCTTGCCTTTTTTGGAAACAGGCGCATCCATAAAAAAAGTTTCCCAATCATCGCGAGCCGGATGTTCCGGCGGCATATTCAAGGCCTCAAACGCGTACCAATCCCAATCGATCTCCGGATAACGTGTGCGATAAAAACCGATTTTTTCAAAAATGGATGTTATTTCGCGGATGGTGTGCGTCATTATATGCAAATGACCTTCCGGCGGACGCGCGCCCGGCTCTGTAACATCGACTCGTTCAGTCTCCGCAAGCGCGGAGTATTTGCTGCTCGCGAGATCTTCGCGGCGAGCGGCAATCAAATCCAAACCGGCTTGCTTGATTTGATTGGCAAGAGCTCCCAAAACAGGACGCTCCTCGGCGGTCACATTAGCCAAACCTTTGAGCATGGACGTCAACTCCCCTTTGCGTCCCAGGTATTTGACCTCGATCACCTCCAAATCATCAAGCGACTTAGCCGCTTTTACGTCGCGCTCTATTTCGAGCCGCAAAGCATCTAATTGGTCTTTCATAAAATAAGAATTATGAATTTTGAATTAAGAATTATGAATTCAGGTGTCGCTGAACGATTTTTTTGATGCCGTAGGCCACATCCATTCTTAATTCATAATTCTTAATTCTTAATTTGTTTACATTCCAACGATTCCCCTTATTCCTCCCCAAATCACTCCGCTATATTTGCCGATATCACGCAAAGTTACAAGCAGTATCAGGATAATAAGCGAAATGAATGCGATTTGATGGATGCGAGCCTCCAACCTGCGCGCCATTGCGCGGCGGCGGACTTTTTCTATGACCAAGAACAGAACGCGTCCACCATCCAATGCAGGGATGGGCAAGAAGTTGACGACCGCCAGGTTAATGGAAAGAATGGCTGTAAATTGCAAAAGTGGGACGATCCCCTGCTTGGCGACTTGGCCGGTGATAACTGCAATACCTATCGGGCCGGCAACATCTTGTTCCACATGGTGCAATAAGACGATATCTCTGATCAATGTCCCAAAACTAAAAACGACCTCTTTAGTGTAATTTGCAACAGTTTCGCCGGCGTACCAAAGCGCGCGGTCAAACCTAAAGCGCACTACGCCCACATCCGCCAAGCCGACTCCGATGCCAAACTTGTTTATTTCATTGAGAAAAATCGGGCTGACCGTCGCAGAACCTTCTGCACCGTCACGATCATATTTAACTTCAAATGGCTGATCGTTTTGTTTTGCAATCAGCGCCTGCGCGTCTTCGTATGTATTTGGAGTTTCACCGCCGATAGAAACGACTTTGTCGCCGGGTAGCAATCCAGCTTTTGCAGCAGGCGCATCCGCTAACAGACTTGTGATTCTGACTTCGCGATTCAGTACATTCGCATCTGCCGGGACTCCGTCGAGTATTGTCGTTGCGCCAAAAGTGAAGATGCCGGCAAAAATTGCAAATGCCAAAAGCCAGTTCATAGTAACGCCGGCAGCAAGAATAACAATGCGTTTCCAAATCGCTTTGGAAGCAAAAGCATCTTTATCCTTTAACGTTTCTTCTTCGCCGTTTTCGCCTTTGATGCGGACAAAACCTCCAAGCGGCAGCCAGTTGATGGACCAAATGGTATTTTTATATTCTTTTTCATCTTTTCTTCCAACCCTTTTCCATTTTCCATTTTCTTTTACAACGCCGATCAGCCTGGGCGGAAAACCGTAACCAAATTCATCCGCCTTAACGCCAAAGATGCGCGCCGCCAAAAAATGACCCAACTCATGGATCAATACCAATGTGGACAAGACCAACAAAAAAATTACAACAATAAACATGCTAACAATACTACTTAAATATCGCGTGTTTGTACAGTTAATTGATAAGCTTAGTTATCTCATCCAGCTTTTCCTTCATCAGTTCTTCCGAGGTTGCCTCAACCGTCAATCTGACGAGTGGCTCTGTGTTTGAAGCGCGCAGGTTAAACCACCAAGCCTGTGAATCAATTTTGGGGTCTCCAAACTCACAACGAATGCCGTCGAAGTCCAAAACCTTGGTTGCGGTTTTGATGTAAGCGGCAGTTACTTTGTTAAGAACACTTTTTGTATCCTTTACCTCAAAATTAGTTTCGTCCGAATGATGATAACAGTCAATCCTTTGACGCATTGCACTTAATAACTCCCTGCCTTTTGCCAAATGTTTGAGCATAAGCAGCATGGCATAATCCCCGCTTTCGACGCACCACAAATCGCTGAAATAAAAATGCATGGAACATTCCCCGCCAAAAACCGCCTTCATTTCGCGCATGGCTTTTTTGATTTTTGCACTGCCCACGGAAAAAATTATCGGCTCTCCGCCTTCACCTTCAATCGCCTCGGCAACCGACCACGACGATCGGATGTCAAACAAAACTTTTCCTCCTCGTTTTTCTTTTAACACCAATCCTGCAAACAACGCCGTCAAAATATCTCCTTTGATTTGCACACCCGTCTCGTCCACAAAACCGACTCTGTCCGCATCGCCGTCAAAAGCAACTCCGCAGACAAATGGCTCTTGTTTGACGGTTTGACGCAGTTTCTCCAATGTTTCCGGCTTCATTGGATTTGCTTCGTGATTCGGAAAACTGCCGTCCAATTCAAAAAACATTTTCTCGGCTTTTATCCACGGACATTTTTCCAAAAGCTTTGGCATCACAAAACCCGCCATGCCGTTGCCCGCATCGATCGCGACTTTCATCTCAGGCATGTCGCTCGGCAAATCTGCGAGTTTAATTACGTAATCGACGTAACGATCCAACGCGCCGTCATCGTGAGTGACATTTCCCTCTTGTGCGATAAAAGGATTAGCCGATTGTCCGTCGTCCGGCCAAGCATCTCTGATTTTATCCAATCCGCTTTCAAGTCCAAGCTGCAAAAGATTTTGATCGACAATCTTAAAACCGTTGTATTTACTCGGACTGTGCGAGGCTGTAATCATGATTCCCAGATCATATTTGCCGTCCAACCCCATCAAGACATTGAACATAGGAGTTGAACAAAGACCTATTCTCACCACGTCAACTCCCTGAGAGGTCAAAGATTTTATGAGCGCATCTTCGAGCTCCAGCGACGTAACTCTCATGTCGCGACCGACCATCACCCGTTTAAGCGAGTAAGACTTGACGAGCGCGATGCCCAGTTTTGAGGCAAAAACAGCATCTATCGGCTGCGGAGACTCGCCTCGTATATCGTAAGCTTTAAAGACCGAAAAAATATCTTTGTTCATATCAGCAATATTATTGACCATGCGCGGCTTTTCGTCTATGATTAGGGTAAATAATTCATAGCTAAACAACAATATGTTCGGATGGATTTTATTGATAGTTGTCGTCTTAGTCGCCGTTTGGCTCTGGGCGACATACAACGGTCTGATCAAATCAAGAAATCAGACTGACGAGGCTTGGTCTGATATCGACGTGCAGTTAAAACGCCGTCACGATCTTATTCCGAATTTGATCGCAACCGTACAAGGTTACGCATCTCACGAAAGTTCTGTTTTTACCAAAGTTACGGAAGCCAGATCTCAGGCCATGCAAGCAAATAGCATTGATGACAAGATTGCTGCCGAAAATCAGCTCATGGGAACTTTAAAGAGCCTGTTCGCAGTCGCAGAAAATTATCCGGAACTGAAAGCCAACCAAAACTTTTTGCAATTACAAACAGAACTTGCCGATACTGAAAACAAGGTCCAGGCAGCCCGCCGCTTCTACAACGGCAATGTGCGCGACTTCAACACAAAGATCCAAGTTTTTCCGACTAACATGGTTGCAAACTTTTTGTCTTTCAAGGCATATAAATTCTTCGAAGCCGCAGAAGACGAAAAAGCCGTCCCGGTCGTAAACTTCAACCAACCGACGCAGAACAATCAGTAACAATAGCATTCTCTTGTCATTGCGAGCGAAGTCCAACTCTCTTTTTTGTCATTGCGAGCGAAGTCCGACCCGCCAAAAGCTGCGCATTCAGGCGGGCACTGCGGAGCGCGGCAATCTCCCTTCCGTCATCTGTCATCTCGAGCAAAGCCCCCCCCCTTGTCATCTCGAGCGTAGTCCGACGGAGTCGAGAGATCTGGTTCGTGCTTAAAACAAAGCAACTGTGTATATAGGCGATGAGATTTCTCCACTTCGCTTTAACGCTCCGGTCGAAATGACAGAAGAGGAAAGAATGCTCCGGTCGAAATGACAAATGGGATGATAGGAAGTTAATCAGTAAACCATGTATTCCCAAATCGAATCCAACAAAAGAAAATCCTGGGTTTTAATGGCCTTGTTTGTGGGGCTTCTGGCTTTGGTTGGATACGTCTATGGCTACGTTACTGATACAGGATACTTTGGACTCGTCTTTGCCCTTGGCATCTCGACAATCTGGACTCTATTCTCTTGGTTCGGCGGATCAAGCATGACGCTCTGGTCTTGCGGCGCAAGCGAACTGACGGACAAATCGCAGTTTCCAACTCTTTGGAACGTTGTCGAGAATCTGTCGATCACCGCAGGCGTGCCGATGCCAAAAGTTTATATAGTTAATGATCCGTCTCCCAATGCGTTTGCGACGGGGCGCGACCCCAAACACGCAAGCGTCGCGGTAACCACCGGACTCTTGAAACTCCTGGATAAAACCGAACTCGAAGGTGTTCTCTCGCACGAGCTCTCGCATGTAAAAAACTTTGACACGCGCTTGATGATATTAGCCGCAGTCCTGGTCGGTGCAATCGTTATGCTGGGCAACTGGATGTTCCACGGCAGTTTATTTGGCCGACGAGGACGCGACCGCGACAGCGGCAACATTCTGATGATACTCGGCATACTATTTATCCTACTTGCGCCTTTGGTCGGACAACTAATCCAGCTCGCGATCTCGCGCAAACGAGAATACCTAGCCGATGCATCCGGCGCATTACTGACTCGCTATCCGGAGGGCTTGGCATCTGCATTGGAAAAAATAAGAGACTCCGCAATTCCAATGCAACAAACATCAAACGCGACAAATCATCTTTGGATATCCGATCCGACGGCAAAATCACTCGGTGAACGAGTCGGCGGATTATTCTCCACTCACCCGCCGATAAACGACCGCATCAAACTGTTAAGAGAAATGCTGGAAAAAGTATGAACTGGCGACTTTCTGTCATTGCGAGCGGAGTCCGACGGAGCGCGGACGTAAAGTCCCCGTGGGGACCACGTCCCCTCTACGGGGCAATCCCCTGTCCGACTAACGCCTCGCTAGATGATCAACCCGAAGATTGCTTCGTCACTCCGATTTCCCTCGCAATGACAATCAACTGAATTTTGCTTCTTGAATTATCCGCTTATGCTCCCCAACGATCTCATCCACCGCTTTACGGCCCACTTAAAAGAAACGCTTCAAAAAGCGTTGGGTTTTGCCGTGACAAACGGACGCGATCTGGTTGAGCCGGGAGACTTGGTTGTTGGATTGCTGCACGAGAAAGGCGCTTTGGGCGGCGAGATACTTAAAAAAGCCGGCTGTAACGCGCAAGATGCCGCGTTGTTTTTTCAGAGCAGCCCGACGCAAAAAAAGAATGTCCTGGCAATGGATCTTTCGCCCGCTTCCAAAAAAATATTAGAAAAATGCATTGTGACGGCGCATTTGCGCGAACATAAGTTTGTCGGCACGGAACATTTGGCCGCGGCGATTGCGGAATGCGACGACCCGACACTGTTGGATTTTTTCAAAGCCCACAACATAAACCTGCAAGTTTTACGCGATCAGACGGAAGCGATACTGCGCTCTGTTTCCAACTTCCCTTCGATGGACCAGGTTTTGCAACGCTCACAAGAAGAAGATGACGATATCGGCGGTATATACGAAGAAAGACACATACCGTCTCCCATGTCCGGACAAAAAAATTGGCGTTCGCATCCAACATCCATGCTGGACAGTTTTGCACGCAACCTAACCAAGGCGGAAGTCGCCTCAAAACTTGATCCGGTTGTTGGGCGCGATAAAGAGCTGGAAAGAATCATCGAGGTTTTAATCCGGCGCACAAAAAGCAATCCTATTCTTTTGGGCGATCCGGGAGTCGGCAAAACGGCTATCGTAGAAGGCTTGGCCAAGCGCTTGGCGGACGGCGACGTGCCGGATGCTTTGTACGGACACAGACTCCTGTCTCTCGATTTAGCATCCACCGTTGCAGGCACGATGTATCGCGGTGAGTTTGAAGCGCGCTTAAAACAAATCGTTGACGAAGCGAAACAAGATCCGAAAACAATTTTATTTATAGATGAAATTCACAACATTGTCGGCGCCGGTTCCACATCCGGATCTTTGGACGCGGCAAATATTTTAAAGCCGGCTTTAGCGCGCGGCGAAATTCGCTGCGTCGGTGCAACAACTTGGACTGAATACAAAAAGCATATAGAGCCGGATGCTGCGCTTGAACGCCGTTTTCAGCCGATCATGATAGAAGAGCCGACAGCGGAAGCGACTTATGAAATGCTGAAAGGCTTGGAAAATCGTTATGCGGAACATCACAACGTAAAATTTCATCCGCAAACTTTAAGAGCCGCCGTAGATCTTGCGGGGCGTTTTATGACCGATCGCCTCTTTCCGGACAAAGCGGTTGATTTGATGGACGAAGCAGCCGCTTCGGTTGTCGCAAAAAGACAATCGCGCGAGCAGATGGAACGCCTTTCCGTTTTTGATGCAGCCATCAGATCCAAAAAAGAAGAAGCCGAACAATACGTGCAGCGCCAAGAACTGGAACAGGCGGAGCAAGCCTCGGCTGACGCAGCCAAACTGGAGTTGGATAAAAAAGCTCTCGACAAAGAACTGAACGAACAGCGCCTGCACAACAAACCGATCATCAGACCGGAGGATGTTGCCGCAGTCGTCGCCAGAATCGCAAACGTCCCGATTTCTACAATCATATCTTCCGAAAGGGAAAAGTTGAATGGTTTGGAAGAGCGCCTGGCGCAAAGAGTTATCGGACAAAAAGATGCTGTGGAACAAATTGCGGACGTGGTGCGCCGCGCAAAACTCGGCCTGCACGACCCAAGACGCCCGCGGGCTTCCGTGCTTTTGGTTGGCCCGTCCGGCACAGGCAAGACAGAGTTGGCACGCGCTTTGGCGCAAGAGCTGTTTGGCCGCGAAGACGCTTTGATCAAATTGGATATGTCGGAGTTTTCCGAACCTCACACCGTTTCCAAGCTCATCGGCTCCCCCGCCGGTTACGTGGGCTATCGCGAAAGCACAAAATTGACGGATGCAATCCGCAAAAAGCCGCATTGCGTGGTTTGTTTTGATGAAATTGAAAAAGCGCATCAAGACGTTCAGCAAACCTTGCTGCAAATTTTGGAGGACGGACATATTACGGATGCGACCGGCAGACAAATCTCTTTTCGCAACGCATACATTGTTTTGACCTCAAACGTCGGATCTGACCAATTGCAAAAAAAGCATCTGGGCTTTAGCCACGAAACCATTGAGCAGCAGCCTCTGATCAGCGAAGAAGTCAAACAACGATTTAAGACGGAGCTCATCAATCGTTTAGATAGAATAATAATCTTCAACGCATTGGGTCACGAGCATCTTAGGCGTATCTTGGAAAAAGAGCTCGCGGTCGTAATGCAGCGCTTGGAATCCACCCAACGCGTAGCTTGCGAAGTCACAGATTCTGTCGGCGATTGGCTTATGAAACAAAGCCTGCCACCCGAAGAAGGCGCGCGCGCCATCCGCCGCTTGATTGAACGCGAAGTCAGCGCGCCACTTGGAAAATTTCTGATCGCCAAACAAAAAAAGTCTAAAATTACAATTATGACAACAAATAAAGGGCTCAAATTCAAATAGCATGGAACATGGAACACATAACATCTGATTGCTCCATGTTCCATACCGTAAAGCTCGCACATTATGTCGGAGGAAAACCAAAATGAATTGATAACCAGAGGACACAACCAAGCTTTCAGCGAGCTTGGAGGTTTACTTTCCAATTATCAACACAGCGACGATGCAAATCGCGGAATGAGCGTCGAGGCTATTAACGAGAATTTATATAGACAAAACCGCGAAATAGTAAAAAAGTTGTTCGATTCGGCCGTTGCCATCAGAGACAAACCGGACCAGACTTTTACGATTCCGGAATTGCCGGGCATCGCGATTCCAAAAAAACTTTTTTTGCAAGATCTCAAAACGCCATCCAGACAGTTCATGGCGAATTATGATAGAAAAAATTATCATAATCTTGAAAGTTTAAAAAAATCAAAAAGCAATGCCGCTTACACGCCTTCATCGAGAAACAAGCCGTCCGCACTTTCCAGTTCGCACAACTTGCAATCCGCCAAAGAGGCGATGCTTGGAAAAGGTTTCGGCGGCATCGGAAATGCGTTAAAAGACATGGTCGGGCTTAAACCAACAGCGCGACAAACCGACAAAAGACAAAAGACTAAAGATCGAGGACGTGGGACGAGCGACGATCGACGCGGTTCTCGCCTCGGTCCGCAAGAAATACGACCACCCATAGGCCGCGGGTTGGAGATGGGACGCGCAATGAATTTGAATGCAGCGCAGTCAGAAGCAAGACGAGAGCAGGGAGGCACGGGACCGAAAGAAGGTCTTGGGTTGAGTTCCGGAGGACTTGAATCAGAGCTTGACGAGAATCGCTCATCATCCCCGGCTGCATCAATGCAAACCGAGCAGATATACGATCCGCTTACGCAACGCGGCTCGACCTTTGGGCAAACTCAGGATCGTTCTCCCGGCTCGATGGTAATCGAACCGACGGAAGAACTGGAGACCCAAGGCGGAGGCAGACCGGAGAGCGAGCTTGAGCGTCTTAAGAATTTTCAGTCAGCGCAACGCCAATCCTCATTCGCTTCAGAACAGTTGACCGGCGAGCCGGGCATGGCAGCTAAAGCAAGCAAAGCAGTTTCCGGACCCGAAGGCTCGTCCGTCCAAAGAGTTGCTCAACCCGCAAAATCCGCAAGCGGAGTAGTTTCCGCCGCGGCGAACACAAAGACCGGAACAGGAAGTGACTTGGCGAGCGCATTATTTATGCGAGCAAAACAAATGCAGGCTCAAAATCAACAGAATCAAATAAACCAGCTTGAACAAGCTAAAAACGCCTTCGAATCGCTTAAGCGCGGCAAACAATCTTTTAAAAATCTTATCGATGCGGCACAAATGGCAGCATCAGGTTCGTGGGTAACGTTAGTAACGCTTCTTGCGGAGTGGAACCTCGATATTATTAACAAGCATGTTGCCGACAGTAGAATTCCCGGTCTTGAAAAAAAACCCTCTCCCGGTTCGACCAGTCTGGATAAAACTATTTCAAATGTAAAAGACGGAGTCGTAATCTTTGCGGATATTGTACTTTCCATCTCATGCCTGGCTGCCAGCATGATCCCTTTGGTTATCATCACATTGATCGTTTACGCACAAGCACATTGGGGCATTACGCTTTCGATTGTATTTAATAAAATTTTCGGACATTAAAACATTTTGAGATTAACGGCGTTCGTTATATAATACGGCTATGATTACTTTGACAGAAAAAACAAAACGCATACTTTTTATCGCCTTTTTTATCGTCTTTTCAATCGGCACCGGTTATGCGCTGTACTATTTCTTTTTTAAGCCCGCCTCCCCCGCTCCGATAGCCGAGCAAAATCCGCCTGATTATAGCGGAACGCTGGGTCAATCCGGACCGCGCGGAGAAGTAACTCCGGGCACAACGGAAGGTTCGACTGGATTGCCGGTAAACGGGACTTCGGAAACCACGGGCTCAACTTCGGGTCCGACAGACGTCACATTGCTGCGCGATTCAGTGACACAAGCCGTCAGCCCAGCACGGGACGGTTCCACCAGATATTACAATCCGGAAGATGGACGTTTTTATAAAATCAATGACGACGGAACACTGACTCTGCTTTCGGACAAACAATTTTTTAACGTGCAAAGTATAGACTGGGGCAACGCCGCGGACGAAGCCATCTTGGAGTTTCCTGACGGCAACAATATTTACTACAGTTTCGCGGATTCCCGGCAAGTCACTCTGCCAAGCCATTGGACGGATTTTCAGTTTGCTCCGAAAGACGATCAAGTTATTGCTAAGAGCGTTGGCTTGGACGAGGGCAATCGCTTCTTAATAACCAGCGATCCGGATGGAAACAATGCGACTGCCATCTATCACATGGGCGCAAACTCTGATTTGATTATTCCAAGTTGGTCGACAAACAATCAAGTCGTTGCCTTTGCCCGCACCGGAGCGCCACAACCTGATAACGCGGAGCAGATTTATTTGCTTGGCAAAAATCATGAAAGCTACAACGCACTTACAGTCCAAGGCAGCGGCTTTATGCCGAATTGGTCAGCAACCGGCAAACGACTGTTGTACAGTGTCTATCATCCGAACGACAGCAACAAACCGATGCTTTGGGCGGTAGATTCCGTCGGACAAGATATTGGTAAAAATCGACAGAAATTAAATTTGATGACTTGGGCCGACAAATGCGTCTGGAGTTCTGATGACGAAATATTTTGCGCTGTGCCGGTAGATTTGCCTGCGGGCGCGGGTTATGACAAAAATAAATTCGCGGAAGTACCGGACAATATTTACTACATCAATTTAAAAACCGCCATGTCCAAAAAGATAAACACTCCTGATCAAAACCATCCTGTCAGCCAGCCAATGTTGAGTCAGGATAAAACCAAGTTAATCTTTACGGATTCAGTGACGGGAAAACTTTACAGCTATAATCTGAACTACTGACGCCCCATCTGTCATTCCCCACCTGTCATTTCGACCGTAGCGTATGCGGAGTGGAGAAATCCCTTAACTAACAACGAAAGCTACTCTTGTTTTAAGCACGAGCCAGATCTCTCGACTCCGTATGACTTCGCTCGAGATGACAAAGGGAGGTGACTGACTTCGCTCGCAATGACAAAAAAATATGAAACTACTTTCTAAGAATACTCTCGCTGCGGCAATCATCACTATTGCCGGGTTGGTGCTGGTCGGATCAATGGGTTGGAGCTGGTACAAAACCCGCACTGACTTTTTTTTAAGCGGCGCCCCGCCTGCCTCGATGATGAACGAGATTACTCCCAAAAAAGTACCTTACGGCCAAATCAAACCGCCGGCGTTTTTGCAGACCGATGCATTGATTTACGGATCCATGACATCCACTGCCAGCATTGTGTTTTACGGCGATTACACGGATCCGAAATCAAACATCTTGGCACGAGATATCGATACTTGGGTAAGGACAAGTAAAGGCAAGATCCGCCTGATATGGCAATATCTTCCTGCAACAGATAAAGACGGAAATGCCTCTTTCGAAGCGGCTGTATTTTCCGAATGCTCACGCTTGATGGACGACAAATGGATTGCTCATACCCTGATGATCAACATGCCCAAAGTCGGCATGAGCGACGTTGAGTCGCTGACGGATCAACTGACTGACAAAGACGGAATGTTGTACGCCTGCAGAAAAGACAAGAACATCCGCGATTATGTGAGAACAAAAGTTCAAACCGCGCGCGGAGACGGAATAGATACCGCGCCTTTCGTATTTGTCGGCACGCATGTCTTCCCCTCGCAAAGTGCGTCCAGCACCTCGATCATCCAAGCGGCGCAAACATATCTTCGTTTGTAAATCATGAAAATTCTGCGGCGTAAATCCACATCCCGATCCGCGTCCATTGCACTGTTGACGTCGATATTATTTTTTTATGCCGGTTCCGCTCTGGCGGCAACATCCTGCTGCATCTGCACCCATCCGCAAGTCAAAAACGGACAGTTCTGCTTAAAAGATGTCAACACATCTTGCGACAGTCTGCAAAACATGACAAATGCGGATCTCAAAAACGCTTCATGCAGCGCGGACACAAGCGCCAATCCGTGCAAAAAAGTTCCTGCCGGCAAATGTTTGAACGAACCGTCTGACGTCGCATCTTTTAAGCTGACGACTGTTCCCGGCTATTCCCCCACTTCCCAAGACGCGGGACGTGGGACGATTGCGACGAGCGACGCCGTAAAGACTTTGGACGTTAAACTTAACATCGACATTCCCGGATTGACTTTTTTTGCACCTTACAGAGACGAGAACGAAATCATCGTGCCGATTTTTGCGCAATATGTTCAGGCCTTTCAAAAACTTTTGATCGGCATCAGCTTGATCGCCACGGCCATTATGATCATGTACGGAGGTTTTCTTTACATCATCTCCGGCACAGGCGCAAAAGTCCGCGAAGGCAAAAAGATTTTAACCGACGCAATCATCGGCTTAGTCATCACCTTGGGCGCGGTAGTCATCTTATCGAATGTAAATCCGAATGCCGCAAGCATGAACGCGCTGCATTTAACGATCATCAATTCTGATCTCTTTTCCGTTCGCACAGAACCCATGTACGATGCAGCACCGGGTACCGGACCCAAGAGCAGTGAAGAAGCTATCGCCGAAGGTGCAAGAATGGCGGGTGCCGACCCCTGCAATGTTCTGGCGTTCTGCGAGCACGAAACGGGATTACGGCAGATATGGAACGGTTGGCCAAATAATCAAAAAGAAAAGTCATTCATGTTTGGCGCATGCAGCGGATGGTCAAGGGTTGTCAGGGACGGCCAATCATTTGATAAGAAATTACGCGCGGCTTTCCCCGGCCAGTGGCCGGATATCGGTACCGACCTGCCCGTTTCTGCCGGGTCGAGTATTAATTATGAAAGCATGCCAATCAAAGCCGAACTGCTGATCAACAACTCACAAATGGATGGATACTTGGCTGGCCTTGAACTAAAAACCGCCACCATAGATTCGGTGGCCAATGCAGGCATCGGCGCGGCAAACATTCAAAGATGGCGATTGGCAAATGGATGCATACCGCAAAAAAATCTAACGCTTGCTCAAGCGGTATCCATGGGAGCGGACGCGGCGATTATTGCCGCCTGCTTGCCCGTAGCAGCAGCCGGAGGTGCCGGCTGCCCGCAAGACAATCACAACTGCTCGCCTGTGGATGAATCAAAAATCAACGCCCCAACCAAGGGCTACAAAATCGAATCTAACGGAGTCATCCACGGCAAATGCGCAACGACCGGAAATCAATGTTTTACGATTTGGACAGTCTCACATGTCAGATACGCCATAGCGTCCTACGCTAGATTTGATGCGAAATATCATTGTTCCGCCAAGTAACTCCGCTTCACAAATCCCCTCCCCTGCGACACAATAGGCGCAATGTCCAAAATAACCGCCGTTTACGTTTGCTCTAACTGCGACGCCCAATCGCCAAAATGGTCCGGGCGTTGTTTAAGTTGTGGAGCTTGGGGGTCGATCGGGAAGGAGCCGGTCGTGGCTGACGAAGGACGAACGACTAAAGACGAAGGACTAAAGACCGCACCCGGTAAAATCAAATCTTTTACAGAAGTCGGTAAACTATCGTCTACCGTTTATCGTCTATCGTCTGGCTTTGAAGCCTTGGACGAAGTTTTGGGTGGCGGACTTGTTCCGGGTTCAGCGACGCTTATTGCCGGTGAGCCAGGTATGGGAAAGTCAACTCTCCTCTCACAGGTCGCAGTCGCGATGACCTCTAAAGATAAAAAAGTGATTTATGTGACTGGCGAAGAATCTCCGACGCAAATTAATATTCGACTTTCACGCTTGTCTATAAATACTCCGTCAGGCTTGTCTTATCTTGATGACACCCGCGCGGATGTAATCGCCGCAACGCTGGATGCTGAAAAACCCGACCTTGCGATTATCGACTCGATACAAAGCTTGACTACCGAGCAAGCCTCGGGCGAAGCGGGAAGCGTTTCGCAGGTTAAAGCTTGCGCTGCGTTATTGACGCAAACTGCAAAAAAAACAGGCGTTCCCGTCATTCTTGTCGGACAAGTAACGAAGGACGGTGAGATCGCGGGTCCGCGAGTTCTTGAGCATGTTGTAGACACCGTCCTTTCTCTCGAAGGAGACAAACTGCATCGCTTTAGAGTTTTGCGAGTTATCAAACATCGTTTTGGTTCGACAGACGAAACGGCGCTTTTCGACATGCGCGAAGACGGCTTGCATATCATCACAAATCCATCGCTGGCGCTTTTGGACACGCATACTGCAGTTCCCGGCTCTGCGGTCGGTTGCGTGCTGGAAGGGCGTCGACCTCTACTGGTTGAACTTCAAGCGCTCGTGACAGCCGCAGGCTACAGCGCACCAGTTAGAAAGTCGACAGGATTCGACGCGGCGAGACTCAACATGATGCTCGCAGTTTTAACGAGACACGCCGGCGTATCAGTCTACGACAAAGATGTTTACGCAAATGTCGCCGGAGGACTTTCCGTGCGTGATCCGGGGGCTGATCTGGCTTTGGCTGCGGCGATTGCCAGCGCCGTCAAAAATAAACCTCTCGACGCAAAGACGGCATACTTCGGCGAGATCGGACTCACCGGCGAGCTTAGACCGGTTGCGCTGCCGGAGCTGAGAATAAAAGAAATAATCAAAATGGGATTCACGACGGTCATTTGTCCATCAATCAAAACCGCAACAATCAGCGGAATAGAAGTCGTACAGTGCAAGACGGTGAGAGAGGCTCTGTGAGCGCCGGCCGGCCGAATCCCCCTCTATCCACGCCCTCACTTTGATAATATTGTGGGGGAGCCTTTCCCCCGTCGAACAGGGGAAAGGCGGTTATTAAGTTAATTAGTTAGACGCAAGATTTTGCGTCTCTACAGAATAACTCATTAACTCCTTTCCCTCGTCTGACGGGGGAAAGGTGGCGCGCAGTATAATCAAAATGAGCGTCGAATAGAGGGGCATCACTCCCCATGCGCCGTATTTCTTATAAACTCTGCGCGTTCGCGGAGCTTGTCGTTACTTTGCAGTAACGGATCGTCTTGCAAAATTTGAGAGGCGACATCGCGCGCTTGCGCCATAACTGCAACATCTTCAGGACGCGCGTATTTGAATATTCCCCTGCCGCTTTGTTCGTAACCCAAAACATTTCCGCTGCCGCGAATTTTTAAATCTTCTTCCGCAATCACAAAACCATCGTTCGAGCGCTCGAGGACTTTTAAACGCGAGAGATTTGCATCATCATCTGTCGCGACAAGAAAACACGTGCACCGCTTGTCAGACCTGCCGATGCGTCCGCGCAGTTGATGCAACTGCGCGAGACCGAAACGTTCCGCGCTTTCAATGAGCATGATCGTTGCATTCGGAATATCGACGCCGACTTCCACGACAGTCGTCGCAATCAAAACATCCGCCTTCCCTTCTTTAAAATCATTCATGGCCTGATCTTTTTCCGCGGCCGACATCTTGCCATGCAGAGATAAAAGTTTGACGTCTTTAAGCGGTCCAATGCGTAAACGCCGCAGTTCCTCTTCAACGCTTTTGGAACCCAACTTGTCGGACGGATCGATAAGCGGACAGACGATGAATGCTTGCTCACCGCGCTTGATCGCATCTTTCATGGCGCGATACGCCAGTTCGCGTCCGGCTTCGCCGACCAATGTTTTTGTCACGATCGGCAAACGTCCTGCGGGTTTTGTGTGGATGACAGAAACTTCCAAATCCCCCATCAGCGTCAACGCCAGCGAACGCGGAATCGGAGTCGCCGTCATCGAAAGCAGATGAGGTACTACTGCGTCCGGACGCTCAAGAACAGTCAGCGCCTCGCGTTGCGCAACTCCAAAACGATGCTGTTCGTCGACTATCGCGAGCGCAAGATCGGACGGGCATTGCTCGCGTTCCAAAAGCGCGTGAGTTCCAACTGCCACGATTCTTCCGCGGGTCAAACGCTCTTTTGCCTCTTTAATCGTCAATTTGACCCCCTCCCCGCCCTCGACGACATATCGCGTTGACGAAGTGATGAGCAAGATTGGGATGTTGTAAGGCTTAAAAAATCTTTGCAAAGTCAAAGCGTGTTGTTTCGCCAAAATGTCCGTCGGCGCCATAAACGCCGTCGAAAGATCGCTGCGATAAACCATTGCCGCACAAAAAGCCGCTATGACAGTTTTACCGGAACCGACGTCGCCTTGCACAAGACGGCGCATAGGCCTCGTGAGCGTCATGTCCTGAAACGTCGCCCACGCTGCACGTTTTTGATCGGCGGTCAGTTCGAACGGCAAACCGGCGACGAACTTCTTTGCAAATTTTTCGTCAAATTTTATTTGCGGCGCACCTCCATGATCCGCGAGATTTCGAGCGAGCCGCAAAGCTAGTTGATAGAAAAGAACTTCATCAAAAACAAAACGGCGGCGGCCGCGTTCCGCATCCTCTTGCGAGGATGGACGATGGACCAGACGCAAAGCCTCGAGCAGGCTCGGCAGTTTCTTCTCTTCGACGACTATTGGCGGCATCACATCTTCCACAACGTTCAAGTCGTCGACAGCGGCTTTCATTATTTTGCGCAAAGTTTTTTGCGTTACCTGCCCGATCAACGGATAAACCGGCGCAATGTTGCCGGCCGCCAAAGTTTCTGCAGTCGCAGGCTCCCAAAGCGGACTCGAAAAACCCAAACCAAATCGCGGATGTCTGCGCGCCGCGCCGGAAACATAAATCTCGTCGCCGGACTTTAATTGTTCAAGCATCCACGGCTGATTAAACCAAGTGACGGAGATCGAACCGGTCTCATCTTCCAGTACTCCCCTAATGATGACTATGCGTCGCCTAAAAGTCGGCATCTTATTGAGCGTCTTGATTTTAACTTTAAGCGTCACCGGCTCGCCGATCGGCAACTCGGAAATCTTTACCAAATTTGAATAATCATCGTAGCGCCGCGGCAAGATCGACAATAAATCACCAACAGACTCGACTTCGAGCGCTTTCAAAACCCGCCTTTGCTGGGCGGTAAGACCGTGGATGTAAGTGACGGGATCCTGCCAGGCGAGCATATTTCGGGTAAAAATAACCCTTTCTTTCAATAAGATAGCACGCTCCCAAGGATTGACAAAATCCTCTTTTTTTGCTAAATTGCAGCATTCGTTCTTCTTATCTTAACAACCGCCGAAATCTCGGCTTCACAGACCGCCCAAGGAGGGCTTCATGGACAAGCAGAGCATGTTGGTACGATTCTACTACTCTCATACCGGACCGAAAAGCGAAGACTTCGTGCCCACGCCGACCGAACCCATCAAGACCGTAGAGATTGGCCTGGATGACGAAGAGCAGCCTGTCTACGCCTATGGCGTAAAGACCATGTTCTATGGCGTCACCGGTCCATTCCTTTCTCCAGCCTCGACCTCACACTGGATCTGGCATCTGGACCGCGAGACCGCGTTGCGCCAGGCCAACTGCGATCTCTGGGTTGAAAGCTCTGAGGGTCAAGCGTGGCTCATGGGAGACGCACGCCACGTACGCATAATGTTGCGGCTAAAGTTGATCCCAGCGCCCAATGCCAGAGTCATCACACCGGTGAACGGCGCGCCGTTCACCGTCTATCGCGTACTCAATGTACAAGGCTGGATCATCTGCACGGAAGACGACGTGTGCGATAAGCTGCATGCTTCCATCTGGGATGCCGACTTTCACGAGACGCCGCGCTTTCCTGATTTCCAGAAGGATGTTCTGGAGCAGACCTTCCCGGACATCCTGGAACGCCACTATGGCGATTGTCCGCACTGCCACGAGCGACTGCTCAAGTACGCCTACTTCCACTTCGAGTGGCGGTCGGCGTACTACCGGTTCTGCGGGACGCGTGAAGAAGCCGAATCAAAGCAAGCCGAGCACCAAAAGTACTTCGCCGACAGGCAAGTCGCGGAACGCCAGCGTCTCGCGCAAGGTGAGGCGCAAAAGTACTGCGAGAGCAGCTTCTCATCAGCTTCCAAGCTGCAGAAATCGCTTGTCTGCCGGCAGCTCTCACACTACCTGCCGGAAGCGAGACAACGTTTCGACAATTGTCGGTACGCCGTCATCGGTCGGGACATCGAGGATTACATCTCCGAGGTCCCCAAGTTCGACGAGCTGGCTGCGGCGACACTGACCCTGCTGCAGGATCTCGATATCCTGTACGAGCATCTCTGGGACCGCATGGTGGAAAACGATTGGCTGGAGACGGCGCGTGGCGTGCTTTCCAAGCACTTGTCCAAGTGTCCGCTCTGCGACGCAGTCGTCACATACAGCGATGATTTCCTAGAGCAGCTGCTCGTCTACGGACAGGCTCCGGTCGCCTGCAACTGCCAGGATAAGCACTGGAGCCAGTACGACAAGGACTTGCCTCAAGCAATCAAGGACCTGTTCGCCGGCAAGGATTGCTTGCCGCGTTGCGGAACCTGGGAGCACGGCCGAAGTCCCAACGCCCGCGAGATAGGTCATATCCGGATCAACTACAAGACGGCCTTCACTCTGATATGCACCGACGACTACAGCCCGCGCTTCGGACTTATGGTGGACACGGACAACCTCCGCTCCGCCGGCAAAGTCGAGGTTGATGAACTGGTCGCCGCGTCCGTCGAGGAAGCGCGCCGACAGGAGATCGAACGCCGCGAGGAAGACGCCCAGCAAGGCCTTCTGCTCAAGCTGCGTTTAAGCTGGAGCGAGCAGCACCAGAGTTGGGGCGTACGCATGAGAGACGATGCCGGCACGGTCGTCTACAGCGTCTCCCACCGCCACATCCAGAGCGTGGAATCAATCACCGAGGGCTGGTACTACTGCAACGTAGTCAGCGAGCCGCCGAAGGCGCAAAAACCCGGCTTCCGCCTTGCTCTCATCAGCGTGATCGCTCCCATTCCTGCGGAGCACCAGCCACAGCCGCCGCGCGTCGTCCATCCGGCGCGCCGCGCAGCTTGGCGCTGAACCCGGCGGCTGTTACCTAGCCCGCCTGAACACCACTGTTCAGGCGGGTGATTTTTTTGCAAGTTCAGTCATTCTTTCCAAATGAGCACATGATAAAAATAATCCGATGTTTTCTTTTACAAACGAGTGGACGATGACAAAAAGTTCTGCTATTCTTTTGTGCAAACCACTGAACAAGGAGTGCACATGAAAGCCCGTTGGATCGCAGCCCACTTCATCTTCACCGCCGCACTCATCCTCGCTATCTCCAAAATCCTTAAGCTCGCCCTTTCTTGACCGTCGACTCTACCCTATCGAGCGACGCCCCAGGCCACTCGGCCTGATTTTTTTAATTGGACTTGAAACAAAAAATGTCGAAGATATCAAATATATCAACATTGTGATAAGCTACTTTACCATGCCATTTACCGCCCTTGCGTTGCGCGCGCATGCCGATGAAGAGAGATTGAGCCGCGGAAAGCGGTATTTTGAGGAGGGAAAAGTTCGGCAACTGGAAGTAGATCCAACAAGCGGAACTGCGTTGCGCGTTATGGCGACCGTTCATGGAACGAGGCGTTATCGAACATCGGTCGACCTTGATCCTGCCCGCAACGCAGTCATTGTCTGGTCGTGCTCCTGCCCTTACGATTGGGGCGGGATGTGCAAACACGCGGTTGCGGTTGGATTTGCTTTTATGGAATACGCCAAGCACATGCCGGAACCGACGCCGACCGTTCAACCGACTCCGGAGATGACGGCATTGCTTGCGCGATTTTTAAAAACCAATCATGCGGACGTGACGGACAAAGTCATTCAACAACTCGCATCCAAACTCGCTTTGGCGCAAATGCAATCCGGCGTGGATGGTAGTGTTGATCATCATTCGCAAAGCAACGGAACGAACAAACCCATTTTGCGTATGCACCGTCTGGACAGCATCCGCATATCCATTGCATACGATCGCAAAACCGACACTTTATCCATCAAACCGGAGGCTTTGTACGGTCCGCATGCCGTAATAGTCGGATCGGAAGAAACGCCTGCAAGAGACGCTGAAGACGGAGAAGAAACAGCGACCGGCCGACAAGTTGTTTTTCATATCGATAGGGATTGGGATGCGGAATGGTTTTGCGAACAAAATTTGCGGCACGCCTGCAATGTTCAGCCGAGTCGAAATCAAATTTTTGAATTGCAGGGAGACGTGATCTATAAATTCGTTAAATACAATTTTCAAGATTTGGCCAATGCATACGAAGTGCAGATCGACCCTACAGCCGAACATTTGATGTTCATCGACGAGGAGGACGTGGAAACCGATTGGAAAACTTCGTCTTCTGGAATTGATTTTTTGGATTTCGAAGTGGATTGGCACTGCGCGCAATTCAAATTCAGTTTGCAACAGTTGGAAGAGATGGTGGCACAAGGTAAATCTTACATCAGACGAGATGACGGCTCGTTCGTCAATCTCGGAAACCTGGGCGATGTAAGCGCCTGGTTGGATTTTTTAAAAGGCGCATCATCCACAAAAGACGGCGCTTTTCGCACCAAACTTTTTCGCGTTCCGGAAATGCTGCATCTCATAGAAAACATAGGGGCAAGCAGATTGACGACAATGGACCGTTACGTAAAAACTTTTGTGGATGAGGCGCACGAAGGAAAACCGGTTGAAAAAGTCAAGCTGCCTAAAGATTTGAAATCAGTTTTGCGCCCGTATCAAGAACGCGGAGTTGAGTGGGGCGTGTTTTTACAAAAGTATCACTTTGGCGGAATTCTCGCGGATGACATGGGGCTTGGCAAAACCTTGCAAGCGCTGACTCTTTTGTCCATGACGAATAAAACGGACGAGCCTAAACGCCCGTCAATCGTCATTTGTCCTAAGACTTTAATTGACGTTTGGATTGCCGAAGCGAAAAACTTTACTCCCCAACTGCGCGTCATGGCCGTTCAGGGCACGGCAGCGGAACGCGCGTCACTCATCGGAAAAGTGCAAGACACGGACGTCATCATTACATCCTATCCCCTGCTTTTACGCGACATCAAAACTTATCTAAGTGAAAAAATCGAATTCAAATATTGCATTTTGGACGAAGCTCAATATATCAAAAACAGCGAAAGCGAAACTGCGCAGGCCGTTAAATGCGTGAGCGCCGCATATCGCCTGGCGCTGACCGGAACGCCGTTTGAAAACGGCGTGCACGAGCTGTGGTCCATATTTGATTTTTTAATGCCCGGTTTTTTAAGCGATAAAAAAACTTTCCGTACGCGCTATCAGCGCCCGATCCAAGAAAATCAAAACAACGAGGCGATTGATTCCTTGCGCGCAAAAATACAACCATTTATTTTGCGCAGAACAAAAACTTCAGAGCTTAAAGACCTGCCGCCTAAAATCGAACAAATTCGCACCTGCGCGCTTACTCCCGAGCAGTTGGTGCTTTACACACAAACAATGGAGGCCGTGCGCCGCGACGTTTTTACAGCCGTCGAACGCAAAGGATTCAAGCGTTCGCAGATAGAGATTCTTACCGCTTTGATGCGCCTGCGCCAAATCTGCAATCATCCTGCACTGGTTTTAAAACAAGCCAAACGCGATCCTGATCTATCCGGCAAAATGCCGACTGCCATGGAAATTATCGACGAGGCGATTGAGGGCGGACACAAAGTTCTTTTGTTCAGCGCGTTTACCAGCATGTTGGACATTATCCGAGCAAGTTTGGACGAAAAGAAAATCGGCCATTGCACGATTGAAGGCAAAACCAACGATCGCGCAAAACAAATAAAGATTTTCAACGAAGATCCCAACACACATGTTTTTCTATTAAGTCTCAAAGCCGGCGGCGTGGGCTTGACTCTGACTGCAGCGGACACTGTCATCCTGTTTGACCCGTGGTGGAACCCAATGGCCGAAAACCAAGCCGCAGACCGCGCGCACCGCATCGGCCAACGAAAAACCGTCAACGTATACAAATTAATCACCAAAGGCACAATCGAAGAGCGCGTCCTCGCCCTGCAAGACCGCAAACGCAAACTCTTCGAAGCCCTGATGGCCGAAAACGGCGAGGCGTTAGGCGCGCTTACTTGGGATGATATAAAGGGACTGTTTGAGGAGGATTCTCACTGACACCCCTCGACAACCGCAGGCTTTTAGGCTAAACTGGCGGATAATTCAAGATTCAAAATTCAAAAAGCAAAATGTAGGTATCCCTTTGGGATGTTCAATATATTATAATGCCGAAGGCCACCAACATTTTGAATTTTGCTTTTTGCTCTTTGAATTAATGTTAGGAGAGGTGGCAGAGTGGTCTAATGCACCGGACTTGAAATCCGGCGTGGCCGCAAGGTCACCGCGAGTTCGAATCCCGCCCTCTCCGCCACGTAAAACGCTCAGCTTTTGCTGAGCGTTTTGCTTTTTAAGAATTCTATTAATTCAACTAATGTCTATCTGTTATGATCGACTTTATTTTTATTGATCATTCCAACGGCTCTTAATAGGCGCTTATATTGCGCTTTCAGTTTTTCAAATTCTGCCGCGCTGATATTTGATGACTTCTCTATTTCATTCAACTTAGCAACAATGGGGATGAGCGCCAACCTTGCAGGTTGTCTTATCGGATGGACGGCGGCCTCGGTCGGCGTGAGGTCAACGATCGCCATCAGTGCCTCGATTGAATGTTCCGCTTCGAAAGCGGTTACCAAAGTTTCAAACTCTGCAATCTCCGGTCCGGATTCCTGCCGATCCTCCGGCGCAACTATAGCTTCGGGATAATCTTCTAACTGTTTCGCAGCTTCCGCCTTTTGCTCGGCTGTGATCTGGGGGCAACCTTCTAACGCTATTGCATCTTGAGCTGTTTGCTCGGCCGTAAGCTCTTGTTTCTCGGGTTCACTTTTTTCCACCGGTGGTTGAAATGGGGGTATTTTTTCATTCATAATGAAAACAGTTTAGCATGCCGCACATCAACGCACCACAAAAACGTGCCATGTTTACAAACGTCAAGTGTGTTATAATACCCCAATATGGCCTACACGCCCGAGACTCTAAGACAGCTGGCCGAAGCGCAGGATCTTTTTGTGTGGGAAACGCCGGAGCATGAGCATCATCCGAGGACTCCCAACTGGTATTTGATTGTCAGTTTGGTGACGCTGGCTTGCGTTGTTTACGGCATCTGGTCGGGTAATTTTTTGTTTGGTTTGATTATGCTAATCAGCGCGGTTGTCTTGATTTTGGCGGGCAATGACGAACCCAAGAGCATTCTGATTCAGATCGGGCAGAATGGAGTGGTCGTGGACGGCCAGTTTGTGCCTTTTGACAAGCTTTTTAACTTTTCCATCATCTATCATCCCCCTTTTACAAAAGTCCTCTATATTGAGCGCAAATTCAGCCCAAAACCCAGGTTAAAGGTCTTTTTGCAAGACGAGGACCCAATTGCCATCCGCGAGCATTTGCTCAAATATCTCCCCGAGAACTTGGTCTTGCGCGATGAGCATTTCTCTGATATTGTAGGCCGACTGCTTAGGATATAAAAGGAAATTAAGAATTAAGAATTAAGAATGATTGTGCTTGTAATTCATAATTCATAATTTTTAATTCATAATTGTTTTTGCGGCCGTAGCTCAGCTGGATAGAGCGCCTCCCTGCGAAGGAGGAGGTCAGACGTTCAAATCGTCTCGGTCGCACCACGTAAAAGCCGTGAATAAAAGCACGGCTTTTATTTTTACGGCTCACGTGGCGCCGCCATACCGCGCATGCTAAAATATTCGCATGTTATGAAAAAAACAAAGAATGTTTTGTGGAAATTTTTGCCTTTTTGGATTTTTCTTGTTTTCTTTAAATTAAGCGGCGGGTTGCATTACTCGCTCATCTCCCCTCTCGGCGAAAGGTTAATGCCGCTTTGGCTTGTCGGTCTTTTAATGGGCGGCGGATCTTTGATCCAACTCGTGCTGGATGTGCCGGCGGGATTTTTATTGGATCGTTTTGGCTACCGACGTTTATTGAAGCTTACGACTTTCATTTTTTTATTTGCAGCCGTCAGCTACATGTTTGGTTTGACGGAGGTGACGTTTTTGATCAGTTTGTTGATGAGCACGTTCGGCTGGTTGTTTTTTGGCCCGGGCGTGAGCGCTTACATTCTTTCGCATGCGGACAAGAAAAACTCCGGCAGAATGATCTCGATGCGCGATATCTTTGGATCGCTTGGCGTCGTATGTTCAAGCGCCTTGTTACCGTTTGTGATTTTGCTAGCGCCGCTACAAATTGGCTGGATAATTTTCATACCGCTTTTACTGGCCTTGTTGGCGCTCGTCTTTAGTCCAAAGGACGTTAATTCTGTTCATGCGGAGATCAAACACCCATCGCATCATCATTTTATACGCAGAAACTATTTACCGACTTTGCTTGCAACGATTTCAAAACTCAATCCGGCGAGCGGCATGTTGTTGCTGACCAATCTGACCGGTTCGATTTTTTACTCGGTCATTTGGTTTGTCGTGCCCCTCGTAATCGCACATCAAATTAACGCCGGGATGTTGGGCATTGGCCTGGGTATTTTTGATTTCGCAATTGTCGTTCTCGGTTTCATGCTGGGAAACTTGGCGGACAAATTCAACAAACGTCTTTTAGTATTTTGCGGACTTTTACTTTTTTCCGTTTCCGGAATGCTTTTGGGCTTTAATTTCGGATGGTTGTTTTTGCTTTTGGGATTCGTCGCGACGACCGGTGATGAAATGTCGGAAATATCGCTCTGGTCATGGTTGCATGCACTGGATAAAAATCATGCGAATGACGGAAAAATTTCCGGAGTCATTTATCTTTTTCAAGATCTGGGCTGGGCGATAGGTCCGATAGCAGCCGGACTTTTATATGGATTCGTCGGTTCGACTTGGACAATTGTCATCGGTGCAACCCCGATATTTTTGACTTGGATCGTCTATCTGTTTTTAGTGCGGCATCAACCCGGCAAGGTTTTATCCTTGTCGCAGATACCAATAAAACCTCACCGCGCCCGACATAAAAACTAACTGGACTAAATTTTTGGTTAGGACTACACTGAATTTTGTTAGTCAACAAAGGGGGGGCACCATGTTCAGTTTAGATAAAAACGTCATCGCGTGGTACAGAGTACTTTTTGACGCTTCAGATTGCTCCGTTTGCGTAATCGCTTCATCCGAGACTGCTCACTTCGTCCGTTCATTGGTCGACGAGAAGCCGGTTCTAAAAAGATGGTTCGACGGAATCGCCGACACGCCCGAGTTTAACAACTCCCAACTTGGCGCGTGGGGTTTTGGATCCTCGTGCACCGGCCAGAAACACGAAGACGGCCACGTGTGGCGCTGTCGCCTGCCCGTCATCTTTCCTGAAGGTGCAGACGGCAACGCGCTGATAAAAGGCTCTGCGGCCGGATTGGCAACCGCGGCAACAATGTGTCTTTTGTTCAAGATGCTGAATATGGCAAGCGAACTGGGCGGCCTCAAGAACCTTCAGGTTGCCGTGCTGGAGATGGACATCAAAACAGAACCGCGGGAATTTCCGATTTTCCTGAGCCTGTCCCCCGCAGCCTCTCAATGGACGCATTTATCCGTTCAGCACACGCTGCATCTTGAAAAAGTTTCCGCGGTCATGGAGGCGGCTCACGGGCGCATGGGCAGAAGCAGACGCATCGCAGGCACGTGCAGTGCGGAACTCTTGGGGCCGGAAAGCCTGTATCTCTCCGTCCCAGCCATACATGAATGTTCATTGAGTACTTGCGGCAACAGCCCGCGCATTTCGCTCGAACTCTCGCCGCACAACGTCGACACCGCTCTGCAGCAATTAACGCTGCTCGCAGGCACAGCCGAACTTTGCAATCTCATCGGCCACGAACTATGGCCGCAGGCCTGATCCGAAACTCTCAGATTTTTTTTATTTGACATTCTTGTGCACGAGATCTAAAAACCTATGCATCTCGTACATTCATCGGGGAGGGAGCTAGGCAATGAACAATGGCAAAAAGACTATTCTGATACTGGACGACGAGGACATGCTTATCTCGATCTACCAAGCCTACATCGAATGCCTGGGATACAACCCCGTGATCGTAACTAACAGCATAGAAGCTGTTCGCGTCTTCCGCGAAGCTTACGAAAACGGAGAGCGTTTCGACGCGGTGATTCTCGACGAGTTCATACCGGACCAGATGAGCGGCACGGATGTATTGCACGAGCTGCGTTGCACCGATCCGCACATTCTCGCCATCGCAACAAGCGGGAATATGTTCCGCGAAAATGCCGCCGATTACATCCTCAAGGGTTTTAACGGCACACTGCCAAAACCCATCGAAGTGCAGGACATGGGAACCGCACTTTATCTCCTGTTCAGAGCAGACTGATCCCACGCCGCCGACGCTCTCGGAGGCTCTTTTTTTTGCTTGCTTTTATAACAGATGGGTAATAAGGTTAAAATAGATGCCAAATGTTAATTATGCACGACTTGATGCAAGCGATATATGTCCGCTTTGTTTGCGACGGCCATCGTGCCGGCTTATAACGAAGCCAAGCGCATTGGCGTCATTTTAGACGTATTAATCGATTGCAAATGTTTTGATCAAATAATCGTCGTTGACGACGGTTCGCGCGATAAAACAAATAAAGTCGTTTCGCGCTATCAGGTTGAATACATCAGGCTCGCTAAAAATAAAGGCAAGGGCAAAGCGATGGATATAGGCGTTAAACATGCAAAAAACCAATGCATATTTTTTTGCGATGCGGATCTGAAAGGATTGAGCGAAAAAATCGTGACAGAAACGGTTATGCCGGTTTTGATGCGGCAGACGGAAATGTCGATTGCTCTGCGTCCGAGGACGCTATATTCTCTTCATCGCATAAATAAATATATTCCTATTTTGGAAGGGCAACGTGCGCTCACAAAATCATTGTGGCGCAAGCTTCCGGATTATTACAAGCAAGGTTATAGGATCGAAGCCGGACTGAACGTCTTTGCTTCGTATTTTTGTTCAAGCATAAAATATCGGGTTTTCCCTGGATTGGATCAGACGGTCAAAGAAAGCAAACACGGAATATTACACGGAACAATCCAGAGATGGCGCATGCATTTGGATATTTTACGCGCATATAAGCAGTTCTTTTTGCATGACAGACGTTTGGTAATGGTCAAGCGTCCATTCTGGGCGAAAGGCAAAGCCGCGAGAATTTATCAAACGGGATTCTAGCCAACATATTCGTCCACTTGACGGATTGTACGGTTAGGGTCACCATTTAGAAGATACAACCGTGCAAAATACTGACGCTATGTAAAATACGCGTTTGATAATGTTATCCAGAATATGCCGGCAATTAAAACCTCTAGCAGAGTCGTGCAAGCGCGCATTCGCCACAAAGCAGAAATAAACAAGGAGGTACGCGAAAAATTAAAATTATACTCAGAAGACAGCGCTCTTTTGTCCGCGTCTTTGATCTACGATCCCTTTGGCCATACGGAAACCGCGCCGATAAAAGACACAAAGGTCAAATCAATTCTTACCGGCTTAGACCGTTTGCAGGACATAGATGAAAGCGTATTCGTAAATTTTAAACGATTGCAAAACATAATAATTTTTTATCTTCTTAATTGCGAAGCAATATTAAAAAAGAAAAACTGCGCCGAAGCAAAAAAATGGATGAGTAAAAAGAGGGCGTTTTATTCGTCCAAACTGCTGAACAAGCTTGATGTAAACGAGCTTAAAACAAAATTGGAAGATCCTCTCTTTGAGCTCATGGAGCCCAAGACATTCGGCCATTACAAATCGCTGCTTAAATACACGCGAAGACAATATCTTGCCAGTCAAAACAAATTCGCTGAACACTTCAACCGCCTGCTGTATCAAAACGGGATTGACGCGGATATTTCCTCACGATTAAAAACGATATACAGCATTCATCAAAAAATCATCAAAAAAAATATTCTTTTTTCACAAGTGCTGGATACAATCGGCATACGCATCATCACAAAAAATACCGAGGATTGCTATAGGGCAATGGGCGTCATACTAAAAAGTTTTCCCGCACTTTCAGGACGCATCAAAGATTACATTGCAATCCCAAAAGAAAACGGCTACCGCTCTATCCATCTTACGATCATCCACAAAGGACACCCGACGGAAATCCAAATTCGCACGCAGAACATGCATGACAAGATTCAATACGGCAAGGCTTGCCATAAATTTTACAAACGCGTATGAAAGCCAAATCTCCTAACGCACGCCGCGTTACGCTGGCCGCAAACCAAGGCGATGCGGGCATGAAACTTTTTATGTTCTCGCCTGAACCGCATGTTGTTATTACCGAAAAAAAGATCGCCAATGTAAACCGCGCCTGCGCAAAATTATTCGGCCTCGCCTATTCAAAAGATTTGATCGGCAGGGATGTGCTGGATTTTGTGCCAAAGGATACAAGAGCCGACATTAAAAAACGACTGGCTTCTGTTTTTAAAGAAGGCAGAGATTCAAATTGCGAACTTAAAGTCTTACGCGCGGACGGCAGGATCTTGACCGCAGCTTTTCGCGGCTCCTTGGTAGAGTATAATAACTCCCCGGCCATACTCGGAATCATAAGCGACATAACGGACCGCAAGCGCGACGAAAGATTGCTTAGAGCAAATGATTGGCTTTTTAAACTGCACAATAAAAACCTAAGGCTGGACAGTTACATACGCGCAATCGCGGAACAATTAAAAACATGGAGCGACTGCAAATATGCGGGAATACGGTTATACGATAGACATGCCGAACTTGAATGCAACGTCGGTTTTTCTCCAAAACAGTGGAGGAAGATTTTTAGCGATGAGCATCTTTTGCGGGAATTCGGCTCGCAGGCAACTATCCCGTTAAAATTCAACAACCGAATTTTTGGCGTTATACACGTTGCCGACAAAACAAAAAATAAAATCAACGAAGAAAAAATCCGATTTTTAGAGCAGGTCTCGGAGACCATAGCGGCCAGCATAAAAGAGATATCCGTGGAAACCGAGCTTGGCAAAAACAACGAACTGCTGGAAAAATTTTTCGGCACCATGAACATCTCGCTGGCATATTTGGACAAGAATCTGAATTTTATCCGCGTCAACCGGGCGTATGCGGAAAAAGACAAACATGAACCGGATTTTTATGTCGGCAAAAAACATTCCGATCTTTTTCCGGACCACGGCAACCAAGAGATATTGGCAAGCGTTTTAAAAACCGGAATCCCCTATGTCGGTTATTCAAAACCCTTTATTTACAAACTCAATCCCGAACGCGGCATCACTTATTGGGATTGGTCAGTGCAACGCGTAAACGACGAGAATGGAAAACCCGCCGGAGTTTTGCTGTGTTTTGTGGACGTCACGGAAAGGCGCTTGATGGAAGAGCGGCTTTTTGATTCCTACAAGCATCTGGGCGTCATCAACCGCAAAGTCTCGATCTTGCTCGACATGAACAAGATGAACGGCTACAAAGAAACGAACGAGATCACGCAGTATATCGTCAGATCAGCGTTAAAACTATCGCAGGCAAAAACGGTTTCATTTTATGAATACAGACGACATGACAACTCTTTGAATTTGCTGCATTCAGCGGGCTATTCTGTTTCTATGAAAAATAAATCCTCCATTGACGCCACGGGCTGTACACCTCTTACTCCGCTCGTCAAAAACAAGACGCGCGTTCAAGGAGCTTTTACCGCAGACCAAATGCCGGGTTTTTACGGCATGAGCGCGGAACGCTACAACTTATTTTTGCCGTTGACTTCCAAAAGCCAGCTTAAAGGCTGCATTCATTTTGAGTTTGCCAAGAAAAAATTTATCACAACGCAGGAATTGGATTTTTACGAAGCCTTTGCCGCGCTCGCCTCTTCGGCCATGGACAAAATGCACATGTTCCAAAAATCCAGCCAGATGAAGATGGAGTTTGTGGAGGTGGGGTAAAAAAACACCGTAAGGTGCACGGCCCCGTCAACTGATGGCGGAGCCATGCACCATACGGTGCATGGCGGAGAGAGAGGGATTCGAACCCTCGCGGGGCTTTAAGACCCCCTAGGAGATTAGCAATCTCCCCCCTTCAGCCTCTTGGGTACCTCTCCGTACGTATGGCTGAAGCGCCTGAAGAATACCAAATTGTTGTATTTAAAGCAAGAATGACGGATAAACCGTTATTGACTCCATCTCTCAATATGCTTAACTTAATCTTATAGACATCACATCGCTAATTCATTAACCAAATGCCCATATGAAAACGCTCACTTGTGCGCAATTCGGCGGGCCGTGCGACTTTAAAATGACGGCTGCGACGGAAAAGGAAATGTCAGCCATGTGCTGGAAGCATGTTAAAGAAGCGCATCCCGAGAGGTTTGAGGAAACAAAAATTGTGACGAAAGATGCAACGAAAGAACAAGATGATCAGGCTGCGGCTTATTTCCACAATGTGTGGGAGTCTGTACCCGAAGATAAGTAGCCGCTTCCAAACATCAAACCCGCCAATTGGCGGGTTTTGTTTTAAGCAAGTGAGTCCTGAAGCGGGATTGACCTTTCTGCCGTTTTTCTGCTAAATTCCGAGCGTCCGAAAGGAGGACTCATGAACAACGTTTATCTCATGATCGCACTCGCAATCTTGATTCTGGCAGCTGCGTACTTTGTCATCAGGCGGATCGCACGCTCAATCGACAGTGACGACTCGGGCGGCACATCAGAAAAACCGGACAAAACACCCGGAAAGAGTTCCGAGATCACTCCAAAACTCCCCGACCTCGCTATTTCTCTTCCGCCGTTCGAAGAGCCAAAGCCGGTTGACGTGCGCGATATGGAACCGATAGAGCAGATGAAACTCGCAGGCTATCGTTGCACGGAGATCGCTGACGACGACGAGTTCAGGCGTTCAGCGGGCGGGAACGGCAATTTCGAATCAGATGCCGACGGACGGCTCTGCGTAAACTGCGGAACGGACGAATTGCCGTTCATGGCTTGGGGCACGAGCAAAACCAAGGAAGACGGTTTCATCGGTTGTTTCTGCTCCATCTGCGGCTGCGGCTTTTTGGCCATCTACAGTCTGAAAAATGGAAACTGCGACGCCGTGCCGGAAACCATACCGCACTTTCTGCGCCCCGACAGCATCTCAATCTACGACCGAGTAAAGTCGGACGGCGACAAAGCTGACGGCGACAAAGCTGATGCGCAAGGCAAAGACAACTCTTCTCCCAGCCTCGACCTGAGCTAAAGGTACGAGGTCTTTTTTTAAATGACAAATATCAAATAGCAAATGGCAAGAGTTTTTTAGATAGCATATGGCAAATATCAAATAGCAAGAGTTGCTTAGTTGCTCTTGTTATTTGATATTGTTCTTCTGCCTGCGTGTAAAAAAAAGAGCCGGACTGCGGCGAGGATCGCTTTGGTCACGGCGAGAGGCGGGAGCTTCAGAAATACATAGCCGCGGTCATGAACTCCATGATCGACCGACGAAGAGCGGCTACAAAGGGAGCACCTAGACCGCCATTTCCCGTCCTCAATGTCTTGAGGCTATCATCCAAATACTTCGGAGTACTCTTGGACAGACCCTTACCACGCGGAGTGATTGCATGCGCCGTATCCAGTATTACACGGAGCACTTGTTCTTCGCCGCCGTGGGTGCGCAACTCGCTGCCCAAGCTGACGATCCATGCGACAAGCGCATCAGCCACGACCTCCGGATTCTTCGAGCCGATCGCTTCAGAGAGCTCCGGCAGCGAAGCCAGGTCCTGTTCTCCGTTGTACGCCAAAAGTTTCATCGAGAGCTACTCTCCTGTAGAATGCCACCCTGTACAAACGATCGCCCCATGCAACCGCTGTCCGTAGAATAATTATCACAATGACATGGAACAGGCAATATGGCATGTAACACATAGCGTGGAGCATATAACGTCCGATTGTTCTATGTTCCATACCATCTTTATCCACTCCGCTGTTTTGGACATCGACTTTCATCTTTGGTATCTTTTAAAATACGCTATATGATTTCAAATTTACCTCACAACCATCGCAACATTGGCTTATCTGTCGGTTTTATTGCCTTAAGTCTTTGCCTTGCACTGCCCGTCATTGCAGCTGACGCGCCAACCTCAAAATGCGTTACGGCGACTACGAAATCACAACATGCAACTTATGTCGCCAGAATGGAAAAAGACGTCGCACCTTATGCCGGCAACGAAAAAGCACAAACAACGATCAAAAACTATCGCGATAAACTCGCCACGGCTTGGGCAGCAATGGAAGATCAGTACTGCGGATACGGATCTTACGGAGCCGCATCATCCATCAAGTCTTACACAAAAAGCATAGATCGCGCTCGCGCGGAATTTTTGACTGATGTTAAAAATCTATCCAAAGTTACCGCAACAACTCAAGCCGCAGCCACTAAGAAAGACGAACCGGCTGGCGCAGAACAAAAGTCTGCCATAAAAGCAAACGCCGTCGCCGCAGTTGCGACTTCTGCGCCTGGCGCTCGAGCTAAAATTCTCAAAGGTTTGATTCGCGGAATGCGATCTGCTCATATTGCCGAATTACAAAAACTTTTGGCTGAACATTTTGATTTACCGCAAGACGACTCGCATGTAACAGGCTTTTTTGGACCGCTCACGCAATCGCTCGTATTAAAATTCCAACTCGAAAAAAAGATCGTCCAATCCAACAAAACCCCCGGAGCAGGACAAGTCGGACCAAAGACGGCGGAGGCATTAAATAGTCTCTAAGCGCCAATCGCTAAAGTTAACACAGAAACTTTTTCAGCACCGGCAGACAATAGAGCTTTTGCAGCTTCGGCAGCTGTTGCGCCGGTAGTAATCACGTCATCCACCAGGATGACGTTTTTTGGTACATCGCCGACAACTTGAAAACAATTTTTGACGTTTTCTTGACGCGTATCCAAATCATGCGACATCGACGACTGTGCCTCGCGATGACCGACACGGGACAACTCGAATCGCGGAACGCGAGACTCGAAACAACAGTCCGTCGAACCGGAAGTTTGGCGTTTCGCGATACAAGCTTCGCGTTGCGCATCGTTTATTTCATTCGCAATAATTTCCGCTTGATTAAATCCTCGCTCCTTAAGACGTTTGCCGGAGAGCGGCATCGGAATGAGAACCGCCCCGCCCGGCAAATCGGACGGGAGTTTGTCGTACAAAAAAGATCTCAAATCACGATGCAACGCTGTCGTACCTTGGAATTTTAAAGCTGTAATCGCTGCGCGCAATTTGGGATCATGATAATAACCGAACGACCAAACGCGATTGAAAGGCAACGAGCCATAACATTCGTCGCACGTCACACGTCCCAATCGTCCCGCGTCAATAACTCGTAGACATTTGGGGCAAATGCTTCCGCTTAAATGCTGAACGGATAATCGGCAATCGTCGCACCACCAATCCCCTTGCTTGTTGCAGGCAACGCAAAAAGGCGGAAACAAAAAATCCATGACTTGCTCTTTAATATTTTGGACGAAACCGCTTGTCATGACGACTACGCTACGGTTTGTATGGAGCGGTCGTAATCTCGTCAGCAAGATACGTACCGTCAGCTTGCTTCAACAAAGTAACGGTCGATTCTTCGTAACTGACATTTGTAGGCTTCGAACGATCCCCGGAATCTTCCACTTTTTGCGATTGGACCTTAACAACGATCGAAGCGGCTCCTTCCGTTCCGCTTACCACGCTGGAGGCAACGACTCGCGTCGTCATGCCATAAAGTCCTGCGGACAAAGGATGTCCTTCGACCAAACGCCTCTGCTCATTTGTAAGATAAGACCTGAAACTGACGGTGCCATCCGACATTGCGTCGTTATAACCCAAAAATCCATCTTGATTTGTGCCGGAACCCATGCGGCTTACGACAGATTCTGCTTTGCGCAAAGAATCTTGAATGGAAGAAACATCTCCGGTCAAAGCCCCGGTGCTCGTTCCCTGCACTGTTGTCGGTAACGCGATTATTCTTGGCTGAGGCTGCGTATCGCGCTGCACAATCTGCGGTTCGCGATTGGCGGTTTGATCACCTGGAGTTTTTGGCCATAAAAGCCCGACTAAAATCCAAGCCCCAAATCCAAGCAACAACAGTCCGAGAACGATCAACACGAGAGCAATACGACGGCGATTTAATAACATAATTAACAATTAACAAATTACAATTAACAATTATCATTTTCTGTCATTTCGACGGAGAAGTCCGACGACGATTGGAGAAATCTTCGAAACTGATGAACAAGGTTATGAGTTTATGAGCAATGGGATTTCTCCACTTCGCTTTTACGCTTCGGTCGAAATGACAGAAGGAAGTCGGACTCCGCTCGAGATGACAAAAAAGTTTTAAGTTTAAGGTTGTGTTGATTCCGCGAATTTTTTCTTTTCTTCTTCTATCTTTAGCAGTTGGCGCGGATCAGTCGTCACAATCTGATCTTCCGCATACGAAGCTACGACCTGGATGGCTGCATGTTTGGCGCCGGCGAAAAATATCCCTTCTCCTTTGCCGGATTCGAGCAGCAAATATTTTTCCGACTGCGTGAGCAAAAAGACGCGTGCGACAAGATCGATCGACGCCGGACTTTGTTTAAGCAGTAACTGCATCGACGAGTTGGTGACAATAGCCTGGCCGTACGGGGAGGTCAAAAAGTCGTTCACATCCTGCGTGATAGTTGTGACGCCAAGATAATATTTGCGGCAACGTTTAACCAAAGCATGGATGAACTTCGCAGAGTCTTCGTACTGCATCAGCCACCAGGCTTCGTCAATAACCAAAATGCGTTTTTTGCGTTCTGATCTGACCTGATTCCAAATATAGTTAACGATCGTGTAGATACCGATCGGACGCAATTCATCCTCCAAGTCACGGACGGAAAAAACGACAAGCTGGTTATTCATGCGCACGGTCGTCGGCGAATTCAACAATCCGGCAAAAGTTCCTTCCGTGAATTTTTTAAGGCGAACGACTAGATCCTCCGTGCCCTCCATGCCTTCCAAAATATCCTGAAAATCCTGCAAAATCGGGACTTCGACGGCAGAAAGATCCGCGCCCGGTACAATATCTTTTTTAGCAAAAGTTTCGAGCAAGGCGCGATCGAGGATAGAATCTTCTGCGACAGTCACTTTGCCAAGCATGAGGCGCAAAAGTCCTTTGAGTGTGATGACGGCGCTGCGAATGATATCTTCGACGGAAGTGTCTCCCCCGCCCATGGGACGCGGCAAATCAAACGGATTGATTTTTGATTCGGACGACAGCGAAATGTTGATGTACGTGCCGTTGACAGCATCTGACAAAAATTTATATTCTTTTTCCGGATCAATGACGATCACATCAACTCCAAGCATCATCGAACGCAAAATTTCCAATTTGACGGTGTACGACTTTCCAGCGCCGGACGTTGCAAAAATGACCATATTGGCATTCTGCAAAGAAAAACGATCAAAGATAATGAGCGAATTGTTATGGCGGTTTACTCCGTAAAGAATTCCATCGTCGCTCGTAAGCTCGGCTGAAGTAAACGGGAACGACGAGGCGATGGGCGAAGTACTCATGTTAAACGTAATCATGAGTTCATCCAAACCCAGCGGCATCGTGGAGTTAAAACCCTGCTCAGACTGAAAATACGCACGGCGCGTGTAGATAAGCATTGATCCGAAAGTCGATTCCACGGAAGACGACAAACGATCCAGCTCCTCTTTGGAAGGCGAATAAAATGTGGTGTAAAAAGCGAATTGAAAAAAATGCTCGGTCCCTTGCGTTAGATCGTCGCGCAATTGCTCGATGTCGCGCAACGCCGTTTCTTCCTGCGGATCGCGCGGTTTGCCCTCTTGCGCCTTAGTGTTTATGTTGGCCTCCAAAATACCGACTTTCTTTTTGAGCTGCTTGAGTATTACATCCGACTTGATTGGATAAAAAAACATCGCAATATCCATCATGGCGTTCAGATTGATAATCGGCGAGGCCCAGCCGACAGAAACGTAGCGCGGGTATGTGACGATAAAAATCGTACGCGCATAAATCGAACCGAGCGAAATAAAACTCGCCTCAACTTTCATGGCTGAAGGCGCGATAAGATCCTTGATGGTCGCAACGCCTTTGCGGTATATGCGTTCCTCTTCCAAGGCGACCCGCTCCTCCGCTTGCGTCTTTTTCTGCTCTTCGGCGGATGGGCCTTTGACGAGTTTAACGCCGCCGGCAGCCAACTTGGACGCATCAATCTTTTTTTGTTCAGAAGTTTGAAAAGCCATATATCTTTCGGAATTAAGAATTAGGAATTATGAATTAAAAATGCTGGAATATTATTTATTCTTCTTCCAAAATTTATAATTCTTAATTCAAAATTCATAATTTTTTTATTATCCCTCAATTTGCAGTTTGCCGACCTCGACCATACGTTCCGTTTCGAAAAGCTCGGGATTGTAAACCGTATAATAAAGTTCTATCAAGCTTTGTGTATCAAGCATGACGGCATTTAGAGACATGCCCTGCAAACCTGCAATGACGTTATTTACGCGCAGCATCAAAGCCGTTTTGTGAGTTTTAAATCTTTCGTCCGTAAGATGCATGGTGACAAGCGGAGAGAAAACCGAATTAATGCGATCCATAAAACCTTTTTTACCTTCGTACGAAGGATCATAGGGAACGACCAGGTAAAAACGTTTTTGCATTATTTCCGCCAGGTCAACAAGCTGACGCACATACGAACGATAATCGACGATCTGATTGCGCAACAGTTCGTTCTTTTGTCCGACTTCCGCCTCCTTCAATTTGTTCATGTACTCGTCGATGTTCATGCGTCGCGATTGGATGATGACTTGTATCGGAAAATCCAACGAATTCAAAAACTGCATGTAAGCCTGCACAATAGCCGTCTGCTCGTCTTCCGATTTGAGTGCAAAGTTGATACTCGAAACGAGTAACACGGCGCGCATCGTTCCGTCGCGCAGCACAACCGCATCCTCGCGGACTTCCGCGATGTTCAGGTAGCTTTGCGCCGGCACGCCGGGCTTTGACTTTGTGAGTTTTTTACTTTGCATAACTGGTCAATTTTGAATTTTGAATTTTGAATTATGAATTTCGGTATTTCATATTACACATCCTTCATTCTTAATTCTTAATTCATAATTCTTAATTCTTTAAATCGTCTTCCGGTTTATAAACTCCGCCTGTATTGACGGTAAGCGCCAACTCGCGCAAACGCGTAGATGTCGGCCTGGCTTTTTTTACAGCTTCTTCCACGGTCGGCAGTCCGATGATTTTTTCCTGCCCGGCCTGAACCGGTATATCCTTGTTCCAAACTCTGAGATTCGGCCTAACCTGCGTTTGCAAAAAATTCAAGAAAAAAATATGGAACGGCTGTCCGTTGATTTTTACAAAAGCAAAAGTACCGACCAAAGCAGCCGTCACAACCGCCGCCAAGACAAAATATGCGGTGGTTAATAGCTTGTACTCCACAAACAAAACGCCTGCGCCCGCCAAACAAATCAAAAACTGCCGCACGGTAACCGGTCCGACGATTTTGTCTTCACTCTCTATAAATTGTGGAACCATGAATTGACCGGGCATAAGGACAATTTTGAATTAAGAATTATGAATTAAGAATGAAGGATGTGCAATATATAATACCTAAATTCATAATTCTTAATTCAAAATTCATAATTCTTTAATAATGCAGGCTGTTGTTTAGGTTTATCAAGACTTCTATCTCATCCTTTGTTAAAACGTCTTCACCGGCCTGGCGCCTTTCTTCGGACAAGATGCCAATCGGTTTGCCGGCCGCGAAACTTTTCATGACCAAATCCATATACATCTTCATTATCGGAGATGACTGCCAGGATTTGATTCCGGCGGCCATATACTCAAAACCTTCCTCGCCCAAAGTGTCCAGCCGCTGTTTGATTTTTGCAGCAGAATCCGCCGGAGTTTTTCCCAATCGCCTAAAACCGGCCAGCGTCATGCCGCTGAGTTCATCGGAAAGACCATGAAGCTTTGGCACCGCCACAGGCTTAACTCCGTCGACAATCGATGGTTTAGCTTGCTTGGACATTTCTGCGGTAACCGCAGAAACTTTTACCGTTGGCGTATTTGCCGACGATGGTACGTCGTACGTTGTACGTTGTACGTTTATCAGCTCCCCGTATTTTTTCTTTTCAACCGCCGCATTTTTAATATCTACCGGATGAGCTTCCGCCTTATCAAAACCTTTTTTCCAAGCCTGCGCTATTTGATTGCGCTCAACATCAGCGCTTTGTTGCTTCTTGATTTTCTCCTCGTACCATTTGTTGTGTTCCTCGGATTCTCGAAGTCTTTTTTCTTCTATCTTTTTTTTCTGCTCTGTAAGCTGAATCTCCAACTTTCCTTTTTCTTCCATTTCTATTTTGGCATGAAACTCCGTGTAAGCATCTTCGATGATTTTGCTCCATGCCTCTGCAGAAGGTTTGTCCAGATCCAATCCCCCGACTTTTGAGTCGCGTTGCAACAGGCTTATGAGCTCGATTGAATTGCGCACGTCGCGAAGACGCGAAGATATTACGTGGTGCAAACGTTCGGAAAGATATGTATCTTTTGGCTTGTCTGGAATTCGCTCATAAGTCGCTTCTACGGCTTTTTCCAACTCTGTGACATTTTTTGGCGGACTCGGCATCGCCGCCTTAATCGTCGCAATTTGTTCATCATCCTCCGGCGTACCACGTACCTCGTACGCCGTACCATGTTCACCGTCCGAACCCGACGTTGTACGTTGTACGTTGTACGTTGTACGATCGCTCCCTCTAAGTTCTTCCGTCAAATAATCCTGATATTCCTGCTCATCCAAAATCTTAACGCTCTTAATTAGATCCTGCATGACAATCAAGGCTTTGTCGGCCGCAGCTGCATCAAAACCCAAACCGCCGACTTCCGATGCCTGCATCATCGTCGTCTTTATTTGATCCGGGACGCGCGTGCCTTTGATGAGGCTGACCAATAAATCTTTGAGTTTTTCGCGCATCTGCCCGCCTGCGGAATACAAGCTCAACCGATTGACGAGTTCCGATACGGCTCCATTATATGAAATGGGTTTATAAAGAATTTTTGTTTGCGGCCAAGCTGAAACGTCGAACTTTTGTCGCTCAATGAAATCCGTCAGTTCTTTGCCGAACATTTCGCGCAAAGGCCAGTAAACATGTTTCAACAAGTGCTCGATGATCTTACCTTGATTTGCAACGTCGATATTTGACTGCGTTAAAAACTCCCCGACTTTTTTCATCGCTTCATCAAACGTCGCGAGTCCCATTACGGAATCCAATACCGGCGCATCAAAGCCGTCGAAAAATTTATCTTCAGGAAGACTGTAACCGTCTATAAAACTATTATAAACATCATCAACATTGCGCAGAAAAAAATCCTGCACGCCCATGGGCAAATCGCTGAATGAATTGTAAATCTGTTTTTTTACCATACTTAACCCCTATCTCCTCGCCCATGGAACATGCGGCGTGCAAAAGCGATTGCGGCGCGATCAATCTTTTGTTCTTCGTTGCTAACGCCCGGCCGAGGCACTTTGGTCGTCAAATCGCCTCTCAGCGCCTTTCTCTTCTGTTCTTGCGCCGTCAAAGTACCACCACCCGATACGGATTTTTGTTTCTGATCTGCCATCTCGCTTTCACTACCTGCTCGTCTCATCGCGCCGGATAAAGCTGCGCGCTGTGTCTCGCTGCTGTTTTCATAGGCAAGGTGTAAACTGCGCAATCCCTCCACATTCTGACTTACCGCGTCAGTGAATTCAGTCAATGCTTCTCCGCCGCTTGTACCTGCAGCCTCTGCCAAACTGGATAACACATTCAAATGTTTGGCCACTTCCGCCGGATCTGCAGAATTTACGCCAGCCAAACTCGAAGTGACCAACCCTCGATAATCCCCTCTGTTCATAACACGGCTAGCATCTTCGCCGGTGAATCTGCCTTTTTCGTCAACATCAAACAAAGCTCTCTGGGTTATCTGATTATTTGCCAGCATATCCGCCATTGCATCTCTGCGAATTGCACTGCCTGCGGCAGACCTATTACCGTTAATTGAAGTAAGATTCCTTGTCGCGCCTTTAATGCGATCGTTGTTAAGCCTGACTCCGTTGTCGACCAAGGTTCTATCGCGGGTCACCTTGACGCTTCCATCATCATTCAACTCTTGTACCTGTCCCATGTTAGCGACTTGAGCTTTATAAGCGCCGACCAGAGCATCCTTTCTGTCAGCACCCGTGTCTTTAACGTTTTCCAAGATTTCCGGTTCTGTATTTGCCAGCCCGCCTGCTGTTAAAAATTGCGTGGCACCATTTGCGCCGACAACCGAATAACTCTTACCGTCTTTGCCGGCAACGAGCGAGTATCGCGCGTTTTGTCGCTGCTTCTCCCAATCATCCGCAGAAACTCCTTCTTTGGAAGATGCATACAAAGTCTTGGCGTTTTCTCGGCCTTGCGCGGAATTTTTGATGTAATCAAGATGAGCCCTTGCATGCTGTCCTTGCCTGCCCGCCATAAACTCTGCGAATTTCGGATCGCTTTCCGACACTGTAAGATTTGCATCTTTATCCATCCAACCCTTTGCTTTCATTGTTGAAATAAATACAGCCGAGTCCATATAAGCATCATCCTTGACTTTGGTATGGCCGTTCTTGTCTGACATGATTTTTGAAACAAGGCCCTCCACTTCATTGATCTTACCCTGCTTACCCGGATCTTTTTCTCGATTGTCATTAATTTTATCAATAAGTTCCGTGTCGTTAATCGACTCGGCAAAAGTTCTTGCCTCGTCTTGCATGACAGCCAACTTAATGTCAGCATTGCGTCGCGCCAAAGCCTCTGCCTGCGCGTTCACCTCTTTCTTTTGTCCTTCATCCAATTTGCTATAATCGTTTGTTTTGTATTTTTCGAGTGCTTCTTTCGAGTCCATGATCTTAGATCTGGCGTCTTCCTCTCCGTCTTTTTGCAATTTCTTGGCGAAAAGCGCACTGCCGGTCAACCCCGCCAAACCCATGCTGCCCGCCATTTGAGTAGAAATGTTTCCGGATTTTGCCATTCTGCGGAAAAACTTCTCCGCTTCCACGGGACTTTCGTGCGCCACTGCAGCCGTCATCTCTTTTGACTTGGCTTGAGCGCGTTTTTTAGGTTCTCCCGCATGCTGCATCAATCCGACCCTCATACCGTGCGTTATCGGAGCCCAGCTGCTCTTACCAACGGCTCCTGCTAATTTGTTGGAAAGTCCATAACGATCGTTTACAAACCCACCGGCTCCGCCGATCGCGCCTCTAGCTCCCCGCTCCGCAACTTTGCCCGCAGCAACGGCTCCGGCAACGCCAAAGCCAAATGCGCCGCCTGTTGTTTCTATCGCTTTAGCCAAAGACCCAAGTTTGGGCGCAAGAGCATTGGAAGATTGAACAGCAACTTGAACGCCCAAAAGCATAAAAGCCACCATAATGATGAAGTTTGAGATGTTTTCGGATTTGCCGATCTCTGTAACAACGATATTCCCCGCATTGGCACCGGTGGTCAGGCCTTGAATATTGGAAGTGACTTCTTGGCTTTGTCCTTTATATAAGGACGAAGCTCCCGGTCCGGTCAAAGAGTCCGTACCGCCCTGGCCCTGCGCCATGGCAAGAGAAAGCCACAGAAAGAATGCCATGGTCGGGCCTCCGATAAGTGCGGAGCTTAAACGATTCCACCATTGATCGGTAAACGCGGAAAAAGATTTTTGCAGCTTGCCCGGCAATGACCAGGCAAAAAACATGACCGGCGAAGTAATGAGCAAAAACCAAAGAATAATGATGCGCGCCAAAAAGAAAATCACCATTATGAGCACGAGCGTAATCGAAAGCGACAAAATCCAAATGGCAAAAATCGCCGCCAGCATCATGTTGAATATTTGATATGTTGCAACGCCATCTGTATTGCCGGCGTTGACCGTTATGCCGCCCTTGCCGTCATCGCTTATCACTGAACCGGCCTGCGACTCTATACTCATGGCCTCGCGAATATGCAGAGCGTTGATAAAATTTCCGCCGGCCGCATCTTTAAAACCGTTAACGAACGTTAAGACGAGCACCTGAGAAAAATCAATCATCAAACCGATAAGAGTTTTGGAGAAGTTGATCAAAATCGCCATGATCAAAAGCTTTGGCAAAATTTGGCGGTAATGAAAATCTTTGGGATAACCGATGATCGTCGCAAATGCGGAGACCAACACGACCACAATAAAAAACATGTTGACCGTGTCGCGAATCAAAGGCCAGCCGACGCGTACAGGGGCTGCATTGACAAAATTGTTGAATTGTACGATTTGAATCAAAAAATCCAAAAGCTGCAAAAGAATGTATGCCAACAACTCTGCGATGTAGACAAGTATCTTTGTAAAAATCGCAACTATCCAGTTAACCGTCGTGGACATGTACTCCTCAGCGTGAGTCGGCGATGCGATTAAAAAGATGCAGATTCCAACGACGATTATCGTCGCCAATGCGTAACGACGTCGAGCGGAACGGAAGTCACGTACCACGTACGACGTACCACGTACCACGTCGGAAGAAGGGTCAGAAGATGATTGTTTTGGTAAAAAAATACTGCGCCAAAAAGAGAGCAGTGAATTTTTCCCCTGTCTGATTTTAAAAATCCTCCTCCACATAGGCATCTTGCATTGAATTATAGCACAGAAACACACACAACGGACGAAGTAATCCACAACCCAAGCACTAACGCGGTACGTTGTACGATGTACGTGGTACGTGTTATGCTTAGTGTGTCATGAAGGGCTCTATTTCGGTTGATTTGTTAAACACAACTTCGGAAAGCGCCGCCCGAAGAAAAACTGCAATGATTGCCGTTTTTTTTGCGTTACTGGTCGGGCTGTTCGCAACTGTCGGTGCTGCTGCATCTTACAGGGCGGCCGCCAGAGGCACGAGCGTGTTCGCGGAAGTGATCGATCTGCCGGGTATTGCTGACATCAGACGTTTAGCTCTGGGTTCAGACACCTCATTGCCGAATACGCCAAACAAGACTGACAGCGATCAGATAAATATCTTATTTTTAGGAGTCGGAGGCGCCGGGCACGACGGTCCGCAGCTTAGCGACACGATTATTCTTGCTACTTTTGACCGCAAACAAAATCGCGTCGCCATGCTCTCCATCCCCCGCGATCTGGCTTATCCGTTGGGCAACGGCAAATTTGAGAAAATAAACAGTTTAAACGCCTGGCAAGAAGTTGAGCACCCCGGAGAAGGTGCACAAAAAACCGCAGAGTTGATCGGCACTCTTTTTAACATCCACATCGACCATGTCATTAGGATTGATTTTGACGGTTTTACAAAATTCATCGATGCGCTTGGCGGCGTTGATGTAACTGTGGAAAAAAGTTTTACTGATACTTCCTATCCGATCGGTGAAGACGGAGGTTGGCGTACCGTAAGTTTTAAAAAAGGAGACACGACAATGAATGGAGAAACTACGCTCGAGTTTGCGCGGTCACGCCACGGAAACAACGGCGAAGGTTCTGATTTTGCCCGCAGCAAACGCCAACAGCTGATAATCCAGGGCGTGAGAGAAAAATTATTTTCCTTGGGTACCCTCGCCAATCCAAAAAAGATAAGCGAGCTTATCAATATACTCTCAGGCCACATTCAAACTGATCTATCGAGCTGGGACTTAATCGCCTTTGCTCCGCTCGCAGCACAAATCGACCGCAACAACATAACCATGCGCGTATTAACAGATGCGGCCGATGGCGAATTAGTTCCTGCAAACGTAAACGGCGCCTACATGTTGTTCCCCAAAAAACCAGATTGGTCAGAAATCAGATTCATCGCAGCCAATCCGTTTGTTTCAAAAGAAGAAGTAGCTAAGCAATTGATACCTCAAATCAACGTAACTTTGGAGATAAAAAACGGCACGACTTACGAGGGTTACGCGTCGCAAGTTTCACAAAAGTTAAAAGCCCAAGGCTATCTGGTATCGGCTGTCGGCAATTCCGCCCATCGTGGTTACGAGAGAACGGTGCTTTACGACTTGACAAATGGCCAAAAAACAGCTGAAATCGTTAGACTAAAGAACTTGTTGGATGCCGACATATCATCGGCAATGCCAACAACGGTAGATGGCAAACAAGTCATTTACGGTCAATTCATGACACCCGAAAACATCAGCGCGACCGGAACAGATATTTTGGTCATACTGGGAGAATCAAGTTTAGGAGTCATCAACCCAAGTTATGAGCCTCCAAAAAACCCGTAAAATCCCGACTATAGCCATTGTGGGGCGCGCCAATGTTGGCAAATCAACGCTCTGGAACCGCTTAACGGAAAGCAAACAAGCCATTGTTTCCAGAGTCGCCCATACCACGCGAGATCGCAATTATGCACCTTGTCTTTGGCGAGGGCGTATTTTTCAAGTTATCGACACCGGCGGCATGGATGTGGAAAAAACCGTCATTGGAGAAGGTATTAAACACCAAGCCGAGCTGGCCATTAAAGAGGCTAACTTGGTTTTATTTGTCGTTGACGCTCAAACCGGCGTAGTGGCACAAGATCTGGAATTTGCAAAAAAAACGCAAAAACTGAATTCGCATATTTTGCTGGTCGCCAATAAAACGGACCGAAACACTCAATTGGGCAGCGCACTTTCAGATGCCATGTGGAAATTAGGTCTAGGCGAACCGACTCCTTTAAGTGCAGCATCCGGCCGCGGTATCGGCGACATGTTGGATCTTGTTGTGGACGAATTGAAAAAGATGGGCAAAGACCCTGTTGATATACCAACCGGCAACGAACTTAAAATCGTTATCATGGGCAGACCCAACGTCGGCAAATCATCTCTCATGAACGCCATCATGGGAGAGGAACGATCCATCGTCTCGCCCATCGCACATACGACTCGCGAACCGTTGGATACTCATCTGACTTGGAATGATCATCGCATCACATTGATTGATACCGCCGGCATGCGCAAACGAGCGCGCGTTACTGAAAAATTGGAAGAAGAAGGCATCGAGCGCAACCGCAAAGCATTATCGCGCGCAGATGTCGCCGTGCTTGTCGTTGATGCGACGGATGATCCGCGCAAACAAGATAAACATTTGGCGGATTTGTTAAAATCCGCACATCGAGGGCTTATCGTTGCAGTCAATAAATGGGATTTGGTGCCGGACAAAACAACCGGATCGACTAAAAAATTCGAAGACTTGGTGCGCCAGTGTCTCCCCTTTTTGGATTGGGCGCCGTTCGTCTTCATCTCCGCAAAAAACAGCCAGCGCGTGCGTGATATTTTGGACATCGCATTGAAAATCAAAGAAGAACGCGGCCGTATCATTGCAGATAACGCGATGGACAAATTCCTTAAGCAAACCATTTCAAGACAACGTCCGCGAGCCGCCAAAAGCTCCGCAACCCCTTACGTTCAATCCGCCATGCAGATTGCAACCGATCCCCCGCGTTTTAAATTGATCGTACGCGGCGAAAAAACAGCTTTGCATCAAGCCTGGCTAAAATTTTTGGAACGGCGCTTGCGCGAAAAATTCGGGTTTCTCGGCACACCGATAGTTTTTGACATCGAAAACGACACCACTCCGGTGCGCCAAACTCCCGGCCAGCACAAACGCAAACGCCCGATCGGCCGCAGAGCGGGAAGATACTGACAAAAATAATTATGAATTAAGAATTAAGAATTATAAATTTCGGTACGTAGATAAATTATTTCGCACAGCGATTCCAACATTCTTAATTCATAATTATTAATTCTTAATTCGATTGTATGAAGCTCATCGTCGGCCTGGGTAATCCGGGGAAAGAATACGCGGGAACAAGACATAATGTCGGTTTTGCCGTTGTAGAAGCTTTGGCTGACGGCGAAGGTGCGAGCTGGAAGAAGGATGCGGCGCACCACGCAACACTTTCCAAAATCACTTTGAATGATATTGTTGTGACACTGGCAAGACCGACGACGTTTATGAACTTGAGCGGACAGGCAGTTTCCGCATTGGCGAAGTATTATAAAATCAAAACCGACGATATTCTGATAATTCAAGATGAGCTAGATCTTGCGCCCGGGGCTTTTACTTTTACTTTGGGCGGACGTGCGGCCGGACATCACGGAATCGAGTCTATTCAAGAATATTTGCCGGACGAAAAAATCGCGAGATTGCGCATTGGCGTTGGCAAGCCGACTCGCGGAGACGGCAAGGATTGGGTTTTAGGCAAACCAAAAAGCAACGAAGCGGAAGCTCTGGTCAGCGCTATCGATCAAGCCGTTGAAGCGGCGACTGATTGGGTAGCCTTGGATTTGAAAACCGTAATGAGTAAGTGGAATTCTAAAAAAACAATAAACCAATGAACCAAACTCTAGCTACACAAATCAAAGGCATTTGGGACGAATCGCGCCTAGGCTGGCTGGGCTGTACCTGGTTTGATAAATTCGGTCCAAAAAGTCTTGTCAGACTTCATAAAGCGTTTGGAGAAAATCATGGCGAAAAAGCTTGGCAAGCCGGGCTGGACGAATTGATCGGCGCAGGCATAGGTGAAGCGGCGGCCAAAGAGTTTTTATCTTGGAGACAAAAAATAGAATTGCAAGAGCTTACGGAGACGTTGGCAAAAGACAGCATCGATTTTGTATTGCCGTGGGACATGCAATATCCGGCGCCATTTAAAAACAGCTCCACTCCGCCGGCGGCGCTTTTTTGGCGCGGCGCAAAAATCACAAAGCGTCCGTGGATCGCAGTTGTCGGCACGCGCAAAATGAGCGCCTACGGAAAAAATGCAACGCGACAAATAGTCGGCGAGTTGGCGCAAGCCGGCGCGGGCATCGTCTCCGGCATGGCGCTTGGCGTGGATGCTTGCGCACACGAAACTGCGCTGGAAAATAACGCCCAAACCGTCGCGATTTTGGGCGGAGGAATTGATAACCCGACAATTTATCCGCGCCATAACCAGGCTTTGGCTGAACGCATTTTATTGAACAACGGCGTTATCATGAGCGAGTTCAAACCAAAGACTCCGGGTTTGCGCCAAAACTTTCCACAGCGCAATCGTTTGATTGCGACTTTGGCGCAAGCCGTAGTCGTGGTGGAAGCAGGGCAAGATTCGGGATCAGTATTGACGGCAAAATTGGCGCTGGATGAAAACCGCGATGTTTTTGCGGTCCCCGGACCGATCACAAGCACCGGAAGCATCGGTACGCACGAGCTTTTGCGCCAAGGCGCGCAACTCTGCACTTCGGGCAAAGACGTTCTTGCAAGCTCCGCGAGCGCAACTTTGACTTCTGCACCCGAACGCCCGCTTACCGACGAAGAACATCGCATTTTGGATATGTGCCGCACCTCAATTCATGTGGACGAGCTGACTCGCCTGCTCAATTCATCCCCCGCTGTTATCGGTGCAACCTGCACCACGCTTGAGATGATGGACGCTTTGCAAGAACTTGAACCGCAAACTTATCAGCTCACCCCAAAGGGAAGACAGATGCTTCTAAACAGCAAGTGAAGTGTCCCGTCTGTCATTCCGAGCGTAATGCTCAAACTAAAGGCATGAAGTCGAGGAATCCCTTGTTTAACAGTTTGGTTGTTAGGAAAGGGATCCCTCTCCCGCCACCGCATTTGATTATCTAGTGTAGGCGGGATCCCGAAGAAAGCGGGACACTCCGCTATCGCTTCGGTCGGGATGACAAAATGGTGAAGCGCTTAGGTCGGGATGACAAAAAAGAAAAAACAGGCCGCATTTTTGACTCTATTTGTTGAGTCTGGTATCTTCGCTACAATAATATATACCCGTCTATGAAGTTAGTAATCGTCGAATCTCCGACAAAAGCAAAAACAATCAGCAAATTTTTGGGCAAGGATTACAAGATCGTAGCCAGTGTCGGCCACATTCGCGATCTTCCAAAATCCAAACTCGGCGTTGATGTTGAGAACAATTTTGAACCGATGTATGTGATACCGCCGGATCATAAATCAAAGGTTAAAGACATAAAAGACGCTGCTAAAAATGCCAACGAAATCTTATTCGCGACTGACGAAGACCGCGAAGGAGAGGCTATCAGCTGGCATTTGGCCGAGGTTTTGGAACAAGATCCGAATAAAGCCAAACGCATAACTTTTCATGAAATCACCAAAGAAGCGATTTTGCACGCCATCGAAAATCCGCGGCCCATCGACATGAAGCTGGTTGAAGCGCAGCAGGCTCGCCGCATTTTGGACCGCTTGGTGGGTTACGAACTTTCGCCGTTTTTGTGGCGCCACGTAAAACGCGGCTTATCCGCAGGGCGCGTGCAGTCCGTTGCAATGCGCTTGATAGTTGAACGCGAAAAAACGATTCTTGATTTTAAAGCCGAAGAATACTGGAGCGTAGAAGGCGTTTTTGAAAATCCAAAAAACCAAACACTGGAAGCCAAACTGCACGCACTGGATGAAAAAACTCTGGATAAAATGGATATCAAAAACAAAAAAGCGGCGGATGAATTACTCGAGGAATGCAAAAAACAGAGCTGGTCAATTTCATCCATCGAACAAAAACGCAAAGCTAAATCCCCCTCTCCTCCATTTACAACTTCCACCTTGCAGCAAGAGGCTAACAATCGCATGGGATTTTCATCCAAACAGGTGATGACCTTGGCGCAAAAACTCTACGAAGGCATAGAAATCGGGGCTGAGGGCCATGTCGGCTTGATCACCTACATGCGCACCGACAGCGTTAATCTTTCGCAAAAGTTTTTAGAAGAAGCCAAAAGCTTTCTCGCCAAAGAATACGGTAAAGAATACACGCTCGATACTGCGCGAACTTACAAGACAAAATCAAAAGGTGCACAAGAAGCTCACGAGGCTATCCGCCCGACTGATCCGACAAGAACGCCGGAAAGTTTGAAAGCATTTTTGGATCCGGGACTTTTAAAACTTTACACATTGGTTTGGCAGCGCGCGGTCGCGACACAGATGCCGGACGCATCGCTGAACGCTACGCGAGTTGACATCGCCGGAGGGAAATTCATGTTCCGTGCAACCGGACAGCAGGTCGTCGAGCCGGGCTATCTTAAACTTTATCCTGATCAGGAAAATGATAAGTTGCTGCCGGAGCTCGCCAAAGGCGACAAATTAAAAGCACAAGACATAAAAGGCGTGCAGCATTTTACAGAGCCTCCGGCGCGTTACAGCGATGCGACGTTGGTCAAAGCCTTGGAAGAAGACGGGATCGGACGCCCTAGCACATATGCTTCGATCATCTCAACTGTTATTGATCGCGGATATGTTGAGCGCGACGAAAAAAAACGCCTTAAGCCGCTACAAATCGCTTTTGATGTCAATGAGATATTAAACAAACGCTTTCCAAATATTGTTGACTTGGAATTTACGGCCCGCATGGAAGCGTCGCTCGACCACGTGGCCGAAGGCGTAATCCAGTGGGAACCTTTGCTGCAAGCTTTTTATGGACCGTTTCACAAACAACTGGAAGAGCAGGAAAAGGATATGGAGAACGACGCGCAAAAAGAAGCGGAAGGACAAGCTTGCGATTTATGCGGCAAACCAATGACCGTTAAACGCGGACGTTTCGGCAAATTCTTAGCCTGTTCCGGTTATCCGGAATGTAAGAGCACTCGCCCGTTGCCAGGCGAAGCCGCTCCGCCAAAGCCGGAACCGACGGACGAAAAATGTCCAAAGTGCGGCGCACCTATGGTAAAAAAGACCGGAAGGTTTGGTCCGTTTCTCGCCTGTTCCAACTACCCGACATGCAAGACAATCGTAAATATAGAAAAACCTGTTTTGGATGCAGAGGGCAATCCGGTCAGCTGTCCGGAATGCAAAGAGGGACATCTAACGGAGCGCCGTTCCAAAAAAGGCAAAACGTTTTACTCCTGTTCGCGCTATCCTGATTGCAAACAAGCTTTTTGGGATCGCCCGACAGGCGAGCCTTGCCCCAAATGCAATTACCAGACGCTTTTGCAAAAAGGCAAAACGCTGCACTGCCCGCAAGAAGATTGCAAATACAAAACGACGATCGAATTGGAATAAACAAATTAATTTGTTTTTACGTAGAGACGCCCTCGGAGGGCGTCTCTACGTATTATTTATTTTTCCTTTTTTGCGTCTTTCTTCTTCAGTGCATCTTGCGCTGTCTTGTAAGGATCAAGCGCCTCAAACTTATTGAAAGTTTTTGTAAACACTCCTCCCGGGTCGCCGGTAAACTTCATCAAACCTTCGAGCAGCTTAAGCGGTCCGCGCCATCTGATCCAATAATAAGCTTTTGCAAACAATCCCACGCTCGCAATTGCAGTGCCCGCAAGACCAATACCGCCTATAACGCCGACTTTTTTGAGCGTGCTGTAATCGCGTTTTTTCTTGACCGCACCTTCTGCCGCTTCCTCAACATCTCCATTTATAGCTTGTTGCAATTCCACTTTTTTCTCTACAGCCGGATTATCTCTAACATCCAAATTAATCAGACCCAAGATGCCTTGCTTGATTTCGCGTTCTTCTTGATACAAACGAACCAGCTCATCCTTGTTAGTGTCTTTGTCTTTTCTCAATATTCTAATTTCCTGATGCACAACCGAAAGCCTATCTTGCAACTGCTCGGATAATTGCATCGTATCGTCAAAAGTTCTGCGGCGATCAACGGACACGCCCAAACCGACCTCGTTTGAAAGCGATAAATCGCTTGGCACATTAACTATTTGATTTTTCAATTCAAGCTCCTCGCGATAAAGTTCTGCCAGCCTGTCTTTATTAGCTTCTTTGTCGCCGCGCAGTTCTTTTATTTCTTGATGCACTTCTCTCAATCTGCCATGCAAAGATAAAAATGTTGAAAGCTCATGATCTCTCTCGCGCTCGACTTCTGTTGCAGCCTCAACCTCCGGTTCATCAATCATCTTAACTACAGTTTCATCCGGCGCAGTCTCAGTATGAATTTCATCTTCCGCGACTTTTGGTTCATCAGCTGGCAGCTCGACTTCCGGCTCATCGACTTTTGTCAGTACAGTCTCTTTTGCCAGCTCCGCATGCGTTTCATCGATCAAACTCTTCCTCATCTCTTTAAGCTCCGCATATCTTTTGCCAAGCTCCGCAGACTTTTCCGGATCATCTTTATATTTTTGACGCTCGCTGCGAACTTCGATCAATTCTTGATTGATGGCGGAAAGTTTATCTTTTTGCTCTGTTGAAATTTTTTCCCAATCCGGAGAACCTAAAGCTCTGACGCTTTCCGTCGATGCCGCTTCTGTTTCGAGCGGCACTTTGTCGTATGTTTTAACAATTGGCAAATCCGCAGCAGATACAGAAGCCGGACGTACTCTGCGTTCTGACGGAGATGCTCGCCAACCGCTTCCGGTTCTAACAACACCAGAGGGCAACGGCAAACCGCTTTCAGGTTCTGCGTGCATCTTTTTTGGAACCGGCGCAACAACCTCAGACGATCTTAATGACTCTAAAGGCACATAACCCTTGTCATCACTTTCAAAAATGTCTTCAATACTTTTTCCTTTTGACGGCCTTTCTTCTTGAGTTCTTTTCAAATTCCGAGCTTCTCTTTTAAAACGATCTTGCTCATTAACAATCCTCGCCTTCAGTTGAGCAACTGATATTTTCAGTTCTTCGAACGACTTAGCGTTTTGCGGATCATTATCCACCTCCATGTCACTCAACCTTTGCGTAAGTTTTTTATACTTCTCCTGCATTTGTTCCAAAACCTGTTCATCACTTCTTGTACTCAAATCTTCAATTTTTACCTTCACGTCTTCCGCTGCCCGATGAAGACCATCGACAGCCACGGCTTCGGACGCCTTAATCGCAGGCTCTGCCCTTGGTTCACCTTTCCATAATTCACTAACCTCAGAGACCCTGGCCCGGCTTTCAGACTCAACTCCGGAGGCCTCCGCTTGGGCTTGTTCGACCGTTTCCGGACCTTTTGGACCGCTTTCCGTTACCAGTCTTAAAGTAGACTTCTCTTTACGCTGAACGCGATCTTCAATATTTCCCTTGCCTTGTTGCAAGTCGGCCAAACTAATTTTCTTTATAGGTTGTCCCATAGTTCGATTAACTCAACTATGCCCCGAGCAAGTCGACGGGCATATTTTAAATGTCAATAATTGCTCACAGTATAGCATAAAAACGTACATAGCGTGCATCACGTACCTGGCGTACATCACGTGATCCACTGTGGACGTTATGTACGTTAAGTACGCTAGGCACGCAATGTACGTTGTCTTGGTATTGACAAATTCCCATTTTTATGCTACATTGACACATCCAAAACTTGTCGCGTGGGGCCATTCCCCCGACAGTTTGGACCTCAATTCCGGTTTCGCATTACCAGTTACTAGTTACCCGTTACGCGTTACCCACCCAGCTCTTTCCATCAAAAGAAAAGTCCCGGTAGTCAACCGGGCATAGTTTTTAGGAGGACACCATGAACGCAACGAATGACAACGGAAGCGTCAGCGATGGCAACCCCGCCGAAGTGCGGCCAGACGACGACAGTGATCAGACCGATCCCGAGACGATCAAGGGTCTCGACGAGGACGCGTTCGATCCCGCCGGCGACCAAGTCGACGAGAACGGCGTCCCCAACTTCGTCCTTGCCGACCCGCGCGACGAGAACGATCGCGCTGTCATGAAGTTGATTGCCGCGGGGACGATTCCACACTACACGAAGTTCAAGGAGCGCTGGTACACGACTGCCGACGGTAAGATGACTTATAGGCAGCTCATCGTGGCCGAGGAGTACTGGGAGCGGCGTATCAGAGGGTGCCTCATCTGGCTCCCCGATGATTTCGCCGTCAAGCGAATCATGGCAGTCGGCGGCCTGCCGACCTATGATTACTACAAACTGAACGGACTCGCACTTCACCTTTACGATGTCGAGTACAGTCTGTTCCAGAGGCTTGGCGGAGAAGGCACGCGCATCGGCATGCACTGCGACGTGCTGCAGAAGTACCGTCACACGTGGATATACCAGCCACGCGACCAGAAATCCGCGCAGCAAATGAGCCGGCCTGAGTACCTGCAGATGGCAAAAAACCAGCTCAAGGAGAAGTTCAGCCAGTACAGCGAGATGCAGGTGCATCTGGCTGCGAACATCTATCCGGTGAGCGCCAAGGTCGAGTACTTGATCCAGGTCAGGATCATATCATCCAAAGGTGTCGCGGCCGATCCAGTTCTCGCGCGCACGCTCGCCACACGTAACGCAAGAGCGGGCGATCTGCAAAACGGTGCGATTGCTACGTTCGGACCAGACTGCCACGGGTGCTTTGTCACCCTCTACGACAAGCCAAAAACAAACGAGGCATGGCACGGCAACTTCGTCAAAGATGAAGACGACGAGTGACCAGCCTCCTCAGCTTCTCAACCCTCTTCCCACAACCGCATCATCGTGATGCGGACTCCACGTGGGGGGAGGGTTTTGAGTTTGTCTGTCGTTGCAGTATACTAAAGACGCTCCAGGACGTTCCAAGGACGTAATAGGAAGCGATAGGACGCCGTATTTTATGCCCTTAAAAAACAATCTCAACGATTTCAATAATTGCTGGCTTGGATACGACCTGCCATATTCTTTGATTGAGGGTCAACCAAGCGTTCTAGCTTTGCGCAAAGCGGGAATTGAGAAGCGCGTTAAAACACCGGAGCATCATGTAACGGTCGCGTATTTTGCCGATATAAATCTTTACGAATTGTCGGAAGCTTTAAAACAAGCGGCCAGAAAATACGGCAAAAAAATTGAATACTCAAAATTCGATTTTGACGGATACGGAGTTATTGATCACGAAAAAGGACGCTATGTTTATTTTTCTCCCGATCCCGACAGTGCGGCCGAGGCTTTTTATTTGAAAGATTTTTTTTCTCGCTCCCCTCTTTATACAAAAGAAAAAAATTGCGAAGATTTACATGTAAGCATCGGCGGACAGGATCCGTTCTCCGGCGAAAAACCCAGACAATGGCCGCTTAACAATCCATTTTCTTGCGAGGCGCGTCTTGTTTTTGTCGGCAACGACGGAAAGACATTTCATAAATACGTTTGGCGCGACGAAGATCAAGAGTTCGAAGAAATCCCCGCGGATCTCCCTTTTGTGGTCAAAGGCATTCATTCGCCCTTATCAAGGGAGATGTCGAGTCCGACTCGACAGAGGGATCAACTCTCTAACAATCCAACTTCTCCCGCATCGTCTACAATTTCGCGAGATGACGAAAAAAACGTGGGACGATTGGGACGCGGTACGACTAATGGATCGAAACCCGTTACCAGTTACCCGTTACCCGTTACTCCCATCTCCGTTCACACCGTCGCCATGTTTCCAAAAATCCAAGTGGATACTGCTTCGGCTTATTACATTTTAAAAAATTTCGGCGAAAAATTCTTTCCCGGTATTGCGCAGGCAAAGGTTGTTTTTTGGACATCCTTGCCGGATGGTAAAACGGCGCAGCAATTGGAGTCCGAAGGTTTCTTGACGATTAATTTCGGCGGAAAGTTCGATCGTCAATCTGCCGATAAAACGTCGGACAAACGCGTGGAATCTGTTTCAAATTTGATCACAACATATCTGGGAATTGAAAACGACGCGACATTAAAAAAACTTTTAGCTTGGATTGAAAAAGATGTTCCACAAAGGAAAGACACAGTAGAGATGAGTTCTTTAGATGACACATTCGGCCTTTCCGGGATTATCATGAATGCCAATCGCGAGTACGCAAACGATCCGCAAAAGTCACTCGATCTCATAACGCAAATAATCGACCTGCATGTTTGCGAAGAAAGACGCCGACAAATTGAATTGCCAATGGAGTTTGAAAAGTTGGAACAAGAAGGCAAAGTGGAAGTTTTCTCTCTGCGCCAAGGAGGCGCAGAATTGGAGGCTATATTTGTGGAAACCGACAACGTTGCCATGGCAGGATTTTTGCGAGCGGCTAAAAAAATCGATTTGATTATTCAAAGAAGAACCAGCGGGCACACCAACATCGTAACGCAACAAGCTCGCAGCATTGACTTAAGACCTCTTATTGCCGTCTTACGTTTGTCCGAGGCTGAAAAGAAAAACATAGAGCTCGACGCAGACGAGGCGACTCTTATGTCTTCCGGTCGCATCAAAGACATCGACGAATGGTATTACGACGATGCTGCAAACTCAATCCAAAACGGCGAAGTCAACCCCGAAGGCGTAAAACCAACCAAACTTTCGCGCGACGAAGTCGTCGCTTTAGTCAGAGACGCAGTTCCTCTGGGGACAATCGGAACTTTAAAACGCCAGAAAAACCCATAACTGTAGAGACGCAAAATCTTGCGTCTAACTTAAAACAAAAACACTCAATAACTACTCCCTAGACAAAGGGAGGCAGGAGGGTTTTTTTGTTAGACGCAAGATTTTGCGTCTCTACAGCAAGGCGTCGCGACTTTTGACGTCCGACCGCTTTTCGTTGATAATGTGGCTGTTTATGGAAAAGGGGCTATTTACGTTAAATGACCTGATTGCACAGGTTAAAGCCATACGACCGGATGCCGACATCAAATTAATTGAGCGGGCTTTTGCGTTAGCTGATGCGGCTCACAAAGGGCAAAATCGCATGTCAGGCGAGCCGTATATTCAGCATCCTTTAAACACCGCCATGATTTTGGTCGAAATGCACGCGCCTGACCCGGTTGTTGCGGCCGCACTTTTACACGACGTGCCGGAAGACACAAACGTTACGCTCGAAGAAATACGCGAAAAATTTGGCGACGATATCGCCGGCATGGTAAACGGCATCAGCAAAGTCGGCAAAATCAAATACCGCGGCGTAGAGAGGTACATCGAAAACCTGCGCAAAATGTTTGTTGCCATGGCAAACGATGTGCGTGTCATCATCATCAAATTTGCTGACAGGTTGCACAATCTTCAAACGTTAGATTCTATCCCGCAAAAAAAAGCTTACCGCATTGCATTGGAGAGCTTGGAAATTTACGCGCCTATCGCAGGACGTTTGGGTATCGGCGAAATCAAAGGCAGGCTCGAAGATGCTGCTTTTAAATATGTTTTGCCCAAAGAATACGAATTTACTTTGGATTTAGCGACAAAGGCCACGCAAAACAAACAGCCAGCCATTCAAAAAATAATCGATCAAACAAAAGACGAACTTGTAAAAAGCGGCATTCAATTCATCGACATCCACGGGCGCTACAAGCACACATATTCTTTGTACCGCAAACTTCTAAAATACGGACGCGACGTTACAAAGATCTACGATTTTACGGCGATTCGCTGTATCTTGCCAACGACTGCGGATTGTTATGCGGCGCTCGGCATAATACACAGCCGCTGGACCCCGCTTAAAGGACGCATCAAAGATTATATTTCACAGCCAAAACCGAACGGTTATCAATCTTTGCATACGACGGTTTTTTACGATCGCGGTTCCATCGTGGAATTCCAATTGCGTACGCCGGAGATGCACGAAGCCGCAGAATTCGGTATTGCGGCGCATTGGAACTACGACGAAATCAAAGGTAAGAAGTTTGCAGCCAACCAGTTTAAAAACATGTTGGATGCAGAAAAAGAAATTGAATGGATAAACCAGCTGGCGGTGATGCAAAACACGATTAAAGACAAAGAAGAATTTTTAAATTCTTTGGAAGAATTAAAGCTGGATGTTTTTCGCGATAGAATTTTTGTCTACACTCCAAAAGGCGATGTTATCGATCTGCCGGAAGAATCAACTCCGATTGATTTTGCCTACCATATTCATACGGACATAGGCAACACAACATCCGCCGCAAAAGTTAACGGCGTAATTCATCCCTTGGATCAGCCTTTGCGCAGCGGCGACATCGTAGAAATCGTGACTGACAAAAGCCGCAAAGGACCAAATCCGGATTGGTTAAAATTCGCAAAAACGCGCCACGCCAAAAGCAAAATCCGCCAATATGCCAGGGCCGGTTTAGCCAGCTGGATCAAAGGCGTTCTTCCTTCTGCGATTAAAAAGAAGAAGTAGGGATCCCCCCTCTATCCGACCCTCATTTTGACGATATTGCGGGCCACCTTTCCCCCGTCAAACAAGGGAAAGGGAGTTAAAGGTTATTTTCATTTCGACCGAATCGTTATTCCCTTTCTGTCATTTCGACCGGAGCGTTAAAGCGAAGTGGAGAAATCCCACCGCCTCTAACACAGTTGCTTTGTTTTTTAGTTCATGAAATCTCTCGACTCCGTAAACTCCGCTCGAGACGACAGACGGAGGGGGATGGATTCTCGCCTACGCAAGAATGACAAAAGGGAGATTGCCGCTCGCCACAACTTCACAGATGTTGGCGGGTCGGACTACGCTCGCAATGACAGGATTGAAGTCTCCCTCGTCAAAGGGAGATTTAGAGGGATTTGCCGTGCGCTCGCAATGACAAGGCAGAGTTTTACAGCTCCACTTGTCCGGTTGCTGAAATGCGGTTGACAATGCCGCCAAGGTCTTCGTCGTTTTCAAATGCAATTTTAACCTCTCCCCTGCCGTTGGGCAGTCTTTTTATGGAAGTGCGCAGGCCGAAAAATCCGCGCAAACGCGATTCCATATCCAAAATATTCGGATCAACTATTTTTATGCGCCTTCTGTCTTGCGGAATATGCTCTTCGGTTTGACGGACGGTAAAGTTACCCTCAAGCATGTTGCGAAACAACATGAGGCGTTCATTTTGATCCGGAATTGAAAGCAAAGTTCTGGCGTTGGAAGCGGATATTTTTTCTTGCGCCAATGCGGATTGTATCTCGGGCTCCAATTGCAGCAAGCGCATTATATTACCGACTTGCGGACGGCTTTTGCCGACGCGCTCGCCAATTTCATCCTGCGTAAGATCAAACTCGTCGCGCAGTCTGGAATAAGCGCGAGCTTCTTCGATCGGATTCAAATCTTTACGCTGCACGTTTTCGATAATCGCCAGCTCCAACTTTTGTTGATCGTTGACAGTCCTCACGATCGCGGGCACATCGGGCAGCTCTGCGAGCTTGGAGGCGCGCAAACGTCTTTCTCCCGCAATCAGTTCAAACCTCCCATTCGGCAAAGGAGAGACGACAAGCGGCTGCAATATTCCGTGCTCTTTAATCGACGAAACCAAATCTTCCAGCGCGTCATGATCAAAATGTTCGCGCGGCTGTTGCGGATTTGGAACTATTTTTTCGACAGGTATTCGCCTAACAGATTCAATAACGTCCGACGACTCGGAAGTTTCAGAATTTGGAATTTGGACTTCTGATCTAGATTCAGAATCATACTCTCGAGATTCGGTATTTTCTTGTCGCTCCTCATCCATTGTCTGTCTCGATGGAATGAGCGCGCCCAATCCCCTGCCCAAACCCGATTGTCTTTTTAACATCATAATTATGCTTTTACGACTGCTTCCGTTCCCAAAACCTCGCGTGCCAATCTTTCGTATGCCTTTGCACCCATGTTATCCGGATCAAAAGAGGCGATGGAACGTCCAAATGACGGAGCCTCGGCCAAACGCACGCTGCGCGGGATGACTGAACGGAAAATATTATTTGGAAAATATTTATACAACTCTTGCAAAACGTCGTTGGAAAGTTTTGTGCGTTTGTCGTACATGGTGAGCACCGCACCGAGAATTTGAATGTCCGGACGCAATCCTTGCTTAACCAGTTCCAATGTTTGCAGCAAATCAGCCAAACCTTCCAAGGCAAAATATTCCGCTTGCACCGGAATCAGGATCTCGTCTGAAGCGACGATGCCGTTTAACGTGATGTATCCCAAAGTCGGCGGACAATCAATTAAAATATAATCGTAATCGTTTCGCACCTCGCGCAATGCATCAAAAAGTTTATACTCTTTGCGATCCATGTGCGGCAACTCGGCATTCAATCCGGCCAACGCGGAATTTGCAGGCGCGATACGCAATGTTTCATGCATCGTCGGCTGAACGATTTCGCTCATCAACGCCTTACCCAAAATCGCCTCATAAACGCTGCGCTCAATATTGCGCTGATCAATGCCGATACCCGAAGTTGCATTTGTTTGCGGATCCAAATCAACAATCAAAACAAACTTTCCAAGATCGGCAAGATACGCTCCGAGATTGACGGCCGTGGTGGTTTTACCAACTCCGCCTTTTTGATTTACAATACCGATTATGCGCGCCATAAACGCCTATATAATAGATGCTCATTCAACATAAGACAAGGGGACATATAATCGCCGAATTTCCGCAGACTTGACACAAAATATCAAAACATGGTATTTTGCGCCTACAATTCATATAACATACGAAGTTCAATGTTGAATATTCAATATTGAATGTTCCGTATCATCGCGGGGTAGAGCAGTTGGCAGCTCGCCAGGCCCATAACCTGGAGGCCGTGGGTTCAAGTCCCACCCCCGCAACCAAATTAAAAATCGCCTAAGTCAATGGCGATTTTTGATTTGTTGATGAATATTATTTTCAGTAAAAAAAATAAGCGGCGAAGAAGACTTCAACCACCATTGTAGATACGAGGATCTTTTCGGTCGTCGCGGACGACCGGAATGTCGTAAAGAACGATATTGCTGTCGTCTCTCAACTTCAGACAGAGCTTGATCATTGCAGCCCCCTGCGGAACAGAAATGCCGTTGTCCTGACTGCACGTCAGATCATTCGAGTTGACACCGTCCTTGAGCCACGAAGAGAGCATCTCCTTTCCGATCACAGCACCCATGCTGTTCACATAAAACAGATATGCAGCCTCGCGCAGTTCACCCATGACATTCTCCGGGACGCGGCTCTCGTTCGTCAGAACCAAACGTCCAGTCCTTGTGACTCCCGCCGTCAACAAGCCGCGGCGATGTAGCCATTCGCATACGAACAGAGCGGGCGCATGCCGATACTTCAGAAGGCTTTTACGGGTTGAGTCTCCCTGGAAAGCGTCCTTACAATTAATGATAATGCACATCAGACCAACCTCCCTTATCTCTCGGGAGAGACAAGACTGGGGTAAAATGACCGAACTTGCAATCTAATTCATATCAGATAATCCCTTTTTTGTCAAGCCTTGACCATGGGCAGATAATAGCTAAAGTTAGCCACAATTCTCCCCTTGCATTGAACACAAAATCGGGTTATCATACTGCTCACATAGTATTGTTAATTGTTTTCCGGCGGGGTAGCTCAGTTGGTTAGAGCGTGGGACTCATAAGCCCGAGGTCGAGGGTTCAAATCCCTCCCCCGTCACCATTCGACTCACTTCGTTCGCTCATGAGTTTAACGAAGTGGAGCGGATGTTCTCAGCAAAGTCATGGCAAAATACTTGGCTGCGGACATTCGCTATTTATGCCTAATTGGTTTGTCTACATTGTTCGTTGTTCAGACGATTCATTGTATGCGGGCATATCGACAGACGTTACAGCTAGAGTTTCAACACACAACTCCGGACGCGGCGCAAAATACACTCGTGCGAGACGACCTGTCGATTTGGTTTGGAAGAAGCGCGCCAAAAATGAATCTGCTGCAAGAAAAATGGAAATGGCAATCAAAAAATTGCCGCGCATAAAAAAATTGGATTTGATAAATTCAACAAAATCAAAATAATAAAATCTTTTAAATTTTCTTTAAACTTTCCAAAATTACTTGCGCAGTTTTCTCCCAAGAAAATTTCTCGTCCCAACTTTCATTTGGCATTTGGCATTTGGCATTCGTCATTTGAGCCAGCGCCTTAGTCCATTCCCCCTCATCCGTCGGATCAATCAATTCGCCCGCGTCACCGACCACTTCCGGCAAAGCGCCGCGATCAGATGCGATTACGCGCGTGCCGGCCTGCATCGCCTCGAGCGCGGCCAGGCCAAAACCTTCGTCAAGAGACGGAACGGCAACAAGACTGGCTGCGATTAAAAGTTGACGTTTATCTTCATCATTAAAATCTTTAATTCGATAAAATCTTGAAGCTTCGTCAGAATTCAAATTCCTAATCTCTCGATTAACATCATCAAACTTCCACCCGTCACGTCCCGCAACGACAAGACTGATTGGATCACCCCTCTCCTGCGCCTGTGGGAGAGGGGCAGGGGTGAGGGCGGCCTTCCACACTCTTATCAACATCGCCAAATTCTTCCGCGGCTCAACTGTCCCAAGCGCAAGCACAAACGGACTTTTAATCCCCCACTTTTTTCGACAATATTCCTTGCTGGCATTTTGATTGACATTCTTAATTCTTAATTCATAATTCTTAATTAAGCGCAGCGCCTCATCTCCTCCTTCGTAAGTGACTACAACTCGACTCTCCGGAATATTCGCAATTCTGACGATAGCGCGTTTTGTGTATTCAGAAACAGCAAAGACCACCGGCGCTCGTTTTATGCCTCGCAAGAAAAGACGCGTTGTAATTTGACGTTTGAGCCAACTTTGCGGAAACCATTCGGGATGATCAAAAATTGTCAGATCGTGAACCCAGGGAACCGCAGTGACTCCAAGCCCAGGACTGATTGCACCGGAAGGAACAAACAAGATGTCACACGGATTTTGTTTTAAAGCGCGGCGCAAAGTTTTCCCCGCATCATCTCCCAACTCAATGACACAACTCTTATTTCCGGTAAAAGTCACACCTTTTGCCACAAACGCCTTCCATTCAACTGACTCATCTCGCATCAACTGCAAACACAAAGCCCGCGCAGCATGCGCTACGCCCGAACCTTCCGACCCGTCTTTCGGCAAACAACGCAAGTCCAATCCAATCAACATAATAGTAACTAGTATCTGGTAACGAGTAGCGGGTAAATCCGAAACGAGTCATCCGTCACCCGTCACTAGTTACCCGTTACGCGTTACTCGGTCGTCGGCCAGTCAAAAGAATCGAATGCCCAGCCGGTTAATTTTTTAATGTCGCTGTAACGCGAAAAATGATTATCGCTTCCAAGTAACACCGCGACAACTTCGTGGCCTTCCGCATTGCGAGTAACTTGCGCCATACAATAACCGGCCTCTGGCAGCGAACCTGTTTTTGCACCGATTATTTTATACGGATTTTTGTTCAAAAATGAGCTGATCAACAAATTCGTCGTATCGACTTTATAATCTTTTCCAGCTTGGGTCGTAATTTCGGCTTGCGGCTGATTCAAAACCTCGCGGACTTCCGGCACACGCAAAGCAATCGTGATAAGCGCAGCAATATCCGCAGCTGATCCTTTATTGCCCGAACGCAAGCCTGTCGGTTCCAAAAAACTTAAAGAATCAAGATGCAAATCGCGTGCTTTTTGATTCATGTTGGCGACAAATTCGTCCATTGTTATTCCGCTTGTTCTTGCTAGCGCCTTAGCAGCTTCGTTAACAGAGCCGACCAGCATTGCCTTAAAAACATCTTTGCGCGGCAGAGTATCGCCGATATAAAACTCGGAACCGCCTTCTCTGTCAAAATCTTCAGGCAAGAAAGTTAGATCACCGTCCAGCTTTTTCTCCGTATCCATCAACACCAGCGACGTCATTAACTTGGTCAGACTCGCTATGGAACGCACATTGTGCGGGTTTTTGGCATACAAAACTCCCCCGCTTTCTACATCTGCCACAAATACGCTTTTAGCAGTCGTGACGATTCCAGCGCTCTTCGCATTTTTCTTTTTTGGTGTCGGTAAAATATTCGGCTTGCGGACTTCCACGAGTTGCGATTGGCCAACTGCGACGGTCGTCTGAACAGGCAGAGGCTGACCGTACACCATAGAAAGATCCAACTTCGGCGAAGGCGACGGCACAAAGGACATAACGGCCATAAGGCCCAACAAATTTTGCAACATATTAGACGCTCAATTTTTCTTTTGGTTCTTTATCTTCTTCTATTTTGGGATTTAATCTGTCCAACATATCGGAAATCGCTGCATTGCCCCGCAAAGTTTCGTAGTCCGGCAAATCTTTTACAGACGATAGACCGAGATGTTTCATAAAATCAAAAGTCACCGCATAAGTCGGCTGGCCCAAACGCTCATCCTCTTTTTGCTCAACAAGACCCCTGATCATTAAGTTGCGCAAAATCAAGGCCGACTGAATGCCGCGGACTTGCTCCAACTCCGGCCTAGTCATGGGTCCGCGATAAGCGAGAATCGTGAGCGCCTCGAGCGATGCACGTGTCAGTTCGCCCTGTTCCTCGTCTTTGACGACTTTTTTGACGTATTCCGCAGCTTCGGGCTTAGTAACCAGTTCAAAATCTTTGCCATATTCTTGCAGCATCAACCCGCCAGACTCCTGTAAGCGTAATTTTAGAGTCTCAAGCGCCGCCTCGACATCGTCCACTTTGGACTCTGTAATCTCAGTCAGTTTGCGCACCGAAAGCGGCCGCGCCGCGGCAAATAGTATTGATTCGATGATTTGATCTAAAGTCATATGCTTTTGTGCTGTCATTCCCCTCTTTGTCATCTCGAGCGAGTCCGACGAGTCGAGAGATCTCAGTGCAGAATAACTTAGTAACTGTGTTTTGAGCAATGGGATTTCTCCACTTCGCTTTAACGCTTCGGTCGAAATGACATGGGGAGGATGGTTAACTAAACGATTCCGCCAGCGGATCGCGTTCGGGAGCATCCGGATGCAGGCTGATGCCGATGTCGTTAAATAAATCTTTTTGATCGACGACCACAAATCTTTGTTTGATCAATTCCAACAAAGCGAGAAACGATACAATCGCCTCTTCCTTGTGTTCCGCATTCTTGAGGAAAGTCCTAAAAGTCATGGATGCATGATCTTTGATTTTGGAAAAAAGATCGCGAATGCGTTCATGCAAAGATATGGCGCGTCTGACCGAAGCTTTTGGCAGACGAATTATCGGTTCGAGACGCGCAATTACACGCTTCATAACATCCAGCATCGCAGCAGCGTCGACATTTGTAGGCGGCACAAACTTTACCTCGCGATGGCGCACAGGCACTTGGCCGCGGGCAAAAGAACTTTTGCCGGACTGCCAAATAACATCAATCTGACGCGCAGCCTCCACAAACATCTGATACTGACGCAATTGCGCCTCCAAATCCGGCCCCTCTTCCATCTCTTGATCCTTAAAATCGGGCAGTAAAAGTTGTGATTTGATGTAAACCAGACGTGAGGCAACGACCAAAAAATCTGCCAGCTCTTCCGGCGGGACCGTCTTCGATTGCATGTACTGCACAAACTGATCCGCAACGGTTGCCAACGAAATTTTTGTTATCTCCAGCTCATTGCTCTCAACCAACTGCAAAAGCAGGTCCAAAGGACCTTCGAAATGTTCAACTTGCACCGTGTACCCCACGCCGAATATGCTATCAAAAACGCATTAACTTGTCATCCTTGCGTAGGCGAGGATCCATCCCCTTGTCATTGCGAGTGTAGTCCGACGGAGCGCGGACGTAAAGTCCCCGTGGGGACCACGTCCCCTCTACGGGGCAATCTTCTCTCTGTCATTTCGACCGGAGTGTTCCTCCTCCCCTGTCATTTCGACCGGAGCGTAAAAGCGAAGTGGAGAAATCCCTTAAACTACTCAATAACAGTTTTTAGTAAAGTAGCAATAAGATCTCTCGACTCGTCGGACTCGCTCGAGATGACAAAGGAGAAAAGATGACAATTTATTTATTATCAACACCCACTGCCTCTTTAATGTTTTTGAACCCATCTTCCCGCAAACGTGAAGCAAGTCCGCGTAGCAGTTGTGATGGCCAGAGAGGACCGTTATAAATCAAAGAAGTGACAAGTTGGATGGCGGATGCACCAAGGAGTATTTTGCGATACGCATCCTCGACAGAGTCAATGCCTCCGAGACCGATGAATTGATAACGCTGACGACCGTTGCGATACATGAATGCCAAAACCTCATCGGAAAGCTTGCGCAGATACGGACCCGAAACGCCACCTGTTGTTGCTTGGCTTAAATTTTTTGACTTTAAATCTGTTCTATCATGCGTCAGATTCGAAGTGATAAAACCTTTGGCCCAAGCATATCGATCAGTATCATGCATGATTTCCAAATAACGATCTTGAGAAAGGTCGGGTGAGAGTTTAAAGAATATGGGTTTGGTGGGATGTTGAGCGTCGAGCATCGAAAGTAATTCGCGATACATGATCGGATCTTTACAATATTGCTCGCCGTCACCCGTGTTGGGACAAGAGACGTTGACTGTTATGTAAGACGCAAACTGTTCAAGTTTCTGATAAGCGGACAAGAGATCGTCCAAACCTGTTTGACCAGAGAGATTTGGCAAGTTGGACTTTGCGACGGAAATTCCAACAGGAATCGGCCACGGACTATTGCGCTTATAATTTGCAAACCGTTCTTTTACCGCATCAGCTCCAGTTGACAGCAGGCCATAGTTGACGGCCAACGCGCGATCTTCGGGAAGACGCCATAAACGCGGCTTTTTGTTGCCCGGACTGGCTTGTCCGGTGATTGTACCAACTTCCGCAAAACCAAAACCAATCGCATCAAGCGTGTGGATTATACGGCCTTCCTTATCAAATCCAGCGCCGACTCCGAGTGGATTATTGAGCTTGATGCCCGCAATTTCCGTGTGCAGAATCTCGTCATCCACCGGCCTGCAAGACATTCTGACAATGGCGCGTGTAAATCCAAAACGCCCCAAGCCCTCGCCCACTTTGTTAAAAAAGTGATGCATCACTTCCGGATCAAAAGCGAAGAAAATCGGTTTTAAGATTTTGTCGTAAATAACTGACATACTTTTTTTGTCATCCTTGGGCGGAGTCTGACGGAGACCCGAGGATCCATTAAAATCAATTTGTTTCAATTTAATCTTACTGGATCCCCGCATCCGCGAGGATGACAGGGGTAATGGATTCTCGCCTGCGCAAGAACGACACACTGTTATTTCGTAATCTTAATATGCGCTTCTGCAACTTGTTCGGGGGGTAATTCCGATGGAGCCCCCATAAGCGGATCTCGCGCATCGCCGGTTTTGGGGAAAGCGATGACTTCTCTGATGTTCGGTTCGTTGCACAAAATCATGGCCAAGCGATCGATGCCCGGCGCGGAACCTCCGTGCGGAGGAGCGCCAAATTGAAAGGCCTCAATCATGTGTCCGAATTTTTGCTGCACCTGCTCTTCCGACATACCGAGAATGTCGAAAATCTTTTTTTGCATTTCTGGTCTGTGGATGCGGATTGAGCCGGATGACAACTCGTAACCGTTCAAGACGAGATCGTAACTCCAGGCGCGGACCTTTAACGGCTCACTATCGAGCAGCGGCTCGTCCTCCGGATTGATCATGCAAAACGGATGATGCGCAGTTGTGAGATGTCCGTCGCCGCCGACTTCGAACATCGGAAAATCAACCACCCAACAAAAAGCCAACTCGTTCGGATCATTTTTATCCTCTCGCATGTCCGGTTTGTCGGTACCGTATTTGGCGATCGACTCTTGATACGAAATGCGCGGAAATTTTTTGAAAGTCAATTTCTTTTCCGGAGCGACTTCCTTGAGCATTGAGAGAACCATCTCTTCGACGAGTTCGAGCACGTCGTCTTGATCGACGAATGACATTTCTATATCGAGCTGCGTAAATTCCATCTGGCGATCGCCGCGCGCATCCTCGTCGCGATAGCAGCGTGCGACTTGAAAATATTTTTCAACTCCGGCGACCATCAACAATTGCTTGAATTGTTGCGGTGATTGCGGAAGTACGTAAAACTTGCCTGGATGGATGCGCGAAGGCACGAGATATTCGCGAGAACCTTCCGGCGTACCTTTGACCATGGTCGGAGTTTCCACTTCCAAAAAATCTTTGGCAATCAAAAAGTTACGCAACGATTGCACCATCTTGGCGCGCAATTGCAAATTCTTATGCATGCGCTCCGTCCGCAAATCCAGATAGCGGTATTTGAGGCGCAATTCTTCGTTGACCGCAGAGGTATCTTTGTCGACTTCAAACGGAGGCGTCTTGGCGTGATTGTGGACTTCGATATCTTTTGCCAACAACTCAACGGTACCGGTCGGCATGTCGGCATTAACCTGCTTTGGACCTCTGGCTTGAACCAAACCCGTGACAGTCAAGCAATCTTCCGGTCGCAGATTCTCCAATTCCGCCTTGGCGCGCTCCGTAAGCTCCGATGGGACCAGGACGACCTGAATGATGCCCGAGCGGTCACGCATGTCCAAAAAGGCGATTTTACCCATGTTTCTGCGGGTATTCACCCATCCGCTGATACTGAGCGTTTGGCCAACCATGTTGACCGTTTCCAAGTTCATTGTACGAGACATATGGCCAACAGATTAACTAAAATGCGAGTAAAAGTCTAATATTTCGTCCTAGTAGTCCAATGTGTCCCATGAGTCCAAGTTGCCTTACAACGGACTCACGTCACCAGGCTCCTGGTCCGAAAGTTTGCTGCAAACGCCTGCGTCAGTCGGCAACAAAGGGTGAGGGATTGCGCAGTTCAAACCCGGCTTGCACGGCAGACGCAGATCGCCTCCGCATTGCGCACCCAACTCCCCCAATCCGGCTTGCGGGTCGTAAGTCTGCAAGTTCACGTTCGACTTTTGTCGCAAATTAAAGGCATAAGCCAACACAGCCATGGCCGCAACGACAGCAATCGCCATTAAAATCCAAAATGTTTTGTGAGATTTATTTTGAGTCATAAATTCTATACTTCTTTGTCATCTTCGGGCGAGTCCGACGACGTAAAGTCGCGTGGCGACCACGTCGCTTTACGCGAGACCCGGAGATCCATTAAAATTAATTTGTTACAAAATTTATTATATTTGATCCCCGCTTTCGCGAGGATGACAAACTGGCTAATAAGACGCGTTGGATAAATAAAAGATCGATCCGACGGGAATGATATCAAGAGGTTCTGACGCTCCGTCATCTTTAACCAACATTGGAGCTCCGTCTCGAAGAATCAAAGTTCCCTGCCCCGCAATGCGCATCACTAATCTGCCTTGACCCAAATCATGCGCACTGCCGTTTGAAACGGATTTTAACGAGCCGTCTTCGAGCGAATAGGACAGGCCTTCATCTGCGACAGCAAAATTTTGGATTACTTTAAGCGGCTCCTCGACAATCTCTTCCGGCTTTCCGGACAATGACACGCGCCAGATGGATGACGGGGCCATTTGCGGGGACTCGATGCCCGGGCCAAGAGTTGCGCGAGCATAATAAACATAGCCTGCGGCAACTTTAATCAGCCAGGCATCATCCGGTAAATATGCAACCGGAGTCAGAGTTCCGTTGACGTCGAACGAAAAAATATCGCGCGTGGTGGTCGCGACTCCCACGACGGCCATCGCGTCTTTATCGATCCAACCCAGCAACTGCGCGTTGGAAATATTTCTGCCATTTTTTTGTCTCAAAACAAGCAACTGACTTTCATTGCCTTGTGTCAATTCGATCGATCCGGCTCCGTCGCCGCGCGCATCAGTCATGCGTGCATCGTGACGGCCATCCGGCGCACGAAAAACAGTCGGCGGAGTTTTTATGAAACCAGCATCCAGCCAAACCGTCTGACCGGTTTGCACTTCCGCCCCGACGACCTGCGACAAAGGTTGTCCAAGACGCGAAACGTCGTCCGGCCATCTAATATCGCGAGTGCTCGAGCCGTTCAAACTCAAAAGACGCGTACCGTTTGCATCAAGCATCATCAGCGCCGGCCCAGAACTTTGTGATTCCTGCTGTATGTCGTCTGTCGTCTCTTGTCTGCTGTCTGCGGTCTTATTATATTTTTCCGCCACGATAGATATCATCGCAATGCCCACCACGACAAAAATGACGACAGCCAGTCCGGAATAACGTCTCCAAGCGTCGTACTTACTGGATTTTTTAGACATAACTGCATTATAACAGAATGGAGAGGTTAATAAAAAAGACCGCCTGTGCGAGTGCATAAGCGGCTAGGGCTACGACGACCTCAAGCAGGGAGGACGAAAATGGTAGATCGGAGGCTTCTTGGCGCGCGCGTGCTGAGCGGCCGTGGTACCGTTCGGCCGCCTGGTCGTTCTGATGTCCAAAACACTGACCGGAGACTGCGCGTCGTCCTCGTCCTGCAGAATGACAAGAAAAGCATCGCAATTGCCGCTGGCGATAGTTTGCCAGTGTTGCTTGACGGTAATCGTGCCGTCCTCATGCTTCTCGCCGACCTTGATTCCGGCACGCGCGCCCTCAAGGATATGGTTTGCCACATCCTGAAAGACTGCCTTGGCGGCGGCGTCTAACCGGCTGCGAAGCAGTGCCGGTTGCATAAAACGCCCGCGCCGCAGACGCTCCACTTCGCGCTGCAAGGCCAGATAGACGTACTCGACAACCTGGCTGCCATCATCATACTGCAGGCAGATCGCACAGTATTTGGGGAGCAGTTCCTCGAAATCCATGCACTCGAAGTTCGGCAGAGCCCTGCAGTACTCAATCGCCTGCTGACGCAGTACTTTTTCGGATGGTGCCTGAAACGGCTCCAGACGAACAAGCTGAACCAGCAGTTGGGCGGCCATGCTCTCCAACATACGGTGTATGCGCACGCGCTTCATGAATGGCCCGTCCAGCATCGTCTTTACATGCGCCTTCAGTCCTTCAGCGATCGCGTCGCGCACATTCGGCAGACGCGCCGCATCCGCAAGCTCCACGGGCTGCTGGGATGGTGTTCGCTGATTTTTGCCGCGTTCCTGCGGTTGAGCATTTCCGGCGAGCCAGTCATCAACCACTTTGTCAGCAATTGACCAAAGCATCTCATTGTTAGGAGGACAGAACTTCATGTCCCTCTTGGCAATTTGAGGAGGCTTTGATTTCTTGAGTTTCTTTTTGGCCAGAGACGTCTGTTCATCAGCCGGTACTACCTTGGGCACGACTCCGTTATCGGATCTCTCCAATCTGCTGTTGTAGCTCGAGGTCAGTCCTACGCGCGTTGAACTAGTAAACCTTGGTTGCGCCATCCGCACTCCATTCCCCACCCCGGTTAGAGGTTGATAAGAATCGTCATAAGTAAAAAGAACCGCCTGTATTTCACCAGACGGTTGCCTGCGAGTCAAAGGTTGCGCGTCAAGCGGCTTCGCGCGATCTGCGTTTTTCTATCACCGACTTCATGTTAATGAAACCCTGCGCACAAATTTCTGATTGAACATCCAAAAACACCGGTACTTCTACCCTATCATCTATATCCAAAAGGGCAGCCAATGCGTTAATCAATCTTACTGCATTAAACCCAGCCAAAAAAGATGTTTTCGTTTTTTTATCAAAGTCACGTCCGAACAAACTGTCTTCAGCTAATTCTTCCAAGCTGTTTAAATTAATTTCAAAAGGAATCAGAATATCCAGCATAATTGGCCGCCAATCCTTTCCTTTTTTGACAAATACTAAATTTTCATTACCCATTAAATCCAAAAGAATTTTTTGCTCTTTCGTAAACGTAACCGCTTTGGAAACCCAATCATGCAACGCCATCTTCAATTCGGGATTGTCTTTCATGGCTAGCATTATTCGCTCAAGATCCGGATACAGCCTTAAGGCTAGTCGTTTTTGATCTGTATCTTTATCTATTTTATTGGCCAAAAAAACACGGTGCCCTTCGTCGTAAATATCAGCCGCCTCTTCGTCTGTATGTTTTTCAAGAAGTTTCGCCTCCGGATAAAATGCGACAATCTCTTCGACGTCTTCAAAAGAATTCATATCAACTTTCCTTTGCGCGACCACCGTCACGGGCGTTGTTTCTGGCAATCTTGACAGCTCATCAGCCGTGAAATCATCTTTGGATAAAGATTTGACAAGCTCTTTGCTGATCGGCATTTCTCTAATCATTGATTGTTCTGCCGGAACGGTTTTATGACCAAAATGCTCTCGCAACAAACCAAGTTTCTCCTGCCTGTCCTTCTGTGATTTTTTTAACTCTAACAAAGCATTGGCATATCTCTCACCACTGCGGGAAAGATATGCTTTCAAGACAGACTTACCGCTTAAATAATGAACCTTATAAACGATATTTTTATGCTTTTCATCTTCAAAAAATGAAACCAGGTTTTCTGATCCTTTGCCCGCCAAATAAGTCTCGTGCTTCCAAGCCTCCTCGTTCCTTACCCCGTTGGCAGCAACATACGTTTCGTGGGTTATACTAAAAGGACGCTTCCTAATCGGCTTTTTCTTAGATTTGATCGGCTCCGTCTTTGGTGAATTTAGCTGATTCGCCATCTGCTCAAACTTCATACAACTCGATTATACCAAATCCACCCGGCTTCGTCGCAGCTATCGACTCTCAACAAACATGGAGTTTAAGCCAAAAAGATACCAACCTCATAGCAAAAGCATTGACAAAATGGCTAACTTATGCTACATTTCTACATTCTCGCTAACAACAAAGGAGGTGCGAGATGTTGGTCATTCACAGAGAAGGATTGGCGCAATATGAGTATTCTATCCGCATCAGCGACGAGGCTTGCCATGGCTCATACATGGTCAACCCCAGTGCCGAAGTACATAGAGCCACCGGCATTCACGTTAACCGCGGCAGAAGCATTCTAAGCTTTGCGGACGGTTTACTGGCTGATGGCCGCGAGGTTGTCATGGACTGGCGCTTCAACGGCAGCCGACCCAAGATCTTCAAGTACCGCAACGAGGGAAGCACCGTTCTGATTTACTTCTTATTCGGACTGGCTTGGAGCAAGGGCGAGTGGGAACGCCTGCTCACATCGATTAAGATGTACATCAAACCGGAAATGCGCCTTGGAGTACTGGAGTGTACAGCACAATTCTACTTCGAACAGTCACCCTCGCGACTTATCGATAAGCAGCTCAACCTGATCGTTCCTTGATTCTTGCGCTTGACTTGAAAGCCGTGGAAAAGTTAAGGCTTAGACGCAAACTTGCTATGACCAAATAATTTTAGGCCATGGCCAATGGAGAATTAAATCTTACTAAATTCTCCAGACATCCGAATTTCTATCTCAAAGATGGAAACTGGGATATCCAACCCCTTTCAAATCATCCATCGTAAATTGTTAATTTTTAATTGAGTTTACGGTTCCAACCTGTTCATCAATCTCGGGAACGGGATTGTTTCACGCACGTGGTGCAAACCGCAGATCCAGGCGACGAGACGTTCGAGGCCGTAGCCGAAACCCGAATGCGGCACGGAGCCGTATTTGCGCAAATCCAGATACCACTGAAAATCTTTTTCCGGCAAATTATGTTCACGGACACGGGCGATCAGCGCATCGTAATCATCCTCGCGCTGACTGCCGCCGATGACTTCGCCGTAACCTTCGGGTGCCAATAAATCCGCGTTCAAAACTCTGGTTGGGTCGGACGGATCGCGCTTCATGTAAAAAGCTTTTACTGCCGAAGGATATTTTTCGATGAATATCGGCTTATCGTACAGCTGCGTAAGCATCGTCTCATCATCCGCTCCAAGATCGTCCATATCGCCGATATCACTCCCCTTTTCGCGCAAGATCTTAATCGCCTCGGCGTGAGTCAAACGATAAAAAGGCGCCACAACTTTTTTGAGAGGCTCAACATCACGCTCAAGAATTTTGAGTTCTGCCGCGCAAGTTTCGAGCACGCGTTTGACGATGAACGAAACGAGCTGTTCTTGAATTTGCAAATTGCCCTCGTGTTCAACGAATGCCATTTCCGCGTCCATCATCCAGAATTCCGTGAGATGTCTGCGCGTTTTCGACTTTTCTGCGCGAAACACGGGGCCGAAATCAAAACAACGACCGACGGATGCAATGGCAGCTTCGATATATAACTGTCCGGACTGTGATAAGTAGGCTTTACGTTCTTCAAAATAATCAATCTCAAAAAGCTCCGTCGTTCCTTCGCAGGCGTTTGGCGTTAAAATCGGCGAATCGATTTTTATAAAATCGTTGTCGCGAAACCAATCGTAAGTTGCGTAGATGATTGCGTTGCGCACGCGCTGTATCGCCCATTGCGATTGAGCACGCAACCACAGGTGACGGTTATCGAGCAAAAAATCCGGTCCGTGTTCTTTTTTGCCGATGGGATATTCCTCGGCTTTTTGAATTATTTCCAAAGCCGTGACCTGCAGCTCGTAAACGTCGTCATGTTTTGGATGCTTGGTCACCATACCCGTGATGCTCACGGACGATTCGAGCGTGACATCGAGCGCGCGGCCCCAAGTTATTTCGTCGACTTGATTTTGAACAATAACCGCCTGCACAAAACCCGATCCGTCGCGAATTTGGAGAAAGGCTATCTTACCGGAAGATCGGACATTATAAGCCCAACCTTTGATTGTTGCGGATTGACCGACGAGCGAATGGAATTGCGAGATAAGTTGATGCATACAAAGACTATTCTTCCTTAAAAATACCCGTTCGTCAAACCGTTGCTACCAGCCCCGAATAAAATTCAACCGATCATTACTCCTGCGGTGGATAAGGAGCGAATCTAACGCTTTGCATGATCTTCTGGATATTCTGCTCAAAATATTGTTGTACCAACTGATTACCTTCGCATGTGCCTTTTTCTTCACAATACCTCTCTAACGTGCCGCTGATGAAATAAAACGTATAGTGCATCTTTCGGCCATTCGTATTCCTTATTATCTCGAAGTAATCGGTATTCGAGACTGACTCCATACCACCTTCGATTCCTTTTACCTCACAATAGATGTAGCTGTTTATCTTATTCTGTACAGCATTCGAGAGACAATCACTGGTCGTTGTTGCCGCCACCTCTTGATAATCGATCTTCATGGATGCTATGCCTCGACTTGGAACATCCAACGAATCCTGATAGGCCAGTTCCAGGCCGATGTTTGTCTCTTGGGCGATCTGTGGAAATGGTGGCAGCTTAACATCCATTATTTCTAAACCATAGAACTCACGTTCAACCCAGTCTGGTTCAATTTTGACTTGAACATACAAGCTATTCAACTGATTCTGCAGAAGATCAAACCTGACGTCGTTTTTTATCTTCAGTGGATTAGCTTTATTTTCTTGTTCTGTGGTATTTTTTTCCGGCAGTGTGGCTCGAGGCTGAAGCTGTTGCTGATCTTTAACAGCCTTTGCCTCAAGGTCTGTTAATTTTAGATTAAGATTCGCAATCTCCTCAAAGGACCGAATCTGATTATATACCAACATCACGGCCAATGTTGTAGCCAAAATAAACAATATCGTACCAACGATTTTAAATAATTTTTGCTTTTCCATATAAATTCATAATATCACATCGTCATCAGGCAAGCATCCTCTCTATCGTCTCCATGCCATGCGGCTCTCGATCAAGCGGCGCATGTTGCCAAACTTCTTTAATGAGACGAATTGCATTTTGCGCAACATCAACGTTCAAGCCGACGCGGAGGACGTCCGAGAGCGGCGAACTGCGCATGAATCTCAACAATGCCAACGAGTGAGCTTTGGCCGAAATCGCGTGCTCATGCCAGCTCGAAATACAGTCAGCGCAAACAAGACCGTTGGAAGTCGGCGCATACCAGGCGTCCGTCGGACCCGGTGGTTTGTGGCAAGAGAGGCAAGCGCGAAGAGACGGACCATAACCCAAGGTGTCCATGAGTTTGAGACTCGCGGCTGCAAAAAGCAGCTGTGCCCGAACGGCCGAAAGCTCTTGCGGCAAACCGGACAGACTGTCGAGCAATTCTATCCAAAGATTAAAAAGCCGTTCGTCCGCCACGCCGGGTCTTATGAGTTTTAGACACAAATCCGCAAATGCCCCACAAACAACAAACGCTCCAAGCGACGTTGTACGCGGTACGTGGGACGTTGTACGCGGTACGTGGGACGCCACCGCAAGATGATCAAGATTGCGTCCTTTTGCGATCATGACGTCGGCGACGGAAAGAGGCTCCAGACGTCCGGCTTGTTTGGATTTGATGTTAACGCATCCGCGCGCCACAGCCAAAAGCAACCCGTGTTTGCGGCCATACATCACGTACTGGCGATCAAGCTCACGGTAGGGAGATTTTTTTAATACGATGACTTCATCACGGAGATACATAATCAACTAGAAACTGGAAACTAGAAAGAGTTTGCAAGTAACTGAATCGCTCTTTCCAGTTTCTAGTTTCCAGTTTCTAGTCTGTCCAAGTGGCTCTGCAGCATTATCGATGCTGCCACATCATCATCTTGCGCCTTGGAACCGGTTTGATGCAAATAATATTGCGCCTGCACGCTGGTCATCATTTCGTCCGCTTCGTCGACCGGAATATTTTCTTTACGCAAGTCATCCGCAAAACGTCTGATAGACCTGATCTGCTCGTTCTCTCCCGAAGTGTCGCGCAACATTTTTGGAATGCCAAGCACAACTCTTTCGACGCCTTCACGTTCGCAGATAAATTTTATCTGTTTGATGACTTCGCCGTGGCCGTTATTCTCAATAATCGTCCACGGACTCGCAATGTACGTTTCCGTGTCGCCCATGGCCACGCCGATTTTTTTTGACCCGTAGTCAATGCCTAATAAGCGCATAGCGAAATTATGAATTAAGAATTAAGAATTATGAATTAAGAATTATCTACCCTATTCTGAATCCGATTTGAGAGTTTGGTTTCTCATCTTCATCCAGCATCTTGCGCAGAGCATCGAAAACGATGCTGAATTGTTCGTCGTAACGTTTTTCCATCGCCTCGAGTTTCATCCTCAATTCTTCGTGCGAGGCAATCATCTCACGCAGCTTGGTGAAAGTCCTCATAATCTGGATGTTCACCATAATAGCACGTTCGCTGTGAAGGACACTGGAAAGCATGGCTACGCCTTGTTCGGTAAAGGCAATCGGAAGATACCTTGCACCACCCCAACTTGAGGTCACAATTTGTGACCTCAAGTTTTGAGCTAAGTATAGCTCTAATTCTTCCTTGTTTAATTGAAACATAAAATCTTCCGGGAAGCGTTTTATATTGCGCTTAACTGCTTGGTTCAACGTTTTTGTTGAAACATCATAGAGTTCAGCCAAATCTCGATCGAGCAACACTTTTTTGCCTCTAATTAGATAAATGCGTCCTTCGATACGCTCCACTGGCACAAGAATTTGATTTTGCTCTGTCATAGTTATTTGTTTAAGGTGCCAAATTGGTACCTTAGATTTAAGGTCACAAATTGTGACCTTAAAAAACTGGGCTAACTTTCGCCATAAATTTAACTCAAACGCCTAACGACAACATCCTTTAAATACTGATTCTTAAAATCCGTCTTTTCTCCAATTTTGGCTTTACCGTCGGATACAAACCTGACTGACAACGGCTTTTTGTACTTGTTGGACAAACCCTGCACCGTCTTTAAGACGTTTAGGACCTTAATCAAACTTTCATCGACGGCGATTGGATAAGTATCGATTCCCAAACCGGAGTGAAGTGATAAAAATAAATTCCTCTCCACTGAAAAATTCCCTTGTTCGTATTCATCAGCCAGCTCAAAATCCTCAAGGCACGGCAACATTAACCCGCATAATCCGATAAGTTTTGGATTATTTTCTTTTATGAACTTTGTGATCCTAAGATAACTATCGGTCAATATTGATTCATTGAATGACATGCCTAACCTTTGCACAAAATTGATCAAGCTGCTTTCTACTTCAAACAAAGGCGCGATAGAAGAATCAATGCCCAAAAAATCTTTCTCTTCTTTCAAGGCTGAACACACTTCCTCCCAAGTCTCTGACATTTGGGCAAACCACTCATCCAAAGATGTACAGCTTGCGGACAAATTCGTTGGCTGAAGACCGATCGAAAAGCCGTCTTGATTGTAGTTTGCCGAGGGAAAATACGGACTTGAATGCGCGTTATTGAAAACGTAAGCAAAATTAAAAGTTTGTTCAGGTTTATTGCGAATTATTTTAAACAGCAAGTCGACATGTTCGGAGCTTATGACCGCATCTGACAAATCCAAGTTAAATGACAGATTTGGTATCTGAAAAAAATCATCCAACTGTTCCGATACTTCTTGAAAAGACATTGAACCGGCACCTAATAAAATTTCTTTGTCTGTAATTTTTTCCGCAATGTCTTTAAACTTAAACCCATTGACGCAAATTCTGAGAGTTTGAACTTCAAAGCCCTTTTCTATGAACAAAAATTTTATTCTTTCAAGTTCCTCCACTATCCTGTCGTCAGGATTTTTAGTGAAGTAACAAATTGATCGAATTATTTTATAATTCATAGTCAAGTGTGTTATAAGTTTAAGGGATTTCTCCACTCCGCTACGCTCCGGTCGAAATGACAGGCTAAACTTCTGACCTCTCACCTTACCAGTTACTCAACCTGCGGCCACGGCGTCAGCAACTCAAAACCGCTTTTGGTGACGGCGATGGTCACCTCCCAGTGCGCGGCGAGAGAACCGTCGGCGGTGACGAAAGTCCAGCCGTCGTCTTTTTGCTTGACGCGCCAAGTGCCCAAGGTAATCATCGGCTCGATAGCAATGCACATTCCGGTTTTGAGTTTGACCGGTTTTGCGCGGCGTTCATGATAGTTTGGAATCGGCGGGTCTTCGTGCACGGCGTGGCCGACTCCGTGACCGCAAAGATCTTTGACTATGCCATATTTCATCGGCTTTAAATATTCTTCGATTGTTTTTCCGATTTCATGCACCCAAATTCCGTCTTTAACGACGGATAAACCGCGTTTAAGCGACTCCCGCGTCGCTTCGGACAGTTTGCGAGCTTCGGATGAAACATCGCCAACGCAAACCGTAGCAGCCATATCAGTCGCAAGACCCTCGGCGCCCCCCGTGGGATCCGAGGGATTCTTTACGGGGAACCACATGCCAATGTCGAGTCCAACCAGATCGCCGTCTTTAATTATGCGGTTTGGAGTTGCAAGACCGTGCACAACTTCATCATTGATGGAAATGCAAACGGTGGACGGATACTGCGGATCATCGGGAGAAATTTGGTAATGCAAAAATGACGGTTTTCCGCCCGCGGACTCTATCCCCTCTTTTGCGATGCGATCCAACTCCTCCGTGCTCGCTCCAGCTACGCAAGCCTTGGCAACGCGCGACAAAACCTCGGAAAGAATTTTTCCGCCGCGTTTCATCTTCTCGATTTCTTCGGGCGTTTTTATGGTGATCATACAACAAATCCCAGCTTAGCTATTTTGCTCATAATATCTTCAAAAACATATTGAATCGGCTGTTCCCCGTTTATAACAAGCAGAACTCCCTTTTGGCGATAAAAACTTGCAAGCGGCGCTGTCATGTAATGATAAGCTTTTAAGCGCTGTTTGATAACATCTTCCTTATCGTCTTCGCGGCGCATTAACTTTTCACCGCAAAGCGAACAAATGCCTTTTTTAACCGGCGGCGCCTCCGTTTCGTGATAAACACTTTTGCATTTGACGCATTGCAGGCGCCCGCTTAAACGTTTTACCACCTCCGCATCGCTAATCTTTATTTGTATAACTAGATTAATGGTCAAAAGACGATCCAAAGAAGTTGCCTGTTCAACATTGCGCGGGTATCCATCCAAAATAAAACCTCGCGACAAATCGTGCCGTTTGAGCTGGCGCGTCATCAAAGCATTAACCAACTCGTCCGGGACCAAAAGACCCTGATTGACATATTGCGTGACCAACTGCCCTAACGTTGATTTTTCTGCCATTTCGGCCCTAAAAAGGTCTCCTGCGCCGATTATAGGTATGTTTAATCTCTCAGCCATCAATACGCCCTGCGTGCCTTTACCGCTGCCCTGAGGGCCAAAAACAACCCCTTTTAGATGCTTACTTCTCATAAATTAACTAGACCTGTTAAGGCATAAAATACTACCGCAATTGACAAAAAAAACCAACTCCGCAAATACAATTTTGAATCCTGCCCCCAAACCGCACCGCCAAGAGCAATCAGCGCGAACATGGCAACAAAAATCGGCCAACCGTAATGCAACACTCGCAGGCTGATGGCAGGCAAAAGAATAAGTGGCAATAAACCCACGATCATGCCCTCCCCCGCTTTCCAAACTTCATCAATGCTTTTAAACCATCCGCTCATTGATGCGGGCAACAGAATGCCCGGCGGCAACCCGACTTTATAAGCCTCGGAAATCAAAGTGGCCATCTGAATTTGATTTTGGCGCAAATATTCATAAATGACTACTCCGATCGAGCCTATAAGCAAAACGCTGAACGGAAATCTGATTGCTATAAAAAGACCCATTCCGATCGTACCGATTAAAAAAGAAAAATCATGCAGCAAAACCCTCGGCGACAAGTAAGGCAAGAGTGTTGCAAGGCCGGCGACGATTACAGCCGCCCAAATTGGTAAGACGGCAAGACAAAGCATCCAGATGCCACAAAAAACAAAACCGATAAGCAACGCTTCCCACCAAATGTAAGAAATATTTTTCTTTAGCATGCCCAAAGTCATCAAAGCAATCGCTAACATGCCCATACCCGCAACCAACCAATAAACGGCCGACGATACGATGAATCCGTTACTCGACAAGAGATGATAAACCAATGCGACTATCAGCCACTGAATAGTTAAATAAATCAAATAAGACCATTTCCACAACGGTTTGACGTCGTACGTTGTACGTCGTACGTTGTACTCTTTGTTTAGCTTTTGTCCTATTTCGTTCACAACTGCCACATCATACCTCAAACACGCGTCAAGAGTCTATAAAGTCTGTAAACTCAAAAGTCCTTAAAGTCTTTTATAATGTCAGATGTTCCTGACTTTATGGACTTTAAGGACTTTATAGACTTTATGGACTCTTTTTTAGTAATCGTCGTACTGTCTCATTGTAACCTGTGCTTCGACTTGTTTGACTGATTCGATAACAACCGAGACAACAATCAAAAGCGAAGTACCGCCGATAGCCAGTAATTGCGATCCGCCAGCTCCTCTGGCCAACTGAGGCAACACTGCTATCGCTCCCAAAAAAGTTGCACCGAACAAATTAAGGCGATTTATTACCAAGCCAAGATACTCACTGGTCGGCTTACCCGGGCGAATACCAGGGATAAATCCTCCTTGCTTTTGCAAATTTTCAGCTATCTTATCCGGATGAAAAATAACCGCAGTGTAAAAGTATGTGAATGCAAAAACCAAAAAGAAATATAGCAGCCCGTAAACCCAGGCGATTTGCATTGTTGCCAAAATCCACTGCGCCGCCATTTGCAACCATTCCGTACGCGCCTGCACAAAAAACTGCGCCAAAAGCGATGGGATGAGCAGCATCGAAATTGCAAAGATAATTGGGATTACGCCGGCCATTATAAGCTTGAGCGGTAAGTGCGTGGCGACTCCGCCGGAAAGAGTACCTTGGCCGCGTACCTGGCGTGCATATTGAACCGGAATGTTTCGCTCGGCCTCATTTACAAAAACAACAGCTACGATTGTGAATATCGCTATGGCGAGATAGATCACTATGTACAGCCACTGAGATTGATCGTAAGTAGCCAAAAATCGCGATGCCGATTGCGGTAGGCTGGCCAAAATGCCAGCGAAGATTAACAGCGAGATACCATTGCCGACTTTTTTCTCAGAAATAAGTTCTCCCAGCCACATTAAAAACATTGTACCGGCAGTCACGGTACAAACCAATGCAACGATGTGGAATATATCAGTCTGAGTCAAAATCTGCATTTGCGATTGACGCAACATGGAGATCAATGCCAAGGCCTGCAAAATAGAAAGAGGTACAGTCAAGATACGCGTCCACTGGTTGATGCGCTGCTGACCGGATTCTCCCTCTTTTTGAATTTCTTCAAGCTTCGGAACGATCATTGTCAGAAGCTGAAAGATAATACTCGCTGTAATGTATGGCGCGACACCGAGTGCTATAACCGAAAAGTTACTGATCGTGCCTCCGGAAAACAGACTCAACATGCCCAAGACCTGATTAGCCTCAAAAAACCGTCTCAAGGCCACCAAATCGATTCCCGGCAAAGGGATGTGAGCCGCCACTCTAAAAATGATCATCACAGCCAGTACAAACAATAAACCATTGCGTACGTCTTTGACCTTCCAAGAGTTTAATATTTTATCCCACATATTTGCTCAATAAGTTAACACGCCTGCCTACGAATTACGAATTTGTTCGAATGTACGAATAGCGCATGTATGAGACAAGTACCAAAATTCTTAATTGTTAATTCTTAATTGTTAATTCTACATTGACTTTCCCTCCGGCTTTCTCTACGGCTTCAGAAGCTGACTTTGTAGCCGCAACCCCTTGCAATATATATGCAACTTTAATCTCTCCTTTGCCGATTATTTTTGCACTCAATGCCCTCTTGCCGACCAACTCAGCCTTTTTCAAAGCAGCTAGAGTTATCGTGACAGGTTGCGCGAACGCTTTGGTGAGTTTTTCAAGCGTTACTGTCTCAGCTTTCACGTAAAGCGATTTAAAGCCCCGATTTTTCGGGAAACTCAACAACATGGCTCTGATGCCTTTGAGCTTGAGCTTGTTGCGGCCGCCGGATCTGGCGCGTTGGCCCTTTGTGCCTTTGCCGGCAGTTGTACCGTGACCGGATGCGTTGCCTCGACCGATTCTCAATTTGCGGGTCGTGGATCCTTTTGCCGGTTTAATGTTATGCATCTGAATAGTCATACTCTTTTTTATTAGACGGCCGTCGGTTTATTTACCTCCGCGGCAGCCGCTGCTTGCTCGGCATCAGTCAATATCTTGACCGGAGCCCTTAATGCTTTGAGTGCAGAAAAGATGGCCTTTACATTGTTTACTTTATTATTCGAACCCAAAATTTTGGCCGATACATTAGGAACGCCTGCAAGCTCCAAAACTGAACGGACCGGTCCGCCGGCTTTGACTCCGGTACCTTTAGGAGCCGGTTTAAGTAACACTTTAGCTGCCGCAAACTTAGCATTCACTGCGTGCGGGATCGTCTCATTTACAAGCGGAACGGTAATGAGAGATTTACGAGCCTTGGTTGTTGCCTTGGATGTTGCAGCTGCAACATCGGCACCCTTAGCCAAACCATAACCGACGCGACCCTTGTGATTACCGATAACTGAAAGTACACGAAAACGCATGCGTTTGCCGCCTTTGGTAACGCGGGTAACGCGAGCAACTTCGATATTCTTTTCTTCATAATCCGATTCCATCGGAACATCGGAACCGGGGCGTCTCCCTCCGCGCCCACCGCCTCCGCGCCCACCGCGAGCAGGAGGACGTCCGCCTCTAACAAAACGTTTATTGGACGCTTCTTTTTGCGGCGTTTCATTCACCGGTGCAGGTGCAGCAGCTGGAGAAGTTTCGGCTTCGATGGCGACATTTTCGCCCTCAACAGCTGCAGGCGTATTTTCGGCGACAACATTATCGCTTACAACCTGTTCAACTTTCTCATCTACGTTGTTTTGAATCTCTTCAGTCATATTTCGTGTTTACTAAAATTCCAAACCGCCTTGTCTGGCGCCGTCAGCCACAGCCTTAACGCGTCCGTGGTACTGCCTGTCGCGTCGATCAAAAACAACGCTTTTAACGCTTTTGGCAACTGCTTTTTCAGCGATGGTTTTACCTACAGCTTCGGCGACCTCCAACGGCTTTTTGCCCGTAAGCTTAAGCTCCGTGTCCGAAACGGCCACCAATGTTTTACCGGCAACATCATCAATCACTTGCGCATAAAGATGATGCAGAGTGCGCTTAACTGTTAATCTTGGGCGCTCTGCAGTGCCTTTGATCTTGGCGCGAACGCGGCGTATGCGGCGTGTCTTTTGCGCTTGTTTTGCTTTGGCTTTATTCATAAAACTTTTTAGCTCTTAGTGGCGGCCTTGCCGGCTTTGCGACGAATAACTTCGGTCGTATATTTAATACCTTTACCTTTGTATGGTTCCGGCGGCTTAATACGGCGGATGCGGGCTGCAAATTCGCCGACTTGCTGCTTGTCTATACCAGATACGGTAAGTATTTGCTTTTCAACCGTAGCTTGAATACCTTCCGGCAAATCAACTCTTACCGAGTGAGAAAAACCCACTTCCATCTTCAGCGTCTTACCTTCCAATGCGATGCGAAAACCTACGCCGACAAATTCCAAAGATTTTTCAAAAGGTTTTTGTACACCGGCAACCGAATTCGCTACGAGCTGGCGAATCAAACCCCACAAGGCGCGCTGCTTGATGTCTTCTTCGTCCTCAACTTTAACATTTGCCGATTTTTTATCATCTGCAAGTACAACCGAAATATGTGCGGGCAAGGGTATCTTGAGCACGCCTTTCGGGCCTTTTACCGTAACCTCTCCATCTTGGATGTTCATCTCCACTCCGGAAGGTATGTCCATTGTTTTTTTACCTATACGCGACATATTTTTGATTAGCTTAACTTGCTTTATGATCAGTTTGCGAGACTATTAATAAACTTCGCAAATAACTTCGCCTCCAAGATGTCTCTTGCGAGCCTGCTTATTTGTCATCAAACCGGTCGAAGTTGAGATTACGGCAATACCCATATCGCTCAAAACTCGGGGCATCGTATCGTATTGACGATAGACTCTGCGTCCCGGAGTAGAGATGCGCTTTATGCTTCTTATTGCCGGCTGCTTGCCGTTATACTTAAGACGCACGGAAAGAGTCGCTTTAACTCCCTCTTGCTTAACTTGCGCGTCAGATAGATAACCCTCTTCCTGCAAAATTTTAGCCAAAGAGAACTTAATCTTTGAAGACGGCAAATCAACGGACTCGTGTCCGGCGGCTTGTGCATTTCTGATACGCGTCAGAAAATCGCTAAGTGGATCTGTAATCATAACTTTTTTTACCAGCTGGATTTTTTAATACCCGGCATTTCTCCCCTGTTGGCCAACTCCCTAAAGCAGATGCGGCAAAGGGCAAAATCCCTTAAATATCCGTGCCTTCTGCCGCAGCGCCAACAACGATTGACGTGCCGCGTGCTGAACTTTGGTGTACGCCTTGATTTGGCGATTTGGTTCTCTGTTGCCATAAATTATTTTTGAGATTGAAACGGGAAGCCCATTTCTTTAAACAGGGCCATACCGCGTTCGCGCGTGCCGGCGTTCGTAGTGACCACAATTTGCAAGCCGTGCACTCTTTCCACTTCATCCGGTTTAATTTCAGGGAAAGGCAAGTACTCTCTAAATCCAACCGTTAAGTTGCCTGTTGCATCGATACATTTGGATGAAATTCCGCGAAAGTCCGTGATGCGAGGGAAGGCAAAGGTTAACAAGCGTGCCAAGAAAGACCACATCCGCTCACCGCGCAGCGTCACCTTTTTGCCAACCACCATGCCTTCTCGAACTTTAAATCCGGAAACTGATTTTTTTGCCAATGTATCTACCGGCTTCTGTCCGGTTATGCGGCGCAACGTCTGTTCGACGGTCTCGATAAACTTTGCATCCTTCTGGGTAGCCTGAATACCGACAGCTAAAGTTACCTGTTTGATGGAAGGTATAGCCATGATGTTTTTTTCACCCAAGACCTTCATCAGGTTGGGCACCATCTCTTTGGAGTAGCGTTCTTTAAGAGTCATATTTCAATCTTTATTCTTTCGGTCGATCATCATGTCTGATCTTATTACCGGCGGCATCCATCAACATTATATTGGAGACGTTGATCGGCATGGCAAATTCAACCGTCTGGCCTTTTTCGCCGGTAGAACGGGCGCGCAAATGCTTTTTGCACATATTAATGCCCTCCACGACAACTCGGTTGAGCTTTGGAAAAGACTGCAAAACTTTACCGGTTTTGCCTTTATCTTTGCCTGCTATGACGGCGACCGTATCGCCTTTTCTGATTAGTAATTTTGCCATACATTTTTTACAATACTTCAGGAGCGAGTGAAACTATCTTCATATAACCGCGCCCGCGCAATTCGCGGGCAACCGGGCCAAAGATACGAGTGCCTTTTGGCTCATGATTTTTTTGGTCGATGATTACTGCCGCATTGTCATCGAAACGAACGTACGTTCCATCCGGACGTCTGGTTTCTTTGTGAGTACGCACTATAACCGCATGCACAACGTCGGACTTTTTGACGGTACCGTGCGGAATAGCTTCCTTCACAACACAGGTGACCATATCGCCAAGGCCGGCAGTGCGCTTTTGATAGCCGCCGTGCAAACGGATACACTGGAGCTTTTTGGCCCCGGAATTGTCTGCTACGACGAGCATTGTTCGATGTTGTACCATATTGTGTTTATGCGGCGTTGGTTACAGTTCTCAAATAACGCCAGCGTTTATCGGTGGACATAGGACGCGTTTCTTCGATCTCGATGATCGCGCCGACTTTGGCCTGGCTCTCCGGATCATGAACTTTATACTTCTTGGAGACAGCGTAGGTCTTGCCATATTTCGGGTGCTGCACCATGCGCTCAATACGTACGACCACGGTTTTAATCATGTTCGCCGAAACGACAGTCCCGATCAGACGGCGCCTTGTCTTGGCCTCTTTTGCTTTTGGCGTTACGTTAGTCATATTTATTGTTTGGTGGATGAAAGCTCAGTCTCGATGCGTGCCAAATCTTTTTTCGCCTGTCTCAAAGCACGAACCTTGGAATTTTGCCGCGTGGTTATTTTGAATCTCAGGTCTCTAACCATACCGCGCAATTCTGCGGCTTTGGCGTTCAGCTCTACTTTTGTCGATTGTTTTAATTCCTTGGCTTTCATAATCTTAGCGTGTTAAATACAGTGTTCTGCAGGGCAGTTTAAAAGCCGCCAACTCCAGAGCTTCCTTGGCTTGAATCTCCGGGATGCCATCCATTTCAAAAATTATAGTACCCGGTCTTACCGGCGCCACATAATGATCCACCGCTCCTTTGCCTCCGCCCATGCGTTTTTCGTTACCGCCCTTGGTAATCGGTTTATCAGGAAAAACACGGATCCAAATTTTTCCACCCCTGCGCGTGTAGCGCGTCAAAACGCGACGGCATGCCTCAATCTGTCTTGAAGTCAACCAGGCCGGAGTTGTGGCCTTGAGACCAAAACTGCCAAAAGCAAGAAAAACCTTGTCCGTTGCAATACGAACATTGCGCCCACGGCCTTTTTGCCACTTTCTATGTTTTACTTTTCTCGGTATAAGCATATGCGTTTTTCAACTTAGGCGCGGCTGCGCATTGGCGGCCTTTCGCGACGAGGGCGAGCGCTATCTGTACCGCCAGGCGTACGTGGTGCAGATGGCTGATATTGCTGCAAACGATCTTTCGCAAACACGTCTCCTCTATAAATCCAAACCTTTACACCGATTGATCCCATCATCGTATGGGCAAAATCACCGGCATAATCCACATCGGCGCGCAAATTGGCCAAAGGAATTTTTCCCCAAGCCAACCTCTCACGGCGAGCGATTTCGGCTCCGTTCAAACGTCCGGAAACAGCAACCTTAACTCCCAATGCTCCCGCTTTCTTTACTCGTTCGATGGTTTGCTTCAAAACTCTACGAAAAGGCATACGGCGCTCCAAATCAGAAATGATCTGCTGTACTACCAAAGTCGCCTCGAGCCCCGCTTTGGAAACCTCGGAAACATTTAATTGAAATTGAATTTTCTTGCCTCTGTAAAATTCATGCATGAATTTTTTCTTGAGATCTTCGATGCCTGTACCCGAATGGCCGATGACCATGCCGGGTTTAGCCGTGGTGATGGTGATATTCAGATTACCTCTTGAACGATCAATGAGAATGGCATTTACAGCGGCATCTTTAAGTTCCTTTTTGAAAAAGTTCCGAATGTTATGATCTTGTTCAATTTGATCGCGGTAAATTTTACGTCGCGCAAACCAACGCGATGGCCAAGTCGTGGTCATCCCCAATCGAAAAGCTTTTGGATTTACTTTGTGTCCCATAGTATTTATTCGTTGGTTTCTTTCTCGGATTTAACAGTTTCCGCAACCTCAACTTTAACCTGCTCGCGCTTGGTCTCTACGACTGCCGGCTTAGACTTTTTGAAACGCGGTTTGTAAGTCTTCTTTTCTTTTACGGGCATCGCCTCATCCGAAAGCTTAAGCGTAATGTGGGAAGTACGTTTGCGAATAGGGGCTGCGGCGCCATGCGCACGAGGACGTGAGCGCTTGATGGTCATGCCTCCATCTACCGAAATGTGCTTTATCCAGAGCGTGTCTTTTGACAACTTAAAGTTATGTTCGGCGTTGGCCAAAGCGGATTGCAAAAGTTTAAGCACGGGCCTTGCGGCTGCTTTATTTAAGAAAAGCAACTGGCGTTCGGCCACAAGAGCCGAACTTTTTCTGACCAGCCCTGCCACCAAGCGAACCTTGCGGGGCGCCATGCGCAAATTTTTGAGTTTAGCTACTACTTCCATATATTTTATTTCTTCTTAGCCGGAGCCGGTGCGGCGGCCGGTGCGGAAGCTGTCGTCTCTTGGGTCTTCTGCATCTTACCTCCGTGGCGCACAAACTTGCGTGTAGGAGAAAACTCGCCCAATTTGTGGCCAACCATGTTTTCCTGTACCAAAACCGGCGTATGTTGCCTGCCATTATGCACTCCAAACGTAACACCGACCATCTCTGGCGTGATCGTGGAGGCGCGCGACCAAGTTTTAATCACGGTTTTTTCGCCCGGTTTTAGTTTGGCAACTTTGGCCAACAATTTCGGCTCTGTAAAAGGCCCTTTTTTAAGACTTCTGGACATATAATTATAATTTCTTGCCCTTGCGGCGTTGGATGATCAATTTATCCGAAGCGAGATTCTTGCGGCGTGTTTTAACACCCATCGCATGCTTGCCCCATTTTGTTTTGGCATACTTCATACCGATCGGGTGCTTGCCCTCGCCTCCGCCATGCGGGTGGTCGTTCGGGTTCATTACTTTGCCTCGAACGGTCGGCTTGATGCCGCGATGTCGCATGCGCCCGGCTTTGCCATAGCGCACAAGACGGTAATCCGGGTTTGAAACTGTACCGATTGTCGCCATGCAATTTTTTGAAACGTTGCGCAACTCTCCGGAAGGAAGTTTTAAAGTAGCATAAGGACCCTCAACCGCCATAAGACGGATAAGTGTGCCTGCGCCGCGTCCCAATTTCGCTCCTTCTCCAGGCCGCAGTTCAACGGCATGAATCAACGCTCCCAACGGAATGCGTTCGAGCGGCAATCTGTTGCCAACGGACATTTCTATCTCTGCCGTTTTGGTTGCAATGATTTGCTGGCCTACTTTTAAACTATCCGGAGCGATAATATAACGTTTTTCGCCATCCTTATAAACCACCAACGAAATACGTGCTCCGCGATTCGGATCATATTCAATACTGGCTACGTCGCCGATGACATCGTATTTATCGCGTTTAAAATCAACTATGCGATAAAACTGTTTGTGTCCCCCGCCTTTGTGACGGACCGTGATCTTGCCATTGGTGCGTCCGGCAAATTCTTTACGAGGCGCAATCAAAGATTTCTCCGGATCCTTTTTCGTAATATCTGAAAAATCCTGCACCGATGAGATGCGCCTTCCTTTGGTAACCGGTCGATATTGCTTAATAGGCATATTTTTAGACTCCTTCGTAGAGATCAATCTTTTGTCCTTGTTTAACCGTGACAAAAGCTTTCTTCCAGCGATTGCGTTCACCTTTTATGCGACCGCGGCTAAGGCGTTTTCCTATACCGCGAGCCGTACGCACCGCTTCCACCTTAACGCCATACAAATCTTTTATAGCTTTGGCGATTTCAATCTTGTTCGCTTCTACCGGAACATTGATGACATAAATATTGCGCGATGCCATAATCGCCGCCTTCTCACTAACGCGAGGAGAATGCAAAATGCGATACGACATTCCAGCCTGACCTTTTGATGCAGAAACCGTCTCGGCTTTTGCGGAGGATTGTTGCTGCGAAGCCGGAGTTAAGACATCTTCCTTAACCTCTTTGACCTCGCTCTTTTTCACACCCTCTTTTTGCTTGGGTGCTTTGCTAGAAAATATTCCCATATTTAGGCTTTGTTATATAACGCCTCAAAAGCCGCTAAGCTTGATTGCTCAAAAACAATCGTCGGATATTTTACCAAATCTGAAACATTCAATGTATTAACGGTCACGAGCTGAACATTTTGGATGTTTTTAACCATGCGCATCAACGCTTGATTGGATTCAGGAACTACGACAATCGACTTGCGGCCAAACGGCAAAACTTTTGTCCAGCCGGCAAAAATTTTAGTCTTAGGTTCTTCGATCGGAAACTTATCAACCACCACAAACTTATCGTGCGAAACACGATCGGAAAGAATCATAAACAAAGCAGAACGTTTTGCTTTGCGGTTAATTTTGATGCTGTAATTGCGCTCTTTGCGCGGACCAAAAGTGATACCGCCACCAACCCATTGCGGCGAGCGAATGGACCCTTGGCGAGCGCGGCCGGTGCCTTTTTGACGCCACGGTTTGCGACCGCCTCCTGCCACCTCTCCGCGAGTTTTTGTATTTGCTTTGGTGGTTCGTTTGTTAGCTTCTTGAGCAATCACAACGCTATGGATCAGCGAAGTGGAAGGCTTAATTCCAAAATGACTTTCGGGTAGTTCCACCTGGCCGATTGATTCGCCTTTTATGTTGTAGACTTTTACGCTAGGCATAGTCATTATGATGTTTGAATTGAAAGTATCGTATTGCGCGCTCCCGGCACAGCTCCTTTGATGGCCAAAATACCACCTTCTCGCACTTCGACAACGCTTAAATTTTTCACCGTAACAGTTTCGCCCCCCATACGGCCTGCCATACGAACGCCCTTAAACACGCGCTGCACGCCGCCTGCACCGATAGAACCAGGCATGCGCAATTGATCTTTGTGACCATGCGAAGCCGGATGGCCATGAAAATGATGGCGCTTAACAACACCCTGAAAACCTTTGCCTTTGGATGTACCGGAAACTTCCACTTCATCTCCCGCAACAAAAGTTGCAGCTTCTATCATGTCTCCGCGTTTTAATTCACCTGCATCAGCGATACGAAATTCGCTCAAGATTTTAACCTTTGGCAAATCTTTTAAATGACCCGTCATGGGTAATGTTAAACGTTTTGCGTTTAAAAAACCCAATTGAACGGCCTTGTAACCGTCTTTTTCGTCCGTTTTAACTTGCGTTACAACGCAAGGTCCCGCTTGTACCAAGGTAACGGGAATAACCGTGCCGTTGGGCAAGAAGACTTGAGACATCTCCAATTTTTTTGCAAGAATAAATTTCATATTGTCAGCCTGGATTAAGGGCTAGACCTGGCCGCAGCATTGATCCCGCTTAATGCCGGATATACTACGTCGTCTTAAAACGCAAAAGCCAGAAACCCGCAACCAGTCTGAAAATCCTTAAAGTCTGTAAAGTCCTTAAAGTCTTTAATAAGGAAGTTATCCTTTTTTGGACTTTATGGACTCGATGGACTTAATGGACTTTATGGACTCGTAGAGAGTTTCCGGCCTCTGAGCGATCAAAGGCAATAAATGATTTTTGAATGGATTTATTATGCTCGCGTATAATCAGCGAGCTGAATCTGCTTCGAACTTCGCGACAGGGAGGTTATGTTCATAGGGATCAAATCGCTGTTTGATCCTTGTTCCGCCGCATAGACGCAAGATTCTGCATCTCTACAAAACGGGACGAACAACTTTCTCCATGGGTAGTTGAAACAGCGTACGTTTACCTTGACTGGCCTTTTTCCTTTTTTATTTTCGCTTTTGGGTTATTACTTTTTACGACATTTTTATTTCCACATCCACGCCCGACGGGAGATTGAGACTAGTCAATGCGTCGATTGTTTTTGCTGTTGCATCCATGATGTCAACAATTCGTTTATGTACTCTCATCTCGAACTGTTCGCGTGCATTTTTAAAAATGAACGTTGAACGATTAACCGTCCATTTCTTTTTCTCCGTGGGCAGAGGGATGGGACCGACCACCTGCGCGCCAGTTCTTTGCGCCGTCTCTATAATGGTACGCGTAGCTTGATCGATAATCTTGTGATCGTACGCGCGAATCTTTATGCGAATGCGGGTCGCAGATTCTTTGACGGACTTTTTTGTGGTTGCAGTTTCTGCCATGATCGTTCCCGTCCCTCCGTCCGCCGCGCCGATCCTGTGGGATTGGCGCGGGGAGGAGCAGACGAATAAAGTTCAAAAGAAATTACTTGATAATCTTGGTTACAACGCCAGCGCCGACTGTTTTGCCTCCCTCGCGGATGGCAAAACGCATCTTTTCTTCCATGGCAACCGGGGTGATGAGCTTGACGTTGATCTTAACAGTATCGCCAGGCTGAACCATGGCAACACCTTCCGGCAAAGTTACATCACCAGTCACGTCCGTTGTGCGAACATAGAACTGCGGTTTATAACCAGAAACAAACGGTTTATGGCGTCCGCCTTCATCCTTTGTCAAAGCGTAAATTTCAGCCTCAAAATCTAAATGTGGAGTGATAGAACCCGGTTTAGCCAAAACCATGCCGCGTTCAACCTCTTCCTTTTTGATACCGCGAAGCAATAAACCCGCGTTATCTCCGGCACGACCCTCGTTTAAAGACTTGTTAAACATTTCGATGCCTGTAACAACCGTTTTGCGAGTATCTCCGAGGCCGACAATCTCAACATCTTCGTTAATTTTGACCATTCCGCGTTCGATACGACCGGTAACAACAGTGCCGCGACCTTCGATTGAGAAGACATCTTCAATAGGCATGAGAAGAGGCTTGTCTGTATCGCGAACCGGATCCGGGATGTACTCATCTAATTTGTTCAAAAGTTCCAAGACACATTTGTTCGCTTCCGGATCGGCCGGGTTCTCCAAGGCCTTCAAAGCCGAACCGCGGATAATAGGAGCATTGGTGCCGTCGAACTCATATTTTTTGAGCAATTCACGAATTTCCTCTTCGACCAAATCAATCAACTCAGGATCATCAACCATGTCGCATTTGTTCAAAAAAACGACGATGTTCGGCACGCCAACTTGGTGAGCCAACAAGATATGTTCGCGAGTTTGAGGCATCGGACCGTCTGTGGCAGCCACAACCAAAATTGCACCGTCCATCTGAGCGGCGCCCGTTATCATGTTCTTGATGTAGTCGGCGTGTCCCGGACAGTCAACGTGAGCATAGTGACGTTTTTCAGTCTCATACTCAACGTGAGCGGTGGCAATGGTAATACCGCGTGATTTTGATTCGGGCGCTTTATCCAACTTGCTTACGTCAGCCTTGTCTGCCTTGCCGCCCTGAGCATTCAGGACCGACAAAATGGCAGCCGTCAAGGTTGTCTTTCCGTGGTCAACGTGACCGATGGTGCCCACATTTACGTGAGGCTTGTTGCGTTCAAAGACTCCAGCCATAGTTTGTTAGTTGCATGCCCTCCGTTTTGCGAAGTGGCTTAAAAATAATGCATTTAATAATTACAAAGCAGGAAAAATATAGCATCCCTTTTAAAAAAGCGCAAGGGGTAGCCTACTTTTTGCCGTCATCCTCCAACGGTTCGAAATAAAACCGCTCTTCCAGCGAAATTCTGGGCTCTGATTCCGATACTTCGGGGGACGTTTCATCCATTGGTTTAACTGTCACTTTTTCTTTATTTTTAGCCAAATTTTCCCCATTTGTCTCGGCCGAAGACTCATCCCATGGTATCTCTAAGACATCTTCTGACAAATCTTGGCCCGTGACGCCAAATTCATCTGGCAATTCCAAGCCCATCTCGCCAAAGTTATCCTCATCCACCAAATCCTCAAAAGCTCCGAGCGGCATCACGACCAAAGGATCTTTTCCATCAGGGTCTGTGACGATTACTGGCGACCCCAAACGGCGCGCGGTTTTAAAAATTCTTTTCCATGACATAATGACTAAAGTTCATCATACGAACAGAAGGATTGCAACCTAAAAAGAAGCGGCTATTGGGTTGAGCGTATTTGCGCTGGATCCGGACGTACGACATCGACGATTGGCGAATACCTGCCACACCTTCTATCAAGACAGTCTATTCTGACATTCGGCTTATGTTTTATATCCCCTGTAAAAATCCTAGCCTTACCAGGTTGACCATCGACCCAGCCTAAAAAGACAGATGAATGCTTACCGTCACATTCTGAATTGGCAGTATACGTAATCAACCAATCACCCGGCTGCAATGCATCGGTGACATTTTTTGGATAACCGGGATTCTTTCCTTCGATAATACCTCTGACGGCATTCACCGCTTCCGTCGCGCTCTGTTTACAGACTGCACTGCTCTTAAAATACGATTCATAGTTTCTTCGAGTCGTGTCGGAGTTGCTCGTATTAGCAGCCTTTTTTAAACAATCATTTCCCGCAGAGCAAAGCAGCCCGTAATAATCACTCGGTGCAATGTTAATTTTTACCGGAAAAGAGGTTGTATAAGGTTGAAACATGGATGCTTTGCTCCAACAAAAATCAACCGAGTAACCGCCGTTGCTTTTGGGAGTTTTTTTAGGATTAAGCAGACAATCGGTTGTACCAACGCCCGCCAGAGCCATGGCGCGGTTAGTAACCATATTGCATGAGCCTAAATTAATTTTACATTCTGACAGCAGTTGCGCAACTTGGTTGATGCGTGAAGCGTAATCCCCTCCCGTAATCTGCGACAAAATAAAAGCATCAAGCTTTGTTTTATCGATCGCCATCAAGGAAGTGCATTTACCGCTTACCAACGGATTTACCGTTTCTATTTCCGGATCCGGCGGAATATCCGGAGACATGGTCGAATTAGTTGTATTATTATTCATCTCTTGAATCAAAAAAGTCTGTGACTGCACGACCGGAATCTCAAGATTCCCAAGAGTCGTTGTCTGCGGATTTATATTGGCGAGTATGACGTAAGATCCCAAAATAATCACAAGCCCGATTACTGCATCAATCATTTTCTTTTTTGCATCGGCAGTTTGCAAACCGGTTGCTCCATAGACATAAAGCATCCCTCCCCAGACAAACATTATAGCGGTCGCTATCAGGCCGACGCCTATAATTACTTTAAAAAAAGCTTGTATGTAAACTGCGAAAAATGGAATTATTATTGCGCTGCCGTCTACAAAAATAGGATGATCCCTGAAATCCAAACCCGGGATAGGAACGTTTAGCTGCGGAACGGAATAAGTTGTTGTTACCGCATAAACCGTCGAGGGCATGAAAGACAAAAGACAGAAAAAGAAAGTCAAAAGACAGACGCCGGAAAAGCGAAAAAAATATTTAAATGATATTTTTTTATCCATAAATCATCAGTCTATTATTTCCACATCTCCCGTAGAATTGTCCGGAGTAGAGATCTCAGTCGCCCCTGTTGCATCCTCATTTAAGCCCAAGCAACATCTAAAACCATTTTCATAACCGCGCCAACCTAAATTATGGCCGCTTCCAAAAGTTCGCAGACAAGAGGGAAGCGTGCCAACGGCACTATTGTTTACGCCCAAATGCGCCACTGGAGACCAATAAAAACTCATCCAAACATACGGTCTGTCTGATCCGGTCGGAATAAAACTAGCATCATAATTTTCCAAATCTTCGATATTTTTTTTCTCAGCTCCTCTGCCTAAAACGATCTCCGCCACGTTTCCAACCATATCGTAGACACCCTCCTCCGTTACACAGCTAGTGCGAGTGCCGCTTTTTTCCGCCAAACTGACACCGGAAAGAAATGCTATAGCCGCCGTATAAGCCGCATTATACCCCTGATCCTGCAAAGAGGTGTTCTGGTTTATCGGCGTTAACACGCTCCCGTCTGCCTGCGAAGGATAATATCTATCATAAGCTCCTAGTATCTTGTCTCGTTTGGATAACAACGACAGAACTTCGGAAGTTGATTGAGAATCATAATTGCATTTAGCCTTCTTCTTGGTTGATGAATAACCGTTGAAACGAGCGAGCCCTGGATCAAAATCGCCGACATAGCCATATGTGTTTTTGCCTTCAGGACCAAGGCATGCCCTTTGCCATTCATCAATGGTGCACAATCGTTCACCGTGCTGTTCACACCACCACGCCGCCTCTATGCCAAGCACTCCATTATATGGTTTAACGCCGCCCCTGTTCGGAGCTTCATATTTATCGATACAGAACGAAGAAACATCGACTGTATTTTTTGAGCCGGATGGTTTGTAATCCCCGCTATGTTTTATTGCGATCATCCACGCAGGACATGCGCCCTGTGCCACGGGCCGACCCTCCGCATCGCGCGCAACGCCGCCCTCTCCGGAATTCTTCTTAGCGGTAGAAGATTGACCCGTTACATAATTAACCCACGACGCGCCGGTACTCATCGGAATCGTAGCCGCTTGTTCAACCAATCTTTTTGCCTCCGCAGGATCCTCGGGCGTCCCCCTTTTAACATTCGGAACTTGAATGGCGCCAAAAGTTGTGGTGTTCGGATTGATGTTGGCAAGTATCACATACGCTCCCAAGATAATTCCCAAACCGATTAAAGCATCTTGGATCAAACCCTTTGCATCCCTGACTTTTGCGCCCGTGCCTGACAAAATGTATAAAAGTCCTCCATAAACCAGCATCAAGGCTGCGGCAACCAAGGAGATGCCGAACAAATACTTTTGAAAAGCAGTGATATAAATCGCCAAATACGGAACTTGAATGGAATTATTGTAAATTTCGAGCTTGGACGGAAAACTTACCCCCGGAATAGGCACGCCCAACGTCATCGCGACGCTGGTTGTATATGCCACATCTGACTTTCCGGCGGCAAAATAATCTTTATTGAATTTATCAAACGACGCAGGTTCATTACCGCATTGCGCCGAACTGTCCGATCCGACTTTTGTGCAACCCGACGTCAACTCCGAACACGTGACCTGGAATTTACTGTCCGTCTGATTATTGATCTTGTCAGCCGCGACGGAACAATTCGTGCCGTTTGGCGTCAATGCGCAGAATTCTTTAGACGGCGCGTCGGATTTGCATTTGCAACAAACAAAAGGATCGGCCGCCAAAGCCGCGCCGGCAATAAATCCGTTAACGACAAAAATCGTGAGAAGGCTCACCGCAAACATCCCCACTACGCCGTTAAGGCTGCGAGGGATTATAAATAAAGAACATTTCCTCCTTGGCATTTAGGACATTATAGCATCTTGAAGTTGGAATTTCGAATTTGGAATTTTGCATTTAAAAAGGACCGGCACGATGTCGATCCTTTTTTGTTTTATTTTCTGGATTCTCGCATCCGCAAGAATGACAAAAGAAGTTATTTCTTCGCTCTACCTTCAACGATTGTCTGTTGAACGATATTGGGCACGGGGGCGTAATGGTCGAATTCCATCGAATACGAACCGCGACCTTGAGTCATCGAGCGGAGAGATGTGGCGTAGCCGAACATCTCGGCAAGCGGAACTTCTGCTTGAATGACTTTGACGTCATTGCGATCTTCCATGGAATTGATTTGACCGCGTTTGGAGTTTAAGTCGCCGATAACATCTCCCATGTAAGTTTCCGGAACGACAACTTCCACACGTTCGATCGGTTCCAAGATGGCAACGCCGGCTTTTTCACAAGCTGCGCGGAAGGCCATAGAGGCTGCAATTTTAAATGCGGCTTCGGAGGAGTCAACTTCGTGATACGAACCATCGAAGACAGTGGCTTTGACATCGAGTATCGGATAACCGGCAGCAACGCCGCGCTGCATGGCTTCTTGGATACCCTTGTTGATCGGTTGAACATATTCTTTGGGTACGACACCACCTTTGATTTCATTGACGAATTCATAACCTTTACCGCGTTCCTGCGGTTCGATGCGTAACCAGCAATGGCCGTATTGTCCGCGACCGCCCGACTGGCGAATGAATTTGCCTTCGCCTTCCGCCATACCTTTAATGGCTTCTTTGTACGCGACTTGCGGTTTGCCGACGTTAGCTTCCACATTAAATTCGCGTTTCATGCGATCAACAATAATTTCCAAATGCAACTCGCCCATACCGGAAAGAATCGTCTGCAAAGTTTCTTCATCGGTTCTGACATGGAACGAGGGATCTTCTTCCGCCAACTTTTGCAATGCGACGCCCATCTTTTCCTGATCGGCTTTTGTCTTGGGTTCAATGGCCAAATCGATAACCGGTTCCGGGATGGTGATGTTTTCCAAAATCAAAGGATGCTCTTCCATACACAAAGTATGCCCTGTAAAAGTTTCCTTTAAACCGACGGCCGCGGCGATTTCACCCGAATAAACCTCTTGCACTTCCTCGCGGCTGTTGGCATGCATGCGAACTATACGACCAATGCGTTCGCGTTTGCCGTTGGTTGCATTATAAACGTACGAGCCGGCGGCCAAAGTTCCGGAATAAACGCGGAAGAAAACCAGTTTGCCCACGAACGGATCTGACATGACTTTAAAAGCCAACGCGGCGAACGGCGCGCTGTCATCAGGTTTACATTCAATCAATTTTTCGTGATCATTCGGATCCATGCCCGTAATCGGAGGAACATCCAAGGGAGACGGCAGATAATAATTTACTGCATCCAACATAAACTGCACGCCTTTGTTTTTAAGCGCAGAACCGCAAAGAATCGGAAACAAATCCATGTGAATGACAGCCTTGCGCAAAGCTGCACGAATTTCATCAACAGACAATTCCTCGCCAGCCAGATATTTGTTCATCAAAGCCTCGTCCGTCTCGGACAGCGCTTCCAAAAATTCGTTGCGCCACTTTTTGGCTTCGTCCATCATCTCCGCAGGAACTTCGGCCTCGACAATATCTTTGCCCATTTCATCCATATACATCTCCGCTTTCATTGTAATGAGGTCGATGATGCCTTTAAATCCGCCTTCCGCGCCGATAGGAAGTTGGATCGGATAAGCGCGCTTGGCGAGACGAGTTCTGATGGAAACAATATCTTTAAAGAAATCCGCTCCGGTGCGATCCAATTTATTCACAAAGCACATGCGAGGCACTTTGTATTTATCAGCCTGGCGCCAAACAGTTTCCGATTGTGCTTCCACGCCGGCCACGCCGTCGAACACGGTAACCGCACCATCCAAAACGCGCAACGAACGCTGCACCTCGATGGTAAAATCAATGTGTCCCGGGGTATCAATCAAATTCAAACGGCAGCCTTTCCAAAAGCAAGTTGTAGCGGCGGACGTAATCGTGATGCCGCGCTCCTGCTCTTGCTCCATCCAGTCCATAGTAGCCTCACCCTCGTGCACCTCGCCGATTTTGTGCTTTTTTCCGGTATAAAACAAAACACGCTCCGACACGGTTGTTTTACCAGCGTCGATGTGAGCGATGATCCCGAAGTTTCGGGTATCTTTGAGCGAATATTCTCTTGGCATATTATTCAATTACGAATTCAAAATTACGAATTACGATAAAATCAAAAGACCGGTCACTTGGATCAGTCCTTTCAAACATTTCTGGATTCCCGCCTTCGCAGGAATGACAAAGGTGGGAACAGAAATCGCGCGGTCGGGGTCGCCCATAAGAATTAGCGAGCGAAATGGGCGAAGGCGCGGTTGGCCTCGGCCATGCGCTGAACGTCCTGCTTCTTCTTAACTGCATCACCCTGATTTTCGGCAGCAGACAAAATTTCGTTGGCTAATTTTTCCGCCATCGGCTTGCCCTTTTTGGCGCGTGCTGCGGTTATCAACCAGCGAAAAGCCAACTGTTGGCGGCGTTCGGCTCGAACCTGAAGAGGAATTTGATAGTTAGCACCACCAACGCGGCGAGACTTAACCTCGAGCATCGGAGAGACGTTTTTAAGAGCCTCATCAAAAACTTCCATGGCGGGTTTTTTGGTCTTGGCTTCGATTTTATCAAAAGCCTGGTACACGATCTTTTGGGATGTGGACTTTTTACCGCGTTCCATGACGTAGTTAATCAACTTGGCCACGACGGTCGAGGTATATTTCGGATCGGGCAAAATCGATCTTTTGGGTGCTTGCTTTCCACGCATAACTTTCGAACTGAATTATGAATTCTGAATTAAGAATTATGAATTGCTTTTATCCCGACATTCTTAATTCTTAATTCTTAATTCTTAATTTTTAATTATTTATCATTTGCCGGCTTTGGGTTTTTTGTTGCCGTAGAGCGAACGACTGCGGCGACGATTGGAAACACCCTGTGTATCAAAGACGCCGCGCACAATGTGATAGCGCACGCCCGGAAGATCTTTAACGCGGCCGCCGCGGATCATCACAATCGAGTGCTCTTGCAGGTTGTGGCCTTCGCCCGGAATGTAAGCCGAAACTTCTTGTCCGTTGGATAGACGGATACGAGCAATTTTACGCAAAGCCGAGTTAGGCTTTTTTGGCGTCATGGTCGTCACTTTGGTGCACACTCCGCGCTTAAACGGGCTGCCCTTAGGAAGTTCTGTGCGCACGCGATGCAAGGTATCACGCGTAAACTGGAGAGCCGGACTCTTGGATTTTACCTTTGCCGTGCGGCGTGAATGCCGGACGAGTTGATTATAAGTAGGCATGTTAGATATTAGTTTAGCCAAAACAGTGGCTGTAATGTGGGCGAAATATATCAAACGACTCAACAACCGTCAAGCGCACCCATAGGACGCGCATGAGAGTCCATAAAGTCCTTAAAGCCTATAAAGTCCATAAAGTCCTTAATAAGGTGTTAATTTAACACTTTATTGTCTATCGACTTTGTGGACATTGCGGGCTAGAGAGGCAGCATCCGCGGATTGAGCCAGCGCGGCAACCAAAAGGCAAAAATCAGGACAACTGCGAGATAGATCATGATTATTTGCGGCAACCATCGGCTGAATTCGCCTTTGACTTTATACCAGATGTGACCCAAAGCGATGCAAAGCAGGGCTACCGCTCCCGGCAAAAAAGTGCCGAGGGTATAAGAAACGAGCAGACCGGATATTAACCAAAGGACGGCGGTAATCAACCAAGAGTGACGGCGGCCGCGGACAAAGGCTGCAGCAATGCCGACAAGAACCACTGATCCTAAGGCGAGAAGTTTTACCATCATGTCGTCAGAGACAACTTGAGCGCCGCGGATGAAAGCAAGTGAGGCGTCTGCGAGAGAAAGCCACAAGACAGCTGACAGAACACCCTGCGACCAAATCGGACGACGCAAAAAGAATTGGAATAAATTATTTTCATTGGATCCCCGGGTCTCGCGTAGAGCGACGTTGTCGCCACGCGACTTAACGTCGTCGGACTCGCCCGAGGATGACAAATGGGCACGCAACCAAAGCGCAATAAGGCCGAGCAACATCGGCAAAAGGACAGGCCAGCCGAGCAGGATCGAGGAAAAAATCAGAAGGACGATTTGTGGCACGTGGCTTGCGGACTTGGGTGAGCTCAGTCGAACCGCACGTGGCGCGTCGGACAATGCTGAACCCTTTGTCACCAAATGCCAGAGAACCAACATCAAGACAAAAACCAAATCCGCGGCAAGATCAAGATCTGAACCGCGCATTCTCCCCCATCCGACAGAAAGACCGACGACTGCAGCGGAAATCATCAACAGAAAATTCCATAGACTTTCTTTTTGATCACGCAGTAGTTGAATGAAATTTTTCGGGCGCCAGAAGACAATTAGCAATGAACAAATAACAATTAACAATGTCCAAGACGCGGTGAAGAGAGTGATCATGTTTGGCAGTTCGCCGCCGAAGCCGGTGAACCAGCGCGTTAGCTGCGCGTTGCTCCAGAACGTATTCAAGTTCGTGCGCGAAAAAGCCCCGATCAAATCCGCGCCTGTTGTCTGCAATAATCCGTTGCCCGAAAAAGCAGCTGTCAAAGCGACAACAATCGAAGGCAACACAAGAGCGAACGATCCGAACAGCCAAGTGCCGATACCGCCTGCGACAGCGCGCAAATCGTTCCGATGCGCTTTAAAGTCACTCCAAAAAACATACAGCGCGAAACCCAAAACAAAACCTCGCAATAACGCGATAGGCCCTGCAATCAAAGGCCAAAAGCCCAGCGTAAAAAAATAAGCCGGGATCTGGTTAAATGTTAACGGCAAGCTGCCGGAGCTTTGCGGCCACAGTCCAGCCAATCCAAACAGCAAAGAACCGGCCAAAGCTGCCGGCAAATTAACCCTCAGAAGAGACCAAGCCGACTCGGCGTTTGCCTTATACCAAACCTTAAACCAAATACCAATGAATGCCATTGCGGCCAGGATCATTATCGGCTGCCACAAAAACAAATCCAAGGGCAACATGTTCTTAGGATGTACAACCCATGTAACAATTCCAACCAAAAGCAAAGAAAAAATAAAACTCCAAACTTCGTTTGAATTTGCAGACGCAGGAGTCTGCACAATCGGACGCATTTGTGGAAGTTTTCCGGAGTTATTTACTACCGTCGGATCCCCGACGTCGATCCTTGCTTGAGCGGTAACGATCTTTTGATCGTCAGTCACCACCTTTGAGCGAATCATAAGCCGAGCAAACTATTAAGGCCAAAGACGCTTGCAACCCAATGATAAGGCCCGCCCAACACAGCGCTTATCAAACCAACGCCTAAAAAGACATCCAACAAAATAAAAGCCATCAAAATCCACGGACCTTGCGTTTCTATAACTCGACGCAGATTGTTCCACTTTGGACCGTGTAAGAGAGCAAGAACTATTTTTGATCCATCTAGAGGTGGCAGCGGGATGAGGTTAAAAAGCATCAACGCCGTATTGATCAAGAACGCTAAACTCAAAAAAATTATCAGCAGATTTTGTGAGCCTAGTCCAGGAACCAATAATCGAAGCAAAAGACCGCACACAGTCAGCAACAACAAATTGCTGATTGGCCCGGCAATACCAATATAAAACGGCCCCCATTTTTGATCTTTGAGTTGATATGGATTAAACGGCACCGGCTTGCCCCAGCCGAAACTGACAAAAACCAGCGCAAACAAGCCAAACCAATCGATATGGGCCAACGGATTCAATGACAGTCGCCCCATGCGTTTTGCCGTTGGATCGCCCAGCCAAGTCGCGACGAGTGCATGCGAAAACTCGTGCACTGTAAGCGCAATCAGCACGGCGACTATCCAAAGCACAAATAGAATAGGATCGGAAAATAGTGTTGTAAAATTCATAGATACTTGCCAATCATACCGCAAACGTCTATACTTGTGCCAATCATATGTCACGAATCTGTATATTGACCGGAAAAAGGGCCAATGTTGCCAACAACCGCAGTCACTCAAACCGCGCAACCAAGCGCCTTCAGGGCGTCAACTTGCAATCCCGCCGCATTGGCGGCGTTAAGATCGTTTTGTCTACTGAAGCCATAAAAACGATAAAAAAGCTGGATGCCATCCACAAGGGCGAGATAAAAACAAAAAAGCAAAAGAAAATCGCCAAGACTTTGGCACGCAAAGCCGTGGTTAAAAAATAAATTTAATTGTCGATTTTTCGTAGAGACGCCCTCCGAGGGCGTCTCTATTTGTTTTTTTGTTTTAAGTTGGACGGATTGTTTTAAGTTAGAAAAATGTTTTAATTTAGACGCAAGATTTTGCGTCTCTACAGTAATTTATAATTCTCGTTCCTTGGTTTTACGAATTATCTCAAATGCCTCTTTCGGGGTGTCGACGATGCGAACTATTTCTATATCAGATTGGCTGATAAATGAATTTTCTTGCATCAGCGTCGTCTTCATCCAATCATAGAACGGCGTCCAAAAAGCTTTGCCGTAAAAGATACAAGGAATGTTGCGCGGCATTTTTCCGGTTTCGATGAGAGTGATCATTTCAGACGCTTCATCCAACGTGCCAAAACCTCCGGGGAAAAATACATAAGCCTGCGCCGAAGCAGAAAGCATGACTTTGCGTGTGAAAAAATAATGAAACCCGATAGCACGAGTCACGTACTCGTTGCGCCGCTGTTCAGTCGGAAGTTCGATGTCCAATCCGATCGATTCACCGCCAGCATTAAAAGCACCTTTGTTTGCAGCTTCCATAATGCCCGGTCCGCCGCCGGTAATGACCGTCAGACCTGCCTTGCCGCACATTCTTGCAAGTTCTTCCGCAGCTTTGTAATAACGAGTTCCGCGAGCCGCGCGAGCGCTGCCAAAAAACGTCACCTCGTGATTGAGTTTGGATAAGAACTCAAAGCCCTCGATAAATTCCGCGATAATGCGAAAGATGCGCCAATAAAGATTTTCAGTAAAAGGGACATTTTGCGCGGGCGTGCACTGATTTTGCGGCGAACAAACCCAATGCATAAAACGCTTGCCTCCCTCCGGTTCCTGCTCATGATACGAACCATTGCTTACAAAATTCGAACTTTTGTAAAAGGGCCTTTGCGGTTTTGAACGAACGGTAACCGTTCGTTTTGACGAAGCAACTTTATGTTTTTTTGAAGGACTGGATTTTTTCATATAATTTATTCTTCATTTTCTACTTGTTCGTATCCGTTGAATTCTTCCAATGTTGTGCCAACAGTCCGAATAAAGGCGGAAAGATCTGAGCGGCGCCAACACGGACCCAAACCTATCTGCGACGGACGTCCTTCGTGATTTTCTACTTCCAAAAGAAAAAAATCTCCGCTCAAGCTCCAGCCAAGATCGGTTAAACGCAGAGTAGCGATTTCGTTCAAGTTAAAACGCTGGACACGCCCCAAAACGGCCTTAAACTCCAGCATCTCATTTTCGAGTTTTAACTTTTCTGAAAAACGATTTACCAAATACAGCCAGCAAGCCCCTGTTAAAATTGCGATGATAGCAAGTTGCAAGCCATCAATCGCCGGCAGCATTAAAGAAAACAACAAAAAAAGCGTTACGCTGATTGTAATCGCCAATATGAGCGCACCGCCCAAGGTCATAAAATCCGCCTTAATCTCCGAAATCGGCTTTAGATCTTCTGGTTTAATCTGCTTCGCCGAACGAATTTCGGCCAAAACTTGTGGCATGAAAACATTATAACACACGAAACGTGCATCACGTGCATAGCGTACATCACGTACAACGCTATGTACGCTTGGTACGTTAATCGAGGACCGGCGAGGCTTTCGGCTAAGTCCAATCGAGCCAACTCGACAAGCCGAGTTTAGATCGACGAATCGAGCACATTGTCATGCCGAATCGTGTTTGGCAGATTGCTCCGCCATAACGATTAACATGATTGAACGCTGCAGAGGCCCAATTCCGTCTTCCACGGAAAACGGAACGCCAGCCTCAACACACCGAATATCCCGAAACCTCAAACCGATCCTCGTCTTTATCGTCTCGCGGCGGATAATTGGAGTCAAGAGAATAAAAAAGCGGGGCGAGTTAGGCCACCGCTGCTTGAGGCTGATTATCGTTGGCAGAAGGAGTCTCCGGACCGGTCCAGAGTTGCCTGACAACATGTGTCCAAAGAACACCCCGCAAATTCGCATCCATCCAGTCTTTGTTGTAGTAACAAGTCGGCCAGATGAACGGAAACGCAGTGTCGATGAGTGTAAGGAACTTATACACGAGATGCGCGCGCCGGTCGCGGCAGATCTTGGATTCTATGTAGGTTACAAGATCCAGTATCTGCAACTCGTGCGTGATGCCGCCCCAACGGAAGAGATATGTCTCTCCCCTTCTGTCGACGGAAGAATGTGGATTGCCGGGATCAACAGCACCGGCGCGAGCGGCGTTGGATTTTTGCGCCCACACCTGCCCCGGGTTTGTCACCAACTTTGCACGCAGACGATTTGCTAGCAGCTCAACTTCGGGGCCGTTGGAAAGACAAACCAGAATCACGCCCGAGTGATCGGTGATGTTCTCCGGCAAGCGCTTGAGCTTGCGCATAAGCTTGGCAAAGATCATCTCCTTGATCCTGCTGTCAAAATAAACCAAGACTTGTGGAGCTCCATCACCATCTCCGGTCTTCACGACCCTGACATCAAGATGCTCCACATAACGCGTCGCGGTAGTGGGCAGGTGCGCCTCTGGCTGATCTTCGTCATAAACGCCAATCAACGGCTCGCCCTTGGCGTTGCGTTTGACGCAATACTTGTTTTTCGGATCAAGCTCGGCCACTACGACTTTTTGTATCGAGGGCGAACCAAAAACCTCGTTTACAAATACTTTGACCAACGCGCCGCGGACTTCTTCGACCCTGTCGGGGCTGTACGTGCCGATCATGTGCTCAAATTCGATCTGCGCCAAAATCGCAACCACAGCGGCTTCGTGCGGAATGCGCTTGGAGATGATGCCGTTGCCGGACCTGCGCGCAACAAGCAGGATGAGTGTTGGAAAATCACGGGCCAGCTTTACCTCGGCCGCAAACTCCAACTGTGCGCGATGATTAACCAGCACGTAATCGAGCAGCTCATCGATGTACTTGTGAGTGCGCCTGATCACTTCGTGGGTCAGATCTCTGAACCTTTTTAACGACATGCCGTTTAACGCATACTGCTGCCTGTACGCCTCGAGCAATCTGCGCTCTCTTATCTCCAGGAGCTTCTTTTCTTTTTTCGCTCCCTTCAGACTTTTGGGCAGAACCCTGTAGGCCGTGACCATCAAGCGAAGGACTCGTAAAAACCGCCCACGCTCTCCGGTAAGCAACGAATCACTGTCAACGAGCTTCAAAATTTCCTTAGGACTCATGTCTCCAAAAGTCGTGAGGCCGGGAAACGTTTTGAACAACTCTTCGGTTTGATCCTTGATGTGCTCGCGGATGATAGTTGCTCTTTCCGCGTCCATCTCTGCCATAATGCGAGGCAAACTCAACCAAGTTACGCCGTGCGAATCCACAACGGGCGCAATGTCGCATGCGGCGTCAGCTTTAGCCGAACCGCACTCCACTGATTGAGCGATTGAGACGGTGCAAGGATTAGCAATCTCCGACAGAGGACTGCAGCATATGCCCTTGTCGGGCAGACGACCGCAAAAATGCAGGTCGACATTTGTGCAGCGCGAGGTAAAATCCCCGGACAGCTTCGTGCACGCGCCGACGAATCTTTTCCTTAAACGCTCTACAGGCTTGCCTTCTCGCGAGTTCCCATGGAACGGCTCGGGACAAGTTGCAAATACACCCATCGTCTACCTCCCGGTGTGTGTGTTATTTACCAAAAGAACAGAGCATAAAAATAGAGGAATTCCGGTATAGAGTCAAGCCAAACAAAAGAGCCGGCACCTACGAGACGCGAGCTCCTTTGCGAAGCTGCGTTGTAGATACCGGCCGAGAAGGACTGGAAGAACCAAGGTTCCTCCGAGTCCCAAGTGTCCGAGTGCCGAGAGCCGAACTACTCCCGGAAGAACGAAGGCACCGCCCAGCTCGAGCTGCATTCGTCGCACCAGCTGTAGTCGAGCTGGATCCCGCGAGAGTCGCTACCGAAGTAGAGGTACGGCACGCTCGCCCACGGCTTCTCGTCGGGAACCTGCACCTCGTAGCCCGGGGCGAAGACGTAGGGCACCTTGTCGCCATCCATGCTCTTGACCCAGTTGGGGTGGAGCACGGCAGCGGCGAGGATTCCCGCGTGGGGCGAGGACTTCGCGTTGCGGACATCCATTGGCTTCTTGTTGCGGTTGCAACCGAGGTCGATGACTTCCCAGCGCAAGCTGACCCTGTGCACTCCCTTGTGGAGCTGCAGGCGGTCAGGACCAGCCTTGTCGTAGCCGTCCCAGCGGTAGCTCGCGTGCTGCTGTTTCGCCGCGACGTCCCACAACTCGTGGAACGTGCGCTCGAGGCCGCTCATCATAATCCTGCCCTCATCATCTTTCTTGTCGTGGAGGTAAGGGACGAGATTGACAGAGACGAGTTCGTTCTCCGGCCATTTGGGCACAGACTTTTCGGCCATATTCAGCCACTCATCAGGGATTCCCCAGTCGCGCTCGTGCCGCAGCTCGTTGATGCGCACGATCTGCGCCTCGGGTTTGGTGAAGAGACCATGGACCAGCTGGAACTCCGGAAACTCGTCGAGCCGCTTGACCCAGGCCTCCATCAACTCATCGTTGCCGAGGAGCTTCTTGAGCTTTATTTCATCGCCGCCGAACCGCTCAAATCGGCTAAAAAACTCCGACGCCCGATTCAGATCCTTTGTCAGACTAGCCATAATGACCCGCCTTCCATAGCGCCGTCGACCAGCCCGGGTTCCGCACAGCGTGCGGATTGCCAAACCTGCCTTTGTTTGAAAACGGCGTATTTACCACATCACTACTTGTCATTCTTGCGAAGGCGAGAATCCCGAATCCGATAGATCCCCGACGTCGGCACCAAACCTCCTCGGGGATGACAAGGGGAAAGAGATTGCCACGTCACTCGTCGGACTCGCTTCTCGCAATGACAAATATGATAAATACGCCGTTTTCAAGCCAAATTTCAATGTACAAATTTAAAGAAATATAGCCTATTCTAGCGGTTTTGTCAAGGCTTGACCATCTTTTGGCTATCCAAGTACGCAATTAAATTCAATCGTCTCGCATCTTCACAAAATCGCATCGAGCTGTTATCCTCTCGTCAATATGAACAACGAAAATGAAACGATTCAGCGCACTCTAGTGCTGCTCAAGCCCGATACTTTGGAACGCGGGTTGGTGGGAGAAGTTATTCAGCGCTTTGAAAAAGTCGGCTTAAAGATAGTCGGCATGAAGATGGTTTGGCCCAGCGAAGAGACGGCCATGAAGCATTACACAGAAGATTTGGCCATTCGCCGCGGCGAACACGTCCGTAAACTTATGGTGGAGATGCTCGTCTCCGGCCCGGTAGTCGCCATTGCCCTGGAAGGAATCGAGGTCGTTGAGCTGGTTCGCAAGATGGTTGGCGGAACAGAGCCAAAAACAGCCGCTCCCGGCACAATCCGCGGCGACTATTCGCATGTTTCCTACAAACACGCAGACGCCAAAAGCAAAGGCATCTTTAATTTGATCCACGCCTCCGGCAACGCCGAAGAGGCTGTTCAAGAGATTCAGGTTTGGTTTGATGCGAGCGAATTGCACGAATTTAGCCCTGATTACGTGCAAAAAACCATCATCTAGTCTCTATTGCGCTTTATTGGGTTTTTTGTTATGATTAAGGCATAAATCATCAGTTATTAAGCATATGGGTCTTCCTGGACATCGTAGAACAAGTTCCGATAAACATCGCCGCGCCGCGCATTTTGCCCTAAAAAAGCAAAATATTGTTGCTGATGCAGCCTCGGCCGACCAAGCTCACCTATCACACAAAGCCGCACCGGGCGCCACTTCCTACCGCGGCCACGCCATCCATGTGAAAGGCAAAACGCAAAAACTTGAAAAATTACTTAAAAAGTCCAAAAAAGCAGAACCGACAAAAGCTTAAACTCGGTTCGCAAATTCACTCGCACCTTTCTTATGTCAAACAGACATTTGGCACGCTCCTTGGCTCTTCAATCATTGTACGAATGGGATTTCCATTCACAAGATAAAGATCAAGCGCAATCCATAATCGACCGCAACCTAAAAGAGTTCGCCCCGGATATGGACGAACGTCCTTTTGCGTTGAGTCTCGTCAAAGGCGTCATGGACCACAAAGACGAGATTGATACTGCCATCGGAAAGTTTGCACCGGATTGGCCAATCGAAAGAATCACAACGGTTGATCGCAATGTCTTGCGAATGGGTATTTACGAGCTGGTTTTTGATCAGGCGATCCCTTCAAAAGTCGCCATCAACGAAGCGATTGAGTTGGCCAAAACTTTTGGTGGAGAATCTTCCGGCAAATTTGTAAATGGAGTTTTGGGCGCAGTCTATCGCGATCAAATGGCAAACGGCGCTTCGAAGGATTCGGATAAACCGAAAGAGAAGACAGAACAAACGGACATTGCGGACCATGCGGACAAAGCGGATGGATCCTCGCCTACGCAAGGATGACAAAGTGGGGAGCAAGGATGACAAGAGGCGACGTAGTACGATTGGTATGTGGTACGATCAAATAAATTATTAAACAATTCGACGAACGAGACTTACGAAGCGCACGGAAAAACGACAAAACGTCGAACATCCGTCAGCTTCGCGAGCAACGTTCGCACGCAAAAGCGAATATATGACTACAATTCCACAAACAGACTTTAAGCTTTTGGAAGAAAGGCTTGGTTACACGTTTAAGGACAAAAATATCTTGATGCAAGCGTTGACGCATCGATCGTATTTAAATGAGCATTCGGATTTTCCTTTTGAACACAACGAACGCTTGGAATTTTTGGGCGATGCTGTTTTGGAACTGATCGTCACCGAACATCTGTATTTGAATTACGCTAATCCCGAAGGCGAGCTGACAAACTGGCGTGCGGCTTTGGTGAACGCCAAAACGTTATCCGGCATCGCATCTCAATTGGCTTTCGAAGATTATCTGCTAATGTCAAAAGGCGAAGCTAAAGACAAAAATTCCAAAGCGCGCATGTATATCTTGGCCAACGCCATAGAGGCTATCATCGGTGCGATTTATTTGGACGGCAAAGCGCCGGGTGCAGAAGGTTTTATCCATAAACACATTCTTTCGCATCTGCCTTTCATTCTCAAAAATCAACTTTACATAGATCCAAAAAGCAAGTTTCAAGAGACCGCGCAAGAGATGCTGGGCGTAACGCCGTCTTATAAAGTTCTTAAAGAAGTCGGCCCGGACCACAACAAGGAGTTTACGGTCGGCGTGTTTTTGGAAAAGGAACTTGTCGCCGTAGGCAGCGGGACATCCAAGCAAGAAGCCCAAATCGCCGCAGCTCAAGCCGGGTTGGAAGCCAAGCACTGGGCGACCACAACGCTTGACGCTAAAGCCGAAAAGTGATAGTAAATTGAGACAACCCACCTCACGGAGGCAGCCGATGGCCATTAAGCCTATCACCTACCCCGCAATCATTCGGATCCCAACTGAATACAAAGTCCCGATCATGGCTCAACGGCAAGTCATCTTCCCGGACTTCGAAGGGTTTAACAGGCGATTTTCCATCGCCGAAATCAACCTTAGCAATACTGACTGCCAAAGCCAGATTGTCGCTCTGGCGCAAAAAATCGGTGGCGAATTTTTGGCGGCAGTCATCGCCAAGCGGGTCAAGGACGGCTTTCGCGTTCTTCCGCCGTATTCACGGATCCTAGAAGGACTTCCTGCAATGGAAGTCACTCCCCCGCTCTCAGAAGAACTAATCGCCGCACTCAAATATCAGTGGATCAAGCCGGCGTTCGACGAATGGTCCGCGGACAATCAGAAGAATGTATGGGACGCGATCCAGGAAAAATTGGGAGTCGACCAGAAGAGGTTCGAGGACATCGTTCGCGGTAAAGGCGGAACGATTAACAACCGCGAGTGGCGCAAGCTGAACTTTCTTCTGGAGGGTGCGGAGCCGCCAAAATCTCCGGCACAACGCAGTGAGACGCGAGTCACTACATGGGTCGACATGCACGGTGATCCGTGGTCACTCTGCTCACCTCAGCGCTAGCGGCAATCTCGCCGCTTGTTTTTTTTATAAAAAAAATTACCGCCGACACGTGCCGGAGGCAATAGAGTTTCCAAAACTAGACCACGCTCGTCAGATACAGATCTCCAGTGATTCTGCCACGTCTTCCCTTGACGGTGATCATGTCACCGACATCAGGTATCGGAGAATCATTGCGGATAACGAACTCCGCAGCATAACTGAGATGTTTCGCATCCACCGATCTGTACGGCACCGATTCAGCGAATAGAAAGTTGATAAAGACGCTCGTGCCATCTACATGCTCATCACCGAATGCGTGATCTATCCATGCATGATCCTTGACCCTCACTACGAGTACACGCTCGACGATCTTCTTGCCGAAGGCCCAGTCTATCAGCGTAAACACGCCCATAATCACAGGAAAAGCACACATGCCAACGACGAGGACTTCTATCAGTGTAATGAGAATGTACGACATAACCAGCCGCCTTTCTTTGGATGTATCAGTCCAAAAAGCTTTACCACAACCAACCAAAAATGTCAACATGAACATCCGAACTCTCGACAGGCGAGCGGTTGTGATTTAGACTGATGTTACAAAGTTTGGCGCCCTTAGCTCAGCTGGATAGAGCAGCAGCCTTCGAAGCTGACGGTCGGGGGTTCGAATCCCTCAGGGCGCACCACGTAAAAGCCGTGAATAAAAGCACGGCTTTTATTTTTACGGCTCACCGCGTATAGCGCCGTGGGACGCCACGCGGCTTTTACGGCGTGGCGCCGCCAGACTTTACAGAAAATATTATGACAGTTATTATTTTTGCGCCACAATCCCCCTTCGTCCAACTACGGAGGATCATCGAGGAGGCGTTCATGTCGATGACAGCGATCAGCGAAAAGCAGTTCGGCCGCATCCTAAAGTCTCGGTTGGGCAAGTCGTGGGAAAGGGCACTTGCCGTCTTCCGCGGATTCGGCAAGGATATTGCCGTTGCTCATGCGCTGTACCACGCGTCCAACGCCAACAAAACAAGCCGCGTCCTGGACATGCTGGAGCGCCATCTCAAGAATCGCCCGCGCAAGCGGTGGTCCCCCAAGCACGAAGAAACTCAGGACAACCCCGACAAGATCCTGTTCGCCATCATCTCCCGCGACGTCCTCGGCTTTGGCCGCGAACAGGCGCTGTAACCTCAACCGTCTTGCAACCTCGCAGGCGGATTTTTTTACCACAAACGTACATAACGTACATCGCGTTCATAGCGTCAGACATGTCACATGCCACGTGCCACATTTCTGTTGACTTTTCCGGTTGAAAACCCCATAGTACGCTCCAAGTTGCATCAAACAGGTGCAATAGCACCATCACAGAAAGAGAGCGATTATGCCTAGGAACTTCATGCAGTTGTTGCGCGCGCAGTGGGCCGCAGGCAAGTTCGTGTGCGTGGGGCTGGACAGCGACTACGACAAGATTCCACGACACCTCGTGGATCAAGTCGACGCAAGCGAGGCCTGGTCAATCGACGATTTCAACATAAATATCGTCCGCGCTACGGTTGACACGGTCTGTGCTTACAAACCGAATGCCGCGTTCTACGAATCGACGCGCATCGGCCTCAACGTTCTTGTCAGGATAATCGAGAATATCCACGACCAGTTCCCCGCCGTCCCCGTAATCGTCGATGCCAAGCGCGGCGACATTGGCGCGACCAACCAGAAGTACGCCGAGGCAATCTTCGACGATCTGGGCGCGGACGCAATCACTATCAACCCGTATCTCGGCGAAGAGGCCAACAAGCCATTCCTCGAGAGGACTGGCAAGGGCATCATCGTGCTGTGCAAGACTTCCAACAAGGGCGGAGGCGAGTTTCAGAATAGACCGACGTACTTGAGCCAAGATGAGTTCTGTGAACTCACCGATCACGATCCTCTGCCTCATGTCATCGAAGATCTGTGGGCATCCAACAAGGCACGATACGTCGGCCATGGCGGTTTTCTTATTCCACTCTACCAACTCGTCGCATTGCGAGTTTCACGCAAGTGGAACAAGCACGGCAACTGCGCGCTGGTGGTCGGTGCGACGTATCCAGAGGAGCTCAAGTTCGTGCGCCAGATCGTGGGCGACGACATGCCAATCCTTGTGCCGGGCATCGGAAAACAAGGCGGCGATTTGAATGCTGTGCTCGCAAACGGACTGACAAGCCGCGGCGACGGGCTCATCATCAACTCGTCGTCGGGTATCATCTTCGCGTCGAAGGACGAAGACTTTGCCGAGGCTGCGCGACGCGAAACGCTCAAGCTGCACGAAGCGATCGACGCTTTCCGCAAGGAGACAAGGTCATGAACGAGCAGGAAATTCTGCAGATGCTGGGCGAGGTCGGCGCAGTGATCACCGACAGCCACATCGTCTACACTTCGGGCAGGCATGGTACGGCTTACGTCAACAAGGACGCGATCTATCCGTACACCCGAAGGACGTCTAAGCTGTGCCGGGAAACCGCCGAGTTCTTCGCCGAGCAAAACGTGGAAGTTGTCGTCGCGCCCGCAGTCGGCGGTGTCATCCTTTCGCAGTGGACGGCTTTCCATCTCTCGGAAATCTACGACCGCGACGTGCTGGCCGTCTACGCCGAACGCGACGAGGAATCGCTGTTCAAGGCCGACGATAAAAGCCGTTACGAGTTAGACGTAACGATGATCGATCCAAGCGTCGGCAGGATCAGATACAAGACGGGCATGCTCAAGTCCGATGACGAAGTGGTGATCAAGCACCCCGGATTTGTCATCAAGCGCGGATACGACAAGCTCGTCGCCGGCAAGCGGGTTCTGGCAGTGGAAGACGTTGCCACGACCGGCGGTTCAATCAAGAAAGTCATCGAAGTGACTCGACGCTGCAAGGGAAACGTCATCGGCGCGGCGCTGCTTTGCAACCGCGGTAACGTCACTCCGAACGACATCGGCGATCCGCCAATTCTCCACGCGCTCCTGAACGTAAAGTTCGACTCGTGGAGCGAGGAAGAATGCCGAGAGACCGGCCCGTGTTCCCGCGGCGTCAACATCAATACAGCTGTCGGCAAGGGCAAGGACTTTCTGGCTCGCCAGAAAGGCTGATCATCCGCCCGCACTCACGCGTCGCTCTGACGCACGCCGTCTGCAACCTCGCAGGCGGAATTTTTTTACATGCCATGTACCAGATTTGTGTTTGACCTTCATTCAAGCATTTGCTACGTTGAGTCCGTCCAGTGAAGGAGGTTGAGAACATGAACCGTAAATCGTTCTTCATTCTTGGATCAATTGCCCTTTCCTCAATGGGAAACGCGGGCTGTTCCCCGGGAGACAATCGTTTGGATGCACCCGGCGAAGCGCTCGTCGAAGCTTCCACGGACGCGCCCAGTGATGCATCCGTCGATGCTGCCATCATCTGTCCAAGCTGTGACGAACTACTTACATGGGACTCGACCGTATCCGATCACACCACCTATGGCGGGATCACCACGGATAGCACATGGTCCGATTCGTACGCCTGGCAGATGCTCGACGCTTGCCCCGGTTGGAGTATCAACGAAGGTCACGAGGGCGGGATCGGTGACACTTTGGAGATCGGCACGTGCGAGGGCGGCGTCGTACTCGTTTGGATAGGCGACCGGTTCTCCGCTTTCCAACTTTCACAAGGGTGGACGGGGAAAACGGACACGGGGTTCGGCGTCGGATCGAGTTACGAGGATTTCATCAAGGCTTATCCGGACTACGAGAGCGATTCAATGCTGATCGACAAGTACGGCATAGCCTCAATGAACTACACGAACGGACTCGTATTTTTCGACAATGGGTTGCTCTCTGAATTCCTCGTGTTCTGACGCGCACAAGCTGCGCTCGTCAGTCAGCATCGCACTCGCTAGATAAAGCTCGCACGCGCAACACTCATTCGAGTGTGCTCTGATGCACGCCGTCTGCAACCTCGCAGGCGGATTTTTTTTCGCGAAACGTGTAATGCGCATCGCGAAGCGCCGAATTCAAATCAAGACGTTACACGTTACACGTTTTGCACTACGTGCCACATGCCACGTTTCGTGAGATAATATTAATCCTATCAATCTTGGTAGGATCTACGTTCCGCCTACGCTAAAGCTACGGTGGATCTACGAGGAGGTGCGACGTGCGTACAAAGTTTATTGCGTATTTGGTTTCGCAATTGCCGGTTGAGGAAACAGACCGCAAACCCATACCGCCGAACAGGCGTCCCGTGTTCCGCAGCAGCCATCGCGGACCTGGCGCACGTTACGGCAAAGCCGATCCTGAGATGGTGAGACAGCTGGTCTTGAGCATAAACCAGCATTGCCTACTCGCGTCTGGCGGGATACTGTGGGCGGGAATCGATCTCATCCCATTTATCGCAACTCTTCCTAAAGAGGTCTCCAATGGTTCTGCCAAGATCTGATTCTCCTTCCCGGGGAAAACGCAAACCTCGCGTTTTCCCACGGCTCCGAGCGTTTGAGAAATCGAACATTGGGAGACGTGTACGCCGCACCCAGCCATGCTGCAAAATTTTATTAATTCAAGCACATGGTGTTGACAAAATGGCAAATTTGTGCTATCCTGCTTTATTCAGTATCTGGATAGCAAATTAAAACTTAATATAAGCAAAAAGCTCTGAGGAGAGAGTTTTTGGCTAAACTACGCTGCTTTAAGGACGTAAAATGCTTCGCATTCACGTTATTATAGCGTATTTAGCTGTAAATATAGATAGAAACGGCAAGTTTTGTGTAACTCTCCCAGGGTTTAGCGAAATTCGCCGTTTTTTCGTTAAACGAAGGAGCTGGAATTATGCAGAGGAGGAATCCCCGCGTGTTGCTTGTCGCACGCGTGGGGCTGCCATACAGCTAGACTCGGTACAAATCTAATCAATTTTCGACCGCTAGTCCTGCTGTATCCCCTGCAGAATTTCCGTTCTTTCACTTCAAAAGAAACGCATAGCGTACATAACGTCCTAGAGCGTCCTCGTGCGTCCTGGAACGTCGAGGATGATGAACAAGGTTTTTCAACGTCTGCTACGGAGGTTACGACCATGACGAAGACGAATGCTGCGAAGAAGGTTGCTGCCACGACGACCCTGCATTTGGTGGAGACGCCGAAGGCGGAGCCCAAGTCCGCACCGCGACTCTGCGGATGCGGAGCGACCATCTTCAACGACAAGTTCACGCTGTGCTATCAGTGCAGCAAGAACGCCGAAGCAGAGGCGCGAGGCGAGAAGCTGCAGCCCTGCATGAACAACTGCGGACGGAAGACGCGCATGCATTTCTGCGTCCAGTGCCACAAGAAGCTCACGGAGCAGTTCGGCAGCACGTACGCAGTCGTTCGCACTTGGCGCGAGAAGTACCCCAATGACGAGCGCTTCTACAAGAGCTCCCCGCCCGCTGCTCCGGCACCGAAGTCGGTCGCGAAGGCAGAGGCGCCCAAGCCGATCGTTCCGGCGCTCGCGCCGACCGCCAAGATGCGGCCTGCTACGTCGGCGCCGTTCGTGACCGTGCCGGCGATCGTCAGCATCGACGACCTCGATGCGCTGCTCGACGAGCAGCTCGAATCGGCGGACGAGTACGTCATGCCGCGGTACACGAGCTACGCCGAAGAGCTGGAGACGGCTCTCGAGGCGAAGCTCGCCGACGTCGAGGCCTGCGACGACATCCAGCCCGTGGATTACGGGCCGGTCGTCAAGGACATCAAGGGATTCCTTGCGAGGTACGTTGTCGCCGGGCAGGACGTTCCCGCAAAGCCCGCGCCGGCAAGGAAGTTGAGCCCGGCCGAGCAGAAAGCGACCGAGATCCGTGCCGAGGCGCGCAAGATCTTCGCCGAGAATGGCATCGGCAAGTTGCTCATCGCCGGTGCCGTCGCCCAGGATAGTGACCTCGTCGAAGTTGGAGGGAAGAGATACACCAACCCTCACTTCACGGTGACCTTCAAGGGCGTCCGCTGCGACATCTTCGATCCCAAGTGCCACAAGGCCATCAAGGCCGCGCGCAAGGAGGTCGAGCGCCTCGCTCGCGCCGAGAAGGCCGAGCGCGCCGAGCAGTCCGCCGCAAGGTCGCGCAAGCCCGCCGAGGACGAGAAGTCCGGGCGCGGAAAGAAGGGCAAGTGCGGAAAGTCGGACGACGGCAAGAAGGGTCGGAAGTAGCAACTTCGACCCACACACGCCCGGCACCATCGGTGCAGGGCGTAGCACATTCACACCCACCTTATACGGAACGCGACGTCGTCAACTCGACGTCGCGTTACCTCAACTGAGCTTCTGTCACACACAACCAAACTTCGTCCGCCACCCTACGCCAAGGCTACGGGTGACCTGCGGGACGGAGGCTCTGAGAGGAGAGATCGTGAAACTCAAAGAAATCTTGCTCGGGCTGGTTTTCATTTTTTTTGCCATCTGCTTTGCAGGCGGATGGCCGGTGCTTGCAGAGATCGGGCACTACATCTACGTAGTGCTCAACTTCATCTGCATGTGCTTCAACTGGGTCGTCGGCATCGGCTGACCGCCCGGACTCACAGGCTTGCAGCGCATCGTCGGTTCTCGACATGCGCTCGCCTCAACTAAGCTTCTGTCGAAGTCGACGGAAGTTTTGAGAGGAAGTGCGAAAAAAAAATTAAGAATTATGAATTAAGAATTATGAATTTTGGAATATAAATAACATCTTCATTAATTCTTAATTATTAATTCTTAATTCATAATTAATTCAGTTGTTCGTTACGGGCCCGCAGGGACTTGTAAAACAAAGTTTTCTGTCTTAGACGAAAGTCAAAGACAAATCTCTCTCCTCGGAAATTTTGTTCTACCTCAAACCCTGCGGACCTGTGCCGGACAACCCCCTCCCTCCCTCTATCCACCCCCTCTTTTTGATTATATTGCGGGGGAGCCTTTCCCCCGTCGAACAGGGGAAAGGCAGTTAATTTGTTTGTTTGTCGTAGAGACGCCCTCGGAGGGCGTCTCTACGGAATAACCATATAACCTATAACTCCTTTCCCCCATTCGATGGGGGAAAGGTGGCGCGCAATATAATCAAAATGAGCGCCGGATAGAGGGGGGTTCCTATTTCCTCACAACTCCCTTGCCGACCGCGCCTTCGTCGTTTTGCAAATCAGTATTCAATGCTTTTAATGTTTGTGAAATATTTTCTTTCAGTACTTCGTCAAAAACCTGAAACGACGCATCGCCCGCAAGATCGACGAACTTACCGCTGTCGGAAGAAATCGGCGTAAGCGCAACCTCAAACTGCACCTGCGCATTTTGAACCTCTTCCGGCAAACGATTCAAAGACCAACTGACCGTTCTGGTGTTATTGTCGTAGGTCAATTCTCCGGCCGTGCTGGTGCTTAAAGAAACAAAATCAACATTACGAGGTAAAACGCTTTTTACTGAAAGATCTTTTAACGAGTGAACGCGCTTATCTATATTCCAAAAAATACGATAATGCGTCGCCTGACCGACTTGCGGCGGCAGCGGTCCGGATCCTACGGGAACGCCTTCGTCTGAAAAGTATCTGGCCTCGGCGGAAAGCTTCGCGTCTGTTTTTAATTTAAAAACCATGGGAACAATTTGAATCGTACGATTTACTTTTGTACCGCCGATTGATTCGATGTTCGCAAAAACCGTGGCGCGGACAGCTGACAGCCCTGCGCCGGCAGCATCTGCGGACAACGGAACTGAAAAGTCGAGCGAACCATCCGAGCGCGGTGCCATCTCTTTTAAGGCAGGCAGTGTCGATCCGTCCCAAACCAAGGTCTGATCTTTTTGCGTCGAGCTGGCGGCATTTCCAAGCTTGTTCCAATCAATCAATGCGGGTACGACTGACGCGGAGTCATCCAGATTTACAGTTTCGAGTATCAAACGCAGGCTGATATTTTTTAGCGGCTCGTCGGCCGTGTTTTCGTATCCCAAAGTGAATTGTAAATTATTTCCGTATGCAACGCTGCGCTCGGCCGCGTTGGAACCATTGACGAAAAGCTTAAGCGAAAGATCGCCGGCTAAAACCGGAAAAGACTCTTCCGTTGTTTGCATCGGTTTAAATACATCGTCAGCACCAACAGTGCCGGTTTGAGCGGAAACCTTTGCCTGACCGCCAAAACCCGAAGCGAATACGCCGTTAACCGTAATAACCGTCGAACTCCCGGCCGCTAAAGTTGATAATGTTTTGCGAAAAACTCTGTCATCAACCGAAACGCCGCTGCTCGTTGTTTCCAGAATAGTCAAACCTTCCGGCAGAGTCATGCGGGCCTCCAAACCATCCAAAGCATCAGATCCCTTATTGTGAATTTTATAAACAAAACTGATTTCATCACCCGGCACGGCTTTTTCGGGAGCAACCATCTCGCCTTCCAAAACAGTTCCGGAAAAAGTTATTTGTTCAGTCGCTAAAGCTTCGAGATTGCCGGATGAACCGGCCGGCTTATAAGTGGCCACCGCCTGGATGGCCGAAAGCGCGCCCAAAGAACCTAAGAATTTTCCTTTTACAGAAATAATCCCTTTTTCTTCTGCCGCCAAATCACCTATCTTCCAGACCATGTTTTGATCCGCCGGCTTTGGATTAAATTCCGTTGGCACAAAATCCGACGGAAAATTCGCCCTAACCTCCACCGAAGAAATCGGCGAACGCAAAGGATTGTAATAATTTATAAAATACGTCGTCTCTTCGCCTAAGGTAATCTGTACCGGTCCCTCAACGCTTAAAACCAATCCGTTGCCGCTGAAAACATCGAAAGATTTAAAAAACAAAAATCCGGACCAGGCCGCGCCGCACAAAACCAAAATACCCACAGGGATACCAATTGCCGCCCAAAGCCAGCGGTAGCTTTTTTTAATCACCAAATGGGCCATGTCTGCAGCTCCCTCCGGACTATCCTCTTGCACTTGAAATATCGTGCGTAAACTATCTTCGACTTGTTGATCGCGCTTAACCATCTCCGCTTTTACTTCGGAAAAGTTGGGCGGAAGATTTTTTTTATTTTTGTGCAACATCTGCATCTTTGTTAGAAAGCAACACCGCTACCGCCTCATCGCGATCCCACGTTCCCTGCCATCCGATTTTTTCATTTGCCGTCGCCTGGCCAACATCGCCGCGCGTCCAAAGCTTGTTCCACGGCGCATTCAATTTTACTTCTTGAGTTAACTGGCGCGTTTTGCCGGATTGGCTTGTGAGCAGCATCAAATATGCTGCGCGGACATTATCCGTTGCGCCGCTGTCAGGCGAATCCTGCGTTTTTTCCATGATGTCGTAAACCGTAAAAGGCAATCGGTAACTTAAAACTATTTGTTGGCTCTTACCAGGATCGAGCTGCAGCCATCCGCCAAAAACAGTTCTATCGCCTTCCACTGCCGTCCAAACGGTGCCCATCGCAGACTGAGCGGAATTTTCGATCGCCAATAAATCCGGATCCGGCTTATCAAGCTCTAAAGTCTTTTTAAAATAATTTTCCGGCGGCGGTTCGAACCCTTTTGCATCCAAAAGTTCCGCGCCCTTTGGAACATAAACCCGCAAATACTGAACGTTGCGCACGCCGCGGAATAACTCACCCTTTTGTCCGTTGTGAGTTCTGTCGATGGTCAAAGTATCCACGATGCTTCCGTCCGCTTGAATTTCTGCAACGTGATTTACTTTTTCATCAACCACGGCATCCGTTTTTTGACCGGCGATATTTGCTGCAATAACGGCCAAAGAATCTCCTGATGTCGGTTTAAGCTGACCCTGCCACCCGAAATTTTCGACCAAAGCCTCCTCATCCGGATCAAACATTGAGATTTGAATTTCTTTTGTTTCCAACGCCTGGTTGGATGCGGCCGCCAAAGCCAGCCAATCGTCTTGCTTTAAATTTTTGGCGCGCTCCATCAATTTTGTAAAAAGATCGCCGATGAATTTTTTGGGCGTATTGGCATCTTTATCATACTCAATCTCCACGGCCTTTTGAGTTTCAATCAAAAAATTATCCGCGGTGATCGTCTTGCCATATTCAGGCAGCTCGACCGGACCGGTGACGACTAGAACTTTTTCCATGAAAGATGCATTTACGGCAATCACGCCATCCAAAGTCGGCTGGCCGGATTTGCTCCAAAACCAGCGAATCTTTTCCGCTGTCTGCTTAAAATCCGCAAACCAATTAGCATCTTGAAATTGCCAAAGCGAGTTGATAAGTTGAAGCGGCTTGGGCGGCAAGACTCTTTCCGTAAGCTGGCCTTTTAAATCATAAGTTCCGCCGCTGGGCACGTGCACCGAAACAATCTCGCCATGGTCAACGGTGATTTCCGCAACCGAACCCATGAATCCGCCGCTCGGCCTAAGTTCTGTTTGATTTTGAAATACGAGAAGATAAGTGCGCTGTCTGTCTGAACCCAAAAAACCGATCAGTGCATCGGACAAAACGGCAAACTCGCGAATGGATTCTTTGGCTTGGCTGATTTTATCCGGCAAAGACTGTGCCTGCGCTCTTTGCGCTTCCGGAACCGAGGCGACATCAACGCTCTGCGCCGCCTGCTCGGCTTGCGACAGAATCGGCAAAACGCCGCGTGAAAAAGTTCCCAAAACTTGCAAACGTTCGATCATGCCGCGGTTGGAACCGTCAAAAACTTTTTCAAAACCCATGGCCAAAAGCTGACCGGCCTGGCCGACTTTATCACCGACTTCCAGCAGGGCTTTGGCGCTTTTGTACTGTTTTGGAACAAACGCCGCCGCGCCGACAGCCAAAAGATGCGATTCATCCAACAAACGATCCGCTTCCCTAAACTTACCCGATGCATCCTGCAATTTATCGACAGAGATGTTAAGGCCGGAATCGCCTGCCAACGAAGTCAGGGCGCCGACCGCTTGTCTGCCCTGTTCCTCCACCTTGCCGCGCTCTTGCGAAACGCCACGATAAGCCACCAATGCCTGAGCCGGCAGCGTGATGACGACCGCCAAAGCAAAAAAACCGACGGCTGCTTTTGCAAATGAAAATTTTGCAGTCGCAACCTCCTCTGCCGCTTCTTCAAATTCCCGTTCAACCTCTTTTACGACAGCCTGTTCTTTTTTTTCCAATTTTTTTAAATCTTTCGAAGCTGTAAAGAAAATCTTTTTACCGGCGCGTTTTAACCGCGCTCCCAATAAACTAACGCTCAAAGCGCTTGACGCAGCGCGTGGTTTATTGACTTGTTCATCTTTAACATTCGGACTTATTTTTGATTTTAGAGCCGCACTCGCCATAGCGCCTGACGAACTTTGAGGCAAAGACAGAGTTTCCGCATAAGCCGCTTGATCGGACAGTTTGACGCGATTGGCGTCATCCTGCGTTTTTGACATTGGGATTTCGCGCAGCGAAACAACAAACGGACTCCGACTATGGTTTTGCTGTTTGATGGCCACGCTGCTCGCAACCGGCTCCTCGTGGCGCTTAACGATGCAAGCAACCGCTTCCAAATCCAATTTTTCAGCAACATCTGCGCCTTGGCCAATCACCGGTTTTTCAAAAACAAAAGACGGCTTTTTGGCCGGCTGATGCAAATGCCGCGATCTTTTTTTAACTCCCGTCGGCGTGGACATGACAACGCCGTCCTGCTCCAAAACCTTTAATAAACTTGATTCAAAATCACTCGTCCCGAGAGAGACGCTGTTTTGAAAATTTTGAGTTTTATTTGTCCCTTCTACCATGCTTCCTTACCGAAACGGCTGATTGGTAGGCCTCCAAGGTTTTAATCGCGGCTTTTTTCCACGAATGGCGCTCAATCAATTCGACTGACGCGCCAGCCGCTTGATCTCTGTATTGACCCTGGTTATCCACCACCGTTTTGATAGCTTCCAGCATACCATCTTTTGAGCCTGATTTGAAGTAGATAACGCCATTTTTCCCCAGGACCTCGGGCAAACAAGTAGAGTCGGAGCTGACAACCGGACAACCGAGCGACAATGCTTCGAGCGGAGTCAATCCAAAACCTTCAAAACTCGACGGAAAGACTAGTGCCGTCGCGCTTTCGTATAGCTCTGTCAGCTCCTCATCGCTGACTGTGCCGAGAAAGGTCACTCGAGAACGGGGTTCGGAATTCGGGGTTCGGGATTTTGAACTTTGCTCTTGCATAAATGAGTCCATCTCTCCCGCGATGACGAGACTCATGTCCGGATAAAGCTTAGACAACTCCTCCCACGCTTCCAACAGCAGGTCGAGGCGTTTGTGAGGATAAGCGCTGCCGACGTAAAGAAGGAACCTCGAATGTCCGCTGCGCCATGCACCATACAGTGCATGGCTGCGCTGAATATCGAAGTCCGATTTCCTTAATTCGTAATTCGTAATTCGTAATTCATAATTGATTTTCGTAATTCCCTCTCCCGTAACGATGACTTTCTCTTTCACAGATGGGTAAAGATTGATGAGATCTTGCTTTGTGAATTCCGTGGGTACGCAAATGCGATCGCTGGCTTTGACGGCATGGTCGAGCACAAGCCGAAAACCCAAACGCTTGATTGCCTTAATTGGCCACAAGCGAGTACTTGCCTTGGCGCTCGCGGGTTGATGGCGCAAGAGCAAATCATGAATCGTCGTGACGAGCGGACCGGAGTATGTAAGCGGAACGTTCCAATGCGGGACGTGTATGACATCCGAGCCGAGTTCTGCCAGCACTTTCGACATTCGCAACTGTTCTTGCAATGAGTACCAAGAAATGTCCGCAACAACAGTTGCGACTTTGTCTTTGAGCGCATGGTCCGGCTTGCGAGTGATGAGCGCGTACTCATTGTCCGGCGCGACCTCGAGCATAGCCGTCACAAGCTCTTGAATATAACGCCCAATCCCCCTCGTATTTTCCGCCCCCATCATTCTGGCATCGATACATATTTTCATAGACACAGCCCAGTGTATAACAAAATTCGATATAAAGTAAAAACCGTGCTTTTACGCACGGCCTTTACTTGGAGCGGGTAGCGGGAATTGAACCCGCCTCTCAACCTTGGAAGGGTCGCATAATAGCCACTATACGATACCCGCTTGTTCAATTAACAATGAACAAATAACAATTAACAATTTTCGAAGTTTGATGTTTCATGTTATGTGTTATGTGCTACATGCCCTAACGGCGGATAGAGTAACAAATAGAAGCAAGTTAGGCAAGAATACAAACGGTCTCGACAGTCGGCCGGACATCGGGTAATATCATGCCATTGTCGGGCTATGGCGCAGTTGGTAGCGCGCCTGCTTTGGGAGCAGGAGGCCGTGGGTTCAAGTCCCACTGGCCCGACCATACAAAAAATCGACCAATCGGTCGGTTTTTGAATCAACATGTGCATGACAAATGCAGGTCTTGCATTATCATCATATCTTGGGTATTATTATGCCCGTCGTCCGCCTACGCTTAAGCTACGGTGGACCTTCGGCCGAGGTAGCTCAGTGGTAGAGCGAAGGACTGAAAATCCTTGCGTCGCGGGTTCAATCCCCGCCCTCGGCACCAGATTAGGGGCGTGTAGCTCAGTTGGTTAGAGCGTTACACTGATAATGTAAAGGTCCCTGGTTCGAATCCAGGCACGCCCACCACGTAAAAAACCGCTAAATGTATGGCGGTTTTTTACGTGCCCCGTGGCGCATAGAATTAATCATTTTGCGCTTTACGGGGCTAGTTCCCAAGTCGCGGTTTCACGTGGCACCGCCATAAAAAATCCTCCGACATGCGGAGGATTTTTGTTATTCTGTTTCTGTGGTTGATGAGTCGTCGGCTTGCGGTACTTCCCTGCTCCAACTAACGATAAGCGTCGTCTTGCCTTTAGACTCGTCGTCGGTAGGCGCGGCAGTGATACTCAACTGGTCTTTGTCTTTAGAGTAGACGCGCGTTTCCATCTTTTCGATTGTAAGACTTGAATCTTTTGTCCAGCCCCCGTCCTTTGTCTGACCGTCGTACCAATCAACGACTTTTGACATATCGTCGTCCGAGCTTGCCATGAGCCAGGCGCTCTCTCCATTTTCATGCGACGTTGTCAGGCCGCTGATTTTGACGCCGGGATAAATCAACACTTCTTTAGGAAAATCATTTGGCAGTTTCACGTCTTCGCCAAAAGCGGAAGTTGCACCAGTTTTATCGTCTTTAAAAGCAATTTGATTTCCATCATTATTGATATCGACTTTGCCGCCCGTAGCTTGACTGATTACATTCTCAGCGACCGACTCGCCGATCTTTTGGCTGATCGCATCTTGAGCTTTTTGAAAAGGATTGCATCCTAATCCCAAAAAAACCAACGAAACAGACATCCCTCCCGCTAAGACCAACGAAACATTTTTTCTGTTCATAAAAATAATTGCTAACTGCTAATTTTAATTATCGAAATGATAACCTAGTAACGCTCAAAACGCAATCTTGCTTCAACATCGACATCTCTGGCCAAAAGCATCTCGCGCACATTGTCCATCATGGCTTGCGGACCGCACATCATGTAATCCCAAAGGCTTGAATCGGCGACATACTTGTCGAACATCTCTTGATTCAAGCGTTGACATTCACCCGGCCAATCTTTTGCGCACTCGCGAGTTGTTATTGGAATGTATTTAAAGTTTGGATACTTGGATGCCAACTCGCTGAACTCCGCATGATACATCAAATCGCCCGCATTCTGGCCGGAATAAAAAAGCACAATTTGCTGATTCAACTCGGTGAGCAAACTTTCGCGCACATGCGAACGAAACGGCGTCATGCCAACCCCGCCCGCAAAAAATACCAGATGGTCCGATGTCTTATCCAAAGTAAAAGTGCCATACGGCCCTTGAATATTAAACTTGTCGCCACGCGAAGACTCGCACAAAGTTAATGACAAGCTGCCCTGAGATTTTATGCCTAGTTCTATTTGAGATGCGGATTCGCACGGCGCAGAGGCGATAGAAAATGCCCTTGGGTATGTGGCTGTCCCGGAATCGTTAGACTCCCTAACCATTACGAACTGCCCGGCCTGAAACGAAAAAACAGGCTCTCCGTCGGCAGGCTCCAGTACCAGCCGACACAGATCGTCGGTGGGGTTGTCTTTTTTTACTATCTTGAACGGCCTAATGCCTATCATATGCAGAATTGACAATATCACAATCGCAATAGACGTCAAATAAGTCCATAAACTCGAAAGTCCTTAAAGTCCTTTAAATTGAAATTTCTTTTTTGAAATATACTCCAAGTATTTCATCCTTCTGTAACTTTGCGACGTTGCGGCGGTATTGAGTCCAAAAAGGAGGATGATGAATTTTGCGGACAAGACGAAACCAACTGCGATAAAGCCTTGGAGGCTTTTGATGATGCGCCAGTTCGTGAGCAACTACGCGAAGAATCGCGTCCATCTTTCGAGTTTTCATGGTGCGCGGAGTGTAGAGGTCAATCGTCACAAGTTTTTTATCAAGACGCGTGTAACCATAAACAATGGAACGCAATCTCCCCTCCCCGCGCGTGCGGCGGCGCATGGGACGCAACTCAAAACCCGGCATTTCCAAAACAACCAGCATTCTTTGAAAAAGATGTTCAACCAGCGCTTCGTGCCGCGGATCGATAACGTCAGACATGAGAGAGATTTTACGCGAGGTGCAATCGCGCTTCAAGTGCCAGATTAAACTCGACTTCCAACGATTGACAAAACCGTAAAAAAGACTAGTATATTTTTAAAGGAGATAAGCCATGGGAATCATCTCGAACGTCAAGCGCCTCGCTCGTTCATTCGTACTGCGGCCATTTCTGGAAAAAAGCGGCGAGGACCCGAAGTGTATCGCCTTCGGGAATCTCGTCACGACCATCGAAGATCCCGGCATTGATGACGAAACCGCCATCCAGGACTTCATGGAGCTGGCCCGAGCGCGTCCGGAACTCTGGATGATGACGGCAATGCGCAAGCAGCTTTTGGAAGCGCGCCCTCACACCGTCGACCGCCTCAACCTAATGATGCGACTTGGCTGATCGCCGACTCACCGCTCGAGTACGGCGACTTTTTTTATTCCGAAATTATCCTTTCTATCTCCAAAATATCGTCGATGAGATAATCCGGGTTTGTTTGCGCCAAACGTTTTTTATCTTCAAAACCCCAACTCAAACCGACGGTTTTTATACCCGCCGCTTTGCCGGCCTCAACATCGCCCGAACAATCTCCGACAAAATAACTGCGCTCGGTGTCCAACAGAAATTTATCGACCAACTTTTTTGCAGTTTCGCTTTTCAAATAATCTTTGCCGATAACCTCCTCAAGATACGGCGACAAATTGGATGCCTCAACCTGCGGAGCGAGAGAAGTCAACGGATCGGAACTGACGACAAAAAGTTTATAACCCCTCTCGTGCAATGTTTTGACGACTTGATCAACATTTTCAAAAATATTCGGCGGACTGACTTGCTGCATGTATTTTGAATACAATTCGTCTTGCCGCTCCAAAGTCAAATCCGGAAAATACTTATTCCAAAATTTCATATAAGGCGATGTCATGTTCCGTCTGATCTCTGTAGGCGCAATCGGTTCGTGTCCAAGTTCCTTAAACATCAAATCACACACCTCGCAATGAACGTCAAAATTGTTCATCAGCGTCCCCGACCAGTCGAAGATAAATGCTTTGTTCATAATTTTTTCATCTTCTCCGCATACTCCCTCAACGTCGCTTTAACCGCCTCCTCCGTGGAACGCATGTTGATACCGAATTCGGCGAGGCGGGTGTTGGCGAGAATATTCGTCGAACGTATTTTGGCGGTCAGGCCTTGTGCGACGAGCTGATCTTCTGTAATCCATTCGTTTTTGTGATTGGGATCGACGATTTCTTCGTACCATTCCATCAAATCGCGATAAGCCAGAGGTTGCGGATTGACGGCGTGAAAAATTCCGGTCGCTCGTTTTTCCATGACTTGATACAAGACTTCAATAAGATCGTCGAGAACGGTTGCGGAGTTTGAGACGTCGATGACTTTTGGATAGCTTGCGAGTTTAGTGAGAGAATTTTTAGGCGACGGAGTCGAGTCGATGGGCAGGCGGAGACGGACGACTGCCGTGTTGGGCATCGGACCCAAAACCATGTCTGCAGCGGCTTTTGTTTTTGAATAATATGCGACCGGATTTGGATGATCATCCTCGCGCCAACCGCCTGGCGTTGGCGAATCACCGTAAAAAACACATCCGCTTCCAAGATGCGTCAGATGTATACCGCGCTCAGCGCAAGCTTGAGCGAGCATAATCGGCAACATGGTGTTGCCGGCGGCGGTTTCGACTTGATGATTTTCGCACCAATCAACGTTTGGCTGACCGGTGATACCGGCGCAATTCAAAACCGCGTCCGGATCTTCTATTTCCAAAACGCTTTCAAGATCTTCCGGGCTTTTTGCAAACACGGTAGACAAGCGGGCTTCGGGATAGCGCTCGATGAATTTGTTGCCAATCCATCCGTTGCCGAAAACTAAAATGGAAGTCATATTGACGTACAACGTACCACGTACGACGTACCGCGTTCAAGTCTCACCCTCTATCCGTCCCTCGCTATTAATTTATGCTCGGGACACCTTTCCCCCGCCGTGCCCGCCACGCTTCGCTGGCGATGCAGGCGGGTCAGACGAGGGAAAGGAGTTATAGGTTATATGGTTATTCTGTAGAGACGCCCTCCGAGGGCGTCTCTACGACAAACAAACAAACAAACAAACAAACGAATTAACTGCCTTTACCCTGTTCGACGAGGGAAAGGCTCCCCCGCAATATTATTAAGATGAGGGGGTGGATAGAGGGGGGTCCGTGTCCCTTGTCAGCTCGCAGTTACCAGTTTAGAGTTTAAACATATGAGCGAGCAGACATTGCCAATTTGGGATTTGAGCGATCTTTATGCGAGTGCGGAAGATTCTACCGTGCAAAATGATTTGCGCGACATGACCGACATGCGCCATCAGCTTATCGCGCTTAAAGACGATTTGATCGCCTCGCCTTTGCGTGTTGACGCTTGGGAGCTTGCTTTGGATTATTACGACCGCCACGCCATGCTCGCGCATAAACTGGCGGACTTTGCGCGACTTAAAGCAGACGAAGATGTAACAAATCAAAAAGCTGCGGCATTTTTGCAAAAAGTCCAAAACGATTTGTCGCAAGCAGAAGCCGAAATAACTTTTTTTCCGCTCTTGGTTTCCGAATTAAAAGATGAGGACGCGGAACAACTCGCAAAAGACGACGAGACCGGAAAGTTTACGGAGTTCATCCGCCAATCGCGCAGGCTCAAACCGCGCTTGCTGCCGGAAGATCAAGAACGTCTTTTGATTTTAACCATGCAGCGTGAACGCGAGGCCTGGGCGCGATTCGAAAATCAGCTTGCACCGCGTTTGCCGTTTGGAGAAGTACAGATCGACGGGCAGATGACTAAGCTGACACCTTCGCTTATCACCACCTTGCTCGAGCATCACGACTCCAAATTACGCAGCACGGTTTACAACAGACGCTGCGAGGCTTATCAAAAAGAACAGTCTAATTTTGCCTTTGCTTACAGCGAGCAGGTGCGCAATGTCGTGACTGAAAAAGATCTGCGCAAGTATAAAAACATCACATCTTTCATCGCCGACCGCGATGATTTGCCGGAAAACTTTGTACCGCAATTACTTGGCGCCGCGCGCGACAATCAAAATATTTTCACAAAGTTCTTCGCCTGGAAAGCCAAACAAATCGGACTCGAAAAACTCCCCGCAGCCGATCTTGTCGCGCCTTTGGCGCAAGATGCGGAAACGTCGATCGAATGGTCGGAAGCAAAGGAATTGACGCATAACGCTTTTAATCATTTGGATGCGGAGTTCGCATCTCATGCCGATAAATTTTTCGAAAACAGTTGGATTCACGCGCAGCCTTCAGCACACAAATCAACCGGAGCTTATTGCATGTACGCGCCGCAGCATCCTTTTATTTTGTTGAGTTACCAAAACAAACTGAACGACGTCAACACTTTGGCGCACGAAGTCGGTCATGGCGTGCACGCGCTACTGTTCGCTGAACAAAAGATTCTGCAAAGACATCCCGGGCTCATTCTTGCCGAGACCGCCTCGCAATTTGGAGAATTGATGCTGCTCGAAGAGTTGAAGTCGAAGTCACCGCAAACTTACTCTTTTGCTTTGCGTCACTTTTTGGAACACGGCATGAATGCCATCTATCAACAATTGTTGATTACACAGTTCGAGTCCAACGCTTTTGACCAAGCGCAGGCGCAAGGTTTGACGGCCGACTGGCTTTCCGGAGAATGGCTGAAACTCAAACAAGAGCTTGGACAAAATTCCGTCGACTACCCCGACATGGAAAAATGGACTTGGGCTCGCATCAGCCACATATTTTTCCATCCGTTTTATTGCTACAGCTACGCCGCGAGTTTACTGCTCGTTCTCGCGCTCGCCAAAAAGTTCAGCGACGATCCGCAAGACTTTACCGGTAAATTCAAATCCCTACTCTCCGCAGGCGGATCGATGAAAGCGGACGATTTGCTGCGCAAGACGATGGGGTTTGGGCTGGATGACGGCGCGTATCTTAATTTAGGATTTGAACAGCTGAAGATGATGGTTGATGAAATAATCAAAAACTAGAAACTAGAAAGAGCAATCTGGTTCTACTGCTAACTGTTTAACTCTTTCCAGTTTCTAGTTTCTAGTTTCTAGTTTCTAGTTTCCAGCTATGTCACGCACAGTCTCGATCAAACCCGCACGCAAGGCGCCGAGTCCGGATGATTTTCGGTATGCCGGCGTTGACGAAGCCGGACGCGGACCGGTTGTCGGGCCGATGGTCATTGCCATCTGCGCGCTGACGGATAGAGACAGACGCTGGTGCGCGGTGCACAACGTGACGGACAGCAAACTCATTCCTGCGGCCAAGCGCGACAACTTAGCGAAGGCATTAAAAGAAAGGTGCTGGAGTTCAATTAGAGTCATCCAACCGCAAGAGATTGACGAAGCGGTACGCAATCGCAGTGTGACGTTGAACGGCTTGGAAGTTAAGTACATGGCAGAGTTGATCGCAGAGTTTAAAGTCGCACATCCAAACTCCCCCGCAGAGATAATGGTCGACGCACCTGTCAGACGCACACTTCCTTTTAGACAATTATTGAGTTACATGTCCGGTTGGACGGATATAGACTCGCTCAAAGCGGAAAACGAAGCCGATCTTTGGCACAGACATGTCGGTGCCGCAAGCATTATTGCAAAAGCCGAACGCGAAAAGTTGATGCGCAAATTATGTGAGTCGGTTGGTCACAACATCGGCTGCGGTTACCCGCACGACGCGTTGACGCTCGACTACGTCCGCTCTGCTTCGCCGGACGATCCCAACGTGCGCTGGTCTTGGTCCACAGCGCACGCTGTCCACTCTCCCGAAGACTTCATTGATCCGATGATGTAAAAAAAATAAAATCTCGACTTTAATCGAGATTTTTTATGGTGGGCGCTGAAGGATTTGAACCTTCGACCCGATGTGTATAAGACATCTGCTCTACCGCTGAGCTAAGCGCCCCCGAACGCGGACAATTTACACTTTTGTATCATTTTAAGCAAGAAGAGTGACAAAGCAAGAAGATTGTATTGACAATGCGACATACATTTGTTAACATAAAAATACAATTGAAGATAGACGTATCCAGAGAGCGGAGATGCTAAGGGAACTGACCCAATGATCCGCCCGCAACCTTCCGAAAGGAAAGGTGCGAAATTCAGCCCCAATCGGGGAAAGATGCCGAGTCCTGGAATACGTCGCCGATGGGCGCGTTTTTTAATACAAAACGCCCTAAAGACGACGTATTCCAAAAATCCTGCCTTTCCTCAAGGCAGGATTTTTCGAACAGCAAACTGCCACTAGTGTCATCCAGTTGACGCACATTCACAATTAAAAAAGGAGAGAAGATGGACGCAGACATGCAGACGGAGCCGCGTTCGCCGTCCAAGCGGCGCATCATGGCCAATCGCATTACGAGTATCACAAGAAAGGAGCCTCCCGAAGTCAGATTAATGCTGCGATTCTTCCTTATTGAGAATAGTAGCTTTGCGCGCAAGAGATCGTTGAACATTCAACCCAAGCACGTTGAGCGGGCACACGAGCTTTGTCGCGTGTTTCGCGAACGTTGGCCGGATCGCAATGACTGAAACATCAAAAGGAGAACTCTCATGAATGCAATCGGTTGGAATATGCACAGCGTGGTTGAAACGGTCCCACAAACCAAGGAGGAGCTGGAGCTAACAAAAGCTTTGCATATCGTCGAGAAGTACACGCTCGCCTGGATGGGACACGACTCGGATGAACTTGAGATGCTCAAGAACATCTCATCCATACCCAAGGCACAGCTCTCGCACATGAAAGACCTCGGCAATAAACTGAAGTTCATCGCCATCCCGTTCGCCTACCTCAATCCCCAATCGTACCAAGATGAAACGCCGGAGGTACAGTTCACTATCGGGCGTTTCGTAGACGTCGTTTCGCCCATGTTCAATCCTTACGTGCTTTGTCCACTCGAGTACTACAGCTTGGAGAGGCACATGGCGACACGGGAAGATCTGCCCAAGATGGTGCCGACGGAATTCGTGCCCATCTTCCAAATGCTTGATCTTTGTTTGCCGGTTTTGCGCGGAATCAGAAGCGACATCGACGATCTTCGACGCAAGTTGGAGATGAATATTCGAGCACGGCAGGAACGTGAGCGCCTGCGCCTGCGCGACCCTCTGATGTTCGCCGTGCCGAAGTTTACCGACATGTGCGGAGATGAATTGGTGTTGATCGGGCCTGCGTGGGGACCTGACCTTGAGGAAGCCCTGCTGCTGGAGTTCGGCCTCCGCGCAAAACCAAAACAACGTGCCTTAATCGAAGAATCCATACGACGCATTCTTGACCAAGGAGTTGCTCATGCAGCCTTGCCAAAAGCACCACGAGAAATAGACTTGAAGCTGCTAAACCGGATAATCGCCAAAGAAGATCCGGAGGTCGGCGACAGAGTCAAACGATTTCTCGAAGGAGATCATACCGCGCTTACAGCCCTTGGCGTGGAAGAGTCTGCGCGTATAGCAAGACTCTGCACGAAATACCTGGAGAACGAATACCGCCGCTAACCCAAAAAGGAGAATATGTCATGTGCGGAAGCTGCACGCCCCCAAGTCGACTGCAGGCATCCGGCATACTGAACGAAGCCGGCAAAGGCCACTGGATCGCTTTCGCCGAAGAGCTGGCCGAGCTGTCTGACCAGGATTTCGAAAAAGTAGTTTGTGCTTTTCGGCTGATCCGGAGAGCAAGCGTTCAAGAGCGACTGCAAGAACCCGGCAAGCGCAGGCGAAAGCGTACCTAGACACCCACCTCAGACCCCAAACTCGGGGTCTCTTTTTTTAAAAAACACCCTGTCACCAGTTTGGTGCAGGACGTAAGAGCCGCCGTCGAGCGGACGGACGGAAGCGCGTCATTGACAAACTTCGCTTATCATGATTCTATTTGGATCATTCACCGCTACAAAAAAAACAGTTGCTAGGAGGCACCATGCTGAACTCGTTGTTTAACTCTTTCCTAGGATTCTTGGAAGCGTCCTTGCTATGCGGCACGCTTTTCACGACCTACTTTGCATTCTACCAAGGAGCAATCGAGACCAGACCCTTGTCCCTCGCCGCTCTGCCGGCAACGCTGGCTCTCCTATTGATTTACGTTCGCTTGCTACGAATTCACACGTCACTGCCAAGTGGCAAAATTTCGAACCAAGCCAACAAGGAGTGAGACCGCCGTCTTCTCGATAGGTCGGACGCTTGTCCGACATTTTTTATTTATTTACATTAGTCTAAAATTGTTCGGCCTATTTTTATTTTGTCGCATAAAAAAACACCCTGTCACCAGTTTGGTGCAGGGCTCATGACGCCAGTGCGGCGCGCAGCTTTCCATCGTCGCAGTGTGGAATAAAGCTTATCGCGCACCAGTTCTGTGCATGTTGTAGAGCGGAGTCGTCGAGCGACGAAAAGATGTATGCCCCCGACGCGTTTCGGCAGCATTTCTGCAAAGCAGGGCTGCAAGGTTCCTGTGGCGGCGGAGGGCGAAAACTCACAGGGATGTACCCGTTGACGTCAAACGCCGCTCTAAGGACTCTAACCGCCTCCTTGAGGGCACGACGCTGTTTATCGGTCAACGCAACCCGGTCCATTTTGGATGCGAGATCGCGGCACTTGAGTTTGTCCGCAGGAGTCAATGAATGGTTTGCGTACCGCTGAGCGAGCGTAATAAGCAAACCGAGCTCTTCTGGACCGTCCCATTCCTTGTCATCGCTATCAGCCATAGTCACCTCCGTAGGCGATCCTGACGACATGTCAGGAATTAATGACGAGCGTGTATGATAAAGCATCTGCGCAGGATGTCAAGAGGGAAAAACAAAGGTCGTACATCACGTGCTCGCGTACATCACGTACTTCGTCAAATGCATCGTGAACGCTATGCACGATATGTACGTTATGGACGTTATGCACGTTTGTGGTAATGTATGCGCATGAAAAATCAATGGAAAATCAAGGAGTCAGACGCCGGCGCGAGATTGGATGTTTTTTTGGCCGAAAAGTTGACCGACACGACGCGCAGCGCGATCGCCAAAAAACTTAAAGCGGGTGCCGGTTTTGTGAACAACAAAAAAGCGACCGTGCATGCTTTTTTGAAGGTGGGAGACAAAGTTGAATTTCGACCCAGTTTAAAGCACGAGCCAGATCTTTCGGCTCCGTCAGACTCCGCTCAAGATGACAAACGGGGAAGCTCGCAGGACGCCAAAGGACGCAAGAGGCCGTTTAAGGACGTAAAAAGCTTGATAGTCAAAGAAACTCCCGACTGGATGGTAATCAACAAACCTGCGGGTATCTTGGTACACCCGGACGCAAACGAGCAGGACGGGACGCTCGTCGACTTGTTGATTGCGCACTATCCCCCGCTTGCGAAAATCGGCGAGGACCCAAGCCGCCCGGGAATCGTCCATCGTTTGGACAGGGAGGTGAGCGGATTGATGGTGGTTGCAAAAACACAGGATGCTTTTGACGGCCTCAAAAAACAATTTGCCCAGCGCAAAACGCAAAAATATTACCTTGCTCTGGTACACGGCGCGCCGCCGCAAGACGAAGGCGAAATTAAATTTCGCATCGGCAGATCAAAAACCGAGGCGCGTATGGCAGCCATACCGGTGAACAGCACCGACGGAAAAGCCGCATGGTCGCATTATAAAATCATTAAGAAAAAAAAGAACTTCACTCTGCTCGAAGTTCAAATTATGTCCGGCCGCACGCATCAAATTCGCGCCCACCTGTTTGCCTTGAACTGCCCGATAGTCGGAGACCAACTCTACATAAAGCAAAATTCAAAATTCAAAATTCAAAATTCCAACAACCGTTTGATGCTACAGAGTTACAAGATGTCATTCATAGACCCGAAGACCGGAAAAGAACAAGCCTTCGAGCTCAAACCCGATCCGATGTTTGCATCATTTTTTGAATTGTAATTGTTATTTGTTATTTGTAAATTGGTATGATAGTCACCATCTCCGGAGTTCCCGGTTCGGGCAAGACATCGGTCGGGAAAAAAATTGCGGAAAAACTCGGCTTTCCTTTTTATTCTGTCGGAGGTTTGCGCGGCAAAATGGCCTTGGAACGAGGAATGACCTTAGACGAACTTAATACACTTGGCGAGACGGACAAAAGTACTGATTCGATTGTCGATGACTACCAAAAAGAACTTGGCGCAAAAGAAGATAATTTTGTAATCGAGGGACGTTTATCGTGGTACTTTATCCCGCATTCTTTTAAGATTTTTTTGGATTGCAATATCGATGAAGCGACTCGACGCATAATGTCATCCAAAGACGACAGGCCGGACGAGCACTTGCCCGCAAAAATCGATGCAGTCAAGCGTTTAACCGAAGAGCGTATGGCATCTGACATGCGCCGTTACAAAAAATACTACGGCCTGAATTACACCGACAAAAGCCATTACGACCTGTTTATAGACACCACGCCGCTTAAAAGCGTCGACGAGTCGGTTAATCTGGTTCTTGAGGCACTTCGCCCAAGACTTGACGTTTAAGCCGCTTTTGGGTATTATTCCCGCACGTTAAACATATGGCTACAAACTCACATCCAACCATTGCCGTCGAGGATATCCGCTCCGGCATGAACATTCGCGTGCATCAAAAGATCCGCGAAAAGAACCCGAAAGGCGAAGAAAAAGAACGCGTACAGGTCTATGAAGGACTTGTTATAAACGTTCGCGGTGCGGGCATCCAAAAAACAATGACCGTGCGCAAAATCAGCAATGGCGTGGGAGTCGAAAAGATTTACCCCTTGCAATTGCCTACCATCGCCAAAATAGAATTGGTCAATCAGGTTAAGACGCGCCGCAAAGTCATGAGCTTTGTCCGCCACGCAAAAAAGCGCCTTAAAGAGGTTAAACCAAAACTTAAAACAGAGGCAAAAGCCTAAAAAAAATCCCCCAAACGGGGATTTTTTAATTCTTAATTCTTAATTCTTAATTGTCTAAATTCCCTTATCTTTCTCGATTGTCGAGTACTTACCCGCGATCGTATCCGCCATAAAATCCACGGAATTATCGATGGGATTGCCGAAAGTATAATTGACGTAAAACGCCTCGCTGATGTCGTCGACCTTGCCTGTCCAATCGCCGCCGTAAATCTGACGCGCGACTTGCTCTGTCTTTAACCAACGCAACTCGCCATTTTTATACACGGCGTACACCTTGTCATCCGTTTGAAATTTGACGGGTTTTACTCCCGGATGATACGTAATGTTGCCGCCGATCGGTATCTTTGACATGTCTTCTATGGAAAGTATTCGAACATTGCCGAATGATGTGTACCAAGTAAAATAAACTTTTTCATTCGGAAAAACGTAGCGCCTGCCATTGTTGGCATAGTAATAGACGGCCGAATCCGCATAAGTGTTTTCATCGCCATCGCTTGGAATCTTAATAAGACTTCCGGACACCAAACCGACGTCCAAACCGTTTATAAAAGATACTTTAACCGTTTGGATGATCTGATGGCCGTTGACGGTGACCGTCACCGTAGCATCTCCATTTCTTAGAGACCGCAACAGAAATTGCACCGAACCGGTGCCATTGGTCTTTGACTCTGCCGGCGTAAACTCATCCACGCTCCCGCGCGAAGTACTGATTGCGACCGTCGCGCCCTCTGCCCCAAGAAAATTTATGGTTTTAACATTAACGCTGATAATCGACTGATCGATGCCATCTGCGTTGACAACGCTTTTCGAAGCTCTGACCGTAACTCTATCATAATCAATCGCGGTCGCCGCTCTGACGCCGGCTTTAGGCCAGATGATTATCGCGCAAACCAATGCCAGCAATAACAAAATACGTTTCATATGCAAAGCATTTTAGCACATCGGAGCGTCTTCAGTCGACGTCAGCCGTAAACCCCTGCCCCTTTGCCAAGGGGTTAGTCAGCTAAGCAACTAAGCCGCTAAGTAACTTCTCCTTGGCAAAGGAGATGTCGCGTCTGACGCGACAGAGGTTTTCCGTATTTTATAGCACGTCTTTAAGATACGCTGCGGTAATGCTCTTTTTTTGTTTACTGACTTCTTCGGGCGTGCCCTCTGCAACGATTAAACCGCCTTTAGCGCCACCTTCCGGGCCCATGTCGATTACGTGGTCGGCGCACTTTATGACGTCCAAATTATGCTCAATGACAAGCACTGTATTCCCTTTGTCGACCAGTGCATTCAGCACCTGCAAGAGGCGTTGAATGTCATCAAAATGCAAACCCGTGGTCGGTTCATCCAAAATATAGAGAGTGCGGCCGGTTGCACGGCGTGAAAGTTCTGTTGCAAGTTTAACGCGCTGTGCCTCGCCTCCGGATAATGTCGTTGCAGGTTGACCGAGACGAATGTAGCCGAGACCGACTTCGTGCAAAACGGAAAGCTTGTCGTAGATCAAAGGCTGATCAACAAAAAAGCGGCGCGCTTCCTCTACCGTCATATCCAAAACATCTGCGATATTTTTTTCTCGATAATGTATTTCCAAAGCTTCCGAGTTGTAGCGCTTGCCATGGCATTCGCGGCATTCGGAATAGACGTCGGAGAGAAACTGCATCTCAATACGCACATAACCATCCCCGCCGCAGGCTTCGCAACGTCCGCCGCCTTTTACGTTAAACGAAAACTTACCGGCATCATAACCGCGCATTTTTGCTTCCGGAATGTCGGTGAACAAATCGCGGATACCCGTAAAGACACCTGTATAAGTCGCGGGATTGGAACGCGGCGTGCGGCCGATAGGAGATTGATCGACAGAAACTATTTTATCCAAATGCTCCATGCCTTCGATTTTTTTATGCGCACCCGGAATGTCCTTTGCGTGATAGAAAGATGCAGAAAGAGCGCGTCCGAGAATGTCCAAAACGAGAGTCGACTTGCCCGAACCGGACACGCCTGTTACGCATACGAATTTTCCCAGCGGTAATTTAAAATCTACGTTTTTAAGATTAAATTCCGTCGCGCCGCGCACAACCAAATTCTTGCCGTTTCCTTTACGGCGTTTTTTTGGAGTTTCAATGCTCTTTTTGCCTTGCAAATATGCACCCGTGACTGATTCTTTATTCTTTTTGAGTTCAGCCAATGTTCCCGCAGCAACGATTTCTCCGCCATACTCGCCAGCTCCAGGACCGACGTCAACTATGAAGTCTGCGGCGCGCATAACAGCCTCGTCGTGCTCGACGACAATGACCGTGTTGCCAATGTCGCGCAAACGTTTCATGGTCTCGATCAATTTTTCGTTGTCGCGCTGATGCAAACCAATCGAAGGTTCATCCAAAATATAAATTACGCCGGAAAGATCCGAACCCAACTGTGCAGCCAGCCTGACGCGTTGCGATTCGCCGCCGGAAAGCGACACGGCACTACGATCCAAAGTCAGATATCCCAAACCGACATCCAACAAGTTGCCGATACGTCTTTTGATTTCAGCCTGAACGCGGCCCATAACCAAACGCTCCTGCTCCGAAAAACCCATGGGATCCGGTTTGGCGTCAGCCTTGGCGCGAGAAATTTTGCTCTTGATTTTTTTTACCGGCGCGGACTTGCCAAGCTCTTCAAAAAGAGTTCCCGCTTCTTCCAAAGAAAGTTCCACCACTTCCGCGATATTCTTTCCGGCGACCGTCACGCCGAGCGCAGTCTTATTCAAACGACGTCCGTTACAACTCGGACAGATCAAAACGCGCATGTAGCTCTCGATTTCTTTTTGTACGTACTCGGAATCAGTTTGACGATATTTTTCTTCAAGCAGCGCCAAGATGCCAGGAAAAACCATGCTCTTGCTTTCAACTTCGTAAACAACATCGCCAGATCCTTCGAGCAAAACTTTAAGAGCTTCCGCGGTTAATTGGCCAACTTCTTGATGGATGGAAAAACCGAATTTTTTACCAACCGCTTCCACCAATTTGAGATGCGTCGTTTGATTGCCCGCGATTCTTGTCCACGGCTTGATGGCGCCCTGTGCGATCGTCAAACGTTTGTTGGGCATGACCAAGTCAGCGTCCAAAACGAGCTTAGTGCCAAGCCCCGTGCACTCGGAACACGCGCCGTGCGGAGAGTTGAAAGAAAAAAGGCGCGGCTCGATGGGCGGCAGAGAAATATTGCAAAATGCGCAGAATAAATTTTCCGAAAACAAAACTTCGTCGCCATTTTCTTCCGACACGGCCATAACCATTCCGTTGCCCAAATCCATGGCGTTCTTTAAAACTTCAGTCAAGGCAGTCGGTACCAAGCCGGATTTTTTTGCGATGCGCGAAATTAAAACCTCCACATCATGCGCTTTCGTTTTATCAACTTTGGTGTGCATCAACTCGCGAATATCTACCAGCGTTCCGTCATATCGCACTTCGCGATAACCCGAATTTTCCGCGGCCTGCAAAACGACTTTATGTTCGCCTTTTTGTCCGCGCACCATCGGCGCCAACAACAAGACATCGGACTTTTCCGCCAACGCAACTATTTTTTCAGCAATTTCTTTTTGCGTCTGCTTGTTGACTTCACGATTGCACTGCGGACAATGGACTCTGCCGGCGCGTGCAAACAGTAAGCGTAAGTAATCATAGATCTCCGTGACAGTACCGACTGTTGAACGCGGATTGTGCGATGACGATTTTTGATCAATCGCCACAGTCGGCGAAAGACCCTGAATCTCATCCACGTCCGGCTTGTCCTGCAACTCCAAAAACTGCCTGGCGTACGAAGACAAACTTTCCATGTATCGGCGCTGACCCTCTGCATGAATGGTATCGAACGCCAAAGATGATTTGCCTGAACCGGATAAGCCGGTCATGATAACCAGCTTGTTTTTGGGCAAATCTATCGAAACGTTTTTAAGATTATGGACGCGTGCGCCCTTAATCGATATAAAATTTGAGGCGGGCATGTTGCGCTTGAGCCTACCACAAATAGTTTATACGGGCAAGAGTGATCGCTAGTCGTGCCAGTTGTCTCCCAAACCTGTCGATCCTGCATTATCAATTCCGCTGGCATCATATTTTATCTGACACACTATCGGAGTTTTGTCCGTTGCCAAAATTTCATCCAGTGTCCAGGCACCGCTAAGGTACTTAGTTCTATTATCTTGCGACATGTTAGAGAATGCCGATGAAGAGAACAGATTTCCTGAAAACACCCTGAGTGAAAAAAAGTCCCCCTTTGGATTAACGGCGCAATCTTTGGATATATAAGTGTACCAGCTTCCGCCAAGACTCAAGCCCATCAAACCGCCTGTATCAAAATGATACTCAAGCAACAACCCAGACTTGCCTGAGCAACTATTCATAAAAGACTTTATATCCTCTAAATTTAATTCAACCGCGTAAGCGCCCACTCTGCCGCTGACTATATTTTGTGTGATCTTTTTATCAGTAATTGGTGCAGAGGACAGCTCCTTAAAATCCTGTGACGCGCCTTTGTCGCAAAATATCACGGGCTCTATCTTGATATTTTTCCAATCAGCTTTAACCCAATTCTGACCGCCGCCGACAATAACATTGCCAGCAATATTCGCGTCAACGCAAACATGCTCTTTATCTGAATCGCTACGGCAATCATTGGAACCGCTCGCACAGTTCAAACATGCACCCTTGCCGCAACTTGTGCCCGCACAAACACTTAAAGAATCCGAGCCTTCAACAAAATATTCCTCTCCGCATTTTGTATCTTTAAGGGTCAATGTATAACCTTTGGTAATATCAAGTTCTTTTGGTACAAATGGTGTACCCGCATCTTGAAACATAACTGCACTCTTGCCGGGTGCGGGAGTAACGGCGTCGCAATACAAATTATCGAAAAACGAAAGTTTATTGATCATGTAAACATCAAAGTCGCGCAGGTTGACGGTGTTAAAATTAACGTTGGCGAGAATCGCATAAGCTCCCAAACCCATCAGCAAACCCATGGCCGCATCAATCATGATAGTTTTTCCAACCTGAACATCGTTTGAAACGGCGGCAACCATGTAGCGCAAGCCTCCGTAAACAAACAGCACGGCAGCAACAATTATGATGATGCTCATGCCGTAATTAAAAATCAGCGTTATAAAATTTTTGAGGCCCGCTATCGTCTTAACGCCGCCTATCGGATATTGCAATTCGTACTCCGGTTTTGGCGCGACGCAATAACCCTGTGGCGTATTGCCTTTACTTGGACAGACGCCGTTTTGTTTCCACGCTCCAACTCCCGATGCATTTATACATTCGATCTCCGTAAAACAAAAAGAGTTTATATTTTGATATTTACGCGCCGTTCGGCTGATTGCCGAAGTGGAACCGCCCGTCGGTCCTCCCGCTCCGTAACCCACAAGAGGCGCGCCGGCGTTCAGCATCGTTGCATTGATAGCGTCGCCAAACTCGCAACAGGTGGAATACGTGCCTCCGCAACCTGATGGACCGCCGGCAAAAGGCGTTCCGGACTTTGCCGTACATTCGGAAGGAGTTGTGCAAAGAAAAATCTTTTTTGGATCTTTCGACCCGTCGTTGCATCTGTTCTTTTTTATACGACAGCAAGAGATGCCTTCTCCAGAACATCCTGCGATATTGCCGCCATCGGTAGTGCCTCGATTCACCGCACAATCCGACTCTTTCATGCAATCCGTAAAATACAGATAACCTTCATCGCGGCATTGATTCGTTCCGCATCGAGCAGCACCAAGCCCTGGCTTTGTATAGCTCTGACCGGAGGGACACGTGCCGCCCGCTCCTTCCGTTGGCGTGCCTTTGCAGCAATTTTGACCGTCCGGACAGGACGGCTCCTCCATTACATCGCCGCGCTGATACAGGTGTTTAACAGTTCCGGCGGGACACGCTCCATTGCCTTGATCCGAATAACATTTCGATCCCGCATCTTCGCACATGATACCCCCGGTCCTTCCCGCATACGCCGGCGCTGCAAAAATCGCTACAAACGACAGACAACAGACGACAGACAACAGGAGTTTTCTGTACGTGGTACGTGGTACGTGGTACGTGGTACGTCGTTCCTCCATATCATTGCAGCAAATTCACAAGGGTCTGCACGTCGGCTGCGCCCTCTACCATCTTGCCGTCTACAAAAAATGTTGGCGTGACCGAAACTCCCATAGCGGTCGCATCGCTGATTGATTGTTGAATCGCAGGCGTGACTTGAAGGCTTGCCATGCAAGTATCATATCTGGAATCTGCACCGGCTTGAGAGGCGAGTTGTTTGAGAGAATCCAAATCATGGCTGTTTTGATTGGCAAAAAGCAAATCATGAAACTTCCAGTAGACGTTTGAGTTTCCCTGACGCCAAACACAGCGCGCGGCTTTAGCCGCAGATTCCGCATCTGGATGAATCTCGGTAAGTGGAAAATCTCTGACAATAAATTTAACGTCCGGCCGCTCGCGCATTACTTCGTGGACAGTCGGGACGGATGATTTGCAGTAAGGACAGTCAAAATCCACGAACTCCACAATCTCGTGTTCCGCGCTTTCCGGGCCACTGTAAGGATCATCTCCTTTACCGGAGACTCGAAGCATGATCGCCTGCGTGTCTATGGAAGTTGGCTTTGGAGTCATGTTTAAAGTACCGGAAAATCTTCTGCCCACGGAAAGATCTGGCTTGATGCCTTGCTTAAGTTGCGCATAATAAACATACACTTGACGTGTAAACAAAGCGCTCAGCAAGATAAAAAGGGCGGCAACAAACAAAATAGCCATGCCCCAAGAACGTTTATACCAAGATTTTTTTTCCTCCATGAATCCATTATAGCATCTTGACTGCCTGCCGGTTAAGAGATACCCTGTTTCCCATGCGACAAACCATATTACCCATCATACAGATAGCGCTTTCCATACTCTTGGTTACGGCCATTTTGCTGCAGCAGCGCGGCACCGGATTAGGAGCTTCGTTTGGCGGAGAAGGCGCTGTTTTTAGAACAAAAAGAGGACTCGAAAAAGGATTGTTCTACGCCACCATCGGCATAGCGGTTCTGTTTTTCGCCACCGCGATTTTAAACATCGCCCTGGCTTAATTCCATAGGACTGCGAGTCCTATTTTATGTCCGAAGCTTTTGACCGTGCACATGCGTGGGTCCGCAGGATCCTTTTTTGGCTTACACCTTCGGCTAAGACTTCGAGTGAACAAAATCCAAAAACAGCCGAAGACCACGCTTTGGTGTTATCGGTTACGCGTCCGCAATCAGTGCCTCATTGGCGCCAGCTGCGTTATGCAACCAGGGTCTTGAGTCTTTTTGAGCGCCGCATTTTAATGGGCGCTTTGTTTTTATTCTTTATTTTTATCTTGACCGGATTTTCTTTGTTAACCGCCAACCATTTGATTTCCGTGCCGGCCGACGGGGGAACTTATACAGAGGCGATAATCGGCGAACCGCAGGCCATCAATCCTATAGATGCGCCGGCCAACGCTACGGATGCCGATCTGTCATCTTTGATTTATTCCGGGCTTTTCCGCATGCAAGGCATGGAGGCGATCCCCGATTTGGCGGGCAGCTACGAATGGAGTGATGATGGAAAAACGTTGACCGTACATTTGCAGCCGGAGGCGAAATTTCACAACGGCAAACCAGTTACATCGGCCGACGTGGCCTTTACGATTGAAAGCATACAAGATACCGCTCGCGGATCCTTGCTCGCTCCCCTGTTCCGCGGAGTCAACGTCGCCGCACAAGATGACCGCACCGTGCAATTCGTCCTGGATCAAGCCGATGCAACTTTCCCAATCGCGCTCACTGTCGGCATATTACCTGCAGAACTTTGGCAGGATATTCCGCCAACCAGCGCACGCCTTGCCAACATCAATCTCAAACCGGTCGGATCCGGCCAATATTTTGTAAAGTCATTCACTCGCGACAGTTACGGCATAATCCGTTCTTACACGCTGGAAAGTTTTGACCGCTACTACGGAATTAAACCTCATATTCAAAATCTAACCTTCCAGTTTTATCCGGATCGCCAATCCGCAGAGGATGCACTTAAATCCGATCTGGTGGACGCAGTTTCGTTTATACCTTCCGACGAAGCCGGCAAGTTCGGTTCTACCGCGCGTTGGAACACCGAAAAACTCGAGATTCCCCAGCAAACCATTGCTTTCTTTAACTTGAAAGACAAGACTTTGACCGACGCTAAAGTCAGACAAGCTTTAAACATAGGCACCAACCGCCAAGATCTGCTTGCCGCGTACAACAATTTGGCTTCTGTCGCCGAAATGCCTTTTCCCTTTTTGCAGCCGACGACCAGTACGCCGTATGATTTGGATGCCGCTCGCAAACTCCTGCAAGATGCCGGATGGGTTGTGCCAAGCAATGACAGCGTACGCATTTATCAAAAACCGGATCCAAAAAAGACACTTCCGGCTCCGGTTTCTACAGCATCTTCCACCAAATTGACTTTCACGATTTTTACTCCGGATGATCCGGCGCTTTTGCAGGTTTCCGACGCGCTTAAACGCCAGTGGTCGCTTTTGGGCGCGCAAGTGGACACAAAACCCATGAACGCAAAAGATTTGCTGAAAGTCTCAAGCCAAGATCGCAACGGACAAATCGTATTGTGGAATATTCTGCTGCAACCGGACCAGGATCTGTTCCCAATTTGGTGGAGCGGACAAGCCGGAAACCGCGGCATGAACTTTAGCGGTTTAGCGGACAAAGAAGTCGATACTTTGATAGAACGAACAAAGTCCGCAACTTCCACGCAGGCACTTACAAAAGCCCGCGGCGATTTATCGCAAGCAATCCTTAAGCAATCCGCCGCCCTATTTTTGGTCAGGCCTTTCTACGCCTACGTCATCTCCAACCGCATCAAAGGCATACCGGACACTTTACAGCTGGCCCAACCATCCAACCGTTTTCAAAATATCGGCCAATGGTACATAAAGACGGGACTGCGGTGGAAATAACATCAAAAATTAAGAATTATGAATTAAGAATTATGAATTTTGGAGATTGTCATTATATAATTGACAATAGCAGGACTTATCATCATAATTGCGACATCAATTCTTAATTCATAATTCTTAATTCATAATTGATTTGTGGGCGAGTGGCGGAACTGGTAGACGCACAGGTCTCAGAAGCCTGCGATCATTCGATCATGAGGGTTCAAGTCCCTCCCCGCCCACCATATTAAAAACCGCATAGCGGTTTTTAATGACTTTAAATTCAACTTATTAACATTGACATCCTCGCCATATCATGCTATACTACCATCATAAGTGAATAACGTTTGTTGCCGATTTGGTCTAAAGTTAGCCAAATTTCAATAGTCGTGATTCAACAAGATTTTGTCTGGATCAATATAGATCAATTCTTTTTGAGATATATCAACTGCCTTATATAGGCGAAAGACTTTATTATTCAGATCGCAAGGAAACATCAGTTATCTTTTGCGTTAACTTTATTCATTCCGCGCAAGACGATGATTCGTCCTCTGGCGGAAACATGTATGACACAGTTCTACAAATACCCATCCAACAATAGATTTGGAAAGGGTTCTGGCGGTTTTGGTTTTAGACACAATCAAAAATCACCGCAAAACGGTTCGCTCTCGCCGACCATCCAAAAAACGGATAACAAAGAGCTGATTGCAAAAGCAATCAAACAAGCTGCGCTAAAGACGGAACATTTTCGCACAGCCGCAGTTAATGCGCCGGTTTTTAAAGGCGCGCATTTTAGGTCTGACAATAATCCAACGAGAGTTAGTAATCCTACGAGGGTTGATAACCGTCAGGCGGCTCCGGGCAAAAAAACCGCTGAGCCGAATCACAAACAACGCGGCGGCGGAAATCGTTCGCGCCGCGGAGGCGCTTTCGCTACGGAAGAAGTGCGTTTAAGCACTTACAAACACAAACCTCGCTTAAGAACAGGATCTGATAAAGATACTTTGAGCAAGGATGCTCGTCTTAAAATCATGGTTTTGGGCGGCAACGAAGAGGTCGGTCGCAATATGTCGCTTATCGAATATAAGAACGACATTATTTTGATTGACATGGGTTTGCAATTTCCGGAAGACGACATGCCGGGCGTTGATTACATCATTCCGAACATCAGTTATCTCGCGGATAAATTAAAAAATATTCGCGGCGTTATCATTACGCACGGCCATTTGGACCACATCGGCGCCATCCCCCATCTCGCACCGCGACTTGGAAATCCTCCCATGTTCATGAGCGCACTCACTGCGGGTTTGGTCAAAAAGCGCCAAGAAGATCACCGTGGAGTTGCGCCGTTAAAAATCAACGTCGTAAAAACAAGCGACGTTTTGCAGCTCGGTTGTTTTAAGATTGAGTTCTTCCGCGTTTCGCACAACATTCCCGATTCTTTCGGAACGGTAATTCACACCCCGGTCGGCATCGTTGTTCACACTGGCGACTTTAAAATCGACACCGCAACCTCCGGCGATCTGCCGACGGAAATTGAAAAGATTAAAAAGCTTGGGAGTCAACACGTTTTGGCTTTGATGGCAGACTCCACAAACGCTCCGCAACCCGGCCGCCAGCTCACGGAAGGCGATATTCAACACAACATTGACGATATCATTGCAAACGCCAAAGGCCGCATTGTGATCGGGACGTTTTCATCCATGCTTGGACGTATCCAACAGATTATTTGGGCGTGCGAAAGAATGGGACGCAAAGTTTCCATCGAAGGTTATTCCATGAAATCCAATGTGGCCATTTGCCAAGAGTTGGGTTACATGAAAATCCAAAAAGGTACTTTAATCGACGTCAAACAGGCTTTAAAACTGCCTGACAACCAAGTCGCAATCATCTGTACCGGTGCGCAGGGAGAAGACCGCGCAGCTTTGATGCGTATTGCAAACGGCGAACATCCGAATGTGCAGATCGAAAAAGGCGACACCGTCGTTTTCTCTTCTTCCGTCATTCCGGGCAATGAACGCAGCGTTCAACGCCTTAAAGACACTCTGTACCGCGAAGGCGCAGAAGTTGTTCACTATCAAATGATGGACGTCCACGCCGGCGGACATGCAAAACAAGAAGATTTGAAATTGATGCATCAGATGGTCAATCCTAAATACCTAATTCCCATCGAAGGCAATCATTCCTTTTTGCACATGCATGCCAAGGCCGCAGCAGAAGGCGGAATAGATCCCAAAAATATTCTCATTGCCGACAACGGTCAGATAATGGAATTCGATAAAAATGGACAAGGTATTTTGACCAACAAAAAAGTCCCGACAGAATACGTTTTCGTAGACGGTTTGGGCGTTGGCGACACCAACCACGTTGTTTTGCGCGATCGTTTGGAACTTTCCAAAGATGGCATGGCAATAGTGCTGGCCGTCGTCTCTGCACAAACCGGCAAACTGCTCAAAATGCCGGAGATCATGACGCGCGGTTTTGTGTTCACAAAAGAACACGATGAATTGATGCCCATGGCCAAACGCAAAGTCGCCAATGTCTTAAAAGACGACGACCCGCGTTCCAGCGCCAACGGACAATATATGAAAGACAAAGTCCGCGAAGAGCTTGGCCAATTCCTGTTCGCCAAAACCGGCAGAAGGCCAATGGTCTTGCCGATGATTATAGAAGTTTAATCGCTTCAAGTGCCTCGGGTAACTCTGTCACACCATCAAGGCCGCTTATGTGGCCTTTTTGGTTTAAGGTGATGATACTTGACCCCAAACGTTCTCGAAAAAGTTCCGCGTCGGCAAGCGGGACGAAATAATCGTCATCGGAAAAAATTGCCATACTTTTGTTCAAATTATTTTTAACTTTTTCAAAATCAATCGGCGTCTCCAGCCAAGGTTTGGCGATTGCGATTTCTGCCTCGTCAAAGTCATCAAGTTTCAAAGTAAACCAGCCGGCGACGAATACTGCGCCGCGAATTTTGACGTCGATCGTTTCCAAATATCTTAAAATCGTTTGACACCCGACACTGTGCCCGACCAAAATTATTTCCTCGTCCGGCGTGCCGACGACTTGCGATAAACATCCGACCCAAGGACCGATCTGCGGCACTTTTGGATTTGGCATCGCAGGAATCTCAACGTCAAAACCTTTGGCTTTCAACTCACGTTCAAGCCAAGGAAACCACTCTTTCTGCGGACCACTACTCCAGCCGTGGATAATGATAATGCGGGGCATATCTTGCATATTACCGCAGCTCATCCATTCTGTCATTCCGAGCGAAGTGCCCAAACTAAAGGCACGTAGCCGAGGAACCCCTTGTTAAACAGTTGGATTGTTAAAAAAGGGATCCCTCCACTTCGCTCCGCTACGGTCGGGATGACGAACCGGTGACGTTGGACGTTGTACGTCGTACGTTGTACGATTATGCCATATGAAAGATATCGTCTTTTCCGGCGTTCAGCCCACGCGCAACCTTCATATCGGCAATTACATCGGTGCGCTCAAGCAATGGGCACATATTCAACAACAGCATCACTGCTATTTTTGCATTGTGGACGAACATGCCATAACCGTTCCACAGGATCCCAAATTGCTGCGTGAAAGAACATTAACCGTCGCGGCCGTATATCTCGCAGCCGGCATTGATCCCAAAAAATCCATCCTGTTTATCCAAAGCGAAGTTCCGCAACACACCGAGCTTGGTTGGCTCATGATGACCCTCGCCAAGATGGGAGAGCTGGAAAGAATGACGCAATACAAGGACAAATCCAAAAAAGGCGGCACGGTCGGCGCCGGTGTCGGTCTATTCGGCTATCCTGTTCTAATGGCCGCCGACATTTTGCTCTACGACACTACGATCGTTCCTGTCGGCGAAGACCAATTGCAGCACGTGGAGTTGACGCGCGTCTTGGCGCGCAGATTTAACGAAAAATTCGGCGAGACTTTTGTCGTGCCACAACCTTTGATACAAAAAATCGGCGCGCGTATCATGAGCCTGCAAAAACCGGACGCAAAAATGTCCAAAAGCGATGAGAGCGAAATGGCTTCAATCTTTTTGACGGATGATAACGATACAATTCGCAAAAAAATCATGCGCTCGGTAACCGATTCCACCACCGGCGTTACTTTTGACCCCGAGAAAAAACCCGCCGTCTCCAATCTGATGACCGTCTATCATCACATGACCGGCCAAACAATGAAAGAAATCGAAAAAGCTTACGAAGGCAAGGGTTACGGCGACTTTAAGAAGGGCCTGGCCGAAGCGATCATCACTCACATGGGTCCGGTGCGCGATAAAATCCAAACCTACCTCTCCGACCCGGCACAATTAAATAAAATTTTAGACTCCGGACGCGACAAAGCTGCAGCCGTCGCCGAGGCAAAGATGAAAGTCGTGAGGGAGAAGATGGGGTTGGGGAGATAGCCCTCTATCCACCTCCTCATTTTGATAATATTGCGGAGGAGCCCTTCCCCCGCCAGGCAAGGGAAAGGCAGTTGAAGGTTGATTAGTTAGACGCAAGATTTTGCGTCTCTACAGAATAACTCATTAACTCCTTTCCCTCGTCTGACGGGGGAAAGGTGTCACCGCAATATTGTTAATAGAGGTGACGGATAGAGGGTCTTATTTCTTCGTCATCCTCCACACTCCATCCCAATCACCTGCCGGCGGTTCTTGAATAAAGTGCTCTGCGCGTGTTTTGAGAGTTTTTGACGGACCGTCGTCGGGACGTTCAGAGAGCAACTCTGACGTTAGACTGACAGCCATGGCGAAGTCTTTTGTAAAATAAGCAGCCAGAGCATCTTCGAATTTCTTAGCAACTTGTTTATCGGCTTGCGAGGCATTTTTACTGCGCTTCATGACCTCAAAAATCTTAACCGGTTCTTTTTTTCCTTTGACGGCGACGAGATCAACCTGGCGCATAAGATAACCGTTGTTCAATTCTTGCTTGACGGACTCGGTGACGAGCAAACAGACTCCGTATTCTTTAGTGAGTGACTCCAAGCGCGAACCGAGATTCACGCTGTCGCCGATGACGGTGTAGTCAAACCTTTCTTGAGATCCCATGTTGCCGACGACCATATCTCCGGTGTTGACGCCGACTCCGATTTTTATCGTGACATCCCCGAATAATTTTTGCGCATTCATTTCTTTCAGCGCGGCTAGCATGTCGAGTGCAGTCTCAACCGCGCGTTTAGCATGATCAGGCTGATCGAGCGGAGCATTCCAAAAAGCCATGACCGCGTCGCCAATATATTTATCAAGCACGCCCTCGTGCTTAAACACTTCGTCCGTCATGCGCGTCAAATACTTGTTCATGAGCTCAACGAGCTTGTCCGGTTTCAATCCTTCGGAGATCGTCGTGAAGCCGCGGATGTCGGAAAAAAGTACGGTCATTTTTCTGCGATCTCCTCCCAGTTTTAATTTGGACGGGTCGGCTAAGATGGACTCGACGACCGAACCTGTAACATAATGCGAAAAAGCATCACGGATCTCGCGCTTTTGTTGTTCGGCGCTTATTCGACGTTCTAGCGCGACGGCTGCAAAACAAAGAATGACAGTGATCGTCGGCCAAAGTACGTCGGCAATCCAACCGCGGTCAAACAACACGAACGATCCGACCAATGACACAAGCCAAAGTGCAAGTGCGAGCGGGATTGACCAGCGCGCTTTTAATTTTGGAACGATAAGACCCAGCAGAAGTCCGACCAACAACAACCACAAGACGACTACTATCGACGGGAGCTCGCGCAGATAATTTTGCTGCAACAAAGTATTCAAAATAGAAGCATGAATCTCTATGCCCGGCATCGGCTGGCTGACCGAAGTGGGCACCAACTGCTCGTCGTGCAAGTCTGGCGCCGTTGCGCCGACCATGATGATTTTGCCCTCAAAAACTTTCGAATCGACTTTGCCGTCAATCACGTCCGCGGCGGAAATAGTCACGAAACCGTGACGAGGGGCATCGGGATAATTGACTATCAAGCTAGCATCCTTGGTGCGTCCTAAAAACGTCCTCAAGGCGTCCTCAAGGCGTCTTTCGGCACCTGCTTGCGCAATCTGCAAAGAGAAAGCTGGAATTTTTGAGCCATCCGACGAGACTGCGTAAAGCGGAATGCGGCGCACAACTCCGTCAGCGTCTTGCGGAGTATTGGTGTGGCCGAGTCGCGCGGCGGCGGTTGCAATCAGCGGAATCGGAGTCAGGACACGCGTCGTTTCGTACATGACTTTCGAGCCGCTTATTGAAAGCGAAAGTTCAATCGGTAAAACAACATTTCCAGCGTCACGCAAAGCTTGTGCCAACGCTTTATCATTCTCTTCGTCAGATACTTCCGGAAAGTTGACGTCGTAACCGATGGCGAGAGGTTTTGCAACACTCAGCTTTTCGATAAGCTCCCCGTGGATCGCACGGGGCCATGGCCAACGCCCAAGACGCGCCATAGCGGCATCGTCAATTGCAACGATAACAATACGCGCGTCGGCAGGATGCGGCAGATAGAGCCTGTCTGTCAGACGACGACTCCAGGTGCTTAAAGCGCCGGTCAAAAAAATCGCCGAACACAAAACGCCGACCGCGAGTCCGACGAGCAATGGCCTTTGCCAAGCGTGATTTTTCTTTTTTGAAATCATATTTTTTCTCTACTTAATCTTTTTGTCATTGCGACTTTTCTGTCATTGCGAGCAAAGTCCGACGGAGCGTGGCAATCTCCTTCTCCCATGTCATTTCGACCGGAGTAAACGAATGTGAACGGAGCGGAGAAATCCCTTACAAAACAGTCTGACTGTTAAACGAGGGATTCCTCGACTTCGTGCCATTAGTTTGGGCACTACGCTCGGAATGACAGAGAAAAGGACGGACGGGACGGCGAAAAAAATCACTGAAGGAAAGTAGCAGCAGCCGCAGTCTGTATTATTTGATAATTCCCGGTAGTCGTCTTCGTAACTCCGAGATCGGAATAACTCGCCGTGACAGTTACGGCCCCTGGTGTGGTACCGGCAACAAGAGACGCTCCGGCTATTCTTGCCAAACCGTTTGAAACCGACCATTGCACGCTCGAAGAAACGTCTTTGGAAAAACCATTTGAATAATTAGCGATCACGGTCAGCGGCAAACTTCCGCCGACGTTTATCGAACCGCTTGCCGGTGAAATCGAAATATTTGAAAGAGTCACACCCTGATTGATTGATAGCGAAGCGCTGGAAATCAAAGTTTGACCACTGTCTACTACCGTTGCGTTTATAGTTATAGAACCTGCCGCCGAAGCGACGTAGGTCAATCCGGAAATAGTGCCCAAGTTTCCAATCAGACCAAAGTTCGCTTGGTTCGTAACATCAACAGATGAACCGTCGGCTTTATAGCCATTGACGAACAGCTTAACCCTGTCGCCAACGTTCGCCGGACTTGGTTGCGCCGTCAACTGTATGCGCACCAAACCCAAACTCTGTGCCGCCGGAGGAGTTTGATCGACATTTTGAGTTGAAGTCGCAACAACCGGCGGAGTCACCGGAACGGTTGAAGTCGCTTTTGAAGGACTGACTGTCGTATCAGTCGATGTCGCCATCTGCGTCGTGCTCGTCGCGCTCCCAGTCTCACCCAATGCAGGAATGGAAATTGATGCACACATCGCCAAATGTCTTTTGAAAAAATCCAAACGCAAAGTTTGTACTTGAACTTTGGCATTCAAAGTCGCCTTGTCCTTGGCTGTTATCGCCGACATCTTTTCCAGATCTCCCTTTTCCCTGGCCAAACCCTGCTCCACCGCATTGACAGCCTCTTTGATCAAATCCTCAACATTCGGCTGGCAGTCAAACCGCTCCGCCTCATCCAATCGCGCATCAACGGAAAGCGAACGCGCATAAAAAGACGCGGCATCATCATTCCAGACTCCAGCATACATATCTTCCACTCCAAGCTTTAGCCTAAACGCGTTACTGGTTGGTTCAACGCTTGAAAACGCGAGCATGGCATCGCCCAATATCGGACGCACCGCAACGCGATAATCTTTAGACTTGGCATCGTTTAATTTTGAGTTCAATTCTTTGTCGACATCCGAAAGCATTTGAAAAGCAAAGCCCGACTTTCCGCGATCTATCAAATCGTGGACATATCCGATGCGGCGGCCAAAATATCTCGCCCAAAGTTTTGGCGCGTTTTTGCCCGCAAAAGCCAAATGCAAATTTTCCGACCAAAGAGACAAACCGTAAGACCAACTGTCAGGCGACGCGCCATTTTTTGAATGCAGGCTGTCGACAAAAGCCGCTTCGGACGAAGACGAATAATTTTTATCGGCATCCTGATTCTCTTTTAGCCAAGCCTGATCGCGCCAAGTTCCGCTGGCAACATCTCCCCTGCCTGTCAACTTGCCGGACGAATTGAATTCAGCCCACTCGCCGCCCACCAAGTAATCCTCTTTTGCATTGGATTGATTGCCAGCGACGCCAACGCCCGCTTGATCGACAACAATATCCGTCGTCTGTCCGTTTGCAATCAAGCCAAAGGCCGTGCCTCTAACCGTTGCAATTACTTGATTTGATTGACCCGAAAAATCATCCTGCAAATCCAAAAGATGCAAAACGCGCGACCAAGCACGGCCGGACTCCAACTTAAAGTTCATCACAAAACCGGCGTCTTGATTATCTTGCGCATTGGTTATCGTCATCGTCGTCTGCGCATCCAGCCTGATGTTAGCCTTGCTGTAAGACATCAAACTTGCGATCGAATTTTCCGCCGTCCTGATACGGTCGCCTTTCTCAATTTCCATTCCGCTGTTCGCTTGCTCTTCCGGCATGCCGTCTTTTGTGACAAAAGCATTGCCTTTTTCTATAACGAGCTGAAGTTTTGATGCATTCTCCGCCGACAAACTGCCGAGCGACCAAAACCACCAAATCAAAGCCGCAATGATGCAGACTATAATCACCGCCACCCAAGCGATTAACGAGCGCTTTTTCATACCATGCAATGATAGCAACAAAATCGACTTCCAACAATTGACATTTGATGCATTTTCTGATACTCTCCCTGCGTTCAGGCTAAACGGATGGCTGCCCGACTACTTGCGTAAGCTTGTGGCGGGAGGAAAGTCCGAACATCCTTTCAATCGCAAGATTGATTGTCGCGAGAGCCGTTAACGGCGGCCGGGATATACCGGAGTATAAACGAAAGGACACGTGCCCGACGTTTGCTCCAGAAACCCAGGGAAAGTGCCACAGAGACGATCAGCCCCACGTAGCTTTACGCGAAGTGGGGTCAAAATGAAACGTGATCGGATGTGGGCGTCCCCGTAAAGGACGTGGGTGCGAAAGCATTCATGTTCCACGGGGCGACGATCTGCTACCGATTTCTGTCTGCGGTAACGCATGACAGCGGCAAACCCTCTCTGATGCAAGAGCAAGACTCCAATGCCTCATCTGGCCAAGGAGACTGGTCGCTCGCATGATCCCGCCAGCAATGACGGGACAAGATAGATAGTCATCCCCCACGTCGCATAAAGCTACGAGGGGACAAAATTCGGCTTACAGTTGGCCTGAACATAAAAATCATCCCGATATGCGTCGGGGTGATTTTTTTGGTATAATGTCTGCATGAACCGTTTTAACCTGACCTTCACCGCCATGCGCCTGCCACTCGACGGCATAGCACTGGCCTGCGCCGCAGCCTCCGCATACTTGTTGCGCTACTCGCGCTTTGCAACAGAGGTACGTCCCATTTTGCAGGACATCCCCTACTCCGCATACATACAAACAAGCGTGACGTTCATCGGCGTTTGGATCGTCATGTTTTTAATTGCAGGACTTTATTCGACTCGTCCGCGTCGTGCCTGGAGCGAGCTGGGACGCGTCATCTTGGCTTGCACCGCCGGTGCGATGATCCTCATCTCATCCGTATTCTTTCGACGCGAACTCACGCAGTCGCGTTTTATCATCATCGCAATTTGGGCATTATCAATCTTTTTCGTATATTTCGGACGATTGATGTTGCGTGCCATCCAACATCAACTTTTACGGCTCGGCTTTGGACACGAACGATTGGTCATAGTCGGATCGGATCATCAAGCGCACAATCTGGCTCGCATTTTTGCAGAGTCGCCCATCTTTGGATTTACCGTCGTCAAACAACTTTTAACCTGGAACGATCAACAAAAAGACTCACTTAAATCTCTGATCTCCCGTCATCAAATCGATGGCATTGTTTTAGCCGATCCGGACTTGCCAAAAGACAAGGCTCTTCATCTGATTTCATTTGCCAACAAATACAATCTGCATTTCAGGTATTTGGCCGACATGTTTGCCGCGCGCTTTACCAATATCGAAGTTTCAACTCCGGGCGGCGTGCCTTTAATCGAAGTCAAACCGACTCCGCTGGATGGATGGGGCCGCATCGCTAAAAGATTCGAAGATATTGTTCTTTCCACCGTTCTTTTAATACTGACTTCACCGCTCTGGATTGTCGGGTCTTTGCTGGTGCTCGTCGAAGACGGTTTTCCGATCCTTTACAAAAGCGAGCGCGTAGGCGAAAAAGGTAAAAAGTTCGTGGCTTACAAGCTTCGTTCAATGTTCAAAAAGTTTTCCATCGGACCGCAATTTTCCAACAATAAAAAGAATCTTGAATTTGAAAAAGAACTGATAAAAACCAACAGCATCAAAGCAGGCGCGGTTTATAAAATCGCCGACGACCCGCGCGTACTAAAAGGCGGACGTTTTCTGCGCCGCTGGTCTATCGACGAATTGCCAAATTTTATCAGCGTTCTCAAAGGCGACATGTCACTCGTCGGCCCGCGCCCGCACCAACCGCGCGAAGTTGAGCAATATACTGATGCACAGCGCAGCGTGTTGACGATTAAGCCCGGCATCACAGGCATGGCGCAAATCTCCGGCCGCAGCGATCTGATTTTTGACGAAGAAGCGCGCCTCGACACTTGGTACATCGAAAATTGGTCGCCTATGCTGGATCTTTATATATTATTGAAGACGCCGTTTGCGGTTTTACAGAGGAAGGGAGCGTACTGACAATCAACAGATAGCAATTAGCCGGGTTGACAATCCGGCCTTTTTTGATAACCTTGCCGCACACCACAGGAGGCGCGCATGGCATCATCCAAATTCCCGATCGACTTCGTAGATGTTTCTCAAACACTCATCGAATTCGCAAAAACTGATTTCAGGATACACTGCAATATCAGGCCGTGGCAGAAGAAACAGAACGAACATCTACTCCTCGTTCACGACGGAGAAATCATGGATCCGTCGATCATTATGTACTGCAGGGACTTCGTCCAACCGCACGATTTGCTGCTGCTACACTTTCAGGGCTACGGCGAAGAAACCGGCACGGCCGTGATTGAAATCCAGCACGTTTACATCGGCGACGGCGGATACCCGCGACTCGACTTTGAGCATCCGCCTGAAATGAAGGAGATTTACGGTTGCCCCAACTTTTGGGGCGCGTTCACTCTAGCTATCGCCCGCGTTCCGCCCGGCACTCCTGCAATGTGCGTGCCGGACCCCGATGGCAGCATCTTCATGCGCATGGCCGCGGAACTTTTGCCGGACATGACGCGCAGGTAGAACATGACTCAACTAAGCGTTTCGAATCTCTCGACGCTTGTTTTTTTTACCTTCTTGACAAACAATCCAAACCAAACAATTCTTTTTGTAACCTCTCGCCGGGAGGCTGTAGCGAAGATCTAAAGATTTAAATTTGACGAGACTGCTGTCGATAAGTACTATCTGCGCAGGAGGTGCAACCATGAAGGGCAGACAGAACAAATTCAAGGCACTTTTCATCCAATCAATCACAACCGGGGCGCTCAAGCGAGATTTTCTCACTCACCTGTGGACAGAGGTTCTACAGACGGAACCGCTCATAGAGACTGTCCGGATGTCGGACATCGATCTTGTAGTACTCGGCACGCCGCCGCTCTTCGCCAATTTGATGATTGAGCCGCCCGAGGAAGCTAACGGCCACATCGACATACTCGTCGATGACATCAAGGCGGCCGTCGAGTGGCTCACAGAGCAAGGCGCGCCCTTCACACTCTCCAACGATGCGCAGTATCTGCAATTCGATCCTCGCTACTTCGACGAAGACACTCGTCTGAGCGTCCGCCTGACTCAAGCGCCAGAATATACGCTGAGCTTTATCGGCGAAACGCCTGACAGTCAATCGCTTGCCGGCGATGACAAACCGGGACTCACGGCGCATTGAGGCCGGCTCTCGACGGTCGTAGCCCAAAGGTCATCGTCTCATAGCGGTCGACCTGCTTGCTGCGCTGCGAATCAAACTCTTAGCCCCTCACTCCTCCCCCGCTCCATGACGGGGTTGTTTTTATATTTTTGCCTCCAATTTTTTTCCAACGCTTCCAAGGTTAAAGTACTTTCCATTACTTTTTGGTAATGCTTCTTAAGCTTTAAGTCAGTCATACTTGTATATGACCAGCTCTTTAGCCAGCGTCTTATTTTGATCATCTGCCTGACTCGAATTCTGTCAGACGTGAACTCTCCCAAATCTATAAAAATAATTTCATCCTTCTTATCGATACCGGAATTAACGGAAAAATTAAAAACAGTTTCACCCAATCCGTATTCCCACGCTCTGATTATCGACTTTGCATAGCGATGCAAAATGCGTCGATTCTGTCCGCTGTTATGATGCAAGATATATTCGCCGAGTGTCATCACTTTATCTTGAGTATATTTTGCATGTTGGCTGAATTCAGGACTACCAAACAATTCACCATCTATCGCATTCAAACGTTGCGCGATTTTCTTGGCAACGTTATTCGTTAGTTCTCCCGTCTTCTCTGCGTGCTTTACAATCCGATCCATGTCAGATTTGGAATACTTCTTTTTGCCCTGCCATCTCTTTAAAATCGCAATGCGTTCGCGTGTTGTTTTTGGTTTTTTCAAAACTCGACCATTCTTGAGGTCATAAATATTATATTGCAATCCATCGCCGATCTTTTTAAGTTTAGCTGAAACCATAATTAGATGTTGTTACATATCACAATAAACTGTCAAATGCACATTTCTCATTTTGTCTGTATTTTGATATATTGGACCAATGTCTAAACTCATTGAAAAATCAATTCGCATCCAACTCCCTGGCGACAAATATTTGCCGGCGATTTTGTGCGGAAACTTTAAGCGCCCAATTATTTTGATGGTCCACGGGTTGACCGGGCACATGAATGAACACATCTTCTTTAACGGTGCGAGATATTTTGACAAGCACGGTTTTTCATCGCTGCGCGTTAACCTATATTCCAATTCGGAAGACAACCGAACAAGGTGTCTGACGGACTGCACGCTCAAAACACACGCGGAAGACATCAACCGTGCTCTACAGTATTTACGCAGGCACGGAGCCCGTAAAATACATGCTGTCGGTCACAGCTTTGGCGGACCGTCAATCATGCTTGCCGATCAGAATCTGATTGATGGATATGTTTTATGGGACTCTTCTTACGAACCGAACTTTATAAAATCATTTGGTGCAAAACCGCTCTCAAGAAGGTTAATGAAAATAAACTGGGGCGTCGAATTTATTGTCGGCCGAAAAATGAAAGACTTTTCCGAAAAACTGGATTGGGATGAGATGGCGAGAAAAATCAAAAAGCCGCTACTCGCGATATATGCGGGTAAAGGTATATTAAAAAACACTGCGCAGACTTACACCAATTTGTTCAAAGGACCAAGTGAACTTGTCGGCATTCCCGGTGCGACTCATTGTTTCGATGAACCTGGAACGGAAGAAAAATTATTTACCGAGACTTTGAAGTGGCTGAAGAAACAGATATAAAAAAATCTCGCTGCATCCATCATTCTAAAATAATGAATATAGCGAGACTCCCATCAAAGACCCGATGGGGAGGGTAAAGAGTTTAAAAACCTAAGCGGGCGAGCTCCTGCGGTCTTAGCTTGCGGCGCAGTCGTTTAAGCGAGGCGACTCGGTGCGGCCTTTCTCTCGGCTGATTGGGGATGGCCAACCCGCCGCGATATTGCCAATAGTCCGAGGCGCTTAGACCAAGCGCCTCCGCGTCCAACTCGAACGCGGCTACCAGGCAAGCGACGGAGCAAAAACACGGTCCCCTCTCACTGCCCCAAATCGAGTCAAACTCGGAAGGGACTTCCACCTGATAGTAGCGCGCCTTCTCGTCTTCCCGTCCGCAAAAAACGCAGCCGTTACGCGTCCAGTAGCCGCGCTCCTCGGGCGGAAAAAGCACCGCATGCTCAATCCTTGCCGCCGGAAACTCCGGATGCTCGTCGAAGTGCATCGCCAAGCAGCGAGGGCCGCAAAAAATAGCAGCGCCTTGCCAGCCTCGCAACGCCACGCCCCAGCAAGTCCGCGACCTATGTTCCTTAGTCGACACCGCACCGCAATGCGTACACGACTGCAATTCACGCAAGGCCTTACGCACAAGCTCATAGGTGTCGAAACGCTCGTTGTCAGCAATGTGCTCGTTCATGATCTCTCTTGCAACCGGAGTGTATACGCGACGACCTTCGCCGCATAAAAAACCATGATCTGGTCTCTCCGGACGTATCATTGAGATTATAATCAGTTCAAGGTGCACCTCTTTTCGTTTGAGTAAAGGAATCGTGATTAATTCCCCCGAATCAGACAAGAAACTTATCTGCTTTGGGGGAAATCTCACCTTTTGTTAATGCCCGGTGAGAAAGAAGGGCAAGAAATCCGCTCAAGCTAGACTGGAAAATCCTTTGATTCGAATTCCACAGTCAACTTGGCGGTAGCGGCCTTTGCCCAGAACACGCCGTATTCCACATGCTCCAATCGATCCTCCGCTCTTATGTTCGCGGCCACGAACTTCTGCAAGCGTTTGGCACGCTTGTAGAATTCCTCTCCGTCCTCTGACTCTCCCCTGACGGGGTAGACGGTGTAAGGATGCGCGTGCGTTTCCGGTGACCTGAAGACGACGCCCATCTCGACCGTCTGGTAGACGACCAGAGAAGAGAGCGCCCTCTTTCTGCGACATCCACCCGGGCATGTCCGAAGGTAGATCCGGTCCGCACAGCGCCTCGTGATCACGCAGATCCCGAAGTTGCTATCGCGCACGACATCACCAACGACCAGGTCGACCTTGACCGTCGTCCGTTGGAAGTTACCGGCCCTGCGTCGCGATCCCGCACCAGCGTAGGCTCGCATCGCGATGGCACCGGGGGTCGGCGCCCCAAACTCCTCGCACATCCGCCTGCGTTCTTGGGCAAAGCTTTCACGTGGCATGTCAGCCTCCTCGGCTTGGTGGTCGGAAGCGAAATTGCCTCCTCTTTTGTCCGCGACAGAGTCACGGGCTAAAGATGAGGCACGAGCGCAGTGATTGCCGCTCGTGCCGGAAGAAGTTGTGCGATGCGCCCGCCGAAAGATGGCGGCGAGCGCTTCGTGCCTGTGCACGTTCCCCTATCGACACGATTGGCCTTTCGCGTCGACAAAGAATTTGGGAGTTGCGCAGCTCCCATTGATGGCCGCCCGCAATAAGCGGCGACAACCATCTCGATGCAAAGCCTTCGCACAGGCTTTGCCCCGAACACGATCTCGACAACCCAATTTGGGGCGCCGAGGACACGGTTTTTTCCGTGCCACTCGCGGATCCGGCACATCGCCGGAAGGAGGGACTCCCCCACAACAACCACCGCGCCAGCGGCCGTTGCCCGCAAACCGCCCGGTGATCGTGCATCACCCGGTCCAGCCACTATCTTCCGAATTATTCAGAAAATCGTGGCTTGACCGGAATTTTGATTTTAATGAGCTTCGCCATCTTCCAATTCCGAAGTTATTCAGAATTGAGAGAAGCGACGCGAGCGCAGAGTGCAGCTCGCGTGAAAGAATTGAGGAAGGAACGGCGCACATGGCCGGCTTGCCGTGGAAACATTGACCGCTGACGTCTCACCTTAATTGCTTATGGCTCAAAGTCACAGCTTACGCTCTGAACCTTGACCGCTTGCATTCGGTGTCATCGTCTTGATCTTTGAATAAATGCATCCGACCGCAGCCGCTTTACCGGAAACCCGTCAGACGGGAACCGATATCACGGAAGCGATTGGTAGCCCACAGCTTACCTTTCACATGCGCCGCCCTTCCAGCCCTGACCGCTCCGGGCGCCTGCGTGATTAGCTCACGTGGGCGCAACCTCGGTGCGGTGGTTTGCTTGCTCGACCAAGTCGTTCAACCGCTCGAAGCGGTCGCGCAACGACTCGATCTCGGACACGCGCTCCAACTCGCTGAGCTCCGATGCCCAGACTGTCTCGCGCGTGACGCGGATCTGCCGCTCCTTCTCCGGGTCGAACTCGTAGTCCGCGACGCGCTCAACGCCCTCGCGGACGTTGAGCTGCGGGAGCCAGGACATGTCGTCCTTGAGCTCCTGGAGTCGGCGCACGGCCTCGGCGAGCGGCATGTCGCGCCCCTCGAACAAGATGCGTGCGTTAGCGTTGGCCACGGTTACGGCCGCCTCCAACCGGATGAGCTCCTCCTTAGTCTTGGAGAGATCCTCTCGCAAGGCCTTGAAGTCGAACACCGGTTTCTTGCCCGCCTCGTACGAGACGGACTGAGTGGCGCGCGCCTTGAGCTCGGCCACGCGGCCCTTGTTCTTCTTGATCCTGCGCAGAGCCTGGGCGATGGTCATGGTCGTCATGGTCGTTCTCCTCGTACATGGTTATTGGAAATCAGAGCTCCTCGACCCGCAGGATTTATGCTTCTATCCAGCAGGACGAGGAACTGGTGTTCCCCGCAAACCACACGAGGGCGAGCCTTTCCCGTTTCGTTCGGAACTATGCCGAACAGCTTTGGATTGACTCGCTTTCCCGGCAAGCATTCCGGGTCGTTTTTAGTGATTGTAAGGTACCGCCTTCCCTCCTCATCCGTTAACGAAAGGGACTATAGCACGGTTCGAAATATTTGTCAAGTGTCGCTTTATCAAATTTTAAATAATTATAATAATTATTGTAAACTTAGCAAATTTATAATAATCTTAATGCCTACTTTTTATAGAAAACTAGTCGCTTAATACAAACTCATTTTTCAAACAATAAAGTTTTTTTGTAACTCTTAGGCTTGACAAAAAGGCAAAAACCTGATAGTTTGTGGCGATGATTCGAAACGAAGGACAACCCTTCGACGGGTCACTCCCACCCTTTCTTGCTGTTTGCCCAATCTAGAAAACCTGCCCTAACCTCCAGATACGGTGCGGACGAAGACTGCAGCAGTTTATTCGTCAACGATTACTTCTACTTCAGCGCAAAAAGATGTCTATCCAAGCGCAAAAGAAGAATCGTCCGCAACCAAAGGAGGCAGTCATGGGTTCAGGCGGCTGACAGCAAAGAGCTCCGCACTCAACACTTGAGTAGCGGAGCTTATGCGTTATAAAGGGTTATTAATCCAATTTTTTAAAACTATCGGAAGACTTCCAAGCGATATCAAACAGTGTTTTTAAAGTATTTGCGATTTCTTCATTTTCAATAACTACGCCGACAGCTTTGCCTTTGTAAGAAACCAAAGCGGTTTTATTTCCAAAAACCAAAACGTCTCCCGCGATCGAATATTGTTCTTTCGGCAGATGTCTGCCTTCAACGCCTTTTCTGACATACTTAACGTCTCCACCCAAAAATGCCCTGCCTTTTCCCTTGGCATTTTCCATTATTTTGTGCGCCGATTGCAGGTCGCCAAGTGTAAATACGTTTTTCACCGCGTTCACATCAGTAATCTCATAAGTCATCTCGGGTTTTGACTCGACCAAATCAGATAAAATCGACCTAATGCCTCCGGCACCCTCAAAAAACTTAACCGTAGGCCTGTCGCCTTTACGCAAACCGTTAAGTTCATCCATGTTATCCGCTATTTCTTTGACTTTGATCTCCAATTCTTTGAGTTTCGTCTGACCAAAATGCAAAATCCTTTCCGGAGGTTCGGCCGCATAAACGCGCCGCTTGCCCTTTAACACCGAACTCATCAGACCCTTGTTTACGAGCTGATCAATGGCTTGATATGTGGAAGGACGAGAAAAACCTGATTGTTTTGCCAGTGCCTGCGGTTGCGCCGGACCTATTTCCAAACACAATAAATAGATGGCAATTTCGCTGTCGTTCAGTCCCAATGGTTTGAATAGCTTCTTAAAGTCAGACATAAATTTGATTTGATTATAGCAGTGAATGCAAAATTGCGTAAATCATCATTCGCCATCCTTGACATTCCCAGCCGACAAGTTTGTGCATGCCAGTTAAAATTCTGACATGCAGTCCGACGTAAAAAAAATCAAAGACGAGCTGTCTAAAATGCGCATCGCGCTGGTGCACGATTATTTGGTGCAGGATGGCGGAGCGGAACGGGTTTTGGCGGCTTTTCAACGAATTTTTCCCAAAGCCAAAACGCACGTTACCGTCTACAATCCAAAACTTTCGCATCCTGATTTTAAAGACAAGACGATTGTCACGTCTTTTTTGAACAACTGGCCGCTGGCAAAAAGCCACTACCAGTGGTATCTGCCGATTTTGCCGATCGCCGTCGAACATCTTGACCTTTCCGGTTACGACTTAATCATTTCGTCATCCAGTTCGTTTGCCAAAGGCGTGATCGCGCCCGCGGGTTCCAAGCATTTTTGTTACATGCACACGCCGACGCGATTTTTGTGGGAGCAGCGTATCGGTTATCTGGCGGACTTGCCGCAACCCAAAGTCATTCGCAACGTTTTGCCTTGGCTTTTGCACCGCTTAAGAGTCTGGGACAAAATCGCAGCGGATCGACCAGACTTTTTGATTACAAATTCAGAGACAAGCAGACAACGCATCAAAAGACATTACAATCGCGACGCGGGCGTCATTCATCCGCCGGTTGATGTTGAGCGCATCCCAATGTCGCGCCATCCGGGCGAGTATTGGTTGGCCGGCGGGCGTTTGGTTGCATACAAAAAATTTGATTTGATCGTCAAAGCATTTTCCAAACTCAACATGCCGCTGATTGTTTTTGGAGTCGGGCCGGAACTTAGAAAATTAAAAAAGATGGCTGGGCGCAAAACAAAATTCGTCGGTGCAGTGAATGATGCAGATAAAGTTAAACTTTATCGCCACGCAGTCGGTTTTATAAATCCGCAGATAGAAGATTTTGGCATCACGACGATAGAGGCCATGGCCGCAGGCCGACCTGTCATTGCTTTCGGGCAAGGCGGATCTGCGGAAACCGTAATCGCGGGCAAGACCGGAAAATTTATCGATGTCCAAGCTTGGGAAGATATCGGCGATGCTGTTATTCGATACAAACTCGATGATTACAAGCCGGAAGAAATCCGACGGCACGCGGAGAATTTTTCTTTTGCGGTGTTCGAAGAAAAACTGCTTAAAAGCATTGCCCGACAATTGAACTTAACAACATACAGCATTTCGGAAGAGGCTTTGCTTGGCAATGTTTATGCCCCGTATTTTGATTGACGCGCGTTCCATTGCAGACCCGCGCAGCGGCGGCGTAGGCAGGGCTGCAAGGTTTTGGATTGCATTTACAGCTCCCTCTGTCATTGCGAGGAGTGTAGTCACGACGTGGCAATCTGCCGTGGTTCGACCTGGCTCACCACCACGAGCAAATCGAACAGTAGATTGCCCCGTAGAGGGGACGTGGTCCCCACGGGGACTTTACGTCCGCGCTACGTCGGACTCCGCTCGCAATGACAAAGAGGAAGTCGTCTGCGTCACGACAGGCCTGCGACCTTCACCCGCAGTTCAAGACTTTTGCGAGCAGAATAAATATAAATACTTGCACCTGCGCATTCCTAATAAACTTTGGACTTTATTTGCGTTGATGAGAATTGTCTCGCTTTCGCGAGTTGCGGAAAAACGCGTCGGAAAGATCGACCTGGTTCTTTTGCCCAACATCGGATTCATCGGCCACATGCACAGACCTTATCACTTGCTTGTTCACGACTTGTCTTTTTTGATTGAGCCTCGCTGGTTTTCCATCAAACGTCGCTTTTGGCATAAACTTTTGCCGGTCAAGCGACTCATCGAGCAAGCGACTCATCTTGATTGCGTTTCAGAGCAAACGCGACACGACGTCATAAAACTGTTTAACGTCAATTCTGACAATACGACCGTCATTCCTCCGATGAACTTTGGCATCACCGCATCTTACGACAGACGACCGCAGTGGTTGCCAAACGAGGTCAAACGTTTCGCCTTGCTCTTGGGCGGCGCGGACCCGCGTAAAAACGTGCACACGGGATTGCAGGCGGTTTCAACATTCAACATGCAACATTCAACATTCAATTTGACACCTGTCGTGCTTGGCGGAAAAGTTAAGTGTGACGATAAAGACTGCCCATTCAAATATATCCAAGCGCCGGATTTGATTGATGATGTTGAACTGCGATTTTTATATAAATATTGCACGATGCTTATCTATCCGTCTTGGTACGAAGGCTTCGGTCTTCCGCTTCATGAAGCAACCCAATTCCACGCCCCCTGCATTGCCTCCACCGCCGGCGCCCTCCCGCAAACAGCTCCGCGCGGAACTTTGTTCTGCCATCCTGCGAAAGTGAATGAGTGGGTTATGGCGATAGAACGAATTGTTTTGGGTTGAATAGCACCGGAAAACCCCTGCCCCTTTATCAAGGGGTTCTGAAAACCCTCCTACCTCCCTTTAACTAGGGAGAGTTACTTTGTTGCGAGGTTACTTAGTTACTTCTCCTTGATAAAGGAGATGTCGCGTCCGACGCGACAGAGGTTTTCCGTACTTAATAACAAAAAAAGCCCGGTACACGCAGGTTGCATGACCGGACAAAGACAAAACCCGAAAGCTCACCCCGCCGCCCGCTCGCGGAGATCGGCCTCGGTGATGGCGACGAAGAGAGCTAGACTGCCCCTGATTATGAACAAGTCGCCGATCCGGCAACGATCGAGTGTGCGCTGCCTGCCGTTGAACGACACGATCGCGACGCACTCGCCATCGTCATGCAACGCGGACGAGCCGAGACCGACATAATCCATGAGCTCAGGATGGGCTTTACTGAACTCATAGGTTTCCTCGTGGATTGCGGAACGTAAGCCGTAAGGAGTGATATCCGTGCGTTCCGCGAGACCCTGGGCAATCACTTCTTCCCTCACGCGGCTATGTCCGACTTCATGAACGTAGAAGTTTCGATCCCCCGGCGTACGGCTCATACCGACGCAAGTGGGATGAAGTGTCCACTCCCTGCTATCGAAGATAATTGAAACATTTTTCTTGCCGAACTCTTTCTCGAGATCAGCACGGGACGGCATAGGAGCGTAAGTGACGGGTACACGGAAGTGACAGGGCAACTCGATGAGATTCGACATGGGACACCTCGTTGGTGGTTGAAGGTTCGGGAACCGGAGCGGAGAATGAAGTAAGATAAGCAAAAAAGGCGAATTTGTCAATCCCCTACACTTGCCCCATGTTCTGTAGAGACGCAAAATCTTGCGTCTAACCTTAAACTGCTTATCTTGTTTGCAGGTTTTGAGTTAGACGTTTGTGGGTTTTGAGTTAGACATTTGTGGGTTTTGAGTTAGACGCAAGATTTTGCGTCTCTACAGAATTCCCAAAAACGGACGCTGGACAAATTCCCCAACCAGTGGGTTAATGGTGGTAGGATTGACAAAATTTGAATTTTCTGCTATATTTACGTATTCTTTACGCGGATAGTAGCGAAAAGAGTACTTAAAAATTAGCTTAATTAAGCCAAAATACATATGAACACATTCATGAATCGTCTCATGGTTGCCGCTTTGGTGATCTCGAGCATCGCCGCTTCGGCACCTGCGTTGGCCTCCAGCTACACCGGTACGTGGCAATGGTCCGACATTTCGGACAAACTTTCAATACGCGAAAATCGCCCTGTTTGGGTGATCGCACGCGCCGAGCCTTATTGGTACATGACAGACGGCCAAGATCTAACGGCCGGCGGACATGTTTGGCGCACAGACGGCTCGATCGTTTCCGATATCACAAGCGAGGTCCGCAATGCCGGACTTAATCGCGTTGACGATATCGTGAGTGACGGCCAGTCAGTCATCTATTTAAAAAACATAACTCGTTCGGATCGCAACTTTGAGGCCTTGTCTTATCGCAACGGTTCTTACAGTTCGGTGACTTATATCTTGCAGCAATATTTGAATCAGGATGAAGGTATCACTTCCATCACCGGCAAAGACGGCAGCTGGATGATCGTGACCAATCGTGGCCGCGTTTACAATTGGAATCAAACCAATAACCAAATCGGACAATTGAGCTTGCCGGCAAGCCCAAATTACGCAAACTATCCGCTTCAATCTTATGCGCTTCGCCACGTTTCACCGCCGGACGGCAGCACGAATTTTAACGTGACGCAGGCCGTGCCGACATCAAACGGTTGGTTGATTGTTTCGCCGCAAACAGGCGGAAATTATTTGCGCGCTTATTTTTACAGCAACGGCAACTATACCGATCTAACCGGACAGATGAATCTGTACAGCATCCAGACAATCGCAAGCAACGGCAATCAAGTTTTGATTGTCGGCGGCGATAACACGTATTCCAGCAATCGCGCTTATGTTGTTGAAGGTTCAAGCGTGCGCTCGGTAGGTTCGTACTTGCCGAGCATCAACTGGAACAAATCCGTTGTTTCTTACAACGGCAAATCTTGGTTGATCGTAGCCGACCAAAACGTTACACGCTTTGACGGAACAAACTTTCAAACCTACAACCAAACCTCCGATTACTTTACGACTGCAGCCGGCAGCGGCAGCGGTACGTATCTTTTAGGCGGCGCGGTTTCGACAGCCGGTTTGAACTCCCCGACTTCGCCTTTGACGGCAAAGCTGGTGCGCGTTGATGAGGGCGTCAACTATGTTGACAATACGACTTATACGACGAGTGCGTCGTATTCCCAATCAACAAACTACGACACAAGTATCAAAGTCGGCACGATAAACGGCACAAAAAACAAGATCACATATTGGTCGTGGTTTAATCCGGATCAAAAGTATCAAGCCAACACCACCAACCCGGTTTACACTGTCGGCGCACAATCGAATGACGGCATCAAAACAATCGAGCTCTACATCAACGACGTTTATCAAAAGACTTGCTCGCCGGGCAATACCAAAAAGAACACGGAATGTTCGATGAGCATCAACCCGAATTCTTGGCAGCTTAACTCCAACGTCGGTGCTTTTGCCAAAATCACCAGCGGCAAAAACAAAGTCGCTTATGTTCCTGCCAGCATCATCCAATTTTACGGCAATGATGTTACGGCCAACATGACCGTGGACAATAGCACGCCGTATTTGATGCGCGGTACGACAAACAACGCGACTATCACCGGTTCTTCGAGCGGCGGAATTAACCGCATCGAAATCTACGTCAACGGCATCGTCAAAAAAAGCTGCTCAATCAACAGCACGTACGGAACATGCAGCGTCGGCTTGAATGGCAATGATTACAATGTCGGCAGTATCGTGTCGTTTAACGGCAAAGTTATTACAAATGCCGGCCAAGAGGCTTGGGGCTGGCTCGGAACGTACACCGTAACGGACTACAATTCAAACTACAATTATAACAACAATCAAAACAACACCGGCACCAACGGCAATTTATCGACTTGGGTTTGGACGGATCCTTCGGGAACTGACTTTTCCTCAAGCGACAGCAAAACGATCATGTCTCAAGCCAATGCAGGCGATGGTTTACAGAAGGTGGAGATTATCGTAAACGGCGTGGTCAAAAAAACCTGCGACTTTAATCGCGCTTACGGCACGCAGTCTTGCCAGGTGACAATCTACGGCAGCAATTATTCCAACTTGAATTCGATTCCGGTTTACGTTCGCGCAACCGATTATTTTGGACGTCAGGCCACCAGCCAAACGTTGTATTTGAACACCAACTACAACAATACTTCGAACTCGCTTTCGACGTACGTTGACGTTAACGGTTCAACCAACCTCAGCCGAAACGAGAACCGCTCGATCAATTTTTACGGCACATCCAACAACGGTTTGCACCAATTGGATTTGTACGCCAACGACAGCTTGGTCGGTACTTGTACTTATTCCGACATAACAAATTCACAGCAAACTTGCAGCCGTTCAATTAATGGCGGCAATTATTCGCAAGGCACATACGTGACGTTAAAGAGCAAAGCGACCGACCGATACGGATACACCGTTTGGTCGACGAACAACCCGCAGCTCTACATCACAAGCTATTCAAACGACAACAACAATAATACAAACGCCAGCGTTACTCTTTCGACGACCGGCGGACGAACGTCTTACGGTTTGAGCGAATCGTTTACGCTTACCGCGCAGGCCAATGATCCGGATGGCATCAAACGCATTGATTTATACGCCAATAACGTGCTGGTCAACTCGCAGACTTTCAGCAATACGACATACGCAACTTTTGCGACAAACGTCGTCGGCTCAAGTTACACCAGCGGCTCGATGTCATTGCCTTTGCAGGCCAAAATCACGGACGGCAACTACAACACTTCGTGGTCGGACGTTAAATACGTGCAGATCGGAAGTCAGTACAATGATAATAACAACTACAATTCGACCGCAACCTTGTCGCTCTCGCCGGATAAGACATCTTATTCGCGCAACGAGTCATTCACGGTTAATGCCACAGCCTACGACGGCAACGGCATTCAAAAGATGGAAGTCTACGTGAACAACGCGGTTAAACAAACCTGCAATTCAAGCTACAACACATCCGCCAATTGCAGCGCGACTGTTTATACCGGCGATTACTCCGGCGTAACTTACTTGCCGATTCAGGTGAGAGTCACGGACAACAATTCCAATGTCTCGTGGTCCGATACGCGAAATGTGCAGTTGTCTGAAATAACCAATAACCAAGACAACAATAACCAAAACGACGTTATCGGCTCACTGTCCATCAGCTCCACTGCGGACAGCGGCTACAACGCCGGACAGAGCATCGCGTTTACAGCCAACGGCAGCGACGGCAATGGCATCCAAAAAATCGAGCTCTACGTGAATGCCGATTTGGTAAAGACGTGCACCGATGGAAACAGCACTTGCTCTTACACCAATTCATATTCAACCAACTCGCTGACTTACGGCGCCAAGTTGATCGACAACCTGGGCAACAGCATTTGGAACGGATATAAGACGATATACAAAAAATAACGTAATCGCGTACAACGTACCACTGCTGTCATTGCGAGCGTAGTTCGACGGAGCGCGGCAATCTGCCGGTCGGTAGATTGCCACGTCGCCTCTGAGGCTCCTCGCAATGACAGAATAAGGAAAGCTCCCGCCGAAAGGCGGGGGTTTTGTTTTGGGTTGACTTTTGTTGCGATTAAGGCAAGGTATATCGAATTATGAAGCGCCAAAGACTCTTGCAGGCCTGCTTGCTGGCTATCATGCTTGGCGCGTCGACGTCTAACTCCGCAATGGCTGCGTCGTTGAGTTGGACAGACCTTTCAGCGCAGATACCAACTACGACTTTGGACGAAATGGCGGATTATCCCCTGCTTTCGTTTGCGTCCAGCCGCGGCACGGAGTGGCTGGTCGGAAATCCAAATCAACTTTTTCAAGTCACGTCGCAGCAAAAAATTTTTGATCTGACACCTGATCTAAAAAAATTCGGTTTGCAAAAAATCCGCCAAGTCGCATCCGACGGACAAGGCTGGATTGTAGTCGGCGACAGCAGTCCGTGGTATTCGCAGCCTGACTTGGCATTTTTATACGACGGCATGTACTGGAAAAACGCAAGCGGAGTCATGGCGAGCCTACCCCCGCAAGAATGGGTGGGACAAATAATCGGCAAGCGCGGGCTTTGGATTATTCCAACGTCCAGAAGTTTATTTGTTTGGCAAAGCTCGCTAAAAACAATCGCCAACATTCCTCTGCCCAAAAATTTGATGGACAACGGTTTTGACAAAATAGATTTCTACGCTCTCAAATACGGATGGCTGATGGCTGTTGAAATCGGACAAGACAAGCATCACTATCTTTTTGACGGACAAAATTTTCAAGATGTCAGTCCGCGGATTGGGCAGACAAACAAGACGACGGCTATTGGCTCGAACGGCGCTGCGGCATTAATCGTCACTGCGCAGACGGATACCAAAATACCAAAAGTGACTGCAACTTATTTTGACGGAAGATCTAGCTACAAATTGGACGCGCATTTTCGCGCTTGCGTTGATCAAAAAAACAAAGCCATAAAATTCTTCCCCGAATCAGACATTGTATGGGACGGCAAAAACTGGCTGATGTTTGATTATCGCAATCACCTGGCAACATTCAGCGGACGCAGCGCAGTCAGCACGCTTCCCGACACACGAGACATTTTTGTCTCGTCCGCCTACGGCACGTCCGGAACGTCGTTGCATGCGGGTTACACAAAAAACAATCGGGACGAATTGGTCCCGAGGTTGGTGATGACGAGGGAATAATGTTTATTGTAGAGACGCCCTCCGAGGGCGTCTCTACAATAAACCATCAAAACAAAATATCATTCAACCGGCAACTCTTTTTGCTCCGTATAATATGCCAGTTCCTCATCCAATGTCTGGAGTGGAACGACGTTGCCCTTAAAATAAATTTCATCCTGGTAACTTTTTACTTTTGCATTAACCTCCTCGGCTAAAAGAGCCGGCCAACCGTCTGTTAAAGCCTGCAAATCAGACAGACGCTTTTCATAACCTTTTTGCAATTCCCGTCCTTCTTCGAGCAACGGCTCCAGCGTCTTTGGATGCGATGTCCAATAGTCCTGCATCAAATGATGGCGAACTTTTTCTATCTCATGCCTTTCATCGTCGTGCAAAGTCATATCAACATCTTCGTGATCCAACACACAGTCAACTCCGCCGCAACCGGAATCTTTGCGGAATCTTTCCATCAGATGCGCAGTCGATTTGCTGACCGCCTGCAAAACCCTGTCCCATTCGATAAGCGCACCTTCTTCCTTAAAAAATCTCGTCAAAGCAAAACGCACCGACCAAACCTCTTTTGCCAATTCAGTTACAAACTCTACCAGCTCGGTTTTATCCGTCTTCTCGCCCTCGTCATAAGCTCTGACCAGCTCGTCGGACTTTTGTTGCGTTTCGGTGGATGCGAAGCCCGACCACTCGGCAAGAAAATCCACGAGCTGATTGCGGTCTTTGATGTTTAAAAAAAGTCCCTCCATATCGTTGCATTATAGCACAATGACCGCCGTCTTAAATAAAAAAAAGCCGGAGTGGTTACCGGCGACGATGTAACACGTGATGCGTGAAGCATTAAACGTATTACAAGTTGGAGGCTCTCTACTTCATGTCCATCTTACCCATCGTACCTCGCGACCTCTTTTTTTCCTGTAAAACCACTAGACGTTCGGCCGCGCTCTGTCTAATACCCGAACAATCATCCCCCAAAGCCTGCTGAAGATTGCCAAAAGGCTTAACCATTATTTCTCCCGGAATCGAACGAGCGAAAACGATACTGCGCAGCGCCTCTAGAATCTCATCGCTACACTCATGGATCCAATCCGACAGGCCGAAAGCGATCAGCGCTTCGAAGTACACCACTCGATGTTGCGCCACGACTCCCCTGAAATCATCACCTTGAGCCTTCATGAAATCACCGGCCTGCCAGCAGCGTTTGAGGAATTTTTTAACCGACGACTGCGGATGCATATCGTTACGATCAAAGAAGCTGTCCGGCTTATGGAGCAGTAAGACACTCAACACGCGGCCGAACAGCGCAGGTTGCTGGACGAAATCCTCTGCCCAGTTAATCAACTCGGGGTACCTGTTGTCATACGGTTCGCAGTTCAAGTACTTAAAGATAAGAAGTTCAGCTGCGACTAAGTGACAACCAGTCACAGACCACGGCGGACCATATTGTGGATTGAGCTTGCCCGGTATCTCAATACAGTACCCTGATACATCTTTCTCTTCGAGAAGATCCAGCAGCCAGTTGACTGCCTTTGCTTGCCACTCGAAATCAAAGATCGTCTGGAGATAGGCAATGAATAGCGGCCCCCTTGTCTTCTCCAGCCCAGCGAGCCAGTCTTCCCAGCTCATATTCCGATCAGAGGACGATGTTGCTTTGGCGATCTCTGACAATGACTTTTCCATGGTACAAGCCTTCCTTTTCCGCTCCCGCTCCTGGAGAGCGGTTAAAGGTTAATCCTTGGCTAAGATAAGGTCAACTGCGACTATTGCCAAAATCGGCTATATACTGTAGACTTTGGCTACTTAAAAAACTCACGTTTCCGTGCGGTTAGACGCAAGATTATGCGTCTCTACAATGTGGAAGCGGCTGCACGGTTTAGGTGCGGCTAATGTTCAATTGGTATGTCAACAAAAATTGCTCCTGAAAATCAAACCAGTGAGATCAGCAAACTGCTCGAAGACAAAATTTATACAAACTATCCCAAACCGGGCGATGTGGTGCACGGCAATGTCATTTCCGTGGGCCGCAACGAAGTCAGAATCGACATCGGAGGCTTGGCCGTCGGCTTGGTCCGCGGACCGGAACTTGATCCGCAAGCCGTGCTCGCAGTAGGCGACGAAATCGATGCAACGGTCGTTGATTTGGACAACGAATTCGGCGAACTGGAATTAAGCCTTAAGGGCGCAGGCCGCAAAAAAACCTGGGAAAAAATCAAAGAACTTTTTACGAGCGGCGTGGTTGTTACTGCACGCATTCTCGAGGCCAACAAAGGCGGACTCATTGTGCGCTTAGAAGGCATCACCGGATTTTTGCCTGTTTCGCAGCTTTCACCCGAAAATTATCCCCGCGTGCAGGGCGGCGAAAAGAACCGCATTTTGGAAAAACTCAAAGAGTTGGTTACGCGCGATTTGGAAGTTAAAGTCATCGACGTAAACGAGGAAGAAGGCAAATTCATTGTTTCCGAAAAAGCCGTTTGGGAAACCAAGCAGGAAAGCGTAATCTCCAAATACAAGGTCGGAGATACTGTGGAAGGTAATGTCACAGCCGTTACGGACTTTGGCGCGTTCATCAAATTTGACGCCAACTTGGAAGGCTTGGTGCACATCAGCGAAATCGCCTGGCAGCGCATCGACCATCCGCGCGACGTGCTCAAAATCGGCGACCGCGTACGTGCCGAAATTATCAACCTCGAAGGCTCGAAAATCTTCCTCTCAATGAAAAAGCTGGTGGAAGATCCGTGGGTCAACGTCAGCAAGAAATATAAAGAGGGCGACTGGGTCAAAGGCCGCGTGCTCAAGATCAATCCCTTTGGACTCTTTGTCGAGCTTGATCCTGATATTCACGGACTCGCCCACATCAGCGAGCTGGCCGACAAGCCGGTCAAAGACGTGAACGAGATTGCACGCATCGGAGACGAATTCGATTTCCGCATCGTGTCCATTGAACCGTTAAACCACCGTTTGGGCCTTTCACTCAAAAAAGCCAAAGTGGAAGCGGAGAAGAAAGCTTAAAGATTAAAAGGGCAAAAGATAAAAAGCGCTCGTTCCAACGAGCGCTTTTTGAGACAAGGAGACTATCTACTCTGTGTTTAAAATAACTTGATAAACTTGGTGAACCTGATAAACTGCGTTAGGTATGAAACAAACCGTACGAAACATCATTATATTCGCTGTTGCCATGGTTATATTGGGTGCGATTTTGGCGACAACTTCGCTTGATACGACCAAAACGACTGATATCGCTACATTGGCGAGCGATGTACAAAAAGGCAACGTTACCAACCTCGTTGTCAGCGGCGATGTGATTGAAGCGACTTATAAAGACGGCTCAAAAGCCAAAGCCGAAAAAGAACCGAGCGATTCCATCTCTACGATATTCAAAAATTACGGCGTGGATACAAATCGCATGCTCGCAATACCGACAGAAATCAAAGAAGCCAGCGGCTTCAATTATTGGGCATCACTGCTGTTGCCGAATATTTTGACGATTTTACTACTCATCGGAATCATGTGGTTTTTCTTTCGCCAGGTTCAAGGACAAAATAACAAAGCCCTTTCTTTTGGACAGGGTGCCGGACACGAAATTTCAAAAGACGCAAAAGACAAAGTCATGTTTAAGGATGTTGCAGGCGTAAGGGAGGCCAAACACGAACTGATGGAGATTGTGGAATTTTTAAAGACTCCGGAAAAGTTTTCGTCTTTCGGCGCAAAAATTCCCAAAGGCGTTTTGCTTATGGGCGCTCCGGGCACGGGAAAGACATTGCTCGCCAAAGCCGTCGCAGGCGAAGCCGGCGTGCCTTTTTACTTTATGAGCGGTTCTGAATTCGTTGAAATGTTCGTGGGCGTCGGCGCCTCGCGCGTTCGCGATTTGTTTGCACGCGCAAAAAAGAATGCTCCTTGTATTGTATTCGTTGATGAAATCGATGCCGTGGGACGCCAGCGCGGCTCAGGCTTGGGTGGATCTCACGACGAGCGCGAACAAACTTTGAACCAAATCTTGGTTGAGATGGATGGCTTTGAACCAAATGCCGGCGTCATCATGATTGCAGCAACAAATAGACCCGACGTACTCGATCCGGCACTTCTACGTCCGGGACGTTTTGACAGGCGCATCATGCTCGATCCTCCGGATATTGATGACCGCGAAGCGATTCTTAAAATCCACGGCAATCACAAGCCGCTCTCCAAAGGAGTTTCATTGCGCAAGCTGGCAGAAAGAACACCGGGATTCTCCGGAGCTGATTTGATGAACTTGATGAACGAGGCCGCCATTCTTGCCGTGCGCCGCGGCAAAACTTCCATCGGCGAAGATGAGCTGCTCGAATCAATCGAAAAAGTCATGCTTGGTCCGGAGCGCCGCAGCCGCGTCATGAATGAGAATGAACGCAAGATAACCGCCTTTCACGAAGTCGGCCACGCATTGATCGCTCATATGCTGCCGCACGCCGATCCGGTGCAAAAAATCAGCATCATCTCGCGCGGACGCGCCGCCGGTTACACAATCAAAACCCCGACTGAGGATAGGCACATGCGCGCTCGCGAGGAGTACGTGGAAGATTTGTCCGTCATGCTCGGCGGATACGCGGCGGAACAGATTGTTTTTGGAGATATTACAACCGGCGCTTCGAGCGATATGCGCAGCGCGACCCAGCTTGCCAAAGACATGGTTATGCAGTGGGGCATGAGCGCCGCGCTCGGCCCGCGCGTGTACGGCGAACGTGAAGACATGATCTTCCTTGGCCGCAACATCCATGAAAATCGCGACTACTCGGAAAAAATAGCAGAGAAGATCGATAATGAAATTGATAAGTTGATAACGGAAGCGCTTGAACGCGCCAAACAAATCATCAACGACAATCGCGGCGCAATGAACAAAGTTTCAGAGGTCTTGATGGAAAAAGAAACTCTCGAACGCGACGCCTTTTTGGCAGCCATCGAAATTCCGTCCGCCAATCCGGCGAATAGACCGGATAACGCATAAACAAACCCAGAGGACCACGCGGACCAGACGTAACAAGAACGTCCACCGTGTCCGCATGGTCCTCATGGTCCGTTAAAGACGCCTTTGCGCGTCTTTTGTGTTATAATGTTGCCATATGTTAAAAAGCAAATCGATCATTCCACACGACCGCCCGGTTTACCGCGAGGTCTTACCCCAAGCGTTAAAAACCGCTTGGCGCAATCCACTGCTTTGGATCTTTGGCATCTTTGCCGCAGTGTTAAACAGCGGCGGTGCATTGGATGCTTGTTGGAAATTTTTTAACTCAATTCAAACTCAAGGTTCCGATATTTTTATCGGGCAAACCGTCGTCCAAATCTGGCACGTTGGTTGGATCGGCGGCTTTCATCTCTTGCCGTTCTTTCAAGCCTTGCTTGCCATCTTTTCTTTGACTGTAATTTTTTTGGCAGTGCTCGCTTTTTCCTGCATCGGCCAAGGCGTTATCATCCAATCGGTCGGATCCGGCAAAGACGGTTCTTTGGGACGCATCAAAAAAGCCATGCTTGTCAGCGGCCGCGCGCTTTTGCCGATCGCGGTATTAAACGTCATTATTATCGCAGCCATTTGGCTTACGCGCTTTTTAGTCTCCCTACCTTTGGCCATGGTACTCGGCCGCGACAGCGGATTACGCTTGGCAATCTACTTGGTTTCTTTTATCGTTTTCTTTGTTCTGGCTTTCTTTTTGAGCATCTTGCAGATTTACGCCTTAAACGCCATGATGTCGCAAGGTGCGACTTTAGCTCAGGCCTTTGGACGCGCCTGGCAGGTCATCAAACAACATTGGCTGGTAACGATTGAAACCGCGATTTTGCAAGCGCTGATAATCGTCGTCGCAACAATTGCGGCACTTATCGCGCTCATGATATTAATCTTTCCGCCGGCAGTGCTTTACGTTTTGGCGCTGTTTAGACAAAACTTTGCGCTCTTTCAACTCAGCTCTGGAATTTTTGCGGTAATCATAGTTGTTTTTTTGGTGGCTTATACCGGTTTTACCGTCACATTCCAATATGCGCTTTGGACGCACATGTACCGCAAATTCGGCGAGGGCGGAGTTATGCCGAAATTGCACAGACTATTTCGTTTCGCCGCGCATAAAACAGACGTCCCTCAATCCTAGTATTTTTCATTTCTTGTCATTCCCGCGGTTAGTTGAGGCGGAAATTCATCCTCTCCGTCATCTCGAGCGAAGTTGGACGGAGTCGAGAGATCTCACAACGCGAAACAACTGAAGCAACTGTGTTAGAGGCGCTGAGATTTCTCCACTTCGCTTTAACGCTACGGTCGAAATGACAATAAAGGATGACAAACTATCTCTAGAGTATGAGTCCTATCACGCCAAAACCTAAGACGCCGTCGATCGAAGACCTGCTCAAAAAACCGACCGCTCCCGTTGCGTCCGGCGCATCCGGTCCCGGTATTTTTAAAGGCGCAAAAAAAGCAACGACCGCGCTCAAAAAAACCAAGAGTCAGGATGAGATGTCGCAAATAGAACTTTTGGACCAAAAGATGCGGCAAATTGAAACTTCGGAAATAGAAAGGCAAACACAAAGAGAAGCAGAAAAGCATTCTCTCCCCTACATAAATCTCAAAGGTTTTCCGATTTCTCCGGAAGCTCTTATCTTGCTGAGCAAAGAAGACGCCGAGGAAAAAAAGACAATCGTGTTTCTTAAAGTCACGGACGAAATTCGGTTAGCAACATCCAAACCAACGGAAGAAGTTTTTGCACTGGCAAAAAAATTCGCGGAAGATTTCGCGTCAGACGTGCACGTTTACTATTGCTCGGAATCCAGCCTGCAATTTGGCATCAAACTTTATGAGGCATTGCCAAAAACAATAGAAGTATCTTACGGCGTAAAAATTTCGAGCGAAGATTTGCAGCGTTTTGAAAAAGAAATCTCCAACTTTAAAGATCTTCAGGAAAAACTCAAAAAAATAACCACAACGGATTTGGTGACTTTGATAATCAGTGCAGCTTTAAAAGGCAATGCGTCTGACATTCACATCGAAGCCGAGGAAGACGGTATCAAAGTCCGTTTGCGCATCGACGGCATTTTGCACGAAGCGGCCACTGTCCCGAGAGAACAATGGAAGCTGATCATTTCGCGCATCAAGCTGCTTTCGGGCATGAAGATTAACATCGAATCAGTTCCGCAAGACGGGCGCATCACGATTTATCTGACCAACGAAAAGATTGAAATACGCGTCAGCTCTTTGCCGACAGCATACGGAGAATCCGTCGTCATGCGTTTACTTAGACCAAAATCAATCTCGCTTGATTTTGAGCAGCTAGGCATCGAAGGCATTGCCTGGGAGCGCTTACAGCAAGAAGCGGCGCGTCCAAATGGCATGATCGTCACCACCGGTCCGACAGGATCCGGTAAAACGACAACGTTGTATGCGATTTTGAAAAAGCTGAACACGCCTGAAGTTAAAATCATAACTTTGGAAGATCCCGTCGAGTACAAACTCCCTGGCATTAACCAAAGCCAGATTGAACACACCAAAGATTACACTTTTGCGAAAGGGTTGAGATCAATTCTACGTCAGGATCCGGATATCGTGATGGTCGGTGAAATCCGAGACACAGAGACCGCTGAAATAGCTGTTCAGGCCGCTTTGACGGGACACTTGGTCATCTCGACGATCCACACCAACAACGCGGCCGGCGCAATCCCCCGCTTTCTTTCCATGGGCGTAAAACCTTTCTTTTTGGCCCCGGCGCTTAACTGCGTTATCGGCCAGCGTCTGGTCCGTTTGTTATGCAACGAGTGCAAAGCCCCGATCAAGCTTGACGATGGCGTAATGTCACAAGTCAAAAAAGAGTTAAGTGATCTTCCGGCCGCAAGCAAAATAAAGATCGACCTCGACAAACTGCAATTTTACGGACCTTCAGAAAAAACCAAAGCTTGTCCGGCTTGCAACGGCCTTGGCTACAAAGGACGCTTGGGTATTTACGAATTGTTTACAATGAACAAAGAAATCGAGCACATGATACTCGGACAATCGGTCTCCGAATACGACATGTTAGCCATCGCCAAAAAATTCGGCATGGTGACAATGACGCAAGACGGTTTATTTAAAGCTTCGCGCGGCCTGACCTCTGTCGACGAAGTGCTGCGCGTTGCCGGCACCGAGACTGTGCCGGATGAAGAGACGAACGAGGAAACGGAAAAACTGGAAACTGAAAACTAGAAACTGGAAAGAGCGACCAAGTTAGCCAGCAACTCTTTCTAGTTTCCAGTTTCTAGTTTTATTTTCACCTGCACCGTCTGCTTTGCATATTTTTTCAACCAACTTTTTGCATTTTCAGGCCACTCGATCAACACGACGGTTCCCTGCTCTGACAGCTCTTCGTCGAGATCAAGGACAACCAGATCTTTTTCGTCTTCAATGCGATAAGCGTCGACGTGAACGAGACGGCGAATATCTGCTTCGCCATGCACCATACGGTGCATGGCTTCGCTGAATGTCCGCTTCGCTGAATTTCGAATATCGCTTTTCGATCCCCGACGTCGTACGTGGTACGTGGTACGTGGTACGTTGTAGATTCTCATGAGCGCAAAGGTCGGCGAGATGGCGCGTTTTGGCGCGCCAAGCAAAGTCGCTAAATACTGCGTCAACGTCGTCTTGCCAGCGCCGAGCGGACCGGAGAGCGCAACAATAAAACCGGGCTCGATCAGACGCACGAGCGCATCTGCAACCTTGTTCCAGTCGTCGAGCTCAACTACTTTAAACTTCTCAACGAGTTTGTTGTATTTGATTGTGACGAGACGAGCTTGCTTCATATCTTTCTTTTTGTCATTTCGACCGGAGTGAACGAATGTGAACGCAGTGGAGAAATCCCTTGTCTTACAGTTCAACTTGTTAAATAAGGGATCCCTCCACGTCACTCCGTTATGGTCGGGATGACATTAATAAAAACTATAAATCCAAATCCGGTTCCGCATCGAGATTGCGCCAAGCCGGGAGCTTTTTATTTTTCATCAGACTCCAAAGCCCTGCTGCGGCGATCATTGCGCCGTTGTCCGTGTAAAGACCCTTGGCCGGTGCGAGAAATTTTACCTTTGGGCAAGCTTTGCGCAAAGCTTTTTTCAATTCAGATTTTAACATCGAATTTGCGGACACTCCGCCAACGACTGCAACTGCGGTCGGGTTGACTTTAAGCGCGGCTTTGATGGTTTTTGAGACCAGGACGTCGACAATGGCGGCTTGGATGGAAGCGCAGAAGTCGGCCAACGACCCGCCCTCTATCCCCCATCCCCTTTCTCCCACGGATGCAGGAGAAAGGGGTGAATCAGAACCCCTCTCCTGCTTTTGTGGGAGAGGGGCAGGGGTGAGGGCGTAGCGGTGGAGGAGAGGGGCAGGGCGTAAAGCCCCGTAGGGGCCACGCCCCTTTACGGGGGTGAGGGCAGTCCTGACGGCGGTTTTAAGTCCTGAAAAACTAAAATCAAACGACGGATCGTTGATCATTGGACGAGGCAGGTCGAAGGCTTTTGGATTGCCGTTGACTGCCAATTTGGAAAGATGCGGACCACCCGGATAAGGCACGCCTAAAAGTTTGGCAGTTTTATCAAAGCATTCCCCTGCTGCGTCGTCGCGCGTGCGGCCGAGGACTTTATAATCTCCAAAGTCTTTCATGAGCACCAATTCAGTGTGACCGCCCGAGACCAATAAAAACAAAATCGGAAACTTCCAGTTTTTGCGGTTGGCAGGTACGAGCCAGGCTGATGCCATGTGTCCCTCCAAATGATTGACCGGCACCAGAGGCTTGTCATAAGCCCAGGCGAGCGTCTTGCCGGCTTCAAAACCGACACGCAGCGCAGTCGCAAGTCCGGGACCTTGAGTGACGGCGATGGCATCAAATCGTCCTGCGTCCCACGTCCTGCGTCCCACGTCAGGCTCAAGACGATTGGGACGATTGGGACGTGCGACGTGCGACGATAAATTTAGAGTCTTTTCCAGCAACGACACGACCTCGGCGACATGAGTTCTTGCTGCGATCTCCGGAACGACTCCCCCGTAGCGGGCGTGGATGGGAATCTGGGTCGCTATCAGATGCTTCTTAATTGTTAATTGTTCATTGTTAATTGTAAATTGCAAAAGAGCGACGCTTGTTTCGTCGCAGCTGGTTTCTATGCCCAGGACCCTGATTTCCTTGGGGTTTTTTGCACTTTTCCGCGGGCTTATTTTTGCCATATGTCGCCCGACTATACTATCTCAAATCCGATTTCTTATCAATCATGACCGACGAGACGACTTTTTAATTTTTTGGTCTAAATCACAAGCTCTTTTGCAGATAAAATCCCGCGCTTCTTTTGCGTAAGGCGAATATTTTGTCGCGTAATCAACCTGCGACTTGAGATACGCCAACGGATTGCCGCAATCATAGTAGTCGCCGTCTTTAATCAAGCAAGCGAGTATGTCCGTATGATCTTGAAAATTATTCAAAATATCAGCCAGCCACAGCTCACCGCCTTTGCCCGGGACAGTCTTGTCGAAAGCTTTAAAAACATCCGGCGTTAAAACGTACGCCCCGTGAGTCGCCCATTCGGAGGGCTCTTTTCCAAGCTCCGGTTTTTCTGCAATGCGAATTATTTTTTTGACTTTCGATTCACCTTTCCACGGCTTTAACTCCGCCATGCCGTATTTTTTGCGTTCTTCCGGATTTGGGATGCGCACTGCCGATATAACAGGTTTGTGATATTTCTCATAAACATCCAAACACTGCCGCACGCGGGGCTCACCCCGAGTGACAATCAGCTCGTCCGCCCAGACAAGAACAAACGGCTCATCCTGCAGCAAATGCCGCGCAGCGGCCAGACAGCCACCGTTTCCATACGGGGGATGCGTATAAACGAAAGAAAACTCCGCTAGATTCTCTATGCGCTGCAATTCTTTAACCTGATCTTTTTTGCCATTTTTCAAATAAAAGTCTTCCAGGATTTCATTGGCCGCAAAAAAACTTTCGATCGACTGTTTGTGATGCGAGACAATAAAAATTATCTCCTCGATTCCGGACGCGACCAACTCTTCTACAACATGCAGAATGATCGGCTTGTTGCCCATTGGAAACATCTCCTTGGGAATGCTTTTTGTCGCCGGAAGAAAACGCGTGCCATATCCCCCTGCGGGTACAACAGCTTTTTTGATCTTGCGCTTGAGTTTCGGCATATCAGCTGATCAAATTTTTTAAAGATTTTACAATCTTCTTATGCTCCACTTCCTCTCTTATCAAATGCCTTAAAAGCTCCTGCGCCTCCGGCTCATTAACCATTTTCAGCAAATCCCTGCCTTCTCTTTCCATCTCCACCTCTATCTTGTAGAGCTGATCAAAATATGTCACGTAATCTTTCTTTTTAAACATATGCGATCAATTCAAAGTCAATCTTTTATAAATGCGTTTGACTCGTCTTAGCATGCGGACGTGGTTGATAGACTCACTCAACAGTATCTCCAAACCGGCTACGATTTTGTCCTGTTTAGCTTGAGGTAAACCAGACCAGAACATGGCGACCTTGATATGGCTGGAATAAATCGGTACGGCAAGCTCTTCTTTGACTATTGCGTTTTCTATCTCTTGCAGGACTTTAAGCTGATCGGACTTTTTAACATGCATATGATTATTTAGTTGAAAAATCCGGCTGTTGGTTTAAACGATGGATGTTGACCAGCACGATTATATGATACAGACACCACAGCATATTGACCAATACCGGATAAGATAACAAATCCGGACTGAACAAACCGAATAAAACGGCGATAGCGTTCAATAGAATCATAGTGTTCCACGGCCACAGCTGCCAAAAGCTCAAACGTCCGCCTTTGCCTTTTGGGGTGACGAGAAAATCCGTTTTGCGGTTGAACAATCCGCTTAGCGTGGCTGACATGAAAACCGGAAAAGCCAGAGAGGACATGATGATGCCGTCAACGATCGACGAAGGCGCGTAATGGCGTTTTTTCATCGTTGCATAAAAAAGCATGGATGACATTGCGTAATACGGCAAAAATGTCAGCAGGTAAATTTTCATCTGTATAAAATAAGATGGGACATCGAAAAGCAAAAATAAAATCGGGCAAATCATGAGTATAAAAAATGCCCATCCGACAAAATAATAACTGGACGAAAGCGAATATTCCCACCATTGGACAAGGGTTAATGAAGTAGGCGCATGCCACAATCGCGAAAAAAGTTTGCGCAGCACGCCGGTGTTTCCGGTCGCCCATCTTGTTTGCTGCTTCAAATAAGCCGGCAAACTCTCGGGAGCAAGTCCGAATGCCAAAACCCGGCTCAAATACACCGATCGATAACCGAGAGCATGCATGTCGACTGACGTGGAAAAATCTTCCGTAACGGAATTCTCATCAAAACCGCCGACTTCCTTTAAGACATCCGTTCTGATTAAAACATTCGTACCGCAGCAAAACATGGCATTCTCGCTGCCTTTAGCCTCGCAGATACTTTCATAAAAGATTGACTGCTGCATGGCCGCGCCTTTGGCGATCGGACTCACATCAATATTTGAATAGAGCTGCGGCGTCTGCACAAAAGCTATGTTATCGTCCGCTTCCGCGACTTTAACCGTTTCAGTAATAAATTCAGCCAGCGGATTTTGATCAACGTCAAAAATTACCAAGTACTTTTCTTTAAAACGATGCAAATATCTGTTTATCGTCTGCGCTTTCGAATGGGACGGCTTGGAGGAATGAAAATAACTAAAAGGATATCGTCTGGCTTCGAAGCGATCATGGCGTACGCAAACCGGTTTTCTTGATCCATCCAAAACATAGATATGTTTATTGGCGTAGTCCAAACTGAACAGCGTAATCAAAGTCTGCTCAACCACTTCTCTCGGTTCATCACGAATTGGCACCAGTACGGCCACAGAGGGCAACCTGTCGGATCTTAGCTTGGCTTTTTTAATAGACCTCCGCGGAAGCTGTAATTTGAAAACGCCCAACATGAAACCGAAAGCATGCTGAATGGCGTGCCCCTCACCTGCAAGCAATGCCAGTGCAAGCATTCGATCGATAACGCCGTAGCCGAGTGCAAAATAGTAATAAATACGTATCCCAAAATAGCCGGCCAATGTAGTAACGGCCAAAACTACAAGAACTTTAAAACCTAATTTGGTAAGCATGAGGTGCGATATGGTATTTTAGCATATTTTTGGCGGGAAATCGAAATGTTCAATCAAAAACTCCTTTCCGCGCTACGGCGAAAAGATGGGCACGACAAAGTTAGCTCAGTCCTCCACGGCCTTCTCTAACAGCGCCTTCTCGGCCACAGCTCTCACCTGTCTCCGTCGTCCGGGTGCCAGGCTACTTTCGATTTGATTTTGACGCTTCACAGCCATATCCATATCCCAAATCTCTTTTTGAGTTTTGTAAACAACGACACACAATCCGAAAAAAGAAAAAATCAAAACATACGGCAAAGCGGCCACCATGTATGTTCGTCCGAAGAGTATTATCAATGTGTTGATGAAAATAAAAACCAGACGGATCTCCGTCGGGCCAATGCCAAGATATGCAATTCTGAATTTGTTGGACGCGGCAAATGCCAAATATGAGTTGACCATAAAAGCGCCGAAGATTGCCAGTACAAAAAAATGTACGTCTTTAAATCTGTCGGGGATCAAAAGCATATAGCCGATCAAGATGGCGCACAGAAAAATATAATCCAAAAAGTGATCCATGTAGTAGCCCCATTTGATAAAACCCTCCTCACGCGCACGACCCACCGCACCATCCAACCCGTCAGTGACCCACTGTGCCGCAATAAGCAGTGAGACGAGCCAAAGCCAGTTGATGTCAAACCTGGCCATATAGCTAAATATAACAATGCCTAAGCTGATAGGGATTGTAGCCAGGGTCAGATGATAAGTCCTGATAAACAAAGGGACTTTTGGCACCGCCCAGGCGACGAGCCTCATCTCCCAAGGCGTCAGCAACGATTGCCCGACTTTTTTGTCGCCGGCGAATTTCTCGTTATTTTGCAGCATAGTTATTAAGTCATACTAGCTTAATCAACAACTATCTGCAATAAAAAAGCACCCCGTCGAAGACCGAGCACGAGGTGGCTACCGCGGCAGTTCGAGCAGACTGATTCACTAATATACACGTCTATGCCGTCGGCCATGTTCGGTGTAACATGTTTTGTATGAAATCAAAAATTTATGCGCGAACAATACTGGACATGGCTAAAAAAGATCGAGCTATGAGACTGGCGCATCAGAAAAAAGCGACTGATTGGGATTATTCGTTGGATCGAAAAAACACACGTCGTATGAAACAAATAATCAAGGCCATCGGCTGGCCTTCAATTTCAAAAGTCGGCAAAAGAGCCGCAAGCGCCGCGTGGTTACTGGCGCAACATGCTGACCATGATCCAAAATTTCAGAGACAATGTCTCACGCTCATGAAAGGACAATCTAAGGACGATGTACCAAGGCATGATATCGCCTATCTGGAAGATCGTGTACTTTTAAACGAAGGTAAAAAGCAAAAATTCGGCACTCAATTTTGTTATCCAAAAGGATGGAAAGTTATACCCCGCCCTTTGGCTAATCGCAGACTCCTTGCCAAACGTCGCAAAGAGATGGGTCTTGAAAGTTTTGAAAATAATCTAAAAACCATGCAACGAATGGTGAATGAACATCGGAAAGCGATGGATAAAGGGGTCCGCTTAAAGAAACCTGGCCCATCTTGACGCCTCCCCTTTCTTTAGCTAGAATAGCCACACTTTTAGCGGTTGGATGCTGTGGCGGTGCCACGTGATCCGCAAAGCGGATTTTACGTGGCCCCATCGTCTATCGGTTAGGACAGCGGCTTTTCAAGCCGTTAAGAGGGGTTCGACTCCCCTTGGGGCTACCAACAAAAAACTCCTCTTCGGAGTTTTTTTGTTTATGACCCGCGCGGCCAAATCGATATCAATAAATAGTCGCAATCAAGCTTCTTTCTTTGCCGTATTTTTCGTAATCAACTTTCGCGAGACCGAGACTGAAGGGAATAAGTTTTTGTTCAAAAATACTTTCAGATTTGTTATAAACCGTTTTGAAAAAATCAGGCCGCTTTACGAGAGGTTCAAAGCCATCAGAGTAAACAATGATCAAATCACCTTTTCCAATCGTCTGCACGCCCGTGCAGATAAATGGTTCCGCTGTTTTCTCACCCGTTAACGCTCCGTACGAAACGCATACGCCATCAATTGTTTGTGTTGGGTTGTTTCGATATTGACTACGCACAAGCCTACGTCCTTCTTCAGTCTCCCATTTGAAGGTGATTTTGCCATCAGCCGTGTACTTTTCAAACGTGGCCATCGAATTCGGTGATTGAAATTTCGTTTTTCCCGTCTTTGAGTAAATAATCACTCCACAGTCTGCGATAACTCCCCAAAAAAGTTTCCCATCAGATATTAGTACTCCTGCCGCCGCACACCCGTAAAAATCATTCACCAAATAATCGACCCTTTTGATACTTTTACTGTTCAATTTTGCTATTCTGGCATTTGCATTGATAAACCTTTTCTTTATTTCGGAAGGATCCGGGTTCTTGCTTCCCGGCTCAGTAAACGCCTCGCAAAAAAGATCTGCGGCAAACCTTGCACCGCTTGGATTGGGATAAGTTTTTAGGAGCTCTTCGATGCTTCGTTTCTTAAAGTCCATGTCGCGTGATGCATCACGCGTAATGCCATCTCCAACGGCAATTGCTCCATCGCGATACATCATCGCATCCTCTGGAGGCATCAGGTAACCATAACGATCATTTGGCAAAGCGAGTCGACAAATCATATGGGATGATTTTACCTTAAAAGTCAGATTCCAAAAAGAGGAGTTTTTACCGTTTGACAGACAAACGTTTCATGCTCTAATCTAACGCCACAACCCGCACCCGGAGGATAGCAGTGGAAGCAATCAAGAAACTCTGCATGTTCGTTTTTGAGCTCGGTCATCAGCGGCGAGTCAAGCACAACGGATGGAGGCTCGCCCTCATCGAACGCCCTGATTCCGTGGCCGAACACTCTCTACGCGCCGCGCAGATCGCCTACATTCTGGCCTACATGGAGGGTTACCCCAATCCCAGCCAGGCTGCAGCCGCGCTGGTGTTCCATGATTGCCACGAAACTCGCATCAGCGACCTGGACAAAGTCGCCAGGCGCTACATCAACGTTGACGAAGAACATGTAGCGCGTGACCAACTCTCGTCGCTCGGCGCGATCGGTCAGGGCATTCTCGATCTTTGGCTCTTGGTGGAGAACAAAACGCCGCCACTCGGCCCGATACTGAAGGATGCAGATCTGCTGGAATGCGCCTTCACCGGCAAGGAATACCTGGAGATTGGCTACCAGGAAGCGCAGGGCTGGATCGACTACGGGGGCAGCTCCCTCAACACCGAGTCAGCCAAGAAGCTTCACGCCATGCTCTGCAGGTGCACCTCCACCGAGTGGTGGCACAGCCTCAAAAAGCTCTGACATCGGCTCCGCCTCTTCCTCTCGCGAGAGAGTCTTTTTTTATTCTCATTCTCTTTGTATACTCTTAATCTATGTCCCATAAAATAAAAGCCGCCGTTATCTGCGGCGGTATGTCCAATGAACGCGAAGTTTCCCTCAAATCCGGGAAGCAGGTTTTAGAAAATCTGGATCACGAAAAATACGAACCTTTGATGGTCGAGATTACCGGGAGCGGTCAATGGCTGCTGCACGATTCTGAACCCAAGAAAGCGTTAGCATCTCAAGACGATGTGGGTCAGCAGCTTGCCATTCGCTCACCATTTGAAGTTAACGGCAATCTAGACAAACCTTTTGATGTGGCTTTTTTGGCATTGCACGGCAAGTTCGGTGAAGACGGTAGAATGCAAGCGTTGCTTGAATTGATAGGCATCCCGTACACCGGCTCCGGAGTTTTGGCGAGCGCACTTTGCATGGACAAGGCCAAAACGCAAAACATGTTGGCGAGCTTTGAAATTTTGATGCCAAGTTTTTTAAGTTTAAACAGCCAAAACTATTCCTTCGAAAACGTCAGTCAAAAAGTCGACTCGCAAATCAAGTATCCATGCGTGGTTAAACCCAATGAATCCGGTTCGAGCGTAGGTATCTCTATCGTAAAGTCTGAAGACGAATTAAAGTCAGCTTTGGAAAAAGCTTTTAAAGAAGACAAGTCGGTAATGATCCAACAATTCATCAAAGGACGGGAATTGACGTGCGGTGTGCTTGGGAATTCGAGCCAAAACGACGAACCGCAAGCGTTGCCGCCGGTCGAGATTATAGCGGGCAATGAATTTTTTGATTATGACGCCAAATACTCGTCAAAACAGACGCAGGAAATTTGCCCGGCGCAAATAGATCCGGACATGACAAAGAAATTGCAGGCTTTGTCCGCCAAAATCCACGTCGCACTCGGTTGCGACGGGTTGAGCCGCTCGGATTTTATTCTAAAAGACGGAGAGCTGTATTTTTTGGAGATCAATACCATCCCGGGCATGACGGAACAAAGCCTCTGCCCCAAAGAAGCCGCGGCCGCAGGCATGAGTTATGCGGAGTTTTTGGATAAATTGATTGAACTGGCGTTAAAAAAGACGCGCTGATACCCTAGACGGAATGAATATCGAACGCACTCCCGAATTTGAAGATGCTTTGGGTAAAATGAAATCCGGTAAGGCGTTTGTTTTTGTTACGGGGCGCGCGGGCACGGGCAAAAGCACGCTGCTTAAATATTTTGTCGAGCACTGCCATGTTAACGCGCCGGTTTTGGCGCCGACAGGCGTCGCTGCACTAAACGTGCAGGGCGAGACCATACATCGCTTTTTCAAAATCCCGCCTTCAGTTGACCTGCAAACGGCGCGCATTGAGGCCGCAACGCGCAAAAAGCCGGACGTCTACAAACAAATAGAAGCGCTGGTCATTGATGAGATCTCCATGGTGCGCGCAGACCTGCTGGATTGCATCGACGTTTTTCTGCAGGTTATCCGCCGAGACAAACGGCCGTTCGGCGGAGTGCGCATTATCGGCATCGGCGACCTTTATCAGCTTCCGCCGGTTGTTACAACCGCGGACAAACAGACTTTTTTACAAAGATACAAAACTCCTTACTTTTTTTCTTCAACCTCATACAAAAATCTGCACGCCATGGATCAAATTGATTTCGCGGAACTGACGACCGTCTATCGTCAAAAAGATGAAAGCTTTATCGAACTGTTAAATGCCATCAGAAACCGCAACATCACGAATGAACAGCTGACAAAAGTGAACAGCCGCATGATAAACGACGCCCCGCCGGAAGATGCCATACTATTGACGCCTATCAACGAGACGGCTGACGTGATCAACCAAACGAGACTGAGCAAGCTTAAAACGCCGGGACACAAGTTTGACAGCGAGGTGCAGGGCAAATTTCAAGAAAAAGACATGCCAACGGATCAGACGCTGGTTTTAAAGGTTGGAGCGCGCGTAATGTGCATCGCCAACGACAGCAAGGGCAGATTTGTGAACGGCAGCTTAGGTTGGGTGTTTGGTTTTGGCGGCGACAAAGAAAATCCGACAGTCATCGTCAAACTGGACGACAAAGACGAGGAGACTGTTATCGATGCTTATACCTGGAACGTACATCGCAACAAATTCAACAAAAAAACCGGCGAGCTTGAACAGGAACAAGTCGGCAGCTTTAAACAAATCCCGTTGAGACTCGCTTGGGCGGTCACCATCCACAAAAGTCAGGGCAAGACATTTGATAAAATAACTTTAGACCTTGGTCGAGGTGCATTTGCAGCAGGCCAAGTTTACGTCGCTTTAAGCAGATGCAGAACTTTTGAAGGCTTGCATCTTTTAAATCCCATCACATCCTGGCAGTTAAAACCCAACGACGACATTGCGCATTATTTTGACCACGTGCTGAATCAGCCGCCCGAAATTGAATACGTTCAATCGCATGACGACGGGCAACTGTCGTTTAATTGATATCCACGCCTTCTGTTTTCCTAAATCCGATCCTGTCCGGCGCATAGTCTTTGGACAGTCCCAACATGCTTGCAAAAACAATCGACTCCTCGCCATAGCGGTCGCGTATAGCATCGACTGCATGCGATGCTTCCTGCACCCTCTTATTTGTCATTCCGAGCGTAGTGCCCAAACTCAAGGCACGCAGCCGAGTAATCCCTTGTTCAACAGTTTGATTGTTATAAGAGGGATTCCTCCACTTCACTCCGTTTCGGTCGGAATGACAGAAAGAGGCAGACAGAGGGAGCTGTCCGTTCGGCGGTACGAGATCATTCAGCGTCACCGCCAAAAACATGACTTGAGATTTACCGTCCCAAATAGATTCCAATAATTGAGTTGCTCCATGAGCCAAAGAAAAAACATCACTCACCGCCTCGCCAAAACAAACCGTCGCCACGCTATGTACGCTATGCACGTGATGTACGTCATGCACGCCCACTTCGACCGTCATGCTGCGCGTCAAAAGCCCGAATGACCGTAAGCGCCGACCGGCGCGTTCTGCAAGACGGATGAGGATGGCAAGGATCGTACTACGTACATCGTACAACGTACCACGTTTCGGACGAGCGACGGTTGGGATGAGCGACGTCGTACGTGGTACGTTGTACGTTGTACGGTTGGCTTGTTTCGGTACGCAGAAGGAATGCCCGATCGACTTCGGAGGACGTTCATTCGCTTGTTCGAGACGATCCACGTCACGACCGCACAAACGTTCGTGCCACATCCAACCAGCTTTACCCAAAACCTGCATCAAGTTACCGACGGGATAACGCTTAAGGTCCATCAAAGTATAGATACCAAGCTTATTCAGCCGCCTGCGAATGCGCGAGCCGATACCCCAAGCTTTTTCGACTTCCAATTTCGCAAGAATGTCATCCAAATTTTCTTGATTGATAATTACCAGCCCGTTAGGCTTTTCCAAATCCGACGCCAGCTTGGCCAAAAATTTTGACGGCGCTATGCCAATCGAACATTTGAGCCAATCCCCTATTTCGCGCTGAATGCGCAAACGCGTTTTGCACAATGCCCACGCCGCTTCCGCTTCGTCGCGATACCATCCCGTCAAATCAAGAAAAGCTTCATCTATCGAGTAGTGCTCGACTCTGTCGGTAAGTTCGTGAAACAAAGCGAACACGCGTGATGTGACGGCGCGATATTTTGGCGGGTCGTTTTGCACGAACACCATGTCAGGACAAGCGCTTCGACATTCGTCGAGCGACATACCGACTTTTGCTCCACTCTTTTTCGCTTCTATCGAAGCCGCAATCACACAACCGTTCTTGTGCAAATACGCACAAACCCCCAGCGGGCGTCCGCGCCAATGCGGATTTGCCTGCTGTTCCACGGAAGCAAAATAGGAGTTCATGTCGACATGAGCGTACATAGCGTGCATGACGTACATCGCGTTCATAACGTACTTAACGTGCATAACGTTCCTACACGCGATGTACGTCATGTACGTCATGTACGTTAGGTACGTTATAAGCTAGCCGTTTCCTCCAGCGTCCACTTAAGCGTCTCTGTCGAAAATCGCAAGCGAAACGCATTCGCCTCATCGGAGACGGAGAAGATATATTGCTTGTCTCTCCCCTGCCGTTCCGTGTGAACAAGATTGACGCGTTTGACCCTATATTGCCGATTTCCCCATTTAAAAAACACCGGCTCAACGCGTTTGCCGTTGAACAATACAACAACCTCGATCGGCTCATTGATGTTTTGGTACATACTGCGGGGGTAACGTACATCACGTACATAGCGTACATCACGTACATAACGTTAATGGAGCGACTGCGAAAAACGTAGAATGATTTGGCTAATTCGTACTGTTAGAGAAAACATCTGATCAAAATTCTCTTCATTTAAGTAGCGCTGATCTAAACCTACATACAACATTGAACGGACTTCAGCGCATGATCCTTTAGCGATTTTAAGAAAATATATAAATTCCTTGTTACCGCCTCTATCAAACCCTTCAGCTATGTTATTCATGATCGATAAAACCGCACGCTGCAACTGATCTCTAAAACTATAATCGCGACAATCTCTCATTGTTCTATAAACACGCCCGACTAACTCACGCGAAAGCTGCCAAGCCACAATATCTTCAAACCTCTCTATCTTCATAAAATTTTTCTTACCACGCGATGTACGCTATGTACGTCATGCACGTGATGTACGTTAGTATCTTACAGAACAAAAATAGAACAGTTGTTAGGCTGTGTCAAATGCATCAAAAAAGACGTCAATCGCGCGGCACGCTGTGGCAGCTCCTGCATCTCGCTTCGTACATCTCGTCTCCGCCGACGACGATGCGCGGCGAGTTGTATGGCGCGGGCTGGCCGTCTATCAAACGTTGAGTTCTGATGGCAGGTTGCGCGCAACGGACACAGACTGCAGTTAATTTTGTTACGGAATCTGCTTCGGCCATAAGTTGAGGGATGACGCCGAACGGTTCGCCGCGGAAATCAGTGTCCAGACCGGCGATCAATACACGCACGCCTCTGTCTAGAAGTTGACGAATGACATCAAGCGTCGATTCCGGTAAAAACTGCGCTTCGTCGAATGCGACCACGCAATGTTCATCTTGCAAATGATCAAAAACATTCTGCGGTTCGTCGATGGGGATGGCATCAAAGAGTCGACCGTCGCGCGATGCGATGACCAATTTCTCGCCACGGCTGTCAACGCCTGGTTTAAAGACTACAACCGACTGTTTGGCGATAGTCGCGCGCTTAAGACGACGAATGAGCTCCTCACTTTTGCCGGAAGACATGCATCCGACGATGACTTCGAGAGTACCTTTGGACATAAACGACGTACAAGGTACCACGTACGACGTACAAGGTACAACGACCGAACACCCTCTATCCACCCCCTCATTTTGATAACATTGCGGGGGGCCTTTCCCCCGTCGAACAGGGGAAAGGCAGTTAATTTGTTTGTTTGTTTGTTTGTTTGTCGTAGAGACGCCCTCCGAGGGCGTCTCTACGGAATAACCATATAACCTATCAACTCCTTTCCCTCGTCTGACGGGGGAAAAGTGTCCCGAGCATAAGTTAATGGCGAGGGACGGATAGAGGGTCCGGTCGGCCGATATGCTATAATACTCCCATGTTCCGTTGGTTACGCACACTTGCGACAGGCGACATGTTTTATCTCACGGCATTCGGATTGCTGACGCCTATTTTTGCTTTATTTTTATTGGATCGCATTCCCGGCGCAAATCTTTTAACCGTCGGTATCGCCGAAGCAACTTATCTTGCAACCGTCGGCGTGCTGCGACCTTTCTCCCAACTCTATTCCAAAAACGACACTTCCGGCTGGCGTACGCAAAATATTCTTTGGTTTGGTTCGGCATTCGTCGTTCTGGTACCTTTTTTGTATCTGCTTTCTCGCGACATGATAGATGTTTACGTCATCGAACTTTTATACGGCGTCGGCATCGCGTTTTGCGGACCGGCTTGGTCGCGCTTGATGGACAAAAGCTGCTCTTTTGATTCCGCTTCCGGTTTTGATCGTTACAGCACTCTCAGTACACTGCTCGCAGCTGGCATGGCACTCGTCGGCGGATTCATTGCAGATCAACAAGGTATCCCGGCGCTTTTATTTTATCTCAACGTCACAGTCCTGCTCGCCGCCATTCTGCTCGTCTCGCTTTATTGGAGATTTGGAATTCAACAACGGCATAACCTAACAATTAAGAATTAAAAATTAAGAATTAAGAATTTTGGATCGTGTCATCTCATTCATAATTCATAATTCTTAATTCATAATTGACTATGTTGCCCCTTAGAATCATTGCACTTTTAGTCAGCGAGATACTGACCAGCGGATCATATGGATTGATGATGCCGATTTTGGCGCTGTTTTTGACGGATAAAATCAGCGGCGCGAATTTAATGTCCATTGCAGTTGCGGTGGCCATCTATCTTTTTGCGCAAGCGGGTTTTAGTTGGATCTTTTCGTCTTACATGCACCACGCAAAAACAATGGAACGCGCACAGGCCGGTTTGTTTTTCGGTTCTGCTGTAATCACGCTCGTTCCCGTTGCCTATGCGTATTCAACCGACATGTCGCAAGTCATGCTGGCTCAGATCGTTCTCGGTCTGGGTTACGGCTTGATGTATCCGGCTTGGACATGGCTCGCCAATGATCACGCGCCGAATAAATATCTCAACAGTTTAAAAAATTTACACTCTTTGATTTCAGCTTTATCACTCGCGGCGGTTACTGCGATCGGAGGTTTTGTCGCATATTTTTATGGCTACAACACACTTCTGCGAATGATGATGATCTTCGGCTTTCTCGGAACCCTCGCCGCGACAACATTGTTTTTTGGTAAGACGAAAAAGAGACGATAGTCAGGCCCCCTTCCGCCACTCCGCTATTTTCCCATGATCGCCCGAAAGCAAAACTTTCGGGACTTTCCATTTATTAAAAACTTCAGGGCGCGTGTACTGCGGATATTCTTTTGTCACGCCATCACTCCAAGATTCTTCATCAAGCGATGCTTCCGCGCCCAAAACTCCGGGACGGAGACGTGCAACTGCGTCGGTGATTACCATCGCCGCAAGTTCACCGCCCGTCATCACGTATTCGCCGATAGAAATTTCTTCGTCCGCGAGTTTTGTTGCAACACGTTCATCAACGCCTTCGTAACGTCCGCATAAAAAAACCAAACGATCATATCTGCTAAGACGCTTGGCATCTTTTTGCGTAAACACTTTGCCTTTGGCAGATAACAAAATAACCCTGGTCTTTTTCTTGTCATCCTTGGGCGAGTCCGACGAGACCCGAGGATCCATCCGATTTTGTTTTTGTTTATTTTTCTGGATTCCCGCCTGCGCAGGAATGACATGAAGTTGTTTAAGCGCATTATAAAAAGGCTCCACGCGCATCACCATCCCCGCGCCGCCGCCGTAAGGACGGTCATCAACATGACCGTGTTCATCTATCGCCCAATCGCGCAGCTGATGCGCTTTGACTTTGAGAAGTTTATTTTTTTGCGCACGCCCAAGAATCGACGCATTGCAATAAGCGTCAACCATTTCGGGAAACAAAGTCAGCACGTCGACTTGCAGCATCTTGTCATTGCGAGGCGAGACCTTTTGTCGAGCCGCGGCAATCTTTTTATTTTTCATCATATCAAACTCAATTCTGTCATGTTTAAGGCTTGACGTCCACTTAAATCAAAACCGCCCGGAAAACTCCGAGCGGCTTTTTTGCAATTAAGAATTGCTAATTGTTAATTCTTAATTGTTAATTGATTTTTATATTCCCAAATCAGCAATGTCCTGATCCGAGACCAGTTGAGCTTCGGGTTTCTCTTCGCTGCCTGTTGTTTTGCGGCGAGATTCCTGGTGCGCCATGCGGGCGTTCTCAGGTTCAAAAACCTTGAGGTTAACGCGGGCATTTTCTTTGGCGCCGACGATCTTGAGCAAAATGCGCAAGGCACGTGCGGTCTGGCCCTGGCGGCCGATGACGTATCCCATGTCCTCCTGATTGATGTGGAGGGTTATGAGCACGCCGCGCTCGTCGACAGTGCGTTCGGTCTTCACGTCATCCGGATGGTTGACGATGGACTTAACAACGAACTCGATAAACTGCTGGTCCCTAAACTGTTCTGCCATATCGGCTCTGAACAATCCGACCTGCTCCCCGAGCTTGCTTGAGCAAGGCACGTGACACAGGAACGGATAAACTTTTTGTAACCCAAGATGCGAATTACATCTAAATTATCAATTAATTGTGCAACTTCGGCCGGCATCTTCAACCATAAGTTGGGAATATGATAGCACTTTTTATGGCCCCTGTCAAAACAAAAAAGAGGCATAACACCTCTTTTTACCTTTATTTAAGCCTTTTTCTCTGCTTTTGCAGCGCGTTTTTTGGAGATGGATACAACCTTGCGCTTGTCGCCTTTTACCACGCCCTGATCAACCAATATATTCCAGACCGTTTCAGAGCATTGAGCACCCTTGGAAATCCAGTATTCTACGCGATCTTTCTTAAGCGTGACTGTGGCGGGATTGGTGCGCGGGTTCATGTTGCCAAGAATCTCCGTGGCCTTACCCCATGGATCACGAGCTTTTTCTGACACAATAAAGCGATATTCAGGCTGCTTTTTCTTACCCACCCGGGTTAAACGAATCATCAACATACAAATCAATTATGAGTTGTCCTCTGTCATTTCGACCGAAGCGTTAAAGCGAAGTGGAGAAATCCCTTTTCGCACTGTTAAACAAGGGATTCCTCGGCTACATGCCTTTAGTTTGGGCATTTCGCTCGGAATGACAAAAGGTGATTAAGCGCCAGCGTCAGGTTACCAGACCCGAGCGTCATGAGCTCCGCCCCATCTTTCTGACGGAGGGACGTATGGCGGATAATATACGGAAATTAGCCAAAAATGTCAAGGAGCGTCGTTGTCATGCAGCCTAACTCACCCTGCCCTCTCTTACCCAAGAGAGGGTTCTGACAAACCAACAACACGAGGATGATGCGGTGCTCTCTCTTGGGTAAGAGAGAGTTAGAGTGAGTTAGGCCTCGACCACTGTGCCAAAACGTGGCATCCTCCTCTCATGACAGTCCAAGAACAACTCTCCAAAATCCTGCTTATAGACAAGCCCGCGGGCATCACTTCGCACGACGTGGTTGATAGGGTGCGTCGAATTTATAACACTAAAAAAGTCGGTCATGCGGGCACTTTAGACCCGTTCGCGACCGGACTCTTGATTGTAGCCGTGGGCAAGGCAACGAAAGAACTCTCAAATTACGTCGGTTTGGACAAAACATACGAAGCAACGGCACGTCTCGGCGCGACATCGGATACTTATGACCTCACCGGTCAAATCACCAAATATAATTGTCATTCTTGCGCAGGCGAGAATCCAGAATCGGATGGATCCTCGGATCTCCACTACGTTGCGTCCAAGGATGACAAAAAAAATGGAACGCTTATGATTCTAGATAAGGTTTTGAATGAGCTTCTCAGTTTCAAAGGCGGTTACTTGCAAAAAGCTCCGGCTTATTCTGCAAAAAAAGTTAATGGTCAAAAGCTGTACGAGCTTGCGCGCCGCGGTGAAGACGTTGAGCACCTGCGTCCTTCCAAGCAAATAAACATCAGTGAAATTGAACTTTTGGATTTTAACTGGCCGGACGTCAAATTCCGCGTATCCTGTTCATCCGGTACATACATCAGATCTTTGGCGCACGATTTTGGCGAAAAATTGGGTTGCGGGGCATATTTGACGGAACTGCGTAGGACGAGAGTAGGAGAGTTTAAGGTTGAGGATGCGAGGAGGTTGTGAGCATCCGAGGACCCTCCTGCCTCCCTTTACCTAGGGAGTGGTTGGTTAAGCATCCGTAAACCCCTGCCCCTTTGCCAAGGGGTTAGTTAACCGAGTAACAAAGTTGCTTAGCAACTTCTCCTTGATAAAGGAGATGTCGCGTCCGACGCGACAGAGGTTTTCCAACTTATAAACTCATTGACTTACCCACTGATTCTTGATACACCAAACCTCATCAACCTTGAACCTTGGATACCTACGGAGGAATCTTGAGATGAAAATCGATACAGGCCTACTGAGTGGTTTTGAAAAATCAGCCCTGCTATTCATGCTGATCTTTGCCACTAACCTTGTCCTACAGCTATGGCTCACTGAATACATCGCAATTATCATCGCATTACTAGTGAGTGTACTTGCGGTGAACTTCTCTGGTGTTGTAGGGCGTCTAGTCAAGGTGCTGAAACCAAACAAGAGCAGCACCTATGGCCGCGAGTTTCTGCTACTCCTGGAGAAAAACACGAGAAGAGAGTGTGCAGCGCGACTACCATTTTTCTATAAATGGACCGTACCCATGCTCTGGGTAGCGATGATCGGTTCAGTGAGATTCGCACGGCCATTCAAACCAATTGAATGGCTATTCGTCGCAATCGTTCTGCTGAGCTACCCTTATCTCTACATACGTCGAATATCTGAGATCATCGGCGCGCCTGTTCTTCTCCCCCTCTACCACGCTCGTCGTCGCGAAGCGGCGGAGAGAAGACGCAAGGCTGCGGAACAAGCTCTGACAGCAACGCTCCCGCCGCTGCGATATCGCGTTGCTGCGGGCGCGACGGAAGTCGAACGTCTGCGAGTGAAGTTGCGGGAACGCGTTTTGACGGACGAGCAAGCTCGCGAAGCATCGATCATCATCCAAGCGCATGACGAAATGACCGAGGCAGAGCAAGCTCTTACCGAGCTAGAAGCGGCCAAAACCAAAGCCTCCACGCAAACTACTTAGCCCATTTGGGGCTTCTTTTTTTGCTTCGGTAGACTAGCGAAGCACAGCCTAACTCACCCTGCCCTCTCTTACCCAAGAGAGGGTTCTGACGGAAACTGAATCACTCACAAACACGAGGATGATGCGGTTCTCTCCCTTGAGTAAGGGAGAGTTAGAGTGAGTTAGGCTCATCAACTCATTGACTTTCCCACCTATTCTTGATACACAAATCCCACCAACTCGAACCTTGGACATCTGCGAAGGATTTGAAGATGCTGACAAATAAAGGATACAGCCACAGCTATTACCCTTATGCGGGTTGCTTGGCAATAGTCATCGCTTTTTGTTCATACTGGTGGGCGTTTTCTACAGGTCGCCAGGCCGACCCAAAAAGCTCCCTGGGATTGATACTTGCACATCTGCCATTGGGCACTTTCTGTTTCATCTTCTCTTTGATTTTTAGCATCATCACTCCCATCTTAGTTGTAGGTATCATGGCGTACATCCGCCGGATATTACACGGAGATCGCCCCACGCTCTTCCGAGAATTCTTCCTGCTACGCGAGACAAGCATTCGAAAGGAGTTCTTGCTATACATCTCCAAACAAAAAGAGAGACGCAACTTCTTTCTTCTCATCGTATTCCTGTTCGTTCAAACAGGTTTACTTGCAGCTTTATCTCTTTTAGGTTCGATACCAAGGACGCTAACGGCAGAGATGGGCGCCCTGACGCTGATGCATCTGTGCTCGTTTTATCTTACCCTAACAATCGCAACAGCTCTCGCGTCACGCGAGTTCTTTCTCCCCCTCTACCACGCACGTCGTCGCGAAGCGGCGGAGAGAAGACGCGGGGATGCGGAGCAAGCGCTGACAGCAACACTACCGCCGCTGCGATACCGCGTTGCTGCGGGCGCGACGGAAGTCGAACGTCTGCGAGTGAAGTTGCAGGAACGCGTTTTGACGGACGAGCAAGCCCGCGAAGCGGCGATCATCGTCCAAGCGCACGACGAAATGACCGAGGCAGAGCAAGCTCTTGCCGAGCTCGAAGCGAGCAAAGCCAAGACAGCCACAAAGACACTGCCGACTACTTAGCCCATCCGGGGCTTCTTTTTTTACTGATTTTTTAAAAAAGACCCTACCAAAACTTTTAGTGAGCCACTTTGTATCTCGTGGGGGTTCGGGGACAAAAATTTTGAGCGGCTCACATGAAATGAGCAGCTACATAGAAAGAAGCGAGTTTTTTGTCCCCGAAACCTTTTGCGGTGCCCACCATAGCTTTAGCGTAGGCGGGGTTACTTGTTCAGTTATGAAAAGTAACGTAAAAAGATCCTTCAAGTTGAATTTAATATCTTATTGGATCCCCGGGTCTTCGCGTAAAGCGACGTGGTCGCCACGCGACTTTACGTCGTCGAACTACGCTCGAGGATGACAAAACCAGATCGATTCTCGCATACACAAGAATGACAAGGGGGCTTGTCAGAAGGCCCGCAATTTGCTATCCTACTCTCGTCAGTCATTAATAATTGTAATGAATCGGATGGCAAGGTCTTATCAGCTGATCACACTTTGGACGTTTACGGATTTCGACTTTAATTTCATGCTAATCTTAGCCCAAAACCTTACGGCTTTTTCAGGAATTGGTACTAAAATCACGGCATCGTGATCAATTGTTTAATAGAACAAGACTTTTGCCATGCGATTGAAACGCTATGTTTTATGTTATCGCATTGATCCTCGGCGCAGCAGCGGGAGCGATCGTCGCAGCATTTGTATATTCGGATAAAGCAGCTAAAGCAAAGCTCACATTGTCCGAGGCCGAATCTAAGGCCGAAAAGTTGTTAAAAGATGCCGAAGCCAAAGAGCAGGACATCATGGTCCGCGCCAAGGACAAGGCCATCAAAGTAATCGAGGAAGCGCGTCGCGAGGAGAAGCAGACGCAGGAGGAATTAAAAAAACAGCAAGCTGCTTTGGTCGAACGCGAAACCGCTTTTGGCACAAAGATGCTTGAGATGGATGAGATCAAAAAGGGTTTGGAGACAAAAAATTCGGCTCTAATTGAAAAAGAAAAACAGATAGACGAGCTTAAACTCGAAGAGAGTCGCAAACTCGAAGAGGTCGCGGGATTGACGCAACAGCAAGCCGTCGACCGTCTTTTGTCATTGGTTGAAGAACAGAGTCAGGACACGCTCATGAGCCGCGTACGCAAGCTGGAACAGATGGAATCCGACGAAATTGATCGCAAAGCCAAAAATATTTTGGCCGTTGCAGTCCAGCGTCTGGCCGCGTCCCACGTAGTTGAGACGACAACGACCAATGTCGAACTCCCAAGCGACGAAATGAAAGGCCGCGTCATCGGCCGCGAGGGTCGCAATATCAAAGCGATCGAGCTTTTGACCGGCTGCGAACTGATCATTGACGAAACGCCGAACATGCTGACGATTTCCGGCTTCTCTCCGATTCGACGTCAAGTCGCCAAACGAGCTTTGGATAAACTGATCTCTGACGGACGTATTCATCCTGGACGCATTGAGGAAGCGGTTGACGAAGCCAAAAAAGATTTGGCGTTGGACATCAAAAAATCCGGCGAAGACGCTTTGTTCCAAGTTGGCATCTCCATGGCCGGAATCGATCCAAAACTCGTGCAGATTCTCGGACGACTTAAATATCGCACTTCGTACGGACAAAATATTTTACAACACTCAATGGAGGTTTCACTTATCGCCGCAACGTTGGGCGAGGAGCTGGGCGCGAATGTCGCAGTTTGCAAAAAAGGCGGCTTGTTCCATGACATCGGCAAAGCCGTTGACCACGATCTGCAAGGCGGACATCCGGAGCTTGGCGTACAGATTTTAAAAAAGTTTGGAATGCCGGAAGAGATTTGGTATCAAAGCATCGGACACCACGAAGACAAACCCAAAACGCTCGAAGCTGTCATTGTTAAAGCTGCAGACGCCATCAGCGGCGCAAGGCCGGGCGCGCGCAAAGATTCTCTCGAATTGTACGTCAAACGTTTGGAAGAATTGGAAGCCGTTGCCACAAGTTTTGAAGGCGTAGAAAAAGTTTACGCCATTCAAGCCGGCCGCGAGATTCGCGTGTTCGTGAATCCCAAAGCAATGGATGATTTTGCGACCACAAACCTGGCGCGCGAGATTGCCGCCAAAATCGAAGCGGAACTTAAATACCCGGGCGAAATCAGAGTCACGATCATTCGTGAAACGAGAGTTATCGAGTACGCGCGGTAAAGTAACTCGACTGTCATTTCGACCGAAGTGAACGAACGTGAACGTAGTGGAGAAATCCCTTTTAATACAGTTGAACAGTTAAAGTAAGGGATCTCTCCACTTCACTTCGTTACGGTCGAGATGACATTGTTAATGATAGCTATTGTTGTTATAATAGTTTTGTATGAAAAATATGGTATCCGTTTTTAAATCGCTCGGATTTTTGGAAAGCGAAATCAAAACTTATTTGACCACCTTGGAACTTGGTCAAAGCACGGTTTTGGAGATTAGCTCCAAAACAAAACTTTCGCGTCAAACGACCTATATGGCCATCGAGTCGCTCATCAAACAAGGCATGATGACCTCGGTGCAAAAAGGTAAAAAAACATATTTCGCCGCAGAGTCGCCGGAGAGATTGCGCTCGTATGCAGAGGCGAAATTAAAATCAATGGAAGCAACGGTGCGCGAGATCAAGGTAATCACCAACGAATTAAAATTGATGGAAAACGGCGAAAAGCCTGTTGTAAAAATGTACGAAGGGATGGAGGGCTATATCAGTCAATTCAACGACATCTTAAAGTGCAAACCTGAAAAAATGTATAATTTGTCAAATGAGGATATGGCGGAAACCGCTCTTACAAGCGATGAGCTGAAACCGTACAAGGAGCAGATGGACAGGCTCAACATCAGTATAGATATGATGTCGATCGCCAATTTGCCGCACACATACCGCAAACTCACAAAGCACAAACGCATAACCCGCAAAGACCTTAATTTTGAGGGAGATGTGATCATTTACAAAGATAGAGTTGCACTTTCAACATACAAAGGCAAACGAATTTGCGTGTTAATTGAAAACAAAATTTTAGCGGATACGATGCTGGCATTATTTAAACTGGCTTGGGAGAACGATAATAAATAGACGCACATCATGGAACATGTAGCACGTAACATGTAGCAGAAAAATTAAAGAAAAAAAAGATCCCCGTTGCAAGGTTTGCTCCGGGGGTTTTTGCATCCGCCCGGTCGGATAGACTCTACCGGGAACACGCGAGATAAGCTCGCGACGCGAAGTGCAAGAAGGTCAGGTAATTTGCGTCTGACGCATCGTGCTTCGCGACTCTTTAGTCTTGAATGTGCTTCTCAGGCGGGCAGCGCACAGAATCCGTAGTCGCCGCCGGAGTCGTTGCAATGCGACTTGTGACACGCGACACGCGACACGTCGGAACCGGATGAACTCGTCGGGGCGGAAGGACCGGAGCCGGAATCGTTCATCTTGGCCAGCTCTCGCTTGATAATGTGCGCGTTGTACCTTCCCGCGAGTGAGCGATCACTGTAGCCGTTGAGTATATACATCATGGCGAAAAAGCTCGAGCTGATCAGACAGACACCAACTACCATAACGCCGAAGCCTCCGGTCGTATGGAGGACCCAGGGTCCGATCTTGAAACCGATGACGATAAGAGCAGTGTCCATCACCGCGACCGTCAGAATCAAGGTTGCGATGAACCCCACAAACCAACACATCTCCACCAGCCATGTGGCTCTGCGCAGGTTCGCGTCTCGTGGGACCGGGTCGCCGGGTTTGTAGTTCTTGATGAACCGCAGGTCGTCGAATAGTCGCTTCAAAAGTCGTTTCAAAGAGCACATAGTTCGCCTCCTCGTTGCGGTTCCGTCATCGACGGTAGCCGCAGGGTCTACATCCTCTGCAAACCTCGAAAACCAGCTTTCGCGGTCTTCAGAGAATCAATGACACTAACAAAAAACGACGGTTTTGTCAAGGGTTCCGCTACACAAACGTACATAACGTACATCACGTGCATAGCGTGCCTAACGTCAAAAACCAATTGAAACATGATTATTTGGCTAAAATAAGCAATATTATCATGCTTTTTCCGAACACGTTATGTACGCGATGTACGTTATGTACGCGATGTACGAATGGTCCATCCCCTCTTGACATATTTTTCTGTTTATGATAGTTTCATTTATTCGCTGAACTGTCAGCGATACCATCTTCCGCCATGCCTGTCCGGAAGATGGGAAAATCCGATTCGCTTTTTTCACTTAGGAGGAGAGAAAGTGAACTCAACCCCCCCCCTCCGCTAAAGCTATGGGGGGTTTTGATTTGACCGGAACTTAGAAACTGCGTAATCTTAACCTTGAGCATTGTCGCTGACTTTGCTCGTAAACAACAACTCTTTAAAGGAGAGTCATGTCAGAAAAAATACAAAAAGAAAATGGTCAGAAAGTATACAACAACTTGTCAGATGAAGATCGTGTTGAGCGAGACGATTCCAAAAAAAGAAAAGTCCGATCTTACACGTTCAATCGCCACGGCGAAATAGTCTTTCAAGACACGCCCGAGTACCCTGCTTATTGGGACTCGATCAGGCACAACGAATAAGCGTCACGCAACCGGTCGCCACGGCGACGTAAGGTGCACTCATGGAGATCAATTCTCCGACTAGACACAAACTGCGGCACTCCAAAGTTTGTGTCGCCTAATGTGTAAGCCACTTCGTGACTTGCAGAAGAGGCGAATAAAAAAATCCTTCCCGTCAGTTGGGGAAGGCAAGAGAAACGGAAGACTCACATGGATTCGTTTGGTCTTCATGCGGACGTACGAGTTTTGCGTACGCAACGTTCATGCGCCAGCCGTTCGTGACTCGCGCGATACGCTTCATGGAATCACGCGCGATTTTGAGAAACACCCAGCCGTTCGGTGCGATGAAGCACAACATCTCGTGCAGCAAAGCAATCCACCTGTCCACGAGATGCGGATCTTTGATCAACAAGGATGGCAGCTGCGCTTCTGCCCTAAAGACTTCGAGACTGTTGGCGATGTGGATCTGCGCCAACCGGCGCTTGGCCGGCTTAGTCATCAGACTGGCCATAAAACCCTCCAGTTCCGCCTGCCTCTTACGAGATTTCAGAAACGCGACGAACTCCTCCGTCGTGCCCTGATATTCAAATACCAACTGCAGATATCGATCCATCCTCCACCTCCTCGATTGATTGCAATAAACATTAAAGACTATTTGACTGATACGGTCAACGTTATGTCCTTCAATTTCATTCAGGATACAAACCAAGCAACAATACTTTTATTCGGCGACATCGTGGGCAAAATAGGACGCAGAGCACTGATCGCAAAACTGCCTGAACTCAAAAAAAGATTCAATGCGGATCTGACCATCGCGAATGTTGAAAATCTGGCGCACGGCCGCGGGATCACAGCAAAGACATTGGACGAACTTGTCGAGGGCGGAGTCGACGCTTTTACGTCCGGGCACCATGTTTGGGAAAATCAGCAAGGCGCTCCATTACTATCAGATGCAAACTGGTCTAATCGACTGATCCGTCCGGCGAACGTTGATCCCAGCTTGCAAGGCAAGGGATTCATGACGCTCGCCATCAAAGGCGTGCCGATTACAATCGTCAATTTGCAAGGCAGACTTTTTATGTCACAAGAGGCATCATCCCCTTTTCTGGCTTTTGACAGGATTTGGAAGAATATTAGCGGTCAAGATTGCCGCGCTCCGTCGGACTTCGCTCGCAATGACAATAAAGCCAACAATGCCGAAAGTCCGATCGTGATAATCGACCTGCATGCAGAGGCGACGAGCGAAAAAATGGCCTTTGGACAATATGTGGATGGCCGCGCGACTCTGATGTACGGAACCCACACCCACGTGCCCACAAATGACGCTAAAATCCTGGTCAATGGTACCGGATATTTAACCGACATCGGGATGATAGGGTTAAAAGATTCTGTTATTGGATTTGAAAAAAATAGCTCTATTAAGCGATTTTTAGACCTTACAGAAGCTCCATACGAGCTTTTGGACAAAGGCACAGCGGAGGTAAATGGCCTTGCTCTGACCATCAATCTTGATACCCGTCAGGTCTTGGACTTGATTCAAATACGTGAATTTGTTGATATATAAGCACAATAATGCTATACTTCCTTTAACGCTACCGTTTGCTGTCCGACATCGGAACGCGGACGGACTAATTCATTCATAATCATACTTGTATGAACAAAGCGGAATTAATCAATGTAGTTGCCGAAAAAGTCGGTGTTACCAAAAAACAAGCCGAAGACATGATCGAATGTCTAGTTGCCACCATCACGGGTGAGCTTACAAGCGGCGGAGATGTGACAATTGCCGGTTTTGGACAGTTCCTGGCCAAAAAGCGCGCAGGCCGCATGGGAGTTAACCCGCAAAATCCGACCCAAAAGATTCAGATCCCTTCGGTCACCGTGCCTAAATTTAAGGCAGGCAAGGGTTTGAAGGATGCTCTCAAAGCAGCTCACGCAGCAGCTCCGGCACCGGCCCCGACAATGTAAAAGTAGAAACTGGAAACTAGAAAGAGCTGACTGCAAAGTCAGCTCTTTTTGATAACTTAATTGCTCTTTCTAGTTTCCAGTTTCAAGTTTCTACTTTCTAGTGACTATCGCCACCAAATTCCTGCCATTAAACCAATGACACCAACCGTCGCGATCATATGCTCCGATATTTTCAATCTTCCACTGTTCAGCCTTAAATATCTTTTGAAATTCTTTCAGTGTAAACGCATGCACGTAACGATTCTCCGATGTTCCGCTGGCTTTCCAAACATAATACAAGTCTCCCGGTTCGCCTCCGCCAACTCCAACAAAACGCAGCCATGCATGCATGAAATTATTCCAAGACCAAAAACGTTTTGCACGCAAATTCCAAACGGTGATCAACATCGCTCCGCCTGGCTTTAGGATTCTATGCAACTCGGCAATTGACTCGTCTCGTAATTCTTTTGACGGAATGTGATGCAAAACAGCGATGCAGGCGACAACGTCCGCGCTGTTATCTTTGAGTTTGAGCTTAGGCAGAGCGTCGGGAATCATTTTTTTACCGCGAGCTTCATCGCGCAACGCGCCGGACGGCTCAATACCTAAATAATTGACGTCACTCGGCAGTACATCAGCCAAACGACCGTTGCCCGCGCCAACATCGACGAGTAAATCTCCGGGCTTGAGACGCTTGGACAGCAAATTCATAACATTCCAAGACTTAGTACGCTTGGAACTAAACGCCGCGCCTTCTTTTTCGTAAAAATCAGCGACTTCTCGCGATAGCTTGCGTCTTATGTCATTTTGCATCATCATGGGTGACACTATAACAGGTCAATAACCAATAACCAAACACCAATAACCAATGCAGCCCACTCCCCCGCAACAACTCGCCAAAGACATCTTAAAAGATGCTTCTGTTTTGGGTTGCGCGGATAGAATCGAGCTGACACGAGTTGCGCGCAAACATCTGAAGAACACCGCCTACGCCTTCCCAACTTCGCAGCAGCTTTGGACTGCATATCGTGAGTTGGTGGAAGAAGGTTTTGTCCGCGATGAAAAACTGGAAAAAGCCATGCGCGTCAAAGACGTGCGGACTGATAGCGGCGTTGCGCCGATTACAGTTTTGACCAAGCCATTCCCCTGCCCAGGGCGCTGCGTTTATTGTCCGACCGAGGTCCGGATGCCGAAAAGCTATCTGTCGACGGAACCTGCTGCGGCGCGTGCTTTGAGTTTGGAGTTTGATCCGTATGAACAAGTGAAACAAAGAGTTGAAGTGCTGGAAAGAAACGGACATCGTGCAAATAAAATCGAACTGATAATAAAAGGCGGAACGTGGTCGGCGTACACGCAAGAATATCGCGAATGGTTTGTAACGAGATGTTTTGAAGCGGCGAACGCCCTCAACCCCAACTCACCCCCTACCCCCTCTCTTTATCAAAGAGAGGGGGACTCGAAAATTGAGCAAGTGGCGGATGAGTTAAATCTTGCCCAAGTTGCGAATGAGACGGCTGATTATCGTATCGTCGGATTGACGATTGAGACAAGACCGGATTGGATCAAGACGAAAGAAGTCATCCACTTGCGTAAACTCGGCGTGACTCGCGTTGAACTTGGTTTGCAAATAATCAACGACAGAGTTTTGAGTTTAACCAAACGCGGCACGACAGTCGCTGATGCGGAACAAGCGATTGCGTTATGCAAAACGGCGGGATTAAAAGTTGATGTGCACATCATGCCGGGCCAGCCGGGTGCAAGTATTGAAGACGATTTAGAGTCATTCAAGCTGCTGTTCGGCGACCCTCGGTTTAGGCCGGACATGGTAAAAATTTATCCGTGTGTTGTTTTGCCTGATGCAGAACTTGCCGAATGGTCGGCGCGCGGCGAATTTAAACCGCTCGAAGGCCAAGATTTATTGGAGCTTTTGATCAAGATGCAGACAATGGTTCCGCGTTATTGCCGCATTCCGCGAGTCATCCGAGATTTTCCGACTACAGGAATTTTGCAAGGCAACAAACAATCTAACTTGCGCGAGATGATGGACAGCGAGATGACGCGACGCGGATTAAAATGCGTCTGCCTGCGTTGCAGAGAAGTCGGACATGTTGCCGGCGATCACACACATGATAAAACTCAACTGTTCGAAGAACGTTACGAAAACGCCGGCGGCACGGAAGTCTTTTTGTCGATTGAAAACAAAGACAGAAGTGCAGTGTTTGGTTTTTGCAGATTAAGACTTCCCGATAAAAATCCCCCTGCCCCCTTTATCGAGGGGGTTCTAGCAAATTTCCCCGAGCGCAGACAATACATTCCCTATAATCAATCATTGGCACTCAAAGCTCGTGAATACAGAAATAATCCAACGATTGCCGAGCGCAAAATGTGGGACGATATTCTGCGGCGTGACACAACCGGCTGTAGATTTCTAAGACAAAAACCACTCGATCATTACATCGCTGATTTTTATTGTCCTGAATTATTGTTAGTCGTTGAAATCGACGGCCCTTCGCACGGAGAATCAAAAGAACATGACCAAATCAGGACTGAACAACTTGAAAAATATGGAATAACCGTCGTTCGTTTTTTAAATTACGATGTTATGAACTGTATCGATTCGGTAAAACAGAAACTGCAAGAAATTATCAAAAAAAGAAGGGAGGAAATCCATAAAAAAAGAGTTTCCGAAGCCCCCTCGATAAAGGGGGTTGGGGGGATTTACGACGCCTTTCCTATCCTTCGAAACGCGGCGATTGTGCGCGAGCTGCACACTTACGGCACCGCGCTCAACATCGATCAGTCAGACCCGAATGCGTCACAGCATAAAGGATACGGGCGTCTGCTGATGCAACGTGCGGAAGAGATTACTTCCAAAGAAGGCTTTGACCACATCGCTGTCATCAGCGGCATTGGCGTTCGCGAGTACTACAAAATACTCGGCTACCGCGAGCAGGATGGATACATGATGAAGTCACTAGAAAGTAGAAACTAGAAACTGGAAAGAGCAATCAAGTTATTAAAAGAGCTGACTAACAAGTCAACTCTTTCTAGTTTCCAGTTTCTAGTTTTCAGTTTCCAGTCTTAATACGACTTCGCAAAAATCACCGCGGTATCTGCATCCTTGCCGCAATACAGACATTTTCCACTTCCTTCATTTGGCATTTCAAAAGGCACACACCGTATCGTCGCCTTCGTCTCCTCTTTGACTTTCGCTTCGCACTCCGCGGAGCCGCACCAATGCGCAAGCACAAAATTGCCTTCGAGATTTTTCTTAAAATCTTCGTAATCTTTGACTTTTATTGTGTGTTCATTGCGGAATGCCAGAGCTTTTGCGTAGAGATTTTTTTGAATTTGATCCAACAATTCTTTTACTGCGTCCGTCAATCCTTCCTCGGTCAAAGTTTGTTTTTCAGACGTATCGCGACGGGCCGCAACAACGGAACTTTTAGCCAAATCCTTAGGGCCGATCTCAATACGCACCGGCACGCCTTTCTTTTCCCACTCAAAAAACTTCGGCCCGGGACGCATGTCGCGCTTGTCTATTTTGACTCTGATATTTTCTGACTTTAGCTGATCCGCAATTTCTTGCGCTTTTGCCTGCGAAGCATCAACCTCTTCCGGTGATGTTCCGATTGGAATGATTACGACTTGATACGGCGCGAGTTTTGGCGGCAAGACAAGACCCTTGTCATCGCCGTGCGCCATAACCAAGCTACCGATAAGACGAGTCGACACTCCCCAGCTAGTTTGCCAACCGAATTTTTCTTGGCCATCCGCATCCAAAAATTTAACGCCAAACGCTTTTGCGAAATTCTGACCCAGCATGTGCGAAGTGCCTGCCTGTAACGCCTTGCCATCCCCCATCATCGCCTCAATGCAATAGGTGTTCACAGCGCCCGCGAATCTCTCTGACTCTGATTTCATGCCGGTGATCACGGGCATAGCCATAACATCCTCCGCAAATTGTCGATAAACTTCCAACATCTGTTTTGCAAAATCATCCGCCTCATCTTCCGTTGCATGAACAGTGTGGCCCTCTTGCCACAAAAATTCCGTTGTGCGCAAAAACAAACGCGTGCGCATTTCCCAGCGTACAACATTTGCCCACTGATTTATCAAAAGCGGCAAATCGCGATACGACTGGATCCAACGCGAAAAAACGTCGTAAATGATCGTCTCCGATGTTGGACGGACGACCAAAGGCTCGTCCAATTTCGCTCCGCCGGCATGTGTGACGACGGCAACTTCGGGCGCAAAACCCTCCACATGTTTGGCTTCCCGCTTCAAAAAACTTTCGGGAATGAACAATGGAAAATATGCATTCTGCACGTCTTTTTCCTTAAAATGCGCATCCAAATCTTTTTGCATCAATTCCCAAATTGCATAGCCGTACGGCTTGATAACCATGCATCCGCGAACGGGAGAGTGCTCGGCCATCTCGGCTTGTTCCACAATATCCTGATACCACTCGGAATAATCCTTTGCGCGGGGCGTAATCGCTTTTTGCGCGGCTTTATCCATTTTTTCGCTCATAATGTCATCATTTGTATCATTTACGCCACATCTTGCCAAGCTTGTTAGAATGTCTTAATATATGGCCGTCGGATAAAACACAAATGTTGGGCGAGTGGCGGAACTGGTAGACGCACAGGACTCAAAATCCTGCGGCCGCAAGGTCATGAGGGTTCGACCCCCTCCCCGCCCACCATGTGTGTTTTATCTCGACTTAAAAACACTGATTCATGTTGCACAACAACCGCATAAAAACCTGGTCCGGTTTTGTCAAAAACGCCGATCGAACTAACCGATAGGCGTTGGGAATTTTTGCATTCCATCCACCTATCGGGTGGATTTTTTATTTTTGGGAAAAGACGCCCTCGGAGGGCGTTTCTACAATTTAACTATAAATATGATTCAATTGACTGAACAATCATTCAAAAAATTACTGATCGCACTCGCGATCTATCTAACCTCGCTCTTTGCCGCAAACACGCTTGGCCTAAAAATAATGCCTTTTATTTTTAGTTCGCATCTTTCCGTCGGCGTATTTTCTTTTCCGATCGTCTTTTTGACGACCGACGTTATCGGCGAAATATACGGCAAACGTGCAGCCAAACTTTTTGTTCTGGCCGGATTCGTCAGCACCGCCTTATTCATCTTCTACTCGTTCCTCTCACTCGCCATGCCCTGGTCAGCGGACGGCGAATGGGCCAAACAAGGTTATAACTTAGTCTTTGGCATTTCGACGCGCATTGCAATCGCTTCACTCACTGCATTCGTCATTGCCGAATATCAAGACGTTATTGCATTTTTCTTTTTCCGGGACAAACTGGGCACGAAAAACTTTTGGCTGCGTTCCAATCTCTCCAATCTCTGGTCGCAGCTGCTTGACACCGTCATCTTTATGACGATTGCTTTTGTGGAAATATACCCAACGCGAGTTCTGATAAGCATCATCATCACTTGGTGGCTATATAAAGTTGCAATGGGCATGCTCTACACGCCGCTCTCGTATATTGGCCTGCGCCTGCTCCGTCAAAAACCTGACTTAACTCAAAACTAAACTCATATGATTGTTAAACCCATTAAAACCCGCATATTCAAAGAAGGCGAAGACCTGTTGGATTTTATTTCGCATTATTTTAAAAAAATTCCCGAGCGCTCGGTAATTGTCGTCACTTCAAAAATTGTTTCTTTGTCAGAAAAGAGAACGGCGGTCATCGAAAATGCAAAAACAAAAGAGAGGCTGATCAAGGCGGAAAGCGATTTTGCGATTCCGACAAAATATGTCTGGTTAACTGTCAAAGACAACATGGCAATGGCCTCGGCCGGCATTGACGAATCGAATGCCAACGGCAAATTAATTTTATTGCCCAAAGACTCATACGCGACTGCCGAATGGTTGTGCGGACAACTGAAAAAAAGATACAAACTCAAAAATCTTGGTATCTTGATAACCGACAGCCGCACCATGCCTTTTAGAGCTGGCGTAACAGGCGTTTCTTTGGGGTATGCGGGATTTGAAGGTGTTATCGACTATCGTGAAACGCCGGATCTTTTTGGCAGAAAATTCCATTTTTCCAGAACAGACGTCGCGGACGGCCTGGCTGCAGCGGCGGTGCTTGTTATGGGCGAAGGACGCGAACGCCAGCCTCTTGCCAGCATCTCCGGCGCACCAATAAGATTCTGCAAAACGATAAAACACAACGAACTCGATATCGACATTCGAGACGATATGTATCGACCGTTGTTTGAAAAATTACCAAAACCAAAAAACCGACTCTGATCGGTTTTTATACTGTGCCGCTATGCGCTTAAACTCCCACAAGCAACGGCACAATATCTTGATTGACTGCCTGCGAGATTAATTCGACGTTCGCGTCTGCGGGCGGCTGGTACTTCATCAGACTGAAAGTTGAATCGATAAACTCCTCTTTTACAAACGCGCCGGTTTTGCGATCGGATATCTCGCGCCAAAGAGAATTTGTTCGGAAATATTTATTCTGCTGCGCGTCAAACAAATATTGATGTCCTTTTTCGATAACGTGATAACCATACTCCAGCTCTTGACTGCATCTAATCTCGCCCTTGAGATGTTCATCAGTGACTTGAACGTTGATTTGAAAAATCTTGTCGGTTTGGTTGCAAAATTGCAGATCAAGATGATTGTAGTAAATCGTTGCACCCGAACCGAAAGGCAATGTGCGACCGGAATCGGGGAAGGCGTCAAAACTGTGATGATGACGCTCGGTAACAGTCATTGGAGTATGCAAAACCATCCAATATAGCAGATTGGCCATCTGGCACAAACCGCCGCCAATGTCAGACTTTGCCTCACCATCCTTCAACACCATGCCTTCAAGATAACCTTTCTTGGCCGTAGGACGTCCGACCAAACTCCAAAGTGAAAAAGTTTCACCGGGCTTAATTATCACGCCGTTAATTTTTTCCGCGGCCAACTTCAAGTTCATAATTTTGTTGTACTGCAAACGCATGTCGACGTCTCCCAGTTTGCGCAACAACAAAGATTGATGCGTGAAACATTTGAACGCAATCAGAGCGTCAGACTTTTGTTCCGCAATCTTGCGGCCAACGGAAATCATGCTGCGTTTAAAACGATGAGTTTCTACGCAGGCCGTGTACAGCCAGGGATGGAGTTGTGAGACGAGTTTGCGGGACATAAAGAAAGCAAAATTCAAAAAGCAAAATTCAAAATGTTGGTCGCCTTCGGCATTATATATATTAGACATCCCGAAGGGATACAACCATTTTGCTCTTTGCTTTTTGAATTTTGAATTATTTCGATAATTATACTCAAAACAACGAGCAGGTCAATGGGTGATGACAAGGCTGTGGAGCTTTAAAAGTGGCTGATGTATCATGTAGCGATGACCAAAGCTCAACAATTATCCAAAATATTCTACGAATTCTCGGCTTGGCACGAGATGAACAGCGTGGCTTTTAAGCCGCGGGCTTATCAAATTGTCTCGGAATCAGTTGCAGCGCTGGGCGACGAGGTGGAGGCCGTGTGGCGCAAAGGTGGAGTCAAGGGACTCAAAGAACTTCCCGGCGTAGGACAAGCTACGGCTGATGCGATAGACGAATTTTTGCGCACCGGGCACATCAAAGAATACGAGCAGTTGAAAAAAAAGTTTCCGGTCGACATTTGGGGGCTTTCTCAAATCGAGGGAATCGGACCGAAACACATCATGGAGTTGTATCAGCATCTTAAAGTCAAAACCGTTGACGACCTTAAGCGGGTTTTGAAATCCGAAAAAATAAAAGACCTGCCGCGCTGGGGTTTAAAGAGTCAAGAAAAACTTTCCAAGCAATTGCTGATGATGGAAGCTTCGTCCGGCCGACAGCTTTTAGGTTATGTTTTGCCTTCGGCGAACAAGATCGTTGATGAGTTGAGTAAGATCAACGGAGTCACTCGATGTACTTATGCCGGCTCTTTGCGCCGCAAACAAGAAACCGTCGGCGATATTGATTTGATTGCAACTTCAAAACATCCTGAAAAAATCATGGACGCTTTTGTAAAACTGCCGCAAGTCGAATCGATCCTCGTCAAAGGCAAGACCAAAACGTCCGTACGGCTCAAAATCGGAATCGACGCAGATCTGCGCGTTGTTCCGGACGAAGTATACGGTGCCACGCTCCAATATTTTACCGGCGACAAAAAACACAATGTCATGTTGCGCGAGTTGGCGCTTTCCAAAGGCTATACGTTGAATGAGTATGGATTGTTTAAAGTGCGGAAATCCTCTGTCGCATCGGACGCGACATCTCCTTTAACAAGGAGACTTAAAAACTCCCCCTTGGCAAAGGGGGGCAGGGGGGATTTAGTCGCCTGCAAAACAGAAGAAGAAATATATAAAAAACTCGGCTTGGACACTCCCCCGCCGGAGTTGCGAGTCGGCGGAGATGAAATTGACGCAGCGAGAAAACACAAACTTCCAAAGTTGTTGCCGTACGGATCCGTCAAAGGCGATCTGCAAACGCAGACGACGTGGTCCGACGGTGCAAACAGCATCGAGGAGATGGCTAAGGCTGCCAAGGCGCACGGATTGAGTTACATGGCCGTGACTGACCATACAAAGTCACTCGCCTTTATCCACGGTTTGGACGAAAAACGTTTGGCGCAGCAAGGCAAAGAGATCGATGGACTCAATAAAAAACTTAAAGGTTTTACTTTGCTGAAAAGCACGGAATGCGACATCCACAAAGACGGCTCACTGGATCTTTCCGACACGGCTTTGGCAAAGTTGGACTGGGTCGGCATTTCGATTCACTCAAATTTTAAACTTTCGCGTGCAGAACAGACTAAACGCCTCATCAAAGCCATGTCCAACAAATACGTTGACTGCGTTTTTCATCCGACTTGCAGGTTGATAGGAAAACGCGAACCGATCGAGCTCGACATGGATGAAATTTTTGCGGCCGCAAAAAAGTATAACGTCGCAATGGAAGTCAACTGCTTTCCGGAGCGCTCGGATTTGCGCGACATTCATGTGCGCGCGGCCATCAAAGCCGGCGTAAAACTCGTCATCAACACAGATGCCCACGCAACCGAACATTTTGACTTTATTCCCTTAGGCGAAGCCATTGCGCGCAGAGGCTGGGCCACAAAATCCGACGTCTTAAACACCCGCGACATTAAGGCGCTGCTCGCCTGGCGCAAAAGAAACAAATAAAATATGAATCTCGGAGTCATATTCGCACTCGGCGCTTTGCTCGGTTGGTCGTTTGGAGATTTCTCCATTCAAAAAACAGTTCGTGCCATAGGAAATGTCCGAGCAATTTTTTACATCTCAATCACCGGCGGAATTTTGCTGCTGCCTTTTATCTGGCGCGAAATTATTCCGGCATTTTCATCGCATTCGAATGTTCCACTGATAATTTTTGCATGTTTACTAGTACTCGTAACCGCACTCGCGAATTTCGAAGGATTGAAGTTGGGAAAACTTTCCGTCGTAATGCCTGTAAACGGGGTTGAATTGCTTATCGCGATAGGTCTAGCTTCACTGATCAGCGGCGAACGATACGATCCGTATGTCTATGCTCTAATTTTTGTCGTTTTGGCGGGTCTGTTGCTAACCACAACCAAATCGTATAAAAATTTCACAAATTTCAAGATCGAGAAGGGCGTCGCCTGGGCGTTGACCGGCGCAGTCCTGCTGGGCGTAAGCAATTACACCATTGGACTTACCAGCAGAACTTTTTCACCGATCTTTTCCATTTGGCTCACTCATTCGGTTGCGGCCATCGCCACATTTTTGATCATGCTAAAACGCAAAGAAATTTCTGCGATACGCGATGATCTGAAAAATCATTTCAACATCATCGCCGCGCAAAGCCTGCTAGACAACCTAGCTTGGATAAGTTTCGCTTATGCCACGACGCTGATACCAATCGGCATCGCCACAACAATCAGCGAGGGCTATTTGGCGCTTGGCGCAATTTTAGGCATGACCATCAACAAAGAAAAACTTCGACGCCACCAGTTATTTGGCGTCGCCCTAACGATTATTTCCGTCTTGTTGCTTTCTTGGCTGAGTGGAGGTTAAACATCTCCTCCCCTATCATAAACTCCCATCAACTCCGCGTGTTCGATTACGTGATTTTCCATGGCAAGCACAACCTCGGACTTGGTCACATCCGGATTAAGATCGAGCATGTCGTCCAATGCGAACAATTTAAAGAAATAACGATGTTGACCGATAGGCGGACAAGGTCCTCCGTAGGCCAAATGACCTCTCGTATTTTTACCTACAACGCCGGGTGGATTTTCATTTTCTGAAACGACTCTGACGTGCGGAGGAATGTTGAACACAACCCAATGATCCCACACGCCGTCCGGACGAACTGATTTTGGCACATCCGGATCATCCATCAACAAAACCAGACTTTTTGCATTTTCCGGCACGTCTAAAAACTCCAAAGGCGGACTCATGTTTTCACCATCACATGTGTATTTGCTTGGTATTCTCTCATTTTGGCCAAATGCAGAACTTGTGATGCGCATATTGGTGAGATTAGGAATTAGCCTGATTTAAGCTTAACAAGATATGAGGATCGAGGAAGTGGACAAATCAAAAATCCCTCACGGGATTTTTGTTGGTGCGACGGCCGGGGTTTGAACCCGGGACCTTGGGCTTAAGAGGCCCCTGCTCTACCAGCTGAGCTACCGTCGCAAATATTTCTATTTGCGTCGCTATAATACGAAACTATGCGATAAACGTCAAGATAAAAAAGAAGCCCCCGAGCGGGACTAGAGCAGAAAAGCATTCGGCGTGACAAGGTTGGGAGGCTGAGCGCCTGCCGAAAAGGGCTGGAAGCGAATGGCTTCACCGGGCGAATACGCCACGCCAAGGGTCGTCTTGTCTGTGACGCTTGAAGTTCTGAGAAAAAGACGATTCCCCGTGTCAGGAGAGGCGAAGTTTGCTTGGCATCCGTCGCCATCAAAGCCATCCTCCCGCAAGGCAATCGAGCGAGCGAGAAGATAGACTAGATGAACGGCGCTCGGCAAAGATGAAAAGATACCGCTGCCGCCATTCGAGGAGTTCTCACTAGGCAGAGTGTTATGAGACCAAGCAATCCATGCTCCGTGAGCGGTAGCGCTCAAGCTGAGCAAATATGGGCCGATTGCCGCGGGGAGCATAAGGCCGATTCTGCGCTTGGCAAAGAACGGGAAAAGACCGGCGAACAGATCCACTCCCTTAGGGCACCAGCACAGCTGGCGAGTGCCTGTTTGAATCTCTCTAAAGAGCCTTGCAGAACCAGCGTCCACCGAAAACCGCGGCGCTCTCATGGCGGGCATGTGAAGATGTCGCCTGAGCATATCGTACGACTGTTGTTGAGCTTCCCAGTGTTCCCGGGTGAACTTAAACAAATTGCATACCGGCGTCGGCACTTCGTCCGACGCAAAAGTTTCTGCTTCCGCTGCGCTTCTTACATCTGGCACGGCATTCCTCCTTGCGAAAAACGTCGTTAATTTGTATCACGATAGCAAAAATATTTCCACAAAAAAGACCCCCAACCTCACACCAGGATAAAGGCATCCATGGTTTTGAGATCGGGGGCGGAGCGCGCCCGGAACGTGCGCAAGATGAGTCGTCTGCCGGGAAGATAGGCCACAGCGACGATCACGTCGTTCGTTGGACGAGTGGAAGTGCGAAAGAACGTCAGTAACCGCTCGTCCGCGCTCGAGACGAGTTTGAGCGCCGAGATGTCTTCGGTCTCGATGAGCCAAGCGATAAGATATGACAACTGCACGACGCTGGGCAGCGGAATCGCGAGCTGGACTCCGCTGCTTGGCCGAGGATAGTGTCCTCGTTTGAAATCATTGCGGTAGTCAGCCTCTCGGTTGTAGCAATGCGCGCGGTATGCGATCCACGCATCGGATTCGCAGCGTCTGATCTTTGGGTCATCGACCATGAACGGCTCGTACTCTATGGCAATGCCCTGGACATCGAAGTACGGGTACAGATCGGTGAAGAGATTAATCCCCGACGGACACCAGCAGACCCTTCGGTTATCGCGGAATACATTCTGCATAAACCTTCCGGCACTCTGCGGAACAGAGTAATCGCATGGCATCCGACCGGCAGCTCCGATTCTGGCAAAGAACGCACCGTAATCCCTGGCCAGATTCCGCCAGTGATCACGCAAAACGTCCTTAAGACCGATACACAACGGCGTTGTTTCTGATTCGTCGACGACCTTCAGCGCGTCAACATTTGATTTCGGACTTGGCAGCGGCATTTAACCGACCTCCTTGTTAAACCGTAAAAACATTATAGCATCTTGTCATTGATGGCGTTATCGCATATTATGCCAACGCAAATAAGCGCCCGTAGCTCAGCTGGATAGAGTACTTCCCTCCGAAGGAAGGGGTCAGTGGTTCAAATCCACTCGGGCGCACCATGCAAACAAGACTTCCATAGAGGTCTTTTTGTTTTTCAGCAAATACAAAAGAGCAGTTTAATGACTTGCTCGGGTCGAGCGCTTAGAGAGGCAGTGAGAAGCTTAATTTCGGGCCGGCGACGAAGCACAACGGTCCGGGTTCTCCAGAGACGACTTTGCCAAAGCCGATTCCGGTGCCCAATGCAACCTCCTTGCTGATCACGAACCCCATAACCAGTCCGCCTCCCAGCATGAGGCTGTCATCCTTACCCTTTTGCTCGGGATTGTAGCGAACCACGGCATTAACCAAGATGTAATGCCTATCGCTGACAAAGAAGGCTGGCCCAAATACAAGTTGCGGAGACGGATTCGCAACGGTGAATGCGGAGACCGCATCCAACTCGGTTGCCCAGCCGTAGCTCCCCCACTTGTGCGCCAGCATGAATCCTTGCGTCAGCGACGGAGCGATGGGGTGGGTTTCGCCATCTTGGTAGGAAAAACCCTCCGAGGGCATGATCGCGAACTTCACCTTGGTCTGTGCGACAGCCTGTCGCGACAACAAAACAATGAGGCAGAAAGATACAATAGTGCACACAACGAATTTGAGTTTCATCACGATTTCATTCTCCTTCACCAGTTCTTAGTTCGGCTGTTCGCATCCGATTCCAGTCGATCAAAAACCAAAGCTGCATCAGGAGCATCGAGCCGCAGCTGCTTCGTGGCCTCTTCCAGCTTTTTCGAGAATAGCGCGCCTCTCTCTTCTGGTGTCCATTCGTTGAAATCCCTATCATCGGGCTTCAACAGCTTGGCAGCTCTCAGCATGTCCACTTCTATTCTACTTTCGGCCGCGCTAGACCAACGAATGATAGGAATCTTAGAATAAATCATCCGCACGGCCGCTATAAAGCGTGAAGACGTTATCTGACCAAAGTACTTGTCCACCAGAAGCAAATCCGCCGTCTCCATTTCAATCGCAACCTCGTCAGGCAACGTCCGTTTCATGTAGCTGTCCGGTACAGCAACCAAGATTTTGACGATTTGGTGTCCCAATGCAGTGAGCCACTCTTCAGCGAGCTCAATACTCCGAGGATCGTCATCGATGACTAGAATCTTCATACTTCTTCTCCTTTCGAGGTGCACACCGCTTGAAACACAGTATTGGCACGTTATCACTTTTTTACAGATTTGTCAAGAGTTTTAGGCTAATTTTAGCCAAATATTGTCGATATATGTACGACATAAATATTCATATTTCTTGACTTTTGGCTATATTGATGCTATTTTATTGTCAATATTTTTATGACAATCAATCAAATTTCTGAAAAACTGACCGAAATAGGCCTCACATCGAACCAGACGACCGTGTATCTGGAGTTGATAAAAGCAAAAAAATGCCGCGCCAGCGCGATTATTGAGCAAACTAAATTACATCGAAGCATTGTTTACACATGTTTAGACGACTTGATTGCAAAAGGCCTGGCCAGTAAGTTGAGTCAAAACGGAGTTGCTGTCTTCGAAGCAACAGATCCTAAAAATCTGGTTGAGATGATGGACGTAAAACGCAAGACAGCCGAATCGGCGGCAAGCGATTTGCTTAAGTTGATAAATGAGGTACCTCGCGACATTCGAGTGTTTGAAGGATCGGAAGGTATCATCAACGCCAGGGAACGCAGTTTGAATCTACCAGCCGATGAGACGATCTACGTATTGGGAGGATCTCAATTAAGTACTACACAAGCATACGAAAAAAACATATGGATTCCTTATCACAAAAAAAGGATTAAAAAAGGCATTAAAAACAAAGTGATGTTCGATCGAGCGATATCACCTGAAGTGCTAGCCGATAGAAACACATGGCCATTAACACAAGCGAAATACTTGCCATTTAAACAAGACATGCCAGCATGGTTCGAAACGTACGGACAAACCTTTGCGATTGGCATACCCGCCCAAGAGCCGATACTGTTTAGCATAAACAGTCCAGAGGCTTCCTCTGCGTTAAAAAACTTCTTCGAATATCTCTGGAATCAAAACGTCATGGTCGAAAACGGACGTAATGCTTTAAAAGAAGCAATCAACGGCATGTTGGACGAACTTAAATCAGGCGAAGAATATTGCGTGCTCGGTGCCAGCTTTGGACAATACAACCGTCAGGAAATGATTGATTTTTACGGACAGTACCACAAGAGGCGCATTTCAAAAGGTGTTAAAATCAACATGCTGGCTTTCAGCGAATCAGTATCGTCGATAAAAAACTTGTTTCGCCAAGCCGGCGACCCGAACTTTAAACTTAGTCAAATCAAAACACTGAATTCGACCACGCCGAATCCCATGCAGGTTTATCTTTTCCATGATAAGACTTGGGTAGTGATTATGGGTCAGGAACCAACGATCATGCGCTTTGAGCAGAAAGAGGTTTATGATAACTTCAAAACGTATTTCGATACTTTGTGGCTTCAGGAATCATACGTACTGGAAGGACCGGAAGCACTGCAACGCATCTGGTTGGAAGCGGTCGAAGCACGCGAGCTTAAGTTTATCGGCGCACGCGGCTACTTTATAGATAGATATCCAAAACTTTTTGAGGAAATCAAAAAACTCGCAGAAAAAACGCACGGCGTAGTCTGGAAAAATGTAGTAGATAATGGGGTACGCGGCCATGCAATCACCAAATACAAATGGTCTCAAACAAAGTACAGTTTGAATGCTCCAAAAAATCCCAACGTAGTCTGGATCTACGGCAACAAAATCGCCATCTCAAATTGGAGCGGCGATACTCCCGTTATTTTTGTATCCGAAAACAAACAACTGCACCAAAGTTATAACGACTATTTTGAAGAATTGTGGCGGCTTTAAAGTCACGCAGATTGACAAAACTACGTACGTCTTTTAATCTTTATCTATGGTTAATAACGAAGTTTTCAATCCACCCAAGACCCCTATGACGGGATGAGTGATTTTTCGTCAGGCGTTTCCCGTCCGCCGTTTAGTTCCGACTGAACGGTTTTTTTATTCTAAACAATCAACCCTATGCCTCTAGAAAATTGGCAAAAAGACCTGCGCCATTGCGTACGGAACATTGATGAATTAGAGAGTTACATCGCCATCAAAGACAAAGAACTGCTGCGAAAAACTATCAGCCGCATGCGACTGTCGATCACGCCGCACACGCTCAAACTGATTGACTTTAAAAATCCGCACGATCCCTTGCTACGAATGTGTTTGCCGCAAGCACAAGAGCTGGCATTCGCGGCAGGCGAAACACATGATCCGATAGGCGACGACAAAAAATCTCCACTCCCCTTTTTAGTACACCGTTATCCTGATCGCGCCTTGATCCATGCAACGTACGTTTGCGCCCAATACTGCCGCTTCTGTTTTCGTCGTACCAAAACAGGCCATGCCAACCCTGGCCCGTCGGCCCAAGATCGGGCTATGATCATAAAATATATCGCGGACCATCCCGGCATAGAAGAAGCCATCCTCTCTGGCGGCGATCCGTTAATGCTCACCGATCAAGAGCTGGCCGTCTGGCTCAAGGCGCTCAGCTCAGTGCCGACCTTGCAGCGCATCCGCATTCACACGCGTTTGCCCGTGACCCTGCCTTCGCGCGTTACACCGTCACTGGTGCGCACGCTCAAGCGCTTCCAAAAAACCGAATTTCCCATCTACCTCGTGACGCACTTCAACCATCCGCAAGAAATAGCCGCGGATAACGTCAAGGCCATCGCCCGGTTGGTCAATGCCGGCATCGTGGTACGCAACCAAAGCGTGCTACTGAAAGATGTTAATGACGACCTTAACGTAATGACCAAACTGCTCAAACGATTGATCGCCATACGTATCGTTCCCTATTACGTGCATCAACTTGATAAAGCGCAAGGTATCAATCATTTTCGCGTGCCCGTAAATCACGGAAAAAAACTGATAGCGGAATTGCACGGGCATCTGAGCAGCATCGCAATTCCTAAGTTCATGCTAGACTCCCCTGACGGCTCAGGCAAAAAAGTATTAGCAGCCTAACGGCGACCGTGATATAGATATTGCATATGCCCATCACCAACATCGCCAATCAACAAGATTTTGAACAGACACTTCGAGACGATAAACTCGTCGTCGCGGATTTTTATTCCACCGACTGTCCGCCCTGCGCCAATCTCGCGCCCATATACGAAGCTATGGCCGAAAAATATCCTGACATTAAATTTATTAAAATTATGCGCCAAGAAAATCGCGAACTGGCGCAAATGTATTTTGTCATGAGCTCGCCTTCCGTTCTCTTTTTCCGCGACGGACAACTTTTGAATGATCGTCTTTCCGGCACCATCAATCAAAACGAACTAGAAGCGGCGATTCAAGCTTTGCAAGACAATAAATAAAAAAGAGACGCGAGAATGCGTCAAGGTTGAAGCCGTACGGGCTTAGTAGTAATGCCGCCAAGAGCTGAAGCTGCTGAGGGCCGGCAGCGCATGCCCGCGGATGCATGCGCCGTCGACATGATATGTCGTTGCATCACACTTTTGGCAATATTTCTCTGAATGATTTTTGCACGGATCTCCGTTAAGCCGCAGGGTGGACTTCGTACAAATGTTGCAAAACACGAATTCGTGGGCGGTACAGACGTCGTTCTTGTGTTGCGTGTAACGACCGCATACGTTGCAACGTATCTGCGCGACAGAGCTTGAACCGCGTTTGGGTTCGTATCTTGCCATCAAGCCATCGAGGATGCTCGCCGCTCTTTCGCCATCCGCCACCGCCGCAACAACTTCGTTGCGCAGCTTTGCCCGCAGCGCGTTACTTGAAGCCGCAAGCGAACACTTGCGCCTTACCCGGCTCAACAGCGTACGCACGGCGCGTCTCTGGCTCTTACTGAAAACGTACGACGACTTTGACATGAGAAACCCTCCTTGCAGGTTGCGTGGCTCGATATTGCTCTTGTCCAAGCCGTCTGTCAAATATCCAACTTGCGTACAGCGTGATATTCTATCGGCATGAAAAAGTCCGCGATTCATCTTCCACACGACGAAGGCGCGCACGACGATCCGATTGAATGGTGGTATTGGACTGCGCAAGGCACTGATTCCAAAGGCAAATCATACGCAATCATGTTTGCGCTGTTTAAGTTCGGGTTGCTTGGATTGGCGGAGGTTTATTTTGCTCATTGGTTTGTGACAGACGTCGAAAAGAAAAAGTTCATCCCGCACTTTAAAGTCTTTTGGAAAGGCTTGGAAGAGAATGGTCTGCGCCATCATAAATTGCATGCCAAGGAAGATAAAGATTTTTTAATGACCAAAGAGCGGCACGGTTCGTTTCGTTTAAAAACGAAACAATTCGATTTGCGCTTCACTCAAACCAAGCCGATCATGCTCGTCGGCGGCACGGGTTTTGTTGATTTAAAAACTGCGACGACCCATTATTACACGATTCCGCGCCTTGAGGTTAAAGGCAAGATTTTGATCAAAGAAAAAAATTTGAGTTTTAACGGCTTAGGCTGGACCGACCATCAATGGAGCCCGTTAAACATCAAACCGGAACACGCCTGGACATGGTTTTCATTCCAACTATCCGATGGCACCGATTTACAGTGCTTTGATTACGGCCGCACCAAGCGCGTGCGTATGGCAACGATCTCCATGCCAAACGGCAGACAAAAAGTTTATAAAGACGTGCGTTTAACGCCGTTCGGAGACGCTTGGCACAGCAAAAAATCCGGCGCCAAATATCCATTGGAATGGAAGATAGAAATCCCGAAAGCAAAAATCAAACTTACATGCGGACCGAAACTGCAAAATCAAGAAATGATTCACGGACCGTTCAGATATTGGGAAGGTCCGCTTTGGGCGCACGGCGAAATCGGACAAACGGCAGTGGAAGGCCACGGCTTTTTGGAATTGAACGGCGTGACTTCCGATAAAAATATTTTTCAGATGCTGCGCAGTTTAATGTCGCGCAAAAAAAGATGATCAAACTTTGCCGGACAAAATGCGGCGCATGAAAATCAAATTATACAAAGCCATATTAAGCGGCAAATCCCATGTGCCAATCAAATCAACCTCCTCCCCTCCCCAGCCCGCTTTAAAACGCGAAATTCCCTCCCAAGATTTTTTATACAGTACCGAAGAAACATTTTGCGGATTAACTCCCCAAAAATCATATTTTTTTGCGCCTTCTTGTTTGGCCGCCTTTATAGCGTCCCATTGCAAGGCATACGGCGCCATTGCCTGGCGCATCAAGTGAGAAGAGGCGCCGTAAAGATAAGTCACGGTTTGACCATATGAAATCTCGACGTTCGCGGCCAGCATTGCGCCGTTTAATTCCGCGACGCGCAATCGTGCCATCTTGGCTGCCGCGAGCGTCTGCAAAGTCTTGTAAACATAATCCGAAGAGTGTTGCACAAAGCCGGCGCGTTTTTCCGTCTCTGTCATCAATTGCAAAAAATGATCGATGTCTGCGGGATGTGCAGTGACACGAGTTTTCACTTCGTGGCGTGCCGCGACCTTGATGTTGTAGCGCGTTTTCTCATGCATGTCGCGCAGCAACTCATCCTCCGTTTTCGTCAAATCCAAAAGACGCGTACTTGCAGGGCTGACTGCCAAACTGCGCAAAAAACGCGGCGGCAAATGTCTTTGCTGCGATTCGACTTTAATCGGCGGCTCTATGCGCCAAAATAAACTGCGCGGCAATTTGGACTTTTCCGCCATCAAGCTTACGAGATGAGATATGACGGCGCGATATTTATCTTTATCGACTTTATGTGAAATGACCGGGCCGCGGGCCGCATACCAAAAACCCAAACCCAATGCCTTGCGGCGATATTCGCCTTGCATTGCACAAAGCCAATCGTCATTTTCATCCACCAATGCAAAACGCCGTACGGAATAACCTAAATGTTTGCGAAATTCGCCCCATGCCCAGGATTGCGTAAACTGCGTCCAAGGTTGGCGAAGTTGGAATATCTCCCAAGTTGTAGGATCGTTGACTTCTAAAAGATGCATAGGACTGGAAACTAGAAACTGGAAACTAGAAAGAGTTATTTGTCATTGCGAGGGAAATCGGAGTGACGGACATTCGGCTGAGCTCAGTCGAAGCCAAGCAATCTTCTGATAGAGACAGCTAGTGAGGCGTTAGTCGGACAGGAGATTGCCGCGCTCCGTCGGACTACGCTCGCAATGACAGAGGGAGAGTTATTTGCTCAAAAGTTTAAGTGCGGCGCGGACGCGGTTGGAGGAGGATTTTTCGTCGGGAGCGACATGCTTGGCGGCCTCCCGAGCTTGATAAGCCGTGTAACCCAAGTTGGTGAGCGTCTCTATCAATTCACGATCAGTGTCCGCAACGACGCCAACTTCCACTAACTTGCCTTTGAGTTCAAGCACAATTTTTTGCGCCGTCTTTTTGCCGATACCTTGCAACGACGCCAACCAGTCCGCATCACCTTGTGCCAGACGCGAACGCAGACTTTCGAGCGGCGCGGCAGCACAAACTGCGAGCGCGACTTTTGGACCGACGCCGGAGACACAAAGTAACTGTTCAAAAAAATCCATTTCATCCATTGTCAAAAACGCATAAAGATCATCTGCATCTTCGCGAATATGTTCGTGTATATAAACTCGTCTTTCGACTCCGACCGTCAACGCGGACAAAGTTCCGGTGTGCGCACGCAGACGATAACCGATTCCACTGACTTCCAAAATAAAAAAATCCAAAAAAATTTCTGAAATATGACCTCGCAAAGTGACTATCATAACGGCAATATCGTACCACGTACAACGGAAAATTGTAACGAGTAACGAGTAACTGGTAACGAGTTACAATACCCTACCCGCTACCAGTTACTCGTTACCAGTTACTGTAAAAAAAGAGACTCCCGAGCTGAAAGGACATCAGCTGGGAGTCATTGATTGATGGGCGGCGGAGCGCCCGGAGGCAGGCCGTCGCCTCCTATCCAGGTGTCCGCCCCGTTTGTGGCGGGGCGAGTTCTGGCGGGAGTGACGGAAGGTGCGGAGGGACGCGCAGTCCTTGCGGGCTGTGCGGGGATTGTGTAGGTAGGCGGAACGTAGGCGGGCGGCTTAGGCGCAGCAGTTGCATACACTGTGGGTTGCGCTGTCGCAGGCACTGGCGTTGCAGCGGGCGCCGGCTCGTTAACCGTATTAGCCGCCGCTTCGTCTTGACCTACGACGTATGGCAGCCAAGTGTTGACCGTCAAGGCCATAGCTATGGCGACGGCACAAAGCAGTGCCAACAGCATGATCAAGCCGGCAGACGGGCGTCCTCCAAGCTCTGAAGCCGGAGGCTGCGTCGCAATCTGCGACTGAGGCACGTACCCAGACGGCACTTGTTGAACAGCGCTCACCACCGGCGGAGGCAGCGGATCAGGCTGCGAAACTGGAGGCTGCTCGTAGGACATGATCGCATGCGGAGTAGATGGGTAAGTCTCACGCACGACCATTACTTCCGGCACTTGAGCGACGCCAACCGTTCTCGGCTCGCGATATGGAATATGCACAGCGTCCGAAGGACGGCTAGCCGGCGGAGAATCTACTTCCTGCGCGATGATCACCTTGGCCCGCTTGACCGGCGCAGGTTGAGCCGGCAATTCAAACGTCCGTGCGAAGAACTGCTCGGTCGGTGAAGACGCTTGCCGTGCCGCCGGCGCATCTTGCGTTTCCGCAAGCTTGTCGACCAGCGGCGGGCGCGAGGAGATGGGCGTGAACGAGAGTTGCGTCTCGGCCAACTCCAACCTCTGAACATCGTCGCGTAAGGCTGTCAGAATCCGCAGCACTTCGGCTGCGGATGGACGAAGTATCGGGTCCGGATTCAAGCCGAGCTTAATGGCGTTGATAAACGAGGGTGGCGTACCGGCGCAATACCGCTCCACCGGGTCGATCTCCACCTGTCCGGCCTTGATCAACTGCCAAAGGTCGACGCAGTCCTGCGCTGTGTCGAGACGATGCGAGGAATACGGCAAGCAACCCGTAACCGCCTCATAAGCGGTCACGATCAGGCTCCATACGTCGCTCGCAGAAACAGCTTTGCCGAATCCTTGCTCCCACGACATGTAACCCAGCGATCCGAGCGTCTGGCCTGTGCTGGTCAGCTTGCGCAACCTGTTACTGTCCGAATCTTTGGCCGTGCCAAAATCCGAGACCTTGGCCCGAAACGATCCGTCGCCCTGCTCGACGAGCAAGATGTTGCTCGGCTTGAGATCGCGATGAATCACTCCCCTGTCGTGAATGTAGACCAACGCATTTGCGACCTGAACCAAGATGTCCAAGGCCGTTGCCATCGGCACGCACGACCCGCGGTAGAGCCCCTTGTGCAACACGGATGCCGTGCGATGCATCTCGATCAAGTGCCAGAGGTTAAAGCCTCCAGGCACCCATTCGAGCACCACGATCTCTTCCGTGCTGGATGCATCCGGGGGAATAATTTCAACCCCGTTGTGCTGTTTGTGGGAGGTCACACTCTCGACACCGTACATCTTGAGGATGTTGGGGTGTTCGAGCATGGCGTGCACCTCCGCCTCTTGCTTGAATCGTGCACGAATGTGAGCATTGCTGCCCACAAGCGGCTGCTTAATGGCGACGTCGCGGCCAGCGACTTCGTCCCATGCGTGGAATACCCTGGCCTGACCCCCGTCCATCGGGGCGTCCGGCGAAATCACGTAACGGTTGTTCAGCTTTGCACCCGGATGGAACATGAGGACCTCCAATGTCCGTAAATTGTCCAATCTGCACCCTTTGCCGCCAACCCATTTGGCAGACAAAAGGAATACGTTAATCTAGCGGATTTTGTTGCATTTGTCAACCGTAATAACGCCAAAATATGGGTTTATGAGTTGATTTGTTAAAAAGTAGAGACGCCCTCCGAGGGCGTCTCTACAAAACAATGTATAATTGTTTTTGCGTTATTTTAGCGAAATTTTGACCTTTTTGCCATCCCATTTCATATCCTCTCCCTCAAAATCTTCCGCTATCTCAACGACTTCGATTGACTCGGCTTTGCTCTCTTTGGCCAAATCATCCTGCAAATCTTTAATCCAAGCCGTAAGCTCCGCATCGTCCGATGCAATTTTGAGCTTGACCGTGTCGCCGGGCGTTAAACCGGACTGTTTGCGCAGTTGCATGATGTTGCGCGTCATCTCGCGGTAAAAACCTTTCTTTTTGAGCTCCGGCGTCAAAACGGTATCAAGTTCAATCATCCAATCTTGCGGTTGATTTGGATCGCCGACCGTGAGCAAAACTCTTTCAACATTCAGCTCGTCTCGAATCAAGGCCAGCAAATCTGTTCTTTGCGACAGTCTGATTTGTTCCGCCGACGCTTTAAAACCCACAGAGATGGATGCCAAAGCCTGTCTGACCGGAAGTTTAGCCGCAACTCGAGCTTCGAGACCGGCTGTGACAACATTGCGCACCCATTCCATGTCTGACTCCAAACGTTCATCGATCGTGCCTTCGTCAATCTTTGGCCAACGATCCAAGTGTACTGACATTTTGCCGCCTTCCAAATCCTGATAAAGACGCTCGGCAAAAAACGGCATAAACGGCGCGAGCAATTTTGCCAATTCAAGCAGCACCTCGCGTAAAGTGCGCAATGCATCGTATGAATCATCCGCATCGAGCGTCTGCTTCATGCGTTCGCGCGAGCGGCGCAGCCACCAGGTTGAAAGGTCGTCGACAAAAGGACGAACCGGGCGAAGCGCGCCCGCCAAATCATAACCGTTCATCTTTTCCGTAACATTTTTTGCCAAACCTTGCATGCGCGAAAAAATCCATCGATCCAAAACCTGCATGCTGTGCGGTTTTTGTATTTCGATACGCTTGCCCTCTGCGTAAGTCAGATAAAACTGACGCACGTTCCACAAAATACCAAGCACCGAACGCTGTAACTGCGCACACTCTTCGTCAGAAAAATTAATCGCTTCCGCTGCCATGACATTCGATGAAAGCAGATACATACGCAAAGCGTCCGCACCGTATTTATCCATTATCTCGTAAGGATCCGTGTAATTTTTCAGCGACTTAGACATTTTTTTGCCGTCTGCCGCAAGTATCATGCCGGTTGCCACAATATTTTTTGCGGCAGGTTTGCCGAACAGGCCGGACGACATGACATGCATGTTATAAAACCAACCGCGGGTTTGATCCTGCGCCTCGCCCACAAAATCCGCCGGAAAATGCGCTTCAAATTTTTCGCGATTCTCAAAAGGATAATGCACTGACGCATACGGCATGCTGCCGGATTCGAGCCAGCAGTCAAAAGTAAAAGTCGTGCGCTTCATCGCGCCGCCGCATTCGCATTTAAACTCCACCAAATCAATTCCCGGACGATGCATGTCCCAATCTTTCGGCAGACGACCGCCGGCCGCTTCTTTAAGTTCCGCCATCGAACCGATAACTTTTCGTTCAGTGCATGACTCACACTCCCAAACAGGCATCGGCGCGCCCCAATATCTTGTACGTGAAATATTCCATTCGGGAGCGGAACTTAAACCGTTTCCAAAACGTCCTTCCTTAAAAGATTCGGGCACCCAGTGAATTTTTTTTGCAGCATCCAACATCTTTGGGCGAAGTTTGTCGATGCTCACAAACCAAGCTGTCTGCGCTTTGTAGATGAGCAACGTTTTGCAACGATAGCATTCCGGAACGCTGTGTGTGATTCTTTGATTGGTGACGAGCAATCCGCGTTTTTCCAAATCTGAAATTACGAGCGGATCAGCTTGTTTGATCGGAAGCCCCGCAAAAGGACCTGTTTCCAGCATCATCTTTCCTTCATCGTCCACAGTAAGCAAGACAGGAAGTTTGTGAATTTTTGATGCGTTAAAATCATCTTCGCCAAAAGCAGGCGCCGTGTGTACCAAGCCGGTTCCATCTTCCGCGCTCACATATGGCATATCGACAACGCGATAACCCTCCAAACGATCGTCGCTCGTCCCGCGTCCCAATCGTCCCGCGTCCACTCTATCCATTTCCCCGACGTGCGACGTAGGACGTGCTACGTAGGACGATTCGTAGAGAGGTTCATATTTCCACCCGACCATCTCCTTGCCCTCAAAACGTCGCTCCACTTGAATAGCTTTAGATTCAGGATGATCATCGCTCAAATCCTCGCGAATATAATCTTTGAGGATTTCTGATTTGCGCGATTCCGCAATAATCCAATATTCATCTTTTTCGGGAATGTGAATTTTGAGATATGCCAAATCCGGGTTGATTGCGATTGCCGTGTTGGCGGGCAATGTCCACGGAGTCGTGGTCCACGCCAGCAAATAAGTTTTATCCTGACCAATGACTTTAAACTTGACGGTAATTGCCGGATCTTCCTCGTCGCGATACGAATGGCCCATCGTCACTTCGGAGTTTGAAAGCGGAGTTGAACAGCGCGGACAATAAAGAGACACGCGAAAATCTTTGTAGACCAAACCTTTTTTGTAGAGTTCGGAAAAAGCCCACCAAACCGATTCTATGTAAGCGTCGTCCATCGTCTTGTAGGCATGGTCCATATCCACCCAACGCCCGAAGCGGCGGATGTATTTGCGCCACTCTTTGTCGTACATCAAAACAGTAGAACGGCAGGCGGCATTAAATTTGTCGATGCCGTATTCCAAAATTTCGCGGCGCGAATTTAGACCCAAATCTTTTTCTATCATGTTTTCGATCGGCATTCCGTGGCAGTCCCAACCCCAAACGCGATCCACGCGATAACCGTTCATGGTCCAATATCGCGGCACAGCGTCTTTTAACGCGCTCTGCAAAAGATGACCATGGTGCGGAAGACCCGTCGCAAAAGGTGGACCGTCGTAAAAAACAAAAAGTTTATTCTCCGGGCGTTCCTCAATCGAACGCTCAAAAATTTTATGTTTGTCCCAAAATTCGAGGATCTCCTCCTCCATTTTCGGAAAGTCGGGACGCGCGGACGGCGTTTGTTCTGGCTTTGTCATACGCGCATTATATTGACTTAAAAAACGTCAACGGTCAAACGAGCTCCTCCCTCTATCCGTCCCTCTCTATTAACTTATGCTCGGGACACCTTTCCCCCGTCAGACGAGGGAAAGGTGTTAATGAGTTATTCTGTAGAGACGCAAAATCTTGCGTCTAACTTATTAACCTAATAACCGCCTTTCCCCTGTTCGACGGGGGAAAGGCTCCCCCGCAATATAATCAAAATGAGCGTCGGATAGAGGGTCCGGCCGATCATACATGACGCAGTACGTTGCACGTGGTACTTTATGTCACATATGCAACTCTATCTCGCCGCTGACCACGCAGGTTTTGCACTCAAAGAAAAACTTAAAACTCGCCTTGCGAAACAAGGATACGAGATTTTTGACGTGACGCCGACTTTTCACGCGGGAGATGATTATCCGCTTGTCGCAAAAGAACTGTCGTCCTACGTACAACGTACTGCGTACGACGTACAGCGTGATCAGAAACGTGGTACGAGACACGTGGTACGTGGTACGAAGGGTTTGTTGATTTGCGGCAGCGGTATCGGCGTTTGCATTGCATCCAATCGACACAAAGGCATTCGCGCCGCCGTCGGACATGATGCAAAAGAAGTTAAACTTGCACGCGAGCACAACGACATTAATATTTTATGCTTGTCCGGACGGCTCACAAAAATCAATGATGCGATAAAGATGATAGAAATATTTTTGAAAACAAAAAAATCAAAAGAGGCAAGGCACGCGAGGCGCGTAAAACAATTGAGCTAATCCCCTGCTTTTACGCTTCGCATTTAAGCTGTCCCCTTAGCAAAGGGACTTCGGAAGTCCGTTCCCTCTTTTTGCAAAGGGGGACATTTGACGCGCAGCGTTGAATTGGGGGAATCAACTCATGGACTTTATGAGCTTACATGTTATACTTGAACGATATGAAACGCACTTCAATTATTGGCCTGATTTTGATGGCCGCATTAACGCTATCATCCAATGCAGCGAATGCAACGACTTTGAACGCGGGAACTTTAATCAAAGCATCGGGGCCTGCAGTCTATTATTATTCTGATACGGGGAAAAGGCTTGTCTTTCCGACGGAAAAAACTTTTAAAACTTGGTTTGCCGATTTTTCCAACGTCACTACCGTCACCGACGCGGAACTTGCGGCGATTCCGCTTGGAGGAAACGTGACTTACAAGCCCGGCGTTAAACTCGTAAAAATCACGACCGACCCGAGCGTGTATGCCGTTGCCGCCGGCGGGGTTTTGAGACACATTGCCAGCGAAACATTAGCCATCTCTCTTTACGGACCGGACTGGAGTACAAAAGTTGACGATGTACCGGATGCATTTTTTACAAACTACAATGTCGGTTCCGAAATAACTTCGACGAGCGACTTTAGTCCATCCGCAATTACCGCGCTCGCGACGAGCATCGATGCGGATAAGCTGGCGCGCACGACAAATCAAACTCCGACGAATAACAACACTACAACTCCAACGACAACAGATAACAACCAAACGACGAACACCGAAGCAGAAACACCTGTTGTAACTTTAAACAGCAACAAAACGCAATTGCATTTGAATGACGTCGTGACTCTTACGGCTAACGCCAGTTATTCCAAGGGCATCAGTAAAATAGACGTTTATTTTGACGGCCAGCTCGTTAACAGCTGCAATTATGCTACTATCTGCACAGCCGATTACCACATGCCGGCTTATTATCAAAAAGACATGTACGAAGCCAGCGTAACGGTACAAACCATTGATTTAAAAACTGCCAGCAAGGTCATAGACTTGCCGCTCGCGAGCGCCTCCGACGTCGCTCCCGAAGCATCAATCGCAGTAGACAGATCCACGGTTAAAACAGGGCAGTATGTCGGCATAACCGTTACAGCGGACGAAACCGTAAATGTAAAAAACATTACAATCTACGTTGCCGCAGATACCGTTAAAGGCTGCGATTATTCCGGCAGAACCTGCCAGTGGAGCCAGCCGTTTATCGGTGATATTGGAAAAACTTTTAATGTCTATGGCATAATCACCGACATCAACGGCAGAACGTACCGTACGGCAGACAAAGTTATTACGCTGGCTGACAATGATTCTCCGGTGGCGACAGTCTTATCAGCGAAGCCTTGGATATACGTCGGCGAAACGGTGGATGTCACCGCATCCGGCGCAGACGATAACGGCGTGCAATCTACGGCGGTCATGGATGCTGACCATGCCATCCTAAAAACATGTTCTGGTGCAGTACCTTGCACCTACACCGCAGGCCCTTGGTCGCAAATCGGAACTTACACTTTTTACGGCAAAGCCACAGATCTACTCGGCGCGAGCGATGAGAAATCCGTGACAGTCGAAGTCAGAAATAACTAATCAATTAATTCTTTATTCATATTTTTCAACATATGTTTAAGCGCATCACTTCTCTGATTGCAGCGATCGCCATGCTGGCCGGTACTTTTATGCCGGTCTCAACCTTCGCGGCAACCACCAGTTCATTTAATCCGGGCACATTAATCAAGGGCTCTGGTCAGGCGGTTTATTATTTTGCTGAAAACGGAAAACGCTACGTTTTCCCGAACGAAAAAACTTATTTCACCTGGTACAACGATTTCAGCAAAGTCGTGCAAATTCCGGACACTCTTTTATACGCGATTCCGATCGGCGGCAACGTCACGTATCGCCCGGGCAAAAAGATGGTAAAAATCACAACCGATCCCAAAGTTTATGTAGTTGACGAAGGCGGTTATCTTCGTCATGTGACGACTGAACAGCTTGCTCAGACGTTTTACAATATAAACTGGAAGAACCAGGTTGACGACGTGCCTGATGCATTTTTCACCAATTATAAAACAGGGAACGCCATCACAACGGCTGCGGAATACAGCCCAGCCAACGTCATGACCAACACAACCACAATCTCGAAGGACAAAGGTTTTGACGAATTAATGGCCGCAGTATCAATCGGCAACACGATGACCGGTTTCGTTCCTTCCAGCATGACTGTCAAAAAAGGTACGACCGTAACATGGACCAATCAAGACAGCGCCACTCACAGCGTCAAGAGCGACGGCTTCCAATCCGAAAATCTGTCTTACAATCAGTCATACTCGCATACCTTTAACGCAACCGGCTCGTTCCAATACAACTGCGGACTTCACCCGTCGATGGTGGGAACGATCAACGTACAATAACCAACGTCATGTAGCATGTAACACATAACATGTAACATCGGACGAAAAACAAAAAGCCTCGACACTAGTCGGGGCTTTTGTGTTACAATGTGCCGTAATAGTCATCGAACGCAAATATGGCCGAACGATTCCCCGCGCTAACCAAAGAGCAAATTGCCGAGGCTCGTAAAAAAGCCGGCTTGCCGGAAGAAATACCGATTGCACCTTCCAGTAAACGCAATAGAGCAGAGGCTTTAAACGAAGACATTCGCATTCTGCTCACAAAAGAAATCGACGGATTGAGAGTTGCGGTCCAATCTACCAATTCCCGTCTGTTCAACATGCAAAAACCGGACGCGAACAGATTGCATTTTCCCGGCGCGGCTTTGCCGAGTTTTAGTACAGAACAAATAAGACACGCGGAAGACGATCTACTGGGAAATAAAATCCGCTTGCAATGTCTGGAAGAATCTTTGGAGGCTCTGACAAACAACCAACCGTTGCCGGCCGACTTGAGAAAAACTCTGCAGATTCTAGAAAGCGAAAGCGACCCCGGTTCCGCAAGACAAAAAAGTTTGCACGCGCTTTTGATCCAGCTGCCTTAAATTCGTAATTAATCCGACTATGCTCGTACCTGCAATCAAAGTTCTAAAACCTGCACGCGAACGCCATTATGCCGTTCCCGCATTGAACATCAATAATCTCGAGGCGCTCAAAGCCGTGATTCAAGCCGCGACAAAGATGCGCTCCCCTATCATAGTTCAGACTTCTGAAGGCGCAATCGAATATGCCGGCATGGATTACTTGATTGCAATGGTTAAAGTCGCAGCCAAAGCGCCGATTCCCGTAGTACTGCATCTTGATCATGGAAAAGATTTAAAAATCATCAAACAAGCAATCCAAAACGGTTACACCAGCGTGATGTTTGACGGTTCATCGCTCCCCTACAAAGAAAATGTCGCGAAGACAAAACAGGTTGTAGCTTGGGCGCATGCAAAAAAAGTCAGCGTCGAGGCAGAGATAGGCACGATCGCGGGTATCGAAGATTTTGTGAGCGTCGCGGACAAAGATGCGCATCTTACAAATCCGGAGCAGGCTGCGCAGTTCGCAAAAGAAACAAAGTGCGACAGTTTGGCCGTGGCGATTGGGACTGCGCACGGCGCGTATAAATTTAGAGGCGAGACGCATTTGGATATTGAACGATTAAAAAAGATTTCCAAACTCGTAAAAAATCCGATCGTCTTGCACGGCGCATCCGGCGTGATGGAAGACGTCGTTAAACTCGCAGAATATCACGGCGCAAAACTTGGCAAAGCGCGCGGAGTTTTGGATGAAGACATCAAGCAGGCAATCAAATTCGGCGTGAGCAAAATCAACATCGACACTGATTTACGCTTGGCTTTTACCGCCGGCGTCCGCGAAGCCGTCGACCAGATGACGACCGTCATCGACCCGCGAAAGCTCCTCGAGCCTTCGATCGTCCTGATGCGCGAGGTCGCAATGAAAAAGATGATGTTGTTTAAGAGCGAGGGGAAAGGTTAGCCCCCCCCCTCTATCCGTCACCTCCATTAAATTATACTGCGGTGACACCTTTCCCCCGTCAGACGAGGGAAAGGAGTTGATAGGTTATATGGTTATTCTGTAGAGACGCCCTCCGAGGGCGTCTCTACGACAAACAAACAAAACAACTGCCTTTCCCTCATTCGATGGGGGAAAGGCTCCCCCGCAATATTATCAAAATGAGGGGGTGGATAGATGGGGGGGGGTACTTTGGCTCAACAGAGCCATTTTTGTTATTCAATTTCAACGACTTTAAGGACTTTAAGGACTTTATAGACTTTAAGGACTCGCGCGCCCAGCGCGCCTTGACAAAACCCCCATTTTATGCTATTATTGCTAGTTATTTTAGCGGAATTTCTGTCTAAAACCGGGAGAAAATCACGGGTTTAGACAGGAGTTCCGAACCACTGACGGTTATCGGATCTCGAAGATCGGTTACAATCCAGGAGGATTACCAATGAACCCTCGTTTTTCCGCACTTTTCGCCGTCGTCGTCGCCATCTTCGCGTTCTCGTCCATCGGCTGCGCGGTGCAGAATACGAGCCTCGAGACTCGAGTCGCACAGCTCGAATGCAATCATTCCGAGGACGTACAGGAGCTACAAGAGCTGCGTGGCAGGCTGGCCATGCTAAGCCGGTTGCGAGATCTCGACGCATGGCGAATTAAGGATCTCGTCCTCCGGGTCGACCTGCTTGAGTGGACACTGGAGCACGGAGTCGATCCGCTCAAGGATCGCGGACCCGTCGAACCCAGTCCGCAACCTGCGCCGACGGACGGGCGCAAGTAGCACCTTCGCCAACCCTCCACCTTCCCGAACCTCGCGTTCCACGCTAGAAGGAGACTAACATGGCATCCCAAGACGTCAGCACGTATCTACAGTTTTTCGACTGCAGCTTTCCAACGAGCGTGGCCGAGCGCAAGACCTTGCAGGCAAAGTTATTCGCTGCGATGCGTTACAGCACGAACAGAATCGTTCGCGAGGCCGCGCGCAACCGCCTGCACGGCATGCATGCCAAACTGATTCTGGACATCGCGTCAAAGATCGCAGTACACAGCGAGGGCGCGAACATCGAGGATCTGATGCAAGAGGGACACATCGCGTTGGGCCACGCTATGGAGACGTTCGACCCGAGGCGCAACGTGTTGCTCGCGACCTACGCCAAGCTTGGACTGCGGCAAGCGATGGAACGTTCGATCTCTGTCGGGTTGGACGGCGAATCGCCGGTATACATCCCCGGCTTTCGCATGCGGCAAATTAACAAGGTAAAGTTCGCGATGGGTCAGCTGGACAAGGAGAGAAGGCCCATCGGTGACGTGAAGGCGATACTGGCAAAAGTCCATGCTCGCAGCGAGAAGAGCTCGCACATGATGACAAAAGAGGATGTCGAGAGATGTCTTCAGATCATCCGCGAGAACGTGATCGAGCTGAACGCGCCCGTCAAGGACGACGATCCGTCCGGGACATACGCCGAGATCTTTATTGAGACCCAAACCGGAGACAGAGAAAATCTCGAGAAGCAATACGCGAATGCCATCGCCGACATCATCAAGGGGCTCGACCGGCTAGCCGAGGAGCTCAATGGCCAGCGAAATGCAAAACGCGATATGCTGATCATCAAACTCCGCCTTGGATTCGAGGGCCCCACAACCTTGAGAACGGTCGGCAAGCGACACGCGGTCACACGATCAAGGATTCAGCAGATCGAGGCCGAAATGTTTGAACGGCTTTCGCGCTATACCAACCTGAGTGTCGATCAGATCAAGGGAACGGCCAAACTCGCCAACCTTCGATCTACGCCGCTCAGCCACGCTGCGTAGAAACTCCGCACATTGACCCACCACTTTCCCGAACCTCGCGTCACACGCTTGCAGGTTCGGGATCCCACAATGATTTATAACATTTAATTCTGGAAAATGTCCGCCAATTGAATGCTGAATGTTTTGTAAGTCGTTGCGGGAAATGTCATGCAATCCGCCAAAAAGCATTGGTGCTTAAGCGGATGAGAACTCGAGGCGATGCCCGATCGCCTGCGAACTTTCGACAAGGAGAGATAGGAATGAGAACGTACAACGTATCACGTACCGCGTACCACGTTTTGACGATCGCAGTCATCGCACTGTTCGCAATCGGATGCGGCGACGAGACGACGTACGGTGACACGATCACCAACAATTACGCCGCTCCGTCCGCTTCCGTGCCCCAGCCCGCGCCCGACGCCAACGTCGAGACGGATGCGCAAGCCGAAGCGACGGTCGACGCCGGCAACGATGTCGAGGTCGACTCTGGACACAAGATCCAGCTCAGCATCTCGTTCACGGGACCAACTGAGCAAACACTGGTTGGCGGCGCAAAAGAAGCCACGTTGCTCGAGACTAGCTTCTGCGTTGACAACACGGAGGACCTGATAGCCAAGACCCTCGAATACGAGCTCGGCAATGAAACCGGCAACCTGCTCGATCCGCAGGGCATACCGTACTTCAACAATCTCAAGGTTATGATCGGCGACACGACGGTCATGGGTCCAGTCGAGCTCTCCGGTGGAACGACGTGGCCATCGCAGAATTTGACTTTCGGAGATGAGATCTATATGTATCGTGGCATCTGCTCGGACATCAGACTCGTCGCGGATGTTGCGGAAGGAATCAGCGATTTTTGCAGCGGGTGCACCTACCACGCGACGCTCCGCATCCCGACCAACGGGAATGGCCTCGTCGTCGGCGCGACCAGTAGCCTACCTCTGCAGATCGACCAGATCAGCCCGCAGGTGGACATCAATGGCAACGTTATGACCGTTGCAAGCAAGCCGGTCAACGATGCCTACTACTGCGAACCGCTCTCCGCAAATCCGGACGTGTTCGGCTACGACGGCTGTTGTGGGACATTCACCAAGGCCGACAGCGTCAAGACCGGCGACTTGATTAAGGGTTCGCTACCTCCGATCTATTACGTCGGGAGTGACGGCAACCGTGCGAGATTCCCATCGAGCATCGAGCTGGACTCGTGGTTTGCGCCGCTCGACAGCATGTCGGTGCCGGTGCACAACTACCACGCCATCTGCTTGGAGGTTCTCGAGGTGACGGACGCCCAGCTCGCGGCGATCCCGATCGGCGGTACGGTCACGAAGCGCCCCGGTGCCTACATCACCGGCATCCTCACGGATCCCAAGCGGTATGTGGTGGACACCCATCACCTCCTCCGCTGGGTCCAACCGCAAATTCTCGAGCAGATCTATCCGGGGACGGTCACGCAGCGCACCTACCTCACGCCGGACGCGATTCTGCCCAGCTACACAATGGGCAGTGACATCACTTCGGCCGACCAGTACATCTGGCTTCAGAAGTATCCCGGCGCGGACATTGAGGTTGAGCTCGGCATTCATCCCTGAAGTTCCTTCCATCCGCTTCACCGGCATTCTCGTCGGTCTCGAAGCAGCCCATGAGTCACTTGATTCTGGGCACCCACTTAAGTCGCTAAAACGATTTGGCGCTTTAAGCGGGATAACCAACAACGGATTGCGGCCACCCGACCGCATAACGCTCTTTGAAAGGAGCAGAAGAATGAAACCTCTCAAGATGATGGCGGTGTTTGCGATGGCGTGCGCAGTCGGTTGCGGAGAACTCCAGACACAAGATGTGCCGAAAGAGACCTTCGACGCTGCACCGCCACCCACGCAGATGACTGTCAGCTGCGTCCCCGGCGAGCAGAATTTCTGCCTCTGCCTGGACGGACGCCAGAGTTACCAAGTCTGCGCGGGGGATGGCAAGTCGTTCGACGACTGCCACTGCGACGAGTGCATGCCCGGGTTGCAACACGAATGCGTGTGCCCTGGAGGCTTGGCCGGCAATCAAAACTGCGCCGAGGACGGCAATTCGTACACCAAGTGCGATTGCACCACGTCGGATGCAGGAGTTGACGCGCAAGCCGAAGCAACGGTCAACGCCGGCAACGATGCCGAGGTCGACAGCGAAGCGACGCCCGACGCGGAAGTCGATGCGCAAATTGACGCGCAATCGGACTCCAACGTGGAGCCGGACGCGAACAACAACGACGCGCAAGTCGACTCGAACGTCGAACCGGATGCCGAGGCGGATGCGGACATGGCGGCGTATTACTGCCAACCGTGGTCCGCAGACCCGGATGTCTTCGGCTACGTGGGTTGCTGCGGCACGTTCAACACTTCGAACGCCATCATGGCAGGAGACCTCATCAAGGGTTCCATGCCCGCCGTGTACTACTACGGCAGTGACGGAAAGCGGTACACGTTCCCATCCAGTATCGAACTGGACTCGTGGTACGCGCCGCTCGACAGCGTGTCGGTACCGATCCACAACAGCAACACGATCTGCAATCGGGTCATTCAGTTGACCGACGCGCAGCTCGCCGCAATCACGATCGGCAACTTGCAAGTAACCAAGCGTCCCGGCGCCTACATCACAGGCATCACATCGGATCCTAAGCGGTATGTGGTGGACACGTTGCGTACGCTACGATGGGTCCAACCGCCGGTATCCGAGCAGATATACTCCGGCACTGTCGCTGATCGAACCTACCTGACCATGGACGCGTTTCTGGTCAACTACTACATGGGCAGCGACATTACGGACGCATCGCAGTTCGATTGGTTGCAGAAGTATTCGCAGGCCGACATCGAAGTCGAACTGGGAATCAAGCCTGTAACCCCCGACAACGATCTCTGCCAGAACGTCAGCTGCCCTCTGGCTAAGCACTGCGAGGTAACGAGCAACAATCACGCAGTGTGTTACAACAACCCATCGCCGCTGTCGTTCGACTGCGAGTTGCCTGAGATCGCTCCGGACAGTAAGACGGATGCGTTCATGTCCAAGCGCCGGTTCCTACTCCCAGAAGAAGGCACGCCCAACAACAACGATTACGTCGGGCCCTTCTGCTGCACGGGACATACGGCGATCTTTACGGACACGAGCAGCTTGCGCCTGGCCTTTGCCTATTTCTTCGGCTGGGAAAATAACGCCTTCTTGCAAGGCGACAAGTCATACGTGCAGGACGTATCGATCGGCGTCGCAGCATCCCAGTTGTCAGTGCAAACGGCCTACGATTTCGACTCATTCCACTTCACGGCCGAGGAGCTCGCCGGATGCCAAACGAAGTGGCTACAAGTCGGTGGCTATGTCATGACTGCCAGACCGCGTCACGTCGATATTGCAAGGTTCCTCTGCAGCAACTACGAATTGGTCTACGACATGCAGACGCTGACCATGGCGATCGACATTCAATACGTCGGCCCGTAGTCCTCTCCGCTACCCCTCCTCTTCGCCCCGGCATTCCGTCGGGGCTCCCCACTTAAGTCGCTAAATACTTTGGCGCTTTAAGCGGGAAAACAACTTACAGAGAATATCGAATATACGCTTTGCTGAATATCGAATCTCGAATGTCGAGGTTTTTTTGTTTCTGGATCCTCGCATGCGCAAGGATGACAGGTTTTTGGTTATTCCGGTTATTATTGACATTTTCCCCATTTTATGGGAATTTTGCCCTACGTTAGGCAACCACCCACCTACGCCATCATCCTACGCTAAAGCTACGGATGATCTACGAGCTACGGTGGGTCTTTGACGAGGAGGCTCCCATGTTCGAACCTTTGCAATACACAGACCCCAATTCCAGCGATGAGGCGAAGGCGCAGGAGGCGGAGCGGTTTTATCGCTCCAATGTCGCATGCCAGATTCTTGCCGAGTTGTTCCAGTTTCTGGCACAGTTCTTCCCTGCTTGGTATCCGGCGGAGGCTCAGCTCAAGGACTGGCCGATCGACAAAAGGCTGCGCGAGCTCGCCGACCGCCCCGATGTGAGATACAAGCTTATGTGCGCCGGATTCGCGACCGGTATGCCCGAGAAGACAACTCGCAACATGCCGCCGGCGGATCAAGCTAATTTGCTCGACCAAGCTCGCGCGAGCGGCGACAAAACCGCGGAGCAGCACGTGCGCATGTTCAAATACTCACTGTCGATGTGCCACACCGATCCGGTCATGCGTTTCTTGCAACTCTCCAAGCATATCGACTGGGCAGACGAATCCCCTCTTACGTGCAGTTTCATTCTTGCATTTATTTCTTCCGCAATGAATGACAAACGCTTGTATGAGGGAGATGACGGCTACACCGAAACTCATCCCCCGGTCATTCTGCATCGCGAATTTCTCGCTGAGCTCGACTTGATCGAGTATCTCAAGGTCGTCGGGCTGGAACGTCAAATCGAGATTCTCAAGAGGCGCGCGGCCGCGGAAGCGAACAATCAGTTCTTCTCTATCAGACAAGAATTGACCGAGATTGTGACTGTGAGCGAGCTCTGCGACAAGATGCCCGTGCATTACTTCAAGCCTGTCTTCGAACTCATCGGCAGAAAGCTCGGGCTCATCACCGAAACAGTTGTCGAAGCGCAAAAAACTTCCGACGTCGGCGAAGAATCCGCAGTGATCAATGTCACCGGCGAAGTCGATGTTCCTATCGGCGAGATGCCGGAATCATCTCCTGACAGTCTCCCCGCCGTTTTGCAGGTCACCGACGTCGTCGCGACGCCTCTTCCGAATGAAGGAGTAACGACGTCCGAGGGAGTCGAAATCCCAAAAGCATAGAGGCGCCCGTGGCGGATTCTGCCGCCGAAGGCGCCGAACCTCCCGACGACGAAGGCGAGACTGCCCGACCCGGACCAATGGACGAACTTTCGTCCCACCCGCCGGCCAAGCCGCTCGCCGCAGACGTCAAGAAACGCATCTTCGATTCTCTGCCAGACAGCAAGTCAACAAGTCCGATCGCGGATGTTCCGCCGGAAGAAGTCGACCAAGCGCTCGAACCGCTCGACGAGGCGATCGCTGCACAAACAGCGGAACCTGTCGCAACAGCCGGTGAAGCCGACGTCAATGACGACGAAATCGAGTTCGGACCGGAATCGTCGGACGACGCGCCTTATTCATCGGTCACCACCGCACCAAAAGAACCGTCGGAAGACTTTGGCCTCGGTCCGCCGATTGACGGCAACCACGGCGAAGGCATGTTCCCGACGGTCACCGAAGCCCCACGCGAGACATCCGGCCACATCAGCGTCGATAAGTCGGTTGATGACCTGGAACGCGAGGCTATCAGGGCAAGCTTGGCCAAACTCGGCATCCGCGTTCCTCAGCGCTTCAAGACCAAGATTCAAGAGTGGCGAGACTTGCGCACGGTCTTCCTCGAAAGGTCATTGTCGCTTGAAGAGACGCCTCTCAAACGAGCCTTGCTCATCTATCTGAGAGGGTGCGTTCCGGAAACAGCCGGTCTCGAACCATCCATCCTGTCTCGCGACGCGAGAAGTTTGACCATGCTGACCATCGCAGCGCTAAAAAAAAGAAAGCGGTTAGAAGTGGCACAAGCGCTGGAAGATCAGCTCTCAAGCGTGCCCTCACGCACCAGCCCTCCGGCGATGCCGCCTCCGCCATCGCAAAAAAAGACCTGAGCCGCTCACCGTGCAATGCACGGCAAGCTGCGACCCTGGTCTCTCGCCCTCCTCGACTCTCGAGTGAGGGATTTTTTATATTTCTAATTAAGAATTATGAATTAAAAATTATGAATTCAGGTATCGCTATGCGAATATTACAATTTAATTCCGCAGGTCAAATCCATTCTTAATTCTTAATTCATAATTCTTAATTATTTTTTTAGTTACCAGCTCCCCCCTCCACCACCGCCGCCTCCTCCACCGCCGCCACCGCCCGAAAATCCGGAGCCGCCTGCGCCTGCGGAACTCGGGGGAGAATAAATTCCGGAAGCTGAAGCAGTGTTCAAGCTCGAGATTGCGCTTGCGAGTCCAAGCGTCGTCATGCCGCTGACATTGCCTTCCGCCCAATCCGGCGGCGACATCTGCAAATCTTCAAATTGCTTGGCCCATTCCTTTTCCACACCGAGCGCAATTGCGGCCGGCAACAAATCCATAAACTGCTCGGGAGTTCTGGCAGGAGCATTGTGAAACTTCAGCCGTTCTTCTTCCGTGACAGACAAAAACCATTTAAATCCTTTGACTTCCGCGACAATCGAAGTTCCTTCCTGCGTTCTCTTGGGCATAAACCAGCCAAAGACAACGATAAACAACGCGGCGGCAAAAGCAGCCAAAGTCCCGACGGGTGCGTCGCCGCCGGCAACACGGACTATCATAAAGACAATAACCGCAAAAACAAAATACAACGATCTGATCACATAAGGATTGGCGACAAAAATCTTTAATTTTTGCATTTCCGTCAAACCGAGCCTGATGATTTTTTGCGCATCAACGTAAAATTTTTCATCTTTCAAATTTTCAAACGTCGCTTTATCACGCGAGCCATTAATAAACATCGCGTCCCAAATCATCTTTTCCCATGCCGGTGCATCTGTTGGCGGATTTTTTCGTTTTAAAAACGTATAACTTTGCACATCGACAAATAAAACTTTTTTCGTTGAATACTCAATATGCAGATAATCTTTGCGCGCCATGTCGATAATCGTTGCAGTGATTCCTTTGGTTGGAATCTGCCCATCAGTCAAGGCACCGGAAAGCACCAACGGACTCATGCCTCGCGGCGTTTCGTATTGCGGAATGATCGTCTCGGCTGCCGGATCTTTTCCGCGCGTCGCCCAAAAATAAAGCATCGAAAGCAATGCAATGAGCGGCGCAATCAATATCCAATTGTCGGTTAAAATTCTTGAAATCATCTGCGATCTTGTTTCCGGTTTGATGACTCCCTGCGGAAAACCGAATGCAACCGTCAAACCTTCGCCGGATTCAAGATAGCGAATTGATTTAACCATGTGTCCGCCATCTTGCGGCTGCATCGCGCATGATTGTTCCTGCGAACCTAGAATGCCGACATAGCAGACAAACTTCAGCGTCGAAGTCGTCTCACCCAAAGGAGATTTTAGAAAGAAAGATGCAGACTCGACCCCCACCGGCCAATCTACGCCGACCGCGTTCCAGTACAGCTCGGAATGACCGTCCGGAAAAAAATTCACCGCCTGCGCCGTGTGATACTTGATAACATACTCATGAACGCCATCGATCGTTACATTCGCTTCTCCGATTTTAATTTCGAATGTACTCCCATTCCGCGATGTTTCATAAGCCTCCGGTTCTCCGTCGCGCAACACCTGATCGACGACATAGCGATAATTGTAGTTTGCGCCGTCGCGGATATATGTTTCCGGAATGTCGCGATAAATGCCGTGTTTCGGCGTTGATCCAAAATCGTAATCAATGGTTTCGGTGACATTTAGTTTTCTGTTCTCATCCAAAACGGCTTGAACGTCCAGCTTGTGGATGACCTCAACATCATTTGATGCCGCATGAGCCGCAAAGGGCATCAATGCAATGACCAATAACCAAGACCCCAATAACCAAATGGCACGAGGAAACTGTTTTTTCATATTGCCAAAACTTTAGCACGCCGTTTAACGAACGGCTATCGGCCGACATGACCCTCTATCCGTCACCTCTATTAACAATATTGCGGTGACACCTTTCCCCCGTCAGACGAGGGAAAGGAGTTATAGGTTATATGGTTATTCCGTAGAGACGCCCTCGGAGGGCGTCTCTACGACAAACAAACAAACAAACAAACAAACAAACGAATTAACCGCCTTTCCCCTGTTCGACGGGGGAAAGGCTCCCCCGCGATATTATCAAAATGAGGGGGTGGATAGAGGGGGTTCAGTCGGCCGATGTTCCATGCTACATGCTATGTGTTATATGTTACATGTTTCATGTTATAATATCCTCGATGTTGCACATACTTCGCAAATTTGATGCTTGTACGATCGGCGCGGGATCGCGTGATGTTTTTATTAAAAGTTCGCACTTCGAAAAAGAACGCGACAGCGATGCACCGGATGGTTTTGATGCATGTTTTCCAATGGGCGCAAAAATTACTTTGGATGATGCAATCTTTGAAACAGGAGGAGGCGCAACAAACGCTGCGGTAACGTTCAGCAGATTTGGACTTTCAACAGCCTGTATCTGTGCTGTCGGTCAGGATCAAAACGGAAAATCGATAATCGAAGTTTTAAAAAAAGAAAAAGTGGATTTTTCCGGCATACAAGAAATTGAAAACAAGCAAACCAATTTTTCTGTCATTATTTTGGCGGGCACCGGACAGCGAAGCATACTCGTGCATCGCGGAGCGGCAAGCGATTTGCATACAGATCAAATTGTCTGGCGCAGGATGAGAAGCCGCTGGACGTATCTGACTTCGCTTGGCGGGGACATGAAAAAGAACCGCGACATAATCGCGCAATGCACTAAACGAAAATCCAGCATCGCTTGGAACCCGGGTAATGGCGAACTACAAAAAGGATTAGCGACGCTCAAACCTCTGATAGAACAGGTGGATATTTTGATAGTAAATCGCGAAGAAGCGGCAATGCTCGCTAAACAAGACTCCAAAAACCTTAAAACGATCATCAAAGAATTAAAGGGTCTTCCAAAAACTGCGCTCTTAATCACCGACGGTCCTCGGGGCGCGTACGTTTACGACAATGCCTCAAAAAAACTATGGACCTCGCCCGCACTGCCAGGCAAAAGGATTAATACAACCGGTGCAGGCGATGCTTTTGGCAGCGCATTTGTCGCGGCTTACATAAAAACGGAAAATTGCGTCGATGGACTTCGCGCCGGACTTTTAAACAGCCTGGGAGTTATAACTCACATGGGCGCCAAAGCAGGAATTTTGAAAAAATATCCCAGCAAGCAGCAGTTGAGACGCATCAAAGTCCGCGACGCAAAACTTTAACACCTCCCCTCTGTCATCTCGACCGTAACGTCCCTCCCCTCTGTCATCTCGACCGTAACGTCCCTCCCCTCTGTCATCTCGACCGTAACGTAGTGAAGTGTCCCGCCTTCGGACGGGATCCCGCCTACACCAGATAATCAAATGCGGTGGCGGGAGAGAGATCCCTTACAAAACAAACAGCTTGTTAAACAAGGGATTCCTCGACTTCATGCCTTTAGTTTGGGCATTACGCTCGGAATGACAATAAAAACAGCATGACAATCGTTAATCGCCTAAAACAAATTTTCTCCGAAAACCAAATCATGGTCGTGCTTTTGGGCATTGTGGCCGGCATCGTGCTTCCAAGATATTTTCAACCGATTGCGCCGTACGGAACATATCTGCTCATGCTGATCTTTTTTACGTCCAGCTTGAGATTAAACTTAAAAGAGCTGACCGGATACGCCAAGGATTGGAAGATGATGCTACTTGCAGGAGGATTCATGCTGGTTTTCCTGCCGTTTGCCATGTGGTTGCCGCCGCGCGTTTTTGCGCCGGATTGGGCAATGGCATTTTTAATCATGGGGGCCATGCCAACCGGCATGACAATCGCATTGATTGCAGATTTGTTTGGCGGAAAAACTTCGCTCGCGCTGGTTGTGACGGCTATCACGTCGCTGCTTGCGCCGGTGACAATTCCTCTCGTTTTTTGGATCGCTATCGGCCAAGTCGTTCCGGTCCCGGTGCTGACTCTTTTTGCAAATCTGTTCATCACCATCGTCATTCCATTCGCCATTGCAGCAATCTTTCAGCGCGAAGCTCCAAAGCTGGTTAAAAAATACGATTCGATCTGGCGCAATATCGCAGTTTGGAGTTTTGGAATTTTAATCGCCGCAATCGTTGCCGATACGGTAGGCCAAGGAACGATAGTCTTGTCTGCAAGAGACATCGGACTTATCATTGTCATGCTGATCTATATCGCGGGACTTACGGCACTGGCTTTTGTAATGGTTTGGTGGAGATCCAACGCAGAAAAAGCCACGCTTGCACTCTGCATGGTTTATTTAAACAACACGCTCGCACTTTATATTGCCAACCGCTATTTTCCGGACAGCAGGTTGATGACGCAGCTCGTGATACTCTTGCTCGTCATCAACGTTCTGCTCCCGCCTTTCCGCTGGATTGCCGCCTACGCGATACAAAAAGACAAACTTAAGACTAGAAAACGACGTTGATTAACTAACCGACTGTCATTGCGAGGAGCCTCCGAGGTGACGAAGCAATCTACTGTTTAACTGCAGATCGCCGCGTCATGATTACATTTCTCGCGATGACAAAAAAGTATGCAAATTTTCCTCACACGCAAAATCCACCAAGCCGGCATCGACCTTTTAAAAAAAGCCGGCCACAAAGTAACCATCTACCCAAAAGATGACATTATTGACCGCAAACCTTTGCTCGCCGGAGTTAAGGGCAAGGACGCGGTACTTTCGCTTTTGACGGACAAAATCGACGAAGAAGTCTTCATGGCCGCCGGACCTCAACTCAAAGTCATAGCCAACTACGCGGTAGGTTTTGACAATGTGGACTTGGACGCCGCCAAACGTCACAATGTCATCGTCACCAATACGCCGAGCGACAAAGTTAATGAGTCTGTCGCGGAACATACTTTTGCACTCATGCTCGCACTCGCAAGACGCATTCCTGAGGCGGATCATTTCGCCAAGCGCGGAGAATACAAAGGCTGGTCGCCGACTTTGTTAAACGGCGTTGATGTGTACGGCAAGACGCTCGGTTTAATCGGTGCGGGACGCATCGGCTCGATGGTAGCCAAACGAGGCGTCAAAGGCTTTGGCATGAAATTGATTTACTGCGACATGAAACCAAACGTTCAACTCGAAAAAGAGTTGGGCGCAAAAAAAGTCAGCCAGGAAAATCTTTTGAAAAATTCCGACTTCGTTTCTCTGCATTGTCCTCTCTTGCCATCGACGCGCCATTTGATTTCAACAAAACAATTCGATTTGATGAAAAAAACCGCGTTCATCATTAACACCGCGCGCGGTCCGGTTATCGATGAGAAGGCGCTGTTAAAAGCTTTGAAAGCCAAAAAAATCGCCGGCGCTGGAATTGACGTATTTGAATGCGAACCGGCTATTGACTGCGATTTGACGGATAATCTTGAAATGAAATCTTTTGAAAATATTATTTTGACACCACACATCGCAAGCGCGACTGAGGAGGCTCGACGCGAAATGGCGGAAATCGCCGCAAAAAATATCATCGCAGTTTTGAAAGGCAAAAAGGCGCTGACGCCGGCACAATTATAAAGCAAAATGAGGAATTCGCGAATTTTTCTTACCACTCGAAACCCGGTTTGTCAATCCCTGCTTCAACACGTAACATGAAACACATAACATCAACCATCGGATGCTCCATGTTACGTGCTCCATGCTCCATGACTCTATGCCTGAACTTCCCGAAGTTGAAACAATCAAGAGACAGTTGCACTCCAAGTTGGCCGGACAGTCGATCAAGTCTGTTGTCATTTTAAGATCGGGACGTGAAAAACCGGCAGGAAAAAAATTTATTAAGACGCTGACCGGAAAAAAAATAAAATCAGTCGATCGTCGAGCAAAACTCATTGTCTGGAAGTTTGTTGACGGGAGTGCGCTTGTAACACACTTAAAGATGACCGGACGACTGATTATCATCAATGGTAAATATGAGCCACAAAAACACGATAGAATTATTTTTGAAATCGGTCCGCAGCGCCTCGTCTGGTCTGACATCCGTCAATTCGGTCACATGAACTATTTGACGTCGAATGAGTTAAGCACAGCTTATGACAAGCTTGGCCCTGAACCGCTGGAGATAAATCCGCAACAAATCGCGGAACTGTTTAAAAAACCGAAAACACGCAAAGTAAAAGTCGCTCTGTTGGATCAATCAACTTTAGCCGGTGTGGGCAACATCTACGCGGACGAAGCTTTGTTCAGAGCAGAAATCAGACCAATGCGGCGTCTCGGACAAGTAACCGCAAAAGAACGCCTTGCGCTTGCAAAAGCCATTCAAGAAATTTTAAAACAAGCAATCAAACTTAAAGGCACGAGCTCGCAGGATTACGTGGATGCAAATGGCAAGCAGGGCAAATTTGAAAAAATGTTAAACGTCTACGGACGCAAAAATCTTCCCTGCAAAGTCTGTGGCACGCCGATTGTCAGAACGGTCGTAGCGCAGAGAGGGACGCATTATTGCCAGAAGTGCCAGAAATAAATTAATTCTTACTCAAAATTTTAACGAAAAATTTAAAGTTTAAAATCATCATTCAAACCGATTTTTAAATTGGGCAAAAAAAATCGTGCCGGTATCTTTTCGATGACTGACACGTAGAAGTTCAACTGACGCGTGCTTTTGTAGTAGCACAAGTCTTCAGCTCATTAAGCAAACCTTCCAAAAATTCTCTTTCGTTTTTTTGGAAGATGTAAGTGTGTCGAAAATATTCTACTATTACACCTAATGCCGCTCTACAGAAGGGATGATATTCGGAAGATCCACAGAAGAATTCCGGATCCGACTCAGAACCTGCCTGATTTTTAATCACGCCTTTGGGATCGAACCTCCAACAGTCGATCCTTCTCACATTTATGAGAAGCAATGTCCTGACCAAAACCATCAACAAAGCCAACTTCTCATGCTGCAAGGCGAGCGAAACGGCCTCGTATTTTTTGACGAGTTCTTGCAACTTCGCAAACTTGGATTCGACTCCGGGCATCTCGTCGTGCATCGCCTTGAGAGCCCTGAGATTCTCGTCCGCCTCGGCGAGCAACCGGTCGGTATCATCGATCAAATCAAGAGCCTTTTTCATTTTTACACCTCCGCGTTGTCGCGCGTTTTGGAACAAAAAGCCTATTTTTATTACACTAAATCCTTGAAACTGTCAATGTATTAACGGTTGGGGTATTGACAAAAATGGCTAAACCTGCTTAAATTTTCCTTACACGCGAACATTCACCGCACGAAAGGAGGCTGAAATGCTCTACGTTACCAGCGATCTGCATTATCGCCTGGATGCGCAGGGCGATAAGGCGACGGAAAGTTTGGCGCAATTCGTAAACAATCGCTCCACTCGCTCGGACACTCTGTGTATTGCGGGCGACATTGGGTCGAGCGACGAAAGCATCGCCGACTGTCTCGCGCTTTTTGCCGGCTTCAAAGGCTTTAAGTGCGCAATCGCCGGCAACCACGATATCTGGACCGAAGAAGGCCAAGACTCGTTGGAGCGCTGGGGGCTACTGCCGGACATCTTCCTCAAGCGAGATTTTTGGCCGCTCGAATCAGCGCCCAGGATTCTCGGCAATATGGGCATCGCCGGCACAATCGGCTGGTACGATTATTCGTTCCGTGATGAAAGTCTCGGCGTGCCGATAGAGGCGTATCGAGCAAAACACTGCGACCGTTTCCCGGGCATCTGGAACGATGCACTCTACGTACGCTGGTCTCATTCCGACGAGTCGTTTACAAGCCTCACTCTTGAGAGGCTTAAGAAACAGATCGTTTCATTGGAAAACTCCGGCGCGAGCGAGATCGTTGTGTTGATGCATCACTTGCCCACCAAAAAGCTGCTCCTTCCATCGTGGCTTGTTCCCAAAGCATGGCGCTTTAACAACACCTTTCTGGGAAGCGACTGCTACGCCACTATGATTGCGCAGCATCCGCGCGTCAGATGCGTGGTGAGCGGACATAGCCACTTACGACGAACAGCCGAAGTCGACGGGCGGCTCTACGCCGGCATCGGCGGCGACTATCTATACAAGGACCTTTTGACATGGGACGGCAAGCGGATCAAGCGCAGCCGGTTCACATGACTTCAGCACTGCGACCTTAACGGTTGCTTTTTTTATTTTAAAAGTTGGATTATATGCTACAATAAATTTATATATGAAAAATGAGTTTGTAGAAAAGGCTGCTCTAGAAGCCGCTGTTGACCATCTTAAAAATCATCAAACGACCATCTCCAAACTTAAAGAGTTTGCAATGGCCGTCTTGGCACTGTCAGACAAATACGGCGCACAAATACCAAACGAGGCAATACTTACTTTAGCCGAATCTTATCCGGATTTTACCGGCCAATTACTGCAAAATATAAAATCAGAGGCCGAAGAAAGAGAGTCTGCACTGACGACAGAAATCCGCAAAAAAATCTCAAGCTAGTCAAATTCTATGACGCAAGAAATAAATTTGGGAGACGAAAGACGAGCGGAAAATATTCGCCCGGTTAACCCGTTCGAATATAAACCCGTCAAAAAACACGAATCGCCGGCTGTGCGCAACGCTTTGGCGGAGACACTTCAAGACGAGTCCCTCTCGCCGCGCACAGCCTTGGATTTGCTAATTCACTTTGACGATGAAATCACAATTAAGCGCCCGCCATCACTGCCTGAAATTGCCCAAACCTATGGCTTCGATCTGCAAGAAGTTCCGGAAGATAAGCTGCTTCAATTAGCTTTAACGTTCAGCGAGGACAACCGCGCTAACAACCCAAAATCTAAAAAAGAACTTCAAACCGCTTTTAACAGAAAACTGCACGAACAATTGACCGAGGCGTGTCTGGAAAAAATTGACGTCCTGTCTCGACAACTCGAAAACAATCTCAAAGATCACGAAGCCATAAAAGCAACTTTACGGAATATTTTAGACAGATTGGGCAAGCTATCAAAACATCTGCCGGCCGAAGACAAACAAAACTTGCCGTTATGGGAAAAAATGTACAATAAATTCAAAGCATTGACCAAAATTAAAATTGAAGATGAAAAGACCAGTCGGATTTTTAGCGACATTTTTCAGGAATACAACGATCTTATTGATAATGAACTGGTAATACGCGCTTACAAGCTTTATGATAAAAATAAATTCAGTTTTGATTTGGGATCAGTTGAAGCCGACGGGAACCCCATCGAGCGCTCGGACCGCCTTGACGTTGAGGACATTATGCAAGTGGTATATGGCCGGACTGGAGAGGAAGTCGAGGATATAAAAACACTGAATCGCAAAGAATCCGTTAAAAAAATCCATGATCTGGCCACACAAGGCTACCTGACCGTTGACGATGTGATTCTTCTGCACCAAACCAACAATAGAAACATCTCACCGAAGGCATTCTCCCGTTTACGTGCCGGCGAGGAACCCGAAGACTTCGGCATGCGTTTCGGAACGCTGCCTCAAGACGTAGCCGAAGAGATGAATGACTGGCAGGCAAGAGTTAACGAAGTAATCCAAGAATCAGAAGATAGCAACTGGAACGATACTCGCTATCAAATCGCAGCTGCACAGCTGCACAATCAATTATTGGATATTCATCCGTTTTTAGACCGAAACGGAAGTACCAGTCTTTTATTTTTGGAGACAATAATGGCGCGAAGAGGTTATAAACCTTCGGAAAAACGGGATAAGGATTTTTATAAAACAGTAAAAAAAGCGCTTGGCAATAATCCGGTGGCAATCGGATTGATCCTCTACGAGATGGGGTTGATAGAATATGTGCCGGGCTATTTTAAAGGCAAAACAACCAAAGATAGAAAGTGGGTTTATCGCAAAGAAGTATTCAGATTATTTAAAAAGAATGTTAAAAATAAAATTAAAAAATTATTTTAAACTAAAACATCCCCCGGAATAAACCGAGGGATTTTTATTTGGTCGAGCTAAACTCGATGGTGGACCCTATCGGATTTGTCCCGATGATCAGACCCTGTCTGATATCGGGATCCCGATCGCCGTATAATCAAAATTGGCGAATCGGGAAACCGGCGACCTTCCCGATGTACATCGGGACGCTCTACGTTCGAATATAACCTTCATTGATCATCTTCTCAATAACAACACGACTCTTGTAGCTTTTAAGTCTTCTCTCAAGCGCTCTTGCTTCCGACAAACTGGACGTTTCCATCGTAAATACGCAGATCCAAGGTCTTCCGCCCTTAGTCGATGCCGTATTGCCGTAGTTATGGTCGCATAATCTTCTTTCTATATCGATCGTCGATCCAATATAGTATTTGTCACGCGTTTTTGAATACAAGATGTAAACGCAGTTCATACAACAAAAGAAATACCACCAACAAAAAATTCCCGCAAGGGGAAATTTTTATGGTGGACCGTGCCGGATTTGAACCGGCGACCTCCGCGTTGCAAACGCGGCGCTCTACCAACTAAGCTAACGGCCCATGATTTTTCGACGACCTTCCCGATGTACATCGGGACGCTCTACCAACTAAGCTAACGGCCCATGATTTTTCGACGACCTTCCCGATGTACATCGGGACGCTCTACCAACTAAGCTAACGGCCCATGATTTTTCGACGACCTTCCCGATGTACATCGGGACGCTCTACCAACTAAGCTAACGGCCCATAAATCCAATGCCAAATTACGAATTACGAATTACGAATCAACAGGAATAGAGGCAATAATAGTCAAAAAGACGTTTAACGTCAAGGGAAACGACGAATTGGCAGGCGACGCACAGCAGGAGTTGGACGGTTGCCGGATTATCGAATCTACATCTGTCGTCTGTTGTCCGCTATTTACTGTCCATCCAGCGAGACTTATCCTCTCGACTAGTTTCTGCAGGCTAACTATACTCCCAACGTTATGAGGCGTGCGTGGTCATTATTGCTTTCGATTCTACTGGGCGCCGTTGTTGTCGGCTTGGGCACGGGATATTTTTTGCATTTAGCCAACCGAGACAGGCAGGCGCTGGCGCAAGAGGCCGAACAAGCCAAGGCGATCGCATCTCAAGCGCAGCAGGACCGCCAAAGCGCAATAGACGAAGCCAACCAAAAACTGCAACAAGCCAATGGAGAGGTCATCAAAGCGCAAGGTATTATCAAATCCCTACAAACGGAACGCGATCTTTTGACTAAAGCAACCATACTGCAACCGCTTGCGGCATCGGTCACAAAAAACTGGCAGCTTGCCGTTTCGACCGCGCAGAACATTGCACTAAAGTTTCCACCGGGTTCCGCTTTAACGCAAGACGATGAACAAGCTCTTGCGGTTTCGACCATCTCCGGCGCGACAGCGAGTTCTACCACCTCTTGGATCAAGACAATGCCCTTTAGTTCGAATAAGGAAAAGAGTCTGCTATCTCAAATCTCAACTTCGACCGAAGTAACATATTTAATTGATAATAATTTATTACATGGCAGAGAAGGTTTTTTGACCGACGGATCATCATCAATAAAAGTTCTTGTTTTAGAAGCTCTATCCAACGGTACGACTACGCATCTAATTTGGATTCAAACTCCGCCAAATCAAAAACCTTTGCGCAATTCAAAAATCATCACAGCTCAAGACGTACTTTCCACTTTTGAATTTGCAAAAACTTCAGCCGTCAATCCTTGATCTTTAACTAAAAAAATTATGAAATGCAAAAACTGCACAGAAGAAATCATCGACGATGAATGTGCTTGCCCAAAATGCAAAGAACCGATGATTTGCGAGAATGGAGTATGTCATTGCAGCTGCGGAACGGCACTGCCCGAAAATGAATGCGTCTGTTCTACTTGTGCACAAGGCTGATTAAAAAACTAAAATTTAACCGCGACACGCGGTTATTTTTTTTAACTGTGGATAACATAAACACAAGTTTATTAAAAAAATTATGAATTATGAATTAAGAATTAAGAATTTTTGAGATAGAATTAGTAATTCGATGATCCGATAGTTCTGTCGGAAAGTGAAAAGCTGTGCTAATTTTATCTCAATCATGCGAAAAACGTTCACAATTTATAAAATCGCAATTAATATTCTGTGACAAAAAAAATTTTCTTTAACTCAATAAATAATATTTCAATTTTCTTTTTTTTATTTTCATTAAACTATGAATTTATAATTTTTAACTTGCGAATCTTCTTGACATGCAAAATTTATGCTATAATAGGAAGGTGCTTACAGAAATATTTTTCTGTAAACATGCGACGACTTTAAGTCGAAGCAATACTATTAAGAAAGGAAGGTGATTTACATGGCAAAGAAGAAAGCAGCCAAGAAAACGGCTAAGAAGAAAGTAACCACAAAGAAGAAGACGGCCAAGAAGGTTACCAAAAAGAAGAAGAGATAACATTTTTTTGAATCTTCTTCCTATAGGAGGAAATCCCCCGTGTTGCGTAATCGGATTAATGTCCGGTTATACAACACGGGGGATTTTAAATATCTAAAGTAAATTTTGTTGCGAAGGTTTTAAACTATTTACACCTCGAATATGTACCTCGCCGTAAACTCCATCGTAACCGGGACGAATCTCTACTTCCTTGCGCCTCATGCGCATTATCGACTCAGCTATCTCTGGTTTGCAAACTTCATGCAGAAATTTTTCATCAACATTTAACAGCAGCTCGAACTCACTAAACTTTGCGAGCAATGACTCCAATTCCGTTTCTACGGCCTTGGTCGTCTTACCCTTTCCCAATGCGTCGGCGATCAACTCGCGCAAAGGCACCAAACTCCGAAAAGGAGGAGAATTTGGTGGTTTTGACGGATTAACCGGCCTGTCCGCCAAATCATTTACGCGCGAAAGTACGCCGACCGTCAAAAGCTTTCCGCAATTGGGGCATCTGCCGCCGAGTTTGGACGTTCTTTCCGGTTCGCACCAAAACTTGCAATCAGCATGTCCGTCTACATGGTACATCCCCTCTTCAGGAAAAAACTCCAGCGTTTCGATAAACTTGCTCGAATCATGTTCGACAAGAATGCGGCGCAACTCTTGATAAGAAGGCCTGTCCATCTCAAAAACATTTGCCTCGCGTCCCAGCTTTTCGAGAGAATGAGCATCGCTGTTGCTGACCAAAAACAATCTGTCGAGCACGCTGATTCGCCAGTTCATGGGCGGATCGGAAGACAGTCCTGTTTCGATCGCATAAATATATTTCGAATTCTCGCCAAAACATTCTTCCAAAGAATCAAAACCTGATTTTGATCCGAATATTGCGAACCACGGAGTCCAGGCATGTGCAGGTATCATCAAAATTTGATCATCGACGTCTAATAGTAATTTCAAGAGCTCTTCCGAGTCTAAACCCATAATGGGACGGCCGTCGCTTTTTAAGTTCACTCCCCTGTCTGCGAGTTTACCAATCGTCTTGTCGACGGATTTCAAATCCGGAAAAAGAATCACGTGATGCAATCGTCGCGTCTTTTCGCCGCGTTTGTAGATGCAAGAAACTTCCGTCGAAAGGCAAAACGCCGTCGGTGACGAATTATCGCGCAGATATAGCGTACCCTCCCTCTGTTCCAACATCTCTCCGATTTCTTGTCTCCAAGCGGGATGCAGACAATCGCCTGTCGCGACCCATTGAATCCCCTTTTTCTCACAAGCCTTAGCAATACCGGGGATCGTGATCGATTTGGAACAAGCCCGCGAATATCGCGAGTGAATGTGAAAGTCTGAGATAATTTTCATGGGAATATATTAACATAATCGCCTTATAACGTCCCTTTTGTTATTTCGACCGAAGTTCGACTCCCTTCTGTCATTGCGAGCGTAGTCCGACGGAGCGCGGACGTAAAGTCCCCGTGGGGACCACGTCCCCTCTACGGGGCAATCTCCTGTCCGACTAACTCGCTAAAAAACGAAATTATCAGTTTGTGAGTTGAAGGGATTTCTCCACTTCGCTTTTACGCTCCGGTCGAAATGACAATAATTATGAAAAAAGCCGCATGTGACGCCAACCGGGCCATATGCAGCTTAACAATTTTTTCCTCGCGATGAGGCTATTTAATTGTCCATCTGACTTTGCCGCTATTTTTGCGGCATTGTGTTTTTGTTTTTGCCCGATATATGATCGGGAGTTTTTGGAAAGAACGGGTTCTTTTTGAACCTAAATAAAGTATACAGCAAGATTTGTATCGACAGAAATAAACAAAAATCTTGGCCTAAATAAGCCAAGATTTTATGTTTTGACGATTATCGTCAGCTTGTTGATAACCTGAGACTATCGTGTGGCAAAATCTTGTCCGACTATAACCACAAAGTCGCCGTTAAATCCGCTGACTTCACCTGCCGCCGGTTCTTTAACTTCTGTTTTCGTGGCCGCAGACAAAGCTGCAAGCGTTGCCGGCAAATCTTTATCGCTTAATTTATAAATGACGGTTGTAGCGTAATCTCTGTTTTTCGCATCTCCAACCAAGGTTACTCTGATATCTTTAGTCTTCAACAAATTCGACATGGTTCGCGCCAATCCTGCGACGTTAGTGCCATTACGGACTTCCACTGTGGCATTTTCAGTCTTAACATCCGCTGTAGATACAGCGGGCGTGCTTGACGTAGACGTGGCACTTGCCGGCTCGACGACGCTCGGAGTCGACGTGGAATTGCCGGAAAGTAAAAGCGACGGCGAAGGCAAAACCGCCAATAATTTATCTAGCTTTGTGCTGTAAAGAATCGCTTTGTCCGACCAGACGAGAAGGCGATCTCCATTTTGTGCGTCTTTATAAAATTCACTCATCTCCTGCTTGCCTTGGCGAAGCATGTCAGCGTTTTGAACAGTCGCGACAGTCGGTTCTTCTCCATCTTTCGTAACAATAAGCGACGATACGCGCGCGATCAGCGAAGCAACGTCCGTGGTATCCGCGGGTTTTGCCTGCTGATCTTGGACCTGCGCTTGCGTATCCTGCGCTGTATTGGCAGGAGGAGTTTTAGTTTTAAATTTTTGGCTGATCATCAGCGCTAAGCCGGTCAAAATAATGACCACCAACAACACGGTGTAAAAAGCCGCTTTTGTTTTTGATCCGTCAACGCGTTCCGCATCAATAGAAATTTTGGCAGCGGATACTTTGGAAGTTCTCTGTTTTTTAATCATACAAAAATCAAAAATAATCTTTACACACAAAGTATAGCACACGGTAAAAAAGCGGTAACCCCTTACGCGTCTCGTCTTAACCGAAATTATTTTATCGGCTGGAGTTTAATTTTTTTATCAATAACGACAGAGTCTTTAGATCCGCTGCAATCTATCGCCTCGCTGCGAACCGACTCGTAACCGTCTTTATTGATAGTAACGTAAAACTTTCCTCTGCCCACCAAAAATGCGTATCGGCCCTGCGCATCCGTGATTTGAGTTTCCAAAATACGGTTGAACTGCGTATCCAGAATTCTGACAACAGCGCTTTTTATCGGTTTTCCCGTTTTTTGATCAAGAATTACGCCATAAGAAGGCAATGGTTTTCTATAAGCAAGCCTGCGGAATACAACGTAAGTCAACAATTGGAATACTGCCAAGCCGAGATATTGGTACGTTGGCACAAGTGCAAAGACGCCGAATGACAACAAGGTAGTCAACACTGCCGCCGTACCCTGTACTTTGCGCAAAGTTAACTTGCGCTTAATATCCTTGGGTTTGCGCGCATCTTCTTTGGGGTCAATCGGTATATTATTGGCGACAAACGCATCCGCAGTAAAATTCAATTTGTTGTTCGTAAGCAAATCAATATAATCTACGTCCTGAGTCTTTCCGGCCAAAAGTCCGCTCGGGAAAGAATAGCCTTGCTTTGAAATATCCACTTCGTATTGTCCCTTTGGCAATAAGAAATAATACCTGCCCTGTTTGTCCGTAATCTTTGTTTGGACGATCTTACCAGCGGCGTTCTTTATGCGCACTGCCGCCAAATCGACAGGCAGTTTACTCAAACTGTTGTAAATCACTCCGAACTTTCCTTTTTTGCGTCTTGAAATCAAAATCAAAGGCTGGGTGAATATGTAGTATAAATAATTGAATAGACTCATGTAGCCGGCTGCAGAAACTACATCAATGACCATCAAAGCTCCCAAAACCGGTATGACTGTATTTTTGACGTTTGGCGATGAAAGAACGGCCGAGGCTTTTTGCAAATTTTGCGAAAGCGACTGCAACGGACTTGCCTGCTCCTGCACAGAAGCGATCGGAGTTGTTGTAGCCTGAACCAATTGAACCGGCTCAATCGGCGCTTCTTCGACTATCGGCGTCGAGGTAGGCTCGACGGCAGTTGATGTCGCCGCGCCAGAGTCAGCCAATGGCAGCTCAACGACTTCGGGCAATTGTTCTTCTTCCTTTTTCGGAGGAGGCGGAGGCAATGGGACAGTCCCATCGCAACTCAAATTACAATGACCTGCACTGCCGTTAAGTTTTCCGTCATCGCAAGACTCTTTAAAATTCTGATTTGTTTTTAAATTCGTCCATTCGTCGATTTTTCCATTGCCGCAAAGATTGGACGGCGGCAGATCGATTGCGCTGCAATCTGATTTGCACCAGCCGTAACCCGCGCCGTTGTTCAAGCCGTCATCGCAAGCTTCCCACTGCGTCTGACCGTTGACGGTAATCGGGTCGCCGTTAGCATCTCGCTTTACTTCTATTTTTGAATTGCCGCAAATCGTCTGCTCATGAAAAGTCAGCGGCAAAGTTGCGGGATCAGCGTTATCCGGCGGATTGATTGTAGCGACATTGTTGATCTGATCGTATTTGACGCCGTCTTCCAGATAAACGCTAAACTTCATCACATGAGTCACGCCGGGAGCAACAGAATCCCAATGAAAGTTGACTTGCGATGCGCCATACCAAGCGTTGTCGCCGTCATGCGCGTCAGTTTGGCTGACTGTATCGATAACCAACGAACCCGGATAATATACTGCACCCTGCGGAATCGGATCCGTGACGTTGACATTTTTGGCTGTTTTAGTACCGGTATTTGAAAATTTTAATTGATAAGTCAGAGTCTGCACGCCTGCCGCATGTGTCGTTAACGGCGAAAGAGCTAAATTTACGAATGCAGACATGCCCATGATCAGCAGTATGGACATCAAAGTGCGGCGCGCTCTGCTTTTCGTCTTGGTCGTTTTTTTGACTTTTGTTACTTTTCTTTTTTTCGAACGCGACTTATTTTCGTACACCAAAGTAGCAATGCCGAAAAAAAATATTGAACCAAGCGCCGGAACTGTCTGTTTAGAAGCCATTGCTAAACCAAGGAGATCGGATGTTGAGGTAGGTGTCGGCTGGATAGAGCTCTCAATCATTTCCATTTCTGCAGTAAAACTGATTTCGCCTTGTTGCGTTTGAAAAGAAACGGCCCCAACAATCAAACCCGAGGTGCTGGAAACGTCTGCACCGACGATGCTTAGCTGATAATGAGCTTCTGCGTTCAAATTTTTTAACTTAAAATCAGTGCCCCAATTTTCTATACTTTGATAAAACGGTTTATCTGTAAACAAATACGCAGTTGCTGAAGCGTCTGATTCATCCGGATTTAACCACAAATTAGCATCTTTTAGGTACAGGCCATACACCCTTCCTTTGCCCAATTCAGTTGATGTGGAAGTCCAGCCCAAATTCGCAGATTCTACATAAACGGAAAAAACATTGATCGGACTGACCGCAAATTCGCTGGAAGTCGCTTCCGTGACAGGCAAAGTCGAAACGCACGGAAAAGTCGAATCAATCAATACGGTTGACGTCGCTGTTCCGTTAAAAGCCAAAATTCCTCGGTTACAATATGTCGTTGATGCAGCCAAGCCGCTCTCATCGATGTATTTTGCTGCTTTATCATTGACCGTAGCAAGCACTGAACCATCATCTGTATTGATTATTTGATATCCCCTTGAAAGATCCGACCTGTTCATAAAAGACCACCGTATTGAGTCAGACCCGATAGCTTTCCCGTAACCTGCAGCCGGAGATCTTAATTGACCGTCTATTGCAACCGGGGATGCAACTCCTCCGGTCGAAACAGGCGGAGCATAAACGGAAAAAGTAACGCCATTGGAAGTTCCTCCACCCGGTGTTGGATTAATAACGGTAATCGTTTGGCTGCTGGCAACATTCAAATCAGAAGCCGAAAGATGCATTGTTATTTCAGTATCATCAACGTAATCAAAAGTTTTCTCAGAACCTCCCAAAAAAATCCGAGACGTCTCCATAAAGTTCGTACCCGTCAAAGTTACATCCAAATCAGTATCAGCCAAAAATTTAGACGACGGTGTTAAGCCCTCAAGCGTCGGCGCAGGATTCGTAACGGTAAAAGTCAATTCATTTGAATATTTATCGCTCATCGAATTGTAGACTTGAACGACATGCGTACCAGCCGACTCAAAAGTAGGAAATACAAGGAGCGACAAGTTTTCCGAATCTGAATACGAAGTTTCTTTTGATGCACCGTCCAGCTTAATGGATGCGCCCAATTCAAAATTTGCACCGTTTAATGCTACTGTTCCCGGAGTTGTCCCCGCAGCCGTCTGATTCGGAGTTAAAGAAGTAAGAGTGGGATTTGGAATATTCACATACAAAGTTCCGGATTGTCCGCCCGGCGTTCCTGGGCTTGCGGAAAAACCTCCTGAATAATCATACTCTGCGGATGCGATACTGACTCTGCCTCCACCGCCGCCGCCTGAAATAGCATTCGCCCCGTTAGCAGTCACCGTTCCGTTGCCGTCGAACAAATTTGAAGCAACAATCCAAACCGATCCCCCTGATCCGCCGCCGTCAAAAACAGATGCGCCGTTCGCACTGATCGTGCCGTTCAAAGTAATGTTAGCAGCTACGAGTTTTATGGCGCCGCCGCCCGCTCCATCTGATCCGCCCGACCCTAAGTCAATCGGTTCAGTTTCAGAGCCGTAAGTGATACCTCCGTTATCTCCTCCTCCCGTGCCGCCATAACCGCCACCACTCAAAGCTCCGCCGGCACCGGTGCCTTCGCCTGCAGGGAAACCCTGACCATTTAGAATAATGTCGCCGTTGATAACCATGTTACCGGATGTGAACGTAGTACCGGCATTATTGTCAGAGTTATATAGGATCGTTACTGTTACATCAGGATTAACCGTAAGCGTTCCGGTGTATGTATAGCTATCTGAATATAATTCGCAATCGACCGAAATTGTCACATCACTGCCGCTCATCTCGCACGTATCAGCTAAAGCATTCTTTGGCTGCAAAAAAACAAAAATCCCCGAGACGAGGACTCCAAAAAGAATGACCAGTTTTGAAAAACCATTTTTGTTTTTTTGCATACAAATTTTGTTTTTGTCTCTACATATATTAAACCAGTTTTTTGATGGTCTGATAAAAATTGCTTAACCGAGCCTAATAAATGCGACTGAACAAAACTAATTAACTGTGTATAAGTTGCTTTTTGTTCTAAACCCAGCAAAAAGATGCTGATGTTCGTCTGCAGATCTCGAACGAAAGACGACCCGTAAAGGTCGTCGTTCTTTTTATTTGAATTGTTTTTGCTTTGTGTTTACCCACCACAATATATAGCATATCACACATTTGATTAATTAGATTTTGATGCTACATAGAGCCAAATATCCTCCATTTGTATGCTTGTTGATAAGATGTTAATTACCGTTTTTTACTCTCAACTGAGGCAAATATAAAATTTTTAGTTTTTTCAACTTATCAACATCATTTGCACATAGTTTTTTAGCTAAAGGACACTTCACACCCAATGTCCGAAATTCAATTTGAAGGATCTTCTTACGTTACTTTTCATAACTGAACAAGTAACCAAAAGGTTTCGGGGACAAAAAACTCGCTTCTTTCTATGTGGCAACTCATTTCATGTGAGCCGCTCAAAATTTTTGTCCCCGAACCCCTACGAGATACAAAGGGTCTCTAAACATACTTTTCAAGGTCTTAATATCTTTCGAAAGGCAGCTTGTCTTTTTGTTGTGAGTTGATCCCCTGCATTGATGCTGCGCATCTAATGCTGTCCCCTTAAAAATGGGACGCCGAGATCCCCTGCTTTCATGCTTCGCATGTAAGCTGTCCCCTTAACAAGGGGACGTCAGAAGTCCGTTCCCCCTTTTTGCAAAAGGGGACGATTCAAAGCACAGTGTTGAATCTGGGGAAATCAACTCACCAACATTCAAACTCTATTCATGTCGTACGTGATGCACGCCATGTACGCGATGTACGCCCCTCCCAAAACAAAACCCCGGCCGAAGCCGAGGTTTTTTTCAGTGCAGTTTTGGCACTGATTTTTGTTTGCTACTTTCCGTGAGGAAAGGAGGTGTGTTTTGATTTCGCCGTTTTGTTTTTTTTAGTGGGTGGTGGGTGTGTAAGGTGCACCGGCGAATATCTCACTTGACCTGTAATCATTGTATCCAATTTTTATACAAACTAAAAATCTCCGCTACACAGAGATTAAATATCGACTTATTCAATATGTGGATAAAATGAGTACTACGTGTACTTTGAAAGATATTTGGCTATAAACACACAAAGCTCATTACTCGATGTAATCACTTCTCCTTGCCAGATAATCGCGTAAAATTTTTACCTGATCGTCCGACAAATTGATGTAGCCATCTATCTTACTCCTTATCTCCAATGCATCATTTTTCCCAGTCAAAGAAAGATGCCTCAAATACTCCATGAGCGCAACAAACTGATCGTGATCTTTAAGGAATCTGTCCGGCGATTTGGAGTAAACAGGATTGGCATTCACGCCATCAAGAATATAACTCGATGCCTTATCCAAAGATCTGACATCTATCGTGACTCCAGTCGACTGCCGCCTAAATCTAGATTCCTCCAGATCCTCCACCTTATCAACGAACTCAGGGTTGCGCATCACGAACTGCAACAGATCCTCTCCGTCAGCTTCGGGATATGCCTCAAACGCCGTTGACGCCTTGTCCGCCTCATTCTTGTACTTTGACCTGAAATAATGAATAGGATTAGCCTTTTCCGGCAATTTGCTGACGTTTTCATGAGGCTCTTTGTCCGGTTGGGCGATTTCGTGAAACTTAGGAGACATTCGCATAACTTAGCCATTATACCTTATTTTAGCCATTTTTGAATACTTTATGCACGCCGTGAACATTGTACATACGATGCGTGCCTCTCGACGATTGACATTTTACCATTTTTGTGCTATATTGAGCCGTTCGTTCATTTCTGCGCTCCGAAGTACTCATGATTTCATCAGCGATTAGTTGGTGATGTCATGAGTACCTTCGCAGTTTCACATTCACAACCAAGTTGCGCGTGGACGCAACGATAACGTCTGTTACGGAGGATGTCATGAAGTTGCCGACACAATCACAGAAATATTTCGCTCAACAGTTGGGGATCGAGGTGCCAACGGGCATCACGAGCCAAGGACTTTCGCAGCTCATCCAAGACACCGTGCAAGCGAATCATCGCCGTGCGCGGGAGGATCTGCCCAACGAAATTTCAACTGCTGGGAGAATGCACCCCACACCGGCGTGGCGCATCAAGGCCATCGAGCAGCTGAAGCAAAGCGGGATTCGCCCGGGATGCTTGGCTCGGTATGACCGAGAAGGCTCTTTGGGCATCATCGTGCGTCACGATTCGGACATACTGGTATTTACCTTTTCCGAGTTCGGTACCGGCTACACTTACCACGAGACCTTCACGAGGTTCTCGTTGGTTTACATGCCGCCTACTACGCACGTGCACCCGCTCCTCTCGCTGCATCGACCTGACGACGTCCCCTGGAGGAGACACCTGAAGCGAGCGCTAGCCTTTGTGGATTTTGCCGAGAAGCGACTCCAGGCGGAGCACAAGTTCCGCAACGAGTTTGGCGAGTTCTGGGCTGTGGCAGCCACAACTCAGCTCGAAGCGGAATTCGTGGCGAACGAGCGCCCCAAGAAGAAGAGCGATCAAGAAATCGCTGCATCTCTGGTGCGCTATTGCTGCAGCTGTGGTACCAAGGGGAGCAAGCGAACCCTCTCCGGGGCAGGCAACGGCTCCTGCCTTAAGTGCCTCGGCAAGCCCGTGCCGGATAACCGCTTCTGCTACTTCTGCGGCAAGCCGTTCGTCAAGGACCCCGCCGGCAACAAGAGCAAGCAATTCCGCTGTCCCAGTTGCCGGACAAAATAAACCCACATCCACCCCTCCGGAGCGCCACCGTCATCCCGACGGATTCTCGGCGCTCCGAAGTACATCTGAAGTCATCAACATCGGTTGGTGACGTCGGACGTACCTCGAAGTAACACTTAGACGAGACAGCAAATCAAGCCATAAGGCCAAAGGAGTAAAGCATGAAGACTTTCATCTTCACCGTCCTCGTATCCGTTCTTAGCGGCTGCTACCAAAACGTACGCGCAGGAAACGCGAGCGCCGTCGCCGGACCGGGCACGTCTGTCAGCTCCGTGGGGTGCTCGGTGAGCGCCGAGCAATCGTGGAGAGGCTCATACGTGAGGTGCGAATGCGGAGGAGTGCCGGTACAGCCCAAGTATGACGCTCGCAGCGGTACGTGGATCTGCACACCTCCGTAAAGATCCGCTGCCTTACAATCACCTCTCGGAGCGCCTCCGTCGTCTCGACGGATTCTCGGCGCTCCGAAGTACATCTGAAATCATCTCTTCGAAATAGAATGCGAAAAAGAGGTGGCGTCGGACGTACCTCGAATATAAACTTGAACAATGCTGCGCGTTGCGCGGCGAGTCACCTTGCAAGGAGAGACCCATGGGAAACCCGAAATCGGAGATCGCCTGTGCCAAGGCAGCGGAGATTCGTCAAATCTTCGAAAAATGTGGCGTCAACATGTACGAAAGCGTCGAGCACTTCAAGGAGGATGGCGGCGGAGACATCCTGTATGAAATGAGATATGCGCGGGTCGTACGAGGCACCGTCAGCCTCGAAGTGACAACAAGTCTAGACTCGCAACCCGATCTGACTATCTTCATCGAAGACGAGTTCAGCTTCGGGATGGGCAATCTCACGATCGACTTGAATACGATGGAATGTACGCGCGCGACAAGCATCGGGACGAAAGCGCCGCAAATTGTCCGCGACTTGCTCAAGGTAATCTATGAGATACCAGAACCGATCGCAGTCGACCAGCTTGAACCTCATCTCATCCGCCTTGCCGAGGCCTTCCTAGCCATCGAGCACGACTAGCCTCGCCCCTTCCCATTCACTCCCCTCCGGAGCGCCCCCGTCATCCCGACGGTTCTCAGCGCTCCGGAGTACATCTGAAATCATCTCTTCGAAACTTCATGTGAAGAAGAGGTGACGTCGGACGTACCTCGAATACAAACTTGAACAATGCTGCGCGTTGCGTGGCAGGAGGGAACTCTAATGAAGATCGGAACGCACGATGGTCGGTTTCATTCTGACGAAACATTCTCTGTCGCCACACTGCTCCTCGTGTACCCTGATGCGGAAGTTGTCCGCACGCGAGACGAAGAGGTTCTTGCAACCTGCGACATCCGCGTGGACGTGGGACGAAAATACGATCCGGCGACCGGAGACTACGACCACCATCAAGCCTTACCGCCCAGAGCAAACGGCATCAAGTACTCATCGCTGGGCATCATCTGGAACAGTTTTGGCGTTCAGGCGTGTGGCGGCGAAGAAGAGACCAAACTCCATGTTGAAGAGCGTTTCATCCAAGTGATTGACGCTCGAGACAACGGCCAGCGCCTCTATGGAGACAGCCGGAGATTCGGCGGAGTCCGTCCTTACGATGCGGCGGACTTGATCGACGAGTTCAATCCGGGCTGGGACGATCTGAACCTGGATTATGATTCGGCGTTCACGCAAGCCGTCGATCTGGCCAAGGAAGCGCTGCGAAACATCATCCGAAGAAGTCGATCGGCGGTAAAAGCCAAACCGTTCGTCGTCCGGGCCATCAACTTGGCTGAGGATCCGCGGATTATCGTCTTGGAGCGCGCCTGCCCATGGAAAGAAGTTGTCGACCGGTTCGCTCCAAAAGCGCTCTACGTCGTTTTTCCGGATGTCGACAAGTGGCTCGTGCAGTGCGTGCCCGGGAGCAAGGGCATCAAGAGACATCTTCCGGCGTGCTGGCTCACCAACGACTTCGCAACGATCACCGGCGTGCCGGACGCAGTGTTCGTACACGGCGGGCTATACCTCTGCTCCGCCCGATCCAAGGAGGGCGCGCTCGCACTCGCCAACCTCGCACTCGAGCAGCAGTAACACTCACCGCACACCTGAGAATCGCATTCGCGAACTCCTCGGGGTGCGGTTTTCAGTTTGAATTTAATTAAATCAAATCTCGAAGGCGATAAATTTTTACTGGCTCGCGGGGGTTTGGGGGCGAACCTTTAGCCAGGAGTCGAAGTGAGTAGCCACCCAGTATGCAGCGCATGTTCGCCCCCAAGAGTTTTGATACTTTTGCGGCCAAAAGTATTAAGAAGAAAAATACAAAAATTAATTGGCGATAAAAAAATCGCCGTAAACCAGAACGGTCTACGGCGAAGCAGAGAGCCGATTACGCGCATCGCTCACGCACTTACCGAGCAAGTCGCACAAAAGTTCGCGGGCACGCGGCGCCTTGTCGTCGTCGGATTCCCAAGAGCGGAGTAGAACGCTCAAGACGTCGGTATAATCCGGACGCTCGAGCTGCGTGAGTTCGCCCTCATCCTTGTCACCCGGCCAACCGATGCGCCACGCATCCAGCGGATCCTCGACACGAAACAGCACCGGCCTGTCCGCATCAAATACGTGAGCTGCATTGGTATCGATGCAGAGCAACAACGTTTGCAAAGAGAGACTGATCTTTTCCCACTGGTACAGATCGTTATGCATCATGACAGCAGTGTACGCGCCGTCACTCACGATCCGGTAGATATCTTGCCCAATCATCGACTCCAGCTCGGCCGAGAAGAAAGTCGTGCGATCCGTCCAGAGCAGAGTCCACGAGTCGACGTCTGGTGCCGCAACCGTCATCTGCTCGTGAATCCAGCCCTCGATGAACGCGAGTTCATTTGCATCGAGCGGGCGGCAAGGCCCGCCGAGCGCGTTGGAAACTTGCCGCTGACTGTAAATATGTCGAATGCTGTTGATTGACATGGCGACCTCCGGGTAGGCTCGTATATTCCACAAAATAAGAGGAACTGTCAATCTTCTGACGTTAATCTGCGTTTTTGCTATACTCATATTTATGCCCACTCCCGATCACATTTCCATTTGGAAAAATCTCGTCACGCGCTCGCTTTGTGTCAATGACGCGACATACCAACGCTTTTGCGAAAGAGTCGAACTCGGTGATTTAACTCGGGACGAGAATCCGGAATCGCACTTCGACGTTTATTTCCTTCCTGTAAATTCAAGAACGAAACAAGTTTTCATCGTTCATCATAAAAAGTCAGGACTCTGGCTTTCACCCGGCGGACATATCGACAAAGGCGAAACTCCGTATCAAGCAGTCAATCGCGAGACCGCGGAAGAGTTGGGCGTACAAAATTTTTTCAAACAAGAACCGCAACCTTTCTTATTTTCCATCGTTGATATAGATCGGCAACATCAGGCCTGCAAGTCTCACTTTGACTTGTGGTACAAACTGGAAACCGACGGGTCTGACTTTAACGTCGATCCAAAAGAATTTTATAACACTAAATGGATGACGATTCCCGAGGCGCGAGAGATTGTGAAGGATTTGAGTAATCTCCAGGCGCTGGATAGGGTGGAGTTTACTTTTAATACCAAATAAGTTTAAATAGCCTCGCAACCCACCCACCTACACCATCATCCTACGCTAAAGCTACGGATGATATACGATCTACGGTGAATCTACGAGGAGGCATCGTGAACATTACCGAAACCCAGATCTACGGCCAAGCTCTCAGCATCATCGACTGGATCAACTCCACTCTCGATGAGTCGAACAAGTGGCGCCAAGGCGGATGGCTCTACGTTGTCAAACCTGATGGAGACGTGTTCTTCCATCAGCGCGTCGGTACCATCCCCGAAGAGAAAGACGGCAAGTACAGGTTGCTTTCCGTAGAAAAGGCTTTGCGCCTGCTCGCGTTCCCAGAACACCGCAGCAGCTGGCAGAGCCGCAATCCGGAGTTAAACTAATGGGGCGGCGCGTTCCGCACAGCCGACGGATGGATCTTTTCCTTCTCCGGCTTCTCGGAGTTCTGGGATGAGACGCTTGTTCTCATGCTCGTCCGCGACTTGGACTCGGCAAAAAAGAGGTGGCACCTCGCTTCGACAAGCACCATCGACAGCGCTCCAAGCGACGACTGCTAGCCCAGCATCTCACTCCCGTCCCCGACCCCCGCAACAGCGGACTGGTCGAGGGCGGTTTTTTTATATTCCTCCGGCCCTGCGTACCATAAATTTGACGTTCTCGCTCATATTGATGGGCATCAAACGGACATTTGGATGCGATTTTTTCCAAACTCTAAAAATTTCGTCCGCAAATGCCTGGCCCACTGTTTCGACTTTGTGAAAGTCGAGTTCCACTTCCTCAAAATGCTCAAGATTGACCAACACGCGTTTCGCTTCGGAACGAGATAGAAAAGTATTGCTGCGCTCGTATAATTTAATCAACACGCGCGTTTTGGAAAATGAAGAACCATTATCGTCCATGACGGTAAATGCTTTAAAAACACCAACAAGCGTCCGTGGAGACTTGAGGCTTATCGTAAAAATAATCAACGTGCCCTTAAGAATCGGCCTCCGATCGGAGATGAACATATCGGAAACCAGGTTCGTCACTGTAAGTTTTTTCTCAAAACTTTCCGCCACAAAAGTATCAGCCGATTTTGACGTAAAAAATACGCCTTCGCCCGAATGTCGTTCGGGCATGGTAGTTACTTTACCCTTCAGTAAATCCTCTATGGCTGCCATGGTATTTGGTAGACGACGAGTTTTGCGTACGTTATTAAAAATACCGATGCCGAAGTCCCGCACGGTGAATACGATGGCTGTATCCGTCCGTCGACATTCGACCAGAATCTCTTCGGATCCGGAATGATCTATGGCGTTGTTTAACATTTCCGTAAACGCAAACCGTACAAGTTTATGTACGTTTTCCGATACACCCATAAAAATACCCGTGCTACGCTCTATGCGCTCAAAAACCAAACTTTCATCCAGTCCAACGCTTGTGAGCTTAAACGAAATCTTCCTGATGGCAAAACGTGCAGCTTCAATACTCTGTTTGTCGTCAGCTGAAACATAATGCGCCTGCCTGGTATTTCCGATTACCTGCACACTGCCTTCTTCCCTAAGTTCCTGTAGAACGCGATGTGTAAAAGCTCGGCTCACACCCAAATGCCGGCTAAGCTCCGTGCCGGTGACGATGCGTTTTTCTTTAATAAAGGCGAGAGCCCTGTCTTTAGTTGACATATTGATTGACAAACTTTACTATAACCTCTTTTAAAAAGTTTGTCAACCAATTGTCAACCTAAGCTAAAATTGGCTAAAACAAACCAAAACCGATCACCAACCTACTCTTCGTACCACGCACGGTGAGCTCAAGAAACCAAGCTCAACCGCACCACCGAGAATCGCATTCGCGAAGCTCCTCGGGGTGTTGTTTTCAGTTTAAAAAAAATCTTTTTATATCGCCGACCCTCTCCCTCGCCCCCAACTCATCAATTCGCGATTCAAGATATTTGATATCGATATTCGGTTGCAACTTCAAAAAATTTTGTACATCCTCAACGTCATGTTTGCCGACGTCATGACCGCGTTGAAGCAGCATCTTAGTCAGTAACACATCTTCTACCGGAAGCAATCCGACCATCACTCCTTGATATTCAAAATTCGTGACATTTTGCAAAACATTTTCGTTCAAACTCAAATTATACATTTTGCCCTCGATGTTCAAAACCAAATGACTCGTGAGCTGAATCGCATGATTTCCTTCCGGATTTGAGTTGCGAACGTTTTCAGTTTCTGATTTATATGTGAATGACTTAATGCCAAATAATTTATCGGCGTCGTCATGTTTATCGTCCGGTAAAAATATATCCACGTCATCCGGCGTACGTTCATTCCCATAAAGAAACAAACATCCGCTCCCGCCAATCGCGAACGGAATGTTTGCCGCGTTCATCTTTTTAATCGTCGGCGAAAGCAACGGGAAACGTGCGAAGAAATTTTTGATACATTCGGGGATGGGGGTTGGCATAACGCGAGTATAACTATACAGCAATAGACTAAACTTACAAATTCAAAAACCCTCCAATCAGGAGGGTTTCTGCAAAGTCCGGCGACGGGCTACTCTTCTAAAAGGGCACATTTATAGCCCTCCCATAGATGAAGCCAAGAAACATAGTTATTGCGCTAAAATAAAACAAAACTTCTCACTTGACAAGTCACCTCTTCAACAACCGGATCTAAACAAAAACCCAAGTTCTTTTGGCACAAATGCGCCAACAGAATCCAGCTTAAACTAATTAATCGCGTCTTCAACCGAGGCGGTACGATAATTGGTTTTTGAATAATAATACAAGAGGGGCCGTACCAAGCTGCGGTACGACCCCTCAATAAGAATCAAGAATGACCAATAAGTTTGGCGAGCGCCGGAGAGAGTTTGCGTACTTTCTCCTGGATGCCACTAGGGAGAGTTGCTTCTTCCCTCAGCGTCACCAAATCAACGATGTGCTCCCTCAATACTATCTTGGGGGAATGCTCGCCGTAGACACTCGCCCAGTGCGGACCCGCATCCTCTGCATCAACAGCGATCCTTTCTCCTTTCCAGATCACGTGTGCTTTGCGCCCGATGCCCGGAAGCACCTGAACGCGATGCCAAGCACGAAGTTTTGCACGTGCTTTTTGCTCTGCTACGACTTGCAACGCATCGGGGATGTCCACTCGCGTTTCTCGAGACTCGAGGACGAGCTCTTGATAGGTGACGACTTCCCTGATGACAAGCTCGCACCCTGCCCTGTCCAGCGCAACCGGGATGCGACGCGTCTCGAGCAGATGCGGAGCTACCTGACCAAGCATGGCCTCGTCGATGCGCGTCACGAAGCTCAGAGATGCCATCGGCTCGTCCGTTTCCTTGCCTTGTCGCTTCAGCCTTACGTCGGCGGCAGCAAGGATCTGACCTCTGACCACCGTCGAGCGATCGAGCGAGCAAGCCAGCCAGTTAGCTAGACGATACTCGTGGTCTCCTTGTTGCAGAGCGACTCGATCAATCAATCCGGTAAATATGCACCGTCGGATTGCAGCACGATTGCCCGCCCGGGAAGTTTGCGGCGAGCCTCGTCGAAAGGCGATGCGAATAATCTTCTTGCGCAGCCGGATCGCTTCTTGCAGCGCATCAAAGTTCACTCCTTGCTTCTCGCACCATTCCTGTGACCAGTTATGCATGCGCGAAACTCGGAAGATGCTCAACAAAGAAAAGAAATCCGACGAGTCATCCCGAGCAAAACGGATTTTGACGTGTTCCGTTTTTTTGTTTTCCGATTTGTCGTTCAAGATCGGCCGGCCGGACATCAGAGCCGCAATGCTCGCGACCTCTTTAAGGCAACCACTTCGTTCGCTCTCTACGACCATGCGGGCGTAGCGCGGCGGCAGCGGAAGGCGGAGCATGCGCCAACCAACATTGGTCAGCTGGCGCTCCTTGTCCACTGCGCCAAGCTGCACGAGATACGCCTCGGCAGCAGCAAGGCGCTCAGCGTCCGGAGGATCGAGATAGTCGAAGGTCGCCGGGTCGATGATGCCTACGGACTTAAGCGTCAACACGACTGAAGCAAGATCCGTGCGCCGCATTTCTACGGGCTGACGTTCTTGCATTTCATCATGCGAACGCTGATGCCATAGCCTTACGCATTTTCCGGGGCACTCTCGGCCAGCTCTGCCGGCTCTCTGCTCAGCCGAAGCCTTAGAGATGCGGTGGAGCGCCAGGCGATTGATGCCCAGTGCCGGATCAAAGTCCGCGTGTTTCTCGTACCCGGTGTCGATCACTGCACTTACACCCGGTATGGTCACGGAAGTCTCGGCGACATTCGTAGCCAGAATCACCTTCCGTCCTCTCGCCGGCTCGAAAACGCGATCCTGCTTTTCTCTTGGGAGTTCGCCGTGCAGCGGAAGAACTACAATGCCTTTCAGGGTAAGTGATGCAACAGCCTTCTCCGCTCGTCGGATCTCTTCTTTCCCCGCCAAGAAAACCAGGATATCTCCCGGAACATTGGACGCGTGCAGACTTGCTACAGCCGGAGCCACGCCCGCGATCGCTTCATCATGCGAATCAGCCTCAGCATAGCGGACTGTTACGGGGTAACTTCTGCCTTCAGTTGCAAGACTGACGGCGTTCAAATAGACAGCGACTTCGGCACTCTCGATGGTGGCCGACATGACAACCAATCGAAGCGATGGCCTGCGCGCTTGCGCTGACTTGAGCATGCCGAGCGCGACGTCTGTGATGGCACGTCGTTCGTGAAACTCGTCAAAGATCACAGCCCCAACCCATGACAGGCCGGGGTCGTTCTCCAAAAAGCGCAAAAGCACGCCGTCGGTCACAAACAGAATTTTTGTGTTTGGTGAAGTCTGGCCATCGTAACGGACGATGTAGCCGACTTCGTCGCCAATCTTGGTGGAACGCTCTTCTGCAACGCGCTTGCCAACTGCTCGGCATGCGACGCGACGAGGCTGCACCACGACTATCGTACCCTGTACCAGATCGTTATCCAAAATGGCTTGGGGCACTTGGGTTGTCTTGCCCGACCCGGGCGGGGCCGTGAGTACGACATTGCGCTTGGCGCGCATAGCCTCAATGAGTTCGGGGATGACTGTCCAGACGGGCAATTGTGCGTTATTCATGGGTTTTTACCCATCCTTTCCAGTGGTTAATATTTCGAGGTCCGAATGACATAAAATAGCATATTTTAGCGGTTTTGTCAAGGTATATAGGTTGACAAAACTCGTATTTTGTGCTATGATCGTTCATTCGAACCTTCAAAACCGAAGAAAGGAGAATTGCCTCAATGGACGCTAAAATCAAGCAAGTATTGGATACTTTCGAAGCTCGAATGGGTGTTGAGTTCAACGATCGCACTCTTCTGCTCCAGGCGCTCACGCATCGCTCGTTCCTCAACGAGAATCGTTCTCACCCGACCGGGCATAACGAGAGGCTGGAATTTTTGGGCGACGCAGTGGTAGAGATCATCGTCACCGAAACGCTCTACCGCAAATACCCAGACCTGCCGGAAGGCGAACTCACCAATTATCGGTCTGCATTGGTTTGCGCCGATACCATGGCCTCAGCCTGGGAATCCCTTGGCTTGTGGGAGACCATGCTCCTCTCAAAAGGAGAGGCTCGAGGAAGCACGGAAAACACAAAGTCCAGAAAGTACATCTGCGCCAACGCATTCGAAGCGTTCATCGGCGCCTTGTATCTGGACAAGGGCATGGGTGAGTGTCGCATGATGCTGGATCACCTTCTCCACAGAAGGATGAAGGAGATCATAGCAAGCGGCACAGACTTCAAAGGTAAACTTCAGGAAGATGCGCAAGCGCGCTTTAAGCTGACGCCTTCCTATCGGACGATTGAAGAGTCTGGACCGGATCATGACAAACACTTTCGCGTGGGTTGCTACATCGGTAGCGTACTCATCGCGGAAGCCGAAGGCAGCAGTAGAAAAGAAGCTGAAATCACCGCCGCCAAAATCGCATGCACAACAACGCAACAATGGGAGAGACGTATTGCGGAGATCTGCAAGCAGGATTCCGTGATGCGCCCCTCTGATAACGGAGGTAGAAAATGAGCGCAGCCAAGAAGTTCCGATCGGAAGCTGAAACGCAGCGTGACATTGAGAAGTTCAACAGCGTCGGAGAAAATGTCGTCGAGAACATCGCCACAAACCCTCGTAAGGGGATGTACGATGAGATCGCGGCTTATCTGGCGCCGTTGAACAAATACCCCACCCTCACCGCACAAGAGGACTACGAGTTCTTGTTCGATGCGTACACCAACGGCACTGAAGCCGAAAGACTTCGCGCACGCAACCTGATCACCTACGGCAACATCAAGCTGGTTGTCTCGATCGCGATGCGCTACACCGGCCGTGGCCTGTCGCTCATCGACTTGATTCAGGAAGGCGTCATCGGCCTGTTCGCATCCGCCATCCCCAAATACAACATTGCGCTAGGTTGGCGGTTCAGCACTTATGCCAGTAAGTGGATCAAACAAGCAATGGGGCGCGCCATTCACGACATCGGAGAGAAAGAACCGTACCGTATTCCGGTGCATTATAATGAGCAGCTAGGCAAAACACGTCGAGCTTGCGGCGAACTCTATCTCGAGACAGGCCAATGGCCCAAAGAGATCCAGGTGTTCGAGCGCATGAGGCAACACGAGCAGGAGCGCCGCGAGGAAAGAGCAGCTCAAGGAAAGGCGATGAGCAGATCCACACCGGTGGCACTGGCAGACGTCGTTAAGTTGATGGCCATGATTCACCGCGGAACTCCAGTCAGACTTGATGCCCCGATAGCATCGGATGATGACGAGAGTCTCATCGACATCATGGACATGGGTCCGCCCAAGACGGAAACTGTTGTGGAAGCACGACGGTTATATGTCGAGTACAGCAAGGCGATCCAACGAGTCGAACAAGCTGTAGACTCACTTTCACCGCGGCACGCCATGGTGGTTCGTTTGCGCCTCGGTCTCGGCGACTTTGATGCCATGTCGCTCGAAGAGATCGGCCAACGCTACGACCTCACACGCGAGCGAATCCGTCAGATCGAGGTTGATGCGATGAGCAAACTGGAGGCAGAGCTCGGCATCAGCAAGGCGGAGATCGAGGAAATCATCGACGTTGCACAAGACTTGGAGGTAATCGCAAATGCCGTCTAATACCGCACGAAGTACCGGTGACGGCAAAATCCGTTGCCGAATGGTCAATGATGAAATCCCCGTCCAAATCTGCGTGGAAGAACAGACCGCAGACGGATGCAAGGGATGCGCATCTGTAACACGCCGTTGCACGGCTTGCGAAAAGACACGGGGAATCGCCGACTCTGAACAGGGCTTGTGCGAAACTTGCTCCAACAAAGCCGGCGGAGTCAGACAACGCACGCTCACTTTCAAAGGCACACCCGACCAAGCTATCTCCAATGTACTTGATCGAGTCCGTGATGTTGCGGAAGCGGAGCAATTGCCGGCACGCCCGACGACAAGCACGCAACAGCAATCCGCAGCACTGGCGAGCCCCAAGTTCATCAAAGATCCCGTGGCGCTCTACCCGATCCTCATGGAACACGGGAACCTGCGCCACGGCATCTGGAAGGTGGGCTCACCGGTCACCATCCTGATGAGGAGATTTCATCTTCTCCGTCACGAGGCGACAAAAGTGCTCACGGTTTTGACTGAGAAGAAACTCATTCATGGCGCAGCGCCTTGGAGTGAGGTTGAACTCATCAAGACCGAGGGCATCGAGATCCAGCAGGCCAAAATCACAAACCCACGCGCAGCGCCTAAGAATGAGCAGACAAAACGACGAGTCGTGACACGGCAGCCGGTCGCATCTCAAGCGCCTGTTGCGGCGACCACAACTCAGTCATTCGAAGCTCTGCCATCAATGCGCCCCGTCGCGACCTACTCCGAGATCTACGCTTTTCTGATCTCGAAGTCGAACCTTGTCAGAGACGAGCGACTCGTCGGCGGAGCGGTTCCTGCGCTGCAGATACGCTTCAAGCTGAATCCGGCGCAGGCCATCGAATCCCTCGAATGGCTTGTAACCGGCAGATACGTCCAACAGAAAGATGCTTGGCGGACAATCGTCCTCTGCGCAGAACGCGTAGAATCGAGCGACGGTCCAAGCAGACTTGAGCAGACTGGAAAGCATCGCCCACGAAGCGGTCGGCCAATTCCAGTCCGCACTCAAACCAGTCTGCCTGCGGTACAGCCACGGGTGACTGCCGTCATCGAAGCAAACCTCGCCACCTCCGCCTTGAGCCCATCAGTTCTCGAAACGGCAATGCAGGAGCTCGAGCGAAAGTTGCCGGCTCTCCGCAAACAACGTGATGAGCTGGCCCAACAGGTCGCGCAACTGGAAGCCCTGCGCGCCCTCCTCACCTTGATGCGAGAAAAACCAGGAGAGCCAACACCGGTATCTCAAGCGGATGTTCTCGCAACTGCACAATCTCTCCTTTCCATCCTCAAAGGCGGTAGCTAACCGCTTTCCCACCTCACAGAGGGGCCGACGTCACACTAGACGATCGGCCCCTTTTCCATATCAAAATTTCCTTATGTTTAAGCTATTTTTCATGCCTATAATCTTGACTAAATGTCATTTTTATGCTATATTGTTACGTTGCCCAGAATAGGCTGGCGACTCTGATCTTCGACAATTTGGAGTAATCATCAATGAATCACGCGGAAATTCGATCTCTTCTTGCTGGGCATCTCACTGACATCGTCGCCAATCAAGGCGTCCTGCCGGTGGCATTGCGCCCCTACCAAGTCGAGACCATCGAATCCGCGGCTCGTTGGCTGTCGGACTCGAACGGTACTCGGCGTGCATACGTCTCCGAGGCAACCGGCCTTGGAAAAACCATTGAGTTCGCAACCATGATTCGCGCAGCTTCCGGGTTACGATCTCTCGTGGTTGTGCCCACCAAGACGTTGCTCGTTCAAACAGCCAGGGTAATCGCCCGCTTCACGGGCGGTATGCTCGGGCACCTCTCAAGCTTGGCCAACATCACGGACAGCGACGGCGAAACCGTTGCAGTTCGTGGCATGGATCATTCAGCTATTGTCTTGACGACGGATGCCAGCTTTAACAAGCTGGCTCATCAGATCAAGCAGAGCTTCGATCCGCACCTCATCCTGAGAGACGAGTGCCACTGGGGCTACATCGATTCTGCCATCAGTGCGCTCAATCAGTTTGATGAGTCTGTCATCATCGGCTTCTCCGCAACTCCGGACTATCTGACGAACAAAGCGAAAGGCGGCTATTTGCCGGTGACGCTTGAGAACGGTCAGATACTATACGGTCCGCGAGATCGTTTTGCGGAGACGCATTTTCAAACCTGCCTCGCTCGCCACCCGCTGCGCTGGGGTATCGAGAACGGCTGGCTCGCACCGCTTGCTTGGGGCATGATCGAATTCGATGTGAGTCTCAAAGGCATCCCTATCGTCAACGGTCCGGATGGACCCGACTACGAACAGGGCAAACTACAACAGGTCATGCGCAAGCACTGGTCTGTCATGTGCGAGACGATTCGCAGACTCTACGAGCGCGACGAGTACTCACTGAACGAGCGTCAAGTCTACGCCGTCTGTCCAAACGTCGACGAAGCCGAAGAGCTGGCACAAGCCATCGGATCTCTTGGCATCCCCGCCGCCTGCGTCACAGGCTCAACACCCGACGCGGAACGCGACATCCTTCTGCAGGCACACAAAGACAAGGAGATTCGTTTCCTGTCTTCCGTGATGGTACTGCGCGAAGGCTGGGATAGCGTCGCCGAAGTCTGCATGATGCTACGTCCAACCGCAAGCCGCGTGCTCTACGAACAGAGCATCGGCAGATGCGAACGTCTACCTGAAGACGGGAGCCATAAAGTCGCGCTCGTACTTGATGCGCACTTCCAACGCGCCACATTTTCCCCTCTCTCTGCCCCGACACTCTTCGGAAAACCGGGCGAGGAGATTCCTGTTGGAGGGATGTTGATCGGTGGCGGAGACGGAGGAGTCCGAGGCGGAGACGGCGTTGAGTCGCCATATCTCCCCAAGGATGCAGCCCCTCGGATCGTGGTGATCGAGATGTATGGAGACCTCGCGAGCGAAAAGGACGTTCTATACGCAAGTCATGACGGAACCGCACAGTCCGAAGGTAAGATCTGGGCGCCAATGAAACGGCTCAGTTCTATACTCGGCTTCAGCAATAAAGCAATCATCTCTCGCGTCCAAGGTCTTCCTACCAAGAAAGGGCATCTTCACCACAACCTGATGATCTGCGACTTTTACGTGGTGGAAGATGTCCGCGAACGCTGCAGAGACCTCTCGGAAGAACTACCCATCCTCGACTTACACGGTTTTGTTGTATACAACGACGAGGAATGGGGTGCCATCAATGCCATCGCTGCTCGGTACCACATTAGCAGCAGTCGCGTCATTGAACGACGGGACTCGTGTAGAGCCATCACCGTCAGAGACCGCAGTAAACGCCAATCCATCGCCGTATCAGTATCTGATTTCACTCGAATTGCCGTGGAGTTGGTAGACGACACGATCCCCAGAGCAAACAAAAACGGCTGCTGCGTGGTGAATGGAGTTCGGTACGCCCCGATGTTCTTACTTACTCAAGAACTCGGGGTACGCCCCACGACTATCATCAACAGAATGACACCCGAAGTTCGGTCAATCCGCGCAAAGGATCGGCGAGGTCACGTAGTGGATTTCTTCGTCGTCGATGATGTGCGTCTTGTTCTTAAAGACCTCTTAGCTGTAAAGCACGTTCTAGATGACGAACAAAGCATCATAATACGCAACGAGGTGTGGATGTCAGCGCATGGACTCACAAAGAAGCTCAACTTCGCCAAGAGCTCTCTCAAGAGATACCTTGTAAATGCACCTCAAGAGCAGGCTCGCCTTTCGAATGGCATTGTCACGGTCTACAATCTGGAAGAAGTACGCAAAAACATTTTCGGCGATGCTGAAGATGTACCAACCAATCAAGGTTCTGGCTTCATCTTCTGGAGAAATGAATACTGGGGGCACGCGTCGGCCATCGGCAAACTTGTTGGATGTGCCACACAGAAGGTCCAGCTACAGATCAATCGCTCAACCAAGTGTAGATCCTGCAGGGCTCGCAACAAGATCGGCCAACTGACTGATTACTACTCCGTTAAGGACTTCATAGAGATCGCTCCCAATCTTGTGAAGGACAGCCGACAAACACTTCTGGATCGAGTCGTATCACTGGCTGATTCCTGAGGCTAGATTCACTTATCTTGACTCGCATTGCCGAAAGGTGGTGCGGGTCGTTATTTTTAAAATAATATTTTTTTTAACTGCCACAATACAGCCTGACCATAGCCAAAACCGTTAACGTAAAAAACAGAAAAATAAAAAACTTCATAAAATCAAAAACACCCGCGTAATTGCAGGTGTTTCTGTTAGTCCGGCGACGGGCTACTCTTCCAGGACCGGGTTGGGTCCAAGTACCATCGCTGCTGAAGGGCTTAACTGCTGTGTTCGAGATGGGAACAGGTGTGACCCCTTCGCTTGAGCCACCGGCCTCACGTTGCAACAAAGTTACAAAGCAAGGTCAGCGGGCAAGAAAATTCAAAAAGCAAAAAGCAAAATTCAAAATGCAGGTATTGCTTTCGCAATATTATCAATATCCTGAAGGGATACCGACATTTTGCTTTTTGAATCTTGAATTTTGAATTATTTTACGGATAGAAGATCGTACGTACAAGGCATGCGAAGCGTGTTGCACGCCATCACATTGGATGGCCGAAGCAATCGAGCTATTAGTACGGCTCGGCTGAAGGTCTCGCGACCCTTACACCTACCGCCTATCAACCTCCTAGTCTCGGAGGGCTCTCTGAATTCTAATCTTGGAAACGGCTTCA
>JBAZTX010000003.1:0-306472 GCA_041661725.1 Patescibacteria group bacterium
TACCCGTCGTAGCCTTGGTGGGCTTTTACTCCGCCAACTAGCTGATGGGCCATAGGCTCCTCCTCCAGCGCGTTTTGCGCTTTACATGCGAATGACATAGTCCCCGCATGTCCATCGTGGAATTAGCTCCGCTTTCGCGGAGTTGTGCCCGACTGGAGGGTAGATTACCAATGTGTTACGCACCCGTTTGCCGCTAACATTATCTCGTATTGCTACAAAATAATGTCCGCTCGACTTGCATGCCTTAGACACGCCGCCAACGTTCGTCCTGAGCCAGGATCAAACTCTCAGAAATGGATCACGAATGATCCATTACACCTTTCACACTCCTGGTAGAGATGTGAAGGTCATTTTTTAGCTTCCGATCCGTAGACCGGAAACATAGACCTCCTAAAACTATAAGTTTTAGAAAACCTAGAAGAACGTATTTCCTTAGACGATCACTCTTCTGTTGTCCAAAAAACATACAAACCGTGGAATATCGAACCTCGGTTTTTAAATCGAGCTTCCGGTTTAACGCATCCTGCGTCGACATCCATTGATTTGTAAGGTGCGAGAAGTTTAGCCGAAGGCTGGATGCTTGTCAAGGACTTTCTGTAAGGATGTCAAGGGGGCTCAAACGTCCTTAAACGTCCTGAAGCGTCCTAAGGCGTCTAGGGGAAAACGACAGAGGGTTTCAGATACATTTTGAGGACGCTGCAGGACGTGCTAAGGACGTTAAGCCCAAGTATTGACAAAAAGCCCAAACTCTGCTAATTTAGCAGATTCCAAAAGCCCTCTTGGGCAGATGGATAACGCACCCCACCGTCCTAAAAGCCGGCCAACAGGCCATCTTGCGGACGTTTACAACTCGGAGGACGCCATGAATGCCACGGCAACCCCAATCCAAGTATGCGTCGACGATGACCAAACCGCCGACCTCGACAAGCTGGTCAGGCAGGCGATCTGGGACATCGGAAAGACGGGCTCGATTACAATGCGAGAGCGTCGGCTCCTGTCCAATCTCGCAGCATCCAACCCGGACCGTGGCGCTGCGATCGCAAGAGACCTACGCGTGAGCGCAAGATTCTGGTTGGCAGATGCGAACGTCGATGAGGTTAAGTGGTTTGGAACGGACCCCACAGACACGGGGCTCAAGTCCACACGCCGAAGCGTACGGTCACGCCGAGCTTACAAGTTCCTGCACAACCTCGCTTACAAGCTCGACGACATCGCCAAGGAAGCACGCCAAGCGGCGTGAGGAAAGGAAGCTTGAGATGAAAGCAGAAATCATACGAATGTCAGGTTCGACCCAAGACTCGTTCAAGTCTATCGCCTTTCTCTATGCTGTTCAGGACGGCGAAGAGAAGCAAGTCTTTCTCCTCACCTCGACCATCAACAAGGACGACCACGAGGTGATCAACAGCTTGAAGTTCTATTTTCTTCGAAACAAGGGTATCTGGAGCGGCTGGCCGGAAGGAGTAGTTCGGATCACCGCCGAGATTATTCTGCCAGACGACGCCAAATTCAAGGAGACTTGGCCCCAGAACGACGCTCGCGGAAGCGACTTGCACTTCTGTGAGCAGTTCCTTCTCACGCAGGAGAACGGCCGTCCGACATTCGAGGTCGACATCACGTTCGAGCGCTAACCCGCAACCTGGACACGCCAAGTGTCCCCTACAGGTTGACGGGCTCTTTTTTTACCAAAAACTAGAAACTAAAAACTGGAAACTAGAAAGAGCTGCTTAGTTACTATCCTTACTCTTTCCAGTTTCTAGTTTCCAGTTGCCACTTGTTTCGCCAGTTCCACCCACTGCCCAACCGACAACTCCTCCGCCCGCGCTTTGATATTAAACTCTATCCGCTCTGACAACTCTTGCCATTTGTCATTTGTTATTTGCAAATTCCTCTGCAGCAACTTGCGCGGATGCGCGAAACCTTTCTTTGCGATTTTCATAACTTCTTCCGGATCGATGCCCCAGGTCTTACGTGGTACGTCGTACGTGGTACGTGGTACGATTTTCAGAACGGCTGATTCGACTTTGGGAGGCGGGTAGAAGGCGCCGGCCGGGACACGGCGGACAATCTGAATGTTTTTTGAAGGCGTTGTTATGTTTGATTGTTTTAAGTTAGACGCAAGATTTTGCGTCTCTACAGCATCCACGGACAATCCAACCATTAATGCCAATAACGACATCTTGCCGTCGCGCGCCAACACACGCTCCGCAACTTCCCGCTGAACCAACACAGCGACCAGCGTCGGCGGGTTTTTGGTATACAACGCTTTGCGCAAAGCAAGTGAGGTTATTGCGTATGGAAGATTTGAAACAAACTTCCAAGGCTTAGCGCCCATGATCTCGTCCCAATCGAGTTTTGAGGCGTCGCCGGAAACAGAAATCCCCCCGGCCCCCTTTATCAAGGGGGAGACGAAATCCAGCAGACGGCGATCTTTTTCGATCGCGGTGACTTTGGCGCCAGCGTCAATTAAAGCGCGAGTGAGCACGCCGAGTCCGGGACCGACTTCGAGGACTCGATCACCTTTTTTTATTTCTGCGGTTTCGACGATTGTCTCCAATGCGGCTTGATCTATCAAAAAATGCTGGCCAAGATGTTTATTGGCTTTGCCTCCCATTGACGCTAATGCGGCGTTGATTTGTGTTGGGGTCATAATTGGATCGCTCCCTGTCTAACAATCTCAACATTCCCATCAGCATTGACCTTGACTATCGTCGACGGTTCACTCTCCGGCAACGCTCCCCCGTCGATTATCAAGTCCGGCTGTTTGGAAACATCTTGTGACTCGAAAGCCTTCAAAATCTCTTGCACGGAATAGCATGCTTCTTCATCGCTGGCATTTGCAGATGTCGCTGTAAGCGGAAAACCGTAAGAGCAGACAAGCGATTGCACAAAAGGATGAGAAGAGATGCGCACTGCGGCAAGGCCATCTTTAAATACAGGCAATGCGTGACGCAGTCTCATGTCTTTTGGTTCGAGCAATACCGTCAGCGGGCCGGGCCAATGTTTATCGGTTAACTCGCGGACTTTTGCAGGCATGTCAAAAATAGATTCAACTTGCTCCATCGAACATGCAACAAGTGGCAATGCTTTTGAAGTTGCGCGGCTTTTGATGCGATAGATTTTACCGAGCGCCGCCAAGTTGCGCGGATCGCAGCCAAGACCGTAAGAGGTTTCCGTGGGAAATGCGATAACGCCACCTTGACGTAAAATGACCAAAACCTTCTCAATAGCGCTCTTTTGTTCTCTTTCCAAATTAATTATTTCCATTATTTGAGTATAACCCGTAATCAAAAAACTAGAAACAAAAAGACCTCCCAAAGATCATGGAAGGCCAAGAGCCAAGAAGAACTGCTGCTTATCGAAGTTGGGCTTTTCGAGGGCCGCATCGCAGAGACCGACAAGCTTGGGATGCTTGTTCAAGTCTCCCACTGCCGCCACCAAACGACACGCCGGAAAGTCGTGCTTCATCGTCCCGGCAAACTCCGTCGTGGTCCACGAACCAGGCACCTCGCCGTCAAGCACCGCCGCGTAGATATCGGGATGCGCCAATATCCAGTCGAGAGCTGCGTCAACACTCTCGGCTTGCAGCACTTCTACGTCGTTCTTCTGCAGCCACCTCGCATAAGCCCTCGCGACAGCAGGATTATCTTCTACGATGAGAACTTTCCTTGACATGCGCTACTCCTTTCCAATCGACTCATCTTAAACTTTGCACATTTTTAACAACTTGGCAAGCCCCCGACCTACACTTCTTCCTTATTCAAATCTTCCCTAACATCACCGGGCTTGATGCCTTGACGCAGTTCAGCTTCGACGAACGCATCCAAGTCACCGTCCAAGACTCCGTCGGTATCAGACGTCTCGTGGCCCGTCCGCAAGTCTTTGACCATTCTGTACGGCTGCAATACATACGACCTGATTTGGTTGCCCCACTCGGCGCTGTGAAACTCGCCGCGCAATTCTTTTCTTTCTTTTAAGACTTCTTGCTCTTTTAACAACAACAATTTTGATTTCAAAATCTTCATCGCCGTCTCTCTGTTCTGCATCTGCGATCTTTCGTTCTGACAACTTACCGTGATTTTTGTGGGAAGATGAACGATGCGTACTGCGGAATAAGTCGTGTTGACGGATTGACCGCCTTTGCCGCCGCTCATAAAAGTATCTATACGCAAATCGTCGGGTTTGATTTCTATCGACACGGTCTCATCAAATTCCGGAAGGACTTCCACTAACGCAAAAGAGGTTTGACGCAGCGAATCCGCATTGAATGGAGAGAGTCGAACGAGACGATGCACGCCCGCCTCGCCTTTCAGATGTCCGTAAGCTTGTCTGCCCTCAACAAAAAAAGTTGCTGATTTTATTCCAGCTTCCGTGCCACGGCTTTCGTCCACGAGTTTTACTTTCCAACCTTTTTTCTCTGCGTAACGAAAATACATTCTTTGCAGCATCTCGGCCCAATCCTGCGCATCCGTACCTCCTGCGCCGGCGTGAATCGAAACAACGGCGCTTGATGCATCGTGCGCACCGGAAAACATCAGACCGAATTCCATTTGCGCAAAACGCTTTTCCAGCTCATCGATTTTTTGCGCCGCCTCGCCCTCAAATGAATCATCTTTATCTTTGGATGACATCTCCACCAGCTCTTCCAAGTCCATCAACTCCACGCGCAAACCGGACCACTGTTCATATTCCTTTTTGAGATCAGACAACTTTTGCATTTCCGTCTTTGCCTTATCCGGATTGTTCCAAAAATCAGGACTCGAGACTTCGTACTCCAACGCGCCGATCTCATTTTTACGCGTGCTCAAATCCAAAACTTGCCAAGCTTCTTCAAGTTTTGCACGCAATGCCGTTAGCCGCTGTTTCGTCTCGTCAAACATGGCAACATGGTAACGTGAAGATGAGGTGTTGTCGAGCCGATCCCTCTGCCATGATGCGGCGCATTATGGCTGTCCCCATTGCAAAAGGGGACGCGGATCCCTCCCCTCTATCCACCCCCTCATTTTGATAATATTGCGGGGGAGCCTTTCCCCCGTCGAACAGGGGAAAGGCAGTTATGGGTTAATTAGTTAGACGCAATATTTTGCGTCTCTACAAAAATACAAAAACAAGAACCGCTCGGAGGAGACCCTTCAGTTGAAGGTTCCGAACGGTTCTATAGATGAGCGAACTCGGGAGACAAGCTCAGCCCTGGGTTGCAAAGACGAACGTCCCTGCGGACGGGACGAAGCGCCAAAACTTGGTGCTGCGCGAGGCGCTCGAGACCTGACGGCCGTCGAGCATGCCGTACACCGCCGGTGTTGTCTGACCGACCTTGCCGGTCGCGATGTAGGCGCGAGTGTCACGTCCGTTGACCTTCACCCACGAGTGCCAGGCGATCGACTCGAAGGCCGGGGCCTCGGTCGTGCCGTTGACCAAGCGCCAGGCATCGTTGGCGCGAGCGAAGTACGAAGGGGTGCCGTCGTCGTAGTTTGTCACATCCCAAGTGTCGTCCCATGCCTTGCCCAGCGACTTGCCGGCACAAACGCGGAGCTTGTCGCCGTCACGCTTGATCCACACCGCCTTGTCAGCGTTGCCCAGGTATCGAGTAACAACCTCGTCGCCGCAAGAGACCGCTGCCGTTTTCCCGGACGGAATCTGCGTTGGATCTGCCGCGGGCACACCATCCGGCGTAAAAGGAGCGTCAGCCGACGACCCGTAGCACCCGATGCATGGATACGAAGGGAGGTCACGAATACCATTGTCGGACCGACCGACCACTTCCACATCCGAGCTCTCGCTCGGTGCAGGAGCAACCAGGGCGGGCGGAGACCACTCGAACGCGATCTCGACAACTCCGTCAGGGAAACGACGAGGCTTCACGTCCTCATACCCACCGTCACTGCTCCTGTGCTCCTTATGCACCAGACGCCGCGTGCAGGCGGAGTCATATCTGCCACACACCCTTCCTCTGTAGTTGACTTGTTCGATCGCCCACGGTCCGCTCTCCGGCTGCGGCTGGCTGCCGATCATCACCGCATCGCCGGTACACGTGTACACGACGGCGCGCTGCTCGGGCGACCACCAGATGTACTTCATCTGATCGCAGTGCGGAGTGAGCATCTGGTTGCCCTTGACCGCCTGCCAGTCGTCGCCGTTGCGGCAGGAGTAGATCGGCGTCTTGCCGTTCTCTCCGCCGATGACAACGTCACCGATTTCATCGCAGTGGGGCGTGAAGGCGCGAGTCCCCATCACGACGTGCCACTTCTGGCCCGGCGCATCCGCCTTGACGTTGGACGTAAACCCGACCGCGACCAACAACGCAAACATGAACTTCACGAAATTACGCATGACATCCTCCTGGACATTGGTTGTGATTTCCTTGATAACCCGAAAGTGGCGACAAGCTATCTTTAACAAAGACAAACTATCGTTACTTTCGGGTATTTGTAAGGTTCGATAACCAAACTTTATAACAATTTAGCACGATCTTCCATCTCAACCGAATGGCTGAATATAACACAAAATGGGGGTTTTGTCAATCCCCTCCAACAAATAAATGGCTAAGATTAGCAAAACGCAGCCTAACTCCTCCCGCCTCCTCTTACCCAAGAGAGGATTCTGAAAAGCAAAGACGCCCTCGGAGGGCGTCTCTACAAAACAATGTTGATTTTGTTTAAAACTTGAAACTGTGGCGATATTTGCCGATGTATGGGATTTCCCAAAACTCGCCTTGCAAGGTTTTAATGATGGCGATGATGGCGATTACTAGAATCAAAATCGAACCGAGCGGGCCGATGATGAACCAACCAATGACAGGGATGACCATTCCGGCGATCCAAATAATCAAGGAAGCGATCAGCAAAACCAAACCTTGCTTGGCATGTTCTTTGCCAAACTTGGAATCTTTTGCGGCGACTAAAGGCAGAAAGAAAATGATATACGCCAAGGCTGCAATGACTTTGTTGTCCTGAATATCTTTTGCATCAAAAGACATTTTTTCAGGAGCGCTTGTTTCTGACATAACTTATTCAATTAAGAATTATGAATTAAGAATTACGAATGTTGGAGTCCCTGTGGAATATTTAGCTCATAAATATTAGCAGTTCTGTGGATAAAAGAAAAGAGCGCCGGATTCCGACGCCCTTTCTCCTCCCTAATTCGTAATTCGTAATTTTGAATTCGTAATTATTTTAGTAGCCCATTCCGCCCATGCCGGACATGTCTGGTGTGGCGGATGATTCTTTCTTTGGCAAATCGGTGATGACGCATTCGGTGGTCAAAAACATGCCGGCGACAGAAGCGGCGTTCTGCAAAGCCGAACGAGTGACTTTGGCCGGGTCGATTATGCCGCGTGCAACAACATCAACATCCATCTCATCTTTGGCTGCATCGTAACCTTTTTGACCGTCGCTTGATTTGACGGACTCAACGACCACGTCGCCTTTGCGTCCGGCATTTTCCGCAATGGCGTAGATAGGAGCTTCTACGGCTTTCTTCAAAATCAAAATGCCGATTTTTTCATCTCCCTCAAATTGCAAGGTATCCAAAACCTTCATGGCGCGGATCAAAGCAACTCCGCCGCCAGGGACGATCCCCTCTTCGACAGCGGCTTTGGTGGCGGCAACTGCATCGTCGATGCGATCTTTCTTTTCTTTCATTTCAACTTCCGTGGCTGCTCCGACTTTTATGACGCCGACTCCGCCGGCGAGTTTTGCCAAACGTTCTTGCAATTTTTCGCGGTCAAAATCAGAATCGGTGTTTTCGAGCTGCTGGCGGATCTGCGCAACACGCGCATCAACGCCCGTTTTGTCGCCCTTGCCTTCGACGAAAGTCGTATAATCTTTTGTAGAAATGACTTTGTGCGCGCTGCCCAAATCTTCCATCTCAACAGAATCCAACTTGCGTCCCAGATCTTCGGTGATAACGGTTGCACCGGTAACAGCCGCGAGATCGGCCAACATTTCTTTGCGGCGATCGCCGTAACCCGGGGCTTTAACCGCCAATGCCGAAAAAGTTCCGCGTAGTTTGTTAACAATCAAAGTCGTCAACGCCTCGCCATCCACATCTTCCGCGACAATCACGATTTCTTTTTTGCCTGACTGCACAACTTTTTCCAAAATCGGAAGCAGATCGTGAATCGAACTGATTTTTTTATCGGTGATCAAAACATAAGGATCAGTAAACTCGGCAATCATGCGATCAGTGTTGGTGACCATGTAATGCGAGGCATAACCCTTGTCGATACGCATGCCAAGCACAACCTCTTTATCAATACCAAAAGTTTGCGATTCCTCGACGGTGATAACGCCGTCCTTGCCCATCTGCTGCATCACTTCCGCAATGATCTTGCCGATTTCCGGATCGTTGGCGGAAATTGTAGCGACGTTTTCTATCTCTTGCTCTTTTACCGGCGCAGCAATCTTTTCGCGAATTTCTTTAACCATCGCCTCGACGCCTTTGTCCATCCCGCGTTTAACGGCCAACGGATTTGCACCCGCAGTGATGTGCTTGATACCTTCGGCAATCATTGCTTGCGCAAGTACCGTCGCCGTTGTAGTTCCGTCGCCTGCAACATCGCTTGTTCTTGATGCGGCCTCCTTGACCAGTTCGGCGCCTATGTTCTCGAATTTATCTTCGAGCTCAATTTCTTTGGCAACCGTCACGCCGTCTTTGGTCATCGTAGGCGCACCGTAACCTTTATCCAACACGACATTGCGGCCGCGGGGACCGAGAGTCACTTTAACGGCATTAGCCAATTGATCAACGCCGCGCTTTAAAGCTTGGCGAGCATCATCTCTGTATAACAATTGTTTTGACATAGTTCGATATCAATTATGAATTTTGAATTAAGAATTATGAATTCTGGAATAAAATTACCTTCATTCTTAATTTATAATTCTTAATTCTTAATTATTTTCCAACACTGCGAGTACGTCGTACTCGGAAATTACAAGGTATTCATCGCCTTCGATTTTTACTTCGTCGGGGGCGTACTTTTTAAAAATAACTTTATCGCCGACTTTCACATCCATTGCGGAACGTTTGCCGTCTTCCAATAATTTTCCCGGACCGATAGCAATCACCTCGCCTTGTTCCGGACGTTCTTTGTCCACTGTGTCCGGCAAAATGATCCCTGACTTTGTAACTTCCTCTTTGGGAAGTGCTTTGACGATCAGACGATCGTTTAAAGGTCTTAACTTCATATGTGCAATAAATACGAATTATAAGCAAAATTAATGGGCTTGGTTAGCAGTCTCCTCATCCGTCTGCTAACCGTGGTAGAGGTATAATAGACAACTTAAGCCTTATCAGTCAAGCGGTAGATTTCCCCAATTTGGCGCTTTGCGTCAAATGTCCCCTTTTGCGAAAAGGGGGACGGAGCCGATGCAAAAATACAGAACAACAAAAGTCAAAACCTGGCCGGACCAGAGAGACCAGGGGTAATGATCTAGACTGGAAACTAGAAAGTAGAAACTCGAAAGAGTTAAGATAGTTATTTTGTTTTGAAGAGAAAGACCTTTCCAAGCATCAAGAAGTCTACGCAGCAGGTAGAGTCCAAAGCCAGCGATGAACAACGTGCCGACGATGCCGAAGTTTACGAGCGTCATCAGCCAAACCATGTGCGGAGGTTCAAGTGGCGAAGGTGATGTCGTGATATTTTTCAGACTCGCAAGCGACGGCAGTTCCGAGTTTGGTCCGGTACCGAAAAGCAAATTAGATTTGAAGACGTCCACCCCGTCTTTCAAGCTCTGTACGCGAGAGGTTACAGATCTCTGTTCAAGCCGCGACGCGTTGATGTCGACTCTAGTTAAAACCAAATCGCGATGAATGAAAGTCAGTGAGGCAAAGAGGATGATAAGGATTGCAAGAGTCAACATCATCCTCTTTCTGTCATTGCGAGGAGCCTCCGAGGCGACGTGGCAATCTTCGGTGGCTCGACTCGGCTCACCATCGTGAATACATCGAACGGGAGATTGCCGCGCTCCGTCGGACTTCGCTCGCAATGACAGCAAAGCATAAAACCCAAATCCAACCGCAGCAGCGAGCCAGGCGGAACGGGAGAAGGAGTAAAAAAGAGCGAGAGTAAATACAGCTTCCACCGACCAAAGCCCTCTATCCTCGGCTGCGCTTCGCGGCCGATCCTTTCCCCCACGTAGCAGGGGAAAGGATGTTAAGACTATCAGCAGCCCGACCGCCATCCAGCCGCCGAGAATGTTTGGATGCGGGAAGCCGCCGTACGCGCGCAAAAATCGTCCGGCGCTCGTCTGCACGACGGAAACTCCAAGGTCAATCGGGAGTTGAGTCGACATGCCAAGCAACGAGCTGCCAACGACCGTCTGCGTCGCGAACTGCCAAATCGCAAGCAGCGCATGCGGTATCAACGCGATCACAAACCAAAACGCGACTTTGCGCGGATTGACGTCTGCGCGCAATAAAACAATAAAAAATGACGCAAGCAAAATTATTTGAATCCACCACATCGCTGCGGCGCCAATTGGAGTTGGTGAAGCGATGATTGTGCATGCGCCAAGTGCGGTGACGAGCCAAAATAAGTTGCGGCGAAGACTCAAATCAAAAGGATTTTGTTTTTCTTTCTGGATCCCCGGGTCTCGACGACCTCGCCCGAGGATGACAAATGTTACAATTGCAAGCAGCATCGGTATCCACGAAGCGTAAAAAGATAATCTCCCCTGCTCCCACGGCCAACCGGCAAGCTGCGCATCCCAAAAAATACGAGTCTGCCAAGGCAGGGCTAAAATCGTCGCGCGCCACGCAAACTCAAAAATACTTTCACGGTTCAACTTCATACTGTCTGCAAAAATCGTAATACCTTTGCCTAAACTTTTCACGCTTGTCATCCACATGAAACTTCAAAACATTGTCGCTGACAACCACGCGCGAATCCCGATTCGCCATCGCTTTAATATTTTCCGGAAAACTCTTGCGCTGAATTTTTTCAAAAAAACTCTCAAAAAAACCTTTCCCATTTTTAATTCTTGGTTCTTCATCCCTAATTCTTAATTCATAATTCATAATTCTTAATTTCGTCCCGTGTCCTCCCGCGGCTATCCACTCTTTTGCCAGGGGATGTCTCGCTCTAATCTTAGCGTTCGCCTTCCATAAATCATGCAAAACTCCATCGTCATACAAAGGCAACATGGACAAAAACCAATAACGAAAATACGGGTCGTCGTTTGGCAGCATAAGAGTCGACAAATCCAACGAGTTGTCGGCGACGAAGAATGAGAGACAGACGGGATCTTTCCCTCTTGTCATTTCGACCGAAGCAGAACGAATGTGGAGCGCAGTGGAGAAATCCCTTAACTTGCGACTCTGTTCAACAAGGGATCCCTCGGCTACATCACTGTGAGCAGGTGATTCCGCTCGGGATGACAAAGGACGTGCGCCGATGAGTTTAAACGGCAACGCGGCAAAAAATCGCGTTCGCCAAATGGAACCGGATTTTACGATTACAAAAAAATCTAGATCGCTCTCATCACGCGCCTGGCCCAAAGCGGTCGTGTTGCACAAACAAACCGCGCGCACCCAAGGCAAGCGGCGCAAATACTTAGCGACTCGACATGCATGTCGCAACTTGCGCGGAAAATAAAATTCGTTTTCCCTACCTCGCTTAATCAAGTCGACGTGAGAGGCAAGCGTCAAACGTCCTTGATCCTCGATTATCTCTCCTGTGTTTATCAAAAGATTTAATTCGTCAAAAACATCTGAAGCCGCAAGGCTGTTGGGTTTTGAGTTAGACGCAAGATTTTGCGTCTCTACAGAATCGGCGGCGATGTTTGAACCGACATCAAGCAGCATGGCCAACTCTACTCCTGTCGGCGCATAATCCCAGGCCGCCTGAAAAGCCAATGTTCTAATAATGGCGGCGCTTATTCGATTCATGGATGTTCTTCGCTGAAATGTGCGGGCGTTCCGGCAGCTTGAGACAACGTGACTTTTGCCGTCTCCCGAGCAACAGCGCCGTCAGGCACGATTATTTCATCTTCTTTCCAATCGATTACCTGGCTCCAGGCAATAACCAAAACATTGTCCGTTATTGCCGAAATGACACGATTGGCGCTCACCAAAAATTGCGCGATTCTCCCGGTTGTCTCATCAATCTCGACAGCAACAACCGTTCCGAGCAACACTCCGGATCTGGTGCGCGCGGTAAGACGCGATTTGGGAGAAAATTTGAACATAGCATGTCAACTGTCATTTCGACCGAAACGGAGTGAAGTGGAGAAATCCCTTTAACCAACCAACTTAAGTCACAAGTTATATTGCATTGAGATCTCTCGACTCGTCGGACTCGCTCGAGATGACAGAGGGGGGTAGGACTTCGCTCGAGATGACGAAGTTACTGAGTTATTTGGGGTTCTGTTGTCGGTGGAACGGGTTTTCGCGTCAGCCAATATTGTTGCACGACGGTGAGCAAACTCATCACAAACCAGTACAAAGCCAAACCGCCAGGAAGTTTGATACCAATGATTAAAGTCATGATGGGCATCACATACATCATTTGCTTATTAACCATTGCAGCCATATCTTCATCCTTTGCTTCTTTTTGACCGGCAACCTCCGAAGGCGACGCCTTAATCGCACCCGGCTGCTTCATCATCATCCAAGTCTGCCAAAATTGCACGCCGGCAGCCAATGCGGCCAAAACATAATTCGGATTCACCAGATCAATCACGCCGAATAAAACCGCATGCACCGTTCCGGGATTAGGAACGAACGAATACAGCATGGAAAGGGATTGCGATTCCAGACCAACCCGTAAAGCTTGATATAAAGCGATGAATACCGGCAGCTGAATCACCAAAGGCAAACAAGACGATACCGGATTTACTTTATCCTTGCGGTACAGCTCCATCAACTCTTTGGACTGAGCCTCTTTATCGTCCTTTAAACGTTTGCGAATTTCCGCAATTTTAGGCTGCATTACCTGTAATGCTTTTTGTTGTTTGATCTGCGCGACCGTAAAAGGATAAAGAATCAATTTAATGATCAAAGTCAAAACGATGATCGCAATGCCCAAATCGCTGCCCGGAATTGTGGCATAAAGCCAAATCAGCAAGTTGAGAATTGGACGAAAAAGAATTTCATTGTAGAGCCAAAGCATAATAGAAATAATTATCACCGCCCCTGCGGGATCCCGCCGCAAATATTTTAATTGAGGTGGGACAAATGACGAATTACGAATTACGAATTTTCGGTATCACTTTTCTGATCTTCAGCTTTTGCATCCGCTTCAGAAGTAACGGCGGGTGCGGGTGCGTCCTCGGTTTCTGTTTTAAGTTCGCCGACTTCAGAGTCTGCTACAACTTTACCGAGCTCCGTGTTGACGACAGTGATCTTCCAACTGGTCAGTTTGGCTGCAAGGCGCACATTTTGTCCGCCCTTGCCGATAGCAAGAGAGAGCTGATCCGGCGCAACATGCACCGTTGCCAGATGTTCTTCTTGGTTCAAATCAACGGTCAGAATTTTTGCCGGACTTAAAGATGCGGCAATGTATTCGCCCTCATTATCGCTCCACATCACAACGTCGACTTTTTCTCCGCCCAACTCGCGGATAATGGTCTGGATGCGCGTGCCGCGCTGGCCAATGCACGATCCGATCGGGTCGATCATGTCGTCGTTTGTGGTGACCGCAACTTTGGTGCGGCTGCCGGCCTCGCGTGCAATATCTTTTATTTCAACCACGCCGTTGGCGACCTCCGGAATCTCCTGCGCGAACAACGAAGCGACCAAGCCGGGGCTTGAACGTGAAAGACGAATCTCCGGTCCTTTGTTGGTCAGTGAAACTTCGCGCAAAATCGCTTTGATGCGCGTACCCGGAAAGTAACGTTCCGTCTCGATTTGATCTTCCGGCAAAATCACGCCGGTTGCGCGGCCAAGATCGATCAAAACGACGCGGCCTTCGCGGCGCTGCACGGTTACATTCATCAACTCGCCTTCACGTTCTTTAAAGTCTTGATAAATGACGCCGCGTTCCGCTTCGCGCAACTTTTGCATAATGACCTGTTTTGCGGTTTGCGCAGCCATGCGGCCAAACGCCGTAGGAATCGCCAACTCTACGCGGATCTCTTCGCTTATCTGCGCATCCGGTTTGATATCTCGCGCATCCGAAAGCATGATCATGGTTTTCGGATTAAAAACAAACTCATCGTCGACCTCCGCATCGCCGCCTTCTTTGTTCTTATCAAAAGATGCATCCGATCTTGTATCAGCCGCAAAAGGCTGGCGTTCCTTATCTTTTTTACCGCCATGAGCCGCTTCAAACTTTTCAAAGTAGTCATCCGGCAACTCCATGTCGGCGACAACTTCTTTGGCATCGAAAATACGAATGCCGGCCGTGCTTCCGTCGTAAAGCTCGGGATCAAACTCGCACTTAATGTTTTGATTGCGGTTACCGAAATCTTTGCGGTAAGCAGCCGCAAGCGAGGCCGCGACAGCCTCCAAAACAGCCTCTTCGCTGAGCAACTTTTCGTCGCAAATCGCCTTGATTGCCTGACTTATTTGTGATGCCATATCTGAAATAATTATGAATTAAGAATTATGAATTAAGAATTTTGGTTGGATTTATTTTTTATTGTTTACGGCCTTGACTGCAAATTGGAAGCACTTATCACGAACAATATTCTCTTTCATAAGTCCACTTCCTCAATTCATAATTCTTAATTCATAATTCTTAATTTTTTAAGAGGTTTTTGGGCAAAAGAAGACTCGTTCATCCAGAACGAGTCAACCGCAGACAATATACTCTGAAATCTCCCAAACGTCAATAACTCGCGTCGGTAAGCACCACTAAGGCGATGTTTGAACAGAACCGGAACCAACGCCAAACTGTTGAACGCTTATTCCGCCGGTTTTAACCAAAGTAGCAGATGGTGTGCCCTGTCCGTTAACAGATGCTTGAAATTGCATTTTGCCGGTTGTCGGATTGTAAACACTGCCGGCTTGCGGGGCCACTTCGACCGCACCGTGATAAATAATCCACGGACGATAAAGCGTATTCACTCCCTCAATCGCACACTCATTGGGTAAGGGTTGTGATGTATTGGGGTTATTTAGAACATCAACGTTGAACTTAGTATTTACACCGTCATAACAACCACCGTTTGGATGCCTTATAGGATATGTATAGTTCGTCTGCCCCGGTTTCTCCTCGTTGGGCTGAGAGCAATCTCCTGTACACCAACCCCAATTATCTTTGACCATAATGCGCGGCGTATAGCGGCACCGGTTTAGATCAGTGTTGTAACAGCCGTTGCGAGGAGCTAAATTATCAGCGCACGCCTCTCCGTTTTTGCAGTTTCCACATGCCAAGCCGGGTTCATTTTCACAACTTGACGCAGGCGCACCCGTCCCGCCGCACTTGATAGACGGCGACGCATTCTCATCGCATTTATACACATGACTGAATTCAAGATAACCCTGTCTGCACGCCTCCAAACTATTTCCAAACATCACTCTTGGAGCACACGTATCGCCCCCTCCACAGTCTGCATCAATGAAACAATCTTTATACGCCTGTTGTACGCATGTGCCACGTTCATGGCAGGCTCCGCTACCGGGCGGGCAATCGCCATCGCCATTACAAGCCAAACCGGGGATAAACTCGCATTCACGCGTTGTATTACACAATGGTTTTTGGTTCTTCAACTGCACATCGTCAATACTCTGGATTGTGCCGTCTCCCCAATCTATTACCACATTCTTTATCGGGCCCTGATTATGCTCCGCCCAAGCATAAAATCGAACAGTCGCCCTGCCTTGACCGCCGCTGTAATACACCAATCCCGCGGCACGACCGTCGACGCTAAATTCATCAATGTTAGCCGCCGCTTGAGTTCCTGCTGATTGATTTGTTTTCGATAAATCAGGAATCGCAACGCGAGGCGGCCCGGGCTGATACCAAGATACATACTGTTTAGCATCACGCTCCGTTCTTCCTTGAGAGATGTAATACAAAGTGTCTAAGCCCGCCGTCACATCAGTTGCAGACGGCGCCGCCGTCTTACCCGTGACATGAATGTCATCTGTAGAAATCGGATCATTTAATTTATACGTAACCAAACATTGCTCTCTTCCATCCCGACAAACGTCTCCGCGCGGAACATAACCAGGATTGTGAGTACACTTGTTATCATCCTGGTCCGGGTTGGCCGCATCGCGCGAGCCCTTGTCGGATTGACATTCAGCGGTTGGCACCCACGCTCCGGAAACATAATCGGCAACTTTACGGCACCAGTCATCACCCGGCAAACTACGCTGACCATCGGGCAGTTTGTCCGGATTTTGGTCATCAGGCAAGCCCAAGTTGCATTCATCCTGACTTTCTTGAACAGTGCCGTTTAAAGATCCTCCAATACAGCGGCACGCGGTCCTTAATGAATTTGCATTGCCAACCGGACCCTCTATCGAAATGCTTCGGGAATCGACTCCTGCTTCGGGGATTACATTCCCGCCGATAAATTCATGCCGACTCTTTTCAGTGCTCGTCCACTGGAGGTGGTTATTACTCATAACAAACGCCTCTGGATATTTATCTGAACCGTCTAGGTACTTGCCATCGCTGTCCACATCAGGGTAACCATCCTTATTTATATCGCGCCAAATCGGCTTACCATTATCATAAATCGCCTTCCATGACTCCCATGGATTTGTAAAATAATAAGCCCATTCATCGTTCCACGTCATATTTGAACCGTAATCTTCCGTCAAGATAACATTCGCCGGTTTACCGACAACAGTATCAACATCAGTGCCACCTGTTGGAGGCTCGCAGTGACCTGGAATAAATACATTATACCTGTCGGTGATCGGGCCTTGATCTGCATCTTTTCGAGGCACTGCCGCCGGTATCGCTCCAGGATATAACTGCAATAAACCGGCGGATGGCGTCATGAACGACCCCCAACCTGTTTTATTAGCAAACTCGTCATGCATATCAACTTCGAACTGATGCCAGAATTTGATATAAGCCGATTGTGCGGCTGCATTTCCCCACGCAGGAAAACCGGGATTGCCGTTACCATCTTTCATGCTATTCTTAAAGCCGATGTACTCGTCTAATGCCCGAATCAATTTTTGAGACATGCCAAAACCGGACCAGATCTTTCCTCTCTGAGTCCAATCAGCCAAATTCCATCCGGCCGGTCCTACGTCCGGACCCATCTTAAAGTTTTGTAACATTTCCGGCGCGCCATAATCAGCCTTAACTAAAGGAAACACATTCGTAAAATACAATCTTTGCGGATCCCACGGCAACGTACTGTTTATCTCGTTTAACCCAAACCCCAATTTACTATCCAACCATGTCTTTAAGCCTTTACCCCCGGAAAACAAAGGCAGATAATTGACTTGATAAGCGTCCGGCGCGTTGTCGCGATCGCTGTTTATTGTTATGAACTGACTGATTGTTGTACTGATAGGACTCGGTTCATGTATTGCCAAGTCAGTAAAATCATACAAGCTGTAGGTATAGAGCTTCCCCATAACCCAGCCATCCCATCTCCACTGTTTTAGAGCACCAACAGGGTCTATCACACCGCTTACAAATTTAGACGCAACTGCGATTGAATTTACAAACCTATTCAACGGATTTATTGCAAACGGAGCCACCGCCGCCATGCGATATCTTCCGTTATACGTTTTATCGACAACTTTATTCAAGTTCTGCGCATAGCCGCTCGGACGCTGCACTGCAGCAGCCCTGCATTGTGCCTCGCACGCGACCCACAAACGGAATGAGGACATCAGCCCCGGAAAAGCATCGGAAATTCCAGAACATACCGCTTCCCAAGTAGCGATAGGACAAGCTCTTGCCACAGTATTATTCGCAGGCAATTTCGTATCAATATGATCATAACAAATCCGTCTCATGTTAGCGCCAGAGTAGCCATCATGAATGGCCTCAAGCTCTAAGAGCGAATCAAGACAATAATTCATTGGCCAAGCCTGAGTAATCTCCAAGTCCCGGTCATAGTCCCCTAAATAGCTTGATGAAAAACTAACCAACGAAGCCGGCTGAGACAAGTTCAGAGAGCTATCCAAACCGGACAGCTCGTGTCTTTGCGTGACAGCCATGTTTCCCGTGTAGGGCATTGGCAGCTGAATCGGTTCACCGATTTGAGGCGAAAATAACACATTGCTTCTTTGCTGACCAGCAGTTCTAACAATCGGAGTGATTGCATCTTGATAGTTCTTACCCTTTCCGGTTCCGTCGTCATAAGCACCCCAAAACTCGAACTGATCGAACGAACAATCTCCTGCCAATTTACAACGCGACAATGGATTGAAACCTTTGCAATAACCCGTTTTGGGATACAGACCCTTGTACTGATCGTTCGTATCGCCAATCACGCACTCGGCGTACGGAAGCACGCGTTTACCTGAATCAAATTTCTTAAACCATTTATTTGATTGCTCAGAAGAAGAATCCGATGCAGCGCCATTACTGGCCGAATACCATTGAAAATTCGACGAAGCATAAGTCTGCCATCCGCTATTGTTGTCCTTATACCACTGCGATGTCGGTAAATCTAAACGCAAAGGACACTCCTCGGAAAGATCTTTCGCCTCGCCGCAACGCTCGTCTCGATTTACCGTGCCATAACCGCAAAAGTTAGCACGAATCAAATTCATGCGGTCTTTGTCCCAATAACCCAACTCAAAACTCTTATACACGAAATCATTTTGATACAAATTAGCCAAACCATGACCCTGATTGTCCGACTGCCCCATGGCCTGAATGGTATTTATCCCGTAGCCCGAACTAATCCGGTTATTATCGGTCGGCCAATCAGTTGCCTCGGGGGCATACTTTTTCAACAAAGTTGGATCCGTCAAAATTGATTGGATATCCTGAGTCCAAGTGCCTACGCTGCAATCAACATTGTTACCGCTTATTTTAACATTCTTACTCTCGATATCTTTCATCGCCCTAACAGCAATAACCCACAGGGGAACACGGGTAATTGAAATCTGAAAATTTGTCAAAACAGTTTTTTTTATTTGATTTGCAAACGAAGGATAACCGGATGGAGACAGATAATACTCACCTTGATGGCTCCCTACGGTACACTTCTTAACTTGAAACTTAATCTTGTCGCCGCCTTCTATCGCGGAAAGATCGCCTTCTTTTTCCGGCGAAGTCTCCACACTCACTGAAGGAACATCGCAATAGAAATCATTGCTGCCGTAGTAGCATGTGCCAAACATCGAGATGGGAACTTCCAACGTGGCCGTATTGCTCTCTATACAACTGCCGTACAGAGGGGCGAGAACAGCTTGCTGGGAGCTGTCATCAAACTCATAAGCCATCGGTGCATTGTGACAAATTGAATCTTGATTGCGTGATGGATATTCTTTGTCTCCGCAATGCAAACCTCTGTTGACGCCCGAAAGCGAGTTGCATCGCCAATTTTGATTCAAAATCTCGGCATCAATATCTGTATCGCATGTCGCATAATCCGAGCAAGCAGCCATGGCATCGTATTTGTTATCCGCATAGCAAACCTTGCCCTGTTTTGAACCATTAACACACATCTTATCCCACGACATAACTGCCGTTTCCTCCCAGCGCCACACCTTGTAAACGCGTGCGAATAAATTAGTCAAAGGCACCCAGGCATTCTGTCGCGAGAAAGACGGAGAAACGGTCAGCCCGGAATCAACGAAGGTTGGACTGAAATTCGCATCAGAAGCACCGGGTACAGATGCGCCTACGATCATCGGATCATGTCCGATCTCGCGCGTTGCAATCGAAGAACCGAATGGCGAATTACGGGAGGAATAGCGCAGGCCCAAAGAAGGCAGTACGAACACCCCTGAGTTCCAGACGCGATCCGCAAAGACTGCATTCTCCCGTGTTTGAGAGGACACTACTTGCCCAACCTCTCTGCAGACATCCACCTTCACCGTGTCCAATCTAAGATACATCCAACCCGGATCATTAGTCGTTTGCGTTGGCAAACAGGTCGTGAACCAGAACCCCACAAACTGCCAAGGTCCCGCCAATTTTGCAGAGCGCGCTTGTTCTGAGGACAGTTCATTCTCCATTGGATTCACATCTTGGAACATGGCGCGTATACCGAAGAACGGCTGTCCGGCGCGGCACTCTTTTGCGTAGTAACTATGATAACGCAAATTGAAATCAAAATCTCCTGCAGCGGCCTTGTCATTCTGTATCCAAGAAAACTCATCCTGTCCATTGTTTTGATAACCGGTTTCCCAATATTTGAAATAGCAATGATCCCCGCCCGAAACCATGCACTTGATTTTGAACGGATCGCCTTTTTCGTCGGAAAGCAAATGCTCGTTACTGCGATCCAATATACCGTTAAAGCCATTTTTTATGGTGTCATACGCTTGTTTCGATGTCGAACCAACGTCCTGCAAATAACTTTGACAGGAAAAGTTAGTATCGCTTTTAGCCTCTACCTTGGGATAATCCAAGCCTGCCCAACGTGGGTTCCATTTACAAGCGGCACCTGCAGAATATGGCTGTAAACCAAACTTAAACAAACCATAACGATAATCAAATTGATCGTAATTCAATGTATTGGAATCTTTAACCGGAACGAAATATTCCATATACGAACTTGCAATACCGTCGCCGGTCATAATCCATCTGCCCTCGGTATCATTTGCATCCAGCTCACCTTGAGCGCGGTCTGAACCGTCAACCATACTAAAACCTTCGCACAAACTCGTGCGTCGACAAGCGAATGGCATGTTACGCATGTCTGTGCCGGTAAGCACGGTTTCCTCACTGCCTTTTAGATGATCAAGTTCTTCTTTGCTGTATCCGTATATTCGGTTGCTCTTGCCGTCAATTGACAGGTTGGAATAATCGTCGTCATTTCCAGGCCACCAAACATCAGATCGTGAAAAAGACATCTCCGTCAACAGCCCCGGCATCAAGAAATCTTTTGAAGCGGATCCGCCATTTACTGAACCCACTTTTTTAACCGACGGTGTAATGATTTGCTGCTGTCCTGCACCGGACACGCAGTAATATTCTCCAGAACCCTGCGGGGGCAGATAGCCCGCCGTCGGAGAGTAGTGAGTAGCATCTCTGATCCCGCCAATCACCAACTTCGGATCCCAAGTAAGGCACGGAGCGGTTGACTGTATTGAATCGTTAATGCGCGTCTTATCCCATTCAAGACAGTATCCATATTTTCCATTGACATACACGACGTCTTGAATTGCTTGGCACGCTCCTCCGGTGCAAGTATTTTGAAACGACGGATTCTGCGAACTAGGATTCACCAAAACTTGATTTTGATTATTTACCGCGACATATCCATCCGGAACACATGATTGTCCGTCGCGCTCGCCCCCAATACAAACGCCGACAGCCGGTGGCGCGCCGTCCAACGAATAATATTTTTCCGCGCCCGTATACCTGACCTTACGATAAGAACAAGAACAGTCTTCGCCATACACGCACGTTTTTGCAAATTGATAGCCGTCAGCCATTTTTGTCGGCGATGGAGGATCTATGGACATGTTCCACTCTGAAACATATGAGTTTGGAAGCGGCGATGTTTCCTCCGGATAAATACGGCACTCCGGCTGAGGCATTGCACTCTGGACCGAGGCATTACTAACTTTTGTATTTGTGTTTGCAAACTCGTAATACAACCGTTGAATATCTTGGGTCGTATCATTCGCCTGCTGTCCGGAAACTATTTGCAATGCGGTTGGCATGCCAATCGGCAAATAACATTTCTGATCGGATCCATACACATAACCATACCGCCCGGTTCTGTTGTCTTTGCAAAGTTGCAACAAATTAAATGACGGATCCGTGGATTTAACAACATTCGTACCGTCAATCGGTAAACCGGCCACTAAACGATAGTCGTTCTTATAACTCAATCCTTCGCCGGTGTTGCCAAGCAAATCATACCCGACAGGACGAGTAACTATATCCAACGGCAAGTAGTCATTTGGAATCGCATAGCCGGAATAATCCATTCTTCCAAAACCAGTCTGCCTTGCACTGTAAGACAGTGCATCGATGAATTCTCCAACCTGCAAATAATCCTCCTTAGACCTGTCAACAAACTGAGAGCAGTAAGAATCTTGTACGCCGTTTTCATTTTTCTGGCACAAATCCGTTTGTGAACACTGCGTTACAAACTTTTGCTGTACCGGATCATAAACAGTCTCTCCGCTGCGGCAACCGATCCACCTGGCACACTCCCTGTCCATCTTGACTCTCAAAACAATATTGGAGTCATTCTTTTGGCAGATCCCCGACACTCCGCACTCACTATCATCATTGCATGATCCACTGTCAAAATTCTTATCCAAAGATTGACATGTACCGGCCTTCGTCTGAACGCAATATTCGTTCGTCGGATCGCCCGCACAATCTATCGGGCTCTGAGCTGCGCCGCGTTCCGCGGTTATTTTGGCGTAAGTTGCCGCTGCGTTCGCCTCCAGCGTGCCGACGCCTTTGTCCTGAAAAAGTACGCACCCGCCCATAGGATCCGCCGTTCCGCCGCAAGATGATTTGTCGAGTTTTGGTCCGTTAATTACATAATACGGTTTACCGCTCGGATGGCTGGTGTCCGATGCATCGTTATGATCGACCAGTTCCGTACACTCGCTTTGGTCTACCGGACATTTTGCGTTCCAACCGGAATAATCATTCTCACCGGTATATTGGACAAGATAAGTACTGCCGGACGATAGATATGGCGGATAGCAAGGAATATCCGTACCTTCGCGGAACCATCCGGAATAATCGCCATCAGCAGGAATATTCGCATCCAAATTCTTGGCAAGATGCTTTGCCTGTACCCAAACGCAAGTCTGATTTCCCGGATCCCGGAAATATTCGGTCACATTGCCACTCGTAAACTTATCGCAAAACAATTCGTCTTTGCGGCAAGCCAAGGCAGGTTCTTGATTGTCGTCCAAAAGATTGTTCCAGCCATCTTTTAAGAGGACTGTCGTGAAACCGTAGATCTTTTGTTGATTTTGATAGATACTTTCGTCTTTCGGATCAACCATGTAATCCGTCGACGTCAGTTGCACGCGATTTTGCTCAAAAATCGGTTTGCCATATGCGCGGCATGAGGCTTCGGAAGAATCGCAACGCCCGCGGGCATCATCTATGGCGTAATAATATCTGTACGCTTGGCTGGTTACTGACCAATCGCCCAAAAATTGTTCCTCGTATGATTTGGCGTCGCCGTGTTTTGGATAAGATGGCGAACCAAAATCTTGCGGGAAGGACGTGCCCTTAATCGTCTTGGTCTCAGAATATGGAGTCGATTTGTCGTTAGTATCGATAAATGCGCTGCAACCGATTGCCGTGTCGCGGCAGAGACTGCTGAAATTGCTGGCAAAAACTTGATTATCATTCCTATCTTTATACTCTCGGCAACCAACCATATAACGCGGCTCCGGTGCACCCTCCGGAGTTGAATCGCAGGCCAACGGAATGGACCAGCGATTTTTGCGCACAAATTGCACGTCATTTAATTGATCAACGCTGAATGTGTCGAGATAAACGATATTGTCGGAAGGATTACCGGCTTTGCTCGGCACAACAATATCTATCAAAGTCGGATTATCTTTGACGTTAAACGGACCGACTTCGAAGCGTCCCCAGTTCACATCCGGATAGAATGTACCGACTTCCACGCCGTCGACCAAAATCTGCGACGGACTGTCGGATGATGTTTTGGGTACGTTGGCTTTTGCCCAGAATGAGACGCGCATCAAAGATCTTGTGTCGGGCAAAGCTAACTTCAACGTCGCTTTAATCTGCGAACCGGCCGGTGCCTGCATCTTCAAAGACTTGTCGCCGACCAAAACAGACTCGTTGGAATATTGCAAAGTCACATTCCCACCCTGTTGCGCATCAAATACGACTTGCGTGCCTGTGGCAAAATTATCGCGGAAAATGTTAACGGAATTGCGTCCGGTCGGACCCATGTAGGCGCGGCAGCCTCCTGCATCGGCCGAGCAGATAAGACTTTCGGAAGGCAAAGCATGATAAATACAACTATTGCTCGCGGCTACAAACTCATCGCCCCCGGTTTTTGTACAGTCGTCCTGCGTCACCTCATCTTTGCGATACGTGGTACAAGCCGAATCGGACGAGATGGTTTGCGAATAAAAACGATAGTAAACATTACCCTGAACGTCAAAAAACTGGCGGCAGTCCGGATCGTTTCCAAACTTCCAGCTCACATCACTGCAAGTCGCCGGATCTTTTATGTAGCCGAGAGTGCCTCCACGCAAAACAAGTTTTGGCGCGCTTGATGCAACTTTGGTGACATCATCCGTATCGGCAACAAGCGACCAGGTTCTAAGTTGATAACCGGATACTTCTGATCCTTCCCAAGTATAGTATGTAGCGGATTTTTCGTTCGGTTTTTGGCACAAACGGACGTCTTTATAATATGAAACACTCTCGCCGGTACTCGTAGACGCTTCCATGCTGGTAAACGGATCGCAGCCAACATTCTCAAGCGAACATTTGTCAGCCAGGTTCGGGATAAAGTAAGCCGTTGTTTCGTCTTGCGGATCGTCAAACTCGGGTTGCGCCGGATCTTTGACCAAATCAAAAGCCGAAGCTAACTTGCGATACTCGCCATAGCCCGCGCAGATGGCAGGGCACAAATCTTTTGATGACAATATTGCCGGAACTTCCGGTGCGGAAAAATCCTGCAAATCCTGGTACCCTTGGCAGCCTACGTCGATCTGACGGCAAACACGGGCAAACCGCTGACAGCCCGGGTGATCAACCGAATCGTCACCGGTGCATTTATATTCGTCGGGCGCGATCTTGAGATAACTTTCTTTAAGACCGCTGGCAATGCCGTCGATAAATGGCGTAACAGTCTCACCCTCCTCCAACTGTACAGCGTCCAGCAAAAGCTGAGCAGCGTAATTCTTAAAAATCAAACTTATTGATTCAGTACCCAATGGCGTTACAAATTGGCAAGTCCTTCTAACCCACGATGAAGATTCGGCGTGATCCCCTGCCATCAAACTAAAACCGGCATTGGTATTGGAGTACTGGCAGTCGCCGTAAGAAGTTACCAAATCATTTATTTTTTGATTTTTTGAATCGTAGAATCCAACCTGCAGATAAGAATCACTGCCGGAGCCTTGTTGTTTAAAGTCATAACTCAAAACATAATTTCGTCCGCTTTCAGCCTTTACGCGCTGGCCGATTGATGCGGAATCTCCCTGCTCATCAAAACTGTACGCATTGGAACCGCTGTTTGCTTCCTGACTTATATACTGGCTATCAATGTCACTACCTTGAGGATTTGCCAAAACTCCGGCCGTCCAACCCGTTACGCCATACACGCTTCCATCGTCTCTCTGCAAAAGATTTTCAAAAGATCCGTTTTGTATCAAATTCAAAGCACTCGAACCAGGTTCGACTTTAAGCATCTTGGTACAACCCTCGGACGAACAAGGTTGAACTCCCGCATCCATGTAAACGCGCGGACCCGAAACTACGGTGCCGACCCACAAGCCATCTACCAAAGACTTATCCGCCGTTGCAGGATATGGATATCTTAAAGCTGAGTACCATGTGCAGCCAATATTTTCTTCGGAGCACTTTCCTTTATCCTCCGTATTGCGCAGCAACGAAATTTGTCCGCCGGAATAATTATACGTACGGCAACTGACGAACTGTTCTTTGCATTCCTGCGCATCAAACTTCCAAACCGGGCGTTCTGCCAAACAATAACCATAACCGCCGGTGCATTGGCCGTTTTGATCGGTTTTTAAACAACTAACCATATCCCCGCACTCCTGAAGACGCGTGCCAACCTCGGGCAACACGGCATCACCATAACCTTTGGCGCGGCATTGATAACTGGGCGCGGTCAAAATCCAATCCGGATCTACCAAGTGGCACCAAGGATGATCCTTATCGACCTGGCCTTGATCATTGCAATCGTAAAAACCGCGGATCACCTCTCCAAGCGTAATATACTTTCCGCCATGCTTAATGTTATAAGGCGAATTTGCAGCCATCTCCCAACCGATCGGGATAATGCGCGCCAAACGCATCTTTTTAAGATTACCCGCGCAATACGCTCGCTGCGCACAGGTCGGATCCGTATTGTTCTTGATGTCGCTCTCCGGTACCAACTCCCAATCCGAATGCAACGCGCGCGAAGTAACGCTATAAGTTGCGCCCTCGGCACCGACTCCGGCTGCGCGGCCAACGGTTAAAGCGCCTTCGTTGGTTCCCACGCTGATCGCTACTCCCAAAGCCTGATCCATGGCGCAGCTAAATCTTCCACGCGGAGTATTGCAAGTTGTCAATTCTAAAACGATATCCTGATCTTCGTTGGTGGAAAAATTCGGGACCAAAAAATCTCCCAAAGCTTTCGCAAATGACTTTCTTTCATACAGATCCTGCGCATCGCCTGTCGCATCCGCATTCTGCAACGCTTGAAAAGTTACATTGATTTGATCCGGAGTAGCCAACCCGTCCGCAGCCAAGGAATTGTTCGGATCCAGCCACTTATGCAAAAGGCCAACGATCAAAGTATTGGAAAAAGTTGTGAGTGCCAAAATCGGAATGTTTTCCAAACCGGCAGTCCAGTAGGCACTCAAGATAGCACTGCGTTGTTCCTGCTCAGAGGCTAAACCCATGCGAACAGGATCCAGCTGCTGATAGCTGTTCGCGGCCAATATAGTCGGTATCTTGATTTTCCCGCTGACAACATCCATTACCGGCCTCAGCCCCTGATCCTCTTGTCGATTCAAAGCCAAACCGGCACGCTCGTTGAGCATGTAATTAAAATAAGCCGAGTTTGTTTCTACGCCCACCGAAAGATCGCTTGCTCCGTAAGTAACGCTCGGTCTATGTACCTGCAGCGCCTCCCCCGAAGAAAGCAACTCTCCGATCGCTTTAAAATTATCCGCCACTTTTTTAAGATTACAAGCTCCCGGTCCAATACGCGCGACTTCACCTATGCCCAAAGACATTTTTAATGTGTAAGGATCCGGAGGAGAACAAAAACTAAACCTTACGCCTGGGATAATCTGACCGGTTTTCGGATCAACGGTAGCCGTTGTACTTTCCGTCCAATCACCGACAACAACATCAAGACGATCGATGAATTTGCTGCTTGCATCGTTCCCCGCGTTATCTAGCCAGGTACCGAAATCACTGTTCCAAAAACGAGGCTCATTACCCGGATTGCCGGTCAATAAATCACTGGCAGCTTCGTATGCTATGCGCTGCGAAATCATGCTCATCGAATCTATCAAACCTCCGTAAAGAGAGGTCATGATGCGCATGCTCCACTGATTGTTCAAATATTGCGCGCGACGATAAAACCAATCCGCTTGCTTCTGGCCCTTGGTTGCCATGCATTCTTCGTATTCATAATAAATCTCTTGATAAGTTTTCTGAGGCATGTTTGGTACCAAGGTACCCACTATGGCCGCTTGATTTAGAATCAAAGCGCAAGACTGAACATTGGCATCAAACGGCGGCGTCGCTCCCGGATCTTGGATCATTACAGTCTGAGCAAAGGTCGCGCTCGCAGGAACCAAAGACAATCCGATTAAGGAAAGAAAGGTCAATCCAACCAATATTTTTTTAATCAAATCGTTTCCTTTAAGCTGCATACTTTATTTTTGCGCCGCACCGGTTGAAGTGGCGGCTAAATTTGGATTCTGTTTTATCAGTTCTGCCTGGGCGTCATCAAAATATTGGAGAAGCTGTGCGTCCGAGATTGCATCTAAATCAGCCTGCGTTACTTGGCCTGTTTGCAACAAAGCCGTGCGCAACATTGCGGGATCGCGCGGTATTACACTGGACAAACTCATATCTATGCCCGCATCACTGGCTGTTTGACGAATGTTTTGGCCAACTTGGCTATCGCCCATTATGATATTTCCAAGATCGTTCTGCACATTGTTGGTTAATAAATCCGCGCCCGGATAGGTTGTTGTCGGCAAATCAAATTTCATGGCAGCGGCCGCGTCGCACTCCTCGCCATGTTTGCATAAAGGATTTTCTCCCAATGCAATTTTTACATTATCCGGCACATTGTCGCCCGCAGTGCTCCAAAGATACGGAGAGGTGTGATAAACATTCTCCTCGTCATAATCAGAAAGGCCGTCGCCGTCCGTGTCGATTCTTTTTGCGGTCTCTTCTTGTACTTGCGTCGGATCTTTGAGCAGATCTTTTTGCTTTTGAATATCTGCAATGGAAACTTGCCAAGGTGCAGTAACCCCCTGACGGACGCTATAATACGAAAATACCAACGCAACAGTGGCACAAAAAATAAATACGGCAAAAAAAGCTTTTTGCTTTGATTTCAATTGCTTCCAGTGAGCTTTTACCGCCAACCCTAAACCATTGGATTCCTCCTTCATATGGCCCAAATATAATATCACGCCGGTACATAAAAAAGAACCGAGCAAAACTCGGTAACTGGGGACAAATTCAGCCCCCTCCCTCTATCCCCACTTAACCTTTACCTGCTTTCCCTCCGCCTGGATGGGGATTCTGACTTCCAATAAACCGTTTTTAAGTTGAGCTTCTGCCGAATCTGCGGCAACGTGGCACGGCAGGACAATTGAACGGCTAAAAGATCCCCAATAACACTCTTGATAATAAACATCGCTATCGCCGTTTTTGTCGCATTGCTCTCTCTTGCCTCGTATCGTCAACAAATCGCTACTTATCGAAACATCAAGATCATCCGGGGCAACGCCAGCAACCAACGAACGGATAACCAGCATGTCTCCCTCGCGATAAATATCCACCGAAAGCTGGCCTTCTTCCGTTGCGGTCATCCACTCTGTTTGCAAATCTTGATACATACTGGAACAGTATATCATAATTATGAATTAAGAATTATGAATTATGAATTTTGGAATAAATACACTACATCTTCATTCATTCTTAATTCTTAATTCTTAATTGGTGACCGCGGTGCTTGTCGCGGTAAGCGTGCCTTTTTCAACGCCGATAAGGCAAACCGCTTGCCAAGGCCTGTAGTGGCTGGAAAAAGTTTCTTCGCGCTTATGCCCGTCGGCATATTCGACTGTCGTTGAAAATTCCGCATCCGCTCCGGCATGAGCTGATTCTGTGCATTTTTTCTGACCCGGCGCCAACTCTTCCGTCTCGGTCAACTTTGTCGGCGGTGCCGGCACAATGTTATATATTCTCGGTTTTGTTTGTGCGACTTTTCGACTATCACTCGTGCCCCACATCTCAAAATAGACTTTAGTGCCCTTTATGTACGCATTCACCAAAACGTACTTTCCGGTGTCATTTATGAATTTAAAATCAGGTGCCGGTTCATAGATGGTCGCATCCGTACCGGCCGGTTCATAATAGCTGACTCGATAAGAATGATTGCGTCTTTCGGTTACAGGCAAACCCGTAGCCAGAGCTGCTCTAAACATGGTCGTGCCGATCTGACACAAGCCGCCGCCAAATTCCGGCGTTGTCTTATCTCCCTTGATAACAAGTTCCGGATACCAACCATGCTCCCCGTCAACGGGACCTAAAGTTTTTAACATCGAAAATTCTTCGCCTGGCGCGATGAGCGTTCCATTCACTCTTTCATCTACAGCCTTCTTAATATTTTTTATGCGGTTTGGCGGAGAATTGCCATAATCAGAGATACCTATGCCGATCAATTCTTTAATTCCGTACAGCTCCAAATCACCGCCGGTTATTTCCCCTCTTGTTTCGTCTACCACCAACGGGAATGTGGACGTCGGGGGCCACGAAGTCAGAACTGGCTCCAAGGTTTTTTCAATGTTTATCGTTCGGCCGACGGTTGATGCCGAAAAAGAAACAATCTTTCCATCCACGACAGACAGATTGCCATTTTTACTTTCCGCTTCGACGCCTTCGGCCAACATGCGGATACTGGAAGCAAAAACCAAACTATCAATCGTCAGCGTATTGTCGGCTTTATCCGGCGCAATCCATTCAGCCAACGTGGCTGTTGAAATTTTATATTTCTTGTCTTGATACGTAAAAATCAATTGCGGACGATTGAGAATTTCGAGCGCTTTATCAACGAGCGGACTTAAATCAGCGGCGCGTTTTTGCGCGCTGACTTTTTTAGCATGCAAAGTTATGGGTTGAAAAGATAAAACTTTTGCCTGCTGTTTTATTTTTTCGACCACGCCGTCCATATCCAATGTTGCGCCGTCTTTTTCGGGCAACACGCGTACAACCGGAGACTGGCCATCTTTAACCTCGATGGAAAATGATGCATCAACGGGATTAGGGAGCTTATCTGCATACTGCAATTTTAAAGCATCCTGAACACGATTTTCATCAATATCAATTTTAACGTCCACGCTTTTAGGATAAATGCGCGCAGCTAAAACATCCGCAATGATTTGCAGTATCGAATTTTCTCTGCCGACGTTGTACGCCTGATCTATCGCGCCGCTCAAATCAAAACGAATCAAATCCGGCAGATCACTGTCGGAAGAGACTTGAACGTTTATCTGTTTTCCATCCAAGACAAAAGTCAAACCTTTGCCCAAAGCATCATCAACCGTTTTGTCCAACTGTTTTTTGGCTTCTTCTTTGGTCAATCCATCCAGCCTGACTCCCAGCACCCGCACTCCGGGATAAATTTTATCCGTATACGTTCGAGTGTAAGCAAATACTCCGCCTGCAATCAGAGAACCGAGTACAACGAGAACGCCGACCGTTGCACCAACCCAAATCAAAGTCGGTTTGACCATAAACTTTTTGGACTTTTTAGTTTCAGGGGACATAATTCGCTATTTTACATTGTAATCCTTGTTTACATTGTCATCCTTGCGTAGGCGAGGATCCAAAATTCGGCCGGATGGATTCTCGCATTCGCAAGAATGACAAAGAGAGTTAGTCTGACATGAGTTCGTTCAACAAATCCTTCGAAAGCCGCTGTCTGGCCGCGTCATCAGCTCCCGGAACGGCCAGTATTAACGCGACCGACATGCCCTCCTTTGGGATTCCTTCAAATGAAGATAGGGGTACAACAAAAATCTGACCATCGGGCAGAGTTAATTTAACCTTAGTATCTTGAATTGTCGTGACGGTTGCCTTCATCATATCGTTCAATAGGTCACATAATATAAGTAAAAACAATTCGTGTAAACTAAAATCCTCGCCCATTGGACGAGGATCTGTCAAAGACCTCTAGCAATCCGCACCCAAGAAACCTTTTTGTAGGAAGTAGCGAGTCCGAAGACCAGCTGAATCCTATGAAAAGATTCCATGCTTGTCGTGGATGCAGATTGCTGGAAGCCTCTGCTCTTTTTATGTCCAACCTGCTCCTTATCCAACGTTTAGGATTAAGCTTTATAACACGCCCAGCCGGTTCTGTCAAGGGTCATGAGATGACAAATTACGCCAAGAACAGCTTGGCGCGTAAGGAACTATTTAGATTATTACATGTGCTACACCATGCGTCAAGGGCTAAAATACAGCTTGATTGAGCCAAAATTATCAAACATTAAATTCATAATTCTTAATTCATAATTCTTAATTTTTTATCACATCTTGAAGCTTGACTGATAGCAATTGCGATACGCCGTCTGCACCCATAGTCACCCCATAGAGAATATGCGCATGAGACATGGTGGCTCGATTGTGGGTTACTATTACAAATTGAGTCCTGTCGGCCAAAGTGCTGACAATCTCTGCAAACTTGCTGGAATTAGACTCATCCAACGCCGCATCAACCTCGTCTAAGACGACAAACGGCGAAGGGTTGGTGGCCATAATCGCGCAAATAAGCGCAATCGACACCAACGCGCGCTCTCCGCCGGAAAGCAAAGCAATTGCCTTTAACCGCTTTCCGGGCGGCGTTGCCATAATCTCTATACCCACTCGAGCCGCTTCTCCGTCCGCTTCCTTAATCATCTCTCCCTGTTCATTGTATTCCGGTTCCGGAAAAACCTCCACCAAACTCGCCTCGCCTCCTCCAAACAAGCGTTTAAAATAAAGCTCGAATTGCGTGTTCAATCCCCTAAAAGAAACAGCACTGCGTTCCGCAATTGTTTGATCCAACTCTTTTACGATCGTTTCGAGCGAGACAATCGCCTGCAACAAATCATTAGTCTGCACAGAAAGATCCTCATAACGAGCCTTTGTCTCTTTGTATTCTTTGAGAATCTCCGGATCTATTCCGCCAATCCATTCCAGCTGCGCGCGCAGCTTGGTCAACTTGGGTAAAAGCGCTTCTGGCGATTCATTTGTTTTGACCTCATCCGCCAGCTTATCCAGCTCGGTTTCTTGCTCCGGACGATGCGTGCGCAGTTCTTGCAAAAATGCATCGCGCCGCGTCTCAACGCGCGCAAGTTCCACAGCCGCTTCGCTCATGCGGCGCTCCGCCGACTGCGCCTCTTGCCTGCGGCGCGAAAGCTCACGCTGTACCTCAAAAACATGCGAACGTTTTTGATCTTCGCGTTTGTTCCATTGCTCAAGCTCGATTTGAGTTGCCTGCATGCGCTTTTCCACATCAGACATGGCCTGCAGTATTTCTTTGACCTCAGCTGTGACTTTTGGATCTTCGGCCTGTACCTTTTCCGGCTCCGGCGCGGGGCGCTGCAATTTATTCAGCAAATCCGCGACTTTAGCATGGATATCACCAGCTAAATTTTTGATTTTCTGCTGGTCTGATTTTGGATTTTCCAACATCTCCAAAAGCTCCAACTGGCGTTTATGCAAATCTTCTATCTCTCCGATGATCTTTGAAAGCGGCAACGGCGACCAAGGCTTTTCGGCACGCGCTATGGCTATCTCGCGAGTCGATTCAAGCTTTAACTGGCGCTCGCGCAGTCCGACTCTTTCTTCCGATAGTTTATCTAAAACTGAACGCAGTTCGCGAAAACCCTCGGATGGAGGTATTGCCTTTTCCATGGCATGCAACTCCTCTTCCAGCTTATCCGCTTCCGCACTGGCCTGAGTGGCTTTTTCCGCAGATTTTTCGTGTAATGTTTTTGACGTTTGCAGAGCGGAACGCAGTTGCCGCCACATACCTCCGTGATATTGCAACTCCAGATCTTTAAGCTCCGTCTCCAAACCTTCGCGCTGCTCCAAACGTTTAACTTGACGATCGAGCGATGTCAGACGCGGCGCAATCTCGCGCAGTAAAGTTTCTGATTGTTTAAGATTCTCGCGCGCCGCATCCAATTTATTCATGCTGGATTGGCGTTTGAGTTGAAAAGGACGCAAGCCCGCCGCTTCGTCAAAAAAATCTTTGCGCTCTGCCGGGGAAGATGAAAGCACCTCATCCACCATACCCTGGCCTATGACGCTGTACGTGCGTTGGCCGATACCGCATTGCGCAAGCAGCATAATCACGTCCGTTAAACGGACGGATTGTTGATTGATCTCGTACTCTGACTGTCCATCGCGATACAAACGGCGAGTGATGAGAATCTCTGAAAAATCTAACTCTTGCTTGTCGTCATTTACGAGCGTCATGCTTACCTCTGCAAAACCTGCACGCGACTTTTTTTCCGAACCGGAAAAAACAACATCTTCAGATTTTTTGGCACGCAACAATTTAAGGCTCTGCTCGCCCATCACCCAGCGCAGCGCATCTGCAATATTGGATTTACCCGAGCCATTCGGCCCGACAACCGCGGTCAAACCTCTACGGTTGCCGACATCCGGTTCAAAAACCAAGACTGTTTTTTGGGCAAAAGTTTTAAAGCCCTGCAATTCAAGACGTTTGAGATACATAATACTTCTGTCGTTTCGAGCATCCCTTTTTGTCATCTCGAGCGTAGTTGGACGGAGTCGAGAGATCTTATTAACTAAACAACAATAGTGACTGTGTTGAATGGCAATGAGATTTCTCCGCTTCGCTTTAACGCTCCGGTCGAAATGACAGAAAGAGCCAAAATGACAATAGTGATTGCACTAGCATACGTCCAAAAGACGCATCAGACAAGGGGAAAAGATTGTCAGTATGAGTCAAGTCGTGTAAGTTATCGCCATGACCAAACCAGTACAAAGGCACGAACACTTTAAAGAGGCTATGGCCGAAATTTTGGCCAGGGTTGTGGATTTTCCGCGCAACATATTTGTCACGGTTGTTGATGCGCGCATAACGGACGATCAAGCCAACGCCAAGATCGTGCTGAGCCTAATGCCAATTACAGCCAAAGAAACCGCCTTGCAGGTCTTATCCGACAACAAACACGAGATATTGGACGCCATGGCCAAAAGCATGCGCCTGCGCAAACTGCCGCGCTTGTATTGGGCTTTTGATGAAAGTAACGAAAAAATCTGGGAAATAGAAGGCTTGATAGAAGATCTCAAAGAAAAGGGAGAGATCTGACCCTCTATCCGTCGCCTCAATCAACAATATTGCGGACGACACCTTTCCCCCGTCAAACAAGGGAAAGGCAGTTGGTATTGACGCATAAACAGATTACGGTTAAGCTGTTCGATTCTTTATGGATTTGTCTGGAAAATACGTTCATCTTTTTGAACTCATAAAAGGCTGCGACAGCTTGCTTTTGGCTGCCCATCAAAAACCTGATGGCGATGCCTTGGGAGCTTCTACGGCGATTGGACACTGGCTGCTCGCGCAAGGCAAAAAGGTGACTTTTTTTTGCAAGGATAAACCTGCAAAAAGCTATTCTTACTTAAATCATTATTTGGATTTTATCGACGACCCAAAAGCATTCGACGGACAATACGACGCTCTGATAGTCCTTGACTCCGGTACGTTGAGTTACTGCGGAATTGATCAACTTATCGGCAGGCTTTCTCCTGATTGCAAAGTCATAAACTTTGATCACCACAAAACAAATGACGGTTTTGGAGATCTGCAGTTTGTCGACGCAACGGCCAGTTCAACTTCGGAAATGGTTGCAATGTTTTTGAAGACTAACAGTCAACCCGTCGACTCCGCAATAGCGACTTCGCTCATGACGGGCATCATGTTTGACACGTCATATTTTTCCAATTCGGCAACGCAAGGCCAAAGTTTTTCCGTGGTCGGCGATCTGCTTGCCGCAGGAGCACGCACGACTGAGATTGCTCAAACACTTCTGAAAAATAAAGAGGCTGGAAAATTAAAACTTTGGGGCATTGCTCTGTCGCGCTTAAAATACAATCCAAAGTACGACATGGCTTTCACTTACATCAAACAAGAAGATCTTGCCTTGGCCGAAGTCGGACAAGATGCGACAGAGGGAATGATAAACTTTTTAAACGGCGTTTGCGGCGATGCAGAAGCTATCATGCTTCTGACGCAGAAAGATGAAAGCACCATAAAAGGCTCTTTTCGTTCAATCAAGACAGACGTTTCAAAAATCGCCAAAGCACTCGGCGGCGGCGGTCACAAACATGCTCCGGGTTTTACAATCCAAGGCAAAATAGTTGAAACGGAAAAGGGAGTAAGAGTGGTCTGACTCCCTCGCTCATTCGATGGGAGAGGGTCGGGGCGAGGGTTGGCACTCTCACTATTTGACTGCTAAATCGAAATCACGTAACATTCTTTTGTATGAATAAATATACCATCAACTCGCAAATGCAAAACAATTATCTGATTCCCACCGTCATTGAAAAAACTCAAGGCGGAGAACGGGCTTATGATATTTATTCGCGTCTTTTAAAAGATCGCATCATCATGCTCGGCTCGCAGATCGACGACGACATTGCAAATATCGTTGTTGCACAACTTCTGTTTTTGGAAAGCCAGGACAAAACCAAAGATATCAAGTTGTTCATCAACTCCCCGGGCGGTTCGGTAAGCTCCGGCCTGGCGATTTACGACACAATGCAGCACATCGCCTGCGACGTATCTACGATCTGCATCGGCCTTGCCGCATCAATGGGTGCAGTATTGCTTGCCGGCGGCGCAGAAGGCAAACGCTTCGCCCTGCCCAATTCCGAGATAATGATCCATCAGCTTTTGGGAGGTGTGGAAGGTCAGGCAACCGACATCAAAATACGCGCCGAGCGCTTGCTAAAAATAAAAGATCAGTTGAACAAAATTTTGGCAAAGCACACCGGCAAACCGGTTAAACAAATCGAAGCGGATACGGAGCGCGACAACTTCATGGATCCCAAAACCGCCAAGGTCTACGGCTTGATAGACAAGGTGTTGGAATAATGCAACGTCTAAAAACATAGAGACGCCCTCAGAGGGCGTATCTATGTTTTTATTCAGATTTTATTTCTCTTCCCCTTCCGTATCCACAAGCGCGGCGCTCGAGAGCATGTCATCTGCTTCTTTAAAGCGCATGATGCGAACGCCTTGCGTATCGCGTCCAAGATTTGGCACGCCCTTGTAGGCCACGCGAATTACCACGCCTTTTTTGCTAATCAACATCAAATCACGATCATCATCTTTGCTGGCGACGAACGCGCCGATGACAGGACCTGTCTTGGCCGTGACCTTCATGGTGCGGATACCGGATCCGCCGCGGCCCTGCGTTTTGTATTCGGTTAATTCAGTCTGTTTGCCCATGCCGTTTTCTGCGATCGTAAACAAAGTGAACATGCCTTTGGCCGCCAGTTTCGGATCAACTATATCCATACCGACAACTTCGTCGTTGCCCTTTAATTTAATACCGCGCACGCCGGATGCCGATCTGCCCATGGCACGCACATCTTTTTCGCTAAAGCGTATCGACTGGCCGTTCTTTGTCACAAGCGACATGTCATCGGTTCCATTTGTCGGTTTAACCCACAGCAAGTCATCGCCCTCGTGCAATGTAATCGCGATCAAACCGCTGCGGCGCACGTGGGCAAAATCTTCGATAGCCGTCTTTTTAACAGTGCCCCTGCTTGTGACCATGGAAAGAAACTTGCTGCCCTTGATATCGGAAAGCGACAATGAAACGGTCGCTCTTTCGCCCGGCGCAAGCTGCAAAAAGTTAACGATCGCCTGGCCTTTGGAAGTGCGGCTGCCTTGCGGAATTTCGTAAGCCTTAAGCTGAAACACGCGTCCGCGGCTGGTAAAGAACAAAATATCCGCGTGCGTGTTGGTGGAAAACAGCTGCTCGACTTCGTCTTCTTCTTTAGTCGACAAACCCGCCACGCCCTTGCCTCCACGTCCTTGCGTGCGGAACGTGTCCGGCGGCAAGCGCTTAATGTAACCATCTTTAGTGATCATGACGATCGTCGATTCATCCGGCACCAAATCAGTCATGGAAAACTCTCCCACCGGATGCGGGATAACCACAGTGCGTCTGTCGTCGCCGAATTTGTCTTTAAGTTCCAATGTTTCTTTTCTGATGATTTCTAACATCTTTGTGACGGACTTTAGAATCGCTTCCAATTCTTTGATCAGTTCCATCTTTTCGTTATATTCTTGTTCGACTCTTAAGCGTTCCAAGTTTGCCAACTGCTGCAGGCGCATCTCCAAAATAGCCATGGTTTGCGCCTCGGAGAGCTTAAACTTTTTCATGAGGTTAAGCTTGGCCTCATCCTTGTCTTTGGATTTTTTGATGGTCTCGATTACTTCGTTGATTTTTAAAAGCGCGATGCGCAAACCTTCCAAAATATGCGCGCGATCTTTTGCTTTTGCCAAATCATGTTCCGTTCTGCGGCGAATAACCACCTGGCGATGCTTGATGTACTCGCTCAAAAGGTCTTTGAGCGTAAGAACGCGCGGCTGCATGCCGCCGTCCACCAACGCCAATGCGTTTACATGAAAAGTTTCCTGCAGCTGAGTCATCTTAAAAAGTTGATTTAAAACTTTTTTTGGATAAGCGTCTTTTTTAAGCTCAACGACTATGCGAATGCCCTCTTTGTTGGATTCATCGCGCAAGTCGCGGATGCCCTCGATCTTTTTTTCTTGAACCAAAGACGCGATCTTTTCGAGCAGCGTCGACTTGTTGATGCCGTAAGGAATTTCCGTAACCAAAATTCTGAACGAGCCCGCCTTCTCTTCCACTATTTCCGTTTTGGCGCGCATCACGATTCCGCCTTTGCCCGTGGCGTAAGCTTGTTTAATGGCGTTCTTATCGTAGATGACTCCGCCGGTCGGAAAATCCGGACCTTTGACGATTTCCACCAACTCGTCGATATCGGTCTCAGGGTTGTCTATCAATGCAACGGTCGCATCGCACAGCTCGTTCAAATTATGCGGCGGAATGTTGGTCGCCATGCCGACTGCAATGCCAAGCGTTCCGTTTAAAAGCAGATTCGGCAATTTGGCCGGCAAAACCGAAGGCTCTTTGATCGAGCCGTCAAAGTTGGGACGAAAATCAACCGTATCTTTTTCAATATCAAACAAAAGTTCATCCGCGATGCTTTCCATCTTGGACTCAGTGTAACGATAAGCGGCGGGACCATCACCGTCGATGGAACCGAAGTTACCCTGACCGCGCACCAACGGATAACGCATGGAAAAATCCTGCGCCATGCGCACCAAAGAATCATAAACAGCCACGTCGCCGTGCGGATGATATTTACCGAGCACGTCTCCGACCACGGTGGCGCACTTTTTGAACTTGGCGTTCGACCTTAATCCGCTTTGCCACATGGAATACAAAATGCGGCGATGCACCGGCTTCATGCCGTCGCGGACATCGGGCAGCGCGCGCTGTACGATAACCGACATAGCGTAATCCAAATAGCAGCTCTTCATTTCTTCGGAGAGCGATTGGTTCACTATTGTTCCGAGATTATCTGCGGCCGGTACTAATTCTTTTTCTGATTCTGACATAGTTATTTATTTTGAGTTAAACCCGTCGGCAAATTGGCTTTATCCGAAGCCTGATCGATTGCCGGCGGCGTAAAAAAGTTCGCCCGAATATTTTCCGTTGTTGAAGCGACCAAGGCATCAGTCGCGCTCGCCATCATCAACCCCTGAACAAGAATCGGATTCAAACCCACGATTTGAGCGTCTTCCACTTTTTGAACCTGATCGATCATGCCGGAAGCACCCGCATGAATCTGCTGCGCGTATTGATACTTTTCCCATGCCGCCTTGCCCTGCGCATCGCCGACCGACTCTTGCGTTTGCGCAGCCGGAAAAATTTCTGCCAAACCCTGCCGCATGCTGTAAAGCCAACCTGCACTAATGGCGACGGCACAGATCGCGACCCCGATAACCAAAGAAAATTTTTGAACGTTATCAGCCGGCTGGCGATTTTTGGCATGTTCCATTATCAACGATTGTTTTTCCTTATCGCTTATCAACTTTGGTCGTGCCAATACAGAAGTCTGATCGTTCTTACGACTTCTACTCTTCGGCATCGCTGATTTTATTTCATCGTTCTCCATATTTCTTAAAGGGCTATTCGAGACTTTACAGACTTTATGGACTCATTCGTTAGGTACGTTCCAAAACCATAATCGCGACATCATCCGCAGGCAATTCTTTTTTGGTTATTTTAAGCCTGTTCATCTCCTGTTGCTTGCTGCCGCCGACCGCATCGCAAAAACTTTTCACTTTTCCGAGATCTGTCTTTATGCCGTCGATGTAGTAGTGGATCGGAATTACAATGCGAGGCTCAACCATGTTGATGACCGAAGCGGCTGTCTTGGCGTCCATAACATCTCCCCCGCCGACAGGTAAAATCAAGATATCGATGTTGCCGAGTTCTTCCAATTCCATGTCCGTAGGCTTGCGTTTCGCCTGTCCCAAAAAGGCGATGGACATACCTTCAACGTCTATTCTATGCATCAAAGGCCGTTTGTCTCCTTCGTCTGCTTTTGGATCTTGAATACCATTTACAAAAGCTCCTTTAACTTCGTACTCTCCCGGATCGGAAATCAAAAATGGACTGCCGGCAACGCCTTCGAGGTTAAAATTCTTGCGATTTTGATTTGAAAGCAAGAGAATATCCGGTTCCGTGGCGCGTGGAAAACGGATTGCCGCCTCATTTTCGAATGGGTCGGTCATTATAACGGATGCCAAGTCTCCGTTCTTTGACTCGATGCGAATTGTTGAATAACCGTGCCAGAATATTTGCATAATTTGAGTGTTTTTTACGCTGAAATAATAGCATAAAACAACCCAATAGACAAGCCGAAAATCCGTGCATGTCAACCCTGACGAACCCCCTCTATCCACCCCCTCACTTTGATAATATTGCGGGGGAGCCTTTCCCCCGTCGAACAGGGGAAAGGCGGTTATTAGGTTAATAAGTTAGACGCAAGATTTTGCGTCTCTACAGAATAACTCATTAACTCCTTTCCCTCGTCTGACGGGGGAAAGGTGTCACCGCAATATTGTTAATAGAGGTGACGGATAGAGGGTCCGGTCGGCCGATTCGTCCTTAGCCTGGTTAAATATACAAAACCGCCGGCCATGGCAATAGCCAGGGCGTCTGCAGCATCATCCGGTTTTGGAATTTCTTTTAAACTTAAGAGACGCATGACCATTTGCTGCATCTGTTTTTTGTCAGCGCTGCCGTATCCTGCAATCGCCTGCTTGATTTCGTTTGGTGTCATCTCCACCGCCGGCAAACCGGCGTCCGCCAAAACCAACATAATCACTCCGCGTGCCATGCCGACGTTGATGGCAGTTTTGACGTTAGATTGAAAAAATAATTTTTCGACCGATGCGGCCTGCGGTTCGTATTCCACAATAGCCTTGGCAAGTCCATCGCGCAAAACCTGCAAACGCAAAGAAAAATCATCAGTCGCCGGCGTCTCGATGCAACTATACCAAACATGACTCGCTTTGCCGCCAACGATGTCGACGACTCCGATTCCGGTTCTGCCAAATCCTGGATCAACGCCAATTATTCGCATAAACGACTATGCCGCGTTCGTAAACACTGACGCGACATCATCATTCTCTTCGAGGAGTTCAATCAACTTGGAAATTGCCTCGCCGTTCGCTTCGTCGAGGGCGACGGTTGTTTTTGGCAGCCACTCAAATTCCGCAGATGCCACCGTCAAACCGATTTTGTTGGCAGCCTCGCTGACTTTAGCCAAAGTGTTCGGCGGACAAATGATTACAGTCCCCTCCTCTTCGTCGCGAATATCATCTGCACCTGCGTCGATCAATTCAAGTTCCACTTCGTCACGCTTGTCAGACTGGATCAGTGAAACCCTGACCACGCCTTTGTGATCAAATTGAAAAGCGACCGAACCTGGCGCAGCCAATGTCCCGCCGTTTTTTGATAAAATATGTTTGACGTCATTTGCCGTACGATTGTGGCTATCCGTGAGACACTCGATAATCAACGCCGCGCCGCCCGGTGCGTACGCCTCGTAGCGCAAAGATTCGACCTGCACCGCATCGCCGGCTCCGGAACCTCTTGCGATTGCGCGTTCAATGCTGTCTTTCGGCATATTGCCCGCTCGCGCTCTGTCAATCGCCATGCGAAGCATAAAATTCATGCCCGGATCAGCACCCTTTTCTTTGACGACGATCTCAATCTCGCGCGCCAACTTGGTAAAGTTAGCCGAACGCTTGGCATCAATCGCGCCTTTGAATTGTTTAACTTTGCTCCATTTTGAGTGACCGGACATAGTGTCATGATGTTACCTTTCAAAATCACGTTTGTCGAGATCTCAAATAATGCAAAAACGCCCCTGCGGGCGTCTTTGCTTTTCTGTCCGGCGTTTCGCGTTACACGTTACGCGTTTCGCTTTCTATTTTCATTCGTTATTCTCCGTCGGCTGTACTTCCGTCGGTTCCTCCGGCGGCAACTCCGGCTCTGGTCTATACGAAGCCAGCTCCTCTTTGGGAATTCCAACGAGGTTCAACTCCGGATGATGGTAGCCGAATCCGGTGCCGGCGGGGATCAAGCGGCCGATGATGACGTTTTCTTTTAAGCCTTCTAGATGATCAACCTTGCCGGTGATGGCAGCATGAATGAGCACGCGGGCGGTCTCTTGGAAGGATGCAGATGAAAGGAATGACTCGGTGGTCAAAGCGACTTTGGTGATGCCCATGAACAAACTATCCAATTCCGCGATTTTTCCGCCGATGGCAGCAACACGAGTATTTTCTTCTTGTGCGCGGCTGCGTTCGACTATCTCGCCCGGCAGAAGATCCGTATCTCCGGCGTCTTTAACGTAAGAACGAGAGAACATTTGACGAATCAAAAGCTCGATATGCTTGGAATTGATTTTTTGACCTTGCGTGGCGTAGATGGACAACACTTCTTTGAGAAGATATTGCATCACGGCCTTGTGACCTTTTGTTCTGAAGAGAAGCTGCAGATCAAGGTGGCCCTCGGTCAACTGATCTCCGGCCGCGGCCTCGTCTCCGTCTTTGACCATGATTCTAAAACCCAATGGAGACGGAAAATCCGTGGCGGCCAAACCTTCCCAAATAACAGTCAAACGATTTTTAACATGTTTGATCGTGCCGTCGTGCTGCGCAACTATTTCCGTGCCGTCGTGGCGCACGATTAAAATTTCGCCTTCTTCCACTTTATCGCCGTCTTTAACTTTGACACTGTCTTTGCTGGTAACAACCATCACATCTTCGCTGATTTGATTGGACATGATGCGGATGATTTTGCCGGTGCGGGCAGTATCCACCAAATGCTGTCCGGTTGTGGTTTTGATTTCTTTCGCTTCCGGTTCCACGATTGAGACTTTGCCGGAAACCGTTGCCATCAAAGCGGCGTGTTTTGGATTGCGCGCTTCGAACAATTCTTCAACGCGCGGCAAACCTTGGGTGATGTCTTGTCCTGACGCGACGCCTCCGGTATGGAAGGTACGCATTGTAAGCTGCGTGCCAGGTTCGCCGACAGACTGCGCGGCTACGACTCCGACAGCAGCTCCCAACTTAGCTTCCTTGTTATAAGCCAGATCAAAGCCATAACATTTTTGGCACAAACCGCGGGTGTTTTTGCAAGTCATGACGGAACGCACGCGAATTTGCGGCAACGGCTTTTCCAGTGTCTTTAATTTTACAATGTGTTCATCAATAATCATCTCGCCCTTTTGAATGAGCGGCTTTTTGGCGCGCGGCATTGTAACATCCTCCGCAGATACGCGTCCGACGATACGAGTAAGCAAGCTTTCACCGATGTCTTCACACTCTTCATGCGTGAGCAAGAATCCATCCTGATCTCCGCAGTCTTCGCTGGTGATAATGACATCTTGAGAGACATCCACCAAACGGCGGGTAAGATAACCGGCGTTGGCTGTTTTCAAAGCAGTGTCAGTCAAACCTTTGCGCGTGCCGTGGGATGAGATGAAGTATTCAAGAACGTCCAAACCTTCGCGGAAAGACGATTTGATTGGGAGCTCGATAATTTCACCGGTCGGATTGGTCACCAAGCCTTTCATGCCGACGACTTGCATCAGCTGGACGACCGAACCGCGGGCTCCGGACTCGATCATGGCTGAAAGCGAACCTTTGGGATCCAAAGCCATCTTGGAAAGATTTTTGATGCGATCTTGGATGTCGGACCAAACCTTGATAATTTGCGTGTAGCGTTCGCGCTTGGTGAGCAAACCTTCTTTATATTGATCTTCAATGGTCAAGACGCGTCCGCTGGCTTCTTCCATGATCCCGTCTTTTTCGGGAATGCGAGGCAAATCGCCGATGCCGTACGAGAAACCTGAAAGCGTAATGTAACGGTAACCGAATTCTTTCATGCGATCCAAAAGCATGGCTGTTTCTTGGAAACCGTATTGATCAATGCAGCGCTGCGCGATCTCTCCGATTTGTTTTTTTCCAAGGCGTTCGTTCACGAAAGGCATACCCTCCGGCAAAAGACGCGAGAACAAAATGCGGCCGACTGTAGTTTCCGTAATAACCTGTTCTTTTCCAAGGCGTACTTTAATTCTATCTCTGGCCGTAATGTATCCGGCTTGATAGGTGTAGATGGCTTCGTCCGTTGTACCAAAAGTTTTTATCTTGGCATCCGCTTCCGTCTCCAGCATCGTCGTCATGTAATACACGCCCCAGACGATATCCTGCGCCGGCGTTGTAACCGGATTGCCGGTAGCGGGCTTAAGCATGTTTTTGGTGGAAAGCATGATTTCGCGCGCTTCCCATTGCGCCTCTTCGGTGAGCGGAACATGCACGGCCATTTGGTCTCCGTCAAAGTCAGCGTTGAAAGCCGAACAGACCAAAGGATGAATTTGGATGGCTTTGCCTTCGATGAGCACCGGTTGAAAACCTTGGATGCCGAGTCTGTGCAAAGTCGGAGCGCGGTTTAACAGCACGACGGCGTTGTTGGCAATATTTTCCAAAATATCCCACACCTCCGCATTGTCGCCTTCGATATAACGGTTGGCCGAACGAATGTTGTGTACGATTTCTCGTTTGATGAGCTGCGCAATGATAAACGGTCTGAACAATTCCAAAGCCATGATCTTAGGCAAACCACATTGGTGCATCTTAAGATTCGGACCGACGACGATGACCGAGCGTCCGGAATAGTCGACGCGTTTACCGAGTAAGTTCTGGCGAAAGCGTCCCTGCTTGCCCTTAAGAATGTCCGCCAAAGATTTGAGTTGGCGCTTCTTGCCTGTGGCAGCAATAACCGTTTTGGAATGACGCGCACTGTTGTCGATCAAAGCATCCACCGCTTCCTGCAACATACGTTTTTCATTGCGCGTAATAACTTCCGGCGCATGCAGTTCGAGCAAACGCTTGAGACGGTTATTGCGGTTGATGACGCGGCGATAAAGATCGTTCAAATCCGAAGTCGCAAAACGACCGCCGTCCAAAGCAACCATCGGGCGCAAATCAGGCGGGATTACCGGCACGACTTTTAGAATCATCCAATGCGGATCGATGCCGTGCATGGTGAATGACTTCAAAAGTTTGAGACGACGGATTATGTGCTCATATTTTGCTCCCGAGGCGTGCGCCAATTCTTCGCGCAAAATTGTCATGGTAGCCTCGACATCAATTTTCTTTAACAACTCGTCCAAAGCTTCTGCGCCGATTTTTGCTTCAAAAATATGGCCAAACTTTAATGAGTACTCGTGGTATTCATTTTCCGAGATGATCTTTAAAGGCTGCAAAGTCTTTAACTCTTTTTCGAGTTCGGAAACATCAGTTTCCAGTTCTTTGAGTTTACGATCTTTATTGCCGACTGCTTTATCAAGTTCTTTGGTAACGGCACCGGCAGCGGTATCCTCTTTGTTTGCTTTTTCGTTGATCTGCGTTACCTCGCGCTCATAATCCATTTCGATTTGTTTGCGCTTGCCTTTGTATTCCGTCGCCAACTGATCTATAACCTGCTGTTTCAACTCTTCGTTGACGCTGGTAACGATGAAGGCGGCAAAATAAACAACTTTTTCAAGAGCCACGACCGACACGTCCAAGATTGTGCCGATGCGCGATGGCACGCTGCGCAAAAACCAAATGTGAGTAACCGGTGTTGCCAACTCGATATGAGCCATGCGCTCGCGGCGAACCAGCGAATGAGTAACTTCCACTCCGCATTTATCGCAGACGATACCTTTGTAGCGGATCTTTTTGTATTTGCCGCAATAACATTCCCAGTCCTTTGACGGGCCGAAAATTTCTTCCGCAAACAAACCGCTCTTTTCGGGCTTTTGCGTGCGATAATTTATGGTCTCTGGCTTGGTAACCTCGCCGTACGACCAGCCACGAATTGTTTCCGGCGATGCAAGCTTAAGCCGCATGCCGTTAAAATCCGTGGTCTTTACGTTTTCCGATTGAAAAAAAGACATAAGATGGTCGTAAATTATGAGGCGTTAAACTCTTCAGCCGGCGCGTCCCAGGTCATTTCTTCCGTTGGGGCTGACGCTGCCGGTTTGGCAACATGTTCTGGTTTGCTTTCTTCGATGCGCGATCCGTCCTTAAGCAATTCAACATCGAGACACAAGCCTTTCAGCTCGCGCATCAAAACATTGAATGATTCCGGTACGTTCACCTTTGAGATAGTTTCGCCTTTGATGATCGCTTCGTAAGCTTTCGAACGTCCGGTGACGTCATCTGATTTGATGGTCAAGACTTCTTGCAAAGTATGCGCCGCGCCATACGCCTCGAGCGACCAGACTTCCATTTCTCCAAAACGCTGTCCTCCGGATTGAGCCTTGCCTCCCAACGGCTGCTGCGTAATGAGCGAGTACGGACCGATGGAACGCTGATGAATCTTATCTTCCACCATGTGGTTCAACTTAAGCATGTAATTGTAACCGACCGTCGGACTGTATTCATAAGCTACTCCGGTGCGTCCGTCGAAGAGTTTAATCTTTCCATCATCCGGAAAACCGGCGCGCACCAGTTCGGAGCGCACAGTCTCTTCGGGTATGCCGTCAAAAACCGGAGTGGCGACTTTGTAACCCAAAGCGTTTGCCGCCAAACCCATGTGCGTCTCGAGCGTTTGTCCCAAATTCATACGAGAGACAACGCCGAGCGGAGAAAAAATAACGTCAAGTGGAGTTCCATCTTCCAAAAACGGCATGTCAGCCAAAGGCACGATGCGCGAGATAACGCCTTTATTACCGTGGCGTCCGGCCAGTTTGTCGCCGACTTGAATTTTGCGCAGGTCAGCAACGGCGACCACAATGCGTCTAAGCACGCCGGGCTGAAGTTTATCTCCATTTTCGCGAGTGAACGTGGTGATGCCGACAACCTTGCCGCGTGCACCGTGCTGCAAATATAACGAAGTATCGCGAACGTCGCGAGCTTTTTCTCCAAAGATGGCGCGCAATAGTTTTTCTTCAGCCGACAAATCAGTTTCGCCTTTGGGCGTAATCTTGCCCACCAAAATATCGCCGGATTTAACCTCTGCGCCGATACGGATAACGCCGTTCTCATCCAAGTTCTTCAATTTTTCTTCTGATACGTTCGGAATGTCGTTAGTCACGACTTCGGCGCCGAGCTTGGTGTCGCGCACATCCATATTGTAGTGCTCGATGTGGATGGAAGTGAAACGATCCTGGTGAACCAAACGTTCCGAAAGAATGATAGCATCTTCGTAGTTGTAACCATCCCAGATAAGATAAGCGCACAACAGGTTTTGTCCAAGCGCCATCTCGCCGTTTTGGCACGATGTTCCGTCGAGCAACACTTCGCCCGCATAAACTTTTTGACCCTTGTCGACGCGAACGCGCTGGTTCAAACAAGTTGAGTGGTTGGAACGCTGAAATTTAACCAAGTCGTAGCGTCTGATTTGTCCATCTTGAGTTTGAAGTTCGATGTGATTTCCTGACAATTCAGTGATCGTGCCATCGTCCGGTGCAAGCAATGCATGGCCGGAATCAACCGCGGCGCGTCGCTCTACGCCAGTGCCTACAATCGGCGACTCTGGTTTGATGCAAGGCACAGCCTGGCGTTGCATGTTGGATCCCATGAGCGCGCGTTGGCCGTCATCATGCTCGACGAACGGAATGAGCGAAGTTGAAATGGAAAGAATTTGTTTTGAGGAAACATCCACGTAATCGATTTCGTGCACGTCAACAATCGTCGGCTCGCCGTTTTTTCTGGCCGGCGTGCGCTCTACCAAAAACCTTCCTTCGCGGTCAATCGGAGTCGTCGCCGGAGCTGTTGTACCGCGCTCTTCCGTGAAAGCGTTCAGATAAACGATTTCACTCGTTACTTTTGGCGTAACCGGAATTTTGGTGATCGAAACTTTGGCCAACTTTTTGGCCATGTCTTTTGTAACTTCTTTACCGGCTTCGGCCACAATCTTTCCTTCGCCGTCGCGGACATCCACGCGCAGAGTCAAACCAACGAGATCCTCGCCGTTATTTTCCGCCCAATTCTTTACCTTGCGATACGGCGTTTCGATGAATCCATATTCATTGATGCGCGCATAGCTTGCCATGTGGCCCACCAAACCAATGTTCGGACCTTCCGGAGATTGAATCGGGCAGATGCGGCCGTAGTGAGTTCGATGCACGTCGCGGACTTCAAAGCCCGCGCGTTCACGCGAAAGACCGCCGGGACCGGTGGCCGACAAACGTCGTTTATGTTCGAGTTCGGAAAGCGGATTGGTTTGATCCATGAACTGCGAAAGCTGCGAAGACATAAAGAATTCGCGTACCGCGCCGATAACCGGACGCGCATTCACCAATCTGCCCGGAGAAATCGTCGTCACCTCTTGCGTTGACATGCGGTCTTTAACGATGCGCTCCATGCGCGCCAAACCGATGCGGAATCTGCTTTGCAAAAGTTCGCCAATGGCACGCACGCGGCGGTTTCCCAAGTGATCAACATCATCCGCGTCTTCCTGCGTATTGTTCAATCTGATGATTTCTTTGAGAATCAAAACCAAATCTTCTTTGGACAAAATTCTGTTCTCTTCTTTTGAAACCATCTGATCATCCCAAGCCATGCCAAAACGCTGATTAAATTTGTAGCGTCCGACCGGACCCAAATCATAACGCTCAAACTTAAAGAACATGGATTGAATCAAAGACTTGGCGTTATCCGCAGTCGCCAAATCACCCGGACGGATGCGTTTGTAAACCTCAATATGTCCTTCGTCTTCGTTCTTGGCCAAATCCTTTGCCAAAGTCGACTCTATATATTTGTTAAGAGGATGAATGTCGGCATCTTTAAAAGTCTCCAAAATTTCTTCGTCGCTGCTCATGCCAAAAGCGCGCAAAAGCGATGTTGCCGCCACTTTACGTTTGCGATCGATCTTGACCCAAATTACGCAGTTGCCGTCAGTCTCAAACTCCAACCAAGCTCCGCGGTTAGGTATGACCTTAGCGCCGTAGTAGCGTCGTCCACGTCCAACTTCCGCTGTAAAAAACGCACCGGCCGAGCGCACAAGCTGCGAGACGATGACGCGCTCGATGCCATTGATCACAAAAGTTCCTCGATCGGTCATCACCGGCAAATCTCCAAGATAAATTTCTTGTTCTTTGGTTTCCTGCGTGCGTTTATTGATGAGTTTTGTTTTAACGCGCAACGGCGCTTCGAACGTGATGCTTTTTAATTTTGACGTTTTTTCGTCAAACTTGGGTTCATCAATAAAATAATCCGTGAACCAAAGTTCCAGGTCGCGGCCGATAAAATCGCGAATCGGCGAAATTTCTGAAAACAGCTCTTTAAGACCGTTTTCCAAAAACCACCTGTAACTGTACTTTTGGACCTCAATTAGATCCGGCAGTGCCATTGCGTCACGGGAAGCCGTGAAGAAACGACGCTCTGTCTCTTTAAGAGGCTGGCGTCGAAAAACCTGCTTGGGCATGGAGAGGATTGATTACAGCTCTGCCTCCACCGGCCAGACCCTGTGCACGAGACCGTACAGGCGGGTAGCTGGGCGTTGGCCAGAAAGCGGCGAGCCTTGGCAATTATTCAAATTGTGACGCGAACGCTGCAAGACGCAAAAATCCCCCAAATGTTGTTTATGGAGGACTTCAAATCTTTTTTAAGACAATATATTCATCACGCCAAAAAAGTAAATAGCGTAAATCCTGGCAATTCTCTGTTCGTGAAATGGCAGGATTTTAGTGATCGGACGATGAGAACAGCCCATCCCCGATCTGTCAAATTTGCGTTCGCTGGCGCATTGTGCCACGCGGTCAATAATGAGTCAAGACTTGAGCTGTTGATAGATTTTAGCCAAAAATCGTTTGTTCATTGTGTTTTTTGGCTATATTAAGCTAAATAATTTTTGGCTAATCTTAGCCTTAAAAACTGCCTCAAAACCCTTGACAAAACCACCTATTTATGGTATAGTTATTTGTTCATTAAAAAGCTGAGAAGTAAGTCCTCTGGACAGTTATAGAGGAGGAAACCTTGCGGCACCCGAACACGGGCTATGCCGCAGACGGGGAAGGAGGACATCGCAATCCGGTTTCGACTGGAATGCGATGCCAGTAACAACCCCATGGTTCCCATCCGCCTCGGCGGATCGGGAACCGCTATCGAGCTTGCTCGATAACCTCTATAACCGTCCAGGGGACGGAGTGGATCGGCCACGGCGCACGGCCATTTAGGCTATTCGGCGCAAAGGCTCCACTCGGATGTAGCGATGGGTAACAAAGTTGTGCAATGGAGTTATTCTCCAGATGCTCCTCACCAGCCTCTTTTGCTGGGAAGGGTCGGCCACCGTACGCGAGGACGAGCCATGCGCTCAACGCGGACATAGGCACCCGAGAGGAAACCCACTGCATCCATACTCGGGGCGGACGTTTAGCCAAACGTCCGTGCCCAAAGTCGAGCGGCTAAGCTCGACTAGCACTCGTCAGGGCTGGGGCGACAGACAACACTTATGTCGTCCCAGCCAGCCTAATGGCTTCGTGATCGTAAGATCGTGGATCCATCAAGCTCAAATTTCAAAATTAAACAAAAGAAAGATGGTTGGAGGACCATCTTTTCGTAAATGCCAAATTCCTGAATTCGTAATTCGTAATTTGGCATTCGTAATTGATCAAATCCCCCAACAAAGTGGAGGAGAGAAGAACTCGGTATGGCCCTTACGGGTACATATCGGGTTGCGCGTAAGTCAGATAGCCTGGTTCACACTGGGCAACCCTGCCCCAAGCGCACTGGACCGTCCCGGGTTAACTCCCAAAGGACAGTCCCCCTTCACTTTGTCGGGGGATTTTAGTATCCTTTGAAATAGGTCTAATTGGCCATATTGGCCCAATTAGACCTATTTCAAAGGTATGCAAAAAACGATTTTAACAATCAACCAAAGAGAAATTGAGAAAAAAATACGCAAAACAGCTGCGCCGGCTTCGCGTTTACATAAAAACAAGAAGGCCTACAGCCGCAAAACCAAGCATCCCAAACAAAAAACCGAGCTTTTTTAGCTTATTTTAGCCATTTTTTTCTTGCTTTGACGTTATGTACGCGATGTACGCAATGTACGTTATGTACGTCTTGTCGGCCTTGACAAAATCCCCAAAAACTGCTAAGTTAGCTGGTTCTTTTATAACCCTAACTTTTGTTGGAGGTAGCAAAATGGAGGGGAAACCCGGACAAAAATCCGGGGTGTGAAGACAAGCACGACTTCGGCTTAGGCTGGACTCAAAATTGTCGAACCACACACTTCATGTTCGCGGAAGGCAAATGCCTAAACCGTGAGCCTCGCCTCCATTTTGTTGCCGCCGCCAAACCCGTGGCGTTTGGATCATTACGCATGGTCCAAACACGACGGGAAACCGTCGCAACTTTTAAGAAGAAATAAAGGTATTTAACCCAAGTCTAAAATATCCTCCGTAGCTTTACGCGAAGGAGGACGGGCCGGGAAACCCTTTTCCACTTGAACCTTCTTAATAAACTGCGTAAACAAAACTCGGGCTGTTGTATCTGCTAACGTACATTGCGTGCATCACGTACATGGCGTACATAACGTAAAAATCATTAGCAGTTATAACGGTCCGAGATGGACCTCGACAATTTAAACCGGAAAGGAAAAAACAAAGACAGCAGACGGCAGACAACAGGTGTAAGTACAGCAACTAAACGGCTTCGATGAAGCCAATGGATTACAGGGAGAGAATCAAATGACAAAGATGTTCAGCGTTTACGTGCCGATGGTTGGCAAAGCGCTTGGCATGACCGAGATCGAAGCCGCGAGCTGCGAGGCCGCGGTCGAGATCAAGCCCGAGTACAAACACCTGGCGCGCGAGCTCCAGAAAAACAAGTTGGGGCGCTGGGGGGCGGTCGAGACGAGACATCTCACCTTCGACCTCCATGCTACCTTCGACGGCGAGCGCGTCGGCCCACTGCCTTCGGTCAAGATCCAGATCGGCAACGAGCCGAGGTACGAGGCGAGCTCTTTCGAAGAGGGTAAGCCCCGATTCGTCATGGTCGATCCGCGTGCAGTCAAAGCACTAGCGGAACACATGAGCGACGTGCCAGGACTCGCAAAGAACGAAGACGGCACGATCGACGAGTCGCCGCGCTTCATGCCGGCAAGGTCGTGTGCCATATTCTACCTCGGTGAGGAGAACTTCGTCGCACCCGAGAATCGGCGGCAAATTGTGGAGCAAAACGAGCGGGGCATGAGCCAGCGTGTGCGCAAGGCGATTGAGAACACGGACATGCCGGTGTTCTCAATCCCAAGCAAAATCGCTTTCCCCGATTCGCATCCACGCGTCGGCTACAACGGCTGGAAGGCCCGTGTTACCGTCCCGATGGAGCTGTTACTGGAAGCGACATGCTACCCGTCCACATCAAGCGAGACGTGGGAGAGTACACGTGAATGGACGGCCAATGGCGCGACCTTTGGTTACGCACTGACCGGCAAACGCGGATCCGTGCGAGAGATCGATGAGGAGGGCGAGAGCATCTTTCGACCGGAATTCGTGGAGGTGGACAGTATTTTCATCTCCGTAGTTCTGGCTGACAGAAGCCATGCCATCATCCACTTGCCACGCACCACCGCGTTGCGCATCTGCGCGAGCTTCCTCGCGCACCGCTTCAGCGAGTCCTTCGTCGTCAACATCGGCGGCACAATCATCCTTCCGCCGGAGTTCATTCCCGACGTGTTGCTTCCGCTGGAGGCGATGGTCGGAGTTGCGCGCAAGGCGGTGGTGAAGTCGAAGACAAAAACCGACGAGAAGCTTGCTCCGACGAAGACGCCGGAGGACGAGAAAGGACCTGACACGATGCGCGGTATCGGCATCGCCGACACCGTTCCTCCGCAACCTCAACCCACCGCCGACGCTGCACCTGACTCGCATGAGCAGGAAGACGAACCGGCGGACAGCGGCGACTTCCCCGTCCAGACCTTCGAGTCGGACGAGGAAGATGTGCCGGAAGAACCGCCGCAAGTCGACGACACAGTGCACGATTCGGGTGGCGTGATAGCAGCACAGCTCGAGACGTGGGGCGTTGATCATGAGGAAGACGGAGCTCCGATACAGGTCGACGACGACGAGTTGGAGGATCAACCCTCCGACGAGCCAGCCGGCAATCGCGACTCGATCGTGCCGATGCCCGTCGTCGAAGTCGGAGAAGCGTCGCCCGACGAGGATGCGCTCGCGATCCGAGCTAAGCGCGAAGCAAAGAAGGCCGAACGCAAGGCAAATAAGGCCAAGCGAAAGGCAAAGAAGGCCGAACGCGAAGCAAAGGAGGCAGAGCGCAAGGTTGCGGCTGCCAACACCGGAACCGAATGCGCATCTCCCGAGCCCTGCGATGAAGCAGAGGTCGAGCGATTGATCGCCAGCAACACACCTCCGCCAACGACCTTGGGTGAGTTGTTCGGCGCAATAGGTCAATTGCCCGTCACGCCTGCGGCAGCCAACGGCAACAACGGCGGAGCGCCAGCTCCGCCGACGTCAGACGGAGCGCCCCCCGCTTCCTGACACCTTTCCGGCATCTCTTTGCACGACGCGAATCAAATCCCTCGATTCAGTCGTGCAGTGCCTTTAAATCGTTAACTTGTTTAGCGGTTTGGAGGCACTTTTTTTAAAGCAAAAAACGCATAGTTCCTCTTGTCATTTCGAGCGAAGTTGGACGGAGTCGAGAAATCTCAATGCAAAACAACTAAAGCAACTGTGTTTATAAGCAATGGGATTTCTCCACTTCGCTTTTACGCTCCGGTCGAAATGACAGGATGGAAGGAATGCTACAGTCGAAATGACAATAGAGCGAATTGTGTTGACAGAAAAACTGCACCAGCTTACTATCAAGGTAGTTTCCGCCTCGCAAACTGCGAAGCGAGGCACAACCTTTGGTGAAGAAATTCATGTTTACTCGCGATTGAAAGATCCGAGTTCTTCTCTCCTCACATGCAGTTCGTCACCTACTCATTTGTGGCCTCCCTTTGCAGCTTACGGAGCAGAAACAAACCCGCGCAAGGCGGGATTTTTAGTAACTGAATTTATATCACAGCGCAGTACTTGTTGCCGTCGAAGTTGCTTCCGTTTCGATTTGACTCGCGTCCAAAACACCGGGGCCGAACGAGGGCGCATAAGTTATATATCTTGTAGCTTGTGCATTTTTCCCATAACGGCGTTCTGCCACAATATCCAATTTTGACATGCCGCGCGGGACGCTTAAAGTGACATCAAAAACGCCACTTGACTCTACCACCGCAGCCTGCCCGTTTACCGTAACGCTGGCCGTAGGATCCGTAATGCCGCTGACCAAAACCGTCGGCTCGCTAATTTCCATGTGATCAGTCGGCGAAGTGACTTGCAAAATAGGCGGCGTGGAAAGATAAGCCGCCTGGCGCCAAACGTACCAGCCCAATAAAATCACAAAAGGCAAAGGCAACAATAAAAGAAAATATTTTGACGGCACAAACAAAGCGGAATGTTTTACGCGTTCAAAAAAAGACAACGGTTTGCGCTCTACGGAAAAACCTTTTTGCTCCAAAGCCGCGTGAAATTTATGCACAAAAAATCCGACTCTTCCCTCCAAAGTTTTAACGATTACTCTTACGTGCCTTTCCGCATAAACCGGATCGCGGAAAGAATCAAAATCCTCCAGTTCCAAAAATCTTATGGTCGATGCAGGGATGCCCGTCGCCTTTGCAAGATGCTCATGCGACCAGCCGCGAAGCTCACGCAATTCTTTCAAGTCATCGCCAAAACTGCGATCGACGTCTATTTGTTTGCGGATGAATGCCATGCCATCAGATTAAACTAGAAACTAAAGACTGACAACTCAAAACTAGAAACTAGAAAGAGCAAGCAAGCAGACTCTTTCCAGTTTCTAGTTTTCAGTTTCTAGTCTTCTTCTATATCCGGTATTTCGCGGTCGACTTGCTCGAGTATTTGCTGCGCCGAAGGCGATGGGATGCTGTCCATGCCTTTGGTAAATTCAACTTTTAAAATTTCGCGCGGTTTAGCGCCGTCCGACGGACCGATAAAACCCTCCGCTTCCAACAAATCCAAAAGACGCGCAGCGCGGGCATAACCGACTTTTAACCTGCGTTGCAAAAGCGAAGCACTGCCTTTGCCGGCGCGAATTATTTCTTCTTTTGCAGCAGGAATCAACTCGTCCGCATCTTCGTCTGCAATTCCATTTTCTACAAAAGCCGTCGGCGTGCCGTTCTTTTCGACCACTGAAACATCATAATCCGCAGGATCGTATTTTGATTTAAGATATTCAACTACGCGATTGATTTCATCATCCGAAACAAACACGCCTTGGATACGCCTAGGCGAAGCCAGCTCTGCGGTTGAGTACAACATGTCGCCGCGCCCGATTAATTTTTCAGCGCCCGATTGATCAAGAATTGTACGCGAATCCATTTGAGAAGCAACTGAAAATGCGATACGCGCCGGGATATTGGCTTTGATCAAGCCCGTGATAACATCGACGGACGGACGCTGCGTGGCAAGCACAAGATGAATGCCGACTGCACGGGACATTTGCGCCAAACGCACGATCTGCGCTTCCACTTCCTGTTTGTTGCTAACCATCAAATCAGCCAGCTCATCGACAATCATGACGATGTATGGAAACTTGTCTTGCACGCGACTATTATATGTAACAATGTCTCTTGCCTGAACTCTGGACATGAGATCGAAGCGCTTGTTCATCTCGCGTACGGTCCACTTCATGGCGTTGACGGTTTTATCGACATCGGTAATCACCGGAGTAATCAAATGAGGCACGCCGTTATAAACCGGAAACTCCACGCGCTTAGGATCCACCAAAATAATTTTAAGATCATCCGGACTGTTGGAATACAAAAGCGACATTATAATCGTGTTCAAACAAACCGATTTGCCGGATCCTGTTGCGCCGGCAACAAGCAAATGCGGCATTCTGGCGATATCCGCCATCCACGGCTTGCCGCTTACATCGCGTCCAAGGGAAAACGTGATCGGAGTTTTACGATCGCGCCAATCGCGCGTTTCGAACAACTCGCGCAAGCCGACTATCGCAACGCTTTGATTCGGCACTTCGATGCCAACAAGTGATTTGCCCGGTATCGGAGCTTCGATACGAATCGGATGCGCAGCAAGCGCGAGCGCCAAATCATTATGCAACGCGGTTATTTTGTTTAGCTTAATTCCGTCCGCAGGCTTAAATGTAAACTGCGTCACGGTCGGACCGACGGAAACCTCGCCCATTTCGACAGGAATACCGAATGTTTCGAGAGTACGCTGAATAACAGCCTGACGCGCACCGATGTCACCCGACGTTGGTTTTTGATCGTGTCGATTTAACAGCTCCAAAGGTATTTCGATTTTCGGATGTTTGCGTTTTGGCTTTGCCGGCACAGGCTCTTGTCCCGCGGCAGGCGCACGAGAAGCTCGGCTGACAGCAACTTCAGCATGATCCTCATCATCATCTTCTTCATCCTCATCATCAGCTTCTGCCAACGGCACGTTTGTTGTTGCGGTTTGCGCAGCCAAGATCTGTTTTCTTGCGCTCATCTCTCTTAAACTTCCAACAAGCCAAACAAAAGGCTTGCCGCACATTATCAGTGCCGTTTTGAGCCAACCCAATAAAGTCATTACCCATTCTACGATTGAATTTAACGAGGTGTTAAAGATCAAAACCAATGAGACAGCAAAAAGCGCCATAAAAAATATGATCGCTCCCGCCATGCCAAAAATCGGGATGAACGGCTCTGACAGCATCATGCCAAGTTTGCCCGCCGCAGCATCCAAGGCGGATTCGATGGCAACCGTTTCTCCAAATGTCAGCAAATGTACCAAAGGATTTAATCCGACAAAGAACAAAATAAAACCGATTGCATTTGAGATTTTAAGTGGTATGCGTTCCGGAGACATTAAGAAGATAGCTGCCGCCAAAATAAAGAAAGGCGTTACAATTTTGTCCCAGCCAAAGATGTGAGACATGGCTTGATCAAGCCCTACCCCGACGGATCCTGCCAGATCAAAAAGTGACAAGAGGATGAATATGGCTAAGGCAAAACAAAAGACAGTCGCTATTCCTTTTTGTGTTTGAGCGTCCAATTGAAAATGAAACGAAGATTTTCTCTTTCTACGCTGGCTCATGCATCTTATATTTTAGCATTTTTTTGACCTCTTGTCACTTTGGCTGTGTTAAGCCTTATTCTGCCTCTGCGGGCGCGTCTTCATCCTTTTCATCGCCAGCTGGATTTGGCGGCGTAATATTGCCTTCTTCCTCTTTGGCGCGCCAAGCCACAATGATTTGTTCACGAATTTTAGACATTAAATCGGGTCTATCGCGCAACGATTGTTTAGCGGTCTCACGGCCAACGCCCAATTTTTCATCGCCAAAGGCATAACTGTTTCCGGATTTTTTTATGACCAACCATTCAACGCCGAGATCAAGCAAATCGCCGGCAATGGAAATACCTTCGTTATACATGATGTCGAACTCGCAATTGCGGAAAGGCGCGGCCATTTTGTTCTTTACGATTTTAGCTTTAACGCGATTGCCTATGATTCTGTCTCCCATCTTAATCTGCGCACTGCGGCGAACCTCGATGCGCACGGAGGAATAAAATTTAAGCGCCATGCCGCCCGTCGTTGTCTCCGGGTTGCCAAACATAACGCCAATCTTTTGACGAATTTGATTGATAAAAATCACGCAAGTCTTGGTGCGCGAAATGACAGATGTCAGTTTACGCAAAGCTTGGCTCATCAAACGAGCTTGCAAACCCATGTGGCTATCTCCCATCTCGCCCTCGATTTCAGCCTTTGGAGTAAGCGCCGCAACAGAGTCCACAACGACGACATCGACTGCGTTGGAGCGAACCAAGGTCTCCACGATATCCAGTGCCTGCTCGCCAGTGTCCGGCTGCGAAATCAACATATCATTGATGTTCACGCCGATTTTGCGGGCATAATCAGGATCAAGCGCATGTTCCGCATCAACGAACGCGGCCAAGCCGCCCATCTTTTGGACCTCTGCAATAATATGTTGCGCCAGCGTTGTCTTGCCCGACGCCTCCGGACCGTAAATTTCGATAACGCGGCCGCGCGGCACGCCCATCACGCCAAGCGCCAAATCAAGCGACAGGCACCCGGTAGGCACCGTCTCGACCAGCATCTTTTTAGCTTCTCCGAGTCTCATGATGGACCCTTCGCCGAAACGTTCTCGAATTTGATCAATCGCCTCTTGCGCCGCCAATTTGCGAGCATCGCGCTCGTCTACTTTTTTGCTCATAACATTTTTAGATTAATTCAAGATTCAAAATTATAATTGGTTATTGGAATTTGGTGATTGGTTCTTTTCAATTTTGTTCTATTCTTGTTCTACTTGGCAATGTTAGCAAAGCAGCAAGAAGTCGTCTTGGGGATAAGTCAAATGGACCAAACGAACAGTCCTTCGCCTCTCTTTTGCAATCCCCTGCACTCCTTATCCTCTTTTTGTCATTTCGACCGAAGCTTCCCCTCTCTGTCATTTCGACCGAAGCGATAGCGGAGTGGAGAAATCCCTTACTTAAACCACTCTACTGATAAATCTTTCCATTGTGGGTTTATAGTTTTAATTAAGAACTCCTTTTTGTGCCTCGACCATCTTTTAATCTGTTTCTCCCTTTCGAGTGCGGCACGTACATCCGTGGTTTCTTCAAAGTAAACCAACTTATCGCATTTATACTTTTTGGAAAAACTTTTTTCGAATATTCCGTTTTTATGTTTCCAAACTCTTCCTTCTAAAGCTCCAGACACTCCGGTATAAAGCGTTCCGGTTTCACTTGCCATTATATAGACAAAATAAGACTTGGGGAGCATAGTACGGCAATTTTGTTATGTAAGGGATCCCTCCACTTCGCTATCGCTGCGGTCGGGATGACAAGGTGGGGCTAGACGCTGCGGTCGGGATGACAAGGTGGGGCTAGACGCTGCGGTCGGGATGACAAGGTGGGGCTAGACGCTGCGGTCGGGATGACAAGGTGGGGCTAGACGCTGCGGTCGGGATGACAAAAGGAGGTAGTGGACTCACCCAAGAATGACAGATGGAGTAGTCAGATCCCTCGATTCCACGAAGTTGCGGTTAAGATAACAGGAGGTTGTGGGGATAAAACCGCCCCGCAAGTTAAGCAGGGCGAGTGAGTAAGTAAGTTACAAGATACACTGTATATTCTGCCAGTTGGCTGAGTTGGGCGTGTAGGATGCACCGCCGGAGAGGACTCCGTTCTGCACGCGGCAAGCTTCTTGCAGGCCGTTGCAGACAACGAAGGTTCCGATGGGGCAGCCCGTTTGATCGCAGTACCAGGCATCGGGTGAATTGCCATATCCCGAGGAGACGCCCGGCGCGAAGATGTATTTGGCGCCTTGATAGGCATCTCCTTTTTGGAACACGAGCTCGCCGACACCGACCGCTCCCCAAGCCCAGTTGCCCCAGGGCTCGTCCGGCACTCCGCACCAGCCGGGATAATCGCTCCAACCGGGGATGACCATATTCTTGTCGGGGCCGACCGGCGCGTTGGCGTAGACAACCGTTTTGCCCGGCACGCCATACGCTTGGCAGATGATTGAGTTGTTGCCGGCATCGACTCCCGATCCGCCTGATCCGCCGGTGTTGGCAGGAGGACAAGCCTCGCTGGTCCAACCGCTGCAGTCGATGAGGCAGGTCTGCACAATCGCCGTACCGCCAGAGCAGTTGATGAGACGAGTTTCGTTGGTCGTGCAGGCTCGCGAGTAAAAGTCGAGACAGTAGCTCACCGGTCCTGCGTCAACTCCAGATCCGCCGTTGCTGGATGTTCCGCCGGTTGAGGTCGAACCTCCCGAGCCTCCGGTTGACGTCGATCCGCCTGATCCTCCCGAGCCTCCAGTTCCGACGTTCGGGCAATTGCATGCGCCAAACGCGAGACCGTCGCTTAGGCAAACTTGATAGCCTTGCTGGCCGCCGAGACATCCGCAGCCAATCTGCTGTCCCGGCGTGCAGTTCATCGCCGGTGCTCCGCCGCTTCCGGACTGACCGCCGCTGCCCGACGCTCCGCCAGCAGAAGAGTTGGCGTCAACACCTGCATCTTCGTCGCCTCCGAGTCCGCCGCCGTTACCGGCAGTTTGACACTCGCACTCTCCGTACGAAGCTCCGTCGCCGTTGCAGGTCTTGGATCCTGTGACTCCGCTGCCGCAAACGCAGCTTGTCCAGCTGCCCGGCGCACACGAGATCGCTTGCGGCGAATTGCATTGTTCAAGCTCGTCGATGCCAATGACTTGATCCGAGCGTTTACCTGCCACGGCGTCGAGCGTCGATGAATCAATCTCGTAGATGCAGGACGATTTGTAGCCGATGGCAGCGAACACGTCCCAGTTAAAAATCGGACGTCGCATTCCGCCTTGATGTGCGACTGACACTTCGCTCTCGCCAATGCCTTTAACGAGCGTTCCGGGTCTCAATCCCAGATCTCCCAGGTTGAGCAGGCTGCCGACGATGGCCGGCTTTTGCGCGAGCGGATAACTGACGATGTCCGCCGGCTGATAGCCCCACGAGAGGAACGACTCGTACGAGAGGAATGTATGAAAGCCGATGAGCGTGGGGTTGTGCGACGGGTAGAGCATGTAAACCTGCGGCTCGCCGTCGAACTTGACGACCTGCGCATCGAGCGTGAGCGAGATCGTGTCGGTCGGCATCTGCGTGTAGCACGAGAGCAGATCCTGCGTGACGTTGACCGCGCACTCGAATGGCAGATGCTTGACGTTGCTCACATCAAACAACCCATCATCCGAAACCAACTCGTACCTGCCCGCGTCCGTCTTGATGAGCGTGCCTTGCAACAAACTCGTTGCCGTCGATTTGGCGACGCCGCCGCTGCCGTGAAGCTGCTCCTGAACAGTCAAGATGAATTGCTTGGGGTCGGTGAAATACTTCTTGAACAGACCCTCGCCAGGCGTGTCGTTGCCGCGCAGCCAGAATCTCGGCTCCGTCGCCTTTGCGTCTTCCACTGACTGGACCCTGACTCCAACATGGTCATGTTCCGAGCCTTCGCCATTCAAGGCATCGACTTGTACAAAACCAATGACATCATCAATCTGTACGTTATCGCCAACTTTCCAAGTCAGTTTTTGACCGCCCCAAGCGTCCATCAGGTGACCTTGAATTACTATCACCGTATCAGTCGTCACGAGATCGCCATCACCATTCTCGAAAGTCATCGGGTAAGGCAATTTGACCTCAATTGCTACGACCAACGTACCGTAGCCATTGGCCGGACCGTAGTACGCGATCTTGCCGCAACTGATGGCGTGGATCGCTTTGCCGACGGGATAGTCCACATCATAACCAAGATGTTTTTCGCCGTTATACTCCGCGAGAAATCCGCGGTCGTCGTAGAGAAGGTGCTGAAAGTCCTCCTCGTTGGTGGGATAGCGAATGTCGGTGATGACGCAGCTCTGCGAGTTGTCGCCGCCTACCGCGGTCTTAGAGCTTTGCGAGACAGGAGCTTTACTCTCCTCTCCCTTAAGCTCCGGCGTGTTGATGTTGCCGCATCCCAGCGTGAACCACGAAAGGATGAGAACAACGGTCAGACAGACTTTCAATGCACTATTCTTCGTCAACATGAGATCACCTCCGGTTTCCTCCAATACGCGTCGTAGAGGAGACCGAGGCGGTCTTCAAGTTACGGTTCGGAACGCTCTCCGGACTTTCGGCCAAGTCCTGTCCCAAAGCTGCAATCATCTTGGAAAGTTCCTGTCGCCATTAAGGCTGGGGCTTGCCGAGCAAACGCCTGTAGAACTGCGCTGCCGTAATGATTGCGGCTTTGATTTTCAAACAACGAACGCGGTCTTAATTACTTGCCATCTTTATAAAAGATTGTCTGCGCCGTCTTCCGAAGAGTTGCCTGACCTTTCGGTGGCAATGTCCAACGCCCGTATCGTTCGTTGGTATTGCCGGGACTTTGCGCTAACGCATGTTTTGCAAAACACGCATTGAAAGTATGACCGTATCGCGTTCCGAACCGTTAACTTTTTTAGGTGCGAAGCCTTGGAAGCCTCATTAACAGCGTGCGGCGTTTTTGAAACAAGGTCAATTCATGCAACCTTAAACATATTTTTACATGCATTGATTTTATTGATGCTTTACAAAACATCAAGATTTTTTGTTCCCTTAACTAAAAGATTTTTCGCCGCTTTAACGCAAAGTGTCCATCACGCTTAGGCAAACGTGCGGCGATAATTGTCATTCTGTTCTGACAAATCACAGGCCTGCGCTGTGGAAAAGGACTTTTTTGCGCGCAACTTAAACCAAATCCAGGTGAGCAAAAAGTAAGTTGCGACAAGCAGCACAAAATTCATCCGCTGCATTTCCATCAAAAGCCAAGGCATATAATCAGACAGATGAGCCGACCAAAAAATCAGTTTCGCAACGCCCAGTGACGGCAGCACGACAAACTCCCATCCGTAGAATTGACCCCAGGCCGCGCTCAGCGCTCCGAACAACATGGCCCAAGGCACGAGAGGAACAGCAATCAAGTTGGTGACAAGTCCGGCGAGCGATATCTTTTCAAATGCAAAAGCTAAATAAGGTGTTGTCATTAGTGTTGCAGATATCGTCGTCGCTGCGGCCTCACGCAAACCGCCGACCTCGGGTAAAAACTTTAAGAGACGACTGAATATCGGCGACCAGCTCATCAACCCGATCGTCGCCAAAAATGAAAGCGCAAATCCCGCGTCAAACGCCAGCATCCACGGATCCAACAGGCACAAAGCAAATGCGGACACGAGCAGCACATGCCAAGTTTTTGGACGGCGCCCGATGTAGCGCGCAAACAAAACCAGCCAACCCATCACGGCCGCGCGCGCGACCGAGGCGGAAAAGCCGGTAAACGTAACATACGCAAGCAGCGTCACGGTCGTGACCCAAAACGCCTGTCTGCGCCACAATCCCATACCGAGCAAAATCGCAAACACAATCGACGCGACAATTGTGATGTTAGAGCCGGAGACTGCAATCAAGTGAGTGAGACCCGCGTTGCGAAAAAGATTGTTTGATTGCTGCGACATACCGCGCTCACCGTAAAGCATGCCGGCAATCAGCGCTCCTTCGTCGCCGGGCAATATGGATTTGATGCGCAAATTCGTCCACGCTCGCAGCTCGACAAAACTCTGCCTCACATCCCACCACGCGGGAGATTTAATGACGGTGAGATCTTTTGGCGTGCAAGTCGCTTGAGCAAAATGCAGACGATACGCGAACCGTCGATCAAGCTCGTCAGGTTTTTGCGTTACGGGTTTTGGCAGGCAAGAGAAGCTGATGGTGGAGCCGATGGGGACGGAGGTTTTGAGGTTGATAGTTAATCGAAAATCCCCCTTCCCCCCTTTATCGAGGGGGCTTATCGTTCCTTGTTTGCCATAGAGTCCGTCGGTGACGGAAGTGAGTTTGCCGACAAAACTCTGCGAGTCTTTGATGTCGATCATGCGCGGAATCGCGATGTCAAAACGGATGAGGCCGAACGCGCAAAAAACAATAACCAGCCAACGGAGCCCTCTATCCCCCTGCCCCTTTCTCCCACAGGAGCAGGAGAAAGGGGTGATCGTGTGTTTGTCGTCATCCCACCGCTGCGCCCTCACCCCAACCCCTCTCCCTCCGGGCAGAGCCTCTGGGCGGCGCCCACAGATGCAGGAGAGGGGCTTTCTGAACATAAGATAAATCAACATCATCGCCGCAATACCCCACCAAGCAAATGTCGGGACGGGAGTCAAAGGAAAAAAAGAGTGAATGACCACTCCGCATAAATATGCAAACATAATCAGCGCCGCTTTATTTCTTCCGACCAAATCAACGATTTTCATAGCGGACTAACAATCCGCCGCATCGCCGGATTGGTTATGTGCGTATAAATCTGCGTGGTCCTGATATTTTGATGACCCAACAATTCCTGAACATAACGCACGTCAACGCCGTTTTCCAACAAATGAGTCGCGAAGCTGTGGCGTAAAGAATGAAAAGTCGCTCCCCGACCAATTCCGGCACTTTTAAGCGCCCGCTCAAAAATGATTTGAGCCGTTCTTTCCGTCAATCTTCCCCCGCGTTCGCTGGCAAACACAAAATCGCCCGACAACCTATCTATCGTCAACCTCCTTAAATCATCAACCAAAGATGTTGGCAAAACCGTAATTCGATCCTTATTTCCCTTAGCTTGCTTAAGATGGATAGTCAACTCCTCCAAATTCAAGTCCCCGATCCGCAATTTAACAACCTCACTCACGCGAAGGCCTGCGCCATATGCCAAAGCGACCATCATCCTATGTTTTGGATTGTCGATAACATCAATGACCTTCAAAACTTCACTTTTCGACAAAACAACTGGCAACCTTTTTGTCCTTTTTGCAAATTTCAAATCAATCCGCTGATTCAAGCGCAAAACATCGCGATAATAAAACTTAATCGCATTGAGATAGAGGTTGATCGTCTGCGGCGCCAACCCCTTTGACTGCTTTTCCAACAAAAATTGACGGATCAGCTCTACGTCACATCGATACATACCCGTCTGATTCTGACTTAAATATTCTTTGATACAGCCAATATACGCTTTAATCGTTTTTTGGCTGTAATTGCGCAAACGCATATCTTCAGATGCCCGTTTGAGTTGTTCGGATAACATAAAACCTCACTTTATTTAATTAGTGAGGCCGTCAACTCTTCACACCTATTACATTCTATACATTTTTTCGCCTAAGTGGCAAGATGTGGATAGCTATACGAAGTGTTTTCGTATAGAAACGAGTTGTGTGACATTTTATTTGTGCTAACATTCAAGAAAGTTAATTTCTAATTAAAAAAAATGAAAAATTTAGCTCCCAACATAACACGTTTGAGACTAATGGTTGAGGGATTTTACTCAATCGAAGTCGATAAAGAAGTTATCAAAAACTATTTCAGTCAAATCACAAGTGAACTGGAATTAAAAATGTATGGTGATCCAATTATTTTCTCTCCTGGTGGAGAAGGAAAAGAAGAAAATCAAGGTTATGATGCTTTTGTACCGCTTATCGATTCCGGAATCTCATTATATATTTGGTCAAATGCTAAATTTTTGTCAGTTATAATCTATACTTGCAAAACTTTTGATACAGATAAAGCTTTAGCAGTAACTAAAGATTTTTTTGGAGTTGTTGAAGCAGAATCAATGGAATTTTAAATAACGCATAAATAAAACAGCACACAACAGCGTGTAAACGGTTCGCTTCGCTCTCCCAAATTTACTTTCCACTTCGTTCCAAGTAAACTTCGTTTACACGCTAACGTTAGATGAAATACCAAAAGAAATAATGGGCTTGGCACATCATCTAACACGGGATATCCGACTCACAAGCATTAAGAATAAAATTATTTTTTCAAATTCATATGAAAAAAGACAATCTAAACAGCAACCCAGAATTATCGTGGACGTTTCTTGATGGAAGCAAGAGAACGGCTGGGATTCTTGAAACCGTCGCTATTGGCAAAGGAGAGTATTTGCCAGGGTGGAAATGGTCAACGCACGCTGGTGCAATGACGGGCAAAGAATCAGAGAGGCATGTCGGCTATGTGCTTTCTGGTGAAATGGTAATAAAGAATTCTAACGGAGATGAAATCACAGTTGGTCCTGGAGAAGCTTTCGAGGCAGACCCTGGACATGATGCGTGGGTTGCTGGAAACGTCCCTTGTGTTGCTTTAGATTTTACACATTTAGGATTGAAAAAATAATTTTTATTCTTAACGCTTGCTCATCCAAATTTGTCTCCGCTACGCTACGCCAAACTTCGGATATCCCGATACGTTATGTGAAATGCATGTTTTACTTTTGGGCTATCGCCCAGCTCTAAAAAAGAATTTTAATTTTGTTTTTTTATTTATTAGAAAGGGGTATAAGGTGTTTTCTCCGCTCCGCTACGAAAACGATTTATTTATAAGGGGAAAACGAATACAATAATAATAACTCATAATCTTACAGTAATAATATGGAAAATATACAACTATCAAAACTTGTAAAGTCAGATGGGAAATATGATCTCACTATTTTTTCTCCTGAAAGTATAGACAGGATTGAAAATAGTATTTTTGAAAAAGGCGATAAACTTTTCCTCAAATGCTTTAAGAGAAATAAAGACATTCAAGTAAAACCCGAAGAAATAGTCAGACAGCTCATGCTTGATAAACTTATCAATGAATATGGTTATTCTGTTGATTTGCTTGATGTTGAATACACGGTAAATTTTGGAAGAGAAAAGAAATTTGCTGATATCGTGATTTTTAACAAAACCGATAAAACCAGTATCTATTGTGTTCTTGAAATCAAAAAACACAGTGCTAAAGATGGAAAAGACCAGTTAAAAAGTTATACAAATGCAACCGGGGCGCCGCTCGCTGTTTGGACTAATGGTGTTGAGATAAATTATTATGAAAGACTTGATCCAAATTACTTTGAGCCACTTTCAGATATCCCTAAAGCAAATGAAACGATTGACGATGTAAAAAATGAAAGATTCACCTATCTCGAATTGATGGGCAAAGATAGGCTTACAGAAGAGAGAAAATCATTAAAAGACTTAATTCAAGAAATGGAAGATGAGGTTTTGGCAGGTGCGGGTGTAGATGTCTTTGAAGAGGTTTTTAAACTGATTTTTACGAAACTTTATGACGAAATGGAAAGTGCGGATGACAGAGTAAACATTGAAACGCAATTTAAGCTAATAAAAAAACAAAATTCAGGGTTAACTGATAAACAGATTTTAGAACAAATTGACAATGAGGATTATAGAAAACTAGAATTTAGAAGTCGTGGCGATGCGCACCACACCAAAGAAGTCATTAATGCTTTGTATCAAAAAGCTAAGGATAAATGGCAAGGGATTTTTGAAAAAGGCGAACCGCTTCGCATTACAGATGAAAACCACCTGCAAATTTGTGTTGGATTTTTACAAAATGTAAAACTATTTAATTCAAATCTACAAGTCATAGATGAAGCTTTTGAATATCTTGTAAACAAATCGGCCAAAGGAGAAAAAGGACAATATTTCACACCAAGAAATGTGATTGATATGTGTGTATATATGATGAATCCTCAATCAAACGAATATATGATCGATACCGCTTGTGGAAGTTGCGGATTTACCGTTCATACGCTTTTTAATGTTTGGCAAAAACTCGTTAATCAAGGCAAGGCACAATTTGCCAATTTCTCAAACCAAAAACTTACGAGCGAACAAAAAAACTTTGTTGATAAGGTTTTCGGAATAGATTTTGATGAAAAATCTGTGCGTGTAGCTCGTACTCTTAATATGATTGCAGGAGACGGAAAAACAAATGTTCTTCATCTCAATACTTTAGATTACACGAGATGGGAGGAAAAACTCAAAGATAGCTCATGGGCAAAAACTTATTTGGACGGATATTATAGACTTCTTGATCTTGCAAAAAATCGTCAAATCCCCAAAGAATTTAATTTTGATATTGTCATGGCAAATCCTCCTTTTGCTGGGGATATAAAAGACAGTAGACTTATTTCAAATTACGAAGTGGCGTTTAACGGCAAAGGCAAAAAAGCAAACAAAGTTTCTCGTGACGTTTTGTTTATTGAGAGAAATTTAGATTTCCTTAAACCCGGTGGAAGAATGGCAATAGTTTTGCCACAAGGAAGATTTAATAATACAAGTGATGAAAAAATTAGAAATTTTGTGATGGAAAGAGCAAGACTTGTGGCTGTTGTTGGGCTTGATGGTAATACCTTTAAGCCACATACAGGAACAAAAACCTCGGTTCTCTTTATCCAAAAATGGGATGAAAAAATCAATCCAAAAAAAGATGATTATGAAATATTTATGGCAGTGAGTGAAAACAGCGGAAAAGATAATTCAGGGCTTGAGATGTATGAAACCGATGAAAAAGGCGAAAGAAAACTTGATGAACACAACCATTTGATTCAAAAACATGACCTCAATAATATCGCAGAGGCATTTGAAAAATGGGCGAAAGAACAAAAGCTTAGTTTTTGGAAATTTTAGTTTTAACTCAATCAAAGATGAAATACACTAAATTTATTGTTAAAAAATTCAAAGGTATTGAAGTGTTAGAGTTAGATCTGACTAAATATCCTATTGGAAAAATTTTCCCATTAGTTGGATTGAATGAGAGTGGAAAAACAACTATTTTAGAATCTTTGAATTTTTTCCAAGAAGATTTGCCTGATGGAAAAAAACATGAAATTTTACACAAAAAAGATAGTGGAAACTTTACGGGAAACATAGAGATTGAGGCTGAATTATTACTAGAAGATAGCGATAATAAAATCATTAAAGATTTTTTAGAATCTAAAACATTTAGACTCGAAAAAAATATTGAAAAAATAACCATTACCAAGAAATATACCTTTAATAATGCTTCATTTGAAAAATCAGCATCAACATGGTCGTGGAATCCTGAACTAAAGGTAAAAACTGGCACACAAAGATCTTACAAAAGTTTGCATTCTGAGAATAAAGAAGTATGGAATGAGACAGTGAATGAAGTTAAGAAAATTATTCCTAAGATATTATATTTCCCCGATTTTCTTTTCGATTTTCCAACAAAAATATATTTAGAAAATATCGAAACTTTAACAAGCGAAAAGGAAAAAGAAGTACAAAAAGAATACAGACAAATAATTGATGATATATTGCACACCATAAATTCTAGTTATTCACTCAACGATTTTTTAACAAAGTTAAAAGCGCTAACAGATACAGCGAAACAATCTGCTTCATCTCAGATAAAACAAGAAATTTCTTCAATTTTAAATCAAAAAATTGTCGCTCCTTGGCAAGAGATTTTTCCTGGCCCAAATAAAAACATCATAATTGAAACTGGCAATGATCAAACTGGTTATTTTATCCAGCTGAAAGTGAACGAAGGCACAAGCCCCTTTTTGATAAATGAAAGAAGTCTCGGCTTTAGATGGTTTTTTGGTTTTATTCTTTTTACAGAGTTTAGAAAAGCAAGAGCTGATGAAAGCGGTGAATATCTATTTTTGTTTGATGAGCCTGCAAGCAATCTCCACGAAAGCTCACAACAAAAATTACTGTCTCTTTTTGAGAAACTTATTGATAAATCAAAAATTATTTATTCAACACATAGCCCATATCTCATAAATCCAAAATTTATTTTAAATTGTTTTATTGTGAAAGACATAGGGAGAGAAAATTCAAATGACTACGATTTCAGGCAAAACATCAAGGCAATACCACACAAACAATTCGTGGCAAATTACCCAAATGAAGAAACCCATTTTAAGCCAATTCTTGATGTTTTAGAATTTCACGCAACAGATTTTGAGCTTACGGATAAAATTGTTTTTACCGAGGGGAAATTCGATTACTATACATTCAAATGGGTTAAGGATATGTTTTTTGCAGATCAAGGATTCGATTTTAAATTTTATCCTGGTGCAAGTGTTGATAAATATGAAAATATTTTTAGAGAATATCTGGCACATAACAAAAAATTTATTACCATTTTTGATGCCGATGGAACTGCCGCGACAAAAGGCAAGGGTGCAAAAAATAGATATTTAAAAGAAATTTCTCAAGAATTAGAAAAACAAATATTTACGCTTAATGATATTGATATAAATTTTGACACTTTCACGACAGAAAAACTATTTACAGAAGACGAAAAATTACAGATTCAACAAAAATCATTTCCGAGCGAGACATCTTTCAACAAAAATCATTTTAATTCAGCGATACAAGAGCTTTTCATTAGTGAAGAATCATTCATTTTATCTGAAGAAACAAAAGAAAATTTCAAAAAAATCCTTGATTTTATCAAAAGTAAATTTACCCAATTAGATATATAACTATGGCACAAATAAGCTACATAAAATATAATGATGTCCTCGAAGCTCGCAGATACGATGCAGAGTTTTTTAAACCCGAGTATTTAGAAATTGAAAGAAAGATTTTTAAATTAAATAATAAACCTATTGGGAAAATTATTTCTTTACTTACTGACTATCATGCAAATGGAAGCTATCAAACATTAAATGAACATGTTGAGCTTTTAGATAAAAAAGACTATGCCCTAATGGTAAGAACTGTGGATTTTGAAACTGATAATTTTGAGTCAAACTCTAAGTACCTATCTGAGAGTTCGTATAACTTTTTAGAGAAAACCAAAATGTTTGGTGGCGAAATTGTAATAAATAAAATTGGTAATGCTGGTAGAGTTTATTTTTTACAAAATTTGAGTCGTCCTGTTTCTCTCGGAATGAATCAATTTATGATAAGAACAAATGAAAACATAAATAATTACTATCTTTATATATATTTAATTTCTCATTACGGCAAAAAATTGTTAGAAAGAAGAATTACAGGAGCAGTGCCACTAAGTATTGATAAGCAATCTGTAAAAAATGTCATAGTGCCTATCCTCCCTCAATCTTTCCAATTACAAATCGAATCAATCGTAAAATCAGCTCACGCCAAACAAACACAATCCAAACAACTCTACCGTGAAGCCGAAGAATTGCTTTTGGCAGAACTTGGGCTTTTGGATTATCAAGTAAAACACACACTTTCTTTTTCCACTACCAAAAAAGAAATTGAAGAAGCTCACAGATATGACAGCGAATATTTCCAGCCAAAATATGCGGAAATTATCAAGAAAATTGAAAAATATGAGGGCGGATGGGATTTTGCTGGTGAAATGGTAAAATGGAAAAAAGGAGTTGAAGTTGGAACAGATGCATACACCGAAACAGGAAAAGATTTTGTCAGAGTTTCAGATTTTACAGTTTTTGGATTGTCAGAATCAAACAGAAAAATATCAGATGAAGCATTTGAAGGGCTAAAAAAGAATTATCAACCAAAACAAGGTGAGATACTTTTTACAAAAGATGGAACTATTGGAATTAGTTATGTTTTAAAAGAAAATATCCAAGGAGTTTTGAGTGGTGCATTTTTGAGATTAACTTTAAAAGAAAAATATCAAGATTTTGAAAAGGAGTGCTTATCTTTGATATTTAGCTCTATTCTTTGCAAAATGCAGGTAGAAAAATTATCTGGTGGTGCTTTGATTGCTCATTTAAAACCATCGGATTTTGAAACTTTTAAAATCCCTCTCATCAAGCCATCCATCCAACAACAGATCGCCGAGAAAATCCAGGAAAGTCATAGACTCAGGAAAGAGAGCAAAGATTTATTGGAAGAGGCGAAACGAAAAGTTGAGGAAGAGATAGAGAAATAATTTTAATTTTTAACAAGTAAAAAATATGAGTGATAAAATAAATCTTATTAGACCAGAAAAGATTAATCTTATAAACAACCCCACTTTGACTGAAAAATGGGTGCAAGAAATAATTGCAAATGATCCATCTATTTTGGGATTAGGCGATTTGATATTGAAAGATAAAGAAAGAATCCATCCAAAAGCAGGAAGACTTGATTTATTACTTCAAGATCCTGACTCTGAAAGAAGATACGAAGTAGAAATTCAGCTTGGGAAAGTCGATGAGAGTCATATTATTAGAACAATTGAATATTGGGATATTGAGAAAAAAAGATACCCGCAATATGATCATTGCGCCGTTATCATTGCCGAAGATATCACAAATAGATTTTTGAATGTAATCAATATTTTCAATGGTGCAATTCCACTTATTGCGATAAAAATGGAAGCTTTCAAAAATGGAAATGATTATTGGCTTAATTTCACTACTGTGTTAAATGAAGTGAGTCTTGGACTTGTAGAAGAAGATGAAATCAAAGAAGCAACAGATAGAAATTATTGGGAAAAAAGAGGAACAACAAAAACAGTTGCCTTGGCTGATGAGTTAGTGGCAATGATAAATGAATTTACTAGCGGTTATGAGTTAAAATATAACAAATTCTATGTTGGACTAGCTAAAGACGGACAACCTGATAATTTTGTTATTTTTAGACCAAAAAAATCAAATACCACAATGGAAATAAGACTGGAACAAACAGTAGAAACAGATAAATTGATTGAAGATGCAAGTTTAGATCTAATGGAATATGACAATAAATGGAATAGATATAGAATTAGAATTTCAAAACAAGACTTAACTAAGAATAAGGAGCTGATAATAAATTTGCTTAAAATGGCTTACGGAAAAACAATAAAAGAATAAGGAGTTTTGGATTTTGGGCATTCACCCCTAACCCCTCTGCCCAAAATCCAAAACAAAAAAACAAAATTAAAATTCTTTTTTAGAGCAATCCCGATTGCTATCGGGATTAAAGTAAAACATGCACATCACATAACACGGCATATCTGGTTACGGCTTTTTACAAAAGCCTCCACCCATATTTGCCTCCGCTACGCTACGGCAAACATCAGATATGCCTAACGTTAGCTGAAATTTTCTCGGGCTAGCTATTACTGAAATCAAAGTTTATACTAAAAAAATGGGATTCATAATCATCTATATAACTTATCCTGATTTAAAAACTGCGAAGAAAATAGTGGCGTCTTTAATGGAGAGCCGCTTGATTGCTTGTGGCAACTTTTTCCCAATTCAAAACACATATTGGTGGAAAGGAAAAATTGAGAACTCCAAAGAAATTGTTTCGATTGTAAAAACTAAGACTAAGAATTGGGAAAAAGTTAAATCGGAGGTAATCAAACTCCATCCCTATGAAACGCCTTGTATAATAAAAATAGATGTTAAAGCGAACGATAATTATGAATCGTGGATAAACAAAGAGGTGAAATAAATCCGCCCGAGAAAACATCAGCTAACACGGCATATTCGACATCTCGATTCAACTTCGTTGCCTCGAGGCGTCGCATATGCCGGATACGTTAGCTGAAATATGTAATTTTCTTAACGGCTAACACCTACTTTTAAAAAGAATTGAATTTTATTTTTTATATGAAAATAATTTTATTAAAAGTACCCCATATCTTCCAACATGAATATTAATTTTTACCGTTCAAAATTTATTATATTTTTAGTCATCGCCCTGCCTTTAATTGTGGTATTGATTTTTATTTTTTTTCAATCACCAGCTCCATCCTTAATAGGTGAAAATAATAACTGCCATCAATTAAATCTTCCTTATCAAGATAAGACATTGCCAATTGATCAAAGAGTTACTGACTTAATGGGCAGAATGACCGACGCGGAAAAAATAGGACAAATGGTTTTGATTGAAAAAAACAGCATTCATGATCTTAAGGATATCACCCAATATAATTTAGGAGCGTTATTAAGCGGTGGCGGAGCGGGGCCAAAACAAGACACTCCCCTAGCCTGGCTTCAAATGATTGATGATTATCAATCTGCCGCTAAAGAGACTTGCTTGGGTATACCTCTTTTGTATGGAATTGACGCCATCCATGGCCATGGCAATGTTCTTGGAGCTACAATCTTCCCTCATTTCATTGGCTTGGGCGCCACCAGAGATCCGGATTTAGTTAAACGGGTTGCCAAAGCAACCGCCGAAGAAATGGCCGCAACCGGAATTTATTGGAATTTTGCTCCCAATCTTGATGTGGCCAAAGATATCCGTTGGGGTAAAACTTACGAAACTTTTGGCTCAGACACGACCAATGTCGCCCAGCTAGGGCTGGCCTATTTGAAGGGAACCCAAGATTTATCAGCTGGCTATTTTCAAGTCTTGGCCAACCCCAAGCACTTTGTTGGCGGTGGCGATATGAAATACGGAACTTCCCGCAATAAAGAGTTCAAAGTAGAAGAGGGAAATATAACTATTGATGAAAAAACCCTGCGCCAAGTCCATCTGATTCCTTTCCAAGTAGCCATCGACGGCGGAGCACGAGTTATCATGGTAGGCACTGCCAGTTGGCAAGGAAAAATAAATTCTGACAACTATCACCTTTTAACAGAGACGCTAAAAAACGAACTGGGGTTTTCCGGATTTATTGTTTCCGATTGGTATGGAGTTTATCAAATTGAAACAAGTAAATATAATTCATTGGTCAGAGCGGTGAATGCGGGCGTTGATATGGTGATGACTCCGTTTGAATACAAAGATTTTATATCTAATATGCAGGAAGCTTTATCTAAGGATGATATAACAAAAGAAATGATAGATGATGCCGTAAAAAGAATTTTGACAGTTAAATTTGAAGCGGGCTTATTTGACCGTCCCCAGGCTCTGCCAGAGGGATTATCGATTATAGGCAACGACCAACATCGAGAGATAGCCAGGGAAGCAGTTCGTAAATCTCAAGTATTATTAAAAAATAAAAACTCTACCTTGCCATTAGCTAAATCATCAAACAAAATTCTGATTGCCGGATCAGCGGCAGATAATTTGGGCCGCCAGGCAGGTGGCTGGACCACAGAGTGGCAAGGTATAGATGGCAACTATGGCATTGAAGGAACTACCATACTTGAGGCCATAAAAAATACAGTTTCCAAAGATACAAATGTTGAATATAACAAAAAAGGAGATTTTTCCACAAAAAATAACTTTGCGGACGTTGGAATTGTTGTTGTTGGCGAAAAACCCTATGCCGAGGGCTGGGGAGATATTGCTAATCCAAGTTTGAGTCCTGAAGATCTATCAGCCATAGAAAAAGTGAGAGCAAAAAGCAAAAAGACAGTGGTCATAATAGTTTCTGGCCGGCCATTGAATATAAAAGAATATGCCAAAAATTGGGACGCGATTATAGCGGCCTGGCTCCCCGGAAGCGAAGGACAGGGAGTGGCGGATGTCTTGTTTGGAGATTTTGCTTTTACGGGGGTATTGCCAGTAGATTGGGAATTATACTAGTATTACTAACATAAACGCAAAACAAAATAGAATTCTTTTTTAAGAGAAAGAAAAAATATTTTTATGAAAAATTTTACCAAAGAAGAATTAGAAGAAGCAAATCGGGCAATAGTTTCCACTATTGGCAAATGCGAGAAAGTACTGCCCAAATTATCAAAAGGCACTTCTCAACACACATTGCTTATTCGACGAATTAAAGCTTTCCACGTTGCATCGGAGTTGATAAAAAAAGAATTGAGAAAAGTTATTTAATGTGGCAAAGTATCCATATATGTCCATCAAAACATTCATCAACTGGAAATTATATTTTCTCCTGTTGGCGGGCAACGTGTTTTCAACCATTGCGATTTTACCGTACGTAACGAGTCTGGAAGCGGATGTTATAAAAGCCTCACCATTGCCTTTGCCGATTGTATTGCTGCTTTCCGTTGTTCAAAGCACTGTCCTGTTTGCAGTTTTGTTGTTCATTGGATTGAGACTGGCAAAATCAACGGGATTTAAAGTTTCCATTCTGGAAAATTATCTTGCCAAAAAGAAAATCGAGGTCAACGTCAAACAAATCGTAAAAACATCCATACCGCTCGGCGTTTTGGCAGGCGTGGCAATCGTTGGATTGGATTTGATTTTTATCAAGTCGGGCTTGAATCTAGGAGGTCAAGTGTCCATACCGATTTGGCAGGGATTTCTGGCGTCTTTTTACGGCGGTATCAGCGAAGAAATTTTATTGAGATTATTCTTCATGACTTTTATCGTTTGGCTGATCGGCAAATTAATCAGGACAAAAAGCATCCCGACTGAAAACAACATAATAATTTGGTCGTCGATTATTATCGCCGCAATAATATTCGGACTCGGACATCTGCCTGCAACGGCGGCGATCACGACGCTCACTCCACTAGTAATCTTTCGCGCCATTTTGCTTAACGGCATCGGAGGCGTTGTGTTTGGCTGGCTTTATTGGAAAAGAGGATTTGAGTCCGCCATGATTGCGCACTTCTCGGCTGATATCGTAATACATGTGATTTTTCCCATAGCGCTGAGCATGCTAGCGTTGTAAACTGAACGTATGAAATCCATAACCCTCCCCCAACTGCGCCAAACTTACGGTTATGATTGCGGCGCAAAGGCCATACAAACCGTGCTGGTTTATTACGGAATAGAATTGCGCGAGGATCACATCCTGAAAACCGCCGGCACGACAAAAAATGGCACGCAGATAAAAGGGATTATCAAAGTCGCTGAAAAGAACGGCTTAAAAACAGATTCACGAGAGATGTCGATCGGGGATATTAAAGATTATATCGACAAAAAAATTCCGGTGATTTTGGCGTTGCAGGCTTGGACCGCAAAAAAGAAAGTCGATTGGAAAAAGGATTGGATCGATGGACATTACGTTGTAGCCATCGGATACACTAAAGACAAAATCTTATTCGAAGATCCTTCTTCTTTTGAACGAACTTATTTAAAATACAACGAGCTGGAAAAGCGCTGGCACGATATGGATATAAAAGGCAAAAAATACGATCATCATGGCATAGCCGTGTTTGGCAAAAAGCCAAAATTTGATAAGGATAAGTTAAAACATATGAGATAAAAAATAGCCCCTCCGGTGGCGCTCCGGAAGGGCTAAGAAAGATCTGACCGACGAACTCAATGACGGCATTGATCAAGCCTAACTCAAAACCCCGATACAGGATATACACCGGGGTGTTTTTAACAGACGTCTCGCCCTGCGGGCACTCCTCCAACTGACGGAACCCCCTCGCCCTTCGGGCACTCCCCCTCAATTGAGGGAGGAGAGTCCGAGTCAAAAACTCAAAACTAAATCACTGCTCTCCTCCTGGTGTAGGAGGAGTGGCGAGCGCGGAGCGAACCGAGGTGGTAGCCTTAACTCTGCTGTTCCAAAAACTTTTTCGCATCCAGCGCGGCCATGCAGCCGGTGCCGGCGGAAGTGATGGCTTGGCGGTAGACTTTGTCTGCCACGTCGCCGGCAGCAAAAACCCCAGGAACAGACGTCTCAGTGCCGTTGACCTTTATCCAACCGCCTTCGTCGCACTCGACAAAATCTTTGAACGCATCGGTATTGGGCTTGTGGCCGATGGCGACAAACGCGCCTTCCATCGGCAATTCCTGTGTCTCGCCGGTCGCTCTGTTCTTGATGCGTACGGACTTTAACCTTTCATCGCCCAAAAATTCATCGACTTCCGTATTAAAATAAAATTTTACTTTCGGATTGTTTTTGGCGCGCTCAAACATAATCTTGCTTGCCTTCATTTTATCTTCTTCGCCGCGGACAAAAACGGAAACCGACTCTGCGAATTGCGTTAGCGTATTCGTATCTTCCATGGCCACGTCTCCCCCGCCAACGACTGCAACTTTTTTGCCTTTAAAGAAAAACCCGTCGCAAGTTGCGCAAGCAGAGATTCCTTTGCCTCTAAATTTGATCTCTGATTCCGTGCCCAGCCATTTTGCAACCGCACCCGTGGCAATGACAACAGCTTTGACCTTGCCTGGTTCTTTATCAGCTTTGAGCAAAAATCCATCTGCCTGTTTTTCGATGCCTGTGATGCTGTCCCAGATGAATTTGACGCCAAGACGAATCGCCTGCTGCTTGCTGCGTTCCATCAACTCCGGACCCATTATCCCATCCGGAAAACCGATAAAGTTTTCGACTTCGTTGGTGGTCATCAACTGCCCGCCTGGTTCCGGCCCGCCCCACAGCACAACGCTAAAACCTGCGCGCACCGCATAAACCGCCGCACTATACCCCGCAGGCCCCGCTCCAATGATGCCGATATCGGCAATTAACATGTTTTCTGTCATATTTGTATCTTTAATTATTGTCACGCTATTGTGGCAAATTAAAACATATCTAGCAAGGCCTACAGCCTCCCCACGACCATGGCCAAATATCCGACGTAAAGCGCAATAAACAATCCGGCCTGCCAGCGTTGCAGTACGTGGCGTTTGCCGATGAACATAAATGCAAAAAGCAGTGCGCTTGCGCCGACGCCGACCAGCACGTCGATGTTGCTTGCCGGATCAAAAGGCAGAGGGCGGATAACGGCACTGACTCCCAAAACCCAAAAGATATTAAAAATATTTGAACCGACAACGTTGCCGATTGCAATGTCCGATTTATGCTTGTAAGCCGCGATTGCGGACGTTAACAATTCCGGCAGTGAAGTTCCCAACGCGACAATCGTCAGCGCGATGATCGACTGACTTATGCCAAGCGCGGTAGCCATCGAAACCGCCTGATCGACCACTAACTTGCCGCCAAGCGTCAAACCGACTAAACCGATCAGAGTGAGACCAAACGATTTGCCAAGCGAAATACTTTTTATGTCATCAGCTTTCTCGAACTTTGAACTTAATGCGACGTTGACCACGTAATAAAGAAAAATCACAAAAAAACACAGCAAAATCAATCCATCTATTCTGGACAGCGCAGACAAGCCCGCATGATCCAATAAAACATCGTTGGCTAAAATCCAAACCACAAGCGCGGCCAACAAACTAAAAGGTATTTCTTTCCAAATGGTTTGTCTCTTAACAGTTAACGGATAGATGATGCCGGCGACCCCCAAAATCAAAAGCATGTTGGCGATGTTGCTGCCTAAAATATTTCCAATTGCAAGTTGCGTGTGGCCTTGCCAACTAGAGACGAGATTCACTACAAACTCCGGCGCGGAAGTTCCAAAAGCAACAACCGTCAAACCAATGACAATATCGGAGATCTTAAGACGCTTGGCAAGCGCCGACGAACCATCCACCAGCCAATCCGCGCCTTTAAGCAGCAGAACCATCCCGATGACAAAGAAAAACAATATAAGCATGCGCGTAATATACCAAACGGTGCGGGTCTTGTCAGGACTTATCAAGACGGCTAACCTGATTCTCTATGCGTAAGTTTTTAACGTCTCTCGCTCTCATCGCCTTTATTGCGATTTCGGCGTTTGTTCCGCTTTCTCAAGCTTTGGCGCAAAGCGAAGTCGACTCCAGCAACGACGTTGCAACTACCGACTCCGCAAGCACGACTCAAACCGGTTCGCTGGCCAATGATACGGAAGATGCTTTTGAAGCAAAAATTCTGCAAGTTTTGGACGAAAGACACTCGACGGATACGAACGCCAACGGAGCGATTCAACAAAATTTGCAATTAAAAGGATTGGACGGGGCTTGGAAAAATCAGACTTTTGAATACGTCGGCATTTCCGACATCAGCGTTTTCGGTTCCAACAAATATAACAAAGGCGATCGCGTGCTGGTGCAACACGCTGTGAATTCGGACGGCAAAGATGTTTTTTATGTAGTTGATTTTATCCGCAGACCGTATCTTTACGTGCTAGCAATAATTTTTGTACTCATTATCATTTTCATATCACGCGGCAAAGGCTTTCGCGCTTTACTCGGTCTTGCATTCAGCTTTTTGATTATCATGGAGATGATCGTGCCGCTAATCTTAAACGGCTGGTCTCCCGTACCCATCGGTATCTTGGGGTCGGTCATAATCTTTACATTCACGATCTACGTCACCGAAGGTTTCAACAAAAAATCTCACTTGGCGATCTTAACAATGTTTATAAGTTTGACCGTCGTTGGCATCGTTTCGATTATCTTTACCAGCGTCACGCGATTGACGGGCACGGCGCAGGAAGAAACAATGTTTTTAATCGGCATTACAAAACAAGCTCTCAACTTTAAAGGACTTTTGCTGACCGGCATCCTAATCGGCACCCTCGGCGTTCTCGACGATATTATCATCGGCCAAATCGAGGCCGTTATCCAAATCAAAAACGCCAATCCTTATTTGCCTTGGAAAAAAGTTTTTGACATGGCACTGCATGTCGGCAATTCGCACATGGGATCCATGGTCAACACCCTCTTTCTGGCCTACGCCGGCGCTGCCATGCCGCTCTTATTGCTTTTCAGCATCAAACAACCGCCGTTCATGACCTACTCGCAAGTCATCAACAACGAAATAATCGCAACAGAGATCGTCCGCACCTTAGTCGGCAGCATCGGACTTGCGCTCTCGATGCCAATCGCCACTTATTTGGCGGCGAGATATTATCACGTGGCAAAACCGGAGAAGAAGCATCCTCAAGCTCCTCAGGCCGTACCCGCTTCCCTTATACCCGAAGAACCTGGCATCACAAGGTGCTAACGCGCTAAATTATTCTTCAACTTGGAAATCTGTTCGATCAACAGAGTGTTTGCAGTCAGAATGATGATGAAAATCAAAATCAACGAGTTGCCGCCCAAAAAGATGCCGCCCATGATGGCGACGATCGAGGCGCCGAGAGTCGTGACAATGTTATCCATAGCGACTCCGACGATCGCATCACCAATGCGGCCTTTCGGATTGACTGAAAAGTTGTGAATAACAATCATCTCACCCATACAACCGATCAAGCCTGCAAGTATACCCGTAACGACAAACGGGATATGCGTGAGATGTGAAAATACTTCCATTGAGTTGACCATACTCTCTGCGGCAAAAAGAATTGCCACGCCAGATAGGACAAGGTCGAACCAAATGCGAAGTGTTGTGCGACCTGCATAATATCTTTCTTCTTCGACAATCTCTCCGATCGGAGATTCCGGTCGTTCACTTTTGCGAAAATAATACAGCACTCCAACGCACAAAACGAACAACACGATGCCAACCGGCAATATAAGCTGATACAAATCACCGCCAAACAAGTTTGTGGAATCTTTGACTCTGCCGAACATGACCATGCTGACCGCTACAAATGCAGTTAAAAGAGTCAAAGCTGTCAAAACTCTGACAGCACCATCCATCTCTTTGATAGACGGTTTGGTTGAGTGATCCTTTATCGGTTTTAATTGTCCTCCCCATTTAAAAGGCGGGAACATGAGCACGGACCTGCGCTTAACATCAGCCAAGTTCTGACGATAGATGCACCAAACGGCGTGCAAAATATTGTAAATATTTGAACCGAACGTTGTCGATGCAGCGATGATTGCTAAATTCACGGCGCGCAGATAATCAGTATCGCGGACTTGCAAAGAAATAACAGCCGCGACAACGCCGATAACCATATCCGGGAACGCAGTTCCGAATGCCTGCAAAAAACCTCCGGCGAGTTTGGTTCTGTCTTTCAAAATATATGTTGTTTCCTCGATAACATTAGCCGTACCGCGGAAAACGATGCCGATGCCGACCGAAAAAATCACAATCATCACCAAAGCCTGTATCCACCACTCCGAATACGTTTCGAGTGCCCACCCCACCATGACAAATCGGAGAACTAAAGCCAAAATAATATATAGAGCAATCTTTAAAAGTTGATTTTTAATACGCATAGATAATAATATACAATAACCGGATGCCAATAACCAATTCGTAGACCATTTGATCATCTCCCTACGGAATAATGCCTCCAACCGGATTCATGTGCGCGGGTGGGATCAAAGAGATTTCGAGCATCGATGAGCACATCACCTTCTGCCAGCTCTTTCAGTCGTACGAGATCCAAAGTGCGAAATTGTTCCCACTCGGTTACAACGACGACAGCGTGTGCGCCGCGACAGGCTTCGTATGGACAGTCGACATGTTCGAGTTCATGTCCGTTAACCTCGTGCGGCTTAACTTTTGCGACCGGATCATGAACCCTGACGTCAGCTCCGCGGTCTTTCAGATACTTGATCAAATCAAGCGCCGCAGATTCGCGCGTATCGTCTGTATTGTCTTTAAACGCAAGCCCGAGAACCGCAACTTTTTTATCACCCAGACCTCCCAGCGCATTTTCCAGACGGTCGATGACTCTTTTTCGCGTTCCGGAATTGGTCTCGAAGGCGGCGTTGACGATAGGCAGCGGCACGCCGAGATTCTCCCCCATCTTGCGGATGGCTCGTACATCTTTTGGAAAACAACTTCCGCCCCAACCCAAACCTGCGCGCAAAAAATCTTTACCAATGCGCGGATCAGAACCAATACCCGCAGCAACTTGAGTGACATCTGCGCCAAGTTCCTCGGCGAGCATCGCCATCTCATTAATAAAACTTATTTTGGTCGCTAAAAAAGCATTGGCAGCATATTTGGTCAGCTCTGCGCTACGTCTGTCCATGACAAGCTTTGGACAATCGACGTGCTCATAAGCGCGTAACATGATTTCCGTCGCTTGTTTTGAGTTTGACCCGATGACAATTCTCGCAGGTTGCAAAAAATCAAATACCGCATGACCCTCGCGCAAAAATTCCGGATTGGAGATAACGTCACATTCAATCCCCGATCCCTCGCGCACGATTCTCTCAACTTCTTCCGCGGTTCCGACAGGCACAGTGCTTTTGTCGGCGATGACAACATAATCCGTCAGGTGTTTGGAGATCTCACGCGCGGCGGACCAAACATACTGCATATCAACAGACCCGTCATCCGCCGAGGGCGTGCCAACGGCCATGGAAATCAATTCCGCACTCGGGACAGCTTGTTCGTATGACGACGTAAAACTCAAACGTCCGGCTTTTACATTACGTTGCACCAACTCATCCAAACCCTGCTCGTAAATCGGCATAATGCCTTGATTCAGCATATCAATTTTGTCCACCTGGACATCTAAACAGACAACCTGATGTCCCATCTCGGCAAGACATGCCCCGGAGACCAGACCAACGTAACCGGTACCAATTACAGTTATGCGCATATGAGAGATAAGTTAGCACGAGTAGCAAAAAAAATCCCGTACGCTGGAGTTTTCAGCGACGGGATGAGATAGCGGGCGAAGAGCCCATGTTCTGGAACATGAAGCAGACGTAGACCGGAGCATTCCGCTCCGCCTCTTCTTCCTGCTTACTCTTCCACCTCTTTGGCCTTATAGGCGCGGGACTCGTGAGTCTGCGCAGTCTGAACCCCGCCTTGATGGCGAGCCTCTCGAAGAGGCGCAGTAGGTCACCCTTGCCGAGCCCAAAGAGATCTCCGGTCTGATCGGCAGGCCATTGTGTCAGTTTCACCTTCGGCGATAGCACGAGGACGATCGGTTCGCCGTTGCGGCGAGTGAGCTCCACGGTATTGTGCTTGGAGTCCCACACCAACCTGTCATCGGGTTGTAGTTCGGTCAGTTCGCCGCGGCAGTGCAGGCATACCATGCCGGCATTCTCTGTCCCCGTCGGAGCAACTGCCTGTTTCGTGTCATCAAGTACCACCGTGTTTGTCATGTCCACCTCCTGGATGTTCCAAAGACAAAAGCTATGTTGCCACAAACAAAAACGAGCGTCAACGCTCGATCCCTCTGTCACGATGCGACGCATCATGACTGTCCCCCTTAAAAAAGGGGACACGGACATTCGACTCCCTGCTGTAGAGACACAAAATCTTGCGTCTAACTCGCATGCAAACAACCCACCGCATAACAAACGTGCATACAAACCGTTTTAACGTTTTAGGTTAGACGCAAGATTTTGCGTCTCTACAGAAAACATTAAACTATAAAATTCAAAATTTTATTCTTCACGTAAATGACTTTTTTAATATTTTTTCCTTCCAAATACTTTTGGACGTTTGACTCGGATTCGGCTGCCTTTCGAACGGCCGTCTCGTCCGCGTCAGCTGCAACTTTAACATTGCCGCGCAATTTGCCGTTGACTTGCACCGCAATCGTAACTTCCGTCTCAACGATCTTTGTCGCATCAAACTGCGGCCAAGCTTCTAGATGAATCGACGAGTCGTTGCCGAGTTGATGCCACAACTCTTCCGCCATGTGCGGCGCGAAAGGCGCAATCAGTTTTACGTAAGACCTCAAATCGCGCGAGCGCATCGGCTTACCTTGCAGCTCATTGGTCAAAATCATCAACTGCGAAACGGCTGTGTTAAATCGCATGTTATCAATGTCTTCACCGACTTTTTTGATCGAGTAATTCAAAATGTAATCGTAAGGCTGCACGTCGGCGGAGTCGATATGAGGAAGGCTTAGGGTATCAACAACCCCACCTTTGTCATGCTTGGGCGAAGTTGTCTCTCCTTTTTTGTCATCCTCGGGCGTAGTCCGACGGAGACCCGGGGATCCAGTTGAATTAAATTGATGTGATTCATTATATTGGATCCCCGCATTCGCGAGGATGACAGAGGGGAATGGATTCTCGCCTTCGCAAGAATGACAATTTTTTTCTATTTGCGCTTGCACCAAGTTCCAGACTTTATCGAGAAAGCGACGGACGCCTAAAATATCTTTCGTGCTCCACGGTGCATCCATTTCGTACGGTCCGATAAACATTTCGTAAGTGCGAAAAACATCGGCGCCGTATTGCTCCACCATATCGTCAGGATTAACCACATTGCCTTTTGACTTGGACATCTTGATTCCACCTTCGCCCAAAATCATGGCGTGAGACCTGCGCATCGAATAAGGCTCGTTGCCGCACGACGACGGGATGTAACCGAGATCAAAAAGAACTTTGTACCAAAAACGCGAATACAAAAGATGCAAAGTAGTATGCTCCATGCCGCCGTTGTAAAGATCAACGGGCATCCAATATTTAAGCGCATGCTTTGACGCAAATTCTTGATCGTTGTGCGGATCGCAATAACGCAAAAAGTACCAGGACGAACCGGCCCAGTTGGGCATAGTGTCAGTCTCTCGTCTGGCTTTCGCTCCGCAAATCGGACACTTGACCTTTAACCAATCCGTCATCGTCGCCAACGGCGATTCTCCCGTGTCTGTCGGCTCGTAATTTTTAACTTCCGGCAGCAACAATGGCAGTTCTGACTCATTGAGCGGCACCCAACCGCAATGATCGCAGTTGACCATCGGAATCGGCTCACCCCAATAACGCTGCCGCGAAAAAACCCAGTCGCGAAGTTTGTAGGTGACTTTCTTTTCCCCGACTTTGTTCTTTTCCAGCCAAGCAATTATTTTTTCCGTTGCTTTTGATGTTTCAAGTCCGTTCAAAAAGTCAGAGTTGATAGCAACGCCGTCGCCAATCCAACAGTCTGATTTGACTCTAAACTCGCCTTGCAGCGATTTTGAAACTGCGACATCTGCACTAAATGGCCTATCCAGCGATGGCGGTTGAACTACCGCGACGATTGGCAGCTTAAACTTCTTCGCAAACTCATGATCTCTCTCATCATGCGCAGGCACGGCCATGATTGCACCTGTGCCGTAGCCGGAGAGAACGTAGTCAGCGATCCAAATTGGAATTTCCTTCTTTGTTGCAGGATTGACAGCTGTCACGCCTTTGAGTTCAACTCCCGTTTTTTCCTTATTTTCCTGACGCTCAAGATCGGATTTATTTTTCGTCTTTGTTTGATATTTTTTTACCTCCCCGTAATTCGTAATTTGTAATTCGTAATTCTTGATCAGTGGATGATCAGGTGAGAGGACTAGATAGGTCGCACCAAAGATTGTGTCGGGACGAGTGGTGAAGACCTCAACAATCGTCCCATCGTCACTCGTCCCACGTCCTACGTTCGAAGACGACTGGGACGATTGGGACGTGCGACGTGCGACGACAAAATGGACGACAGCGCCTTCGGAGCGACCGATCCAATTAACTTGCGAAGTTTTTATCTTATCCAAATAGTCGACTTGTCCGAGTTCTTCGATCAAACGCTGCGAATATGCCGTGATGCGCAACATCCATTGTTCTTTTTCGCGCTTTTCGACAGGACCGCCGCAACGATCACAAACTCCGCCGGCAGCTTCCTCGTTGGCAAGTCCGATTTTATCTTTGGGGCACCAGTTGATTTCCGTCTTTTGCTTAAACGCCATGCGACGATCGTCGCGGTATTTTCGCATTGCATCAACTCCTTGTCCTTCAATTTCTTTCGGAATTATAAGCTCATTGATTGGGCGAGCCTTGTTCATCTTTTCATCAAACCACGAATCAAAAAACTTGATGAACATCCATTGTGTCCAATGATAGTACGTGGGATCCGTCGTGTTTATCTCGCGCGACCAATCAAAACCAACGCCGAGGATTTTTATCTGATGCGTAAAATTCGCGATGTTTTTGGCAGTAACTTTTGCCGGCGGCTGTTTTGTTTTGATGGCAAAGTTCTCCGTGGGTAAGCCAAATGCATCCCAGCCGATCGGGTACAAAACATTTTTTCCTTCCATGCGCTTTTTGCGCATCATGATGTCTATCGCCGTGTACGAACGCGGGTGTCCGACATGCAAACCTTCGCCTGATGGATACGGAAACTCAACCAGGCCGTAAAATTTTTCGCCTTCCGCCTCAATCGCATCTTTGGCACGGTAAACGCCCTGTTCCCCCCACCAAGCCTGCCATTTTGATTCAAAGTCTTTATACGGATATGACATAATAAACATAAGATTATCACGGACTTTACCGTTGCGCCAGCTCTTGTCCGGTACGACTCATTACCTCCTCTTTGTCATTGCGAGCGTAGTCCGACCCCTTTTTTGTCATTGCGAGCGTAGTCTGACGAAGCGTGGCAATCTGCCGGTCGGTAGATTGCTTCGTCTCCTCGGAGGTTCCTCGCAATGACAATTCAGAGAAAATCAAAATCCCCGCAAAATGCGGGGATTTTTTGTAACCAAGGTTACTTAGCGGCGAGGACCGCGCTCTTCCATGGCACGGGCTTTGTTGACCGCGATGCGGCGGCCACCCATGTCGGATCCGTCGAGTTTGGAGATGGCCTCTTCTGCAGCGGCATCATCAGCCATTTCGACGAACGCGAAACCGCGAGGGCGATGAGTTTCGCGGTCCATCGGAATGAACACGGAAACGACTTCGCCGAACTGGGAGAAAAGCTGTGAAAGCTCGTCTTCCGTAGCACGGTAAGGAATGCCACCAACAAACAACTTCGTAGGCATGCGTTTGACACTAAAGAATTAACACGGATGTTGCTGCGCATGACCTTTCCCTTCGACTTTTTGCGGCCACCCTACGTTAAAACTTCGGGTGACAGGCGGCATTCGCTTAAACTATCCTCTAATAATATAGCAGAAAAACAGCTAAAAGTCAAGTTTTTGACCACCCAACCCCTTATTTGCCAAATTTTGGCTATAAATCGTTCCCGGTGTAAGAGAGGTTGAAACTTTTATTGATCAACGGAAAGTCAGGAACAATGTTTCCCAAACCGGCGTGCCCCAAGGCGGCCCAATTAAGGAATGACGGATCTCGAGGAGCTACCCTGCTTATATTTCCAGATGAATCAGTTGTAACAAAATACATAATCTCTCCTCGCCAACCCTCCACGCAGCTTATTGCCTGCGTATTCGGCTTAAGCGATACGTCTGTCGGGAGTGCCAAACGATCTTCCGGCATCTGATGCAGCGCCTTGTGGATGATCTTTATCGACGAATAGACCTCCCTCACGCGAACAAAAAACCGAGCATAAGCGTCTCCGCTATCTTCGGTGGGTATTTCCCCCATCGGAATCTCACCATAAGCCGCATAAGGATGGTCGACACGCGTGTCCACAGACTCACCCACGGCTCTAGCAGTAACTCCAACTACGCCGTGGCTCCGTGCGACATCGCGAGGAAGCATGCCCGTGCCTCTAAGACGGTTTAAAAGGGACGCGCTGTTTTCGGCAATTTCAATGACTTCCGAAAAATCCTCCAATATCAGATCCAAATCAACGGCCAATTGCTTTTTCTGCTTGGGATCGATGTCTTTGGTTACGCCGCCAATCGCATTTACCCCGCGCAAAAATCTGCTTCCGGTCAGCCTTTCGTTTATCTGCATCATCATCTCGCGCAATCTTGCGCCCTGACTGCCTCCGAAGCTGTAGCCCGTGTCCAACATCATTGCACCGATGTCGCCAAAATGATTCGCCAAACGTTCTAACTCAGCATAAATGCATCGCAAATAACGGGCGCGTTTTTGCACCTTAATTCCGCCCAATTGCTCGACACTCTGACAAAATGCCAACGAGTGACTAAACGAACTGTCGCCGGAAATCTTTTCCGAAAGACGCACTTTATCCTTCAAAGGCAAATGTTCAAATAATTTCTCGCTTCCTTTGTGAGTGTACCCGAGACGCGGTTCCAAAAGCATGATTTCTTCTCCGGCTACGCTAAATCGAAAATGTCCGGGCTCGATTATGCCTGCATGAATAGGCCCAACTGGAATTTCATAAATGCCTTCACCTTCAACCAACTGAAAATTATATTCACCGTTTGCAAAACCCGGTCTTTTGTCCCAGGCAAAATCCTTTCGCAGAGGATAAACGCCGGTCGGCCAATTTTCATGCAGTATCAAAGGCCTCTTATCCGGATGTCCCATCGGTTTTAGGCCGAAAAAAGTCTGAATTTTTTTCTCAAGATCCCACGCTTCGTGAGCCACAGAGGTAATTGAAGGAAACTCATCCGTATCTGTCAGACGGATAAAAGGCACTGTAAAAGCTTCTTCCTTGGTAGATCCAAACACATACCAGATCTTGAAACATCCATCCTCTTTCCGCTCATCCGTGGCCGTGATGAACTTGAGGGAAAGTTTTTTGCCATCCCTAAGATCGCGGCAAACGCTCACGATGTCAGATACCGGAACTTCGAAGCTGTTAAATGTTTCGTTCATATTAGTAACGTGATACGGCTGAAGTCAATAATACGCTCATGAAATGCGGAACGTAAAAGCTTAAACATAAAGCGATGGCAATAAGCGCCAGCGGTGAGACGATAAGCCATGCGCTTTCTTTGCTTTTATCCATCTCTTGCGGCCTTTCTCCGAACATCATCGCACCGACTTGTTTGAGAAATCCGACAAACAGCACAGCCATCAAAAATACTGCCGCAATGCTTAAAAAGAGATGCTCTTTTATGCCTGCGGACATGATTAATATTTTTGTGAGGAATATGCCGAACGGAGGCGTGCCCGTGATAGCCAGGAAGCCCGTGATGAACAAAGCTCCGGTAATCGGCAATACGCTAAGAACGCCTTTTACGTTTTTTATTTTCGTTGAACTGTATTTCAAAAAAATGTTGCCGGCCGAAAGGAACAGAGCCGACTTGATCAGCGAGTGATAAACCATGTGCAGGATAGCCGCAAAAGCGCCGAGCCCGCCGATACCAAAGCCGAATGCCATAATGCCCATGTTTTCGATACTGGAATATGCCAACAAGCGTTTGTAGTTTTTCTGGACAAGCATGATGAACGCCGCAACACAGATGGAAAGGAACCCAAAAACAATCAAAAGCTTTTGCGAATAATCAAGACCGACTGCTATATCGGTTATGGCTTTAAAACGCAATAATGCGATGAATGCAACGTTCAAAAGGACGCCGGAAAGCAACGCGCTGATAGGCACCGGGGCTTTGCTGTGCGCATCCGGAAGCCAGGTGTGCATGGGAACCAAACCCACTTTTGTTCCGTATCCGATCAGCACAAAAACAAAAGCGGCTTTGGCAACCACGGGATCCAAATGCGTTGCGTTAGAAAGAAGGCTGTCCCAAGTGGTAAAGACCGCGGCGCCCGCTCCGGTTTTTAACGACGTAAAATAAAGCAGCGTGCCAAAAAAGCCCAAAAGCAAACCTACGGAATTGACGATCAAGTATTTCCATGCAGCCTCCATGGCCTCCGGTTTGTTATAAAAACTGATCAAAAATGCCGTCGAAAGCGTAGTTGCTTCGATAGAAATCCAAGTCAAAATCGGATTGCTGGATGTCGCCGCCAAAAGCATCGCTCCGAGAAAAAGATTCATCAGCATGTAGTACTGCCTAACTCGGCTGAAACCGATGATGCCTTTATCCATCTCCCTGCGCAGATAAAAAACCGAATAGAAAGAAACAAACAAACCGACCAATGCGATGGTGGACATGAGGATCGCTCCAAGTGCGTCGATGGAAAAGATGGGCGCCAGCGTCAGAGGACCGTTTGCAGAAACTCGTATCGCCACCGACACAGATTCCACAAACACCACCAAAGAAGCGGCTACCGTAGCATACTCCATCGCGCTCCTACGCTTAACCAAAAGGCTTACGAAGAACGCCGCCAAAATCGGCAAAAAAATTAAAGTGAGTTCCATAATATTATTCTGTAAGATTTTTCATTTCGGACACATCAAGCGACCCGAAGTGCCTGTAAAGCATGGACATGAAGACTGTGGCGATCGCGATCCAGATGGATATATCAAACAATATGCCGACTTGCAGGATAGGCAGTTGTTCGAGACCGGCAAACAAAGCAAAAGCCACGATGCTGTTTTCCAGCGAAAGTATGCCGACGATTTGCGAGAGCGCTCCTTTGCGGTTCGCGATCAAGAACAACGAGATGAACAACGCGGAAAGCGCCAACGAAAGAAGCTGTTGATTGGCGGGTATGATTTGGACCAGCGGCGCAAACAAGTTTGAATGCGCAACAGCAGTCAGCATAGTCACAATAACAAGCGTCAAAGGAACGTTGACATAGCTGCTGACCAAAAACTTTAAATCGTGCTTCTTAAGGAGACGAAAGATGAATGCGGGCGCCAAAATCACTTTTACAACCAAGGTGAGCAATGCGATAAGCAGCGACCAGCCGTCACCCGTTTCAAAATATGTACCGACCAGCAATATGACAATCACCAAAGATTGGATTCCGTACAGCGCGGCAATGCTGGAATTTTTTCTCACCAAATGCAAAAGAACAATAGTGAAAAAAAACAACGCCAGAAAAATTTGAGAGAATGTTGTGAGCATATTTATATCAGAAAGGCCACCGCCACCACGTTTAGCACAAAAGAAACCAGCAACAGATCCGGAAGGCGGAAAAATCTGTATTTAGCTATGCTGGATTCGAGTATTGCGATTGCGATGTAGATCACCGACAATTTTATAAAGAAGAAAGCGACGCCGAATGCGATAGACCCGAGTTGAGCATCATGCGCGATGCCGAATGGAAAAAACAAATTCGCCCCCAAAGCCGCAAAGATGAACAATTTGTTGGCCGAAGCCCATTCTATGAGAGCCAATCTTTTTCCCGAGTATTCCAAGATCATCGCTTCGTGAATCATGGTCAACTCCAAGTGCGTGGCGGGATTGTCAAAAGGAAATCTGGCCGTTTCCGCCAGCAAAACGATAAAAAATCCAAAAAAGGACAAGATGACGGGCAGAAAAGAATATCCGGTGTTCAAAATCGCGGCGTTTGATATGGCGAACAAATTCGTTGTGCCGCTGCGAAACGCGACCGTCAACAGCGCGAAAATCAGTCCCCCTTCCGCCAAAGCCGAAACCGTCATCTCTCTACTGGAACCGAAACCGCCAAAAGCTCCTCCCGTATCAATGCCGGCCAAAGCCAAAAAGAAAGTACCGATGGCAAGGGCATAGACGACCATCAACATGTCGCCCGTAAAAGTATTTTGCAAAAAAGAGGCAAACAGCGGAACGCTCAACCCAACGACAATCGTGACGGCGAAGATGATGTACGGAGCGACTTTAAAAATCCAAGATGCATCGCTGCTTAGCACCTCGTCTTTATGCAACAGCTTCCACAGATCTTTGTATGGCTGAAAGACGCTTGCACCACGGCGATTTTGGAGCTTCGCTTTTATCTTTCTGATTATGCCGACGCCAAGCGGCGACATCACCGGCACCATAACTAGTTGAATCGCCCAAAAAATGCTTTCCATATTTTATTTCACTAAATATAACGAGGCCAACAAAGCGACCAATATGTATAAAATATACGCGTTGATGTTGCCGCTCTGTATATATTTGGCGCGCTCGGATACAAAAGATACCAAACCGCTCAAAGGAGCGTAGAAATACGTCCGATACATATCATTCACCTTTAATGTTATCTTTCTTGATATCGGCAAATACCTACTGTCTGCATCGCGATACTCTATCTCGCGCTGAATGCTGGGCTTTAAGATGCCCTTAAAAATCAAGATGATCGATCGCGCGAATCCGGTGGAGGTGATCTCCATGCGAGGCGTCAAATCCACTCCGCAGTCCCATGTCGCACCGACGCGAACTTTTTGATTCCTGTTCACCAAAAATTTAACGGCAAAAACGACAGCCAGCACAACCGCCGCCAGCAAGATAAAAAACGCAGGACCTGAAACAATCGAAAAGCCGCCGGCCGCAAGACTCTGTTCGGGAGTGGAGGACACAAATGACGACGTAAAACCGAAATCAAGGCCGATGCGGTTAAGAATCGAGGTTACGTATCCCGAAAAAATTCCGAACAGCAATGCCATTGCCGCCAGCGCTCCCATACCGAACTTTAAAGAAAGTGAAGACTCTTTTGCGTGCCGCGCCTCTGCGCTTCTGGGTCTGGCAAGGAACGTGGCTCCAAAAGCTTTCACGAAACACGCCAAAGCAAGACCGCCCGTAAACGCCAAAGCACCGGCCGAGCCGATAAACGTCCATTTTGTAAAAAGATCCAAGGATTTCATTCCCTGAAAAAGCGCTTGGAAAGTCAGCCATTCGCTGAAAAATCCGTTAAACGGGGGCAAGGCGGATATGGCCATCGATCCCACAAGAAAAAACAAAGCGGTGTACGGCATGTACTTGATGAGACCGCCGTACTCCTCCATGTTCCTGGTATGCGTCCCATTGATTACCGACCCGGCGCTTAAAAACAGCAAGGACTTGAAAGTGGCATGATTAAGGGTGTGGAACAATGCAGCGACAAGGCCGAGCAATGCAAGCGAGGGTAAGTTCAAAGAAGAAAATGTTAGGGCGCTGCCGAGCCCGAGTAAAATGATTCCAATGTTTTCAATGCTGTGGTACGCCAAAAGACGCTTGATGTCGTGCTCCGTCAAAGCATAGAGCACTCCAAGCAATGCCGACACCGATCCGACAATCATAACTACCGGTCCCCACCAGGTCGGAACGGGTTGAAGCAGATCGAGAAAAATCCTGATCATCATGTAGATGCCTGTTTTTATCATGACACCGGACATCAATCCCGATACATGCGATGGCGCGGCGGGATGCGCACCGGGGAGCCAAATGTGAAACGGAATAATACCGGCTTTGGTGCCAAAACCAATCAGCGACAACACAAAGATAACATCCTTAACGCTTGCCGGAATGAGCAATGCGCCCGATTTAACCGCTTCAAAATCAAAGGAACCGGTGTATTTGAAGAGTAATAGAAAAGCCGCAATTATAAATGCCGTTCCCACGTGCGTCATCACCAAATACAAAAACCCCGCCTTCACGTTTTCCTGCTCGTTGCGGTCGTAGACAACCAAAAAATACGATGCGACGGACATTATCTCCCAAGCGATGAGAAAAAAGATTGCGTTCGACGCCGTCACAACCAGTAACATGCCGATTATAAATAGATTGTAAAAAAAGCCTAAAGTGCCGATACTGTATTTGCCATAATAATGCTTAACATAACCGTAACCGTAGATTGAACAGAAAAGCGCTATGGCGGAAATGACGAAAATAAAAAAAGCGGACAACTTATCGACGGTAAGAGATACCGAAAACAAAGGGAACGTATTTACGCCGAATGAGAGGAGCATTGGATACGCGGCGTTCAATGCGAGCAATGCAAAAAGTACTCCCCACAGCGAACCGGCTACCGCAAAAAAACTGCTCCAAACATTGGCGAATTCGTCATTCTTTCGAAACATCAGCGCTCCAATCGCCCCAACTCCGAAAAAAAGTACGAGCGAAATAAAACCCACCGGAGATAAAATTGCGTCTAACATATTAATATTATTTAGCCTGCTTCTTGCCCTCAAGCATTTCGAGCATTTTTAAGAAATGACAAAGAATCGTCTGCGGAGATGGAGGGTCTCCGGGAATATGGTAGTCCACCGGTATCACCGCACTGACTCCGTCTTGAACGGCATAAGAATTCATAAATATTCCGCCATCAGCGGCATCGTCTCCAACCGTAACCACAAGTTTGGGAGCGGGAGTGGCCTGATATGCCCTTTTGACGGCTTCCGCCATATTGCGCGTTACCGGCCCGGTAACCAAAAGTACGTCCGCATGTTTAGGCGATGCGACAAAATGAATCCCGAATCGTTCAATGTCGTAGTAAGCGTTTGAAAGCGCAACCAGCTCTTGTTCGCACGCATTGTCGGAACCGGCATCCACTTGCCTTATGGCGATTGATCCTTTGTACAATTTGTTTATCTTGCTCTGAATCTTTTCACCAATATCAATCAAGTCGGCCTGCTTGCAATCGGAAGGGTCAACTTGTTTTGTCTTTTTTGATATTGAAAATATTTTTAAAAACATTTTTAACATATTTTTCGGATAGTGAATACCCGTGTTTCGACAGATAATAGTGCAGTTTCAAAATTTTAGCAAGGGTTATTGGAACTCGCTACCGATCGTCGCATCCATCCCCCGCATGCGATCACGCGCTCACTCGACCGACGCAAAAAAGTCGGCATGGTCCGTCCGCAAAAGCCACTCTTCCCCCATAGCCGCTGCAATCAGTGTGATTCATAAGATGAACGGTTTTCATCTCATGCAAAGTCTTGGAGATCTCTATCTGCTTCAGGGCAGAAACCTAAGTCTCCGGATTAACCGGATTCTTGACAGAACCCGCAAAAGTAGCCATATCCGCATCGTTCATCAGACCCCTCTCGGTCATGAGCTCCTTCATCTTTCCGCCAAAGCGAAAATCCATGCGGTGCATCAATTAGGAATTATTCATCCCAACTTTTCATCCGTCTATGATCCGGCTTTATATATTTAGGGCTGCTCTCGTCTACATGTCTGGATACATATTCATCGAGAGGGCCATAGCAAAAATCGTCCCATTCAGGGTCGCCCTTGATCCCCAACTGCGTTCTAATCAGTTCCTCAACTGATTGCTTAAAATGAAACAATTGCTTATAAACCGCTTCAACCTCATCCGGCAATTTGTTTTTACCATGTCCGGACAAATCTACCAGCTTTCCCATGGCGCTATTTTCAGTGCCTCCAACCTCTCTTGAAACCAGGTCAAGTATTTCCTTGGCACGAATAAGCTCCTTTCTGCGACTTTCGACCATATGATCCTTGCTTTCGAGCACTGGCCTTTCTTGAGGGAACGATTCCTTCATATTTATTCAATTAAAAAATTATTATCAAATTTTACCAGCAATACCGAGAAAGATACAATAGTCACATATCCGTGCGAAGGTTGACGTGTAACGAAAAAACCCGATGAGGTTTTTCATGGAGCATGCAGCGGGACGTCCCCTCGCTATGTTCTCATAAAAATCTTCAGGTTTTCGTGCATCCTTCTCGACAAGCGCCAGGCTTTCAGGTAATTTTAAAAACGTTGGTTTGGACATCAACATTTGGCCGCAGACAAGGAGGAGTCATGCCTGAAACACCGTCATTTGAGGTAGTCGGTCCCGATCATTGGACGTTCGCTGCAGCTGCAATGGCCGACCATTTAGAGGCCGTGCTCCGCGCGCGTCAGACACTTCCGGAATCGCTTCTCAGGGGCGCTTATCTAGCCGCAAAGTACTATTTCGCTCTCGTGCTCAAGGCCTACCAAGTCGAAGTCCCCGCCAGCCAGTCTGCTAGCTTCTCGAGCTATCGGATCGCAACAGACATCGTTTTGAACTACGTGCGTCCTACGCCGACGACGACTTCGGAAGTGAACGGGAAGCTCACACGGTACGCTGCGCTGATGGATCAACTTCAGGAACCCGTCACCGCACTCTCCAAAGAAGAACTCGATGTGGCAGCTGAAGTTATGATCTTTTTTCGACAACTCGCGCGAAAAGGAGAGGAACAGCACTATCATGAAGTCATCGGTTCAGATCCGAGTGAGCCGTAAGCATGACAGCCCAATCATCATAAGGAGACAAAATGTCAAGAATACGCCGACTCTGCAGATATGGCAGTAACTTCAAGCGATGCCGACGCCGGTCAATGATACTCGGCGGCGACTACAAGCCGCCGCAGACCATCATCTTCTTGGACCGCTCATACATCAGCGAACTGCTAAAGGACCCCGAACGCGCCATGGCAAACTCCCGCCTAGCGCGGCAATACTACCTTTCTCGAGGCGAAGTCTAGACGATCTTGACTTGGCGCGGCGGGCACTCCCGACCGCTTATTTTTTTGAAGTAAACAAAACAAACCTGCGAAATTAAATGTTGAATGTTAATAATTGAAAATTCAAAAAACTCCCCTAAAGGAGTTTTTTGCATGGAGCGGGTAGCGGGAATTGAACCCGCCTCTCGACCTTGGCAAGGTCGCATAATAGCCACTATACGATACCCGCTTGTTCAATTAACAATTAACAATTTTCGGAGTTTGAAGCTACATGTTATGTGTTATGTGCTACATGCCCTAACGGCGGATAGATTAACAAATAGATGTAAGTTAGGCAAGAGCCACGCGCCCAAGTTGACACTCTCCGACATTTTTTGTATTTTGTAGCCCTCCCCCGTCTGACCTGCAAACAGCAATATCGCAGGCAGACATTCCCCCTAATGGAGGTTGGAATGGCACTTTCAGAGATCAGCAGGCAGTTTCTTGTCATCCATGAGAATGCACAACATCGCGATCTGCCGGGCCTGGAGTACCTGGATTCCGCGCTCATCCAGATGATCGGCATGGAGCCGCACAACTCGGAATGGTCGTATGCCCGCCGGATGTTGGCAGATGCAGCGAAAGCGGTGGTGCAACACGACCTGATCGCCGCCGGGCCACACGTCCTCGCTCGCAGAGCGCTCATCGCGCTTTCCTTCACACACGGCGAGGATACCAAGCGCACGAAGTATCTCATCGCCCAGTTAGTGGCGGCGATCAAAGCATCCACCGAACGCAAACCGGTCTCCGTATCGACCATCGCTCCCGCTCTCGCGCCCGCCTCGAAGGCCCGCGTCTCCGCCCAGCCCTCTCCCTCGCTCGTCGCCGTCAACTGACACGCAGTTGCCGACGACTTTTTTTTATCTCCCTTCTTTTTAGGGATGATCATTCTCTTGACTAATCCTCCAAATTCAACAATAATGGGCGCACTTATAGGTAATGCCAAATTACAAATGCCAAATGCCAAATTGATGAGGCTTGCGGCAATATAAAATAATATTGCGGAGCAATTCCTGAATTCGTAATTTGGCATTCGTCCCGCCTCCACTAAATATATTGTGGCGGGATCCCGCTGAGGCGGTGATAATTCGTAATTGAGTAAAGTATGAGTAGCACAAGCGAAATCAAAAAAGGCGCAGTCATCGTGCAGAACAACGAGCTTTGGATTGTCACCGAATTTCAACACGTAAACCCGGGCAAAGGCGCGGCATTTGTACGCACTCGCATCAAAAATGCAAAGACCGGCAAAACCTTGGAAACGACTTACAAAACATCCGAGTCAATCACTTTTGCGGATTTGGAATACCACAACATGTCATATCTTTTTCATGACAACACGGGTTACACTTTCATGGATTCAAAATCATACGACCAGGTTACGATGGCAGATGAGGAAGTCGGCGATATGGCGCAATATTTGCGCGAAGGTCTGGAAGTTACCATCTCGATGCACGACAGCAGCCCAATCTCTTTGCAATTGCCAAAAAAGATGGCTTTTAAAATCACGGAAACAACACCCGCTGTTAAAGGCGACACAGCCAGCGGCAACGTTACCAAGGAAGCTAAAACCGACAACGGTTTTATGGTACAGATTCCACTCTTCATCAATCAAGACGATTCGGTGATCATCAATACGGATACGGGAGAGTACGTGGAACGAGCGAAATGAACTAGAAACTGGAAACTAGAAAGAGTTGGCAAGTTAGCCGGCTTTTTTTATTCTCAAGCACTTGATGACGCCCCGCCGTAAAAATAAAAGCCGTGCTTTTATTCACGGCCTTTACGTGGTGCGCAAGGTGGGACTTGAACCCACAAGCCCTTGCGGGCATTGGCTCCTAAGGCCAACGCGTATACCAATTCCGCCACTTGCGCATCAATTGTTCGCGACTGCAAAAGAGTACTGGATTTTTTACAAAACTGCAACGGCAGACAGCAGACGACGGACGGCTGTCGTCTTCCCCAAAAAAAAGAGGAGCCGCTTAGTCACGTCTCCTTCAGAAGAATTCGGGCTGCGGCGCAGCTTGAGTGACGGTGTGAACCGTCGAAGCTGCGGGGCGAGCCCGTACTGCGTGCGCTGCACATGTCGCCTCCCCAACTACTGCCTGGGGAGGCGCGACTGAGGCAGGATCCACCTCAATCTTGCACGGTGTTCGATCTTCATCAGCCCATCGACCTCGCGCTCGCAAGCACATCGCGGCCAGCCAGCGTCGTCGTCCCCTGCGTGTCGTCAGTTGTTTCGCGCTTCGGATCGATGCCGTCGATCTTCTGCGCCGCCATTGCAGTGTTCACCGCGCCCTTCGCCGTGGACCCTGCGCCCATCGCTCGCGTGCCACGCACGCCGTCCTTCGCCGTCCCGTTCAGTACATTGCCAGGCATAATCATTCCTCCTTGGCCGGGTTTGATGCCGACCTAAGTCGCCTACGTGACCCAAAGTGTCACGCGCTGACAAGATACAATATAAAATAGTCCACGACAAGGGAATGGTGTCAAGAATCGTCTACCACCTCGGTTTGCTACGCGCTCGCCGTTCCGAAAGTCTACCACCTCGGCTCACTCCGCGTTCGCCGCTCCTCCTACGCCAGGAGGAGATGAGTTGTTAAGTCGATTCCCCCAATTCAACGCTGCGCGTCGAATGTCCCCCTTTGCAAAAAGGGGGCACGGACTTCCGACGTCCCTTTGTTAAGGGGACAGCTTACATGCGAAGCATGAAAGCAGGGGATCTCCGCGTCCCCTTTTTAAGGGGACCGATCCGCCAACGGCGGGTCAGGGGATCAACTCCAAACATAAAACCCCTCGCGGGGTTTTATGATTTTTGTTTAATGGTCGGGAAGCATGAATTTTTTGTCATGCTTCCGGTTCCACCCCCGAAAGAAAATCGGGGTGAGTTGCCCAGAATGGGCGGTTGAATGTACTAGGCTGCGACGTCTACGTCGACGAGCTCGGAGCGACGGGTGCAGATGATCGATTCGCTTCCGATCTCGATCCTCCAGCCCTCTTCGATGAGCTCATCCATGTCCAGCGTGGCATCGACGAGGAACTCGCCGAACTGCTTGATGCTCACCGCGCGGCGCATGAACCGCTCGCCGTCGTTCCGCGACATATTGACTTGAGCAGCACGGTCGCTACGCAAGACGGTAATCAGGTCGACACTGTTGACTGCCGCGATCGCGATGACGTGATTGAAGTTTTCCACGGTAGTTCCTTCTGACGCTTGTGCGTCGGTAGAATTTCTGCCCAATGTGGCAGTTACAAAGTCACAAAAAACTTATGATTTTATAACTGCCCAGGAACGTGTCGGGTCACGTCCTGGGTGAAGCAGAGAATTCCAAACCCGATGGAATTTTCCAGGATTCACGCCTTACCTGGAAGGCGGAGACGATGCTTTCGTCTCACAGATCTCACCACTTTTCGCCGAGGGGCAGGTGACGCGCCCTATCGCTTTTCCGACGCCATAGTCAATGTGGCACTTGCCAATTCCTCATGACCTTCTCCTTTTGCCAGAGTTGATTGGTTCTAACGCCTTGAGTTGTACTGTGCGCTTCCGTGATTCTTGACCGCCTGCTTTCTGCTCGCCCTTGTGCGAGCTGGCACGCATTTAAGTCAATGTGAGCCTTATCACAACGGCCCATCCCAAAGGTAGTTCATTCGAACCTCCCTGCAGAATCATCCACGGATACCCCGTGTAGGCCCAATCGCTTTTTAAGCGATGAATCGTCACTCTCGGCAACGCGCTTCCTGTTTGCGTTGATCTCGAGTTTGACCGAGTACTATAACACAAAACGAGGGTTTTGTCAACCCTCGATTAACGTACATGGCGTACATAACGTGCATCGCGTACCTGACGTTTTTTGGCTAAAGTTAGCAAAATTGGCTTAATTGACGACCTGAAAAACCCTCTATCCGGCGCTCATTTTGATTATATTGCGCGCCACCCATTCGACTCGCTCTAACTCATGCTCGCTCAGGGCAGGCTCTTTCCCCTGTCAGACGAGGGAAAGGAGTTGTAGGTTATATGGTTATCCCGTAGAGACGCCCTCGGAGGGCGTCTCTACTCCAAAACAAAACAACTGCCTTTCCCCTGTTCGACGGGGGAAAGGCTCCCCCGCAATATTATCAAAAAGAGGGGGTGGATAGAGGGTGGGAACGGCCGACCGATCGCTTACTTACCCGGCTTTAAAAAAGTCTCCGAAACCTGCTTCCAAAGCGGCAACAAGGTCGCCCACGGCAAAATGCAGAGAACCAACGGCAATAGAACTCCGGGGCGAGGAAAAAATTGCGAAGCCAAATAAATGGCCAGAGTAAAATTCATGTAAGTAAGAGTGATGGAAGCGGTATTTTTCTCGTCGTGATTTTTCCACCAAAAAATATAGTAACCGACAAAATGCGTGAAAAGAAAAAAGACGAACAGCGCGCCGATCAAAACAAACAACTGCCACCAATCTTTTGACATCAAAATTATCGATGCGGATTGTTTTGAGACAGCGCCGATAATCAATGCGCCCAATAGCAATATCGAAATGGGTTTTGTTGCTGGTTTGATTTTTGCGATAAACGTCGGGACGGTGCGACGAACGATAAGCGCAAGAATAAACGGAACAAAGATCACCAGCATCAACTGTTTAAACATTCCAAAAGCGTCGACTGTGATCGTAGTGCCGTAAAGATATTTTGTGAGCAGAGGAATCGTCACCGGAGCGAGCAACGAAGTGGTGACAGTCAAAACCATTGCAACGGATTGTTTGCCTCCCACAACTTCAACCAAAAGCGGCGCAGTCATACCAACCGGCATCGCAGCCAACAAGAATAGCGACAGACCGACATCAGGATAAAGCTGACCGATCAAAAACCAAACGATAATCGGAAAAGCGATAAGCATCAAAAAGTTAGACAACAACAAAAAGCGCCAATCCTTGGCAGATCCTTTCATTTGTTTGAGATCTATTTTGAGACAAGATAAAAAAAAGATGATTTGCAACAACAATGTATTCAACGGAATCAAGTACCTCGCAAACGGAATGAACAGTCCGATAAGCAGGGACGCGACCATCACCGCAAGATAAGACTCGGAAAGCATCTTAAGAATTTTGGGCATGAATGCATTATACAGCTTCCGTCGTCTCGACAGAAATGTACTGCGTTCGAGATGACAGCCCAGATTGCCACGCTCCGTCCAACTCCGCTCGCAATGACATACTATTCCATGTTCTTTGTTCCATGTTATGTGCTACATGTTCCATGTTATAATGTCCGCATGTCGTTGCAGTACGATCATTTTAAAGGTCTTTCAACATCAGAAGCCGTGCGCAGACAAAAAAGCGGCGGCAATGTTCTTTTCAAGAAGAAAAAGAAGGGCTTTTTTGATTACGTCATGCAGATCTTTAACGAGCCGATGTTATTACTGCTTCTCGCGACCGCGCTCATCTACTTTTTGGTCGGCGAAGCATGGGATGGCTTTTTGATGATGATCGGCGTCTTGCTGATGATTGGCATTGATCTGTATCAAGAAGCGAAGACCGACAAAGCCTTGGACGCGCTGAAAGAACTCTCAACCCCAAAGATAAGCGTTATCCGCGACGGGAAACTGATCTCCATCAATAACGATGGGCTTGTTGTGGGCGACGCGCTGGTCGTGCGCGAGGGTGAACGTATCGCAGGAGATGGCATGATTTTGGACTCATCCAACTTTTCGGTCGACGAATCGATGCTAACCGGCGAATCCGGATCCGTACATAAGGCGAATCTCGAAACTCGATCTCCGAACCCCGAATACCGAACCCCGAATACCGAATTTCGAGATTCAAACTCCGTATTCGCGGGAACGCTGTGTCTGACCGGCCAGGCTGTAATAAAAATCACCGCCGTTGGAACCAAGACGCAGTACGGACGCATTGGAGAGTCGTTGGCTGAGATCAACGAATCACCCACTCCCCTGCAGAAAAAAACAAGAAGACTCGTGCAGATCTTCGGCATTATTGGTTTATTTTCCTGCATCTCCCTATTTTTTATTAATTTTGCCAACACAAAAAATCTCATCGACAGCCTGCTAAAAGGACTTACCCTTGCCATTTCCGTAATTCCCGAAGAGCTGCCGGTCGTATTGGCTGTTTTTGCCGCGCTCGGCGCTTATCGCCTGACAAAAAAGAATGCCCTAATAAAAAAAATCAACGCCATCGAAACGCTCGGCAGTATAACGACGCTTTGCACTGATAAGACGGGAACACTGACAGTCAACCGTATGGAACTGCAGGATATGATTGGCAGCGAGGGGCGGAACATGAAGAGTGAGGAGTTTTTGAAAGATGCGATGCTTGCCTGTCCGTCGGAGCCGTTTGATCCGGCAGATCTATCCATCTTTGAAACCGCAAAACAATCCGACGTTGATATAGACAGCCTTCAATCAAAAAATGCGCTGACGCGCGAATATGGTTTTGACAACAAATTGAAATTTATAGGTTACGCTTGGAAGAATGCCGGCAAAACGACTCTTTACGCCAAAGGCGGCGCAGAACAAATCATCGAACGATCAAAACTGACCGCGGAAGAAAAGAAACTCTTACTTAAAAACGTCGATAAACTTTCTGCGCGCGGCATGCGCGTTCTGGCTTTGGCGAAAAAGAATGTTCGCGGCGCTTTGCCGGCGACTTTATCAAAAGCCGATAATTTTGAATTCATTTCTCTGCTTGCGTTTCGCGATCCTCCAAAAACCGAAGCCAAACAAGCTGTATTGGCCTGCGAACGCGCCGGAATCGCCGTGCGTATGATAACCGGCGACCATCCAAAAACAGCACTGCACATCGCAACGGCAGTTGGCATCAATCACAAAAATAAAATAATGACCGGCATGGAAATAGATGCAATGACGGATGAGGAACTGACATCGCGAATTCGCGGCATCAAAATCTTTGCGCGCGTTCAACCGGAACAAAAACTCAAGATCGTACGCGCACTGCAGGCGGCTGGAGAAGTCGTCGCCATGATCGGCGACGGAGTCAACGACGCGCCCTCGCTTAAAGAAGCCGATGTTGGTATTGCCATGGGCTTAGGCGGGACAAACGTGGCGCGCGAAGCGGCGGATATGATCTTGATGGACGATCAATTGAATACGGTCGTAAGCACCATCCACGACGGGCGCCGCATTTATGATAACATACAAAAAGGAATCTCTTACATTTTCGGCATTCACATTTACGTGATATTAATCGCTCTGGTCGTTCCGCTTATGGGCATGCCCTCTTTGCTTTTACCGATTCACATCGTGCTGATAGAACTGATTATAGACCCCACTTGTTCTTTGGTGTTTGAGGCAATGCCGGCAGAGGCGGATATCGCCAAACGCAAACCCCTTGATCCAAAAAGACCTATCATCTCAATCAAAAGATTTTTGCGCATACTGGTGCAGGGCATCAGTATCTTTGCTTTGACTTTTGCAACTTATTATTTAGCTTTAAAATACGGGGCCAGCGTGGAAACTGCGCGTACGCTCGGCTTTAGCGTGATACTTTGGAGCAATCTTTTCAACGTCATCACTGCCGCCTCTTACCGCAAACCCGTATTATTGTCCGGTGATATTTTTAAAAATAAAACTTTCCTCATTGTCTACACCGTAATGCTCATCGCCTTTATCGGCATGATCTACCTGCCAAGAGTGAATTTTAAACTAAGCCTGACTTCCGTTTCCGCCAGCCTTTTCTTGATGACCGTCGTACTCGGTCTGATTCCCGCAATCGGCAGCGATATCTATAAAAAAATGAGAGTTTAATCGATCTCTTTAGTAAGCTTTTTTATTAAATCCGCATATGCCTGCGCCTCTTCTTTAACTTGTTTAAGAATTTCCAGTTGTTTCGGAGAGCGCTTGATTGATTCAACGACTCTTGTATCTAAGGCATTGGACAAGCAGCTAAAATATTTTTGCGCTTCCAGCGATTCCAACTTTACCAGCTCAGATGACGGCAACCTGTCCGGAGATTGCGCCGGCATTTCGAAAAGATTAATCATATATCTTGTTGGGTCAATTTATTGTGCAGCCAGTTAAGACGCGATGAGCCGATTTCTTCCTCGCCTTGCAGTTCTGTATAAATCTCTTTACCCAGTGTTTTAAGATAGTGGATGCGCGACGCCATCACTGCCGGATCTTGTGACATTGAACTTAAAACTTTTGCGCGTTCTTCCCCGCTCTGTCCGCGCACACCGCTTATTCTCGGAGCAGCCTGAACCGGACCGGACGGCAAAGCGGCCGGCTTTGGTTGTACGGGAGTTTGAAGTCTGAAAGGATTCATGCGCGGTTGCATGGGGACATTATAAATTAACAAATGGCAAATAACAAATGCGTCAAAACTAGAAACTGGAAACTAGAAAGAGCAACTAAGCAAACTAATTAACTCTTTCTAGTTTCTAGTTTTCAGTTTCTAGTTTTCAGTTCCAGTTTCCTGTGTTAACGTATTCTCGTATGGAAGAACGCATCATCGCACCCGAGGAGCTTGAGGGCGAAGAAAGGATCGACCTTTCGTTGCGGCCAAAGAGTTTGGCGGAGTTTATCGGTCAACCCATGGTTAAAGAAAACCTCGGCATTTTTTTGGAGGCGGCTAAAAAACGCGGCCAACCATGCGAACACGTACTTTTTTACGGCCCGCCCGGCTTGGGTAAAACAACTTTGGCGCACGTTATCGCCAACGAGATGGAAGCGCACGTAAAAGTCACCAGCGGACCGGCGCTCGAAAGAGTCGGCGACTTGGCGGCGATACTCACCAACTTGGAAGAAGGCGACATTTTGTTTGTCGATGAAATTCACCGCATGAACCGCAACATCGAAGAGGTGCTTTATCCCGCGATGGAAGACTATGCACTGGATTTGGTGATCGGCAAAGGTCCTGCGGCAAGGACATTAAGACTCGACCTTAAACACTTTACTTTGATCGGCGCAACAACTCGCTTAAGTCTGCTTTCCGGTCCGTTGCGCGACCGCTTTGGTTCCATTTTTCACCTCGAATTCTACGGACCTGACGAGATGACGGCGATCGTGGAGCGCAGTGCCGGACTTTTGGGAATCAACATCAATAGAGCGACGGCAACCGGCGTTGCAACAAGATCAAGACGCACTCCGCGCATCTCTAACAGACTTTTAAGACGCGTTCGCGATTTCGCCGAAGTCAGGAATAATGGAGTATTCGACGAATCCGCCGTTACCGGAGCACTCAAAGCACTAAACATTGATGACCGCGGATTGGATGATACGGACCGCCGCGCACTCAAACTTTTAATTGAAAAATTCAACGGCGGACCTGCCGGGCTTTCCACCCTCGCCGCTGCCATGGCAGAAGAAACCGACACGCTCGAAGACGTGTTGGAGCCGTTTTTATTACAAGAAGGCTTTATCGCCCGCACGCCGCGCGGCAGAGTCGCCACAGAGCTCGCTTACAAGCACTTGGGATATCCGCTGCCGGAAACCCAGCAGACATTGTAATTCCCCTCCTGTCATTGCGAGGCAATCCGCCCTTGAATTACAAAGTAGCCGTGTTAGAAGCGATAAGATTTCTCCACTTCGCTTTAACGCTCCGGTCGAAATGACAAGAGAGTACGGACTCCCGGCATCCGACCGAGAACTCACCGACGTCCTTCGTAAAAATGACAAAAAATTTGTTAATTGTTCATTGTTCATTTTTAATTGTATAATACCCTCATGATCCCTCTCATTTATTTTCTTATCCTCTGGGTGATTGTGCTTGGCCTGTTTTTCATACTCGCCGGTTTTAGCGTTTTGCAAATGCTGCGCTTTGGCTTAGCTCATCCGGTCACGGAAATTTCGACTGCGGTTTTCGCACTTATCGTAGCTGTGGTCATTGTCGGAACAATCGGATATCTTGCGGGCGTTGACCTCAAATCCGGATTAGACATTAGCGCGCTGTTAAACGTCGGCCAAACCCCGTTGTTCTAATTGGTTATTAGTGCTTGTATCTTGGTTATTACAAATATATGTTTCATGTAAATAAATTACCCGGCGCGCTTCCGGACGAAAAACCGGTAGGGCTGTACCGTCGTCATCCGATAACGATTCTTGCATTGATTATTTCTTTTATAATTGTCATAGTTTTACCTTTTGCCGCATATCTCTTTATTCTTATTTTGCATCCGACATACTATCTCAACCAACAGTTAATGGCCGTTTTTGTTATGTTTGGCGGACTTTTCTTTTTATTCGTCATCATGTTCATTTATCAAAACTTTTTGGATTATTGGCTGGATATGTGGATCGTCACCAACCGCCGAATCATGAATATAGAACAGAACGGCCTTTTCTCGCGCACAACTTCCGAGCTCCGTCTCTATCGCGTGCAAGACGTGACGGCAAAAGTGGACGGCTTTGTACGCACCATGCTGGATTTTGGTATGGTCTTTGTACAAACAGCCGGTGAAAAAGAATATTTTACTTTTGAAGACGTCCATCATCCGAATGAAATCGCAAAAAAAATCCTTGAGCTTGCCGAAATTGACCGCAAAGAACATTTGGACGAAGCAATGGAAGCAATCGAGTCGACAGAAATCGAACATCACAACGCGATAAAAGAAAAGACGGCAAGAGGATTGGAGCCGTAACACTAGAAACTGGAAACTAGAAACTGGAAAGAGTTACTTAGTAAAAAAGAGTTGATATTCTCAACTCTTTAACTTATTTGCTCTTTCCAGTTTCTACTTTCCAGTTTATTTGTATATCCTCACCAAATCTATTCCCGTATAAAAATATTTTAGGATTTGATCGTAGGTCTTGCCTTCATGAGCAGCCATTTGCAATGCGCCCGATGCGCTCATGCCGACTCCATGGCCCCAAAGAGTTTTACCGATATCTTGTGGAACGGACACACCTTTGCACCAAGCGACTTCCCCGCCCCAGACCTCGCTCCAATCGCGAGTGCGTCCATCTGAACGCGAAAAGTATGGCGTGATGGCGATTTTGCCTTGATACTGGACTACTAAACCGCGCGTAGCATCAACCGCTTCGACAATATGCGGACTGCGGGCTTCTTGTCCGTAGCCTCTATAAACCTGGTCATACTTGGCATCTACAATATAATATTCGTCTGCATGTTTCGTTGCACGCTGCACGTGATACATGGCATAAGTGCGTGCAGCTGTAAGCAATGTTTTTTGAAATTCCATGGGACTCACATCTGACGTTTCCGCAATGCCTTTAAGATAAGTTTCAACCGGAAGCTCGTTGATTAACCAAACCGTATCCGTTTTTGGCGCATAACGCAGTTCCAGTTTGCCGCGGAATTTATTGTCATTTGCGCCCGGCAGCCAAGAAACGGGGCGTGAAAAGTCCGTAACTTCGAGCGGCGAAACTCCGTCCGTAGCGACAGCAACATAATAATTGCCGGATTGAGTTGTACACCCGCTGCCCGTGGCCTTATAAACCTTGTTTGCACGGTCAAAAACGATTCTAATCTCTTGCCCGACTCCAACTGTGCAAATAGTATTGCCGTTTTGCGTCAAGTTCATGCCGGTGATAATCCCGCGAAGAACAGATGCGTCGTCAGTTGTGGTATAAAGACCAACACGAATGATCGGCTCTGAAGGCAAGTTAGCCGGATCTGCATTTGTAACGACCGACGTCTGCGAATTTGTAGTTTGAGTTGTAGTTTGAGTTGTCGGCTCGGGCGCGATGTAGCCATCCGCCGTGACAGTTACCGGAATATCAATCTCTCCCCCGTCGACTTCTTTACCGTCAGCTTCTACTGCAAAACGCACGGTATAGGTTCCGCTTTTGGCCGGAGCTTTAATTTTAAAACCATAAAGACCCAATGTTCCAGGAGCAACAGGATTGCTAACGTCAACGACGTCCGTACCCGAAACCCAAGAATCGTGGCGCACGCTCGCAAGCCTAACTCCCAAATTGGGAATCACTTCTTTTAAAACAATAGTTTGTTTTTTCCAACTTTCCGAGCCGATATTTTTTATTCCAAAGTTCACAGACAACGTGCCATTGCCGGAAATCGAAAACGGTCCGCTTGGTTTTAACAAAAGTTTGGCGGCATACGCCTCGCCGTCCAATGTGCCGCTCGCGACTGTTTCGTTAGACGTGTTAGACGATGCTCCGGTCGAAGGTTGTGCGGTTGCTGCAGGCGTTGGCGCAATAGAAGCCGCAACTCCTTGCACAACGAAAGATATTTCTATAACCGTGTCCTTTTGCCATGTCTTACCGTCTCCCAGCAAAAACCGTTCCGTGTAAGTGCCGACTTTGGCCGGCGCTTTTACATTAAACGATGCTGTCGCGACTTGCCCGGGCAAAACCGTTTTTTGATCTATATTGGCCGGCAAATCAGCCGCTTTCCAGCTGCTGTCGTGCAAAACGCTGGAACTGCCGTAAAGATAAAGCGCAATTTTTCCATTGCCTCCCGTCCAAATCTGACCCGTCTGATTATTTATTGAGACAAAAATATGCTTAACTTCGCCCGGTAACAATTGAACTTTGGACTTTTCAACAATGGTATAAGCTTGCACCGGTAAAGCCGCCAATAAAAAAAGACCTAAAAAAGGCCAAACCATCAAATATCTCCGAATAGAGACATTAAATAGTTTGGCCTCTTGGCCGAATATTTTGGCTAAGAACCGCATAGGTGCATTTTGTTTTTAAACTTTCTGAACAACCGTTGATTATTATAGCATTTTTTGAGGCTTCGGTCAAAAACATGATGGTTGAGCGATCGATACAAATAACAAATAGCAAATAACAAGAGTTACTTAGTTGCTCTTGTTATTTGCTATCTGCTATTTGATATCTTGACCACTCTTTATACTCCTCAATTCTTTGTCCAATTTTACCCTTTTGGCGTAATCCGCCGGAGTTTCGGGCGTGTGAACTATTTTATTAACCGCAAGTTTCATGCGCGGGTTCGCCGAAATTCCACCAGAAGGATCATCCGCCGGTCTTTGGTTTCTGGAGGCCTGAATCATTTGTTGCGCAGGCTGTTGCGAGGCATCCGACATGTGGTCGCCGCCGGGAGAGATTTTTTTGGACATAATTTGATGTTGTTCGCATTCTTTCTGTCATTTCGAGCACCTCCCTCTTTTGTCATCTCGACCGTAACGCAGTGGAGTGGAGAGATCCCTTTCAAAACTTCAAAACCGTTAAACAAGGGGTTCCTCGCGGAGTTTACCCTGAGCGTAGTCGAATGGGTGCCATTAGTTTGGGCACTTCACTCGGAATGACAACCGATTAAGGGTGACATTATAGTTAATTTGTGACAGAATACAGCTTATGAGTGAAACTCGCGCGATCGCATGGAACACCGGTTCGCAGGCCGTGGGCAAAGTTATTTCAACTTTGCTTGGAGTTGCCGGCATTGCCATCATGACAAGGCATCTGGGCCTGATCGGCTTTGGGTATTATTCCACGGCAAACGCTTTCTTTCAAATCTTTGCCATCATGCTCGATCTTGGCATCAACGTGATGCTCGTACAAATGCTTGGCGAACACAAAGGAGACGAAAAATACGAAAATCGCGCGGTGAGCGCGACTATGACGCTCCGGATTGCCACCGGCATTTTGGTTTTGGGCATAGCACCGTTCATCGGCTTGTTATTCCCCTACGCCTGGGAAGTCAAACTCGCCATCTTTGCTCTGTGGGCATCTTTCTTTTCCGCGTCGCTGAATCAAGTTGTAATCGGCGTGCAGCAACGGCATTTGAAGATGCACATCGTCGCGATCAGCGAAGTTTTAGGCCGCGCAATTTTGCTCATCGGACTGCTTGTAGCCATTGCGCTGAATCTCGGATTGATCCCCATCGTGATTTTTGTTTCGATCGGCAGCGCATGCAATTTGATAATAAACTGGTGGGTCGCCAGGCATTACGCATCTTTCAAATGGAACTGGGACACGGCTTTTTGGAAAGAACTTTTAACGCGATCCTGGCCCATCGGCGTTTCTATCTTCTTTAACCTCGCATATTTCAAGGCTGACACGCTGATTCTTTCACTTGTTCGACCGGCTGCGGAAGTCGGCATTTACAGCGCAGCTTATCGCGTCCTGGAAATCCTTGTGACTTTTCCGTTCATGCTTGCAGGGGTTATGCTGCCGCTTTTGGCGCACGCTTGGGCCAAAAAGAACGCTGACCGTTTTGCGCATCTTTTGCGGCAAAGTTACAACGTCATGATTTTAATCGCCATCCCGATGGCCGTGGGAATCATTGTCATGGGCGTGCCTGCCATGATTTTTATTTCCGGACAAGACTATGCCGCTTCGGGTCAAATTTTGAAGATTCTCGCAATCGCAACCGCCGTCATTTATTTTGGAACGATCTCTTCGCACGTCGTGGTCGCCGTCAATAAACAGATGAAGATGCTGCCGGTTTATATCATCACCGCAATTTTAACGGTTATCGGTTATGTGACGCTGATTCCGCAGTACGGCATGGTTGCTGCAGCTTGGCTGACCGTCGCTTCGGAAACCGCAGTTGCCGTCGCATCGACTTTGATTGCGCTTGAAACATCCCCCAAAGGATTTTCGTGGAGCGTGACGCTTAAATCACTTTTCGCATCGCTCGTAATGGCGCTCGCAATCCTTCCGCTGCAGAATCTTTGGCTGCCGATCCCGATCGCCGTCGGCGTGATCGTCTACGCCGCCTTAATTGTTATTACCGGTGCAATTTCTAAAGAAACACTCAAAGAAATTTTCGCCATGCGCCGCGGCGAAGCAACTATCGACGTCCTTTAAACTCCCCTGTCATTGCGAGGAGTCCGACGACGTGGCAATCCCCCCCCCCTCCGACTGTCATTGCGAGGAGTCCGACGACGTGGCAATCTCCCCTCCGACTGTCATTGCGAGGAGTCCGACGACGTGGCAATCTGGTCTCGTAGAATTAAAAATTATGAATTAAGAATTATGAATTTTGGAAAATTACTTTCTATATTCGATATTCGACATTCAGCGAAGCGGATATTCAGCGTAGCGGATATTCAGCGTAGCGGATATTCGATATTCGACGTATGGGCGTTCCTGTTGCCAATCGTTTTGCCTTTATACGTCATCCGCTTCAACATCGGACCGCTGCCGACGACGGCGTTGGAGGTTTTTGTGTTGGTTTCGTTTGCTATTTGGTTGGTGAGCAAGACGCAAGATTTTGCGTCTCTACAGAATAACGCCGCGCTGCGCCGCTGGGCGTGGCCAATTACGGCGTGGCTGATTGCGACGTTGATTGCGGTTTTTGTTGCGCAAGACAAATGGGGCGCGTTCGGTCATTGGCGCGCATTCATGTTCGAACCGGTTTTGATTTTCGTCATGCTGACGAACTTGATCCCCCCCGCCCCCCTTGATAAGGGAGGGGCAAAACAGTGGTTAATGTATGGCATCGCAACAATAACGATCTTACTCGGCCTTTATTCCATTGTGCAATTTGCGATCGGTTGGGGAATTCCGCATCCGTGGGACGTTTGGCCGGGACGACGGGCTACGGGAGTGTTTGGTTTTCCAAACGGACTTTCATTGTTTATCGTACCGTTTGGAGTCGTATGCTGGTTGGAACTTTTAAAAATTATGAATTATGAATTAAGAATTAAGAATTATGGAGTAAATTTTAATTCTATATTTTTCTTGGCGGCGACAATACTCGCGGGAGTTGCGGCGGTGCTGGCAAAATCAATGGGGGGCATAATCGCATTTGGGGTCGGCGTTGTTTTGACGCTGCTTATCAATAAAAAGACGCGACGCGTTGGAGCCGCCCTGTCCGCTTTAGGACTAATTGTCGCCGCAATTGTCGGATATCAAATTCTTAGCACGCAATTAAATTCGACGAACATCGACGCAACAATTTTCTCGACCAAACGCTGGTCGAGTATGGTTCGGACGGTCATCTGGCAAGAGTCGATTCAAATCATCAAAGCTCATCCCCTGCTTGGTACGGGTCTGCGCAGTTACCAGACGGCGATCGCTCCGTATCACACCGCAACCTGGATGGAAATTTTTCCGCACCCGCACAACATCATCCTCATGCTCTGGATTGAAACCGGACTTTTGGGTTTGTTGGCGTTTATTTGGATCTGTGTGACATGGGTCAGGGTCGTACAACGTACAACGCACAACGTACAACGTCGGCCGGACGAAAACGTGGTACGTGGTACGTGGTACGATGATGTACGTTGGTTGTGGCTCGTTCCTCTGATTGTCATCCTTGTCCACGGAATGGTTGACATGCCGTATTTCAAAAATGATCTTGCAATTCAATTTTGGATTTTGGCGGCGCTGATGAGCCTCCCCTCTATCCGTCACCTCAATTAACCTTATTGCGGTGACACCTTTCCCCCGTCAGACGAGGGAAAGGAAGTTATTTTGTTTCGTGTTATAATCCACTCATGAAATTTCTTGGAATTCTTTTACTGTCCGCATCCTGTTTTCTTGCCGCCGGATGCGCCAACCGCGTGGCGCTGACAACTCCGCACGAGATTCCGCTGCCGATTTTGGAAGACGGACAAGTCGTGCTTTTTGTGGGCGATGGATGCACGCGCTGCGAAACGGTGACGGATCGCATTACAAAAGACGGTTTGGATAAAAAGATGAACATCAGCATCAAAGAAGTTTTTCACAATCAAGACAACGCCCTGCAGCTTGTTGCCGTTACTCGGCAATGCGCAATCACTCTCGACAAAGCCGGCGTTCCCCTGCTTTGGGACGGTCAGCACTGCATCCAAAGCGACGAAAAAATAATCGATTTTCTCAACAAAAACACTGTCAAGAAAAAATAGATGCGCGGTTGACTCGTTTTTTCGGCTGTTGATAAAAACGTCGAAACAAAATATATACAGATTTGTCAGGTAACTAAAATTACTCTCAACATAAGCCAATTCTACCTACTTGTTGATTCAGCCTGAACTTGGTACAAATTATATATATGAAAGCCAAGCCACAAAAAGATGCCTTGCAGCAAATCCGTGAGGAAATTGATATAAAGGCAGTAAACGAGCGACAGCGTAAAGAGATTTGGGCAAAACTAGCGTCGTCTGCGACAGAAAATACACTTCAACACAAGGAAATATTCGAAAAGCTTGCATCAAACGAACAACAGTTGGACTTTTTGTCTATGGAAGCCCTTAACAACCGCGAGGAACACACAGTCATGCTGAAACGTTTAGACAAAATAGAATATGTCGTCGAAAAAACCTACAAATTGTTGGATGCTCACGTCCGAACACAGATCCGTTTTGATCAAGAACTCGTATCTTCTCGCAACAGGCTTGATCGCCATGAAATAAGAATCAGTAAATTGGAGAAAAAAGTTTAAAGGCTAAACTTCTCAAAATGAATTTGATTCTTGTGCATGTTTAAACTTTTAATAGCCGGTAAAATGTTTTTCGTCATCAACTTTGGTCCGCAAATATAAATATCGCGTTCCATATAATCCGGCACGAGACGCTGGATTTTTTCATGATCAATAAAACCTTTCTCGCCTTGCCATTCCGAGTCCGCACTTAAAACATATTCGACTTTCAGCCTGCTGTTTCTGGTCAGATCCGCCAGCTCTTGGCCGAAGATCAAACTTTTTTTGGTTTGGCTACCGTAAAACAGGACAACATCTTTGCCGCGCTTAAGTAAATCCTCCACCAGCGATCTAACCGGAGTGATGCCGACGCCGCCTGCGATCAAAAGACATTTGTCCGTGTTCATTTTATCTGCGGTAAAAATTCCGTGCGGTCCGTCGATATAAACCCGCGTGCCGGATTTGACGCTCGAGAGCTTGCTTGTGTAATCCCCTAAATTTTTGACGGTGATTCTCAAATATTTTTCGTTGGGCAAACATGAAAGCGAAAAAGGATGCGCCTGCCACCAGCGGCTGCGGTCCAAAAATCTGAAAAAGAAAAATTGTCCGGCTTTGATTTTATATTTATCCAAATCGCGTCCGGAAATATAAATCGAAACCGTGTCATCATTTTCATGCACGACTTTGTCGACAATAAACTTATGCTGCCAAGTATTCCAAACAGGCGAAAAGAATCGATAATACAGAACATTCGCGAATACAAAGACGTACAGAAAATACCAAAACACAATCGTCCATGTTGCGCCAAAATCATCTCCCAAATTCAGTTGATGACCGAACGCCAAAAGCACCGCGGCATACATCGCCAGATGCGTCAGATACCAAGCCTCATACTTCAATTTCTTCAGTACGATCAAGATGGCCAATATGATCAAAACGAGAAACAGTCCGACTGCAACAGCCGCGCTTCCGACATCTTCCATGTAATTTACAAAATTCCAAAACGTAACATACCAACTTCGATGAGTTAACAAAGACGAACTTGCGATCAGCAAAAGCGGATGGCTGACAATAAAAAATATGACGCTAAAACCGACTGCGTGATGCACGCGCGCCAATTTGTCCAAACCAAAAACCTGCTCAATCCATTTGACTCTGCCGATCAACATCAGCTGCAACAAAATAAAAAAGACTGCCAGCACTGCTAACAAATTTGAGATTGAACGCAGCATTATTGACAGACCGCCGCTCAACAACAAAACCCCGGATGTTGACCACCAAATAAAGATGGAAACTCCCAGGGTCAGCGCGAATAAAATCGCGATCGCAGTTTTGCGCCAAGTTTGGCCAATGGACATAACATGAGCAGTGTAGATGATTTAAAGAATTTAGCCAATCTCATAACTTAAAAATCAAAATCCCCCGTTGTGGGGGATTTGATGTGGTGGACGGCAGAGGAGTTGAACCTCTGACCTTCACAATGTCAATGTGACGCTCTAACCAACTGAGCTAGCCGTCCTTAAACAATTAAAAATTAACAATGAACAATTGCGAGCTAATTGAATGTGCCGAAAGTATATGTAAAAGGTCAGATTTTGTAAATAGCCGGGGCCGGATTAGAAAAGGACCGCGTTTTGCGATCCTTTTCAGTACATGTCGTTCATACCGTCTTTACTTTCGTTTTCATCATGGAAACCATTTCGTCTTCGGTCATGTTTTCCATCATCTTTTTAACTTCTTCCGCATGCTCACTGTTGGCATGAGCCGTCATGTCGCTGATGACGCCGTTCACATCTTCGCCCTTGGACACGTAGTGACAGTCCGAAGAACCGTCGCCGATATCTTTGCAAGCTAATGTATACATATTGGTGGAAATTATGAATTACTAATTACGAATTACGAATGCTGGGTTGGATAAATTAGAATATCGACCTTTATTTAATCCTACAAGACCCACCTGACTTGTGGCAAGTTTTTTTCAAAAACTTAATAATCAAACGTTCCTTGTCGGGTTTTTTAAAACAAAACACCGTACGATGCACGGCCCCGTCAACTGCTGGCGGAGCCATGCACCATACGGTGCATGGCGGAGAGGGAGGGATTCGAACCCTCGGTAACCTTGCGGCTACACCGGATTTCGAGTCCGGCTCATTCGACCACTCTGACACCTCTCCCAGCTCAATTGCCCGTCAGTCTAACTCAAAAGGTCTAAACTGTCGAGATCGGACTATCTTAACAAAAAAAAGACCGCGTAGGGCTTAGACGCGGCAGTTAGATTGTGCGGATCACGATATTGCATTCAACTCTTCACAATATCCCCCCATGCAGGCAAGCGCATCTTCATTCGGCGAAATCCCATTTGCTCGCCTCCGTGAGTGAAGGTCTCAACATAATCATTGGAACCTCTGTCCATCAGGCGTGGCAGATAAGAAAACCAGTCAAGCCAATTTGGCGCAAAAGATAACACTTGTTTCAATGAAGATTTCCTTTGCACCACTTTGCCGTCAACGAACGTCCACATCGTAAACGCATTTTCGTCACCCTCAACAACAATCCACTCTCTATGGCGATAGAAAATGAACGTTACGCCCGGGATGATTTTATATACGTGATGCGGATTATCTACCCTTAAACGATGACTTGCCGCTCCATGGTGGCAAACCGCATGAGAAATCAATAGAAGGGACGCGGGAATGCACAGCGATATCACTTTCGTGCAATCGACCGAACCGAATTTTGGACCATGCACCCATGCAAACATGGGTCTCAACGACAAACGGTCGGAATTCTTCAGTCCCCTTACGAATTGCCAATGGCCTCGGAACTGCTCATGCTCGGGGCAAAAACGCACATAAAGCCGGTGCCAATTGGGATCGAGCGCCTCCAATGCTTTGGAAACATGATCGTGCAGAGCTGCATTCAAGGCGACCCTAACGGGATGGCGCATATTGCGTAACGTTCCGCCTCTGGAATCTCGATGGCGGTCGGACCAGTCACCCCAAGAGTTTCTATGCTCACCTATCGGCAAATCCCTTTTCCAAGCGACAAACGTCGGTACGCGGCACATGTCGAGTCCCTGTTTGAACACCCATCTTGATCCCGAAGGATCAAGCTCGGCGACTACGGCTGCAATCGCCAACATCTCATCTTCGATCTCGCTAACAAGCTTGCGAATATCAACCTCCGAGCCATCGACTTTTTTGACATAAGCTTTGATGGGAACCTTCATCAACCGAACATAATTTCGGAAGACTTCCGGTTTGTTGCGCCCGCGGTATTCAAGTACGATCTCCTCCCATTGAGGGTCTATCTTGTCAGCAATGCAAGACAGCCACTTGTAGATCTCATCCTGCACAGCTTGCGAAATGGCACGGAGATGAGCTGAATTGACAAAAGAACTCATGTTCAGACCTCCTTCATGTAACCTGCTTAACACGTAACGAATACATTGTCAATCGTCATCGCTTGAATTCAAGTGACAATTTTCGACATTTATTGCATACTAAAAACTCACTTTGCCCTTCGGTAAACTCAGGACATAGTGAGTAAATCGAACTATGCGCATGACCATTGCAGCTTCATCGACTTTAATCGCTTTATTGCTTTTTGGCGCAGGATGTTCGAGCTCCAATAACCCGCCGCAAATTTCGCCCATAGGCCAGGTGATGATAAACGACAATGACGTGCAAAAACAAGCTCTGCCCGCTGGCTTTACGCGACGCGAAGCTTCGTATCAAGACGGCCGTGAAGTCAGTTGGATTGTCATCCCGCTGAAGCTGGAAGACTGGATGTGGTCGCTCGCCAATGACCCGACACAACCTAAGTCGGTCAAAGCCTGGCGTGAGATGTTGAACGCGAATCTTGTCATCAACGGATCTTATTTTGACGAAGATTATCAACCCGCCGGGTTTTATCATGGTCCTAATGTTACAAACTCCAAAGCTTGGCCAAACCGCGAACAGCAAAACAATCCTTCGAGTTATTCCGGTTTGATCAAGCTTCACGACGGCAAACTCGAACTGGCACATTTGACTTCCAATCCGCAAGAAAAACCCGCGGAAAATGAACAAGCTTTTTTAACCTATCCGACCTTGCTTGCAGATGGAAAATCTTTGGTTAAGGAAGATTCCAAAAAATACGCGCGGCGTACTATCCTAGCTCAAGATGCCACAGGTCAGACTTTCATCCTCGTCACGGAAAACAGTGCCATATCTCTTTACGAAGCCGCAGAGTGGTTGGAGGAACAGCCTGAAAAATTCAAAATCGCAGTCAACTTAGACGGCGGCCCGTCAACCGGTCTTTCCTTCAAAAAAGACGACGAAACTTTCGAAATCCCTTCCGCGCCGATACCGAATGTGGTGATGGTGAAGCACGGTTTGTGAGTTATTTTGTAGAGACGCCCTCGGAGGGCGTCTCTACACGAAAACAAAACAACCGCACAACCGCCTTTCCCCTGTTCGACGGGGGAAAGGCTCCCCCGCAATATTATCAAAGTGAGGGGGTGGATAGAGGGTGTTCGGCCGGCCGACTTTACGGACTTTATGGACTTTACGGACTTTATGGACTATAATTTTTTCAATATGAGCACCCCAGAAACATTAACCAAGCTTTGCTACGATGAAAAAGGCGCCGTAAAACCAAAGCCCGAGTGCCGCGCGGCCATGATCAATCATCTCATTTTGGATGAAATGATGGATATTGACGAAGCGGAAGATTTGGCTGAAAAAACCTTGAATCAAGCCAATCTGTGGGAACCTCCTGCAACTGAACAATTGACCTAAATCAGACATTGAGTCTAAAGTGTAGGCAATAAACATTGCCTATTTTTATATGAGAAAAATCCTCGCCGCCCTCATCTGTTCGATCTTCGCACTTGGACTGACAGCGACATCTGCATTGCCCGTCAAAGCGCAGGAAACAAACTTGCCATTGATGCAGCTTGGCATGATCGGTACCGGGCTAAAATCTCCCATTGAGGTTGCCGAGATGCGCGTGACCTATCGTTTTGATCAAATTGGTACAGGCAAAAGTGCGCAGGCAGTGCCCGTGCAGATGACTTATCGTTTACATAATCCTGCAGCGACGCAAAACATCGAGGTCTCGATCCCGACCCCGGGGCCGGAAGACGAAGTTCCCGTTATCACGACGATATACGTCAATGGCAGAGAGCAACCTATTGGTAAAATGCAAAATAAAAATTATTTCGGCGTTACGAGTCCGATTTCATCCGTTTCTTTTAATTTGACTGTCGCAAAAGATGCTGACGCCATCGTGGACGTTCGTGCACTGCAGCCGCTTGCGGGAGACAGTGTGCCTTTTGCATTTCAAACCGGACGTGCCTGGTCGGGAAACATAAACACGGGAACCGTCGAAGCTTTTTTTACATTTACAACAGCCAATTGGAACGTGGCTTTGCGCGAGCTTAAGGCCGATCCGACGATGATTCCAATCATTTACTCCGGCAAAAACACGTCTTGGACTTTTAGCGAAAAAGATTTACAGGCCGCGCCGGATGTTTTTTGGCAATTGGCAAATTTGGAAAACATGGCGTATTACGAACAGGGTTTGGACGCGTGGCGCGCCAATAACAACGACCCTCAAGCTTATATCGAACTGCATCGCGCTCTTTTGGATCTGACGCCTTGCCACGGAGAGACATTGCCGCTTGCGACCTGGTGGAACAACATGTACGAAACGATTTCCGTCGGCATTCTTTCGTCTCTGCAGGGCGATGAACAAAACATGCAGGCTATGGAGCTTTACAGTGCAAGTTTTCAAGTCCCTCAAGGGGATAATGCCGCATGCATCGCAATGCAACAACGTCCCGAACGTTATCGCGGCGTTGTTGCCAAATTGCTTGCCATGCCTATTGATCAAAGATCATCTGCCGTACAATCTACGCTTGATAAGCATTTTCAGTTTTTGCGAAAGTTGGTTGCGCAAAAAGGCGAAAATAGTTTGCAAGATGATCCAAACAACATCACCAATACTGATCCGTACGGTGACAACAGGCTTTCTGCAAATGACCGACGGCTTCTCGCGCAGTGGGACGACAGATTCGCAGGCACCGAACCGATGAATGCTGCAAACAATCAAACCCAATCACCGCAAAAGGCATCGAGTTCATTTGCATCATCCGCGTCATCGACGATAAACGGCATTCTAAACAAACTTCCGCACTTATCTTTTGGCACGCAAGTGATTTTGCTTTCGATTCTCGCATTGATAATCTTAGCAATCATCGGATTTATAATTTTTAAATGGCAGGACACGCCAACTTTGCCTGAACGTCCAAAAGATTCGTCAATTTCATCGCCGACAGTCCCTTTGATGGGCATGGGTTTGGGTAAAAAAATAAATTTTGCGGACATGAATAAAAAAATAGATGATCCGAGTGCGCACGAACCGGAAAATTTGATTAAAGTCGATCCTGCAGAAGAACGAACAGCTACATCCGAACAACGTACAAAGGATGTGAACAACAATGAACCAAAACCGCCGCTCTCTATCTGACGTCGAATATCCGCTATCGCTGAATGTCCGCTTCGCTGAATATCGAATGTCGAATGATACTTCCAAAATTCATAATTCTTAATTCATAATTCTTAATTATAAATTTTATCCACCGTTCTCTATTGACGATAATCTCGCGGCATGAGAAAAATGATGCGTTCGCCGCACCCATGCTTGGCGGCGATCGTTCAACAACGTTAAAAGCCTTGTTGATCAGGTAGGAGGTAATCCCCCGTTTGTGTGGACAGGTCACAACCTGTCCGTGCACACGGGGGATTTCTATTTCATCACCCGAATCCCGAATTCCGAGGGATACCTTAATATTATTTTAAAACTGAAAAGCCGCGTAGCTCAGAACGAGTTACGCGGCTTGCGACCGGGTGAAGATGCAGGCCAAGCCTGCTCACCGCATCGCGAGAAGTCCGTCGGCGAACGCCGAGGACGAGATAGCAAGGGAGAAAGACGGAGCAACTATTCCGCCACCGGAAATCGAGGCGAACCAGTGGTACAGGCAGTTATCCTCCGCCTCCCTGTTCACGTTGCAGAGTCCGTTATTCTCGTGCGTAAACGGGAACACGAATGATTCGCTGTCCGAACCTACTTTGACAGGAGGATTCACGCCGTCGTAGTCGTACGACTCGACAATGAACGTGAACTCTACAGGACCCTCCTGTGCCTCCATGGCGAGGGTCGCAACTGGGACATGTCGCTTGCTGCCAGAAATGTTTGGCAGTATGACAGCCTGACACGGCACATTCCAATTCGGACCGCCATGGAACAGGTTCTGTTGAGCTCGATTTCTCCTCTGTCGAAATATTGGAACGCCGTGCTTGTCAGCAGGACCTCTCACACAACGAAAACTCCGCCTGTCCTTGTTACCAAACACGACGGACCAGCGATTCTTCGCATCGATCTCAGTCGACGCCAACACATACGGTCCGCCGACTTCCCGACGTGTAACCACCGGCTGAGGCGGCTGCACAACGGGAAGCAACTGCTCCGGCATCACGGGCGCAACGGGCTGCGCGCCAGTAGCCGTCGCCGTCGATGCCGACACAGTCGCCTTGCCCTCGTAGTCGGGCAGCGACGTCGTGCGGCTCTGTCGCCCAAACGTGCACCCGACCGTCACCAACGCGACGAGAACGAGAATGACATGGTACGTGGTATACGCTTTCATTTGTGACTCCTTGGCGCGCTCTCGCGCTTTTGATTTTGAGGCAACGGAATCTCTTGTGTGGACTGGACGCTCTTGGTCGGGACGCACTCCTTGGGTCGTTCCAAGACCAATGGTGTCGGCTTGTCGTCCTCGTAGTACTGCCACCTCGGTGGGCAGAGCAAATCCGGCGGATTGGCATGACTCTGAATGTCATACATCACCGCCTGCTCGCTCGTGCCCATGCCGGGAGACATATACGGGATGGCAGCCATGTAGCCCATCGGTGGACCACCGCCTTCGCAGTTGTAGGAATATGCGAAGTCGCGGTTCCGGCCGTTGTCGACAAGAGTTCGCATCTCCTCGCACTTCCTGCCCTGGATGTCGACGACACTGTGCGACGTCCGAGGCGCGTTCTGGTGGCAACCGGCGATGAACAGCGCGGCGAACACAAAGACAACAGACAGCAGACGACAGGTGTTACGTAGCATGAGAACCTCCGGTGAATTGTTTACCTCGGCCTTGCCGAGGGTTTATCCCTTGTTATGTCGAGGTGCGCTCGTTTGGCTGAATAATTACAGCTTAACGAGGCCATTTGGATGCCTTTTGAGCCTCCAAGTTGACTGGCTAATATAGCACAAATTAGCCATTTTGTCAACTGTTGGATAGCCTAACTCACCCTGCCCTCTCTTACCCAAGAGAGGGTTCTGAATAACTCACCGACACGAGGATGATGCGGTTCTCTCTCTTGTTTAAGAGAGAGCTAGAGTGAGTTAGGCACTATTTAGCTTATTTTAGCAAAAAAATAGACCCTCAAGTCAGTAGCTTGGGGCCAGAGGGTAGCCGGTCTGGGGGTTGTAGTAGACCGGGGCAGGGACCAGACGAGTGTTGCCGTACTGATCGCGGTTGAGCATATACATCGGCCGAGGTGATAGCACGTATGGCCGGTAGCCATAACCGGCAGGCACGCCGCCCGCCCAGCCGTTATAGCCCATTCCGACGCCGTTTGGGTAGAGCGTGTTATCCATGGTCCGCTGATGCACCGCGACGGCTTCTTCGACGGCAAACCCGTCCTGAAGGTTGCCCGGCATCTGGCCGTACTTGGCCCGCGCGACCGGATAGACCTGATCGTTGGTCTCGATCACAGTCTCTGAGCCAACGACATAGTTCGTGGAGCGGCTGTGATACCGCTCGACCCCGTCAGCTCTGCGAGTGAACGTTTCCGAACAACCGGCGAGAACTGCGATGGCTGCGATGAGCGTCAAAATGTACAACTTCATGGTCTTTCTCCTTCCATCAAAACCAGTGTTATTCTTGCGGATGAGAGAATCCATCTGCGTTTTTCCTGTAATTTCTTTACCATAAAACTCATTCCGCGTCAATCATATCACCTTGTCATTTCGACCGGAGCGTAAAAGCGGAGTGTCCCGCTTCCTTCGGGATCCCGCCGACATATGTTAGTTGGAGGCGGGAGAGAAATCCTATCGCTTCTAACATAGTTGCTTCAGTTATTAGCACGAACCAGATCTCTCGACTCCGTCCAACTCCGCTCGAGATGACAGAGAGGGGAGATTGCCACGCTCCGTCGGACTTCGCTCGCAATGACAGAAAAGAGAGTTGGACTTCGGTCGAAATGACAGGAGACAAAAATAAGAGGGCCCTCAACGCTTGCGCATCAAGAGCCCTAAGTAAGTAAGAACGAAACCCGCTAAAGGACGACCTCCTCGCCCACCTCGGTTGTGAGAAGGCGCCGCATGATCACCTTAAAAGTGCCATGCGGACGCGATTTGAGTTCAGGAATCCTGACCTCGTGATGGCGGCAGCGTTCGCCGCCGCAGTCGGCGTACCCGTTGTACGTCTTGACCATCACCTGCCGCTCGACGCCGAGCTGCACCGCGAGTGCGGAGTCAAACTCGACCACTCCCTTGGCCTGTCGAGCTCTAGAGTAGAACGTGATTACGAGCTGCTCGCGACCGTTCGCTTGCTTCTCATATGTCACGGCGGGCAGCGTCATGTCGACAGGCTTTTCCGCGGCCTGTCCGCTCCTCGCAGAGAGCTGGAAGGATTCCCTGCCGTGAGTTGCCGCACGCGCAACGGGCGCTAGTGCCAAGATAAAAGCGAGCACCCCTGCAACTGCCGCAATGGGCTTGAATACCTTTTCCGGCTTGCCCTTCCACTTCGTAGACACTTTCCAAGATGCCCACATGGCGATCAAGGAGAAACCTGCGAAGGCGATATACCAACCCCACTCTATCGCAGGGATGGTGATCATCGGTGTGATACCAGCGAACCGGTTCATGAATCCGTCCCACTCGACCGACGAACCTAGTAGAAAGATAACAGCGGTGATCCACTTGCCATACTTCCAGAACCAACCGATGGTCTTGGTCGTATTCTCATCAACCTCGGTCTTTTTGCCGCGGCTGATGTAGATAAGCCCAAAGATCGCGCCGACCATGGTCACTGCTCCCATGATGGCGGCGGCGAGCGGACTGGTGATCCAGAACACCATCACCGCGTACGGGGCGACCATCACCGCGGAGAGATTGACCCACTCCTTGATGGCAGCGGTGATCTTTTCCTCCTCGAGGATGTTGATGTTCACCGAGCCACGCACCGTTGCGAGTGTGTCGCCCGGGAGCACCGCGACTGCTAGCTGCGCCGTCTTGGTCAGGATGAACTCGGCGAGCTTTGTGCCTTTGAGCACCAGCCAGGCGAGCACCTCTGCCGAGATTCGCGTCATGAGAAAACACAACGCAAATGGAACGTAGCTCATTACGACCAGCCATCGATCTTCGACAGCCACGGCGTAGATGTGGACGTGCATGCCCATGGCGAGCATGGACACGATAACCGAAGCGAGCCAGATGTCAGGCCTGCTCCAGCGCGTGCCGAAGGGACTCCAGACGAATACGCGGTTGTCTTGCTCGACCAAGGCAGCTTCCGCCGCCCGATCTGCAAGCATGACATTGTCGCGTATTGTATTGAAGTTCGCATCAAGCACGGGGTCAGGAACCACTGCTCTGATGCGCGCGACGCGCTCCAGCGATTCTTTCACGGCCACGGAACACGCCAGCACTCTGCTGGTGCGGCGCACTGCGGCATTGGCATCGGCTGCCTCACCATAGGCTTCGGCCCTTCGCACATGCGCAGCACCGGCAGCCAGAGCCGCCAGCACCAATGCGGCAGGCGGAGGCGTCACATGGTTGTACTCGTCCAACTGCGACTGATACAACGCATCCAAGCGAGTGGACGTTTCCCTGCTCGCCTGCGCCTGCGCCATGGCCGAAGTTGCAGCTGTTCGCTGTTCGACAGTCACACCGACAATCGGATGGTAACGCAAACGCCCGTTGGCATAGTTCCACATAGCAAACACAGCCTGCATCAATGTCGCGTAACCGATGATGCTCATCACAATCGGGTCTTGCGCGAGCTGCGGCTCCAAGCGGAACAGCGAGTATGCCCATACTCCGTTCACAACAAGTACGAGCGCTGAGAGTGCAACAAGCCGTCCGACAAAGAACGACTTGATCTGCTTGACTCGCCAGGGAACCTGGTTGACCAGAAACGTCTCGATGTCTATGCCGGCTTGATGAATCTGCTCGCGCAGAGCAATCGGCGGGAAGAGTACTACGAACGCCCAGACGAAAAATCCCAACAGGTCCATGGGACCCTCCTTTTCAGATGTTACGACGATTGCGATAGCCGCGCGTAATCAGCTCGGCCTCGTCTTCGCGATTCGCGGCGTTTTGCGTTAATGCATTGCTAATCGCCCTATAAGTCGGATGCTCCTCGAGGCAACCGTGAGTTGCAGCACGCATCAACTCGTTGATCGTCCCCTTCCAATCAGGGTCGCCCAACGTGAAGGAGAGATACTGAAACCTCTCCGCGAAATTTTCGCTGAAGTCCAGCATATCAGTAATGACGCGAGCCGTTGCCTTTTCGCGTCGCGCGAGCACAATCTCGCGCTGCGAGGGCTCAAGCTCGTTGAAGAGCCACTGAAAGAAATCCTCGCGGTAGGTCTCACGACCCGCTCCCTTGAACTTCTTCGCGGCGATTCTCGCAGTGTCCGCGTCCATGTCCGCAAGCTCGGCCATCATGCTCTGCAAACTCTGTTTGGCCTTGCTCAACAGGTGCTCGTTGATCGCAGCCTTGTAGCGCACCTTCTCATCCTCGATCGCCTTAACCTTGTCAGCTTCGGCGCGACTGCTCGCCTGAATCGCGAGCACGTTGGTGAGATGGTCCTGTGCCAACTGACCCAGCTTGGCATCACCACTTGCATCGGTGATGGCTTTGCCAAGATTCTTCGGTGCCTTGGCCAGGTCTTCCGCCTTCGCCTCTTCTGTTTTACTGCGCTCTTTATCGCCAATCTTTTCAAAGAGCTTCCCGAGCATTTCGCTCTGCAAGGACTTCATGAGAGCCGCAGCGCCAGATCGCAACAAGCTTGAGCCTGCAAGAACAGCAATAAGCGCCGCCGCAGACGCGCCAGTCTCCTCCACGAATCCCAACAATACCTGCTTCTTAGGTGTCACTGTCTTCGGTGCTGCCATGATGTCTAATCCTTTCTCTGCCACCCGTCGCCAAGGCTATGGGTGGATTTTTCGACGTGCGTTTATGTTGATTTCGTTCTTGACTTTTCAGCCAAAGAACACGTCAACATAGCACAAAATTGCGGATTTGTCAACCCTTCGAGAACTTCAGGGTTGATCCTCGACTCTGTATGCAATACCGCCGCCGCCTTCGCCAATCTTGATATATCGCTTATCTTGGGCAAAAATCTTGGCTAAATCAGGCCAGCGATCTTTGTCGATCATGGCGAATTTCGCGTTCAACCTGTCGTGCACAACGCTCCAAACTTCGTCTTGAGTCGTAGAAGCTGTACGCGCGGTCAGGTTAAAATAATCCAGTGCCAAAGTTGAAGTCGCCTCGTAAAAAAACGTCGGATCCAAACCTGCAACGTATTTTAGACGCTGATCACGCGAAAACAGAATGGGAAATTCGTCCCACTGCGCGTGATAAACCCGATCCCCCGGTCGTGCCTCTGCCGAAATGACTTGCGTTGCGGCAAGAAACTGATCATCATAAAAAGTTTTTCTGTTATGCAGAAAAATATATCCGTTCAAAACGCTGTTTGCGATTACAGCCAGCCCGGCGACAGCGATCACTGCAGTCATTAGATGTCTTAAAATTTTTCCTTCTCCAAATCTAAGCGAGGCAAAAAGTTTTTTCCAGTCAACAAGCTGCGCGAGCATCGCAACCAAAAGCGCCAACGCGGGCTGCATGTATTCCGCAAAGCGCGCACTCTTTAAAGTCAGTGCAACCAGGACGGCAAAGAGAAAAGATAATGAAATGATCGGACGAAAGAGGCCCTCTATCCGTCCCTCATTTTGATTAGACTGCGGAGACACCTTTCCCCCGTCAGACAAGGGAAAGGAGTTGTTAGCAAATATCAATCCCGGAATTATTAAAACTATGACGATTCCAAATACAGATACCATTGCAAGCAAAAATCCAAACGACGCGGGATCCCATTCTATGCCCATCGGAAGATTGCTTGGCGTCATTATTCCAATTTCAAAAACTTGAACCCAAAGCAAGGACAACAATTCGCTTCGTCCCGGATGGACAAGAATGCCGGCGGCGACGCCTAACAGGGAAAAAATGAGAGGTCGAATATCCGCTATGTTGAATATCCGTTTCACTGAATGTCCGCTTCGCTGAATATCGAATGCGAAATTGAAAAAGATGTTTCCGAGCAACAAGATTAAGATTGAACCGGGAAGGATTATCCAGCCGCCGTGGGTGAGCGCGAAGAGGAAGGAGGAGAGGAGGATTGTCAGCTTGCACAGCAAAGTACAGCCTAACTCACCCTGCCCTCTCTTACCCAAGAGAGGGTTCTGACGAACTGAAGTACACGAGGATGATGCGGCACTCTCTCTTGACCTTAAGAGAGAGCTGGAGTGAGTTAGGTACGCAGCAATTCCCGTCAGCCAGAGCAAAATCGCTAAAGGCGAAGCTTTGCCTAAAACCATTCTGGTCAAGAAAGGATTGGAGAGAGCAAGTAGAATCGGCCAAAGCCAAAATGGGCGCAAGCGCATTTTGTAAAAGATAAATGTGATGCCAAGCATGCACAAAACCGCAATGAACAAAGATGAGATTCGCGAACCTTGCGTTATGCCAAAAAAATGAACAAAGGGACTTTGTATTACATGCAATAAAAAATGCTGATCCGCAAAATGAGTTCCAAGCGTTGTCATGTCCAGCCACGGAAAGCTCGTGACAGGCCCATGCTCCCAGGTTAATTTCGCCATCGTCGCATGATAAAACGCATCCGGATCAGGGAGTTTGTTCCAGGGGATGGAGACGATAAACAAAATTACAAATGCCAAATTACAAATGCCAAATGTAATCAGTGTTTTTGCGCGGAAAGACATGCGAGCAATTATAGCAACGTCGACATTTATTGTAGAGACGCCCTCCGAGGGCGTCTCTACGCATAACATAACAAAACAACCCATAACAAAAATCCCGCCGAAGCGGGATTTTTGATTCGCTGCGCAGCGAATGATTACGTTTGCGTGACGTTAATCAATGAACCCAATACAAAGTTTGAAATTGCAAATGCGGCTACTATAATCAGCAAACCAATGATTGAATTGCGGATAATAGCTGTGGCCGTGTCGACTTTTTTGGTGTCGCCGCCGGCAGTCATCCAGAGAAAGCCTGCGTACAACATATAAACTAACAGCAAAAGTCCCAAAAATCCAAGTAAGACATTGATGATGCTGCCCACAATTGTCGGCAGATCTTGTTGAGTACTGATATTGGCCTTTTGACCAACATCATTAACCATGGTCTGCGCATCCTGGAACGGCGAATTGCTGCTTGGTGCCGCCAAAACCAATGACGGTAAAATCAAGGCCGTGGCAACTGCTGCGAAATAGGTTGATTTAAGTCGTAAATTCATAGTTTAAATTCTATTATTATGGAGTGACTGCGGTCTGTGAATTGATGAGAGTCTGAATTACGAAGCCTGTAATAGCATAAGCCAAAGTGATTATCACGATACCTATTATGGCATTGCGTATAATAGATTGAGCTTCTGTAATAGCCTTCGCGTCACCGCCGGCAGTCATCCATCTGAAACCGCCATAGACCATATAAGCAAATAGGATGACGCCCACAAGACCCATGACAGCGCCTATCAGTTTGCCGACAACGGCCTCAAGATTGCCTCCATCGCCACCGGCATCCAATCCTGCTCCGGCTGCGGTGTTATTGACCCCCTCTTTAATCGCATCCAAACCTCCGCCGGCAGCAAAACTAGTTGCGGGCAAAAATAAAGCCGCGCTCAAAGCAGCGACGGTTATTGCGGTCGGTACAATCTTTAACCAATGTGCGATATTTATCTTGCCTAAATGCATAATTTTATTTTGACGAGAGAGCTCTATGGAATCAAGAGATCCGGTTAGTTGTCCGGACTTTGCGAGCCGGATCTCTCGACTCTCATGATGTCAAAATGTTAAGCTGTTGTTGCTTCGATAAGTTGACCAATGACAAAGCTGGTAATTGCCCAACCCGCCAAAATGATAGCGAGACCAATGATGCCCGAGATAATCCATCCGCGAGCGTCCTTTGTTTTGGTTTCGTCGCCACCGGCGATCATGTACTTAAAGCCTCCAACGAGAACGATTATAACAGCGATAATACCAAGGAAACCGAGCGCCACGTTAATGATATTGGCTGCGGTTGTTTGTACATCATTGCCGCCGAGTTTAATTGTACCGGCAATATTGCCTACGCCCAAATCATTGGAGTTAAGCGTTCCTTGCTGAGCTAAAGCAGCCATTGGAAGAACCATGGTTGCCGTGATGCCCAAAGCTGTCAAAGTTTTTGCGATTTTGTTCATGTATGCACACCTCCTTTCGTAGTTGATTTGTAGATATGATAGCAGATAAGCGTTTAAGTAACTAGTAACGAGTAACTAGTGGCGAGTACGAACCAGTTACCCGCTACCCGTTACCCGCTACCCGTTACTCGTTACTCATCACTGCCCCGCCACTCCCTGCACTCCCGTTGGATTTGCGGCGACTCCGGACAATGTCGTTACAACAAAATTTGCCAAAGCATACGCAAAGACGACGATCGCTATGCCAATGATGGCGTTGCGAATAATCGCCTGCGCCTCTGTAACGGCCTTGGAATCTCCCCCCGCAATCATCCATCTGAAACCTCCGTATAAAAGATAGACAAACAAGATTGAACCTATCAATCCCATGACACTTCCTATCACGCCGCCAATCGCAGCCTCAAATCCACCGGCTGGTTTACCCGGAAGTTGTGCCTCTTGAGCGGTTTTATTTAAACCCTCCATGATTTGCGCATTTACGGGATGCGTCGAAATACCGCCGATCAACATCAGGCTCAACGAGGCAATGAGGATAAATGATTTTAGTAGTTTCATAAATATTTTATAATTCATTCATTTTTGTCATCCTCGGGCGAAGTCATACGGAGACCCGGGGATGACAGAGAGAACAACCCGTCAACCTAAGCCCGCCATAAAAGTTTCTACAACCCAAGTCACAATCATGTACGAGAAGATGACGATCGTGAGGCCGATGACAGCATTAACCAAAGTTTTTTGACCCGTCTCTGCATTTTTAGAGTTTCCACCCGCGACGATATACATAAATCCGCCGTATATAAACATCGCAAAAAATAAAGCGCCAACCAAACCCAAAGACCATCTGATGATGCGGCCGAATATTTGCGGCAACTTTTCTTGACCGCCGCCTAAAGGACAAGGAAACGAAAAATTCGTACCGGGAACTTTACAGGAGGAACCATCGTAATTATCTACAACGACTTTTGGTTGGCTGCCTGTGGCGTCTGTTTTTACCGTTCCATCTTTACCGGCCCCGTCGTCAGCGCTGTTTGTCCCGCCGGTATTCGAGTTTTCCACATTTCCGGTGCAGCAACGCACCAAGCCTCCTTTGCAGGCGTAGGCTGGAGAAGCTACTGTTCCCAGCGCTATTTCGCATTTGTCCGATGAAATATATGCGCAGCTGCCTTGATAGCAACAGGCAACCAAACCAGACGGAGAACTGGACTGCGTCAGCATTGAGTCATCCCAAACATTTCCACCTATACTGTCGCAAGAGTCCGCGCTCTGGCAGCCGCACGACAAAGCTTGAACAGATTTGACGCTGATCGCGTTAAAAGCAAAAAAACAAATTGCCGCGAACGCAAAAAGTTCAATCAAGTTTCGCAAGGCTTTTAAATATCTTGCCGGGTTAATCATCATATAAAATCAAAATCAATTCTTCTTGCAGCAAACTTTGCCAGTGCCGCATTTATTGCCAAAACTGCCCAGCGATATTTTATTGCAGCTTAAAGTAACTATCGCTTCGTTAACCGTTCCGACGAAAGTCTGTATCAGACCATCACAGTCACTGTTTAAAATGGATCCTTGCTGACACGAATCCGGAGTTGCGCAAGAAACATCATTGTAGGAACCGTAACCGGTATCAAACACAGTTTCGTTGCAAACGGTCTTCCAGCCTACGGTACTGCACTTGTCCGGATCAACTGCATACTTGCAATCAGCCTGTCCCCCGGTTTGTCCAGCTTGAGTATTCGGCGTGTTGTACAACGACTGTCCCGAACCGACAAAATTTTGCGCGGCATTAATCGCCTCTGCTGCTTTGCATGCATTTTTTTCTGCGGATGTTTTATACAAATCACATAAATTTTCACCTGTGCCCTGCGCATATCCTTGCAAACAAGCGGCCTGATCCTCTTGGGTTGGCATGCTGGTGCAAATAAAAGTGGCGCAGCCCTTTTGCTGGTCCTGCGTAAGCGAAGGCGAATCACAACCGCCAATCGGCGGTATATTTACTCCCGATGCCGCACCTGCAGACACTGCCGCATCTTGTCCAGCCTGAACATCCTGCTCTGCCGCTGCCTGCTGCGCCGCAATACTCGATGCATTTTGATCCGCGACCGTCGGGGCTTCCACAGCGGTTCTCCCCTCTTCTGCCGCTATATCTCGCTGTTCGCTTGTCAAAAAAGACACAAAGCTACCGGCCAGCGTGTAAGCAAACATGACAATAAAAAGTCCGATAACAGCCGTGGTCAAAGCTTCCTGGCCTTTTTTTACTTGAGCTGAATCGCCTCGCGCCGTCATCCACATCACGCCGCCGTAAACAAAAACCAACAACGCGATCCCGCCGACTATACCCAAAAACGTTTTTATCATTCTGCCCAACAAAACCGGAATGGAAACAGTATCACCCAGAGGATTTGTAAGTTTGTATTCGGTGGGAGGCTTGGTGGCAGTAGAGCCAGATGGCTGAGCTGCGCATTTCGGAATCTTACAACACGTCGCGCCATTTAAACCTTGCATACAATTAGCCTTACCAACATCTTCACCTTTACACGCACCCGGCTCAACACATTTGTACGAATAAAGACCGGCGTCGGACGGTGCTGTCATACCAACAGAACACTGCACCACGCTCTCGCTGATGCACTCCGACGGAGCTCCATCTATAGAATGTTGGCAACACAAATGCCACTCTTTATTCGCGTTGGCATCAAATTCCAAAGCACAGGCGGCAAGTTTTGGATAATCCGATGAACAAGATCCTACAAAAGATTTATATTGCCCACTTTGTTCACATGTTTGTAAAATCTGAACAGAATCGCACTGACTCGGTTTTGAAGGATCGGCCGCTTTTCCCGGCGACGGCCAACCGAAAAGCATCAAACCAAAAACAAAAACCACAATCAAATTAATTAAATTTCGTTTTTGTTTTCTTGATGCGAGGTTGAACATAAATTCTATCACTTATTTGTCGGCGCTTGAATGCAGCATTTGTACTGCTTGTCTTTATTGGACTTGCACAAGCTAGAATAACAAATATATTGACTCTTCTCCTGCTCCGGAGACACATTCATGCACGAATAACCCGTATGCTGTTTTGCGCACGCTGCATCAGCATCAGCCGTGGAGCCGGTACCAACCGGAACATATCCAAGCGATGCTGCGACGTACGACACGATTGTCCAGGCGCTCATCACAAGCACGATGCCGATTGAACCGCGGATTAAAGCGTTTTTGCCCTTAGTAACGTAGTCGGATTTTCCAAAAGAAATGACGTACATCGCACCGCCATAGACGAATACTAATAAAAACAACGCCCCGGCCAGGCCCATCACCCATTTTGCAAAATTGATCCCCTGATTGACTATGTCATCAACCGAGCAATTACCGTCTTCCGTGCAAGCGACGAGCTGAATGCCGGTGCCTGAATCATTATTGAATTTCCATTGCGCCGTGCTGCCCGCATCCGGAATCGCTGCGCCGACAGGATAACCGTTCGCATCAGTTTTAGCGGCGCCTGTTGCGCCGACAATCGCGCAACAAACATCACCGCCTACACCTGCAGAACATCCGTGTCCGTTTCCCAATTTTTTATTTGGCGATGAACACGCGGCGTCATTTTTAACGCATGACGCACTGGTAAACGTCGTGCGGTCTGCACCGACGTAGTCGTTGTAGCAACCAAGAGTCTTTGCTGGCGTAAGACAACAAATATCAGATCCGCCACAGCCAAAGCCGCTAGGGCCCACAACGAAACCGGCTAGCGCACATCCGCTCGCATCCTGACATTTCCCAGGTAATGTAAAATCCGTTGCATTTGGAAAACCGGCGATCGGCGTTCCCTTAGCCGGATAATCCTGCCAACAAGGTTCGCCCGTAGCCAACGCCACGTGCGACATCGACAAAAAACCTCCAAATATCAAAACAGCCAACGCAAAAAATTTTATTGCAAATCCATGTTTCAAATGGCGGTGCATATGACGGGGGCATTATAACATAAATGCATGATATGCTGTTATACAGTTGTCATGCATGTGAGTTAGACGCAAGATTTTGCGTCTCTACAGCAAAAGAGTTGTTTTGTTCACAGGTTAGAGGTTGACGGAAACGTAAAAATATGGCACCGGGTATTATATGCACGGACAACACATACACAAACATTACCGCGCGCCATCAACGCGTTTGATTGGTTGGAATTATGGACGCGGTTATTATTTTGTGACCATTTGCACAAACGGCAAGCATCCATTCTTTGGGGAAATACAAAATGGCATCATGCAATTGTCAAAAATCGGTAATATCGCCGAACAATGTTGCGTGGCAATACCCGAACATTTTCCAAACGTGCAATTAATCGAACACATAATCATGCCCGACCACGTTCATATCATTCTGCAAATCAACCCCCAAACTGTAGAGACGCAAAATCTTGCGTCTAACCTACAAACTGTCGTTGCGTCTAACTCACCAACATCAAAACTCAACAACAAAATCAATTTCGAAAACAAATTCGAACCGCAAGCAAAAAACCTCGCATCAATAATACGCGGCTTTAAAATCGGCGTAACAACGAACGCGCGTCAAATCGATCCGTTCTTTATGTGGCAATCGCGCTATCACGACCGCATAATTCGGGATGATAGCGAATTAAATGCCACAAGGGAATATATTCGAAATAATCCGTTACGATGGTGGATAGAAAACCGATTATCTTAACTACCTTTTACACGATGCTGTAGAGACGCAAAATCTTGCGTCTAACTTACATGCGTAAAAACAGTTTGACGGTTATTAAGTTAGACGCAAGATTTTGCGTCTCTACAGCAATTGAGTTACATCGTTAACTGGTCAACGATTCATCGTCTGCCCAACCTTATCCTGGGCAACCAACATGATTTTACCCAAATCCTTCGGATCCGCCTTGCCGGAACTTTCGATCATCGTGCTTAACGCGCTTTCCATGGCGCCCGGGTCCGCACCGCGATACCATGATTGCGAGGTTAAAATTTGCGAGGCAAAAACTCCCAGGTCTTCATCCTCCAAATACGTATCAATCAAAGCCTTGTGCGCCGGCGGATGCTTGGATAGATCGAGGTATTGTTTTTCATTGTCCTGCTGCGTCAAATAATTGATGAAGTTCCAAGAAACGTCTGGGTTTTCTGATTTCTTGGCAACCGTCCAAACCCAATAATTTGCGTAGTTAATGACGGGATTGCCATCAATTTGCGGCAACTTGGCGATGGCCAAATTCAACTTTGGCGCACGCGCTTTGATGGTTGCCAAATGGTATGAATAGCCGAAGAAATAAGAAACTCTTGCTTGGATGAATGCATCCAGCGAGTTCGGCATATCGGCATTCCAAGTGTAAATCGCTTTTTGAGGATTGGCGAAATCCAAATAAAATTGCAAAGCCTGCAAACCCGGAGTTTGATCGCGCTGTTGCGTGAGCGTCGATGGCATAAAGGCAAAAGTCGGATAACCGTCGTTCGATGTCATTTCCGCGCCGTTTTGCATCATCAAAATCGAAAGTAAATCAGTCGAACGTTCCACGTTGGCGGATAAGCCCATGGCAGTGCCAGCCTGCAAAATCTTTCCATCGCTGTCTACCTTTACCAAGCGCGGAATAGTTGCCTGAAATTTATCCCACGTATCCGGAATCGTCGGGATACCGGCGGCGTTCAACATGTCTTTGTTGACATACATCGCCATCGTGTCCACGCTCATCGGCAAAGCGACGATCTCATCTTCCAAAACCGCTGGTTTGCCATCCGCTGCCGTATTCAAGCGCCTGACCACGTCACTTGCAACAACATCCGGATAAGCATCTTTCAACGCTTTTAAAGTTATACTTTTTTCGTTGCGCAATTCATACGTGTAACTGCGATTTGTGGATGAACCCTGCGCAAACCTATAAGCCATCTGCGTGTAAGCCGGCATGGGCGAAATTTTGGAGAGATATTTGCCGACCCAACTGTTGTTTATCAAAAAAATATCCGGGCCATGATCTTCTGCAAAACCGTTTAGCAAAGCATCCTCGTATTCCTCCAAACGAAAACGCTTATAATGGATGGTAATCTGCGGGTGCGCCGCCGTATAAGCCGCAATCAAAGACGTATAAACGTCGTTGTCATCGATAACCGACCAGATCTCGAGCGTCTTTGGCTGCAATGCCGCAGTCGTCGCCGCATCCGGACCTTTGGTACAACCGGCTCCGGAGGACAATAAACCAATAACCAAGAATCCGATAACCAAACGAAATGATTTTTTCATATCTCCCAACATTATAACACAAAATGCCCATTCAACTGTAGAGACGCAAAATCTTGCGTCTAACTTAAAAACCATCGTTGCGTCTAACTTAAAAACTATTTTGCGCCCAATCTACATGCAAAAGAACCGTTTGACTGCTATTGGGTTAGACGCAAGATTTTGCGTCTCTACAGAATCAGCGCAATTATGCCCCGATTCTAAAAAACACAATGTCTCCGTCTTTGACTTCGTACTCTTTGCCTTCGACGCCGACTTTGCCTTTTTCTTTGGCGCCGTTCCAACCGCCGTTCGCGATAAAATCGTCGAACGACACGACTTCTGCGCGGATAAAATTCTTTTCAAAATCAGTATGGATGACTCCGGCGGCTTGCGGTGCCAACATGCCGCGCGTGATCGTCCACGCTTTCGTCTCCATCTCGCCTGTCGTTAAAAATGTAATCAAGTTGAGCGAATGAAAAGCTTCGACGATTAATCGATCCAGACCGGACGCAGTTTGACCGACCGTTTCCAAATATTCTTTTTTCTCTTCTTCGGTCATGTCTATAAACTCAACCTCCATCTTTGCGCAGATGGGAACTACTGATCCGAAATCCCCCGTAGAGGGGCGTGGCCCCCACGGGGCTTTACGCCCTGCCCCTTTGACAAGGAGTTCTGCAGCATCAGAAGTCTCCCGTGACAAAGGGAGATTTAGAGGGATTTTTTCTTTCCAGCTTCCGTCTTGCAACTGCTCCTCGCTAACATTGGCCGCTAAAATCATGGGTTTTAGAGTGAGTAAAGAAAGTGATCTTAATGAATCAAACTCTTCCTCATTCCAATCCAGAGTTCTTAAGGCAATCCCCTGTTCTAATGCGACTCGCGCTTTTTCCAAAGCGGGCACTAAAATCTTTAACTCTTTATTTTCTCCCGCCTTTGATTGTTTCGACGCTGACTCAATTCTTTTTTGAACGACTGACAAATCCGCGAGCGCGAGTTCAATGCCGATTGTTTCAACATCGCGCATCGGATCAATCGTGCCGTCAACGTGAATCACATTTTCATCTTCAAAAGCTCGAACCACTTGCACGATCGCGTCGGTCTCGCGGATGTGAGATAAAAAAGCATTTCCAAGTCCTTGACCTTCCGCCGCTCCGCGCACGAGTCCGGCTATATCGACAAACTCAATGACAGCAGGAACGATGCGGCCTGATTTTGAAATCTCCGCGAGCGGCGCAAGTCTTGCATCTGGTACTTCGACAACTCCCACATTCGGGTCGATGGTACAAAATGGAAAGTTAGCGCAGTCGACCGCTTTTTTTGTGATAGCTTTAAACAAAGTTGACTTACCGACATTGGGAAGTCCGACGATACCGATTTGTAGTGGCATAATAATTTTTCGTCATTTCGACCGGAGCTCCCCTCCCTGTCATTTCGACCGAAGCGATAGCGGAGTGGAGAAATCCCTTACTTAAACCACTCTACTGATAAATCTTTCCATTGTGGGTTTATAGTTTTAATTAAGAACTCCTTTTTGTGCCTCGACCATCTTTTAATCTGTTTCTCCCTTTCGAGTGCGGCACGTACATCCGTGGTTTCTTCAAAGTAAACCAACTTATCGCATTTATACTTTTTAGTAAAACTGTTTTCAAAAAATCCATTCTTATGCTTCCAGACTCTACCTTCAAATGCTCCGGATACTCCGACCTATAAAGTGCCGCTTTCACTGGCCATAATATACACGAAGTATGACTTAAAATGCATAACACTGCAATATTGTTTTGTAAGGGATCCCTCCACTCCGCTACCGCTCCGGTCGGGATGACAAGGGGAACGAATCAGAAAGGTTACGAAGGTTAGCGACTTTATGGTCACGAACAATACAATTCGACGGCTTCTTGAAGGTTCTTTTCCGCATCTTCAAATGTCTTGCCCTGCGAAGTTACACCTAATTCAACGCAATATGCGACATAATACTCTCCTTCAATTTGGTATGTTGTCGTTAATTTAAGCGTCATACACATTCAGTATAGCAACAAGAGGGATTAAGTCAAAGAAAATAGAACCCCCAGTTTTCGCTTAAATAGAGGCTTTTTTCATTACATAAAAAATTTTTATTATCTCAACCCAGCTAAAAAATCACCTGATAGTCTTGACAAAACCCCATATTTATGCTATCTTATCCTATTGCCTACCGGAGCATTCCGCTCTATATTATAGGTAGGGATAACAAAAGGTAGCTCTGCAACCGCAGGGCGAGTCGCACATTGGAGATAGTCATGAACAAGTTCATCGGTTTCGTTTGTGTTTGCGCGGCTCTGCTCGTTGCGGCTTGCGGAGGAAACGTCGAGGGTTACAGCCCCGACGTTCAGCCCACGCTCCCCGACACGTTCGAGACGCCGCCCGCGGCGACCTCGGTCGCCACACCGCCGGCCACTACCGACCCGCAGCAGTTGAACACCAACCCGCCGCGGCCACCGGTCGTCGCATACGTCGATTTCTCTCACGACTTCGGAATCGACGGCATCGCGGTTCCGAAGAACGCGATGTCGGAGGAGATCGAGGTCTTCGCGACCGACGCGAACTCGAAGAAAATTGCGGCGTCGTGGACGTGGACAATTGACGACGTCAACGTCGCACAGCTCGTCCCGGGCATCGATGGCTCGAAGCAGCGGTTTACGACCGCGCTCGACGCCTTCGACTCACCTGATCGCACGACGGAGCCAACGACGTTCGTGACCGTCTGCGCGGCCACCGCGAGCAACGCGAAGCCGGTCTGCAACGCAACGCAGATCTTCTCCGTCGCAAACCTCGCCGGTGAATGGGACTTCTACGGGTACCCGTTCGGCGACCCGAATGAGAGCACCACGCTCACGATCGAGCAGACGGGCCGTCAGCTCACGATCGACGGAACCGGTCAGGGGACGGTGTACGGACTGGACGTCCAGTTCTACTACGGCCAGTTCGCCTACACCGGCAAGATCGTTGCTCCTGGAGTCATCGAGGGCGAGTTCACCCTCGCCGGTTCGGACGAGACCCTCAACTGGTGGTGGTCTGAGCAACAGACCGCCGCTCTCACGCAGCTCGTGGAGATGCACGCTATGGTGCAGCTTCACGCGCAACAGCTCTAGACTTGGCCTTGATTCGCGCGATTGTCGCGCCGCAGGCCACTTGCCCCCGCTTCGAGAAAGCGGGGTTTGTCATTTTGTTTTAAGCATAACTCACCCCGTCCCTCTCTTACCCAAGAGAGGGCTCTGAAACTAAAAACTCACAAACACGAGGATGATGCGGCACCCCCTCTCTTTTGGTAAAGAGAGGGGGCAGGGGGGGGTGAGTTAGGTTGACTTTTTCGCATTTTTAGCATATAACAACTGCAACGGACGCAACTGCGTTCTTCGACAATTTGTCACAAACTCGGTCTACGAGGAGGAAGTCATGAAAACAGCTCACGCGATTGCAGTTTGGTTTGTGTTTTGCATTGCGACATTGGTCGCAACCGCGGGGCTCGCATGCTCCTCGGACAACGACCCCGCGCAAACCGGCGGAAACACCGGTCAACCGGATGTTGGCGTTCCCGACTCACAATCGGACGCCGATATTCCTGACACGACAGACACCGGCAGCGACGTTGCGCAAGAGGCAATGATCGATGCGGCGCCTGACACTTCAACAGACTCGCCGGATGACGTCTCCGCGGATGCGCCGGAAGATACTGCCGGCGATGCAATCGGCGATGCATTCGTCAGCAACGCTTGGCCCAAGGGCAAAGTTGGCAAGGTCGTGCAAGTCACGAATCTAGCCAAGCACGCAGGCGCCATCAGCATGGTTATCCAACCCAAGCAGATGCACGTCATGGATCTGACCGATGACGCTGGCGATGGCGATGCCGCGGACGAAGCCGGCACGGATATGGCTCCGGTTGTGAACTCGAATCTAGTCGACTTTGAAAAGTGGTGGATGGCTTTCCCGCCCTACTACGACACAATGAACGGCGTACAGATTCCAGCCGGTGTCTTCGCTCTCGATGGCAACGGTACAGGCCACATGTTGCATCCGTTTACTGCCGAGGAAGCTCAGACCGAGTTTTCACTGCAATCCTGGTCCAGCATGAACAGCGATGTCAACGGAACGACGCTGCAAAACTACGTCGGCTTGAGTTTGCACATCGTGTACTGCTTCGACGCGCACTACTTAGTGACAAACGGCAACGACAAGATCTGGCGGATCGCAGACGATGGGACCAAAACGGTTTTAACGAACGGCCTCACCGGCCCCTCGATGCTGCTCTGCCATCCGGAAAATTACCTACTCGTGACAACAACACCTACTTTCGAGTGGGTGTGCCCACCGGAAGACGGTGGGGGTGGCGGTTGCTACTACGGCAGCATCCTGACTCCGAGCGAGGTCTACAAGGTGGAGCTTATCACCGGTACGACTACGCTCTACGCGACGTTGCCGCTTACGGTGAACTTTCCGCTGGGGCAGATCTTCAATACACAACTCAACTACCTGCCCAATGTCGGATTCCCGGTCGGTTGGCGCACCCCTCTTGCACGCAAGGCGGACAACAGTCTGCTTGTCGGCGACCAGACATCCAAGACGCTCTACATCGTCTCGCCGGATGCGACCGAGATAACCGTTGTGGGCGGCATGGAAACGCTGACCGCTACCATCATCACAGCTCCCAACGATGTGATCTACGCCGTGTCGACGGTCAAGCTAAATGAAGACAACGGTCTTGTGATCAAACCCAAGATCAAGGCCTTTCACGAGAGCTACTGGTACGACATGCAAGATATCGAAGGTTATGAAACGATCGCAAACCTCTCGAGCTACTTCATGGGAGAGCCATGCGATCCGAACCCTAATTCCGAGACATGTTCCCTACCTCTCGGCATGTACTCCGAGATCGGCTTCGACTCGAATAACAACCTGGTCGTGTCGGACTGGTCGCTCGGCGAGATCAATCTCTACCACCTCGACTTCCTGGACGGACCCGATGCGGGCGAACCTGATGCCGAGGAGATTGATGCCGAAGTCGACGCAGAGGACGAACCGGCGGATGACGCCGATCCCGATGCCGACTCGGACTGACAACCTCGGGGCTAAGCGCCCCGCACTAACACGCACCTCGCCTACTCCGGCGGGTGTTTTTTTGTAACTATTTCGACCTCTTTCTCGCTATTCCACCGGAAGTCTACCACCACGTCTCGCTCCGCACTCGCCGTTCCACCGACCGACTACCACCTCGGCTCTCTCCGCGTTCGCCACTCCTCCTACACCAGGAGGAGAGTAGTTATTTAGTTTTTGAGTTTCCGAAAACCCCCCTGCCCCCCCCCTTTGCCTAGGGGGTAGTTACTTAGCAACTAAGTTACTCAGAAACTTCTCCTTGATAAAGGAGATGTCGCATCCGATGCGACAGAGGTTTTCCGTCTCTCCTCCTTGCGAAGGAGGAGTACCCGAAGGGGGAGGTGGTAGTCCGGCACGAGGGGGTTCCGTCAGTGCCCGAAGGGCGAGGGGTTTTGTTAGGGATAAAAAACACCCTCGATCCTGTTCATCGGGGGTGTTCTTGGAATTTCTAGCCGCCATGTCCGTGCACTAGTCGTGCCCGGATCTCATCCGTCTTATGTCCACAATATTTTATGGACATGAGACGAACGAGTTTCTTCTGTGATTTTGTATTTATTGTTGTGAGTTAGACGCAAGATTTTGCGTCTCTACAGTAATGAGTATCAAGGTGGAGTTGTTGTTGAAGTGCTCGAAGACGCGTCTTCGACTGGCGGAGGCGTTGTTGGAGTTGAAGTTGGGGTCGAATCCGGAGTTGACGTTGGAGGAGTTACGGGAGTTGAAGTCGGAGTCGTATCCGGAGGCGTTGCAGGCGTCGAGGTCGGCTGTTCGTCTGTTGGTTTTTGCGGACCAACCATCTGACCTGTCAAATTATCAACCGGATAGTGCGTGTTGTCAGAGACGAATCTAATAGTACCGGGCAGCATCGTTCTAACCAGCCAAGAGAATTCAATATCATGTGACTGTGCAGCGCTGATGACGATGTCAAAACCCGTGTCAGTGCGGTTGTCGATCCACCAAGATCCGCCATCGAGCGAGGCATTCGGCGTGGCATAGACCATCGGGTAGGCCAAAACTGAGTCATACGAAATATGCACCTGTTTGGCTCCGGCTGTAATCAATGCCAAGCCCTCTATTTCAGTTTGCTGATCCGTTGTCGGCGTTGAGTAATTGTTTACGACAGTAGACGGTGTACCGCTTTCGCCGATAGAACCGGCCGTGTAACTCGGTTTGACGAAGACACTGATCAAACCTTCTTGCGCACCGCTGTAAGATTCCAAGGCAACGCCGACCACATTGCCAGGACCGATAGCTTTGACAGCGACTCCCGGTACGGTGGAAGCCGTCAAATAATCTCCAACTTGGATAACACCGTTAACGATCGAGACGCGCGTCGGCACGCGGCCGGCCAATGCGATCGGGAAATTACCCTTCATGTAACCGCCCGTGACAAAGCCCGGTCTTGTAGAGACGATACCGAGTATCGGTTCGTTGGGCGAAGTTGAACGTTTAACCAAGTTGACGCCGTTTGCATCAACCGTCACCAAATCGCCGGGTTGCAAATCTTCTTTTGATTCATAACGTTCCGCGTAATCGTAGGTACTCGAAGTCATCCAACCGTCCGCGTTGGTTGCGATGTAGGTGGAAGTCGGTGCAAGCGTATCATCGACAAAGATGTAAGTACTCGATGAGCCGAAGCCCGTTGTCTTTGAACCCAGGAAAAGACGCTTACCGACAGTTAAATCACCGGTGGCCGTCACATTCCCCTGATTTGAGATGCTAAAGACAGATGTTGCCGTGCCCAGATTGCCGGAGTTGGTACCCGTCGCAAAGCTAAACTCAAGACCGGAAGATGTGGAGTTGACCGTGTGATTGTTGACTTGGAAGCTTGTCGCAACAGAGCTTGATGCATTTTGATCCCAGCCCGAACCGTTAAAGCTAAAGGCATGCGAGTCATAACCCTGCGTAGTTTCATCGGCAGTACCCTTGGCCTGCATAGACAAATTATTTGTTACCAGATTGACTGAACCGTCAGCGGCCAACAAATCTCCTGCCCACCAATGCGGATGCAGATAAACCATAACCGTTCCGGTTGCAGACGCAGATGCCAGAGCTTCACCCAACACCATGCCGGAACTTTTGGCTTTAACCGCATAACCATCATCTCCAGCCATCAACTTATCTCCGGTATTCACAACACCGTAAACATCCGAGAACTTGACCATGAGTTGGCCCAACATACCAACCATGGCCCATTCAGTCGGTTTGATCTCGTAATCAGAATCGCCTCCGGGCGTGTTGCCGACAACCGAAGGATTGCTGGAGACGATACCCACCGTCTTGTTTCTATTTACATAAGTCGATCTTGCGACGGATGTTGCGTTCACCAAATCCAATGCCACGACTTCTCCCGGAATCAATGCCAAATTGTCATGTCTCATCCATTCGGCATAATCGCCACCAGCGGTGTTATAACCGGTATCGGCATACACGGCACCGTTGCCGCGCACAGACATCTTTGGAGTTCCATCAACGGCATTCCAAACTTGGAGGATTCTTGTGCCAATCGTATTGGCTCCACCCTGATTGATGTACAAGGTTGTAGCGCTCGTGCTGCTTGCGGAATTAATGAAATGCGCGGTGGCATTATTAGTGTCGTTACTCCTTGCCAATAATGCGTTTGCCGCTGTGCCGTCTTCGTTATAGAACAATCCATTCACGCCATTATAGATAGACAAATTTGCCAAAGTGTAAATCTTTCTTGGGTTAGAACCCAAAGCTGACATGTATCCGTAAATATTTACATTCGGCGTATTATCTCCGCCGGCAACATTATTAAGCGTGTACGGCATGCTCGCCACGATATTATAAGTTGCGCCCAGCTGCGTATCGCCGGTGGTCAAATCCGTACCGGTTGCCATGGCGAACAAGTTAACTTTCACGGAAGTTGAATCAGCCGTGCTTCCGTAAACACTGCGGCTGTCAATAAAGCTTACGTTTTCGTTATCGACCGTAAAGAAGCCGTTGCTTAATGACTGACTGCCAAGCGTAGAGATACTTGTTGTAAAAGCAGACGGGCCGTTGGCATGTACTCCACCGGTAAACAAGCCTTCACCCTCCACATAAATACCGCTTGCGAAATCAGCTTGTCCTTTTACGGTTAGCTTGCTGACATCAATCGTTCCGGCAGCCATCGTATCGATCGTCGTTCCGCGCAAATTATAAGTGCTGATGTAATGCGTGGAACCGTCACCGGCAAACACCACCATCGTGTTGCCCTCGATATCCATTGCGTAACCGCTTCTCAAATACGTAGTATCAGATACTTGGTACACGCGATCAAAAGAGCTGCCGTTTAATCTCCAGATCGAGAAATAATTATTGTTTTCCAAAATATAAACCAAACCGTTTCTGACGATCATTTTGGATGGCAAACCAGGCGCGCGTCCGATAGCCTTGGAAGCAAACTGGACAAGCGACCCCGGCATAGAGATGTCAACCGCATACAAATTACCGTTTGTTCCGAGAGCGTACATTATCGAACCTTCTACGTAAGATGCCGCAGCAGTTGCCAAAGCGTAAGTGCCAATAACAGTCGACGTGCTCGGATTGCTGACATCCAAAATCGAAACGCCAACGCCATTGCGGGTGAGATAAACATACGGATACGAAGCTTGAATGCCGTAAATTCCGGTAATATTTTTTGTATGGATCAAGACCGGTTTTTTGGGATCCGACACGTCGATCTTGTACATCTTAGCGTCGCTGTACGAACCCACATAAGCGTAGCGTCCTGACACGTCGATCCACGAGTTGTTAACTGTAACGTCGTAATCGACTGTGCCAAGCACTGACGAACTGCTCAAATTGGTAACATCATAAATCACCAATGATGCGCCCGTATTTACATATAAAATACTTCCCACGAGTTTCACGCTTCTGGCATTGTCAATCGGGCCGGCCACTTTATACGTTAATGTCTGTTGTCGCAATTGGCCGATATAAACGGTCGAATTCGTTGCTTGATCGGTATCTACATAAGCAACCCTATCTCCATCTATCTGAACATCGGTTGCATAGTAGCTGGAGTTGTTCATCGTGATGGAAGCGACTCTGGTCGGTGTTGAGGCGGTTTGAACTATCGGGCCATTCGCCAACAGAGACGTACTCGAAACATTACCGACGAACAAGTTCTTCCATTTATGCGTGGCATCGCCCAATTCATATGTATTGTTTGCGACAGGTGCAAAATAATTAGTGTAGAGCACGACTTTTGACGTGGCATTTGTTCCAAAATACAATCCGTTGCTTACGGCATTGTTCATGATTGTAAAATCATTGCCGCTAAATCCCGCATACCCCATTATGCCGCTGGTGTTTGAAAAGGAGACCTGCGCCGTTGAATCTTGGGTCGTCTTGATGTTCAAATCCGCGTCAATGCCCTGCAAACGCGCAGCACCGTTCGTACCCGTGTAAATTCTGAATATTTCATTATCTCCTCCTGATTTATCAGCGATCACAAAATCCGATCCTGCCTCTCTTAAATTCCAAGTGGAATCGCCGATATATGTGGACGAAACCCAAAGATCTTTCCAACGGTACGAAGACGAACCGAGATCCATCGTAAGAGTGGATGAAGGCATTACATTACCCGTGTCGTCAATAATCGTATTTGACGATTGCGCGGCACCTGTACCATTCCAACGCATGATGTGATTATCAACACCGGAACCTGTTATGCCGGCGCCACTGCCCGCGGACCAGCTTAAATTACCGGATGTATCGCTGACTAGAAATTGTGTGGAACCAGGCAAATCAGTAGGCAATATCAGCTCATATTCATTCGACAAAGTTACAGGTGCGCGAATGCCAACCAAGAACCCATTATTACTATTGTCCGATAGGTGCATGGAAGCGCCTGAACTTATAGAAGGAGAAAATACAGAAATATTGCCGGCCTCCACGATGGAAGACACGATTGAGTCTAAAGTAAACGATAAAGTACTGCCTGATAAATATATGCCCGTGTCAGGGTTGCTCACAAATGAATAACTCGGCGCATTGATTGCGCCGTTCGGTACAAACACATTACCTGCGGAAGAAACTTGAAACGCATCGCTGGCACCAACGGTTAGCAGAGCCAGCGGAGATGTGTCGCCAATGCCGACTTTACCGGTGTCATCAATTGTAACCAGCGAATCCTGCGCTGCACCCGTACCGTTCCAGCGCATTATGCGATTGTCTGTGCCGGCACCTGTGATGCCGGTTCCACTGCCTGCCGACCATGATAAATTGCCGGCGTCATCACTGATTAAAAATTGCGTGGAACCGGGAAGCGCGGCCGGTAAGGTTAAAGTATACAGACTTCCGGCAGTGTTTGATCTGATCATCTGATAATCACCGGTTGGCGAGTATAAAGCCAATCCGGCTCCAATGGCTCCATTGCTTGCCAAATACATCGTTCCCAAATCCAGATAAGACGCTGAAGAACCGCCCACCGTTTCCACCAAAGTCCCTCCCTGGTTGTAAAACCCTGTGTCAGGGTTGCCCGCGAAGGCAAAACCCGGAGCAGCTGAGTTCCCGTCACCTGATAATAGAACACCACCTCGTATCGTGCCGGACGCATAAACGTCCTTCCACGCATATCCGAAAGTACCCAAATCATAAGAGTTGTTCGTATAAGGTCCGACATTGCCGCCGACAGTTAGAGCGAAACTAGATCTGTAATCAGCTCCGATGCTAGTGTGCGTAGCATCCTTAATAAACAAAGCATGATTAAAATCCTTGTCACCTATGAAGTAAAGCCCGCCGTTGGTTGGAGTTTGCTTAGGATAAAAAGCAAAAGCTACACCAGATGTATTGTTGGCTTCGAAATAACCGGAAGTGGTGAATCTAAAATTAACGCCCGTAGCTGCGCCGGAGAATATTGTCGAGGAAGCGTAAATATTATTCCAAGAATTGGATGCCATGCCAAGATCAGCTTCATTGTTTACGTACGGATAAAGATTGCCGCTGTCATCTATCGTGACCAACGAGTCTTGAGCTGTACCCGTATTGTTCCAACGCATTATGCGGTTATCAGTGCCGGATCCCGTAATACCGCCGCCGGTTATCTGCGTTCCATTTATATACAGCGCTGTCGTGGAAACATAACCAGTGGCCAACAAATTGGTGGTGGAAGCGTAGGTGGTGAATAGATTGCGCCACTTGTAAGTTGACGAGCCTAAGTCGTACGCATTTGTCGATGAAGGACCTACGTTGCCCGCAACTTGCAATTTAAAGACATTCGGTGAAGTTGTTCCAATGCCGACATTGCCGTTCTGATCAATCTTAATGCCGTCCGTACCGCCGCCGGTAAACATACCGTTTGCAACGATGTTGCCTGATTGGACTTCCACCAAAGACACATTTTGGAAATCGCATTTATCCGAAGCTCCGGCTCCATAGCCGGTAAGAATAAAATTACCCGGGTTGGAATTGGTTTTAAACGTAGTCGTCCAAGTTCCCGGCGTAGCAATGTTCACCGATCTTAAGTAAACTCTTTCCTGCGAAATACCCAACGGATCGATGTAAACATTAACCGTGGTATTTTGATTTAAAGTGGAATACGTAAATCTGTACCAACGATTCGGCTTAACGGGAACCAAAAAGTTAGCCGAGGACTGCGACAGCGTCCCATTCGGCGTGGCGTTATATGTATATGTGGCCGTAGTACCCGACATGGTCCAGCCCGTACCCGCAGTCCAATAAGTGGATCCGCTTGCGAAAGTTCCATCTCTTAAAACATTACTGCCATAAGTCGAACCCAAAACATTCAATGAGTTATTGTAATAATTCATTATTTCCGGAGCCTGATATTCATTGGCCGTAGCCATGGCACCTTGCGCGTGGTACCAGCTCAATTTAGAATTGACCGTGCTGCTTGCGTATGGAATCACTTCCTGCCAATAACTTTCCAAAGTATTTACCGCACCATCAACATCCCAAGCCTGGCCGATTTGTCTGATTCTTGGAGAAAGACTGAGTGGAACAAGAGCGGCGGTTACACCGGTGGAGACGGCTGCCGTCATTACATGGCCCTCAGTCGAAACATAAAGCGTTGGAATAGTCTGCGTTATGTAATTGGTTGCAGTAATCGTGGAAGCACCCGAAATCGCACCGCCCGCGGCAATGCCGGCAGATGATGTAATCGAACCATAAGAAGACAGGTTGCTTCTGAATTTAGAGTATTTAGTAAGCGTCGTAATCGCCGTAGTTGTCAGCGGACCGCTATATACTCTTGGTGCAGCTACCGGCTCCAACTGTGCGCCCCAAGCTGCTATCGCATTAGTGCCATTCACGATGAACACGCCCGATGTGGCATGTGCAGCCGATAAGTTCTGCGTCACAGAATATCTTTGCCATTGAGTCGTCAGAACAACCTGTTTTGCAGCACCGGTTTGGGTGTTCGAGTCGATGCGCAAAGAAACCGGTGCCGTGCCAGATTGTGCTTTTAGCCAAACGCTGAATGTCCAGTTACCGGTAGTCGCATTGGTAATGTTCTGCTTTATATGACTGTCAGCGGCGTTGCCTGCGGGTATGCCCTCGGCTATCTTGGTGTCTTCAGGTGAATACCAACCATTAGCCGCAACGGCTCCGCTTAAATTAGATTTAAGCCAAGAAGCATTATCAAAAACTTCAGTTTGGAGCAAAAAGTTTTGATACTGGCCCATGGATAAGTACGGCGTGTTGACATAGCCTCCAATTTCAACCGTATTTTCATCTCCATAATTTGTACTGGCGTCATTAGTCGCACCTCCTGCAATACTCAACAAGCTCGAAGGATAAGCTGTGCCAACTCCAACATAACCATTGTTATTTATGGTGAAATATCTATTCGCCAAGTCATTGTTGCTGATTGTGAAGCCTTGATCGGCTTGCCAAATATCCCAAGTGGATGTACCGACGCGAGTGGAAGAAGCCCAAACATCCTTCCAACGGTTGGATGAAGAACCGAGATCATAGCTCAAAGACGTCACCGGCAATATATTACCCGTCGTTGAAACTCCGGCTGTTTGGATCGGATTGGTAGTTACATAACCGTTATCGGTGACATCCTGTAAATCCTGGTTTCCGCCGCCGGTTATTGCTACGCCGTTAACATATAAAGTTGTAAATGTCGCATTTGTCGCCCACAAATTTTTCCATCGATATGCCGACGTACCCAAATTATATGAGTTTGTGATACTCGGACGGAAGTCGGAAGTGGAAGTCGCTCCGGCAAACTGGATCCACTTATTGGTTGAGACACCAAGGTCGGTAACAGCTTGCAGATCCTGAACTTCACCCGATGGCGAGAACAAAGTGCCATTAATATACAAAGCCGTGGTTGAGACATAGCCGCTAGCTAAAAGATTTGTCGTTGAAACAGAAGTCGCAAAGAGATTGCGCCACTTGAAATTGGACGTGCCTAGATCGTATAAATTATTCGTTCCCGGCCTCATGTCCGCCGTTGATGTGACGCCCGCGATCTGAATCCAATGGTTGGTCGTTGCGCCGAGGTCAGTGACATCTTGTAAGTCTGCAGTACCGCCGGTCGGAGAAACTTGAGTTCCGTTAATATACAAAGCGGTCGTGGAGACATAACCCGTGGCCAAGATATTGGTCGACGTTATGAAGGTAGAGTACAAATTCAACCAGCGTTTTGTTGCGGAACCAAGGTTGTAGCTATTATCAATCGTCGGCAGTATATCCGCGGTAGAAGAAACACCTGCAACCTGAATCGGGTTATCAGTAACATAACCAAGATCAGTCGTTACCTGCAAATTACCGCCTCCGCCGGTTACCGCCGTTCCATTGATGTACAAAGCTGTCGTGGAAACATAGCCCGTGGCAAGAAGATTCGTCGTGGAAACAAATGTTGTGAAGAGATTGCGCCACTTGTTGGTGGTAGAACCCAAATCGTATGTATTATTTGCTCTTGGGATGACATGACCTCCAACATCAAGTGCTGCGAGATATGATGTGGATGAGACGTAGAGTGATTTGACCGCTCCGTCAAAAGCGCCGATGTCAGTCGAATTGTTTTGATCAGGTCTTAATGTTTGATAGAAACGGACGGAGGCATTCTGAACAGTGTCGGCAGCTCCGGCGGATTCTGCATACATGTTCAAGAAGTAGTTGGAACCGACAGAGAAAATGTAACCTTGCTGTGTTCCAGCTGCAGGAGTTGCCGACAAAGATTCATCAATCAATACAAGCGGTCCGCCTGCATCAGTCGTCAGTCTGGTTGCACCTGTATAGAGAATTCCTGTCGTCGTGACGTTTCTGGTATAAACATCACCCATCAGATACGCGGTTGATGAAGCGTAGATGCTCTTCCAAGAGTTCGTGATCGAACCAAGATCGAATGTATTGTTGGCGGACGGAGTTAAACTCGAAGCAACATTTCCATAAACTGTGAGATTCAAAGTCTGGACAGTCGAAGAAGAGTAGACTCCGGTTGAGGCAAAGAGATTCTTCCAGCGATAGGCTGAAGTTCCCAAGCTATATGAGTCGGTTGCACTCGGACGGAAGTCGGCAGTTGATGTTGCACCTGCAAACTGGATCCAGTTGGTGGTGAGTGCGCCGAGGTCGGTGACATCCTGTAAATCCTGGGCTCCGGTTCCAGTAATCAAGGTACCGTTAATATATAGTTGAGTTGTGGAAACATAACCCGTGGCCAAGATATTGGTCGACGTTATGAAGGTAGAGTACAAATTCAACCAGCGTTTTGTTGCGGAACCAAGGTTATAGCTATTATCAACCGTCGGCAGTATATCCGCGGTAGAAGAAACACCTGCGACCTGAATCGGGTTATCGGTAACATAACCAAGATCAGTCGTTACCTGCAAATTGCCACCTCCACCGGTTATCGCCGTTCCATTAATATACAAGGCTGTTGTCGAGACATAACCCGTTGCCAACAAATTTGTAGTGGAAACAAATGTTGTGAAGAGATTGCGCCACTTGTTGGTGGTAGAACCCAAGTCGTATGTGTTATCAGCACGTGGGATGACATGACCTCCGACGTCTAATGCTGCGAGATATGAAGTCGAAGAAACATAAAGCGATTTGACTGCTCCACTGAATGCGCCGATGTCAGTCGAATTGTTTTGATCAGGTCTTAAAGTCTGATAGAAACGGACGGAGGCATTCTGAACAGTGTCGGCAGCTCCGGTAGATTGCGCATACATGTCCAAGAATCTGTTTGATCCAACAGAGAAGATATAGCCTTGTCTTGTTCCTGCTGCAGGAGTGGCGGAGAGAGGTTCATCAATCAATACAAGCGGACCTCCGGCATCAGTTGTCAGTCTTGTCGCACCCGTATAGATGATTCCTGTCGTTGTCACGTTCCTGGTGTATACATCACCCATCAAGTACGCAGTTGATGAAGCGTAGATGTTCTTCCAAGAGTTCGTGATCGAACCAAGATCGAATGTGTTGTTGGCTGACGGAGTTAAGCTCGAAGCCACATTGCCATAGACCGTGAGGTTGAGGGTTTGGATAGTACTCGATGAATACACGCCAGTTGAGGCGAAGAGGTTCTTCCAACGATAGACGTTGGTGCCGAGGTTGTATGAGTCGGTTGCACTCGGACGGAAGTCGGCAGTGGAAGTTGCACCGGCGAATTGAAGCCAATGATTCGTAGTGACTCCGAGGTCGGTGACGTCTTGGAGATCTTGAGTCTCTGCGCCAGGAGTAAACTGCGTTCCATTGATATAGAGTTCCGTCGTGGAAACATAACCGGTTGCCAAGAGGTTGGTCGTACTGACAAATGTTGTGAAGAGATTGCGCCACTTGTTGGTGGTAGAACCCAAGTCGTATGTGTTATCAGCACGTGGGATGACATGACCTCCAACATCTAATGCTGCGAGATATGATGTTGATGAAACGTAGAGTGATTTGACTGCACCATCAAAAGCACCGATGTCGGTTGTGTTGTTTTGATCAGGTCTAAGTGTTTGATAGAAACGGACAGAAGCATTTTGTATTCCATTGGCAGCACCAGTTGATTGCGCATACATGTCCAAGAAGTAGTTGGAACCAACCGCAAAGATGTAACCTTGTCTCGTTCCTGCCGCAGGAGTGGCGGAGAGAGGTTCATCAACATATACAAATGGTCCGCCGGTGTCGGTATTCAATCTTGTCGCACCTGTATAGATGATGCCTGTCGTAGTTACGTTTCTGGTATAAACATCACCCATCAAATACGCGGTTGATGATGCATAGATGTTCTTCCAAGACTTTGAGATGGAACCCAGACTGTACGTGTTGTTGGTCGATGGGATGAGATCCGAAGCCACATTGCCATAGACTGTGAGGTTGAGGGTTTGGATAGTACTCGATGAATACACGCCAGTTGAGGCAAAGAGATTCTTCCAACGATAAGCTGAGGTTCCCAAGTTATATGAGTCGGTTGCGCTCGGACGGAAGTCGGCAGTTGATGTTGCACCGGCGAATTGGAGCCAGTTAGTGGTGATGGCGCCGAGGTCGGTGACGTCTTGGAGGTCTTGAGCTTCAATGCCCGTCACTTGTGTGCCGTTGACATATAAAACCGCCGTTGAAACATAGCCCGAAGCATCAATATTGGTTGAACTGACATTTGTGCTGAACAACTTCTTCCAGGCATAAGCAGTGGAACCCAAATTGTATAAATTATTTGTCCCCGGCAAGAAGTTGGAGGTAGAGGTTGCTCCGGCAAACTGGATCCAGTTGGTGGTGAGTGCGCCGAGGTCGGTGACATCCTGTAAATCCTGGGCTCCGGTTCCAGTAATCAAGGTACCGTTAATATATAGTTGAGTTGTGGAAACATAACCCGTGGCCAAGATATTGGTCGACGTTATGAAAGTAGAATACAAGTTCAACCAGCGTTTTGTTGCGGAACCAAGGTTATAGCTATTATCAATCGTCGGCAGTATATCCGCGGTAGAAGAAACACCTGCGACCTGAATCGGGTTATCGGTAACATAACCAAGATCAGTCGTTACCTGCAAATTACCGCCTCCGCCGGTTACCGCCGTTCCATTGATGTACAAAGCTGTCGTGGAAACATAGCCCGTGGCAAGAAGATTCGTCGTGGAAACAAATGTCGTGAAGAGATTCCTCCATTTGTTTGTCGTTGAACCAAGATCGTATGTGTTGTTTGCTCTTGGGATGACATGACCTCCGACGTCTAATGCTGCGAGATATGATGTGGATGAGACGTAGAGTGATTTGACTGCACCATCAAAAGCGCCGATGTCAGTCGTGTTGTTCTGATCAGGTCTTAATGTTTGATAGAAACGGACGGAGGCATTCTGAACAGTGTCGGCAGCTCCGGCGGATTCTGCATACATGTTCAAGAAGTAGTTTGAGCCGACAGAGAAAATATAGCCTTGCTGCGTTCCTGCTGCAGGAGTTGCCGACAAAGATTCATCAATCAATACAAGCGGACCTCCGGCATCAGTCGTCAGTCTGGTCGCACCTGTATAGAGAATGCCTGTCGTCGTGACGTTTCTGGTATAAACATCACCCATCAGATACGCGGTTGATGAAGCGTAGATGCTCTTCCAAGAGTTCGTGATCGAACCAAGATCAAATGTATTGTTGGCTGACGGAGTTAAGCTCGAAGCTACATTGCCATAGACTGTGAGGTTGAGGGTTTGGATAGTACTCGATGAATACACGCCAGTTGAGGCAAAGAGATTTTTCCAACGATAAGCTGAAGTTCCCAAGCTGTACGAGTCGGTTGCGCTCGGACGGAAGTCGGCAGTTGATGTTGCACCTGCAAACTGGATCCAGTTGGTGGTGAGTGCGCCGAGGTCGGTGACATCCTGTAAATCCTGGGCTCCGGTTCCAGTAATCAAGGTACCGTTAATATATAGTTGAGTTGTGGAAACATAACCCGTTGCCAACAAATTCGTTGTAGAGACAGAAGTCGCAAACAAGTTTCTCCATCTGTTGGCGGATGAACCAAGGTCGTATGTGTTATTTGCGCGAGGGATGATGTGACCGCCGACGTCTAATGCTGCGAGATATGATGTTGAAGAAGCATAAATATTCTTCCAGGACTTGGAGATGGAACCCAGGCTATATGTGTTGTTGACACTTGGGATGAGATCCGAAGCCACATTGCCATAGACCGTGAGGTTGAGGGTTTGGATAGTACTCGATGAATACACGCCGGTTGAGGCAAAGAGATTCTTCCAACGATAAGCTGAGGTTCCCAAGCTGTACGAGTCGGTTGCGCTCGGACGGAAGTCAGCAGTTGATGTAGCGCCTGCAAACTGGATCCAGTTGGTGGTGATGGCACCGAGATCGGTGACATCCTGTAAATCCTGGGTTCCGGTTCCTGTAACCAATGTCCCATTGATATAGAGTTGAGTTGTTGAGACATAACCCAAAGCATCAATGTTGGTTGAGCTGACGTTGGTAACTGATAAGTGGGTCAAACCAGATATTGTGCCGCCGGTTATGCTGACATTGTTTGAATCTTGCAAAGCCATCGTACCCAAATTGGTGGTGGAAGCTGCAACTATTCTGCCTTGGGCATCAATAAGCAGATTGGGAATCTGGAGCGTTGTTCCATAATATCCGGCGCTGACTCCCGTGTTGGTCAAAGCGACCGAGGTGGCGGCACTGCCATTAAAGTTTAGGAATGCAATGCCCGTGCCGTTGGTCAATGAATTTGCCACATAACCTGCCTGGCCGGAAACATTGCCTGTGACATCGCCCGTTAGGTTGCCGGTGAACATCACGGCATACATGTTGGTCGACGAAACATAACCGGAAGCATCAATGTTGGTTGAGCTTACATTTGTTGCAAATAATTTCTTCCAGGCATAAGCAGTGGAACCCAAGTTGTATGAATTATTTGTCCCCGGCAAGAAGTTTGAGGTGGAGGTTGCGCCTGCAAACTGCAACCAATGGTTGGAAGTAGCGCCGAGGTCCGTCACTTGTTGCAAAGTCTGGCTGCCACCCGCTGATACTGCCGTGCCATTGATGTAGAGTGCTGTCGTCGAGACATAACCCGTTGCCAACAAATTTGTAGTGGAAACAAATGTTGTGAAGAGATTGCGCCACTTATTGGTGGTTGAACCCAAGTCGTATGTGTTGTTTGCTCTTGGGATGACATGACCTCCAACATCTAACGCTGCGAGATATGATGTTGATGAAACGTAGAGTGATTTGACTGCACCATCAAAAGCGCCGATGTCGGTCGTGTTGTTCTGATCAGGTCTTAAAGTCTGATAGAAACGAACAGAAGCATTCTGAACAGTATCGGCAGCTCCGGTAGATTGAGCATACATGTCCAAGAATCTGTTTGATCCAACAGAGAAGATATAGCCTTGTCTTGTTCCTGCTGCAGGAGTGGCAGAAAGAGGCTCATCAATCAATACAAGCGGTCCGCCTGCATCAGTCGTGAGTCTAGTCGCACCTGTATAGATGATACCTGTGGTTGTGACGTTTCTGGTATAAACATCGCCCATCAGATACGCAGTTGATGAAGCGTAGATGTTCTTCCAAGAGTTCGTGATCGAACCAAGATCGAATGTATTGTTGGCGGACGGAGTTAAACTCGAAGCGACGTTGCCATAGACCGTGAGGTTCAAAGTCTGGATAGTACTCGATGAATACACGCCGGTTGAGGCAAAGAGATTCTTCCAACGATAAGCTGAGGTTCCCAAGCTGTACGAGTCGGTTGCGCTCGGACGGAAGTCGGCAGTCGATGTTGCACCGGCGAATTGGAGCCAGTTAGTGGTGATGGCACCGAGGTCGGTGACGTCTTGGAGGTCTTGAGCTTCAATGCCCGTCACTTGTGTGCCGTTGACATATAAAACCGCCGTTGAAACATAGCCCGAAGCATCAATATTGGTTGAACTGACGTTGGTAACTGATAAATGAGTCAAACCGGATATTGTGCCACCGGTTATGCTGACATTGTCTGAATCTTGCAAAGCTATCGTACCCAAATTGGTGGTGGAAGCTGCAACTATTCTGCCTTGGGCATCAATAAGCAGATTGGGAATCTGGAGCGTTGTTCCATAATATCCGGCGCTGACTCCCGTGTTGGTCAAAGCGACCGAGGTGGCGGCACTGCCATTAAAGTTTAGGAATGCAATGCCCGTGCCGTTGGTCAATGAATTTGCCACATAACCTGCCTGGCCGGAAACATTGCCCGTGACATCACCTGTTAGGTTGCCGGTGAACATGGCGGCATACATGTTGGTCGACGAAACATAACCCGAAGCATCTATATTGGTTGAGCTGACGTTTGTTGCAAACAACTTCTTCCAGGCATAAGCTGTGGAACCCAAGTTGTATGAGTTTGTGATACTTGGACGGAGGTCAGCAGTTGATGTTGCACCGGCGAATTGGATCCAGTTGGTGGTGATGGCGCCGAGGTCGGTGACGTCTTGGAGATCTTGAGTCTCTGCACCAGGGGTGAACTGCGTCCCATTGATATAGAGTTCTGTCGTTGAAACATAACCCGTTGCCAAGAGGTTGGTTGTAGAAACAAATGTTGTGAAGAGATTGCGCCACTTGTTGGTGGTAGAACCCAAGTCGTATGTGTTATCAGCACGTGGGATGACATGACCTCCAACATCTAATGCTGCGAGATATGATGTTGATGAAACGTAGAGTGATTTGACTGCACCATCAAAAGCACCGATGTCGGTTGTGTTGTTTTGATCAGGTCTAAGTGTTTGATAGAAACGGACAGAAGCATTTTGTATTCCATTGGCAGCACCAGTTGATTGCGCATACATGTCCAAGAAGTAGTTGGAACCAACCGCAAAGATGTAACCTTGTCTCGTTCCTGCCGCAGGAGTGGCGGAGAGAGGTTCATCAACATATACAAATGGTCCGCCGGTGTCGGTATTCAATCTTGTCGCACCCGTATAGATGATGCCTGTCGTAGTTACGTTTCTGGTATAAACATCACCCATCAAGTACGCGGTTGATGATGCATAGATGTTCTTCCAAGACTTTGAGATGGAACCCAGACTGTACGTGTTGTTGGTCGATGGGATGAGATCAGAAGCCACGTTGCCATAGACTGTGAGATTGAGGGTCTGAACAGTACTCGATGAATACACGCCGGTTGAGGCAAAGAGATTCTTCCAACGATAGACGTTGGTTCCCAAGCTGTATGAGTCGGTTGCACTCGGACGGAAGTCGGCAGTCGATGTTGCACCGGCGAATTGGAGCCAGTTAGTGGTGAGCGCACCAAGGTCGGTGACATCCTGTAAATCCTGGGTTTCGATTCCTGTAATCATGGCCCCGTTGATAAAGAGCTGCGTGGTTGAGACATAACCCGACGCTTCGATGTTTGTCGAGCTCACGTTAGCGGCATAAAGACTCTTCCATCGCAGCGCCGGAAGACCAAGGTTATAGGTCACATCTGCTGCCGGAGTCAGATCACTGCTAACTCTTGCGTTAACCGTGAGCATGTCAGACGTGGAATTACCCAAAATCGTGTGGCCATCCACTTGCAAATTCCCCGTGGTTGTCACATTCCCCTGCCTCGTAATGCTAAACAGGCTGGAACCGCTGTCCGCTCGCATCAAAAAGTCGTAAGTGTCAGAAGTGCCCGAAGTGTGGACGTAAAACGCTGAACGATTGGCAACCGCGGCGTCTGTTGAGCCAAGATTCAAGGCAAATAAGCTTCCTCCGGTATTGGCTACCGTGTGTGAAGCATATTGGCCCTGCAATGTTTCGGAGTTGTAAGCATAAGGCACTGCAGACAAACGTTTTCTGGGAGTCATTTCGCTGTCCGCGCCGATTGTGACGCCCAAGTACAAACCGTCGTTGTTGAATATATCTTCAGGGAAAGCGACTTGTCCGTTTGCTTCATCGCCCAAAAGCACTGAGAACAAGCCGTTTGTGACGGTTGTGTCGATCGCCGCAACCGAACCAGTTGGCGTTGCATCCGTCGTACTAGCTGACCAAAGATGCGAACCGCCGGAAGCCGCGGTATAGAGCCTAAATTCCATTTGGTACGTTCCATCCGGCACGCTCGTTCCGCCGGTTGTCAAAAGTCTGCCTTGATAGTTAACCGTGTGAGCAATTCCGGTCGCCGCTTGAGCAATCTGTGCTCCAAACAAGCTGCGGGCAATAGACGGCAGATCGCAACCCGCAAACGGAACCACAAAGGCTTGGAGAGCCAGCATTCCTGCGCAGACCACTTTGCGCACGACTCCTGACTTCGTAATTCGTAATTCGTAATTCTTAATTAAATTAAAAAGTCCCACGTTGCTTAACGTGTTCCGTAAACCAAGTTTGAGTTTTTCACCCCAGCCGTTTTTGACGGAGCGATTTTGGTTATCGGTTTGCATTAGATTTTTGCCAACGCATTTTTGCTTTGGCTTTCCCAACGTTTGTCTTCGACTTTGTTTTTACTTCCGTCATTGCGAGCGAAGTCCGACGCAGCGCGGACGTAAAGTCCTCGTGGGGACCACGTCCCCTCTACGGGGCAGTCTCCCCCGGCTTGTCATTGCGAATGCGAGGAACCTTTCGTTTTGCTATTTGCTTAGCGCTTTGCGCTGATAAAAAAAGAACAGGACGGATCGCCGTTTCCTGTTCTCGTGCGTTAATATAATAATACTATATCGCGGGCGTATATATTATTAAGCTAATATAAGCGTCCCTTTCGTGTTCAGATATATATAGGGGCTGTGGATAACATGAGAGGACAAAATAAACCACCTGGCCCAAATTACGAATTACGAATTACGAATTACGAATTTTGGAGAGTTATCAACATGCTAAGAAATAGTGTGGATAAGATGAAAATAAAACTCACATGTTGTGCACATGTGATGTTTGTTAACAGGTTAATTTGGCTAAGTATAGCCTAACTCACCCTGCCCTCTCTTACCTAAGAGAGGGTTCTGCCGGAAACTGAATCGCTCACTAACGCGAGGATGATGCGGTTCTCTCTCTTGGGTAAGAGAGAGTTAGAGTGAGTTAGGCTTAGCGACTTTGCATAACTCACCCTGCCCTCTCTTACCCAAGAGAGGGTTCTGCCGGAAACTGAATCGCTCACTAACGCGAGGATGATGCGGTTCTCTCTCTTGGGTAAGAAAGAGTTAGAGTGAGTTAGGCTTAATAACTTCTAAAACTTTCGTAACAACCCCTTCAATATTTGTTAAAACTTCATTATTCCAAAAACGCGCGACCTTAATATCTTTACCTGCTAAATATTCTGATCTTTCTTTGTCATAAGCAACTGCTTGCTCTGTTGAGTGCTGGCTACCGTCAAGCTCAATAGCCAACCCGACCTCCGGGCAATAAAAATCCAAAATATACGGGCCAACACTAAATTGTCTGAAAAACTTAAAATTACAAATTTGCCGATTTCTTAATTTTTGCCACAATAGAAGCTCCGCATCAGTCGACCTGTGCCTTAAATCTCTGCGTCGGTCTTTAAGGATGTGATCATTATTTGATAATGAATGCATAATTCAGTTATTAGCACAGTACAGCATAACTCACCCTGCCCTCTCTTACCTAAGAGAGGGTTCTGCCGGAAACCGAGTCGCTTAGTAACACGAGGATGATGCGGTACTCTCCCTTGGGTAAGGGAGAGCTAGAGTGAGTTAGGCTCACGAACTGTTACAAATTTAATGCAACTCCTGTTTAATTTGATTCAAAGTCAAAACTTGATCAAAAATTTCCAGGTAATAAATATTGCTCTGCCAATCCAGAGTATTGCCACTCGCTCTAATGCCCACTGTAAACGTCTGACCCACGCTGGTAGATCCAAAAGTCGCAGCCGAGGTGCCATGTTGCGCCAAAGTGACGGTATTTGTCCCATTATAATAAGTCACCGTTGTTGGCGATATCGTCCAGACAAGATATTGCGTCGTGCCTGCAGTAACTGGATCTGTTGACGTGTATACCGAGGCACCGGAATAAAAGTACATTTTGTTATCAGTCTGATTGATTCCAATCTCAAATTTAGTAGTAGCAAGCCCTCCGTCTCTGACATGCGTCAATGTTCTGTAAGCGGTGGCTGTGGGAACTACAACTTTTGCGATGATCGTTGCATTGGTTAATGCCTTAAGCTTTGGCAAATAAGTTCCGCATGAAATTCCTTTGCCGGTGACTCCGGTTAAATCCATCCCGTTATTGATGGTCGGAGCTCCAATCAATGTACAACCATCATCAACCACATTTGAGGAATATAAAAACTGTTCATTCACAATTTTATGATTGGCAACATTCATTCCGCCTTTGTATTCAGTGACTGTGATTTCGTCGAACTCGGCATATCCTGCGGCTGAAGCATAATACATCCTCAGCAATTGATTTGCCGCTACTCCGATAACATCTATCTTCTGCCACGCAGTCGAGGCAGTGCCAACAAATAGATTTGACCCTCCAAACGAAATCGTAGGAACTGACGCAACTCCGTTTCCTCTTGCCCAGCCGGTTACACGATATCGCTTCCCTGCAGTTAATACACTCTGACGGCAGTCGTTAAATGCAGCGACTCCGGACACTTGCAAATATTGTCTGCCGCTCTTCGGATCCGTCGTGCCTTTTGTGCAGACCGCTCCTGCACCTGCCGTCCAAGCACCAGTCCCGCTCGTCTCCATATCACCATCCGCCAGCAACTGCGATTCGCTATTTTGAACAAAGCCTGTGTATTCGGTTACGGTAACATCATCCCATTCAGTATAATCACCGATGCTGCCATTAGACACAGTACCTATAAGTAATCTACCAAAAAAAGACCCTGCTGCTATTTGAGGTGTAACGAAATCAAACCTCTGCCAAGCAGTAGTACCGTTTGTGCCGGTCCACAAAGTACCGCTAGTCACAGAAGATAAATTAGGAGCTCTTGTTCCATCGCTCCTTGCATATCCTGTAATTCTGTATCGCTTACCGACTGCAAAAATCGACTGATGGGCTCGCGATTGACCCGTTCCAGTTGCCTGCAATCTTAATATACTATCGCCTCCAACTGCGGCGCCCGCTTCCTTTGTAATCGTCACTGCTGTGTACACGGACCACGCACTAATCCCGCTAAACTCCATATCCCCATCCACCATCAACTGCTTATCTCTCGGCGTTTGCTGCGGCGATGTCAACGCAAAACCCATCTGGACGCCAAGCAGGACGATTACTAATATCAAAAAAGGGATGAGGAACTTTTTCATTGCTTCATTATAGCAAGACAACAGACGACAGACGAGAGACGACAGGAGTTTGATAGTCACCTTTAACCACCAAACTGATTTGCTGTAGAGACGCCCTCGGAGGGCGTCTCTACCCGAAAACAATAAAACAACCGTCCGGCCACCACCTCGGCTCTCTACGCGTTCGCCACTCCACCGACCGGCCACCACCTCGGCTCTCTACGCGCTCGCCACTCCTCCTACATCAGGAGGAGAGTAGTTGGTGAGTTACCGAAAACCCCCCTTCCCCCCTTTGCCTAGGGGGTAGTTACTTAGCAACAGAGTAACTTAGTAACTTCTCCTTGATAAAGGAGATGTCGCATCCGATGCGACAGAGGTTTTCCGACTCTCCTCCCTCATTTGAGGGGGAGTGCCCGAAGGGCGAGGGGGTTCCGGACGACTTTATGGACTAGCTCACGGCATTTGCGTGACCATGATGTCGTCGAAAAGAATATATTGACCTGCACTGCCAGTACTATTAGTCCCTAATAGCAATCTCGCAGCAAACGTCCCAGCTACTATGCGTGGAGTAACGATATTGATATATTGCCATGTTGCAGCAGTCGTTCCGGTCCAAAGAGAACCGGTCGTCTGACTTTCAATCGTCGGTATTCTGATACCATCGCTTTTCGCCCAACCTGTAATTTTGAAGACTTTCCCAGCTGTTAAAACGTTGGTTAACCCCTTGGCAGCACCGGCGCCAGTAGCTGTTATTTTAAAACTCTGCTTACCTGATTTGGCATCAGTGGATTTTGAAAAAGTAGCCGCGGTATAGAGCCCCCACGCTACATTCCCGCTCGCCTCCATATTCCCATCGACCAATAGTTGTTTATCAGTAACACCGACAGCGCCTTTGTATTCAGTGATTGTGATGTTGTCAAAATCAGCATGCCCTCCTGAAACATTGGCATTACTCTTAAGCGCTAAATTCGGCGAGACGGCCACGGTGGCTATTACATCTACCTTTTGCCAGTTTGCACTTGTCGAACCGATAAAGGGCGTCGTTGAACCAAGGGAAATCAAGGGTGTGAATGCCCCGTCTCCCCTGGCCCAACCTGTTACTCTATATCTTTTACCGACCGTAAGAATACTATTTTGAATAGCCATAGGAGTGGCTGTTAAATTACAACTGATTCGCAAAGCCTGATTTCCGCCTCCATTCAGACTGGATGCGATCTTGCCCAAACCCGCCGAATTCCCAACCGCCCAAGAGGCGGTGCCTGCCGTTACTTGCTTAACCGAAATATCATCAAATTCCACCCATCCGGTTGCCGCTGCAGAAGCATTGAATGCGATATTGTTTTGCCCTGTAATAAAAGTGTCAATTTGCTGCCAACCGGTTGATGATGTACCGACCCAATTTCTGCTTCCGCTTGATGTCGTTCCAATATACGGCACGCGCGTTCCATCTCCACGTGCCCAACCGGTTACATGATACGTGTTGACAGAACTTATGCCGGTTTGCGAAACATAGTAATATGCTTGCGACGGAGCGATATGAAGCACTTGCGTCCCGGAGCCGCTTGGATTGCCCGCCTCTTTTGTCATTGCCCCGTAACCGGCTCTCTCTGTCCATGCAGACGTATCTGCCGCCTCCATATCCCAATCATTCAAAGTCTCCGCACCAAGCGTCTGCGCATCTTCCATATTCCCATCCGCAACCACCTGCTTCTCCCCATTTTGCGCATAACCCACGTATTCAGTGACAAAAATATCGTCGAACTCTACCTTTCCACCAGCAGCAACAGTGTATGCGCCTAAATAAATATAAGAACCGCCAGCCCTACCAACTACTTCAAAGTGTTGCCAATTGGAACTATTCGTTCCAATCCACGTTGCAGTTGGCCAAAGGTGCGCACGAGGCGCATGTACCCCGTCCCCTCTGGCATAACCGCTAAGTTTATACTTACGGTTTGTTGTAAGACCAAGATTTTGTATCGCCCATATATTACCAGCACCTGCACCGGAGTTAGTAACTCTTAAAAAATTTCCACCCACTCCACCCGCCACTTTAGCAAGTGAAGCTGTAGCCGAACCACTTTGGGTGGCGGTATAGCTTCCGGTTCCACTCGCATCCATACTTCCATCCACCATCAACTGTTTATCTCTCGGTGTGTGTTGTTGTGCAGTTAACGCAAAACCCATCTGGACGCCAAACAGGACGATTACCAATATCAAAAAAGGGATGAGGAACTTTTTCATGAGAGTATTATAACAGAATGTGAGTTATCAAGTGAGTACAGCCTAACTCACTCTAGCTCTCTCTTACCCAAGAGAGAGAACCGAACTCACCCCCTGCCCCTCTCTTTCGCAAAGAGAGGGGTGACGTATCAGAGCCCTCTCTTGGGTAAGAGAGGGACGGGGTGAGTTAGGCTTAACAACTCAAACACTTCCAACACAATTTTCTGTAGAGACGCAAAATCTTGCGTCTAACTTAAAAACAATGAAACAACCGGCCGTCTACCACCACGTCTCGCTCCGCGCTCGCCACTCCTCCTCATGCGAGGATGAGAGTAGTTATTTAGTTTTGAGTTACCGAAAACCCCCCTCCCCCCCCCTTTGCCTAGGGGGTAGTTACTTAGCAACAGAGTAACTTAGTAACTTCTCCTTGATAAAGGAGATGTCGCATCCGATGCGACAGAGGTTTTCCGTCTCTCCTCCTTGCGAAGGAGGAGTACCCGAAGGGGGAGGTGGTAGTCTGGTATGAGGGGGAGTGCCCGAAGGGCGAGGGGTTCCGTGGCTTCAAAGACTAGTTCACGGCACTTCTGTGACCATCATGTCGTCAAATTCACAATAGTCACCCACCCCCATAGTGAGGCACATCAATCTGATATTGACATCTGTGGCAATCAAAGTGCCACTGATGTTTTGCCACGTATTAGAAGTTGTACCCGTCGCAATGGTTGTATTACTGATGCGGGCAAGCGGCAACCCAGTCCCTGAACCCTTCCCCCTCATCTTTCCCGTCATCTTGTATTTCTTCCCAATCGTTAAAATGGCCTGATATGCCAAACCGCCAGATGAAGACAGGTAAGTTACTCTTAAAGACTGTTTTCCACTGTGCGATGTATTGACTTTTGATAAATCCGCGGTAAAAGGAGTCCAACTCGCCGTCCCGCTCGTCTCCATATCCCCATCCAACAACAGTTGTTTCTCTACCGTCTGCACTCCGCCCTTGTATTCAGTTACCATAACATCATCAAAATAGATTGAACCGACAGCGTCGGTGCCTAAGACAAAATATATGGCAGTTGTACCTGCCTGGGTAAAAATCGCATCAAAATATTGCCATGAAGCGGCTGTTGTTCCTGTCCAAATTGTAGCCAATGCGCCGTTGCTAACTCTGGGAGCAACCGTTCCGTCGCCACGCGCATATCCGGTTATTCTAACTTTTTTGCCAGTAGCAACTACGCTATTTTGAAACGATCCTCTGTTGTGATAATCAGCTTGCACTTCATACGCCTGCTTGCCGGAACGAACGACGCTTGTCGTCTTAGAAATAATCCCGCCGGCATAAGCCGCATAATTAGCAGTCCCGCTCAATTCCATATCACCATCTTTCAATAGCTGCTTCTCCTGCGTCTGTACGCTGCCTGTGTATTCGGTGACGGTGACGTCGTCGAAATCCGATGTACCTGACAATGCGCCGTAGGCGTACAATCTAGCGACAGTCCCGTCGGCAGCTACTGTTATATCAAAATGTTGCCAGCTGGTAGAGTTAGTTCCTGCCCATTGAACCGCGCCGGCAGTTGTGATGGCAGGATGTGTCGATGCTCCATCACCACGCGCCCAACCCGTAATATGATACTTCTTACCTGTCGTCAAAATCGTCTGACCCGCATAACCAACCGTACTCGCTGTGACCAATATATGGATGGACTGTTTTCCTCCCTTGGGTCCATTGGTAATTTTTGTTAAAGTAGAGTTACCATTTATCCAGCCAGTTACTCCTGCCTTTTCCATATCACCATCCGCCAACAACTGCTTATCTCTCGGCGTGGTTTGCGGTGAGGTCAAAGCAAAACCCATTTGGACACCAAGCAAGACGATTACCAATATTAAGAAAGGGATGAGGAACTTTTTCATGAGGGTATTATACCAAGACGACAGACAACAGACGAGAGACGGCAGGAGTTTGGCGGTCACTTTTAACCATTAAACTGGTTTGCTGTAGAGACGCAAAATCTTGCGTCTAACTTAAAACAATAAAACAACCGGCCGGCCACCACCTCGGCTCGCTCCGCGCTCGCCGCTCCTCCTTCGCAAGGCGGAGAGTAGCAATTCAGTTTTTGAGTTTTAGAATCGGACTCGGATTCTCCTCCTTGCGAAGGAGGAGTACCCGAAGGGGGAGGTGGTAGTCCGGTATGAGGGGAGTGCCCGAAGGGCGAGGGGGTAAATAAAAAACTGTCGCTATGACAGTTTTTTATTTGGTGGACCTTGAGGGATTTGAACCCTCGACCCTCCCGATGTTGCATCGGGATGCTCTAGTCCGTGCTGCATTCTCTTAAGCCATTCTTTATTATGTCTTCAATGATTCTGCGACTTTTCCATGATTTAAGCTTCAACTCCATGGCGTGCGCTTTATTGCTGCTTTCAAATACATGTTCATATACCAACAACCACGGTCTGCCTCGCATTGTCGACCTCGTATGTCCACGTTGATGTTCTGCGAATCTTCGCGTTAAATTAATTGTTGACCCAATGTAATATCTGTCAAGCTTTGTTGAATAGAGAATATACAAATAAGCCATAATACAGTTTATACGACAAATAAATAAAAAACTGTCGCTATGACAGTTTTTTATTTGGTGGACCTTGAGGGATTTGAACCCTCGACCCCTTCCATGCCATGGAAGTGCTCTAGCCAGCTGAGCTAAAGGCCCATAAATCAATTAACAATGTACAATTAATCGCCGCCTCTGCGGGATCCCGCCACATAGAATTGATTGAGGCGGGACAAATAACAATTACTTGGACGAGTTTATAGACTTGTTCAACGGTTGTCAATGCGAGACAAACACATGTCTGAATCCGTCCGTTGCCGCAATTCTGTCGCGATGATTGCCGATCTTTTTATCTGCTTGCCTTAAAACCGTATGCAGATTTTTAATTTCATTCGCCATACGCAACGACTCATGCGGATCGGCATTGGGCGCCTGCTGATATCTGCCAAGCTCGCGCGAAAGTTCTTTGATATGCTGTGCCAGATGCTCCGCATTCGGTTCCATGTCCGCCGAACGAACCTCAACGTATGCGATGCGGCCGTGTTTGACATCATCGCCAACCAACTCGTCGACTTCGTTGCCGGAGACGCCCTCGGAGGGCGTCTCTACTGACAATCCCCCAACTCCTTTCCCTTGTTTGACGGGGGAAAGGTGTTCCGCAATATGATCAAAATGAGGAACGGATAGAGGGTTCGATGGGCGACGGGAATTTAACTCTGCCCTTAAACTATCCAACCTGGAATTTTTGCTGTCAGATGTTTTGTTCGGATTGCGCTGCCAATCAGCCAACTCTCTTTCGAGTTCCGCGATATCGCTGACAGCTAAATCAGCACGAACAATCGCCTCTGCCAATTCTTTTTGCAAATCTTTTATGTAAGGTTCCAAACGTTCCATCTCGCCTTCCATAGATCGCTCGATGTAACCGGAGATCTTGTGCAACTTTGCATCAAAAAGAGCAAAGGCTCTGGCCAAATTATCGGCCAACCGCCTTTGCTCATCCAACAATCTTTCGCATTTTTCCGCCTCGCGTGCAGGGAGTTTTCTGGTCGCAAATTTAACCGCGCCTTCCTTGAAAGTTCCCAGCAAATCTCCCCACTTCTTTTTGATCATATTTCAACCCCTTTCCCTTGTTTGACGGGGGAAAGAGCCTGCCCTGAGCGAGCATGAGTTAAAGCGAGTCGAATGGGTGTCACCGCAATAAGATTTAATAGAGGTGACGGATAGAGGGTTATTGTTGTTGTATCGGATTCTGTTCGGCGGGGCCGCTGATCTTTTCTTCAACCGGAGTCGGACTCTCCGCTACCGCCTGACCGTTCTTCTTGGCGATCAGATCCTGCAAGTAAGTAATGCGATTGTTTACATCTTCACTTTCAGCATTCATCTCTTTAACCTTCATGACTTGCGCCATGGCATCGTCCAGCTTGCCCTGCTCTTCATACAAGGTTGAGAGGAACCAGCGTGCATTGGCGTAATCCGGTTGCAAAGCCACAATCTGCTCAAACAAACTTGCCGCCTTGTCTTTTTGATTATCTTTGTAGTACAGAGTTCCAAGCTCAAACGCCACGCCGACATCTTTACTGTCCGCGACGACTTGCTCCAACTTTGTGATTGCATCCTTTGTGCGGCCCTGTCTCTCATAAACAACTCCCAAGTTATAGTGCGCCAAAGCATAATCTGCTTTCGCCTGAATGGAACGATTGAACCATTCGGCGGCGCTATCCAAAGCATCTTTCATCTTTTGTTCGGCGTCGGCTTTTTGTTGCGCGTCATTTGCCTGCATCAAAGCTGCCGCGGCATCCGCACGTTGCAAATATATTTTTCCAATCTCAACGCTGTACGCCGGATTGTTCGGTTCCAAATCCAAAGCTTTCTTAAAATTGGTAATCGCAAATTCATCTGCGCCGTTGGTAAACCCGGAAATGGCTTCATAGATGACCGCCAAATTCTCCCAGTTGTCGACATTGCGCGGAGTAATATCTGCTGCACGCTTAGCAGTATCAATTGTTGCGGCGACAACTTGGTTAATGGCGGCAGCTCCGTCCGGATCGCTCTTTTTGGCGTTGAACACTTCGGACGATTTGATGAGATATGCCTGAGACAAATTGCGGAAATAAACGTCGTTGAATTGATTCATGACAACCGCCTTGTTCAACGAATAGATGGAATTATCAATGCTCTTGCCATCGCGATAAGCCATAACTGCGGAGGAATAGGCTGCGTCCGCAACCAGTCTCTGACCGGTCAACCAAACGGTAACAAGCGCGCCTACGCACAAGACGATAAAAGAGATAGATAGCATTGTGGAACTGGCGGCGCTTTTTTGCGCGTCCCAGACAAGAGCTTTCTTGGCTAACAACGAGCCGAGCAAAGCCAACAAAAACCAGAAGACAAAATGATGTGCAAAATTGTAATTGTAGATGAACGAAATAAATGCAGTCGTTGCCCAGCCGACGAATACAGTCAGATAAGCCTGCCACGCAAAATCATCTTTTTCCTTGATAAGATGCATTGCGCTGTTTACGACAGCCGAGATGAGCAAGATCAGCCAAAGAGCGATGCCGACCAAGCCGGTCATTGCAATCAGCGTGAAGAACGAAGAAAGGCCGCGTTCAAACCTAACTGTCCAGAACTGCGAAAGATTAACTTCCGGAGATCTGTACTTAGCATAATCATAGATCCATGTGCCCGGGCCGGAACCGAAAATCGGAGAGGCGTGAAGAACGTTCTTGGCAATGTCCCACGATGCAACCGCCGACGGCGAAACTTCTGCCGGCAATTTAAGGTCAATCGGTGTGCGGAAAATGAGCAAAAGTATGGAAGCGCACAATATAACAGTCGGCACGACGATTCTGCTTGCGTGACTCGGAAGTTTCATGGAGCGCACGACGGGAATCGCCACAAGCAAAACCATGGCAAAAATCAGAGCCGCCCAAATGACCCAAAAATCCGCAACCACCGCAACCAACAAAGCAACAATCATTGTCAACCAAACCATTACGTTTATGACGATGCTGCCCTTGGTGTTTTTAGCAAACACGCATTCGTCATCCTTGCATCCAAACACCGTCATCGAAACAGCGACCACCATCGGCAAGACCATATAAACGCCAAACGCGTTGATCGTGCCTATCGTGTTAAACGTGTTCGCTTTTGTAATTGAGATGAGCCAGCCCAAAGGAAAGACGCCGACCAGCTGCAAGAATCCCCAGGTTCCAACCAGTAACGACGAAGCCAAAAAAGTCAGAAGCAAAGAATTGAGCTTGCGCGTATTGCCGACGCGATTAACGACCAAGATGTAAAAAACGATCAATGCAAAGATTGTGGAAAACGACCACTGCATCTGACCGAGGTTTCCTACGAGCGACAAGTATCTGTCCCAAGAAAACAGACTTGTTATTAGCCAGCCGGCGCCAAACAACACGACGACCAGGTGCAGCCAGGCTCTGGAAAGCACAAAATGTCTTTCTGCCACTGCCTTGCCAAGCCATGCAGTCGTGCCCAGCATAACCAAGATTAGCAGCAAGGTTTGCTTATTAAGCTCCAAAACGTCCAGCGTTATGGGCAAAAAGAAAAGCGGCACCAACGCCACGCTTGCGTAGATCGAAGCATCCACAATCCATGAAAGGACTTTGACTAGACGAGTGGAAGCCGGCGGTATCGCACTCTCCAATGTGGCTTTGGCCACAACATCTTGGTTTATCATAATGCAAAAATAACTATTTGAATTTCAATGGGCAAATTATAGCACATGTGCGAAAACGACGGAACAATCGACGGAGCCCCCTCTATCCGTCACCTCTATTAAATTATATTGCGGTGACACCTTTCCCCCGTCAGACGAGGGAAAGGAGTTAGAGGTTATATGGTTATTCTGTAGAGACGCCCTCCGAGGGCGTCTCTACGACAAACAAACAAACAAACAAACAAACAAATTAACCGCCTTTCCCCTGTTCGACGGGGGAAAGGCTCCCCCGCAATATTATTAAGATGAGGGGGTGGATAGAGGGCTTATTCTATATTCACCTTCACCTCATCGCCTTTTAGCGTACTATCGTCGCTAAAATAAGCTACAGGATAAAGCTGAACTTCGCCTGCCGGCGGCGCCGCGATCCAATCTATCTGATTGGTTGAGCTTTTTGGATCTGTAACCGATCCCACAAGTTGCACCGAAGCATTTTGTTTTACGAATACATCAATCTTTTCAACATTTTCCACGTCGTTCATAAGCAACGAAATGCTGAGCGGAAAATTGGATCGTTTTAATATGGAGTTATTAAGCGGATAATTGACGGCAATTTTTAACGGCGCGGGGTCTGCCATAAGATTGACCGTGATCTTGGCTACTCCGCGATTTCCAACGTCATCCGTGGCATAAACAGATAAATCGTGATAGCCGCGAACAACAGAATTTGGTATTTGATAACTTATTTCGCTTTGTGCCGTAAACGCGCTTCCAATCAATACATCGTCCATCTTAACTTCCAACCTTTGAATCGTTCTCTGCGCCTGCACGCTAACGCTCGCCTTTCCTTCGCGTGAATACAGGGTCGCATTGGAGCTTGGAGTGTTAATACTGACTACCGGCGCATCTTCCTGCGTGTGAACGTCGTCATATTCTGTCGGCACCGCGTCCGTACTGGTGGTGTGCCATTGATTTTTCGCAACCCAATCCTGCACTCCTTTTTCCCAATTCGCGAACTGCGGATCGTTGGCGGGATTTGAAGGAGCCGGGCCGAGCGGGTCATCTTTATCCAAATACCACAATATATTATGCGCTTCGTAGTACTTACGTTCTTCCACCAAGTCGATAGGCGTAAACTCTGAAGCGAGTTTGCCCGTCAGCCTGTCTACTTTAACCGTCTTTTCAGCGGATTGCCCCAATAAAACCGGTTTGGTTGCGGTGATGGACGGCATGGGTGAAAAATTTTCTTTCGGCGCATCAGTCAACGCGCGTTTCATGAATCCCTGCCAGATTGGCGCAGCGACAACAGATCCATCCGCACTGGCGGACATTTCCGTGCTGCTGCTGTTGCCGACCCAAACACCGGCCACAAGAGACGGCGTATAACCCATGGTCCAAGCATCTTTGTTATTATTCGTCGTGCCTGTTTTGGCCGCGACCTGTCTACCCGACAGAGTCAGATAATTGCCGGCGCCAAAAACATATGCTCGAGCTTCGTTATCGGACAGAATATTGCTGATTTCATCCGCTGCATCTTGCGGCACGACTTGATTGCCTTCCGATTGTTTCCATTCTTCGAGCGTCTGGCCGTTCGCATCAGTGACTTTTAAAATGGATGAAACCGGATACTGCGTTCCGCGATTGGCAAAGGCCGCATAAGCATTTGCATGTTCCAAAAGTTTTACATCTCCGCCGCCAAGCACCAAAGACAAACCATAGCGCGATCTGTCACCCAATGTCGTGTAACCAAGCTGATCGGCAAAATCCAAAACGCGTCCAATGCCAACCAAGTAAAGCATTTTGACGGCAGGTATATTGAGCGAACCTTGTAACGCTTTCCGTACGGTCAGCGGTCCGTTATAAGTTGAGCTGTAATTTTTAGGATTATATGGCCCGCTATCCGTCACAAACGTTGTCGGTACGTCCCACAGCGTTGTATCAGGAGTGTACCCTTTAATAAAACCGGCGGTATAAACAATCGGCTTGAATGAAGAACCCGGTTGTCTTGGCCTTAAAGTAACGTTTACCTGACCGTCGATGCTGTCGTCAAAAAAATCTTTTGAGCCTACCATACTTAAGATCTGTCCATTTTTTGGATCAATGGCAACCAAGGCCGCATTGGAAAATTTATAGCGCGCGCCGTTTTTATCAACTCCTTTCTCAATCTCTTCTTGCGCAATCTGTTGCTTGTCCCAATCCAATGTTGTAATGACGCGCAACCCTCCCTGCTCAACTTGCTTTTGTCCGTACGCATCAACCAGCTGCGACTTCACATACATTACAAAATGCGGCGCATTAATATCGCCAACCGAATATGGAATAAGTTTTTTAAGAGTATCAATTTGTTTTGCTCCGTCCGCCTGCTCTTGGGTGATGTACTCGTCCCGCACCATGTCATTCAAAATAAGATGCTGTCTGGCAATCAGCGCCGGTCTATTATCTCCATTCACGCCTATGCCGTAAGGCGAAAGTCTATCCGGAGCTTGAGGTATCGCCGCAAGCAAAGCAGCCTCGTCCAAAGTCAGATCTTTTGCTTCTTTGCCAAAATAACTTTCCGATGCCGAGCCTACGCCATATACCATTGCACCGTAAGGAACTTCATTTAAATACATCTGCAATATTTGATCCTTGGTAAACTGCCTTTCGAGTTGAAAAGAAAGAAGCAACTCTTTGATTTTTCGAGTTATCGTTCTCTCGTTGGTTAAGATCGCGTTTTTCACCAACTGCTGCGTCAGAGTCGACGTGCCTTCCACTCTTTTATTTTGCAATAATCCAACGGTAAACGCGCGCACGAGTCCGCGCCAATAAATGCCATGATGTTCATAAAAAGCCCTGTCTTCGATAGACACAGTCGCCTCTTTCATGTAATCCGGGATATCTTGCAACGCCACGAGCGTACGTTTTTGATCACCGTGAATCTCGTAAAGCAAAGTTTCTCCGCTTCGATCGTAAATCTTGGTTGACTGCGGCACTTCGCGCGTAAGCAGCGTGTTCGGATCCGGCAAATCACGGCTTATCCACGCCATGACAATGGTAAGCGACAAGATGCCAACCAAGCCAAGACCGACCAAGGCCAAAAAAGCGACGACCGCAATGGCCTTAACCTTGTTCTTGTTGATTTTGCCTAATCTCTGCCTTATTCCGCCGGTACCGCTGGGTGACTTACTTATACGATGAATGAGCATAATATAATATTTGGCTTAGTTGAGGCTAAAAGTAGCATATACCCCTTGACAAAAATGGGCAAATGTGGTATAGTTTTGTCCTTAAGATTTGGAAGACATGTATTTGCGGAAGCAAAAGAACATTAAATTTTGCTCTCAACCAAGCCAAATTTGACAGTATAATCAATAAATTGGCTAACCTTTCATACGAAAAGGCTTGGTTTAGCGAAGCATTATTCCGATCTTGAGACATTATTATTATGGACATAAGCCAAAAGCTTAATCCGATATCAAAATCAATACTCATAATCGTCACGATAGCCGTTACGCTCACATCCATAAAAATCCAATCAGCCAACGCCACTCAACTTTTGCCTACGCCGATGTTTTCAACGGCCACGCAACTTTTAAGTGACGCGATACAGCAACGCGGTTTCGTCATTCCTGATAATTTTGAATCTGAATTACAGGTTTCAAAAGACGTTCCCGCTACAAAATATACAAAAAAATATACCATCACTGCTTACAACAGCGTGCCCTGGCAAACCGACAGCACTCCTTGTATCGCAGCCGACGGTTCTAACATTTGTGAATTGAAAAAAATCGGTGAAGAGTCTTGTGCTGCCGCCTTGCCGTTCGGCACCAAAATCAATATTCCGGGCTTCGGAGTTTGTACGGTGCGCGACAGGTTGGCTCCCAAATTTTCACACCGTATCGATCTCTACTTCGGTGGAGCCGATAAAATTCAAGACGCTAAACAATGGGGCAAACGTTCCGTTGTAGTGGCAGTGCTTGATACGGTGAAGAAATAAAAAACGCAATAAAAAAGCGCCGCGATATATATCGCGGCGCTTTTGATTTATTTTTGTCATTTCGACCGAAGTGAACGGATGTGAACGCAGTGGAGAAATCCCTTTTCGTACAGTTTAACAGTTCAGTAAGGGATTCCTCCACTTCACTACGTTACGGTCGGAATGACAAGCTGCCGTTACATATTATCATCAATCGTCGGCGTCATATCCATCTCGCCTAAGCGGCTGTATTCGTAATTGTGATAGATGGCAGGACCGAAAACATAATTTCCATAAAACGTATCCGGGATGTCATGCACGAGCTGGCTCCAGCCTTGACCGTATAAAACTTTTGCCAAATCTTCGCTGATGATCCACTTTAATATTCCGCCTTTGCTGACCGCGTAAACTTTATTCAGAGTTTGAAATTTTACCAAGCGAACTCCCGGCCTGTAAGTCGCGTTTGATCCAAGCGCGATCTGGCTCATCGTCTGCAAAGAAACCTGTTGTACGGAATTGAAATCGCCATACCAGGTAAAATACGTTTGACTGTTTGGAAAAGGATGACGTTTACAGTCTTTGCCATAATAATAGACCGCAGTGTCTTCCTGGCTTAATGGGTTGGAGTCGTCAAAAAGCTTGATGAGCTTTCCGGGTGCAAACATACATGCGCCGGTGTAGGGCATACTGACTGTCACTGCCGGTTTTTGACTAAGCGTGACTCCGTCGACCACGACAGACAACGTCACGCTCCCGGCTGAATGAAACTTGAGCCTGAAAGTCGCATAGCCGTTACTGTCGGATAAGACGGACGAAGGAGTAGCCGTCATGGATGCGGATGCGTAGACCTGAACCGTTTTGTTGCTTAATGCCTGTCCGGATGAATTTCTGATATAAGCATTTAATACAACTTCTCCTGAATCGATTATCGCCGTGGTTGGCGAGATAGATACGCTTGATTGAGATGCAGACACAGTTTGATTGGTTGGGTTGGACGAACTTAAAACCTGCACGCTCACTTGCGGCAAAGACAAGCCATCAACCGTTGCGTTGGCATAGACATATCCGCTGTTTGTAGGACTATAACCTAAACTCGCATTGCCGTTTGAATCTGTCGTCAAAGTATAATTGTAGTTCGTGCCCTGATTATTTACCGAGACACTGACTGTCTTGTTGACCAACGGATGATTAGATTGATCTGCGACGTACGCTCTAAAAGTAACCGCCGTGCCAATATAAACGCTGCTGTAGTTTGGCCAAAAGCTTGTATATTGCGATGAGGCTGAACCTGTTCCTGCACTGACCGCAGTAAATGTTATGGATCTTTGTTGATTGATCGTCACTCCGTCGGCTGTCGCTCCGATTGTTGCCGTCGCAGGAACGGATGAGATGACTTGAAAGCTCGCTTTACCTTGGCTGTCCGTCGTAACCTGAGATAAATTTGAACTCATTCCTGAAACAAGTCCGGTGAGAGCAACCACCCTTCCTGACAGCGGCACGTTATCCGCATTCAAAATATAGACGTCGACGGCATTGTAATCAGAATAATTTGCAGGGACTGAATTACCGGTTGTAATCATGTATGACTTATCTGTAGAAATCTGATTGACGAAATTAACTGTCGGCTGCTGGCTCAGAGTTACTCCGCCTGCAACAGTTGTAAAGGTCGGACTTCCGACTGTATTTGATTTGATGGTAAACGTCGCAACTCCGTCGTCATTGGTAGTTGCAGGCGAACCCGTGATAGTCATTCCCGTAAATGATGATGACAAACTGACAGTTTTTCCGTTTAAAGCAACACCTGCTGCGTTGCGTGCCACAACGGTAATCGTTCCGGTGTGCGTATTGTCAGCCGTTATGTTAGTCGTATCCGACGGACTGCTTAAATAGACAGCTGAATAACTTGCGGATACAGCCGTGTCCGCAACCGCGTTAAACAAGACATCAGGCTGATGAGCTAATACAACGTTATCGACTGCAATAGTGAAAGTCGGTGTCCCGGCAGCTGTTGATTTGACGGCAAAAGTAAATACTCCGCTTTGATTTGTAACACCTTGCGCGGGAGTAATCGTCATACCGGAAAACTGCGAGCTGACGCTTACTGATTTGCCGCTTAATATTTGTCCCGCGGAGTTTTTAGCGGTCACTGTGATGGTCGCTGTCTGATTGTTATCCGCCATAGTTCCCGGAGGAGAATTTGCAACCGTCGACTGACTGGCGGAGACCGTCGTATCCTGAGGCGCGGTAAAATTTATCGACTGTTGCTGGGTAATAACGATACCGTCTATAACCGCGGACACGTGAACAACTTGCGCTTGAATTGACTTAACGGCGAACACAGCCTGACCTTTGTTGTTCGTTATTGCATCGCGTGGAGAGATCGTTACAGCGGGAGCATCAACGTTAATACTTGCAGTTTTTCCCTCAAGCAAATGCCCCGCGGCATCTTTGGCGATAACGGTTACATTGACAGAATCGATCCCATCGCCGATTGCCGTGCTTTTGCTTAAAGTGATCGTCGAATCTGTGGCTGAAACATCTCCGACAAAAGCTACCGTCGGCTTATCGTTTAAAACAATGCCATTAACATCTGCCGTAAATTGAATGTCACTCGATGTAATTGAACGAACTGTAAAATAGATAACCCCCGAACCGTTTGTGTATCCCTGCGCAGGCGTAAGACTGGTAACGAGCGCGCTTGGCGTTAGCTTCACCAGTCTTTCAACCAAAGCCACTCCGGCAGGATTTTTAACCGTAACCGTAATAATCGCCGAATGTTCGTTATCGGCCAACACTTGATTGGTGCCTTCCGGCGATACAATTTGCACATGAGATAAGCTTGTCGAAACGGTCGAGTCGACCGCCAAAACTTTTTGCACCGGCATAAGCCACGCAAATGCAAGGACTGAAAGAATGAGCAGTGATATTTTTTTCATATGCGGGCATTATACCACCAACGCTCCCAACATCTGGACTAGTTCCAAATGTCTTGATAACATCAGGTCGCGCGGCGTGATAGCCAAGTGGTAAGGCACGGGTCTGCAAAACCTGTATCGCGGGTCCGATTCCCGCTCACGCCTCCATGCAATAAAACACCCAATTGGGTGTTTTTGTTACTGCCGGAACCCCCTCGCCCTTCTGGCACTCCCCTCATGCCGGACTACCACCTCCCCCTTCGGGCACTCCCCCTCAAATGAGGGCGGAGAGTCGGAAAACCTCTGTCGCGTCCGACGCGACATCTCCTTTATCAAGGAGAAGTTACTTAGTAACTTTGTTGCTAAGTAACTACCCCCTAGGCAAAGGGGGGAAGGGGGGTTTTCGGTAACTCAAAACTGAATTGCTACTCTCCGCCTTGCGAAGGAGGAGTGGCGAACGCGGTGCCCACCGAAGCTTTATGCGTTAGGTGGGAGCCGAGGTGGTAGACTTTACACACTTTTTAGACTACCATTGTCGCCATGATAATCCTGGGACATCGTGGAATGCCGAATCGCCGGGTGGCGGAGAATACCATCATGTCGTTTACTCGCGCCGTACAAGCCGGCGTAGACGGCATTGAATTTGACGTGCGCCTTTCGCGCGACGGCGAGCTTGTAATTTTTCATGACGACAACTTAACTCGCGTGGCTGGCGATGCTCGCAAAATTCACGATCTGACCGCAAAAGAATTGAGCGAAGTCGAATTGCGCGGCGCAGGTTCCATTCCAACTTTAAACGAAGTCATTCCAGCCGTCCCAACTCCCCTGCTATTGAATTTTGAAATTAAAGACGTCGAAGCCGCACCGCTTGTTTTTGCCAAACTTAAAACCAGCGCCGCACTTCGCGAACGCGCCATCATTTCTTCTTTTCATTTGGACGTTGTCAAAGCCTGCAAAGACGAGTTGCCGGACGTAAAGCGCGTTGCACTTTTACACTCTTGGGTCACTCCAGTTAGACGACGTACGGTCTGGCCGCTAGTTTTTGAAACAGAACCGACTGCAATCGGTACGCGCATCGGCTCATTGAATGCCTCACGCGTGCGCTGGCTCAAAGCGCGCGGCTATCAAGTCGCCGCCTACGAAGACAGGCCCTCCATCCGCGCCGCCCGCCGCATGGCAAAACTGGAAGTCGACATTGCAATGACCTTTAGACCGGACGCGATCTTAAAACTGGAAACTGAAAACTAACAAGAGCAACTAAGTAACTCTTGTAACATGAGGGCAAGCTTGCCGAGCAAGGCAACCACCGCAGGTTGATGTCTAAACGCGGCTACTACCACGTGATGCAAAGCCGCAACTCCGTACTGCGTGCGGCCATAAACTCCAGCAGCCTGGCCAACTAATCCACTCGTCCGAAAAGGACACCCGACCCGCTTGGGTCTTTTTTGTTAACAGAATTACCTCGCCCTTCGGGTACTCCTCCTTCGCAAGGAGGAGAGACGGAGTCAGAAAACCTCTGTCGCATCGGATGCGACATCTCCTTTATCAAGGAGAAGTTGCTAAGTAACTTTGTTGCTGGATAACTACCCCCTAGGCAAAGGGGGGCAGGGGGGTTTTCGGTAACTCAAAACTAAATAACTACTCTCCTCCTTGCGAAGGAGGAGTGGCGAACGCGGAGTGAGCCGAGGTGGTAGACGTCCGACTCTCTCCATCCACGTTGTACGTTGTACGTCGTACGTTGTACGATACTTCCAATATGAAAGCCCTCCTGATCGACGCCAACGCCCTGATCCACCGCGCCTGGCACGCCCTGCCGCCAATGACCGATAGCAAAGGCCGACTTGTAAATGCGGTTTATGGCTTTTCTACGATTTTGATCAAAATCCTGGCCGAACAACGCCCGGATGTTTTGGCGGTCTGTTGGGATACTGCTGCGCCGACGTTTAGGCACGTTGCTCGAGAGAGTTACAAAGCACAGCGCGAAAAACAACCTGATGATTTTTATAATCAAATTCCGCTGGCGCAAAAAGTCGCGGAAGCTTTGGGCGGCACCAATCTCAGTCTCGATGGTTTCGAAGCGGACGATTTGCTCGGCACATTGTCCGTTAAACTCGCAAAAGACGGTTATGAAGTTTCGATTTTAACAGGTGACCGCGACGCATGGCAGTTGATTGACGATAACGTGTCAGTCATCGCCTTCAAAAAAGGCGTGAGCGAAACAATGATTTACACTCCAAAGACTTTGGTGCAGGAAATCGGACTTCGACCCGATCAGATCGTGGATTATAAAGCCATGCGCGGCGATACTTCCGATAACTTGCCCGGCATAACCGGCATCGGCGAGAAGACCGCGACGGAATTGCTGCAAAAATTCGATGACCTCAAACACATCTTCAAAGCTGCGCATGATCCCAAAAGCGATTTGGCCAAAGGCGTGCGCGCAAAACTCATCGACGGCGAAAAGATGGCAGAAGAAATGTTGCCACTCGTCAAAATCGTTACCAACGTCCCGATCAAGGTCAAAACAAAAGACCTGCTGCGCCGCAAAGTGAATGAGCAAGAAGCCTTGGAAGTTTTCAGCGAATTAGGTTTTAAGTCGTTAGTAAATCGGCTATTCGGCAAACAAACCAACAACTCATCAACTACACTTGCTGTAGAGACGCAAAATCTTGCGTCTAACCCCAAACAATTGAACACACTAACTGCCCCCTTGTTAAAGGGGGGTAGGGGGGATTTGAGCGAGCTCATTAACCTCGCCCAAACCGAAAAACGTATCATTATATATATACCGGTTGAGACACAGACTTCATTCTTTGATCAACCCGCAGGTCTTGCGCTGGGAACAAATGACGCGACACTTGTATTGACGCAAGAAATGTTGGACAAAGATGACGTCAAAAAATCGTTGCGCGAAATTTTGGAAGATGAGCAAATCGCAAAAGTCGGACATGATTTAAAAAAGATTTGCCACTGGACGTTTGAACGTGGGATTAACCTCGTTGGTTTGGACTTCGATACCGAGTTGGCGTCATACTTGCTTTCGGCAGGTGAACGCAATCACGATTTAAAGTCATTGGCCGGTTTACGACTCAAACAAGTGCTGGACGAAAGCAAGCCGCAAGATGCGATAGATGCTATTCGCGATCTAGTCCCGATCTTATCGCATGAACTGGATGAACAAAAATTGACGTCGGTTTTGCAAAACATCGAGCTGCCGCTTATTCCCGTACTCGCGCAAATGGAAGTCGAAGGCATAATGATTGACGTACCTTTTCTGAAAAAACTTTCAAAAGAACTTTCAGCGGAAAAGCAGTCTCTCGAAAAAAAGATGCGCGAGCTGGCAGGTGAAGACTTTAATCCCCTTTCGCCCAAACAGCTTTCCCACATCTTATTCGACGTTTTGCAGATTTCAGTCAAAGGCATTAAACGCGGCAAGACGGGAATTTCCACCGCAGCGTCTGAACTGGAAAAACTCGCCGGCACTCATCCCATCATCGAATTGATTGAGCAATACCGCGAACTTTCAAAATTGCTTTCAACGTATGTCGAGACCTTGCCACAACAAGCAGACAAACATGGCCGCGTGCACACGACTTTTAATCAAGTCGTTGCGGCCACGGGACGTCTATCGTCATCAGACCCGAATTTGCAAAACATTCCGATTCGCAGCGAACACGGGCGCAAAGTGCGCAGCGCTTTCATTTCCAAACCGGGCTTTGTCCTGCTTTCCTGCGACTACTCGCAAATCGAACTACGCATCGCAGCCGCGCTTGCCAAAGACAAAAACATGCTCGAGGCGTTTGCAAACGGCGAGGACATTCACACCTCGACTGCAGCCAAGATTTGGAATCTTAAACTCGAGGACGTAACAAAAGAACAAAGACGCATCGCCAAGGCGATTAACTTTGGATTGATCTTTGGCCAAGGCCCGCAAGGTCTTTCTCGTACGGCTGACATTTCTTTTGAAGACGCCAAAAAATTTATCGCCAGATATTTTGAAGTTTTTTCGGGCATTAAAGAATGGATGGAATGGAGCAAGGCTATTGCAGCCAAACAGGAATACGTCGAAACTCTATTTGGACGTCGACGCTCATTACCCGAAATTCATTCTTTCGTTCACATGGTCAAAGCGCAGGCGGAACGTATGGCAATCAACATGCCGATTCAAGGCACGGAAGCTGATTTGATAAAAATGGCTATGATCAAAGTCGCGGAAAAGCTCCCATCAATTTCCAAAGAAACAAAAATGCTTTTGCAAGTTCACGACGAACTTGTGTTCGAGGTACCGGAAAAAGAAGTTGCAAAAATCGCCCCACAACTTATCGACATAATGCAAACAGTCGAAAAAATCGGCTGCCCGATTATTGTTGATGCAAAGGCAGGAAAGAGTTGGGGGGAGATGACGGCTATTTAACATCAATACACAAAAACACCCCCGTAGAGACGCCCTCCGAGGGCGTCTTTCGGTCGGTGGGTATCGGTCGGTGGGTTTCGAATATTTAGCAGGAGACGCCCTCGGAGGGCGTCTCTACATTTAATCAATCCAACAAAACCGCGCTGTGTTTCAACGCGTTATTGTGTATATATTCACGAATCGCGAACAATTCATCTTCGTCGTGAATTATATGGTCATAAAAACGAGGTTGCCATGTGAAATACCGCTCAACCAATCGAATCTCGACAGTGCACGATCGTTTAAACTGATTAATTATTACGCCCAACGTTCCGGACGACCAATGTCTTAAATTTATAAAACGCGATTCACGAACGTCCTTGTTTGGTTGGTGGAGAGAGACGCCCTCGGAGGGCGTCTCTACGGGGGGCGATTGATTTTTATCACCAATGACTAATATAAAATGCAAATGATCGGGCATGACGACCCATTCGTCCAGATGAATATTAGCGCGAACCTCAGGAATTCGATTAATTTGTCTTGCAACAATTTTTCCCATTTCCGACAATTGCATCACTTCATTTTTTATATTTCCAAAAAATGGATATCTGCCATTAGTGCAAATCGTTACAAAATACCACCCTGGCCGCCCATAATCCCATTCGGACAGACGATGTGACTGTATTCGAAATTTTTTCTTAAATAATTTTTCTTCCATATAATACCCGGTTCCATATTTTGAACGATCTGTCAATGGTGGATATGTTGAAATGCATCTACGTAGAGACGCCCTCCGAGGGCGTCTCTAGAAAATCCAACATAACAAAAATCTCTCAAAACACACGATCCATTCTGTCATCCTTGCGTAGGCGAGGATCCAGAAATGTATCATCAATTTTGAGAGATTCCCATCAACCCGATTTCGCAAGAACGCGATGTCGAGTCCGTCAGAACGACGGATTGTATCCCGATGGGAAGGGAGTTGTTACTTGTGCGCGTCGTCGCTCGACTCGAGAACTGTCGCACGCGGTTGAGACGCCGTACCGGTCTGATCATCTGTCGGCTTGTGCCCGTGTGCATATCGCATGTAGTCCGCCACCCATTGCTGCGAAAGGTCCGCTCCAAGGGAGAGCATGTGTTGCGCGTGGTCGCGATAGAGATAACCCTCCACCGGCTTCTTGTGTGTAGCCCATGTGAACTGTTGCAATCCCCTGAATCCCACATACGCGGCATCAAGCACACGCATCCGCAGCGACTTGAGATCACTGCCCTGCGTATTCTTCGGCGCGTGGAAAAGATCGACGACGACTTCGGCGAGAATCAGCAGCACAGTCTTCAACTCCTGCTCCAACCGCGCACACTTGGACGTCTCATCCAAGGAAGCTCTGCGCAGGCCTTCAAGCTCAGTACGTCCACGCTCTTGCAAAGCAGCTTCGTTTTTCCGTAGCTGTTCGAGTGCCGCCGTAAGCGTCAGACACTCTTCGCGCGACTTGTGAAACTGCAAATCCGCCGATGCACACTCTTCGTGCAACACGTTCAATCTGCTCAAGAGAGTGTTACACTGAAACTTGAGCCCCGTCGCCTCCTCTTCATGCAGCCGCTCGTTCTTGTAATACGACGATATCATCAAGCTTAACGTGCCCAGCATCATAATCAACGCCACGGTAACCGGGAAAGACCACGCTGTAAACAACAGGACGTACAGCGCCAACAACAGGCACACGATTGCCGAAAGAACCAACCAAATCATACCTGACTTCTTCATGCTTCCCTTCCTTTCATAAGCGCACCTCCAAGGGAGATCGCGCCGGTGAAACCAACGTTATAGCGACATCATGGGCACAGCCCATTCTGCGCACGGCAACATGCCGCACGCAAAACGACATCCTATCAACGTCGGGTGAAGGCTTGAGAACACATAGCATGGAGCACATAACACACAACATCCGATGTTCCATGCTATATGTTCCATGACACGTCCTCAAGTCTTCACCCGAACAAGTAACAAAATTTTCAAAGTACTTTCCAGTCCCCTCCTATCGTAGGAGGGGCGTCCCAAGTCTATCGAGGGACGGGGTGGTATTTCCCCACACAACCGACAACGTTTCTCATGGAACACATAACACGTAACATCGACCGGCCGATGTTCTTTGTTATGTGCTCCATGTTACATGTTCTATGTTACATGACGTTCCCGATTCTGTGGGATTGCCGAAGAACTCGGCAAAGAAGTGAAAGGGCGGGACAACAGCGATCAGCTGTCGTTGAAGTGAATGCGGATGATGACGGCCGGCTCGTCGTCATCGTGCCAGCAGAGTGCAAGAAGCGGCGCATGTTGCCGTTGAGCCTCCTCGAGTTCTTCTCGAAGAGCTTCGGCTTCTGCGCGTGCTTCCGCATCGGTGAGGTCTGAAATGCGTTTCCTGGACATGACTTTCCTCCGGGTTGCATCCGCAGATTCCTGCGGCATGCTTAATCATTGGTTGCGTTGACCCGAAGTTGCCATGTCGACGATCTCGCTACGGCGTCACCGACGATGCATCATCGAAGAAGAACGCGATAACTGCTCGCCCCTTGATCGCGAGCATACCCCTTGCAGTTTCATCGAGCCAGAGATGGTCGGCCGACGTAAAGTAGGATACGTCAATGCATCTGGCGGGTTGACCGACGAAGACGAAACCCGTCATCCCATCGACGGGACAAATGCGTCCATCTCTCGTGATAACTACGTCATTCCCCAGCAACAAGTCGTTGCGCTTGGGGACCAAAATACGACGCGTTCGCTTCTCTCCATCAACCAGCATAGCCGCTTTCAACAGCTTCATCGCAAACCTCCTTTGCAAGATGTTGATTCTCCGGCACAACGTTGCGCCGGCGAGTTGTTAGACGAGTGACGTGGGTTGCGCGTCACATGAAGTTGATGCCCAGCCCGATGCCGAACACCACTCCAAAGACAATGGCCGCGATCGGCAGCCAGACCAGCGAGTACACACGGGTGCGCTCCGTAGCCTGTTGATCTGTCGGCAACGACTTGTACCATCGGATGCTTCTCGCGATCCAGACGGAAGCCGTGTATCCGACGACTGTCAGTGTGAGCGTCAGCAGCGCGAACTTGTCGAATGTCCGCTGACGGCAAATGACAATCGTGGGAGAAACCAAGCCCGCACAAAGCCACATCAGCGAATTCAGCGTTCGATCTTCACCGCTTCCTCGAAGCGGAACAAAATCGTCAACTGCCCGCGGATTTCGACCATGCCGACCGCCCTATCATTAAGCAAGATGGAACCGTCAGGATTATGGTCGACAAAATCCCTCACGTTAACATATTCAGCTCTACTTGTGCCGAACATGATGAACCCTCTCATGCCTTGCGTCGTGCAAAGCCGGTGACAGCCAGCTTCTTCGTCGTACGAGAAGAATACCTTGCCGCGTTTCTCGCCTGGCGACCGATGGGTACAGCTGCAACCTTCCATTACGTATCCTGCGTAAGCCGTCCCGTTGGTTGGCACAATAGCCACCTTCAACAGCTTCATCACAACCTCCTTTGCAAGATGTTGACTCGCCGGCGCAACGTTGCGCCGGCGAGTTGTTAGACGAGTGACGCGGGTTGCGCGTCACATGAAGTTGATGCCCAGCCCGATGCCGAACACCACTATTACGAGTGGCAAGAGAACGTCACCAATCACCACGACCGCGGCGTGCCAGTACCACTTATGCTTGTCGTCGTCAGCCCTCTGGGACTCGTTTTCCAGAGCACAAAAGGTCACCTCCTCAATCCACAGGCGCCATGCGAAAACCGTAGCGACGCCGAGCAGCATGGCCACGGCAACGAACCAAGTGGCCGAAACTCGTATCCTCAGAGTCTCGAGCTGCGGGATGATAGCTCCAACAACGAAAAGCGCAACCAACAGAGCCAACGGTTTCTTCGTCTGCATTTCGAATCTCCTGTTTCAGGGCTTTCGACCCTGGTTTGAACTCACAAGCTGCAAACTGACCGCTTTATACAGCCAATTTGCAGCTCGCGAGAAATATCAAAGAACGTCTAAAATTAGCATAAATCAGGTGATTTGTCAACCCTAAACCGCCAAACCATCGTCATTTTTTGCATAACCACAAAATACTTGCTCACCTCTAACTCTTGCTACTTGCCATTTTAACTTCTTACTAACTCTTTCCAGTTTCCAGTTTCCAGTTTAAACTCTCACCATGTTAATCATCTGCACCGGACCGGACACTTTTCAAGCGCGGCAAAAAGTCAGAGATCTTGTTGAGGCGTATCGCCAAAAGCACGTCAGCGCCGGCGCTGTTATCGAAAGACTTGAGACGACAACCTCCATTCAAGATGCGATTTCCAAACTTAGCAATTTGGGACTTTTTGCGACTAAGCGACTTTTGAAATACGAAAATTTATTTGCAGGAATTACTCCCGCGCAAGCAAAAAAATTTATTCAGACTTTAACTGCAGACGACAATCAAACGGTTGTGTTGACTTACGAAGACAAGTCCCCCGCAAAAAAAATTCTCGATCTTTTTCAGAAAGAAAATTTATTTATTTACGCGCATGAAAGTCTGAAGGGTACAGCTTTAAACAAGTGGATCGTGGATCGATGCAAAACTTACAACATTGCGACTCCCCCAACCTCAAAACTGCTCGAACTTTTCGGCGACAATCTTTGGGCCATCGATACAGCTTTACAAAGCATACAAGTTTTGAACAACGTGACAGTCAATGAAAACGGACTTGACAATGACGTCGGTGCCTTTGCATTGATTGATGAGTTCATGCAAAACAATCCAAATTGGCGTTCTGATTTTTTAAACAACGACCCGCACGAGCTGTTGCCGATTCTCATCTCGCAGATAATAAATTGGAATAGAATCAAAGACAGGCAAGCGGACGACGTTCACCCTTACGTGCAAAAAAAACTTTCATACATCAAGTTCAAAGACTCGAACGAGATGACGCTAAAAATTTTTCGCGCCATGCAAGCATCAAGAAATTCTTTAAGTCAAAATCAAGAAATTGTGCAATTGTTATTTTAATCGGCAGACGACCGACGAGAAAAATTTTCAGTATTAAAAAAATCCCGACGCACGGTCGGGATTTTTTTATTTGGCAGTTGATTTGTTTATCAGCTTCATCAATCTGGACTTTCTTCGGCTTGCTGCATTTTTTGAAATCACATGTTCTTTTGCAGCTTTGTCGACAGCTTTTTGAAAAGCTACAATATCTTTCTTTGCAGCCTCAATATCACCTTTTAATGCAAGCGCTCTGCTCTTTGACATCAAAGCTTTAACATTCACCTTGATCCTGGAGTTGTGCACCGTTCTCTTTTTTGTCTTGCGAAGTTCCTTCATCGCAGATTGCTTATTTGGCATAGATAGCGACTATAATAACCGTAATCTTAAACAATGTCAACCAATATTACGTATAATAATTCAAATTTCAAAAAGCAAAGAGCAAAATGGCGGTATCCCTTTGGGATGTTATAGATAAATGCCGTAGGCCACCAACATTTTTCCCGCCTCTATAAAATTCGATGTGGCGGGATCCCGCAGGGGCGGTGAGAATCTTGAATTTTGCTTTTTGAATTCATCTAGGTTGACTAAATCTAAAGTTAATTGTATTATTTATTGGCTTAAATAAGCAAAAGGAACAGTTTGGTATATTATTTTACGACGCATATCAGACTTCCAAAATCCTTCATTTGTTAATTGGTAATTTTTTTGTTCCTGTAGTTAAATGGATATAACAAGGGACTCCTAAGCCCTAGTTGGTGGTTCGATTCCACCCGGGAACACCACCCTACGCTGAAGCTTCGGGTGGCTGTCGGCCACTATCTCCGGTGACGATCCACCTATCACAAAATGTTTCACGTGAAACATTTTCCAAATGTCCAATCGCGAAAATTGTTAATTGTCCAAGGGCCGATAGCTCAGTTGGTAGAGCGCTGCATTCGCATTGCAGAGGTCGGGGGTTCGAATCCCCCTCGGTCCACCACGTAAAAAACCGCTAGATGTATGGCGGTTTTTTACGTGGCACCGCCAAAGACGACACGAAGCGGGATTTGTGTTTTACAAAAGTGTTTCACGTGAAACACTTTTGTAGGCTTCATGTAAAAATGATAGACCACAATATGTTTCACGTGAAACATATTTCTGAATTACTCAGCTACTAATGAATTCATCAATAAAATTTAAAATTGTTTCACGTGAAACATTTGAGAAGTGCAACTTTCTAGAAGGTTTATGCAAAAACAAATTGTTTCACGTGAAACAATTTGAATTTTTCACTAACTTTATGAAAAATGATGAATTATCAACATACCAAAAATTTAATTTTAAACAAACTTTTCTAAAATTTTGTTAAGTCAGATTGTTTCACGTGAAACATTTAATTAGTTTTACAAAGTTTTGTGCAAAATCTAATAAGTTGTTTCACGTGAAACACTAAATCTTTAACACTTCTACCAAATAACCTAAAATCCAGAAAAGCGTTTCACGTGAAACACTTCTACGAGCATAACTTTAAATATTTCAATCAAATGTTTCACGTGAAACACATACCACGACATTGTCACACACAATATTACTAATTGTTTCACGTGAAACACTTTTTAACACACCATGATCGAAAGCTCCTAACATTGTTTCACGTGAAACAATGTAAAGTTATTTTAAGACTCTTAAAATTGCCTAATCTAAGTCAAAATTCAACAATCTCTTAAATAATGCTATACTATTACTCGCCTTTATGCGCTCGTTTATCAGCGTGTTTACAATTTGTTTTTTACTTTTTTCCAGCGCTGCTCAAGCATCAATGACCAGCACTAATTTTGAAATTCGATCTGATTCGATCAATAGTGGCGGCAATGACACGGGTACATCAACAAATTTTAGCTTAGTTGACACAATAGGTGAGCAGGCGACGGGATACTCAACAAGTACGAACTACACTTTAAGCGCCGGGTACAGGCAATCCAATGACTTTATATCAACACTGTCTTTTAGCCTTGGCATACAGGAGAATTCAACACAGGTTGCATATTCAGCTTTCGATTCATCGGGATTAAATGTCACGGTTGTATCATCTGTTGGATATGCAACCGGTTCTTATATTGGAGTTGTGGAAAACCTGGGACTAAATCAATTAATCGCCGTTGGAAAAATAGCAGCTATAAATGGCACTGTATTAAGCGTCGACAAGTGGGACGGATCGCCGGGCAGTCTTTCGGCTATTCCGGCAGGTGGAGATGATTTTGTTTATCAAACGGACGGTCGCTCCGGAGCTTTTGGCCAATTAATTACAGGAATAGGCAAGACTTTTATCGCGCAAACCGACGTTTCAACAAATGCGGCTAACGGTTATACGCTAAAAATTCAATCGGACGGACGCCTTAGAACCAACAACGACACTTATTTTACAGATGTGGCTGACGGCGAAGTAACTACGGGATCGGAAGAATATGGCTTCCGTTCCTTCGGCACAACGGCAAGCAGCACCGGTTCGGATTTAGCCGTATCAAGCACTCAACGCACGATCCAGGCGTCAACTACAACGGCGGACAACGACAGAATCGGCATGATTTATAAGATTTCAATAGCTCCATACACTCCCGCCGGTAACTACTCACAAGTGATCAGATACTTATTAACAGCCAACTTTTAACAGTTGGTGTATTTTGCGCTATACTAACAACCGTTAAAGTTGAAAATAAAAAATAAAATCAAACTCATACGGCAAAACGTCAAATATTTTTGTTATGAAAACAACTTACCTTAGATTAATATCACTGATTGCCATCCTGGGCTTGACGCTTTCAACCATTCCGGCTAGTGCGGGAGGGGTAGGAGTGACTGCGGGTCTGCCAAGTAATGGAGAAATCGATTCTGCGGCCTCAACCGGCTTTGCAACTACTACGGTCGCATGGACCAGCAGCGCAACATATCTTACCGGAGCAACCATCCAGCTCGTTTTATCACCCGTTCCAAGCTCTACCGCAATCACAGAATGTCCAACCGGCATAGCGGGACAAAGCACCAGCATCGGCGGCGCCACATATACATTCGGCAGCGCTTCCAGTTCCGGAGCGACGTTCACTCTTACCGGTGATGCTTCAACCCAAGTTATCAGGCTTTGTGTCCGCGTACCTGTCACCAACGGGGGATCGTTGATTTCTTCCCGTAACTTTTCTGAAGCTGTTGTCACAACGGGCGCGACGGTTGATTTTGGCGCCGCCATGTTTTACGTGAACGGCGGCAACGATGTCACCATCACAGCCACCGTGCCTGCGACCATTTCTTTTAAGATCACGTCTCCGAGCGACATCACGATAGAACAACACACCTGCAGCTTAGGCGTTCTAACAACGGCCGCAATCAACTCATGCCAATACAGACTAAAAATCGCCACAAATGCGCAAAGTGGGTTTAGCGCATCCATCTTGGCCAATCAGAACATGGGCACGGGGAGCGCGACGCTGACCAACGTCGGAGATCTGGCTGTGACCGCGGGTTCGGAAGAATATGGAATCAATTTGGCAACTTCAACCTATGGGGGGAGAGACCCGAGCACAGGCGTGTTCAGTCGGCCGGCAACGGCATGGCATCCTATTGCGCAAGATTGGCCCATACCGACAACGGCAACTGTTTTTGTCAGCTCAACTTATCCTTTTTATGTCTCATCCACCGCAGCGGGAACGCTGGCAACTCAACTCGTAACTCATAAAGCTTCAATAGATGGAGCCACTAACGCCGGTGTGTATACCCAACGTGTGACTTATTATGTCACCGGCCATTTCTAATTTTGCGTACAAAACGGACACGAGAATGCTATGAAAACCGCTAAGCTGATTCTTTTGCTGATATTGCCGCTGGTCAGCTGGTTTTTATTAACTTCGCATGCCAACGCATTAACCGTTTCGCCCGTATTGGTTAATCAAGATATCGCTCCGGGCACGCGTGCAAACGGAAAGATGCTGATCATAAACGATGGCACGCAGACACAAACATACTACATCTCGGTCCAATCCTTTGTCCCGATAGGAGAAGAAGGAGAACAGCAGTATTTGGACGAAAATATTGTCAGCGGATTGCCCTCATGGTTTAGGTTTGCACAAACAACCTACACCGTTGGTCCTCTCGAAACAGTGGAAGTTCCTTATTCGATTGCTGTACCACAGAATGGCGAACCCGGCGGGCACTATGCAACAGTATTTTTTTCCACCAATCCAAACGAAGCGAGTCAAGGCACATCGATCAACATTGCCGCAAAAACTGGAATACTTTATTTAATCAATGTCAGCGGCAACGTTAAAGAGATGGCTGATATAGAATCTTTCCGGGTCAATCAAAACATTTTCAGCCATCTGCCGGCCATGATGAGCCTGCGCATTCGCAATACTGGCAGCGTTCATTTTATTCCGGTCGGCACGCTCACGGTGCGTAATATTTTCGGAGGAATAGTTGCGCGCGTCCCGACAAATCCCAAAAAGAGCGCTGTACTTCCAAACAGTATAAGACGGCTTGATACATGGTGGACAAAGTCTGAAAAAATAGAAACCGAGGGTTTTTTCGCGGGAGTGATCAACGAATGGCGCAACTTTGCGATAGGACGCTACACAGCAACAGTTGACGTAAAATACGGCAGCCTAAACACGTCATTGCCCGCCCAAGTCGCCACTTTTTGGGTGATACCCTGGCGCCTCATCACGATCTTTTTTGCACTGGCGATATTATTAATCGTTTTGATGAAGCTTTACAATAAGATGATCGTTTCTTCGGCACTAAAAAGATCGTCTAAAAAGAAATAATGCCAGCAGGGTCAATCAAATATAAATTCGTCTGCGGAGCCGTGCTTGTTTTGGCCGTTTTTTTGTCGTCTTTTTCCCACTGCCTCGCACAAACATTGACAGAATATGTTGATGTCACGGCCACAGTCGAAACTGCATTCACGCTTTCAAGCATCAATCCAAACTCCGTTGTTCAAAACTCATCAGCTTTTACACTGACGGTCACAGGCGCCGGCTTTGACGCGCTATCGGTCGTGCGTCTGGATGGCAGCGATCGGACCACGACGTTTGTCAGCTCAACAGAAATGACCGCGCAAATTCCAGCATCAGATCTTACAACCGCAGGAACGCGCTCAATAAATATTTGGAGCTCAACTCTAAGCGAGCTATCCAATACAATAAATTTAAGCGTTACAGCAGTTGCGCCGCCGCCAAGCGGAGGAGGGGACACGTTGCCGCCGATTATTACCAACGTACAAGCGATAGATATTACAGAAACATCGGCCAGAATAACCTGGGATACCAACGAGCCGGCAACATCATATGTTGCTTACGGCACGACCGTTGGATACGGACAATCCATAACGAATAGCTCTCTCATCCTTTCTCACGGACTTGATCTAAGCGGGTTATCGCCCAACACAACCTATCACTTCATAGTAACCTCGCGCGATCAATACAACAATTCTTCCAACAGCTCTGATTACACTTTCACAACCGCTGTTACCGAACCGCTGCTCATCTCCAACGTAACCAGCACTTCCATCACCGACACATCAGCTGTTGTTGTTTGGGATACAAATCATGTCGCAACATCAAAGATCGAATATGGCACAACTCAAAACTTTGGATCGTGGAACTATTTGGTCGGTTCTGTCTTAAATCATTCAATCAGTTTGGTTGGTCTTTCGCAAAACACAATCTACTACTACCAAGTCATTTCTCAAGACCAATACAGCCAAAACGCAACATCAACCATCAAAAGTTTTAGAACTGGCGCAGATACGACACCGCCGACAAACGTCACCTTAAATGCCACCCCCGGCAATATCATGGTTTTGCTGACTTGGGTCACTCCGCCCGAACCTGATTTCGCCGGTACGCGCCTGGTTCGCACGCTCGGCGCATACCCAACCGGACCGCAAGACGGCACCTTGGTTTACAACGGCTCCGCCACTACTTTTTTAGATACCGGACTCACCAATGGAACGACCTATTTTTATGGTGCCTATTCATTTGATTACAACGGCAACTATTCTTCCGGCGCTCTGGCCAGCGCGACGCCATCCGGGACTCTACCTGTTCAGCCACCGACGACCACGCCGCCAATTCCACCAACTACTCCAGTACCTCCGATACCACCAATTCCACCAACTACTCCAGTGTCGACCATCCCGCCTGTAGTTCCACCGACAGGCGGAGTGATTCCCACATCAACTCAACCTGGTATTCCCGGACAAGCTGCCATCCATCCATTATATTTTGCATCCAATGGGACAGTTGTGTTACAGCCTGACGCAAACGGTTATTTTGGCGTGCTCGGCGAAACATCCGTGCTTGTGTATGTGCCGACTTCAAACCTGGGGTCAACAGCGAAATCCGGCATCATGACCATCGGTAATCATACTTATTCCCTAGCTCTCAACGACGATGGAACGGCTTATACCGGCACATTTTTATCACCGGCAGATCAGGGTTTTATTGTAAATATTCTTGTTAACTTCCAAAACGGGATAACCGGCAGTTCCGTGGATTACTTCGCGGTTGTGCCTCAGGGCCAAGTTTTTGAAGAACAATTTATTCAAGGCCTGCCAATCAGCGTGCCAAACAGCATCATAACACTTTATCAAAATCAAAACGGCAACTGGATCCCTTGGAACGCAACCGCATACGGACAATACAACCCAACCATTTCCAACAAAACCGGGCACTACTCTTTTATTGTTCCCAATGGTCAGTATTACGCGGAAGTTGAAAAAAACGGATACATGCGCGCATACACGCCATACATCAGCATAACCAATAATGTATTTGGAAACAACGTACCATTGATTCGCATACCGCCGCCTATTGCAGCGACGTCAACTTTCCCTTTTGTAGAAAATCTACCGGAACAGGCGGCTTATGCGGCTGTTATCGTTAAATCAATCTTAAGACAACCAAAGTTGGTAAACGCGGTTGATGACTATGCGGCCCCGACTCTCTTCACCATTTCAATTCTAAACACTGCCGGTGCGCTTCCGCTCATCAACTTGCTTTCATATTTACAATTTCTTTTTACGCAACCGATTCTGCTTTTTGCCAGGCGTAAAAAAAGACGCTGGGGCATTATTTATAATTCACTTTCCAAACAACCTGTTGAATTTGCCGTCGTGCGACTTATCCATAGCGAAAGCCGGCTGATCGTTCAAACGCGTGTAAGCGACAAATTCGGCCGCTACGTTTTTTACCCGCAGCAAGGCGAGTATCTTTTGGAAATTACAAAGCCTGGATTCACTTTCCCAACCCAATATCTAGCCGACGCTCCGGATGACGGACAATATACAGACCTGTACCACGGAGAGGTGATTGTCGCTGAGCGGGAAGATGCTGTAATCGCATACAACATAGCAATGGATCCGACGGCCAGCGTCGAAACTCCAAAGAGAGTGATTTATATTTCAGTACTTCGCAAGCTGCAACATCTTATCGCACTATCAGGATCGATTATTTCACTCGCAGCGCTTATCATCTCACCATCTTGGATCATCGCTGTGCTGCTTATTGTGCAGATTGCCTTTTATCTTTTATTCAGACGCCTCGCGCTGCCCGCAAAAGCAAAGCCTTGGGGCAGAGTTCTGGATAACAAAACAAAACAACCGATCAAGAACGCAATAGTACGTATCTTTGACCGCAAATTCAATAAACTTTTAGAAACGCAAATCACTGATGCCAAAGGACGCTACGGATTTTTTGCTGATAAAAATACTTTCTACATTACCGTGGAAAGACCGGGGTACTCCAAATTCTCATCTCAAGACATCAATCTCATTACCACCAATAAGGACTCATTGGTTGATGCGGATATTTACCTAAAAACAGAAACTGGAAAGTAGAAACTGGAAAGAGTTTTAAGTTACAAAAAGAGTTGACATATATCAACTCTTTTTACTATTTTACTCTTTCTAGTTTCTAGTTTCTAGTTTCTAGTTTCTAGTTTCTAGTTTCTAGTTTCTAGTTTCTAGTTTTCAGTTTCTAGTCTTTACTGCCTTATAGGCATCACTAAGTATCGGTAGTTTTTATCCTCTTCTATCGGCAGCGCCAAGACAGGGGACATTGGGCTGATGACTGAAAGTGTGATTTTATCCGATCCCAGCGAGTTCAGACCATCAAACAGATATTTAAAATTTAGAACAACTTGATTCTCATCTCCCGTAATAGAACCACTGATCACGGTTTTAGTCTTGCCAGTGCCTTCGTCGGAAGATTCTATAGTGCATTCGCCTTTTTCCGGCGCAAAACTAAGATGCACATCATTAATCTCTTTACGTGAAAACAAACTCGCCGCTTTAACCGCCTTCATAAGATCCTGCCGACTCAAAACAACCTCTGTTTTAAAACTCGAAGGAATAATATTTTGATAATCCGGGAAATTCGCTTCTATCAACCTTGTCGTCAACTCAACCGTTCCATACGAAACAACTAATTGATTATCATTAATACTCCAACCGACATTTTCCGGCGGTTCAAGCTCGTCTTTATAGGCGGAGAGAACGCGGCCAATCTCAGACATGGCACGCGCTGGCACAATAATCGTCGCGGTCTTATTTGCCTCTTTGCAGCCCACAATCCTTTCAGCCAGCCGATATGAGTCTGTTGCCACCATTGCCATCTTACCGGTCAATCCAGCGGGGTTAAAGAAGCATGCTACGCCGGACAACTCGGGACGCGACTCTGATGTAGAGGATGCAAACACAACTTGATTGATTGCTTGCTTAACTTCGTTGGCATTTAGTTGGTAAAGTGAGTTTTTAGCCGGTTTCGGCAACAAAGGAAACTCACTGGCCAACATACCTCTTAAAACAGTGTCCTGGCCATTTGACCTAACCTCCAAACCATTATCCTTAAGCTCAAATTCCACCTTACCGGAAGCTAAAAGAGAAATGTAATCAAATAGTAATTTTGCCGGCACGCTATATTCACCTTCAACATCAACCTTGCCACGCACTGTACATCCAATGGAAATCTCCAGGTTAGTAGCATAAAAATTTATGCCGCTCTTTTCAGCTTTTATCAAAACATTTCCCAACACCGGGAGATTGATGTTTTTTCCGGTTATGTGACTGACTATCGAAAGTCCTTGTACGAGGTTTTCTTGAGTGCATGAGAATTGCATATAAGTTGTTCTTTTTTGGTTATCTCCTTGTTATCCCCCGGCTTATATCTTTAAGTGATAAATTTTTAGAAATAGTGGTAGTAATAAGCTATGTGGACAGTGTGGGAAAGTGTGTTTCTTGTCTTGTCTTGGGCGTGTTTTCATCCACAAGTATGTGAGGTTGGTATGGATAAATATTTAATTACTGGGGACTCTATTTGGCAGTTGGATTTTATACCACACCTTTCATCTGTTTTTGCACACCTTGCTCCACAGGCTTATCCACCCTGTGAATTCATGTATAATTTCTCGCGCATTAGATTTAGGTCGCGCTGCAGTTGTTCATCTCTTTTCAAAAGATCATTTATTTTGCTGCAGGCATGCATAGCTGTTGTGTGATCGCGGCTTCCAATATGTTTGCCTATAGCCGGGAAAGAACATTTCGCCTCTTCACGCAATAAAAACATGGCTACTTGGCGCGGAAAGGCTAGGCGCTGTTCGCGGCTTTTACCCAGCAGCTCGTCCATCTTGATGTCGTAATAGCCGATCACGATCTCAAGCAGCTTGCGGGGTGTGATGTTGCGCTTTGGTACGTTGGGCGCAAAGCTCTGTAAGAGATTTTGAACCGATTCCATTGTCGGTTCCGCGCTTTTGAACTGGTGGTATGCGATCACCTTATTTAAGGCGCCTTCCAGCTCTCTGACATTTGATTGGATTGTGCCGGCGATGTAGCGCAAGATGTCCATGCTTAGTTTGTAATTCTTTTCATTGCTCTTGCCTTGTAAAATAGCCACGCGCGTTTCAAAATCAGGGCTGGAAATGTCCGCGTTCATACCCCATTCAAACCTGGATACGATTCTTGATTCGAGTCCGGGTATGTCTTTGGCCGGCCGGTCAGACGATATGACGATTTGTTTGTCCAATTGATGCAATGTGTTGAATGTATTAAAAAATTCCTCCTGCGTACTGTCTTTGCCGGCGATGAACTGAATGTCATCCAGTAATAAGATGTCTAAGTTGCGATAAGTGTCTTTAAAGTCCTTACCGTGTCCGCTGCGCACTGATTGAATAAAGTCGTTGGTAAAACGCTCGCAAGTCACGTAAAGGATTTTTGCATTCGGATTGTTACGCGTTACATGGTGGCCTATGGCTTGTAAAAGGTGAGTCTTGCCCAGGCCCGGTCCGCCATACACAAAAAGTGGATTATAGGTCTTGCCCGGGTTGGCGGCCACGGCCATAGCGGAGGCGTGAGCCATCTCATTAGTCTTTCCAACCACGAATGATTCAAATGTATAGCGCGGATTTAATCCAATCTTGCTTTGAGAGCCGCCGCCGTCTGTTTCGGATGATGCCTCAGGCCCAGTTTCCAGGGTTGGAACAGCGTAACTGGATTCCATGGGTTCGTCAGTTGTGAAACCGGCGATCGGCGATGTGTTCCTGACTTCAACGCGATAAGTTACCTCGCGTACGCCGTTATTTGTGGCATTGCGTAATGACCTAACTATGGAATCATGATATTTTTTTTCCAACCAAGCCTTGGTAAACGTGTTTGGAACCGCAATAACGATTTTTGCGTTCTCAAAAGACGTGATAAAAGTGTTTTTAAACCAAGTTGTGAAATTGGCCTTAGAGAGCGTAAGCTCCAGCTCTCCAAGTGCGGCTTGCCAAATTTCATTGGGGTTCATAGAAAGGTCGGTTATTCGTAAATCTGCATACATATCAACAGTCGCGCGCAAGCATGTCAAACATGTGGATAAATAGTTGATATATTTACATTGATGCGATCTTAAGTTTTAGTTTTAGCTGTGTTTACAGGGTATTATCGGCCGCTTCATACTGTTGTGATTGTGCACTGCATGTTAATATTATGTAAACAAAAAATTGTTTACGTTAAAAAATTTATGACTGACACAAGAACGAACAGTGAAAAGGAAAAAAGTTTAAGGCTTATGGTTTTGAGCAGAATCTACGAGTTAATGACAGCGGCTTTTTCATTGGTTGCCGCTCTTGCGTGGAATGACGCCATTCAAGCCTTGTTTAATAAACTATTTGGATCAACGAACACGCTCGTGGCTAAGTTCGGTTATGCAATACTCGTTACTTTTGTTATAGTATGGTTAGGCATCAGGCTTAGCAGAACTGCCAAGACGCTGGAAAAACTTCTCTCCAAAGATAAAATAGATAATAACTAATTTTTTTCATTTTATGCAAAATAATAAGATAGTTTCCATTTCCGTGCTGCTGGTGGCGATAGTCTTGATGGTCTTTCTGGGCGTAGAAACCAGGAACGCGTGGTTGCAATATGATTACATAGGCAAATCCGGTCGCGATACCATCAATATAGAAGGCCAGGGAAAAGTTACGGCAGTGCCGGATATTGCTCAAGTCCAATTGGGCGTTGTGACGGACGGAGCGACCGTAAAAGATATACAATCCAAGAACACAGAAAAAATGAACGCTATCATTAAGGCGGTTAAGGATCTTGGGGTTGAAACAAAAGATATACAAACGGACAATTATAACCTAAATCCCAAATACGACTGGTCAGATGGACAACAGAAGCTTGTCGGATACACTGTTTCTCAGAATGTGACGGTAAAGGTCAGAAATCTAGATAAAGTTGGAGATGTCGTCTCAAAAGGCGGTGAACTTGGTGCCAATCAGATAGGCGGAGTCCAGTTCGTGATAGATGATCCCATGGTTCTCCAGGCTCAAGCTAGGGATAAGGCTATCGACGATGCAAAGCAAAAAGCTGATGTTTTAGCCAAGAAACTGGGTTTGAACGTCGCCAGAGTGGTATCTTACTCAGAGTACACCAGCGGGAGCCCGGTTCCGATGCCGTATCTGACGATGGCTAAGGCCATGGACTCGTCTGTCAGGTCAGAAATTGCGCCTTCAATTGAACCCGGCACGCAAGATGTGACAGCCAATGTAACTGTAACGTTCGAAGTAAGGTAAAGCCCTTGCCAAGAACGGCAAATATCATTATACTGGGCCCATTATGCCAAAGAGAACTTACCAGCCGAAAAAGCGCCGACACATGAAGGTTCATGGTTTTAGGGCTAGAATGGCAACAAAAGGCGGAGTAAAAACACTTTCCCGCCGCAGAGCAACCGGCCGTAAAAAGCTGGTTGTCAAACGAGCAAGATAAAAACGATCCCGCCTAGCGCGGGATTTCGTTTTCACTGAGGACTGGAAACTAGAAACTAGAAACTGGAAAGAGTTATTTGGTAATTTTAGCAGATCTTTCCGCTTTCGGTTTTATTTAACCGGGTCGAGCCCTCCTTTGCTCCAGGGATTGCAACGCAAGATGCGCCAAACCGTCATCGGCACGCCGCGGAAAATGCCGTATTTCATAATCGCTTCGTAACCGTATTGGCTGCATGTGGGATAATATCGGCATGCACCGACGCGAACGAGCTTGCGCAGCGGTCCATGATCGAGCGAGAGTGTGTGCTGATACAACTTAATCAACCCACAAACCGCTTTGCGGGGCAGCGAAACCAATGACTTAAGGAATAAATACACAAATGAAAAATAGCAAATATCAAGAGTTGTTCTGTTCTTGGAGTGAACCTATAAAGCCGTGAATCATGCGGGAAATGGAAACCGCTCGATCAGTCAACCCTATATATTCACTTTGCTTGATATACCCCAACTGCATGCCAAGAAATAGCATCGAACGAACCTCACCGCACGAGCCCTTGGCTATTAACAAATGGTTTACAAACATTTTAGTTGTGCCGCGTTCGTATCCCTCAGCGACATTGTTCATAATAGAAACAGCCGCGCGTTGGATTTGATCCTTGAAGCCATAATCTCTATTTTCTTTGAAAATTCTATAAACATCGAGTGCCAACTGATCCGCTTCTTTCCAGATTTTCATGTCCTCGAACCGCATAAACTTTATAACCATAAGCCCTTACCTTTTACTGTAAACTTTTATTATTTACTATTTGTCACCTCATCCGCTTTCCAACTCTTGTTATTTGCTCTTTGGTTTCACAAATCGCGCACCAGCGGCGACCTTTCCCTTGCCCATCTCCTTACGGGCGCGCGGTGAAAGTTTAAGGGGTTTTTTCATCGTTTCGGGTATTTTTGAAAGCATGTGCAGTATCTCGTCTTTCATTGCTTGATAGTCTGCCGTCAAAGTTTCCGGTTTAAGGATGAACAAAAGGTGATAACCCGGAGGGATCTGCGGTAAGAGCTCGTGAACGGCGGAGCGGAAGCGCCTTTTTGCCAGATTGCGCTTGACCGCGCGCTTAAAAATTTTGGTTGAAATGATAAAGCCTATTTTTGACTGCTCCTCGGGCGCTGTGGCATTTTGTCTTATCCGCAAAGTCGCGTACAAACCGAAGATTGAACGACCCTTGGTAGCCATGAGGGCGAAATCTTTGGTTTTTTTAAGACGGTTGGGTTTGGGCAACATGAGAACAGTCTAAACTGGAAACTTGAAACTGGAAAGACTGGGGTTGACTTTTTTGGCTGGAAATGCCAGATTATCAATGTTCTGCAACACTAACCGAGGAGGCGAGGAGATGAGTTCGATCGATTTCGATCTGTTCAAGACACGGTACATGTGGGCCAAGGGCAAGGTCGTGAACGGCGACCTCTACACCGAAGCCGGTACAGCTCCGGCGGTGGTCGTACTGCCATACGTCGAAGACATATTTACTCTAGTTGCCACCAAGCTGCTGCTCCTCAAGCAGCACCGACCGGAGACCGGCGGCTTCGTGATCAAGACGGTTGGAGGCTACGTCAAGGAAGGTGAGACGCCGGAGGAGTGCGTGCAGCGCAATCTCGTCGCCAAGCTCGGCATCCGCGCCCGCGGCATGGAATGTGGCGGTAGCACGACCGGATACACGGTTGTGCATGTTCCCATCAAGTACTTCTTTGTAAACGCATGGGACGTTGTCGGCGAACCGGCCAATGGGTGCGAGAAGAACGCACTGGAGCTGAACGAGGCAATGGCACTGGCGCGCAGCGGCCAGCTCTGCGACGACGCGACGGTCATTCCCATCTACGATCTCGCCCTGCGGCTTTTGAGGCTGTGACCCGGTTTTCAAACTGAAAACCGGGGATTTTTTTACAAATAACTAATAACAAAATAACAAATAGCAAATAACAAGAGCAACTAAGCGACTGCTGAACAAATAACAAGAGCAACTAAGCGACTGCTGAACAAATATCAAATATCAAATAACAAGAGTTGCTTAGTTGCTCTTGTTATTTGCTATTTGCTACTTGTTCAGAAGTTGCTCTTGTCATTTGCCATTTGTTATAAAAAACAGCCCTCAGGTGTTCCCTTGGGCTTAAGACGGGGGAGTGCCCCCGGCGATTTTCATCGCATGATGATTGCGTCGCGCTCCGGGCCGACGCCGATCATGGTGATCAGGAGGCCGACTTCTCTCTCAACAAAACGAACGTAATCCTGTGCTGCCAGCGGAAGATCGGAGAAACTGCGGCAACCCGTAATATCTTCTTGCCAGCCTTCGACTTCAACGTACTCGACGGTGACGCGGTTGAGCACCTCGGTGGTCAGGGTCGTGAGTCGATCCAGCGGTTTTCCGTCGAAAAGGTAACGCACGGCCACTTGTATCTTGCGCATGCCGGTCAGTACGTCGAGCTTGGTCATGACGAGTTCAGTGATGCCGCTCATGCGGATGGCGTACTTGAGCAGCACGAGATCCAGCCAGCCGACGTCGCGCGGACGACCGGTGGTCGAGCCGTACTCATGTCCCAGCTCGCGCAGCTTGTCCGCGAGTTCGCCGTCGAGTTTGGTTGGGAACGGACCATTGCCGACGCGAGTGATGTAGGCTTTGGCAACGCCGGTCACTTTATCGAACCTACGAACGCCCGTGGTTTTTGCGATACCATCAATGCCGGTGTTTGTGGACGTGACGAACGGGTATGTGCCTCGATCGATATCGAGTTGCTCGCCTTGTGCGCCCTCGAACAGCACGTAGCCGCCGGAACCAATTGTTTCGTGGATCACGGCGCGCGTATCGCCGAAGTGCAGTGCCAGACTTCGGAATCCGGCGCACCACACAACCATGTTATCGAGTGACATGGGAGTTGCGCCGTAGTTTTTGATGAGGGCGATGCGTTCGGCGGCGTAGTTGCGGGCTTCGAGCGCCGCATGCAGGTCGCCGACATGCAGAGCCAGATCGCCGAGTCTGATGCCCCGTCGCGCAGTTCTGCTTTCCGCACACGGTCCGATGCCGCGCAAAGTAGTTCCGATAGCACCCATGCCGCTCGCAGCCTCGCGCAGCTTGTCGAGCTGCACATCCCACGGCGTGATGATGTGCGCGGCCGGGTCGAGCAGTACTGTAGAGCCATAAGCTTGCGCGATGCCGATTTCCTCCATCAGGATGTCCGGATTGACGAGAACTCCCGGGCCGACGATGTTCACGGTTCCCTGTCGAGTGACGCTGGAGGGGACGAGGTGCAGAATGACTTTTTTGCCGTTGACATAGATGGTGTGTCCGGCGTTCGGCCCTCCCGCGTATCGCACGATGATTCCGCCTTCTATTGCCAGCGTATCCACAATCTTGCCCTTGCCCTCATCGCCCCACTGCGTTCCAACTACGGCTGTCGTTGTCATGTGAAAGACCTACCTTTCTTTGGTTTTGAAACCCGCTTAATCCTATGTGCGGACGAGGGAAGCGTCAAGTCGGAGACTTGTAACTAGAAACTAAAGACTAGAAACTGAAAACTGGAAACTGGAAAGAGTTGCACAGTAACTAAATTGCTCTTTCTAGTTTCCAGTTTTCAGTTTCTAGTGTTGTGCTTGACGCCTGTCCCGAGTTCGCGTCTAATATAGCCACGCAAAAAAGCGAAGGAGGCTGCTGATGCTCACTGACAATATTCCCGTTGCTCTGACGTTTGATGACGTGTTGCTCGTGCCGGCATACAGCGAGGTTTTGCCGGGAGGTGTCGATGTGAAAACTCGACTCACTGAAAAGATAATCTTGAGTACTCCGCTCATGTCAGCCGCGATGGATACGGTGACCGATGCGCGATGCGCAATCGCGATGGCGCGCTTGGGCGGCCTGGGTGTGATCCACAAGAACTTCTCACCTCAAGACCAGGCTCGCGAAGTCGACAAGGTGAAGCGCGCCGAGAGTGGTATGGTCGCGAACCCGGTCACAATCTCGGTGCGGGCGCGACTGGCCGAAGCGAGAGTGCTGACGCAAAGGCACAGCATTTCAAGTCTGCTTGTACTGAATGACGAAAAGCAATTGGTTGGGATTCTGACCAATCGTGATATGCCCACCGAGAAAGATTCGAGCACGCCGGTGAGTATTCTGATGACAGCTCGCGAGAACATGGTCGTCGCACGGCCGGGCGTTACAACCGAAGAAGCTCGCAGGCTTTTGCATGATCGCCGCGTCGAGAAGCTGCCGTTGGTCGATGCTCACGACAGAGTTGTTGGCTTGATCACGGTCAAGGATTTGGAATCTGCAGAGCACAATCCGAATGCGGTCAAAGACGAAGATGGTCGTCTCCTCGCAGCTGCGGCTATCGGACCCGGGCCGGACCGCGATGAGAGAACCGAGCTGTTGGTCGCCGCAGGCGCAGATGTGCTTGTGGTCGACACGGCGCACGGGCACTCCAAGGGTGTGATCGATGCGGTTCTGCACGTCCGCAAGACGTACCCGGAAGTTCAGGTTATCGCGGGCAACATCGCCACAGCCGACGCGGCGCTTGCGTTGATTCATGCCGGTGCTGATTCGATCAAGATCGGCATGGGGCCGGGTGCCATCTGCACAACACGCGTCGTTTCCGGTGTTGGCGTGCCGCAAATCACGGCCATCATGGATTGCGTTGAAGTTGCACGCAAGCACGGGGTGTCGGTGATCGCCGATGGAGGCATCAAGTTCTCGGGCGATGTAACCAAGGCGATTGCCGCCGGTGCGGACGTTGTGATGATCGGCTCGCTGTTTGCGGGCACGGATGAAGCTCCAGGCGATACCATTCTGTACCAGGGACGCCAGTACAAGTCCTACCGTGGAATGGGATCGCTCGGCGCGATGAGCGAGCGCCACGGCAGCAAGGACCGCTACGGGCAGGTCGGGGCATCCAACGATAAACTGGTGCCCGAAGGAATCGAAGGACGTGTGCCTTACCGTGGACCGCTGGGTGGTGTTGTGGAACAACTTATCGGCGGGCTGCGCAGTGGCATGGGCTACACGGGCTGCGGTAACATCAAAGAACTTCATAGTAACGCAAGGTTCATCCGCGTGACTCCGCAGGGAGTGAGCGAGGGTCACGTTCATGGCGTTGAGATGACAAAAGAGCCGCCCAATTACTCGCGCGGCTGATCTCGCCCCGACCGATACAAGGGTTGGGGATTTTTTTAAACTAAAAACTAGAAACTGGAAACTGGAAAGAGTCGCACAGTAACTAAATTGCTCTTTCTAGTTTCCAGTTTCTAGTTTATTCTCGGTTCATTCGGCACCTCCAGCGTCTTCATCTTGCTGGACATCCCTTTGACGATTTCTATTTCGCTCGGCGCGCAGTCGCAAAGCCCGGCGATAAATTTGATCAGCTCTTTGTTTGCCTTGCCTTCAATCGGCGGTGCGGCAATGCGGACTTTTAGCGTTCGCCCTTCCCAACCGACAACTTCGGATTGTTTGGCGTTGGGGATCAGATGGATTGATAATTTCATAAATATAGTGAAAAGTGGAAACTGGAAACTGGAAAGAGTTTGCGGTTAACTAAACTGCTCTTTCTAGTTTACAGTTTCTAGTTTACAGCCGCAGTTCCGTCGCTGTCTTGACGTCACGGCAAGAGTTCGGGTAGCATCTTTATTATGTGTCATCGGGCGGCTGATGGCCAGGGGGAACCTTCTAACTGCAGGAGATACGGGGGGAGAAAAATGGGGGAAAGAATTCTGATAGCAACGGGGAGTCGCATGATAGGCGGGGCGTTTCCATCGTTCTTTCGCAAGCATCTGCCGGAGGCGGAGATCGTAGTTGCGGAGGACGTTGGCCGGACCGTTTCCGCCGTCGCAGGCTCGCACTTGGATTTGGTGATGATTGATGAGTTCTTAGCTCGTAGTCGCATCAATGGGCTGAAGGTGGTCAACGGATGTGACCAAGGATCCGATGTGACGCTGATCCATCATGTGTGCTGGCTGTTGAGCGGTCCGCGCTCACGGCGCACAAAAATAGCGGTCACCGTCGAATCAAGCGTCCTATCCAACCGCACCTCGCGCGAGTATCTCATGCTCTTGAGTCTCTCGCAGTATTGAGACGCGTTCATCCCGATCCCCTGCAAAGGGATTGCGAACTACGTTCGCAGGATGCTCGCCGCACCCTAGCCCTGTTGGACGTCCTGTCCGGCGGGGAATTTTTTTACGCAAAAATTTCAAATAGCAAATAAAAAATAACAAGAGTCGCTAAGTCACTCTTGTTATTTGGTATTTGAAATTCGTAATCCGTAATCCGTTATTCCTTTCTTCCCATTCTTTCAAACGCTCTCAAGACTTCGAGCGGGATTGCGAAGACGATAGTATTTGATTGATCGGATGATACATCGTTTAATGTAGCCAGTGTTCGCAGGTGCATAGCTCCGTCCGAAGAGGCGAGGATGTTGGCGGCGCGCGACAAATTGTCGGCCGCAGCAAGCTCGCCTTCCGACTTGATGATAACGGCGCGTTTCTCGCGTTCCGCTTCGGCTTGTTTTGCAATGGTGCGCACCATGTCATCGGGCAGTGAGATGTCTTTGAGTTCAACGCTTCCAACCTCAACGCCCCAAGCTGTGGCGTGTTGCGCGATAACGGTCTTAATATGATTGGCCGCAACTTCACGATTGGAAAGCAACTCATCCAAAGTCATTTCGCCGCAGATGTTGCGCATAGTGGTTTGCGCCAATTGCGAAACGGCGTTCATTACATTCTCGACTTCGAGATATGCCTTGGCCGGTTCTGCGAAACGATAATAAATTACGGCGTTGATTTTACATGAAATGTTATCTTTGGTGATTGTGTCTTGATAAGGCACGTCGGCTGCTTTAACGCGGATATCCATCTTTACCATACTTTCGATAACCGGCCATACAATGCGCCAGCCCGGATCTACCACGCCCGCAAACTTGCCCAAGCGCAGTTTGATGCCGCGCTGGTACTGGTTGACCTGCTTGATCGAGCCAAGAATAAGCACGATGACCACGATGAGGAGATAGTACATACATTTAAAATTATGAATTAAGAATTATGAATTAAGAATTTAGCGAACCTGACATGCTGCATGACTGATACGTTACGCGTTCTAAAATAGACGTCAAGCGCTTGCCGAGGCACTTACGACTAACAACTAACAACTGACAAGAGTTGCTTAGTTGCTCTTGTAAGTTGTCAGTTGAATTCAAGCGTAAGTGTTTGACGCCGTTTTCGGCACTTGCTATATTGTGTTCATGCTTTGCAGCAATACTTTCTTCTTTAGCCAATTTTATCCGCATGGATGAGTGGCTTTAGTGTTAATGCAAGCACGTGCCGCCATCCAGGGCGGTTTTTTGTTCTTTTCACAAGGAGGTTTCGTTATGTCATCGAATGATTCGCAAGTTTTTTACAGGTCGTACGGTTTCGACCCGCTCGTCACGGCTCGGCGAGCGTCCAGCGTCCCGCTTAATTGCCTGTTTTGCGATGAGCTCGGAGTCGTACCCGTTGTCATTCGGGTTGGCGACTTCGTTGTCGAGTGCATGTGCTGCGAAAAACACTCTTCCAAGTAATCGTGCCCGTATACTTGACGCATCATCCGAGTCGTTTTATCATGCCAACTCGTTGCTTAAAATGCTTAGTGACCCCCAATCTCGGAAAAGGTGAGTCATGATCGGACAGACACAGAACGTGCAGGAAGAAGCTCTCAAGATCGCGGAGGTGACCATCGGGCGTCAAAAATTCGCCAAGTTCCTGATCAGGAATGGCATCACGCTCAGCCGCGTTGTCGGCTGGACGGACGCCAATCCAAGCGGTACGCAGGTCAATCTCCGCTTCATCTCCGCTGAGCGTCACGGTGTCGGTGCGATAAGGACCATCGGTGCGCCGACCATCATTGCATGGGATTCGTTCGAGGGGGTCGAACTTTTCACCGCGTTTAACCCCAGTATACTCTCGGGCAATGATTTTCTCTGCGATGTAGAAGCTATTCGGAAAATCGGTCAGCGAGACGCTCGTTTCGACGCCGTCGCCCCAATTACCGACATCCGGCAAGTTCGTCAGTACATGATCTACCGCAACCGCGTTCACCTCATGAACCCGGAGGGCATACTCGGCATCGCCATGGCGCGGCACGACCGCGAGAACGGCCGCATCATCGGACTGGCGACAGATAGGCACGGCAAGTCGACACGTGTCGTCAGCATCGATATTGATACGGCACGTCGCTCTCCCCAGTCCCTCGGCGACATCGAGGGCTGGAAGACGCTTTTCGAGTCACAGATCGGCGGGCTGTACTTCAGTCGTCCTCAGACGGTTGGCGGCCAGACGCGTATCGAGGTTACTCTCGAGACCGCGGCAACGCGCGCGCTCCTCATTAACGGCAAGAATGCTTGCTGGTCCGGGCCAGCCGTCAAAGGCCTTCGCTGTATCATCGGCGCGATCGACGGCATGCCGGTCAAAGCAAGCTTTGGCATCGCCGTGGATGGCAGGCAGCTCGAGATCCGGCTCGACCCGATCATTCTCAGCGCCCTGTGATCGCTCTAGGTCGCCGTCGCAACTTACATTCTTTGCCACAATCCTCGTGGTGAAGATTTGCCCCGCAGTATTACTGACGGGGTCTTTTTTTTAAATTTTCTGTAGAGACGCAAAATCTTGCGTCTAACTTACAAACTGGCAAACGAACCGTTCTTGGTTAGACGCAAGATTTTGCGTCTCTACAGTGGCGAGTTGAATGTTCATGGCGTTGACAATCCGCAAGTTCTATGGCATGAATACCTTCGCAAACCAAGGAGGATGCCATGAGCATTCAGCGTGTACGGTATACCGGGAGCGAAGTAGATAATTCGGTGCACACCAGGACGGCTGCCGAAACAGGCGAATCTATTCGCGCGCAGCGTGAGATCAGGAACGGGTTGATGATCGTCACTCGGCGGCTCAGCCACGAAGAGCTGGAGTGGTACAAGAGGTTGTACCGATCGGCCAAGGAGTTCTTGAGCTTCTCGATGGTACAGCACGACGTGCGGTTGACTGATGAGGTGAGCCTCACCAGACAGAAGGTGAAGGATGATGCTGAACACGACATGACGATGTTCGCCCAGCACCTCAAGCTGTTGGTTGGCGACTACGGTTTCAACGCGTTGTTCACCAAGCCGTCAGACCTTGCCGCCGCCGTCATCGCGGCGTACGAGGCGCGGCGTCTGCATGTTGTTCGTTAGAGAGGCGCGCCATGGTGACGAACGTCCATCTGCGCATTGTGCGTGACAGTTTGCCCAGACCTTCCCAAGTCACCGCGCAGCAGGTTGATCTGCTGTATGTGCTGTACATGGCAGCTGACACCTATCTTAAACTGCCGACTAAAAAAAATCCGGCAGATAAGAAAATCGTGACAGATGCGGTCGCTAAGCTTTGGGCGGGCGGCATCGACCTCCACCCGTTGCACGACATGCGGGATTACTGCGAAGCTCTCAAGCAAGTCTTTGATGAGGGCTACGCGCAGCTACTCGGCCAGCGATAACAACACGCAGGCCTCTTTTTTTTTACAATCCATCGCGGAGTGGGATTATCTGGACACGAATCCTTTGATGCACTAGACTGTTGTCGAAGCCTCATTCTTAATTCATAATTCTTAATTTATAATTCCAAATCACGTGCCCTTAGCTCAGCCGGATAGAGCAACAGCCTTCTAAGCTGTAGGTCGGTGGTTCGAATCCACCAGGGCACACCATATAAAAACTCCCGCGACGGGAGTTTTTATAAATCACAATAACCAAGAATCAATAACCAATAAAAGATGAGAATTATTCTTCCTCCGCCTCTCGTCTCTTCGCGTGAAACGCCTGATGCACCTCTCGCAGCTGTTGATTTGTGACGTGAGTGTAGATTTGAGTTGTAGTAATCGACGAATGGCCGAGCATTGATTGCACGCTGCGCAGATCAGCGCCATTCATCAAAAGGTCGGTTGCAAAACTATGGCGCAAACTATGCGGTGAGACTTTTTTTGTAATGCCGGCCATGACCGCATAGCGATGCACGAGCCTCTCGATCGAGCGTGGCGTGATCGGTCCAACTTCTTTTGGTTCTTCTCCGGCTTTGCTGACGCGCGACGAGGGTCTGGCTCTGTCATGCCTGATAAACATGTTGGGAGATTCATCTTTACGTAATTTCAGATATTCATGCAGCCAGTGCCGTGCGTGATGCGAGATAAATACCACGCGCACTTTGTCTCCTTTGCCGCGCACGGAAAATTCGTCGCGGTCCAAATTAATTTGATCTATCTTTAGATTGGCGAGTTCCGATACGCGCATGCCCGTCGAAAAGAAAAGTTCGAGAATCGCTTTGTCGCGCGCTTGTAAAATACTTCCATCATCCGTGCGCAGAGGAGCGTCCAAAAGTCTTTCCATGTCATTAGCTTCCAAAAAAACCGGCTCATGCACGCTTTGTCTTGCCAGCTCGATTTTTTCCGGGGCAATGGATTTGATGTTGCGTTTGGCTAAAAACTTTAGGAATGACCTGAGTGCAATCAAGTGATAGTTTTGCGTGTTTTTTTTCAACAGTCCGCGTTTAGGATCTTCCAAACGGTTTAGATACAAACGATATTGCAAGATTTTATCGTCATCAACATCTTCCGCGTCAGGGTCGTCGCCCCACTCGATAAATCGCGTAAGATAAAAATCATAATTGCGAATCGTCATTGGCGACCTGCCTTTTTCAATTTCCAAGTAGACGAGGAAGTTTATTAAATGTGATGAAAGTTTCATAAGTTTTTGCCTTGATCTTTTGTCATTTCGACCGAAGCGTTAAAGCGAAGTGGAGAAATCTCATCGCCACTAACACAGTTGCTTTGTCATTTAGTATATGAGATCTCTCCACTCCACTACGTTACGGTCGAGATGACAGAGGGGACTATGTTGCAGTCGAGATGGCGCGGGCAGATGCGTCGGTTAATATTATAGCAAGTTAGCGCAGGGATTGACAAAAAGCCCAAAATATGCTATATTTTAGGCCAATTCGAGAAGGAGACAGGCTATGGAGAAGGCTCATTTGTACTTCAATGTCGTGATTTCGTTGTTCTTCGGCGGGCTGGCTGCGATGCTCTGGACGTATCATGCGCCCATGACCAACGCCGGCTGCATCGCGTTCACCATCGGTGCGATGTTCGTCCTGGCGATGGGAGTCGTCGAGTATCGGCAGAACGTCCGTCCGCAGCTGCAGCTCGAACGCGTCCGTCGTCGGCAGTAGCGCAATTGTTCGTTCATCTTGCCCCCGGCATTGTCCATCGCGTCCTGCGAAAAGATGATGACCGGGTTTAATGTTGACAGTTATCCTGTTTTGGGCTAATATTTCGTCATTAATTCAAATACGCTTTCCGGGTAAATCAGACTCGGGAACGCGCGAATACGGCTTCTCTGAAGTCTGCCTGATTCCGTTGGGATCTGACGTACGACAAAGAGGCTGAAAAATATGTTGGATCCGAAAAAGAAGCAGTCTATTATCGCCAAGTTTAAGGCGCATGCAACAGACACTGGCTCGCCGCAAGTTCAGATCGCTATCCTCACGGAAGAGATCAAGGACTTGACCGAGCACTTACGCTCGCATAAAAAAGATTTTTCTTCACGCCGCGGTTTGATTAAAAAAGTCGGTGAACGTCGCCGCTTGATGAAATATCTCAAGCGCGAAGACGCCACGGCTTACGACGAGTTGATGGCAAAACTCAAAATCTAACAACAAACGTAGAGACGCCCTCGGAGGGCGTCTCTACGTATCACGTCGAATGAAAGTCCCTTTGACTCGGTAGCGTAATACCCTTATGCTACTCATGTTGTTTTAATGAGTTGGTAAATTGTTATTTGTTAATTGTCCCGCTTTCTTCGGGATCCCGCCGATGGCGGTGATAAATTGTTAATTTTATATGATCAAACGTCCTTCACAGCGTGTAGCAGTATTGATTGACACGCAAAACATGTATCACTCGGCCAAACATCTTTATGATGCCAAGCTTAATTTTCCCGCCATTGTGCAGGCTGCTACGGAAGATCGTCAATTGGTTCGCGCCATCGCTTATGTAGCAAAGTCAAAAACCGGCGATGAAATGGCTTTTTTCGAGGCTTTAGTCGGCGGCGGTATTGAGCTGCGCGTTAAAGACGTTTTGGAATTTTCCAGCGGAGTAAAAAAAGCCGATTGGGATGTCGGCATGGCCATAGACGCGGTTAAACTCGCGGAAAAAGTTGATGTTATGATTTTAATGACCGGCGACGGCGATTTTGTACCGTGCGTCGAATATCTCCAAGCCAGGGGAGTGATCGTCGAAGTTGTTGCATTCGGTCCCTCCACATCTTCCGAGCTGCGCGGCGCTTGTGATTTGTTTATGGATATTGCAGATGATGCGGATCAATTTTTGATTCGCGGCGGCGCGCAGCATCGCAGGCCGAATATGCCTACAGAGTCGCCGTCAATGATTTTACCAAATGATTCGCCGCGCCGCAGGTTGCCGCCGGTTAAGAGGGGGAAGTGATCTGTATTGCAAATAGCAAGTAAGGAATAACAAGCCGCAAATATCAAATAGCAAGAGCAACTAAGCAACTCTTGCTATTTGTTATTTGATATTTGTTATGTGCCATTTGTCATTTTGTCTAAAAAAAGAAGCAGCTGATCAGGCTGCAGAGGATTCGTGGTTGATCGCGCGGCGAGGGTGTATTAAGCGCCACTTGGCCGCGCTTAAGAAGTAAGTGTTGCGCCGCCCGTCCGGTTTGGCGATGTGGACGAAGCAAACCGCTTTGGTGCCGACGAGCTCTGTCTTGATGCGCTCTTTGGCTTGCACAAGCAGTTCGAGGACATGCATCAAGTCAAGATCGTAGTATCCGGCCATGCCACACGGCGCATGCGCGTAAAGTGCGACAGTGAAGATCTTCTTCAGTTTGCACGCCGCACGGATGTGCTCGATGATCACCCTGTCTTCGCCAAGTTGGGTGACCGGCGAGTTGCGCGGTATGAGCAGGGCGCCGCCGTTCAAAGCGATCGTGTGAATGCGCGGGTCGCTGCGGTGCACGCAACAGGACTGCGTGACGTGCTTGAAGATGTCCGGCATCTGGTCGCCATCTGCGCAGGCCGTGAGGATGACGCCGTTGGCCAGGTCGATCTTGTGATGGTTAACATCTTCGAGGATGCCCTTGCCTTTCAGAGCGTTTTTGATCTCAAGGTCTTCTGCGCTCAACTCTATTTCCATGACGCCTCCTTGTGACGTCCCCCCGTTGTTTGGGTTGATCTAAGAAGAAAAAGAACAAAGGAATGGTCATTTAACTACTTTTTTTAAGAAAAGTCAAGATGGGTGAAAAATGTTTTACCATTACCCAGCCGTGAGTATATCTATTGCCAAATCGCACATTTTATGCAAAAATAGCCTTGCTATTATTAATTTCCGTAACCGTCCCTAAGGTCCGTCAAGTCCCAAAAGCCCATCATTGTTATGGACTTTAAGGACTTTATAGACTTTATGGACTTTACGGACTAACGAAAGTCGTATGAATCAAAAAGAGTATTCCATCGAATGGGGCGGCAGGACGCTCACGATTGGGGTCGATCTTTTGGCACAACAGGCCAACGGATCTTGCACCGTGCGCTATGGCGACACGGTTGTTTTGTGCACCGCCACCATGGGCAACATCCGTGAGGGCTTGGATTTTTTCCCGCTCCAAGTGGATTACGAGGAAAAGTTTTACGCTGCGGGTAAAATCAAAGGTTCGCGCTTTATCAAACGCGAGGGCCGCCCGTCCGACGAAGCGGTTTTGTCCGGACGTTTGATCGACCGCGCCATCCGCCCGATGTTTGATGAACGCATGCGTAACGAAATCGCGGTCGTTACAACCGTGTTGAGCCATGATTTGGAAAACGATGCGGACATTTTGGGTCTTGTCGGTTCGTCTTGTGCGCTCATGCTTTCCAACATTCCATGGAACGGCCCGATTGCTGCCGCGCGCATCAGCAAAGTCGGCGATCAACTTGTATTGAATCCGACCTATCAGCAAATTGACGAAGCAAAGAATGAATTTATAATTGCAGGCGCGAACAACAAAACGTTGATGCTTGAGGCAGGCATGAATCAAACAAGTGAAGATGATGCCGTTAAGATGGTTGAGTTTGCACATCAAAATCTTCAGCCTGTAGTTGATTTGATAATGAAGGTCGTCAAAGCTCACGGCAAAGAAAAATTGGATGTGTTTACGGCCAAGACAGAAGAAGAAAAAGTTGCGATGGAAGAACGCGAAACCTTGCACAAACAGGCTGGCGAGTTTTTGAAAGGCCGCGTGCAAACGACTTTGTTTGCAGTGCCGCTTAAATCAAAAGCTGATCGCAAAAATGCGGTTTCTAATCTTAAAAAAGAGTTGGATGCATATTTGACCGAAGCGCAGGTCGGAAAAGACAAGCGCAAAGTCGCCGCCGAAGTTGTTGATGAGTTTGTGGAAGCGGAAATCACGCGCATGATTTTGGAAGAAAAGCGTCGCGCTGATGGCCGCGGTTTGGACGAGGTACGCATGCTTTCTGCAGATGTCGGCCTTTTGCCTCGCACGCACGGTTCGGGTCTCTTTATGCGCGGCAATACGCAAGTCTTGTCTCTCGTGACATTGGGAGCCCCCGGCATGGCGCAGACAGTCGATACAATGGAATATAATGTCGTGCGTCGATTTTTTCATCACTACAATTTCCCTTCGTACGCGGTTTCCGAAACAAAATCCAACCGCGGACCAGGACGCCGCGAAATCGGCCACGGCGCACTGGCTGAAAAAGCCATTTTGCCGATCATCCCGGAAAAAGATAAATTCCCGTACACGATTCGCATTGTTTCTGAAGTTCTCGGTTCCAACGGTTCGTCCTCAATGGGTTCGGCAACAGCTTCGTCCCTCGCTTTGATGGATGCCGGCGTCCCGATTGTCGCACCTGTTGCAGGAATCGCCATGGGCGTTGCTTCAGACGAAAAAAATAACCGCTGGCAGGTCATCACTGATTTGCAGGATTTAGAGGACGGCGCAGGCGGCATGGATTTTAAAGTCGCAGGCACTCGCACCGGCATTACCGCGATTCAGATGGACACGAAGACACTCGGTATCCCGATGGAAGTCGTAAAAGAAACATTTGCCAAAGCAAAAATAGCTCGTTTGCAAATTCTTGATGTTGTTGAAACTGCTATCGCGGAACCGCGAGCTGAACTTTCCAAGTGGGCGCCTCGCATCGAGACTATGCAAATCAATCCGGAGAAGATCCGCGATGTTATCGGCCCGGGCGGCAAAGTCATTAACGAAATCATTGCGCAAACCGGCGTTGAGATCGACATCGAAGACGACGGCAGCGTGTTTATCACTTCCACAACTTCAGAGGGCATGACCAAGGCAAAGGAGATGATCAACAACTTGACCCGCGAGGTTCAAGTCGGTGAGATTTTTACCGGTCCGGTTGTGCGCATCATGGATTTCGGCGCCTTTGTTGAGATCCTGCCCGGCAAAGACGGTTTGGTGCACATCAGCGAGATGGCGCCATATCGCGTGGAAAAAGTCAGCGACATGGTAAAAATCGGCGATGTTGTAAAAGTTAAAGTCTACGAAATAGACAGCATGGGACGCATCAACTTATCCATGAAACGCGCCGCAGACGATTATAAAGAAGGCGCCGGAGGCGCTCGTCCGTCTTTGCGAGGCAACGGTCCTCGCAATGGCGGCAGTGGTTTTGGTTCATCCAGTCCAAGACGCGACAGCCCTCGTCCGTTCAACAAGCCGGCTTCAAGTCCCGACGTGGGACGCAGGACGAGCGACGCAGGACGACCTTCCGGTGAAAACGATCCGTTCTCAATCACATTGTAATTTGTTAGGCTCTATTTGTGAGCGATTCAAATATCCACGATTCCGGTTTTGCCGGCTCGCCCATCGTTTCTTACGGTCAGGCGTCGGTTAAAAACCGCATTCCAAAGCTCCTCGCATTTGTTGCGGGGAGCTTTGCGGTTGCGCTTGGGCTGTTTTGCCTGTGGTTTTGGTTTTTGACATCGCTTCCCATTCCAACAAACGTCGTTGCACTGGCCATTGTTCCAGCCTCTATCGAACTGCCCGTCGGTTCGCCGGAAGTTTGGGAGTCTGCGCAAAAAAATAACAGTCCGCTCCCAATGGTTCTAGGCTACGTCAAGCTGCCGGACGACTCTGGCATGGAGCGAAAAGACCCGACGCCGTTTGCGGTCAACGTCTTTTCGCTGTCTGATTTATTCGGACAGGGGAAGACGGCAGCCTGGAAATTGCAGACAGCTGAAGATGTGACTTCGTCGATCGCGGTCGAACGACAATCGCCTTGGCATTTGATGGGATTCCCAGCAAAGGGACGAGGAATTTGGCTCAAAATCTGGCCCAAGCGTCTTCTTGCTTCCGCTGACAGCCAACTCGATGTGCCGGAAACACTAGAGGGTTATTATAAAAATGGGGTTTGGACGGTAGAGGATTCGGGTCTCGGTAAAAAAATATATCAGTCCGACCAGAGCGAGAATTTTGTCCAGATTTCTGGTGCCGCAAGTGATTATTTGGCTAACTTTGCAGCAACTCAAGGTTTGCAGATCAGAATGCCGTCGTCGAGTTTTGTTGGTTGGGGAGCAAATGATGAAGGTCTTCGCTTGACGATCAGTCCGGCCGATGCGAGTTCAACATCAGTCGCGCTTGGTTTGACTCAAGACGAGAATTTGATCGGCAAGAGTCGGCGTTTGCTTGGTGATCAAACGGTTTATGATGAGTTCGTGCGCTTAAACGACACGAATTTGAGCGTATCGACAACGGCCGACGGTTCTTTTCATTATGATTTGAATCCTGCGATAGACTTCAGTCCGTTAAATCCCAACCAGAGCGAATCTCAAGTTGCGTGCCCAGGTGACGAATTAGCGAACTTTGATCAAGTCAGCGTTAGAAATCTATGTTCGTGGATTGGAATCTGTTTTGATTATCCGCAAAATTTAATTGTTAGTCAGCAAGATGATAATTGGAATTTTTGTATACACTGGTAATCCACATTTTATTAACAGTACTGTGCATTAGTTTAATTTGGCTCAATAAAAACAATATTTTCTCTCATTGAGATCGAGGATTGAATGAAGGTCAAAAAACATGTATAATGGTTATACGTTCTTTTAGACAGTTTGTACTTTTAGTTCGTACCTTGATCGTTCTTTGTTAGTCGGTTCGTTGATCGCGAGCCAAACGATCTTTTTTAGTCCAACAGCCGCAAGGCATAGGCAAAGCCACTTCCGTGGTCTTTGTCACGTCGGCAAGCATAGCCGGACCACCTCATCGAACCTTAACTGCTTAAAAAAAGATGGGCTTATCATGGCCTGTTCACATGAATGTCCATCGCATGGATTATCTCGATCCCGTTTTGGCGTTCTTTGTTCTGATTTTGCCTTGCAAAGTCTGCGCAAAAAACGCCAAAACAACCGAAATCTAAAATCAAATCCAAAAACTGTGCCCTTCGCGGGTACTCAAGGCTACACTCCACTATGAGGCCTATGCAGGTCTCGGAGTAGTGCCAGGATTGGGATGAACCAGCAGTGCTTCTCTTACAGCCAAGAGACACGCAAGTATCCACTTTTTTCGTTATCGACATCTGTAATGTCACTCCCTGAACAAGAGTGATTCGTCGTGCAACGATCAGGATCCGCGTCTTGGCTGAAGGCCATGACGCCACTTATTTAAAAAATTAGGGCAGTTCATGGCCTTTTAAAATTACCAAAATTTTTCATAATATAGTCGGCCGGCCGAACACCCTCTATCCACCCCCTCATCTTAATAATATTGCGGGGGAGCCTTTCCCCCGTCGAACAGGGGAAAGGCGGTTAATTTGTTTGTTTGTTTGTTTGTTTGTTTGTTTGTTTGTCGTAGAGACGCCCTCGGAGGGCGTCTCTACAGAATAACCATATAACCTATAACTCCTTTCCCTCGTCTGACGGGGGAAAGGTGTCCCGAGCATAAGTTAATAGCGAGGGACGGAAAGAGGGGGTTGCTCGTTTATCTGTCCTAATGTATCCTACTTGCGATATAATGATATCAAGCATTGATTCGTAATTCGTAATTTGGCATTCGTAATTATTTATAAACTATGGATACTCAAAAAACAGAACATTTTAAAGGATTGCTTTTGGAAGAAGAACAGCGTCTTATTCAAGAGCTGGCAGATTTGGGCTCCAAAGATCCAAACAAGCCGGATGCGGAATATCCTGAATCGCAAAGCAGCTCGGAAGAGGACAATGCCGCCGAGGTGACGGAGTTTGTTGATATGCTTTCTGTCGAAGCTCGCATGGAAGCGGAATTGAAAGATGTTAAAAAAGCTTTGGAAATGATCGAGAAAGGCCAGTATGGTATTTGCAAATATTGCGGCAAAGAGATTGATGAAAAGCGTCTCGAAGCCCGTCCTGCATCATCCAGCTGTATCGCCTGCAAAAAGGTTCTAACCCAAGAAATGTGAAGATAGATAAACTGACAGCCATCCTCGGCTTGTCGGTTGGCGCGGGAGCGCTGCTTGCGGACCGAGTGACTAAGATTGCAGTCATGAAAGGCGCTGTCAGGCAGGGCCCCGCGTTTTTTTCGTGGCTGGAAATCACAATTCATCACAACTTTGGTTTGCTGGGAAACCTGGCCGTCCCGAGAATTTTAATTTTATTGTTCAGCTTGTTGGCTTTGGGAGTTTTGGCTTACGGACTTTTTGATGCTTTAAAATACAATCGCCGCATGGATTTTATTGCGCTTTGCCTTGTTTTGGGCGGCGCACTCGGAAATCTTTATGATCGCGTGACCTATGTCTACGTATTTGATTGGTTGATGTTTTTTAAAACTTCAATCATCAATTTCTCGGACGCGTTCATCACAATCGGTCTGATTATGTACGCAATCGGTCAATTTGTGAGAAAAATCGAAAATAAGGATGTGGATTGTCACGAAACGCAAACAAAAATTGAAAGATAGTTGAGCGGAAAAATTGAAGTTAAAGTCACAACTGTCAATGCGCTTGCCAGGTTTTTTTATATATGGAACCGGGTATATATATGCCTATTCCCACTGCTGCAATCATCGGTTTGGACGCGTACGCGGTTTCGGTCGAAGCAGATATATCTTTTGGTTTGCCAGCGTTTATGGTTGTGGGTTTGCCGGATGCGGCCGTGCAAGAGGCGCGCGAAAGAGTGAGGAGCGCCATGAAACGCAGCGGTCTGCATTTTCCGCCGACTCGCGTGACAATCAACCTGGCGCCGGCGGACATTCGCAAGGGCGGATCCGGTTATGATCTGCCTTTGGCGATTTCTCTTTTGGTTGCGTCTGAACAACTCGATGAGCCTAAAAACGGTTGGCCTGTGATGGTCGGCGAGCTTGGCTTGGACGGAAGTTTGCGTCCTGTTCACGGCGCATTGTCTGTTTCCATGTTTGCGCAAAAAACTGACAATCAAGAGTTGATAGTTCCTGCAGAAAATGCCCGCGAGGCGGCGCTGGTAAACGGCGTTAAGGTTTTTGCGGCGCAAAACTTAAAACAAGTCGTGGATCATTTGAGCGGTGCCGAAGTGATGTCGATTTTTCCAACGGTTGATATCGGCAATGTTTTGCAAGATGCGCGAGTTTTGGATTTTGCAGAAGTTAAGGGTCAAAATCAGGCCAAACGTGCTTTGGAGATTGCGGCTGCAGGTGCTCATAACATTCTTCTTTCGGGTCCGCCGGGTTCCGGCAAAACAATGCTTGCGCGCGCCTTGCCCGGCATTTTGCCTTCACTGACGCGCGACGAGACGCTGGAAGTCACGCGCATTCATTCTGTGGCCGGCATTTTGTCGCGCGACGGCTTGTGCTTAACTCGGCCGTTTCGCTCTCCGCACCACACTGCGAGCGGCGCCGCGTTGGTTGGCGGCGGAACGCATCCGCGTCCGGGCGAAGTCTCTTTGGCGCATCGCGGAGTTTTGTTTTTGGACGAGTTTCCGGAGTTTACGCGTCAAGTTTTGGAAAACTTGCGTCAGCCGCTCGAGGACGGATTCGTGTCTGTTTCGCGCGCGCTCGGAACCGTGTGTTTTCCGGCGCGTTTTATTTTGGTTGCCGCCATGAATCCGTGTCCGTGCGGTTATGCCTCTGATCCCGAAAGGGCATGCACTTGTTCACCGATGATCGCGCTGCGCTATTCAAAAAAAGTCAGCGGTCCGATTTTGGATCGCATTGATTTAAAAGTCAGCGTGCCGCGCGTTTTGACGTCAGATTTGGTCAAGATCGAAAACGGTGAGTCCAGTCAAAGTATTCGAGCCAGAGTTCAGGCAGCGCGAGACCGTCAAACTGGGCGGCAAAACAAAATTAAAGCACTGACAAATTCAGAGTTGCGCAGCGATCAAATCCGTAAATATCTGGTTCAGTCGCCGGACGCTCAAAAGTTGATGCGCCATGCTGCGGATCGCTTTCATCTTTCCGCCAGATCTTATTTTAGAGTACTGCGCGTCTCGCAAACTATCGCCGATTTGGAATCGTCAGACGTGATTGAGCAGTCGCATGTCGCCGAGGCTTTACAGTACCGCCAGCAAGTCGAAGCAAACTAAAAACAGAAAGTTCTTTTGACAATTTGAGCTAAATTTTGAGCGCGCAACATGTATGTAGCACATAACATGGAGCACGTAGCATGGAACATGAAACTATTTGGGTGTTACGTGTTGTGTGTTAAGACTCCTTAATTCATAATTCTTAATTCATAATTCATAATTTTTTTCGTATGTATCAATCATTTCGCGACCTTGTCGTTTGGCAGCAAAGTTTTGACTTTGCCAAAAGCGCATACGCCTTAACAAAAACTTTGCCAACGGAAGATAAATACGGCGTTGCATCTCATCTTTGCCGCGCGGCCGTGGCAATGCCGGCGCATATTGCCGAAGGCCAGCGCAAGCGAGGCAAGGATTTTATCAGATGCCTAAACTACGCCAATGGAAATTCTGCTGAGTGTGAAACTTATCTGCTGTTGTTGCAAGAATTGCATCCAAAACACGCCGAAGAGTTGCAAAGATTAAAAGAAGCAAACACATTAATACAAAAACTTCTTTCGAGTTTGATTTATTCCATGGAACATCCCAAACCAAAAGAAGTGAATGTGCAATCAGCGGTCGGACGGTCAGTAGAACCTGTTGTTGTGCCGGTAGCAGCATGAACTTTGCGTTGCGCGCTCAAAATTTGGCTCAAATGAGCCATATAAATGATGTCTGTCAAACGGTTGACAAAAATGGGTAAATTTTGATTGACATCAGGCCTAGCTTTTGCTAGTTTAGAAGTCCTCTATACAATGTCGATTGTAAAGAAATTTGGCTAAACAGACACGTTTTTTGGTCAAAATCAGGTTGTAATTGCATAATTTGGCTAGAACATGGGTTTTAATCGGAGGCTATATATCTAATAACCCCCCATCACCATTTTTAACCTCTGCCGGCATTAAAGTCATGCGCGGCATTCGGGCACTGAAAAAAGGCCTTGAATATTTTTTTGTGAGAATACTTTGGCCGCTGATATATCCTGTCGGCAAATGGACCATTAAGTATATCGTATTGCCGATTTATCAAGTTGCTGTTCTCGGCAAGCTAAAATTACAGAGATTGTCTTTGCCTGCCAGAGGCTTTATTTTGTTTTTTGTTACCAATAGATATTTGTTTCATTTTGCAATCCTCATAGTTTCAACGGTTACCATATGGTCAAACTTACAAGCTCGTCAGGTTTTGGCTCAAGATATTGGCAAACATAGCTTGCTTTATAATTTAATGACAAGCGGCGATGCCGAAATTGTAAGCGAACAAGCCGTTGCGGAAAACGTTAAACCCGGCGAGGATCGTTTTAGTTCCGGTACCATCGCCGCAATACCGCACATTGATTTTGATTACACCCAAGTTTCCGAAGAGCCGAGCGATGTAACATCCAACATGCCCGGTACTTTGGCTTTGACGCCGATGGATCACAAGGCGGAAGAAAATGCTACGATTAAACCCAAGCGTCAAGGTATCGAAACGTATATTGTTAAAGAAGGCGACACATTGGGCAGTATCGCAAATGATTACAGCGTAAATGTAGGAACGATACTTTGGGCCAATAACTTAACTGAACGCCAATATATCAGACCGGGAGACAGTTTGAAGATTCTACCGGTTTCCGGCGTGCTGGCAACCGTAAAAAAGGGAGATACTTTAATTGCGATTGCTAACCGTTACGGTGCTGATGCGGATGAGATCGCTCAGCAAAATAATCTGGCGGAAGGTCAGGTAAAAGTCGGCATGGCATTGGTAGTCCCCGGTGGGCAACCGGCGGCGATCGAACAAACGAGAATTTTAGCAGTCGGCAACAGTAAGGAAGCTGCAGCGCGCTTGTCAGAGCCGGGAGCGTCTTCAATTTCAGTGCCTCAAACAGCAAATCCGACTAAAAAACCTTCAGATGTCGTAGAGAAACCTAATGCGGTAAAAACAAAATTGTTTTGGCCGACCAGTGGTCACGTTATCACTCAGTACTATGGCTGGAAGCATACGGGTCTTGATGTTGACGGAGATTTTACTTCGCCTTTGTATGCGGCAGAGGATGGCGTAGTAGAAGTTTCCGGTTGGAACAGCGGCGGTTACGGTTTGATGGTTTTGATAGATCATCCGAACGGCATAAAAACTCGTTACGGCCATGCTTCAAAACTTTTCGTCAAAGCCGGCGACACTGTCCATCGCGGCCAAGTCATCGCCATGATGGGATCGACGGGCCGTTCCACCGGTTCGCACTTACACTTCGAGGTTTACGTCAACGGTAAGCGCGTGAATCCGTTGTTGTATATAAGATAAAACTAGAAACTGGAAACTAGAAAGAGCGATTCTGTTCAACTGTTAACTCTTTCCAGTTTCTAGTTGCAAGTTTTCAGTATTCGTTCTTGACCGTCAGGCCGTTTTTAGCTAAACTCCACAAACTAAGCCCATCTATTTAATCAGGGCATACTGAGCAAAGTCGAAGTATGGAACCAATAATCAACCAATTACCAGGCTCAAAAGTCGAGCTAAAATTTACGGTCACGGCCGAAGAGGCGCAACCTTATATCGATCAGGCTGTTTCGGATATCAGCGAACATAAAACCATACCCGGTTTTCGTCCTGGCAAAGCGCCTTATGCGGAAGTCAAAAAAGCTGTCGGCGAGATGGCTATTTGGGAAATGGCACTTGAACGTATTGTTAAAGCTTGGTTTGTAAAAAGCGTTTTGCAGCAAAACTTGGAAACTGTCGGCTCTCCGGAAGTTGCCGTCGATCAGCTTACGCCCGGTGCGGACATGAAGTTTACATGCACGGTTGCAGTAATGCCTGCGATGCAAAAAATTGAAGTTATCGCAGAACCATTTATTGAGCTGAAAAGCAAAGATGTCACCGAAGATGAAATCAACAAAGCGGTCGAGGATTTGCGCAAGATGCGCCATCAAGAAGTTGTAACGGATGCACCGGCAGACAAAAATAGCTTGATGATCATCGATCTTGAGATGAAGAAAGACAATGTCGTGCTGGAGGGCGGCGTTGCAAAAAGCTATCGCGTTTATTTGACTGAGGAACATTACATTCCCAACTTCGCCGATCAGTTGATTGGATTAAAGAAGGGCGATCACAAAGAGTTTAAACTGCCGTTCCCCAAAGAACATTTTCAAAAGATTTACGCCGGCCAGGAAATTGATTTTGACGTAACGGTCAACGACGTATACGAAATTAAACTTCCGGACGTAAACGATGAATTCGCCAAAAGTCTCGGTCTTGAAAATCTGCAAGCATTGCGCGATCTGCTCAAAAAAAACATGCAATCGGAAAACGACAGGCATGCGATGGATAAAGCGGAAGTCGAGCTGCTCGAAACGCTGGTTAACAAATCATCTTTCACCGAAACGCCGGAGATTCTCATCAAAGAAGAAGCGCGCAGAATGGTTGACGAAATTAAACGCGACGTGGAAAGCCGCGGCGGACGCATGGAGGATTATTTGTCCAGCCTCAAAAAATCAGTCGACGAGCTGCGTTTGGATTTTATCCCGCAGGCCATCAAACGCGTGCAGACCTCGGTTTATGTCCGCAACATTGCCAAAGAAAATAAACTCGAAGTCACTGATGCGGAATTGGATAACGAGATAGACAGATTGCTGGATGTTGCAAAAGATCAAGACAAAGACGTGCGCGACCAAATCAGCTCGCCGGAGTATCGCGATTACGTCCACACTGTGATGAAAAATAGAAAAACTTTGGAGCTTTTGAAGGAAAAAGGCATCAGAGATTACAAAAAATTCATGGAACGTTTTGCGCAGGAAGATGCCGAACATGTCCATGACCACGGCGAACACGTTCACGGTCCGGATTGCCAACACGAATAAACGAACAAAAAACCCCGACATCACGTCGGGGTTTCGTTTAGCCTTTGAAAATCTTTTTTGAAAAAGATTTTGGAAAGATGAAAAATCGTGTGAGTGATAAAGTAGGCTGCGAAAACGTCGATGGAATAGTGCCAGTGTCCCAAAAGAACCGCGCATGCAAACAAGATCGAAACTGTCAGGAAAAAATAACGCAGGATTTTTTCGCGCCAAAATATAAGCGTCATTAAAAAAGGCAAACCGGTGTGGCCGGAAAAAAACAAATCTCCCGTAAAGTTGAACCAATCGACGATGCGGCTTTCGTCTATCGGCGCTTGTGTTGGAAATGGTCCAATGTGCGTCAGTGAAACTGCGAACGCGCGAATGAAGATGAAAAGCGCAACTGTCTTTAAGACGAATGGAATGCGTTTTGGTTCGAGCAAACAGATGAGCGTAACCAAGATTGCAAATATCGCAAAGCCTTCCACGAAAATAAAATCCAAATTTACAACCGGCAGATTGCTAAGTAACAGATCTGTCACGGAACTGCTGGCGCGGGAACTGGCGTAAGTGCCTGAAAAAAAGTTAGCTATCAAGCTAGCAATAAAAGTCAGAAAACCGAAAATAACAGAAATCGTAAAATCCCGTTTTGACCATAGAGCCCGATGTTTAGCTAAAAATTTGGGCATATTTATATTACGAATCTTGTCAGGAATATAATTCAATCTTGCACCAAGCGCTTTATTTAAGCAAAGTAAAAAAAGAGCCGCCGAGGAGCGGGTCAAATCTTCGAAGGCTCGAAGATGAGCGAAGGGTCGTCGATCACGCGGTCGACGCGTTTATGGATGCGCACGCGCGAGAGGACGGAAAATACTCCCAAGGCCGCGGCCAAGATGTAGACGGCGGTTGGCATGTCGGAGCCTAGCATCAGATAGACCTGGAAGAGCATGCAGATGGCAAGCCCGATGGCCTGAATGGTACTCTTGGTCTTGCCGTAGTTCGTTGCTTTGCTGCCGCGCGCTAGACGTCGGCCGATCTTATCCATCCAAAACTTGAGCGGTCCCTGTTGTTTTTGCTTTTTAGCGGACCACCACATGCGAACGCCGATGTTGATCGGATTGCGAATCAGCGTGCCGAGCACATCCCAGACCACGATCCAAATGGTCACCCAGAGATTGATGATGCCTCGTAGCGAGAACCAGACGATCATTGGAAGATACTTGAGCTTATCCAACGCAGGATCTCCGTACTTGCCAAAGCGTTTGGCTCGCGGGCTACGATAGATTCTATGCTTTTTCCAGAGTCTGGCCACTGTTCCGTCGGTCGTGTCCATGCTTGCACCGATTGTCGAGATGTTGAGCCAGACCGTAAAGATGAGCCAAGTGCGCGGATCATTCAATGCTGAATGATGTGCTTGCGACACCAGGTTGTACCAGCAGTAGATGTATCCGGCACCCCCGATCCAGTAGATCAGAAAACCCCAGAGCGAAATCCAGTTGGGCGAAAAACACGGGAGCTTGATGCTCAACTTGTACAGCCAGTCCCCGGGAAAGAACTTGATGGAAAGAGCGATGATTGCGGCGACTCCGTAAGGAACGCCGATTCTGATCCAAAGCGGTGATGACTGAAACAGTGCGTCCATGGCATTCCTCCCATTGCAGAAGTGACTGTCAAAACCGGTAAGGTTTTATCATGAAATATGGGGAAAAACAAGATAGGCCACAGGTGTTAAAAAAACAGAGCCAGTTTGGCTCGAGCTGAAAGCTTGTGTTGTCTGCTATGCGCAGCTACTACCGTCTTTTGGGAATATCACTTCGTCGTCAGGATCTGGTGCCGGAAAGGCTTTGTGTATGCCGGGGCCTTGCGGCGGATGGCTGGAACGCATGCGCTCTCCCAGAGTTGCGGTGAGCACGTTCGCGTTGCTGTCCGATGCAGGAATCGGAGTTGCGTCAGGCGAGCTCACTGTACGAGCTGGCTGCGGTGCGGCCTCTGTCTTGCCGTAGAGGCCTTTGGTTTGCTTGAGCCTCTCGTACTCCTCTTTTGTGATCACCGTTTTGTCTCCGCGGCGATTAAACACTTTTTCCGGATCGACTTTAATGCCCTCGATCCATCGGCAATGTTCTGTAAAGTACTCCCCGTTTTTATCAATCGCGGCGATGAAATGGATGACGTGCTTACGGGGAGTGTGTCTATCTCCAAACGTGCCTTCTTCCAGCAGCACGACGCCATTGATGCCTCGCGCCGCGTATTTTTCAGGAGAAATCATGGCGCCTCCTTATCGGCGTGAATACGTTTTTAGCTTATTAAACTTAACAGATATTGCTAAAAGTGGCAAGGACACTTGAGTCTATAAAGTCCTTCCATCCCCGCATTATATATAGGCTATGGTGGACCCGCCGTAGACTTGGGCGCAGGCGGGTAAAGTCTGTAAAGCATGCCCTGAGCGAGCATGAGTTAACGCGAGTCGAACGGGTCCTTAAAGTTCGTAGTAATGAAAAAAAGAGCAGTTTCGCGACTTGCTCCGGTCGAGTGGTTATCTGACGGTGATGGTCTTGGCGAGGTGGCGAGGCCGATCCGGATTGAGTCCTTTGGCGATAGCGACTTCGTAGGCAAAGCGCTGCAACAGAATGGTCCAGAGAATCGGCGCCGTAAGCCGCGGGATTTGTCGGGGATTTTTAGCAGGTAAAAGGGATCTAGGTCAACAGTGTCACAACCCTAAACCCAATCACAACCACCGTCTCATTATCTGCGACCGGTCTTTTGTACATCTTTTCAAATACTTGTCTTTGCTTTTCTTTTGATTCATATTTTTCATGCTCTTTGCCATCCAGTGGAAGATCGATAAAAGTCGTCCGAGAAACATTAGCGACTTCGATTTCGGCAAAGGGCTGATTGGTCGAGCTGTCTTTGACTAAAATAGTGTCTCCATTTTTCAGAAAACCGTATTTGTCGCCCAAACGGTAAGTCAGGGTTTTTGAGCCGTCTTTAACAAGCGGAACAAGCTCCGCCGCAAAACCAAGGATGATGTCGGTATGGTGCATATTAATAATGATTCTAGCACCATCTGAGTTACATTTGAAAGGTTATCCCCTTGACAATCTCATCAAAATATGGAACCGGGTATATATAGGACATGAGAGTCCATAAAGTCAAAAGTCCATAAAGTCCATAAAGTCCTTAAAGTCCTAGTATTGATGTAAGATTAATTTTTATGTTGGCAGAAGGCATGTAGGGTGTAAGATCGATTTGTCGATGTTACGTGCTACGTGTTATATGTTACATGACTATATATATGTTGAATTTGTTAAAAAAGCACTTTGGATACGAAACGTTTCGTCCGTTGCAAAAAGAGATTGTCGAGCATTGCGTTGCGGGCAAAGACGCGTTGGTGTTGATGCCGACAGGTGGAGGCAAGTCTTTGTGCTACCAGTTGCCGGCTCTTAAATTCTCGGGATTGACGGTCGTCATTTCGCCTTTGATCTCGCTCATGAAAGATCAGGTCGACGCATTGCGCGCCAACGGCATTGCTGCGGCTTACATGAATAGCTCGCAAAGTCCGACAGAGAACAGGCAGGTGGAAGAGTCTGCGGCACGCGGCGAGATTAAGCTTTTGTATCTTGCGCCGGAGCGGTTGGCTATGCCGCGCACCGTCGACTTTTTGCACGGCCTGCAAATCAGCTTGTTCGCGGTTGACGAGGCTCACTGCATTTCCGAATGGGGGCATGATTTTAGGCCGGAATATCGCAATCTTGTTTCGTTGCGTGATTTGTTTCCCGGAGTTCCCGTCCTCGCTTTGACTGCGACGGCTAACGCCCGCGTACAAGGAGATATAATCGCACAACTTAAACTGCAAGGAGGACGAGTCTTCCGTTCCAGTTTTGACAGGCCGAATTTAACTTATCGCGTGCTGCCCAAAAAACGTTCGCTGGATCGTTTGGTGCAAGAAATCCGCAAGCTTCCGAGTCAAGCGGCCATAGTCTACTGTTTTTCGCGCAAACGTACGGAAAAGTTTGCGGCGGATTTATGCGCCAACAACATCAAAGCCGCTGCCTATCATGCGGGTTTGACTGCGGATGAGCGTTCGCGCATTCAAGATGATTTTATTCATGATCGAGTCCCCGTCATCTGCGCAACGATCGCATTCGGCATGGGCATCGACAAACCCGATGTTCGTCTCATCGCTCACATGGATTTGCCAAAGTCAGTCGAAGGCTATTATCAAGAGACGGGTCGCGCCGGCCGCGACGGTTTGCCTAGTGAATGTCTATTGTTTTTCTCGAACGGCGACCGTTTTTTGCATAATTATTTCATCAATCGGATGCAGGATGCCGATGAAAAGGTCCGCGCTCGACGTCAACTTGATCAAATCAGCAATTATTGCGAACAGGACAAATGTCGCCGCGCATTTTTGCTCAAATATTTTGGCGAGGAATACGTCAAAGGTAATTGCAATGGTTGTGACGTTTGTCTGCCAAAAACGGAAGTCGCAACTGTGCAGGAAGTCGAGTTTGACCGCGAACTGTTTGAGGAACTTCGCTTGCTGCGCCGATCAATCGCACAAGAAAAGTCCATACCGCCGTATTTGGTTTTTGGCGACAGGTCTTTGCAAGACATGTCGCGCTGGTATCCTCAAAGTAAAGAAAACTTTGCAAAAATCTTTGGAGTTGCGGAAAATAAATTGCGGGAATACGGCACAGCTTTCATCGATTCGATTCGCGAATATGCTGAAGCAAACGGCATTGGCGAGCGTGAAATTCCGGAGGCGACAAATAAACCGGCGAGAATTTCGCGTGCTCTCACTCCAACGTATTTGACGACCGTTGAAATGTACAAAAAGATGATGTCGCTTGAACAAATCGCGCAAGCGCGTGGCTTGGTGGTCGGTAGCATAGTCAATCACCTGGAAAAAGCTTTTGAGCTGGGAGTCGATCTGGATTTTTCGCGTTTATCTTTTCCGGAGGATCGTCTAAACCGCATTGAATCGGCTTTTAAAAAATCAGGCAATGATTTTTTAAGCTCGGCGCGGGAGATTTTGGGAGAAGGATTTGAATATGATGAAATCAAAATCGCGAGAATGATTTTGAAGGCGAGGGAACGTTCGATGAATTAATTATATGTCTAAAACTATACAAGGTAAGACGACCGAAGCGATGATATCTATTGTCCGTTTCGAAAATTCGGCGATTCGACGACATTGGGACGAAGATCAAGAGAAACAATATTTTAGCGTTGTTGATATAATTGGGGCTATCACGGGGAGCAGCATCCCCAAGCGCTATTGGACGGACCTAAAAAAGAGACTCAAGGATGAGGGATTTGAGGTGTACGATAAAATCGTACAACTGAAGTTTCTGGCTAAAGATGGCAAAAAATATGCAACTGACTGTGCAGACGTAGAAACAATGCTTCGTATTATTCAAAGCGTTTCGTCGCCAAAAGCAGATCCGATTAAGCAATGGCTTGCTCATATCGGTTATGAACGTATTGAAGAAACGATCGACCCGGAGAAAGCCATCGATCGCGGAATGGCAACTTATCTGTTGAAAGGTTATTCTCCGGAATGGATTAACCAGCGATTGCGCTCCATTGAAGTACGAAAAGAGCTTACGCAAGAATGGAGCCAGCGAGGAATCAAAAACGGCGGTGAATTTGCACAGCTTACTGACATACTGACGCACAGATGGTCTGGATTGCGAACAAGAGATTATAAAAAGGTCAAAGGTTTGCAGGGTCATAACCTTCGCGACCACATGACGACGCTTGAACTTGTCTTAAACATGCTCGCCGAAGCCGGCACAACGGAGATTGCGCGCGCGGATGATGCTCAAGGTTTTGACGGTAACCGCGATGCGGCAGTCAAGGGCGGTGGGATTGCCGGAGATGCGAGGAAGAAACTTGAAGAAACAACAGGAAAGCCCGTCATATCTTCTAGTAACCGTTTGCCGAAATCGTCGGATCGCAAATTTTTGAATTAGTAAAATTGATTCAATAGAAATAATAAAAGCCCGTTTGGTGCAGGTGGGCGAGGCCTGTGGAGAGAATTATGTGCTGTGCTCTGCGAGATCAATGCCGATGTCGGCCGGGCCAAATGAGTGGGGCAGCAGATCGGAGAGCTGGACGATGCCCGTCGCGAGCATGATTTCGATGTCGTATTTGTTAAGCGATGACCATTCCATCAATTTTTGCCTGCATTTGCCGCAGGGCGGAATGATGGTTGGCGCACAACCCTCCAGTGCACCGACTGCAACAACCAAGATTGGATGTCTTTCACCGGCCGCGACCATTGCGCACAGAGCGGCTTCCTCGGCATGGGTGTCGTCATTATCTACGCCCTGCACATTGCAACCGATATAGATGTTGCCCGTCTTGGTGAGGACAGCTGCCCCAACCATGAACTTAGTGTATGGCGCGTAGGCATTGACTTGCACGTCCATCGCCCGAGAGACGAGCTCTTCAACCTGGTGCATCATTGCTGATGGCTCTCTATTCATTGATAGTCCTTTGTGAGAAGTTGCTGCGGAGGTTGTAGCAGAAAAAATAAGAAAAGTCAATAGTATTAAACCCCCGATAACTCGGGGGCTTTTGTACGTTATGGCTTGTGAAACGTCGCTTCGATGTTATTTTGCAGGTTTCGAAAGTGGGGAAGGAGAAGGTGTGATTGTTATTTACCCCTTATGCGGAACAACCAGGCCGCAATGGGCAGGCTAATAATGATTATGCCCAGGCACCACGCCAAAGATATCCAGGCGGAGTTGCCGGAAGGCGTGCCGACCAGCCATGTTCGCATTGCGTTCATGACATGCGTCAACGGTTGATTCTCGGCGAATGCTCTCAAGACAGTCGGCATCGTTTGCGTTGGAACGAAGGCACTCGAGATAAAAGTCAAAGGAAAGATGACCACGAAGCCGGTCCACTGTGCCGCTTCGAGGCTTTTTACCACAAGACCCAGAATCGCGGAAAGGCTTGAAATGGCGAGGCTGAATAACAGTGCCAGTCCGATCACATACAGCCATTCGATTAACCCGGCAGTCGGTCTGAATCCAACCAGCAAGCCGACCAGGATGATTATCACTCCGGAGATGGCGTTGCGGATGAGGTCGGCCGTGATGTGGCCGATTAACAGAGTACTTGGATACATTGGCAGAGAACGCAAACGATCGACGATGCCTTGCTGCAAGTCAACAGCCAAGTTCATGGTTGTGTAGTTGGCGCCAAATGCCAAAGTTTGCACAAAGATACCCGCGAACAAATAGTTGGCATAACTTACGTCGCCCGTGTCTATTGCTCCGCCGAGTACGTAACGATTTAACAGCATAAACATTATGGGGAACATGGCGACCGACATGAGTTGATCCATGCTTCTCGTAATATGCCTAACGCTTCGTTGAGTCATGATCCAAGCATCTGAAACATACCAAAATATTTTGGGTTTGATTTGTTGCGTTTGGGCATTTGATTCAATTGCAAGAGTAGTCATAGTGTTGATGACGCATTCGTATATTGTTCCGCTTCTGCGGAAGCCGAATGGCCGGTAAGTGTGAGGAAAACGTCATCAAGAGTTGGACGGTGCAGTGAAAGACTCTCGACATCTATCTTGGATTCCTCCAGCATGGATAAAACTTTTTTCAGGTCAGTCGTTCCGTTTTTGGTGATGACGCTTAAGCTTCTGCGCTTTGTGTCGCCTTGCATCACGTCTGCCCCGAACAGTTTGAGGGCGTTAAGGTAGCCGCCGTTGTCTTTCATGATTATTTCCAGATGATCGGGTCCGATGCTGGTTTTAAGTTCGGTCGGCGTTCCCTGTGCGATGACAATGCCTTTATCTATGACGATAATTCTGTCGGCCAGCCTGTCGGCCTCCTCCATATATTGAGTGGTAAGCAAGATGGTCACGTTTGTTGCTGCGAGTCCCTTGATTATTTCCCACATGGTGATGCGGCTGTGTGGATCCAAGCCGGTCGTTGGCTCGTCGAGAAACAGAATGGGCGGCGAGGCGATCAAACTCATGGCCAGATCGATTCTTCTGCGCATGCCTCCGGAATAGGTTTTTACTCGACGATTGCTCTGTTCCACCAGGTCGAGTCTTTCCAAAAGTTTTTGGCTTAGGTTTTTTGTTTCTTGTTCGCCGAGCCTGTAGAGCATACCTATCATCTCTAGGTTTTCCCTGCCGGTAAGATATTCATCGACAGCGGCATATTGTCCGGTTAAGCCGATGTTGGATCTGACTGCGCCAGACTCATTTCTGACGTCGAAACCGTTTACAGTCGCCGTGCCCTCATCTTGCGAAAGCAACGTGCTGAGTATTCTGACGATTGTCGTTTTTCCGGCGCCGTTCGGTCCCAGCAGCGCCAATATTTCGCCGCGTCTCACGTTAAAATCTATTCCATCGAGGACTTTTAATTTACCGTACGATTTTTTTAGGTCTTTTACCGCGATTGCGCGGTCCGTGGATGTATTAAGCATATAGGAAAACTTAAAATACGCTGTTATCCCTGTGGGCGTTTTTTATGCAATCCATCGCAGTTCAGTAACCGTGCGGCTGCCCGGGCCGCGCGTAATTTGCGATGTTTAGTTTGAAATTTAATCACGGAGCAACCTGTAATTCAAAAGTATACTGACATTTAAAAGCCGTCAAGATATTTTTTATAAACAAAAATCCCCCGACATGTTGGGGGATTTTAGCGTCACGGTCTGTGAAACGTTGCTTCGATGTTATTGCCCTCTGGATCGAGGACAAAGCCGCCATAATATTTCGGACCATAATCCGGACGCGGGCCGGGCGGGCCGTTGTCTTTGCCTCCGGAAGCAAGGGCGGCATCGTAGAAATCTTTTACCATCTGTTCTGATGTTGCCTTAAAACCGATGTGCGCATACTTGGCTTTTTCTTCGCCTAAGTTTAACCAAAAATCCCAGGCGTCGCCTTGCTTAAAGCCGGCATAGTCCTCGCCGTCCATCGCGAGCTCGTAGCCAAGCGGCTTGAGAGCTTTAACGTAAAAATCTTTGGCCCGCTGCATATCGCGGACAAACAATGAGACGTGATCGAGCATATATTTGGGATTATGAATTATTTTTTTATCTTATCCGTTGTGCGGCATAAGTCAAACCGCCTGTTGATTGTTTTTGCACTTGCAATCAATAACGTACGGAGTAAGGTCAAAAGATAATTCATCTAACCGCAAACATATGAAAAAGTTTGTCGTATTATACATGGCGCCCATCGCCGAGCTGGACAAAATGATGCAAAACACAGACAAAGAAAAAATGCGTGAGATGGATGCGATTTGGTTAAAATGGATCGCTGACCACAAAGACAGTTTTGTGGATCAAGGCGCGCCGCTGGGTAAAAACAAACGCGTAACAAAAGAAGGAATTAACGACATCAGGAACGAGGTAACGGGTTATGCCGTCGTCCAAGCCGAGTCGCACGAAGATGCCTGCAAAATTTTTGAGGATAATCCTATGTTTGAGATGCCGGGGGCGTATGTTGAGGTTCTGGCGTGGGTGGAGATGCCGACGACTAAGTAGTCGATTTGCTTTGGCAAAATAAAAACGACGGTTTGTCCGTCGTTTTTACATGGGATCACATTGTCGAGGTTGTCCGCACTGTTATAGCGAGTTTACCACTGTATTCATACATCTCTGTCTGGTCCAAGTTAATTTTTTTTAGACATTTATTTCCACGTTCTTTTTTTATTGATTTCTTCTTTGTATCTGAATGATCGTTCAAGATCGATATTGTGCCGATTCGCAATTGAACACAGGAATATCAAGATATCAGCCAACTCCTCATCGATTGAACCAACGATTGAGTTTGGATCGGTACGCATTTTTTCGCTCTTTCTAATAGCTTTAAACAATTCACCGACTTCTTCTCCAAGCATTAATGACTTTTCTAGCACGGTTTGAGTTGTGAAACCTCTCTCTTTTTCTAATTCAACAACATATTGTTGAATGTTTTTTAGTGTTGGATCCTCTTTTAATTCTGGCATACTTTTTTCGTTACAGCTTATTTTAACAGAGGTGAAATAATTTAACAATAAAAAATGATGCAGACAGAGCGATTACTGCACCTTGCTTCTACGCTTTGTTCATCGATATACCGACGTACTTGTTAATGTGATTGCGCTTGTAAGGGTATCTTGCCCAGATGTCAGTCATGGATTCTGTTCTGAGATCTCCGAGATAAAGGACGCATTCCGGCTGGTCAAAGACGGGCCATGCATGGACTCGCTGATCGGGGTAGACGATGATAGCGTATCCTTCAGTGTTTTTCTCCCAGAAAGTAAACTTGATTCTAGGCTTCCATCCAAGTCTCTCTTTCAACTGCTTCAGTTCAACGAACTTAGCCATGATATCCGCTGAACTTGCGAAATCGTCGCCAATTAGGCTTTTTGCACGTCCTCGCAGGATAGGGATCACCATTTTGACCTTAACGATGTTCAAGATATCGGCTATTTGGATGACGTAGCTCAGATGAGGCAATGTCTTTTGGAGAATCACTGTAGACAATGACACTTCGATGTCTGCATCTCTCAGGGCAAGTAAGCCCTGAATGATGCCATCGAAATTGCCTCGAACTTGGTCGTTAATCAGTCGTGGACCATCTAGCCCAGCGTTGACGTAGTGAACTTTTCCCTTGAGCTTTTTACAGACATCGGGAGTCATCAATATGCTGTTGGTTGGAAGTCCCAAGACTTGAAATGCTCCGTGGTACATTTCGATGACTTCGAAAATGTCCTTTCGAACGAGTGGTTCGCCGCCAGATAAATAAATTCTCGGAGTACCTGTCAGTTTTATTTTTAACGTTTCGAGATCTTCCTGGCTAGGTTCTTGATAGATTTCAGATTCACTACAGAATTCGCATGCAAGATTACATCGTCTGGTGACTTGAACGATCACGGAGAGAGGCCCGCTGACTTTTGCATAGTCAAGGCTACTGTTGTCTGCTGAGAATTCGTGATTCGCGAAATCGAAAAAGATTTTACTCATGGTTCCTACTCCTTTTCTTAACTTTCTCGTTGCCTCTTTGCGTTGTTAAGGGGCAGCATTATTTGATCATAAATGATCATTTTGGTCAATACTTACACCTTGAATTCGTTTATAATCTGCCATGGAGTATACGATTTGCTTTTTGTTAGCACCCACCATAAACTCTCAACCAAAACAAAATCCGACCTTTTGCGAGATCGGATTTTGGTGGGGTGACCAGAGGGAGTTGAACCCTCGCCAGCGGGACCACAACCCGCTGTTCTACCGTTAAACTATGGCCACCATGCTCAATGAACAATGAACAATTAAAAATTTACAATTTAACTGCCGGTTGCTCACAAATAAAAGTACGCGGTGATATTTATACCGTATTTTGCGGTCTTTGGCAAGATTGGGTTATTCTTCAATCATTTTGCGCATTTTATCCCAATAGTGCTCTTTCCATCCGGCGGCGACCATGTCGTATTTGTCCTCCGGAATTCCGGTTTGGGTGAATATCAGTTTGCAGCCGTCGTCCGTGGGAAAAATCTCAAAAGTGACGGTGGAAAAATGTCCTTCCGGCCAATCTGAACCTCGCCAGGTTTGAACGATTCTGGCATTGTGGTGCAGTTCCTCGTTAACCGCCTGGATCATACCGTCGTATGCGCTGACGGAGCCGCCGATCTCGCGGTTTATCTCCGCTTTGGCGCCGGTAAATTGCGAATGCTTGTCCGAATCCAGCAGCATCTCATAAATGACATGTGGGCCGGCTTTAAGCCCGATTTCTTGTTGCAGGCTTTTTGTGTTCATAGCGAGTTGAGTTAATTATAAATTTTGACGTTGCTAACGTTTTAGAAACCAAAGATCTTTTGGAACCTTTTATTTGGTTTGCAGTTTTTTGGATTTTTCGGCGCGCTTTAGTGCGAGTAAAAATCCGCCCCCGCCCTTTTTTACCCATTTGGACGTTCGGGCAACGGTCGTTGAGCTTAATGACGTGGCTTTTTGTATGTCCGCATAAGACATGCCGGCGTTAAGCATTTTTACAACTTGCCAGCGTTTTGCAAAATCCTCAATTTCTTCCGGGGTTAATAAATCATGAAAAAACAACTCAGCTTCGTGAAGAGTTTTTAAACTCAGGATAATATTATACAGTTCGATTTTATTTAACGCGCGTTTATTCATAAGTGCGAGGTTATGCACTTACTTTACTACGATAAAGGAGAAAGTCAAAGTTTATAAATAGTCTGATTTACGGCGATTTGATAAGTTTTATCACCGATTATCAACAAAGATGAGATAAAATACTTTATTTGAGTAAAGTGCACATGTGGATAAAATGATGCAAGTTTAGCTCGGTTAAGCGTCAAAAATGTCTTTTTTGACAAGATGTGCAAAGGTATGGGAAGTTTAATGAAATAGAACTTGAAAATGGATGCATCGGAAGAAAGGTGCCATTAAATTTAACCATAATTTTCGGCAGGATCGGCAGCTTAAGGAGTCGGGTACAATTAAAGATTGCAAACACGCGAATAATTTTTTGCGATTTGCGTTATTTTGAGAAGCCACGACCTGTCTGTCTTTTTCAAACTCTTTTTAAACCTTGAGCCGGTCATTAGTCATCAGTCATTTGTCTTTAGTCTTTAGTCATTAGTTTTCCTAACCCCACTGATATGATCTTCGAAGATCCAACCCGCAGACGCTGGCGGATTGCAGTCGCGTCCTTTACGCTCATGGCCTTGCTCGGCTTGGTTTTAGTTAGCCTTTCGGCGGCTGCACTTATGACCAACCCGGAGCTTCCGGGTTTGGATGATGGGACTAAAACTGCAAACGCAGCGTCGAGCCAACAAACGTCGATAGATGTTTTTGATGCTGTGTCGCAACCAAAGACGACGGAACAATGGAAATACACGGGACCTGCAGTCGATGCGACCTTGATGGGTGCGGCGGTTACCGGCACCGCGCTGCTTGCATCTGTTTCAAAAAAAGGTTCTGCACTCAGCTCGGCTTTTTTATTGCAGCAAGACTCAAACAGCGTGCGTTCTTTTAAGGGGCATACTGCAAATTTAGACGTTGTATATCCGGATTGGTTTTTTCTTTCGCGTACCGATTGTTCGGTCGATGAGCGCATTAACCCGGATGTGACTTCAGTGTTGCATTCATCCGGCGTAAATATTGTGGCAAGATTGACTGACGGTGAGGGTCAGGCGAGCTATCAAAAGCAAGCGTCCGCCGTGATGAACGATCCGACTCTGCGCACCTGCGTGGCGCAAAAGCTGGCGGAAGAGACAATAAAAAATGGTGGCAAGGGTTTGTTGGTAGACATCGAGTCGCTGGATCCTGCGGATGGAAATGCGTATTTGAGTTTTTTGATTGAGTTGCAAAAATATTTGCACGCGCAGAACATGTGGTTAATTGTTGTGGTGCCTTCGGGCAGCCAGGCTTATCCGGTTGATGCGATCTCCAAAATTTCCGATGCGGTTCTTGTCGTCATGCACGGCGAACATTACGCTGCGAGCGCGCCCGGTCCGCTCGCAAGCCAAGGTTGGTTTGAAGAAACTCTAAATCATTTTTCGCAGATTGTTCCCGCAGACAAGCTCTTGGTCGGCTTGGGATCTTACGGTATGGACTGGCCGATTGCGCCTACTGGTACTGCCAGCGGCCTGACTTACGGCGAAATCATGTCCACTGCAAAAGTCTCCGGGGCGTTGCCAAAACTTGCGCCGAAAAGTTTGAATACGACTTTCGGTTATCAAGATGCAAACGGAGCAGAGCACAACGTGTGGGTGCTGGATGCGCTTGCGTTGTGGAATCAGTGGAAGAAAGTCCAAACCGAAAAATCTCTCGGCGTCGCGGTTTGGCGATTGGGTTCCGAAGATCCAAATATTTGGAGTTTTTTGGCGAAATCAAATCCAAGTATTGATGCGCTTAAAACTATCGGATCTATTTACAGCGTTTATTCTTCCACCGGCTCAGAGATTTTTAAGATTCAGTCCAACCCAACAAACGGCAGCATAAACATTTCGCAAAACAAAGACGGTTTGATACAAAATGCTGATTATACCAAATTGCCGTCCGGTTATATTTTATCGAGAGTAGGGAGTGCGCCTCCGGAGAAATCTTTGGTCTTGGCTTTTAGCGGCGGTCCGGATCCGGTTTGGACTCAGCGCATCATGGATACGCTCTCTTCTTTTGGAGTTCCGGCAGTGTTTTTTGTCACCGGCAGTCAAGCTGGTAAATATCCCGACGTATTGCAAAAGATTTCTGCGGCCGGTTATGTCATCGGAAATCGCAGCGACATCAGCCCGTCTGATTTGCAGAGCGTTCCGACCGATCAGTTGAGAACGGAAGTGAATGCAACGCAGCGCATGATTGAAAATGCGACAAACCGTCACAGTCTGTTGTTTGAAACAAACTATCCAAATACTCCGGAAGACGTCGCGCCGCTGACAACCGTTGCGGATTTGGGTTATGTGATTGTTGCGCCGAATGTCACGCCTAAAGATTGGGAGTCGACGGATGCTGATCAGCTTGTGGCTGATATTGAAAAGCGGATTACGGCACCGGAAAGTCACATAATATCTTTGCATGACGGCGGAGGCGATCGATCGGTTTTGATTTCTGCACTCAAGACGTTGATTCCCGCACTGCAGTCAAAAGGATATAAATTTATACGCATGGACGAGGCGATCGGTGTCAGTCAAAATCAACTTCTTCCGTCATATAACGGCAATGAAGCGGTTTTTGTAACCGCGACAAACATCGTGGATCGTATGCGCAATTTGTTTTGGCCGACCATCTTTTGGCTTTTCTTGATGACCACGTCTTTCTCGCTGTTTAGAATTTTGTTCATGAGCATCTTTGTTCTGCGCTCGACTAAAAAACACGGACGCAACAAAATCAGGGCACCGGGGAACAAATTCGTTTCTGTTTTGATTCCGGCTTACAACGAAGAAAAAACGATAGGCAAAACATTAGAGTCTTTGCAGGCCAGTACTCATCAACGTATGGAGATGATTGTCATTGATGACGGAAGTACGGATAGGACGGCTGAAGTGGTTGAGGAATATGCGGCCAAAGATTCTCGCATACGCTTGATTCGCAAACCCAATGGCGGCAAGGCGACGGCACTTAATATGGGAATGCGCGAAGCGACTTATGATATTGCGGTCACGATTGACGCTGACACGATTTTGTTGCCGGAAACGGTCAATGAATTAATTAAGCCTTTCGGCGATCCCACGGTCGACGCGGTTTGCGGCAATGTAGAAGTCGGCAACGTGCACAATGTACTCACCGGTTTTCAGGCGCTTGAATATATCACGGCACAGAATTTTGATCGGCGTTGTTTTGAGGAATTAAATGCGATCAGCGTTGTGCCGGGCGCGACAGGCGCATGGAAACGTCAAAGGGTTTTGGATATCGGCGGTTATGAAAGCGACACGCTTACGGAAGATGCGGATTTGACCATCAAAATGCTGGCCAGCGGCGGTCGAATCGTTTACGCGCCAAACGCGCGTTCCAGAACAGAAGCGCCGGATAACCTCAGAGATCTTTCCAAACAGCGTTTTCGTTGGAGCTTTGGCACCTTCCAGTGTCTGGGCAAATATTCAAACTACTTTTTTAGAGGCGCAGTCGGCTGGGTGGCTCTGCCTAACATTTTTATCTTTCAAATCATCTTTCCGCTGCTTGCTCCAATCGGCGATGCCGTATTTATCTTGTCGTTGATCAGGGGGGATTTCTCAGTTTTGTTCTGGAGTTATATATTTTTTACGATCATGGACGTCATCGGTTCGATGTTCGCGTTTCTTTTGGAGCACAAACCAAAACGCCTGATGCTCTTTGTTTTGATTCAAAGGTTCTACTATCGTCAGTTCATGTACGTCACGATCATTCGTGCTATCATCGCCATGCTGCGCGGCCGCCGTTACGGTTGGAACAAGCTTCAACGCACCGGCACGGTCGCCGCCGCTCCGTCGTTGGCTGAAAAAGCCGGTTGATGAGTTTAGAGTTAGACGCAAGATTTTGCGTCTCTACACAAACTCTTCAACCCCTGTCGTCTGTCGTCTAATACCTGTTGTCTATATTATGTTTACTGCCGCGAACGTTACAGTCATGGTTAAGGATTTGGATATGGCCATCGAATTTTATCGCGACGTGCTGGGTTTGGCATTGACAAATCGTTATCAAAATCATTGGGCGGAGATCAGAGGTCCTGATTTGTTGATAGGACTTCATCCTGCGGGCGATAAAAAAATCGAGAACAGCGGCAATCTCTCAATCGGTTTTGGGACGATGACTTTTGATCAAGATGTATTGATGCTCGAAGAAAAAGGAATAAGACTTGAAGTTAAAGATGCAGAATTGAGCCGTATGGCCTATTTTAAAGATCCCGATGGCACGCCGCTTTATGTGCGCGAGATGAAGGTGAGTGAAAGCGAGATGTAAAAAAAGATCGACCGAGAAGGTCGAACGAGAACGGGCCGACGTTTAGGCGTTGATCAGAGATTCCGCCATGTCAACCAGGTTGCGGAAGTAAGGGACGCCGGGGTAGTTGGACGGGCGGTAGATTCCTTGCGCGTCAAACAGAATCGGACACGCTCCGGCCGTGTACGCTCCCTGGACGTCCGCCACAGGATGATCTCCGACGTGGGCGACGAGCTCTGCCGGCACGTCGGCTCTTGCGAATGTCCGGCGAAAGATTTCCGGATCGGGTTTACTGACGTCTTCGGTGCCGCTGTCGGTGACGAAGGCGAAGTGTTCCCGAATACCCAAACGCTTGAGGTCGCGTTCTAAATTGCCGTTGGCATTGGAGATGACTCCGAGCGTAAACCGAGTCTTGAGCAACTCGAGTGCCGGAATCACATCAGTGCCGAGGCCCATGAACCAGTTGTGGGTCATATGGTACTCGTTCGCCAGAATCGCGAATCTGCAGAGTCCGTCATCCGATACATGTCCGAGGCAACCCTCGACGATTGCGGTGTAGTAATCGACAGCGTTCTGCGGAATCGGAATTGCTGCGTGGTTAGTCATCTTGAACGGAGGCATGATCTTGGCACGGAAGGTGCGTTCGGCTTGCATGACTTGAGCTGTAGAAACTTCTGTGTCGAAGAAGTCGTTGATTGCAGTGGCCAGCGTGTTGTATCGCGGCCACATCAAGGTATGGCCGAGATCCAGCGTGATGAGTCTGGTCGCGGGGTTAAAAGATCGACTTTGCATCGGGTGCCTCCTGATTGGTGTGCGATTTTATTATCATTTGCCGATAAAACGGTCAAGATGAAAGCAGGTCGATCGAGGTGCGCCGGATGCGGCGCTTATTGTGTTTTGATCTTTAAAAGAGTAAATTGATTACCAATAACAATTCTACACATGTCGTCTGTTGTCTCTCGTCTAAACTATGACCATCAAACTTTTTAATCAACTCTCCAAATCCGACGTCAACATCGCGGGCGGCAAAGGCGCATCGCTGGGCGAGATGACGCAGGCCGGCATTCCGGTGCCGCCGGGATTTGTAATTCTAGCTCAGGTTTTTGACGAGTTTCTAGCCAAGACGGATTTGACCCAAGAAATTAAATCTCAACTCGCCAAAGTCAATTATGATGACGTGTCATCGGTTGAACGCACATCGCGAATTATCAACGACTTGATCGACGACGCAAAGTTTCCGGAAGATTTGCAGGTAGAAATAATATCGGAATTTAAAAAATTTGGCACAGAGTTCGTCGCTGTCCGTTCGTCTGCAACCGCGGAAGATTCTTCTGTCGCAAGTTGGGCGGGCGAATTGGAAAGTTTTTTGAATACGACGGAATCGACATTGCTTGCGAACGTCAAAAAATGTTGGGCATCTTTGTTTACGCCGCGTGCTATCGTCTACCGCAACGAAAAAGGCATGAAGGACACACATGTATCCGTCGCGGTCGTTGTGCAGAAAATGGTGCAGTCAGAAGTCGCGGGCATCTGTTTTACTGTCCATCCCGTCACCAAAGACACCAATCAGATGATTATCGAAGCCTGTTGGGGCCTGGGAGAGTTTATCGTCGGCGGAATCGTTACTCCGGATTCTTATGTCATCGACAAGCGTGACGGAAAAATGATCGACGTCAATATCGCAGAACAAGAGACGATGCTCGTGTGCGGCAAAAACAGTAATGAGACAGTCGGCGTCCCGTCCGATAAAAAAGCCGCGCAAAAACTCGACGTTGTTCAAATCGGCAAACTCGCTTCCATCTGTCTTAACATCGAAAAGCATTACGGCTTTCCCTGCGATATCGAGTGGGGAATGGAAAACGGGGAGTTTTTTATTGTGCAGAGCAGGCCGATAACAACGTTATAACTCACCATGCCCTTGTCACAGATCAAGTCCATCGAATTTTGGGCACGCGAATATCGCTTGCCGCTTTGGTGGTTGAACGATCCGCGGCACGTATCAATTGGCGACAATACTTTCTTTATATTTAAGAATCCAATTTTGCATTGTTACTATGTCAACGGAAGAATGCAAAAAGAACATTCGTCCGGGCATGTTTATTTTTCAAAAGCTGACAGTTTTGCGCGATACATTGAACGGTCGCAAGCGATGATTGAGAAAATGCAAAAGGCTGAAGCGGATTTTTTTTGCAAAGATCTCAAATCTTTGACTGACAAAGAATTTTACGATGTATTTGACGGCTTTAGGGTTTTGTTAAAAGATTTTACCGCCCTGTACACCAGGACTGAGGCTGAAAAGTTAAAAAAATTCGAAGGGACTAAAGACAAAAAAATAAAAGAAGAACTTTTTAAAGTCGGCAAAATTCGTTTCGAGCTAAGAAAATCCGTAGAGTCAATTTTTCATATTCTGCTCGGCGATGTTTTAAAAGAAATTGCCAGACGTTTTAAAATTAAATCAAAAGACTGGTTTTTCTATGATTGTGCCGAGGCGCAAAGTTTGTTTAATGGCCGAAAAGTCAGTCCGCGAGTGATAATGCAAAGACAAAAGGGTTACGCCGTGTTGAACATTAACGGCAAAAGGGAACTTTTAGTCGGCAACGACTATAAAAAAGCCTGGGCGCTTGTAAAAAAAATGACTGTCCAAGATGATAAAAAGATTTTGCGGGGCTTGGTCGCACAGCCCGGAAAAGTCAAAGGAAAAGTTGAGCTGATTTTGCACAATGTGCGCAATTTATCAAAAAAAGTAAACGCATTTAAAGTCGGGAATATTCTGGTCACGGAAATGACGACACCTGCGACCGTCGTCGCCTGCAAAAAGGCTGCCGCCATAATCACCGACGAAGGCGGAGTATTGTGTCATGCTGCAATCATCAGCCGCGAACTTAAAAGACCATGTATCGTCGGCACCAAAATTGCAACGCAAGTTTTGCATGACGGCGACGAGGTGGAGGTTGATGCGGATAAGGGAACGGTCATTATTATCAAGCGTATCTAAGCGTCCAATATTCAGAATTCGATATTCAGCGCGCGATATAGTATAGTAGCGAGCGGATATTCGATATTCGTCATATAATATGAAACCCGTAATAAATTCATATCAGCCCTCGATGACCGAGTGGTTTGCGGCCATCGGCGAGGAAGAAGAGTCAAAAGCTTTTCGCGATGAGGATAATCGCAAAGTCGACAGGCTGGAGATGTTGTATCAAGAAATCGGTTTGCCTTATGAAAGACCGGAAGAAATGTCAGCCAGGGATTTGGCGGACATGACGCCTCGATTCAAAATTATCTTCGATGAGCGCGGTGATGAATTGTGTGCTATTCGTCTTGTCCCAAATAAACCCGAACTTCCAAAATTGCGCCAGCGAGGCGTGTCGATCCGTCAGTGTTACGAAAATTGGTTTTTAAAACAAGATATAAATCCGGATGATTATACGGCATATATTTGTCCGCATTCAGAGACGCTTAACTGGTCGGCGACAATTATCGTCGGCGATGAAAAAATTTACGGCGAGATGATCCGCGGTTTGCATAGTCAGTTGACACACGGCGAAACGGACGGAGAACTGCTGCATTTTGAGTATGACTTTAACGATTGGAAGTGGTCCAAACAAGACGACGAAGCGCAGTCGGTTATCCAAAGAATGATTGAGCTACTGCATGTCGAAGATAGATTGAAACAGCGCGCGCTTGAAGAAAAATTTAATTGCGAATTTTCTCACGACTATCTGAAAGGTTATTTTGAATCAACCGTTTGGCCGGATAATAAAGTTTATATAATTGATTACAATCGTCTTTTGCCAAAATACTTGCCATCCGATTGGTCTGTCCGCGAAACAGCGGAAGCGACGTCGCAAGAAATAACAGGCGTAACGGCGCATCCGGGAAAAGTCAGCGGACGAGTTAGAATCGTTACGACTGAAAATATCGAAAATATGCAAATCGAAGATGGGGAAATTTTGGTTTGCGACAATACCGACGTTAGATTTTTGCCGCTCATGAAAAAAGCCGGCGCGATCGTCACCGACCGCGGAGGAATTTTGAGCCACGCGGCCATCATCTCTCGCGAGCTCGGCAGGCCCTGTATTATCGGCACTAAAGTTGCGTCGCAAGTTTTGCATAATGGCGAGATGGTGGAGGTTGACGCGAGCAATGGAATTGTTACGATGCTGAAACGCGCTGCGTGATATGGACATGAACCCCGATGAGCTGATAGCTTATTTAAAATCGCAAAAATGGTTTTATGGCGTGCGGATTGATTCCGCATTGCTTTTTTATTCCGCCAAACAAGAGGGAATGCGCAAGCATGTTAAAAATATGCACGGCATCGATTTTGCCGAGACGCTTCGTGTCCCTTTAGACGGCAAGCCCGTCCGTGTAATTAATACGGAGCAGGCTAAAGCGTTCCATGGCGTCAGTCTGACGAAGATCCAGAAAGATCCGTCAATTTTGTCATTGTGCATCAAAGAGAATGATGAACTTTGGGCGCGTATTGCCGGAGAATGCGATGATCTGGATCGAGTGATAAATGTCGGGGACGATCAAACCGCGATTCAGATGTTCAAAAAAATATCATCATCTTATGCCGAGGCCAGTGCGCAATTTATAGTCATTTTTTCTTTGGGTTTAAAGCTTACGGAACTCGGCGCCACAGGGGCGACAAAGCTGATTCTTGAGCAGCATGACAGTTGGCGTAATCAAATTGCGTTTAAAGAAGAACGGATGGGCGAGCATTGGTATCGTTTTTTTGATCTCATGCGTCAAAAGTATGATTTGAAAAGTTCGGCTAAGGATTTGATGGGTTGTCTCTCGTTGCCGGAAGTTTTGGCCTGGCTCGACGACAGATCGGTCGATGTTGATAATCTTGTTGCCACGCGTCAAAAGCAAGATTTTGTTTATCACGATTCTTGTAAAGAACGTTACGTTGTCGATGATGCCGATCTTGTTTCACGAATCGTTTCGCAACTTAGTTCACAGACACAGGATGTATCATCGTCCGCTGAGATCAAAGGCCAGCCGGCATTCGTCGGAGACGATTTTGTGACGGGAGAAGTCTTGGTTATAAAAACTAAAAATGAACTTAATGCGAAAGCGCCTTTTATGTCCGGTAAGATAATCGTCGCAGAACAAACAACGCCGTATTACATTCAATATCTTAAAAATGTAAAAGCGATTATCACCGACGAAGGCGGAATTACTTGCCATGCCGCTATTGTCAGCCGAGAGATGTGCATCCCATGCATCATCGGTACGAAAAACGCGACTCAAATTTTGCAAGACGGTGATTTGGTGGAAGTAGACGTCGGGCGTGGAATTATTAAGGTTATAAAGTCAGTATAAAAAACGAGTACAAATGATGATGCCCGCCGGAGAGTCTCCGACGGGCGTTGTATTGAAGCGAAATCGAGTGGATGCTAGAGACGGAACTCCGAGGTGACAATCAGGCCGGACGCTGTAGATGAGAGTATCACGCCATGACACTCTTCTAGTGGCGCGATGACAGTGCTTGTCAGGCCGTAGACCAGACACTCGATGAACGGCGAGTGCCCAACTCCGAGCAGGTGCACATTCAGGCCGAGGTGACCGAGTTCGTGTAGAAACTCTAGCGTCATGCGAGCCGCTTCCTCGCGAACCAGCTCATTTTCCGGAACAAGGTTCTGGTCATACTTGGCGAAATATGCTCGCCAAGCGCCCATGCGTTTTGTGTCGAGAGCGTCGAGTTCGTGGCACTGTCGAATGAGCGGAAAGTCGCTGGCGCCTTCAGCGAAGGCTTGCAGGGTCCCCGACGTGCGCGGCTGATGGGATATCGCAAAGTGCGTATACCCTTTGCCTCGCATCTGCTCGCGGCCGACCACGATCGCATGTGCGATGCCTTTCGGGGCGAGCTCGCCGTTGATGTGATGCGCGTGTCGACGCAGTTCGATGAGCATTGCGCTCCTCCTTGTGAAGTTTCGACGTCTTTTGCGAAGGGCTAATTCCCTGGGCATTGACTGAAGAACATACAGGAAAATGACTTACTAGTCAAGGGTCGTATTAGACACTTTGTAGCTTTGTATGCAAAATGGCCTTAAGTCTATGCAGGTCGCTTCACACAAAAAAATCGTTGTCCTCGGCGGCGGAACGGGTACGTTTACCGTTCTTTCCGGACTCAAATATCATCCCGTCGACCTTTCAGCTGTCGTTTCCATCGCCGATGACGGCGGCTCGACCGGGATTTTACGCGACGAACTCGGTGTTTTGCCGCCGGGCGACATTCGGCAGTGTCTGGTTGCTCTTGCAAACGGCGATCAGGTTTTGCGCGATCTTTTTAATTACCGTTTTACGCAAGGCGGACTGGACGGTCACAACTTTGGAAATATATTCCTGTCTGCTCTTGAAAAAATCACCGGCGATCCGTTGGCCGCGGTGCGAGAAGCTAATCGAATTTTAAACGTCAAAGGCCGCGTTATTCCGGTTTCTTCGCGCGCCACGGATTTGTATGCAGAGTTGGATGATGCAACTGTGGTTAAGGGCGAACATGCGATAGACAAGCCGTCTTCAAATCGTGCGGCCATTCGACGCTGCTTTCTTTCTCCCGAGGTCCCCGCAAACCTCGAAGCGCTTGATGCGATTCGTGCGGCCGATATCATCGTGATGGGTCCGGGCGATTTGTATACGAGTTTGATTCCGGTTCTTCTCGTCAAAGGAATTGCGCAAGCAATGGCGGAAAGCAAAGCCAAAAAAGTTTTGGTCATCAATTTGACTTCCAAGAACGGACAAACGCAGGGTTACAAGGCGAGTGATTTTTGTGAAGTCGTATCCAGACACATCTTGCCCGCATCGATCGACGTCGCCATTCTCAATTCTGCAAAACCATCGGATGAAGTGGCGCGGAGATACATTGAGGCAGGAGATCATGTTATTGAGGACGATTTGGATGTCGGCTCTATGCAGATTTGGCGCAGTGATTTACTGTCAGATGATATAGTGCCAAATGTTCCGGGGGATAGGCTTAAGCGCAGTCTTTTGCGCCATGATCCCGATAAATTAGCGGCTGCTATTCTTGCCGCGGCAGGAGTGGCATAATGACAATTAACAATGAATAATTAACAATGAATAATTTCATTAAGAAACGACTAATAACTATGAAATACGCCTACGCTATTGCTATAAGTCTCGCTTTGTTCGGAGCGGGATGCTTTTCGAATCGTCCCACGTCGCTCGTCCCACGTCCCACGTCGACGGAGCAGAATGCGACGACGACAGTGGATCAAAATCAGTCTGCACCCGGGACGGGAAGCTGGCTGCAATACAGAAACTACAATTATGGTTTTGATTTCAAATATCCTGCGAATGCAGTCGAGACTTATAGAAGCGATTCGGCGACAGGGACTGTTTTTACTTTGGATCTCGGTCCGACCGTTGCAAGCTCAACCGCGCTTTCTGTACCGGAAGATACGCTTGATGTTAAAATTATTTCTGACGAGATGAGTGCTGATCTTAAAAGCAGAATTAATATCGAAAACAATTGTTATAATGAGGACGGAGAGTCAGCGCGGGTAACGCCAGGAGTAATCTATAACGGACAACAGGTCTGCGTCGTCGAAAGCGCGGGCGCGGCTGCAGGGAATCGTTACAATCAATATTGGTATACTATTCCGCTCGGTAAAAAGAATCTGGTTTTTGCTTTCACGATTCACTCGGTCAATTGTCAAAACTTCGATAAACCGGGTGCGTGTCTGGCGTTTGATGAAAGCCGCGATTCGCTGGTGAGCAAAATGATAATGTCTACGCTAAATACTTTTACACCTAGTAAGAGCAAAGAGAATTTGAATTTGCGATTTGAGACAAAGTCGATTAAAGAAGAGGCTAAAGATCATTCGGTTGATGTGAAATATCCGGTCATGTTTGGCGGAGATGCTGCGGTGAGAGGTGTGATCAACGGCGCGATCAATACTTACATCAGCACAACGACGCAGACTTTTGCTAGATTGCTTAAGACGGAAGGTAAAGCGTCACCTGGACCTTTTGTGTTACAGGGCAATTATTCGATTTATAACGTCAGTTCGAATGTTGTCAGTATCGTTTTTAACGGCTACGAATACACGGGCGGTGCACATGGGATTTCGATTTTCGAGACTTTTGTTTTTGACACTACGACAGGCAACCGTTTGTCGTTTGATGACATCTTCAAATCCGACAGCGGTTACCTAAAAATCGTTTCAGATTATGCAATCGCTGAACTTTCCAAGAAGCCGGATATGGATGTTGAGGGCTTAAAATCAGGCGCCGCACCGGATTTGAAAAATTATCAATATTACTACTTGAATCAAGATGGCCTCGTTATCATCTTCCCGGAATATCAAGTTGCGCCGTACGCAGCGGGTCCACAGGTTGTGACCGTGCCTTACGCCTCACTGAAAGACATAATGAAACTGGAAACTAGAAACTAGAAAGAGCAAATATGCAAAAAAGATCCTTTGTACCCAATTGGCTCGGGTTGATCAAGTATTTACGTGACCCGAAATCAGATTGGAAACCGAAGGCTACAATCGTCGTAGCAATCTTGTATTTAATCTGGCCGATAGATCTCTTGCCTGACATAGCGCCAATACTCGGTTGGCTGGATGATATCGGCATCACGTCGCTCGCCATTGCATATTTGCTGCATGCGTCAGGTCAGTACTCAAAACAAATAGAAAAAGAATAATTTATGTTCAACTTTATATCCGCAGTCGTACTCGGTTTGGTGGAAGGCGTGACGGAATTTTTGCCGGTGTCATCAACGGGACATTTGATTTTAATCAATCAATGGTTTTCTTTCGGCGAACCTTTTACAAAACTTTTTGATATCGTCATTCAATCCGGCGCGATTCTGGCGGTGATAGTTTTATTTTGGAAAGATGTCTGGCCACCCGCCCTCACCCCAAACCCCTCTCCCACAAGAGCAGGAGAGGGGCTTTCGAAAGAGAGTTGGTTAAGAAACTGGAAGACGGTTTTGATTGCATTCGTGCCAACTGCGATCATTGGACTGTTATTCGGCAAGATCGCAGAGCAATATCTTTTCACTCCGACGGTTGTCGCCTTGGCGTTGATTTTTTACGGGATTGTTTTTTTGATTTTGGAAAAACACGACTCGCGAAACGAAAAGTCAGTTGTGACTTTTGGCGATGCTGCAATTATCGGTCTGATCCAAGCTCTCGCACTTGTGCCTGGCACATCAAGGTCCGGTGCGACGATTATTGGTATGCTTATTTTGGGCTATACGCGCCCGGTTGCCGCTAAGTTTTCTTTCTTGCTCGCGATTCCGACTTTAATCGCTGCCGGCGGATACTCGCTTTTAAAATACGATGCTTCGATTTCGAGTTCGGAGTGGCTGTTACTGTTTATCGGTTTTATTGTATCTTTCGCCTCGGCTTTTTTGGTAGTCAAATGGTTTATGGCGTACATCAGCCGCAAAAGCTTCGTTCCTTTTGCCTGGTATCGCCTGATTTTGGGCTTAGTTGTCATATTATTCGTCATTTGGGGTTGACAATGTTTATAAATTAGTACAATCTAAGATATTCCTCGGAATGGTTCCGAGGTTGCACCTTGAGAGGATCATCATGAAGATGAGAATTGTGGCGCTGCTCATTGCAGCCGTTGTTCTCTGTTTCGGTACGCGGGCTATGGCCCAAGCGCCGTCGCAGGGTCCGACGTCGGCATACCCGGGCGGCCGCTACACGCGGTACCCGGATCTCAATAGTGCAGTTTGCGACGACAAAATCGCCGCAAACTGTGTCATCACAGTTGACGGGACTGACTATGTCCCGGGCCTCGTGCACGGCCGCACGCGGCGCGAGACAGCGCTCGCCAACTGCAAGTTGGCGTTCACCCTCCGCCTGCCGGTTCTTGCGCGTTCTGCGCGGGCACCTCAGCAGTTGGGGGACTTGTTTACGTCAACCGGGGCGCCTCGTGCCTCCGTGTCGTTGAACGCAGCGTGTTTGAAAGCTCTGGGCCGTCGTGATTTTGATGCCCAGATGCGTGCCCGCGATGCAGCATTCGAAGCTCGTCGTCGCGCGGCAGCTGCCGCTGCAGCATCCTCAGCGACTGTCGTCGCGCGAGCGCCTGCGCCGTCCGCGGCTCCGGCGCCAACGTACGTCATGACTCCGGAAGAGGCAGCGCGTCTCAAGCAGCTCGAAGCTGCTCTGGAAGCAGAGAGCGCGAGCACTCGTGCTCGCGCGCCCAGCAAGCCGGCCGCAAGGCCGACTGTGACCGTAGCGCGAGTTCGTCCCGCAACTGCGCCAAGCGATTGGTGCGGCCTGGGCGACAACCTGCAGCTCGTATCCGTCAACGACACCGACGTTGCACGCATCAGGGTTCTCCCCGGTGCGCAGTTCGCGAGCGTTCAGCGCTCGTGCATCGCCAAGAAGTTCAATGTAGAGTGGGGGATGGCTTACGCCGACTCGCACAACAGCTACAAGAATTTCATCGGAGCCTGTTTCATGCCCGACCGCAAGGTCGAGCTCGATACTGACCGCATGTCGGTCAAGTCGTGGGACAAGACCAAGCTCGACGGTCCTGTCGACGTCACATTCATGAAGGACTGCGAGGCCAAGGGCGGCGAGTTTCGATTCGCTCTCCAGGCCGGACAGATCATCACTCTCTCGGCAAAGAACTCAGAAAGCGAGAGTCAGCCGACTCCGCCGACGGTAAGCGCGCCCAACGAGGCGCCCGACGAGACTCCGCCTCTCGAGGCAGAGTCCAACCCCGCACCTTCAACGGATCCGACAGCCGTCGCCCTGGCGACGCCGCCGGTGCCAGAATCGTCTGCGGGAAGTCCCGCGCCTGTTGCATCGCTCGAGGGGGCCGTTGCCTCCTCACCGACTGCGTCAGCTTCGAATGTGTTGCCTCCCGTTAACGTCGCGGCAACGCGTCCCGCGCCTAGCGGGGACTTCCAACGGGCCGTGCAACAACATGAAGCCGCTCAGCGGCTCATGAAGTGGCCGGCATACATAGCGCTGTTGCTCGCAGCAGCGCTAATGATCGTTTGGATTGTGGTACGGAGGCGGAGGATTGAACTCCGCGACCCGTACGTCCCAATACGTATGCGGACAGAAGAGGGGGTTCCCTCAAGAATAACGATAGTACCCGCGCCTGAGCCTCCGCCTCTCGAGGCAGTGAGCATCTCGTTGGAGACCAGCGAGGAACTGAGCGCTTCTGACCCGTTCCCTTCGATACGTCCGCCGCAGAATGCGCCCGGCGGAATCAGTTGATGACGGCCTGCCGACGCCGTCCTTAAACTCAAGTCGACCGTCCCCATTTCGGACGCTTCAGCTCTCACTCTGCTGCCCTTAGCTTTATAGCGCAGGCAGCTCTTTTTTTTAACTAAAATTTTTTAATTGTACATTGTTCCTTGTTAATTGTATGATTGTTCCCATGTCATTGGTTGATTACCAAAAAAACACAGATGAGGAACTGGCGTCCATAGTGCCTACGGACCACAGGGCTTTTGTGCCTTTGGTGAGGCGTTATGAATCCAAACTTTTGGCTTATATCAGGCGCATCAGTGGATTCCAAAAGGAGGATGCGGAAGATATTTTGCAGGATGCTTTTGTCGATGCTTACCGCCATATTGCCGGTTTTGATCCGCATTTGAAGTTTTCCAGCTGGATTTATCGTATAGTACATAACAGGACGATCTCGGCTTACCGCAAGCACAAGTCATCTTTTAACAATGTTTCCATAGATGACGAGGATATGGGTTTTGAAAGATTGCTGGCCGCAAAAGAGGAAAGTCAGAATTTGGTAGAAAGTTCATTAAACTCAAAAGTCATAAAACAAATATTAGACAAATTACCTCCTCGCGATAAGGAGGTGTTGGTCTTGGCATATATCGAAGAAAAGTCATACGAGGAAATGAGCGACATTTTGCAGGCTCCCATTGGCACTGTAGGCACATGGATCAGGCGCGCCAGGCAAAAGTTCGCAAAATTGGGAGATGAGTATCCCAACCTAATAAGATAAAATATGAGCATAGCCGATCAATTTGAGAAAAAAATTCAAACCGGAGAACTTGCCACGCCCATTCCGCGCTGGGTGGTTATCCTTAAGCACGCCGCGCTATGGACGGCATTTACGTTGGTCGCAATGTTTGCCGCGGTTTCCGCAGGCGTGTTTGTTTGGTTTATTTTAGACCCCGTAAATTTGACGATTGATGCAGGCAGATCAATATCCCTTGATAGATTTTTGGATGTACTGCCTCTGCTGTGGGCTATCGTGAGTTTTGCATGCGCTCTGCTGGCCGTTTGGATCTTTACAAAATCTCCGCGCGGTTACAGATTCAGAGTTGCTGCGGTTTTAGTGATTTGTTTTTTTGCCATTGCATCTTTGGGAGTAGCGGCTGCTTCCTCCGGCATCGCCAACCGCGTAGAAGAAATGGCCTCCAGATTCGTTCCCGAATATTCGTTGATGGCCAGACCGCGAATTTTAAAAATGATGAACCCCGGCATGGGCATGATTGTCGGCCGTATAGAATCCTTTGGAACCTCCACTCTGGAATTGAGCGATCCGGAAGGTTTTTTTTGGACGTTCAGTATTAATCCGCAGGACATGCCTCAAATGATAAGGTCTATGCAGCCGGGCGCCTGCGTTCGCATTGTGGGTGACGTTAGCAGCACGAGCAGAACAGGTGAAGTTGAGATTCTTAGGCCATGCCCTCGCGGCGTGCGTTTGCATCCTCCGGTAATGCCTCCGGTAATGCCTTTATTCAATCGATAATGTTTTTGAGTTTTGTTGTTGTGCTATGATGTTCGCATGACTGGAAAGCGCACTTACGCAGCTCATGCGATCAGCATGTTGGGAAGCTGGTGGGGAATTGCCTGCTCGGTTATTTTGGTTTTTATAATTCATCCCGTACCTTTGGAAAAAGGATTGAATTTGCTACTTTGGGTTTTTGTCCCGACGATAGCATCTGAAGGATTTAAATTAATTATTCGCCGTCCGCGCCCTGCGATGAGAGGCGAGACAGTTAAAGTCAAAGCATACGGATATAGCTTTCCAAGCTCGCACACGGTTGCCGCAACGATGCTTGCCGCTTGGATTTTGCTTGTGCCGGAAATCCGTTGGTGGTCGTGGCTGTTTTTAACCTGGCCGATCGCAGTCGGCTGGTCGCGCGTATGGCTACGTGCGCACGACGCGATCGACGTTGCGGGCGGTATTGCGTTCGGAGCGATTTGGTCGCTTTTGTTCAGCTTGTTGTTCTAAAAAAATAACAAATAACAAATAACAAGAGCAACTAAGCGACTCTTGATATTTGTATTTAAAAAAAGAGCCTCGTCAGCAGTCGATGGGCTAGTGGGAGAAGCTGCTTGCGAGGCGCGAGAGAGTCGCGCGATCAAGATCTATTTCGAGGTGAGTTAGCTTGTATTCGCGGATGATATTCATCGCATTCAGCAGATCCGCTTCAGTGCCGCCGTCGAGTAATGCTTTGACGGTTTGGAGCGCATGTTTGCGAAGAAGGATGTCGAGAAATATCGGAGAGATCTCAGCGCTCACGCAGGTCACCACTGCTTTGCACTGACCGTTGCATTGCAGCATGGAATTCAGCTCAACGGCCGCCTGAACGTCTGCGTGAGCTTTGCAGCGCATCGCCAAGTCGTGTGCGTGATGAAGCAGGTGAGTCTGAAGTTCCGTGGGTTCCAGATCAAGCTCTTCGAAAGAGATATGCTTGTTAAGTATTAGCTTGTCCAAACCGTGAGCATGCTCCGTGTCGCCGTTCCTGCATTGAGCCAGAAAAGCTTTTGCAAGATGAACCAGGAATGTCTTGTCGATCGTCATCGGTTATCCTCCGAGGAAAGAGCGTGGTTGATAAAAAATACCATAAGATATTTTTAACGTTTTGTCAATCCTGGACTGTTCTGTTGCGGTAAACGTGCTAAGCTTTAAGTATCATTATGCTGTCATCCAAACCCAGAGCGATTTTGATTGATGTTATTCCGCCTCGCATGCCGGATAAAGAAGCGAAGCGGCGCATTTATGAATTGGAAAATTTAACGCAAACATACGGCGGCATAGTCGTTGTCAAAATCATTCAAAAACGCGCGATTCCTGATTACAAAACCTTTGTCGGTTTGGGCAAGTTGGAAGATATTGTTGCGCTTGCGAAAGAAGAGAAAGTGGAGCTTATTGTCCTCAACAATATTTTAAAACCGCATCAGATTTTTAATATCGAAAAGCGCGTGGAAAAAGAGCGCATCGCGGTTTGGGATCGCATCGATATGATACTTAAAATTTTTCAAAAGCATGCGACGACCATCGAAGCTAAATTGCAGATAAGGCTCGCAGGTATTCGTCACATGGGGCCGCGCATCTTTCGCATGGGTTTGGAGTTGGGCCAGCAGCAAGGCGGTATCGGCGTGCGCGGCGGCGGCGAGACCAACATCGAGATCATGAAACGCCATCTGGCCGAGCAGGAAAGATCGATTAAAAATCAGCTCGCGAAAATTTCCAATACGCGTGGCCAGCATCGCGCGCGTCGCGATCGTCTGGGGCTCAAAACAATTTCAATCGTTGGTTACACCAATGCGGGCAAATCATCGCTCTTAAACGCGCTGACTCGCAAAGGCGCCTACGTCGCCGATGAACTTTTCGCGACGCTGGACACTCGCGTCGCCAAACTCTGGCTGCCGCTGCAGACAACAGACGACAGACAACAGACGACAGCAGAAGCTGCGGGACGATCGGTTTTGCTGTCCGACACCATCGGCTTCATTCAAGATCTTCCGCCGGAACTCATCGACGCATTCAAATCCACGCTCGAAGAAACGATAGAAGCGGAATTAATTCTGCATGTCATCGACGTAAGCGATCCTTTTGTCCACGAAAAAATAGAAGAAGTCGAACAGATTCTAGATCAACTCGGCGTGAGTAAGACGCCTAAAATTTACGTCTTCAATAAAACCGATTTGGTAAAAAGAATTCCCAAAACAACATTGCTTAAGCGCTACAAACAAATGACGCCGGTTTTTGTGTCGGCGTTGAAGGGTGAGGGGTTGGAAGAGTTGAAGAAGCAGATCGCCCGTGTTTTATTGACGTTTTAGCCCAGTTTTGTTATTCTTGGCTAACAATAATAGTTTAATTTTTTAATTTTTGTATGAATTCATACCTACTGTTCGCGCTGATTTCGGCGCTAGTTGCGTTGGGATGGGGAGCTTATCTTGTTAGTTGGATTCTTAAACAGAATCATGGCGAGGGCAAGATGGTGGAGATTTCCAAAGCCATCCAAGAAGGCGCGCAAGCTTATTTAAAGCGTCAATATACCGTTATCGCCTACATCGGAGCGGCTATTTTTGTTCTGCTCTGGCTGACTCTTGGCTGGAAGATGGCGCTCGGCTTTTTGGTTGGTTCAGTTCTTTCCGGTCTTGCGGGTTATGTTGGCATGAGCGTTTCGGTTCGCGCCAATGTGCGCACAACTCAAGCCGCAAAGAAAGGTATGAAGGAGGCTTTGGACGTTGCGGTTAAAGGCGGAACGGTTACCGGACTTTTCGTTGTCGGTCTCGCTCTTCTTGGTGTAACCGGTTTTTATTGGTTGGTCGGTGACTTGAGAGCTCTGATCGGTCTTGGTTTTGGCGGATCTTTGATCTCACTTTTTGCCCGTCTTGGCGGCGGTATCTTCACTAAAGCCGCGGACGTGGGTGCGGATCTCGTGGGTAAAGTCGAAGCGGGTATTCCGGAAGACGATCCTCGCAATCCGGCTGTGATTGCAGATAACGTCGGCGATAACGTCGGCGATTGCGCCGGTATGGCCGCAGATTTGTTCGAGACGTATGTTGTGACGGCTGTGGCTGCGATGTTGCTTGGGTCGTTGGCTTTTAAAGGCAATTCAAATGTTTTGCTTTATCCGTTGGTGATAGGCGGCGTATCCATCATCACCTCGATTGTCGGCACATTCTTTATTCGCCTGGGTGAAAATAAAAACATCATGGGTGCGTTGTACAAAGGCTTGATTGCAGCCGGTGTTTTGGCGGCGATTGCTTTCTGGTTTGTTGCATTCAAATTTTTCCCGGCCGGTTCCGCCGTCAGTGCTTACGCGATATTCAAATGTTCATTTATCGGTTTGCTCGTGACTGCTGGCATGGTTTGGATTACGGAATACTACACTTCGACAAAATATAAACCTGTTCAGAAAATCGCCGAAGCTTCGCAGACAGGACATGGCACGAACGTGATTGCAGGTCTTGCCATGAGCATGAAGTCGACCGCGTTACCGGTCATCTTAATCAGCATTGCGATTTTGTGGGCTTATTCGTTGGCCGGTCTTTACGGCATCGCCGTTGCGGCTATGGCCATGCTTTCGCTCGCGGGTATCATCGTCACGATTGATGCATACGGTCCTATCACGGATAACGCCGGCGGCATCGCCGAGATGGCCGAGTTGCCGGAAGAAGTTCGTGAAGTCACCGATCCTCTTGATGCTGTCGGTAACACAACTAAGGCTGTCACCAAAGGTTACGCTATCGCATCAGCCGGACTTGCGGCTTTGGTTCTCTTCGCCTCTTACACTCAAGAGTTTGCAGATGCTGGCAAGACGCTCGTATTTGCTTTGCAGGATCCTAAGGTCATCGTAGGTTTGTTCATCGGCGGTTTGCTGCCGTATCTTTTTGGCGCATTTGCCATGGAGGCTGTCGGCAAAACAGCCGGCGCAGTGGTGGAAGAAGTTCGTCGTCAATTCCGCGAAATTCCAGGTATCATGGAAGGTACAGGCAAGCCTGAATATGGAAAAGCCGTCGATATTGTGACGCGCGGTGCTTTAAAGAGCATGATTGTTCCCGCTTTGTTGCCGGTTCTAGCTCCGATTGTTGTCGGCTGGTTGCTTGGCCCGGTTGCATTGGGCGGCTTGCTCGTCGGTTCAATCGTCACTGGTTTGTTCGTTGCGATTTCGATGACTTCAGGCGGCGGCGCATGGGACAATGCAAAGAAATATATTGAATCAGGACATTTTGGCGGCAAGAAATCATTTGCTCACCAAGCTGCGGTCACTGGCGATACTGTCGGCGATCCGTACAAAGATACCGCCGGCCCGGCCATCAACCCGATGATCAAGATTTTGAACATCGTTGCGCTGTTGATTGCGGCGTGGATGATGTAAAAACGTCCCCGTTTTTATCGTAGGGACAGGTCGCGACCTGTCCCTACGTCGAAATTGACGCCCAACCGCGGGCGCGTTCTATCGCGCGTTCGTATTGGGCCAGAAACGCACGGCCTCGTTCCGGGCGTTTTTGTATAAATGTTTTTTCGCATTTTGAAAATTTGGATGCCTGCTCCCAGGTCTTCCAAACGCCCGCACCAAGACCTGCAATCATGGCGGCTCCTGCGGCGGTTGATTCCAGATTGTTGGATCGGCAGATTTTGACATTACTCATGTCAGCCTGACTTTGCATCAGGGGATTGGAGCGCGCCAGTCCGCCGCTGACTTTCCAGAAAGTTGTTTTGCTGTTTGTCTGTTCATCCAACAGCGTGGACATTCTGGCGGCTTGGCAGGCAATCGCCTCGATTGCGGCGCGGCACAAGTGTGCTTTGGTTGTTCCGCGATTCAAGCCGATAATCAGGCCGCGCGCCGCCGGATCCCAATCCGGCGCTGCCAAACCGCTGAAGGCCGGCACAATGGTTACGCCGCCGGTTGTAGTCACGGTTTCCGCAAGAGCGTCGAGTTCTTTCATGTCTTTGACCAAACTCATTTGATTTTTAAACCATTCGAGCATTGCGCCGCCCGTCAACGCACTTGTCTCAAATGCGTATTCAATCGGATATTCGGGACGATGCCAAGCGACCGTCGTCAAAATCCCGCTGGCCGCCGGGTGTGGCAAGTCACCGATCGTTTTGAGGGCAAAAATTCCGGTCCCATACGTCACCGCGGTCATGTTCTTGCCAAGCGGGCCGTGGCTGAATAGCGCGGCTTGCTGATCTCCCAAGATTCCGGTGATGGGTATCTCGCAACCGAAAAGTTTTTTATCTGTTGTGTCGAATTGTCCTTCGGACGGCATGAGAAGAGGCATCTGTGATTCTTTGATGCCGAAGAATTTTAATAAATCTTCATCCCAAGTAAGTGTCTTCAAATTAAACAACATGGTTCTGCTCGCATTCGACGGTTCTGTAGCGTGCAGACGTCCGCCAGTCAAATTCCAAAGTATCCACGAGTCAATCGTACCAAAAATCAACCCTCTCCCTCCGTCATTGCGAGCGAAGTCAGACGTAGCGCGGACGTAAAATCCCCGTGGGGACCACGTCCCCTCTACGGGGCAATCTTCCTCTTTGTCATTCCTGCGTAGGCGGGAATCCATCCGATTATATTTATTGTTCAACCACTCAATCTTTGTGGCGCTAAAACTCGGGTCGACGACCAGCCCCGTTGCCGCGCGAATACGGCGCGCCAGATCGCGATGACTCTCGATCTCTTTGCAGCGCTCCGCCGTTCTCCTGTCTTGCCACACGATGGCTCGCGCAACCGGCTTGCCGTTTTTGGAATTCCAACCGACCACCGTTTCTCTTTGATTTGCAATGCCTATGCAAGCGATGTTTTTGGCGTTGACTTTAGTTGCTTTTAAAACTCTTCTTGCGCAGCTTAAAGTTTTTGTCCAAATTTCAATCGGGTCTTGTTCCACATTTCCATCTTCCCCCGCAAAGATGTTAAGCGGCAAAGAAACTTGCCCGAGTTTTTTAAGTTTGTCGTCAAAGACAATCGCGCGCGTCGATGTTGTGCCAATGTCCAAAGAGAGGATGTGTTGCATATGACCGGATTATATCACGATCCTGGACTTTGGAGTCGTAACACGCTATCCTGTCAACCATGTCTGAAATTATAGAATTTTTTTCGCGCCTGCATAATTTGGAAGATTTAATACGCTGGGGAGGATACACTGTTTTGGCGGTTATTGTCTTTGCCGAGTCCGGTCTGTTGATCGGTTTTTTCTTACCCGGTGACTCTCTCCTTGTAACCGCGGGGCTTCTTGCGTCTCAGGGTTATTTGAACATTTGGGAGCTTTGGATATTGTTGTCCGTGATGGCGATTGCGGGTGATTCGGTCGGTTATTATTTTGGCAAAGTCACGGGACCGAAAATTTTTACGCGTGAAAAATCGATTCTTTTCAATAAAGATCATTTACTGCGCGCGCAGGCTTTTTATGAAAAACACGGCGGTAAAACAATTGTGCTTGCGCGCTTCATGCCTATCATCCGAACTTTTGCGCCGATTATTGCAGGAGTCGGTAAAATGCCTTATCGCAAATTCGTGACATATAACGTTGTAGGCGGAATCGGTTGGGTGACATTGACTTTGGGTCTTGGATATTTTTTGGGCAGAGTGATACCTGACGCGAGCAAATATTTGCACTGGATCATCATTGCAGTGATTTTTATTTCAATCAGCCCGGGCGTGATCGCGTGGCTGCGTGAGAGGAACAAACGTACATCACGTACATAGCGTTTATAGCGTGCATAACGTTGTACGTCAGATACGCGATGTACGCTATGTACGTTTTTATGTTTTAAGCTATACTAATGTCACTTAAAGGCTATTAGCCACGTTTTAATATGGCGGAACAAAAAATTGATTTGGAACAAGAAAAAGCGCTGTTTATGCAGATAAAAAGCGACCCACAGGCCATTGGCCTGGTTTACGACCGTCATGCAGGGCAGCTGTATGGGTATTTACTCAAACGCTGCGGGCATAAAGAAACGGCCGAAGATTTGGTGGCGCAGTCGTTTATGAAGCTCCTGCAATCGGCGCCAAATTTGGAATGGCAGGGCGTGCCGATCGGCGCATGGCTTTACCGTGTTGCATCAAACGCATTGGCCGATCATTGGCGCAGCAGCGCTGTGCGCAAACAAACTTCGCTGGATGACGAAGATGATAATTGGGATCCGCCATCGCTTGATGATCCGGCTTGGTCCGCGGAGATGTCGCTTGAAGGCGACAGGTTGCGCGCGGCCATCGATCAACTTTCACGCCGCGATCAGGAAGTTCTGACTTTAAAATTTTATGGAGAATACTCCACGGAAGAAATTGCATCGCAGTTGGGCATCTCCAATAATCACGCGGCAGTTTTGATTTATAGATCGCTGGGCCGGATGCGCAAGATTCTAACTCAAACTACAAAATAGTATGTCATTTAACGAAGAACAAATCGCGCAACGCATAGACGAGGCGCTCGAAGGCAATGAAAGCAAGGCGATGCCAGAGGACAGGCCTTATTTGCGCATGGCAAAAGCTCTTAAGCAACATGCCGCATGGAAACAGGACAAAATGGATCCGAAAGTTATGGCTGCACAAAAAGAGCATCTGCTTGAGGCGGCGAAAAACCTTGAATCCCGAATCCCGAATCCCGAAATCCGAGATTCAGCGCAGCGGACATTCAGCGAAGCGGACATTCGACATTCGACCCAAGTTCGTCGGCCCTGGTTCCTCTGGGTCGGCGGAGCGGTTGCTGTTGCGGCCGTCGTGCTGCTCGTCTTTGCTGCACAGACGGGGACTATTCCTTTTAAACAATTATTCAAAACTCAATCGCAGAGCGGTTTGTCAAAACTTTCGTTGGTTATTCCCGCCGCCAACGCAGGTGATGCATTCAGTATGCTGGTTGAAAAACAAAATGACGGCACAGCGGAGCTTGATACTTCTTTTCAAATAAATTCTAAGGTTGATATTGATCAAGATAAGCTTAAGCAGAGTTTGCGCGTGGTTAAAGTTTCGGATCAGGGCGATGAAAGCGTGCCTTTTGATTTTAACAAAACGGGCGACAATCAATTTAACGTTAAGCCTCAAAATGAGTTGGAAACGGGCAGTGTTTACCGCGTAGTGATTGCAACTGCAGTGCAGGGCGAAACGGGAGATTTGCGCCAGCGCGATTTTTCGTGGGCAGTGCAAACAAAGGATGTTTTTAAAATCATTCGCGCCGTACCCGGCGATGCGTCCACCGGCGTACCTCTTGATACGGCAATTGAGCTTACTCTTTCGCAGGTCGGTTGGCAGGATCCGGCGCAGTATTTTGCCGTCGAACCGCAGGTCGATGGTCGATTCGAAACGCACGGCCGCACGTTGGTCTTTTTGCCGAATAAGCCTTTGTCGCCTTTGACTCTGTATACCGTGACTTTTAAAAAAGGTTGGGGTTTAGGCGACGGCGGATCAACTTTGAACGATGATTATTCTATACGTTTTCAAACCAGCTCCGGCAAAGTCAGCTCTGCGCAAAAATACATCAATGTCACATCGTACTTGTTTGAATCTGCGCCCGGTACGGAGCCGGTTATCGGCGTTTGGTACAGCGATGTAGATAAGCCGGTTACGGTTACAGGTTATTCATTATCATTTGATGATGCCAAATCAGTCATTCAAAAAATCGAAAGCCAGCCTTCGTGGATTGATGCAACTGACATTCGAAATAAAACATTGGCAGACAAAGTCGGCGGTCAGGCGTTTACGCAACAGGCGAATTTGGAAAATGTGGGTGAATATAGCAAAGGAATAAGATTGTCGAATTCCATTTCGGCAGGTTTTTACGCCATTCGTTTGGATCAAGAAGGTGTGCAGCCCACTTGGGTTTTGTTGCAAGTTACAAATCTGGCGGCATATTCGATGGCCGACAAGGATCAGATTTTGGTTTGGACCGTTAACACGGAAACCGGCAAACCGGTCGAGACAACCGTATCCATGGATGGACAAGCTGTCAAAACAGATTCGCAGGGTACAGCTCGCCTTAAAACTCCGGAATCGTGGTCAGCTAGTGATACGAATATCACGAGGAACGCACCGGCGGTCGTCTTAGAACTGGGCGAGGGTTCCATGCGATTGCTCAGCGTTTTGCGTAAAGATTGGGAATTCATGTATTTTGGTTCTTCTTACGGAGGTAACGGCGCATCTTTCGACACGTGGTCCTATCTTTATAGCGACAGGCCGCTGTATCGCTCGCAAGATAAAATTAATGTCTTTGGTTTGCTGCAGGATAGAAATTCCAATCGCGGCACGGGAACTGCGGAGGTGAGGTTGATGAATCGCAGTTTCATTGATTACGGAACTTACGACAGCAAGGTTTATGCCAAAGCGGATCTTAACGAAGACAATGCGGGATTCTTTAGCGGTCAGATTTCGTGGAGCGGTACGCTTACGCCCGGATACTATGAATTGGTTTTGTTTAAAGACGGCCAACGCGTGACTTCGCGTTCAATCGAAATCAGAGACACGGTGAAACCGGCTTATTACTTGCAGGTCGTGCCTGAGCGTGTGAACGTTTTTACGGGCGAACAAGCAAAAGGCCAGTTGATTGCAAAATTTTTTGATGGTACGCCGGTTGCAAAGGCAAAGATATTATTGAATGCTTCCGGCGGATTCGATTCCACCAATCAACCGTTGACAGTCACGACGGATGATGCCGGTTATGCAAGTTATTCTTTTAACCTCGGTACGCCCAAGTGCGATTTGGGGGAACGCTATCAAAATTGCTACGCGCAAACCAATTTGAGCATAGAGGCCAGACCGGCTGTCGGTGAAGAAGGAGAGATCTACGCTTACGCAAGTTATAACGTTTGGCGCAGCCATTCTTCGCTTAATGAAGATTCGATTAAAGAAGATAACGGAAACGCAACTTTGCGTTATAGAGTGCGCAAGGTTGATCCGAGTAAGGCCAACGGCCGCACGGACGATTCTGTTTTAACAGATGGCCAAGCCAGCGTAAGCGTAAAAGCGAAATTTATCGAGCAGCATTGGGATAAGACTCAGACGGGAACGTACTTTGATTCTCTGGAAAAGAAAGTAGTACCGCAATACAGGTATGTGCAGCGCGATGTAGAAGCCGGGAATTTTGATGCAGTGACGGATACTAACGGTTATGCGACTTTCAACTATCAGCTTAAAGACAATATTTCTTATCGCGTTGTTGTATGGACCGATAATGGCGGCGCAACGCAGTCTGTAACGTCTTACGTATCAAAAGGTTGGTATGACCGTTCGGGCAACGATGCTCCGAGTTTGGTATCGACGGACGCAGCTGATAATCGTAACTCATTTAATTTGGGAGATAAAGTTTCGTTAAGCTTTACTCAATCCGGACAAAAAATGAGCGGTGAAAATGAAAGTTTTATGTTTGTGCACGCCGCGCGCGGAATTCGCAGCTTGCAAGTTTCATCCAACGCTACGCATGAGTTTGATTTTACCGAAGAGGATGTGCCCAACATGACGGTTTACGGAGTCGTATTTTCCAAAAACGGTTTTGCCATGTCGCAATACAGCGTTATGTTTGATTCGCAAAGCCGCGAATTAAACGTAGTTATCGAACCGGATAAAACAAGCTATGCTCCGGGTGAAAATATAAATTTCCGCGCAAAAGTAACGGACAAAAACAGCAATGTAATAAAAGATGCGCATATCGCGGTTTCGGTTGTTGATGAAGCCCTGCTTTCGATAGCCCAGCTTGGAGCTGACGAGATGCCGTTGAACACGCTTTATCAATTATTGCCGGACGGCATAGTCGCAACCGGTGCAACTCACTTGGCTGATCAGGCTAGCGGTTTTGCGGGCGGCGGCGCGGAGATGGGCGGCGGTGAGCGCAGCAATGCAGTGCGCAAAAACTTTAAAGACCAAGCGTCTTTCATGTCGCTCTTAACCAACGGCGACGGAGTTGCGACCGGTTCGTTCACTTTGCCGGACAACATTACATCGTGGCGCTTTACCGCAGTTGCGATGACGCAGGATTTGCGCGCCGGTGCGGCCAAATTGAATGTCAGCGCAAGCAAGCCATTGTTTGTGGAAGCTGTTATTCCGCAAAATATTCTATCTGCCGATAAGCCGGTATTAAAATTACGCGCTTTTGGAACGGCCTTGCCAAAGACCGGCGAGGTGGCGTACACGGTTGACGCGCCGACTTTGGGAATTAACAAGCAAGAGGTCAAAGGCCAGGTAAATCAAGCTGTTTATCTTGCATTGGACAATCCGATTGTCGGTTCGCACAAGGCGACGATCGGCATATCGGTAAACGGTCAGGCTAAAGATGCGATTGAGCACACGATAAACGTGGCTGCATCCGGCGCCACGCATGATGAGCGCGTTTCCATCGAGCTTGCACCCGGAACGGAGCTCTCTGACATTGGTGAGGCCACGGAAGTTCAACTTGCTTTTGAATCCAAAACGCGTTCCGCCGCCAGATCTGAATTGGATGCTTTGGCAAATCCGTGGTCTGCAAGATTGGAATCCGCCGTTGCCGGCCGCGTATCAAGAGAGTTGTTGCGCGATTATTATCAATCCAACGAATTGGATCCGAATGATATAAGTTTGACGAGTTATCAACTGCTAAGCGGAGGTTTGGGGGTCTTGCCTTATTCGTCCGAAGACGTGACCTTGAGTTCCAAAGTCGCCGCAGTCGCACCGCAGGGAGTCGACCAAGCTGCGCTTGCCAATTATTTTTGGAGCGTGACGGATAATGCAAAAGCTTCGCGTGAAGAATCGATTCAAGCTTTGGCCGGTTTGGCTGCACTTGGTCAGCCGGTGATTTCCCGCTTGCATCAGGTTGCGGAACTTACGGATCTTTCGTGGCGCGAAACGCTGGCCTTGGCTCGCGGTTTGGATGAGATCGGTGAACGCGAAGCAGCGCGAACACTGTTGGACGGATTAATTTCAAAGTCAGAAGAACATGATGGTTCGATGACATTAAACGTCAGCAAATCCCAAGGCGAAACAATTGAAGCGACTGCGGAAGCGGCGGCTTTAGCTGCGTCCATGGCGCATCCTTCGGCGGATAAGTTGATGGCTTACGTGGAATCAAACTGGAACAACGAAGCTTTAACGGATTTGGATCGCGTCATGTATTTGCAAAAAGTCGTGCCGACAATGGTTTCGGGTAATGTTAAAATAAGTTACGCTATCGGTCAGGATCAAAAAACAATCGAGCTGAGCGACAATGAACCGGTGCATTATGAGACATTGACTGCAGATGAGGTTAGAGCTTTCCGTGCAGTCAGCGTGGACGGCCCGGCGTCCGTGTCTTACGTCAAACGCGTAAACGGAAATCTCAGCGCATCATCCGATTTACTGAAAGTTGGTCGTGATTATAAAATAGATGGCGCGGCGGCGCAGACGTTCCACGAAGGGGATTTGGTTACGGTAAGTTTGAACGCGACATGGGATCAAAAGGCTCAAGATGGTTGTTATGTGCTGCGTGATCGTCTGCCGGCGGGATTCATGCCCGTGGTCAATATCAATTACGATCGTTACGGCAACATGCCTTTGTACTTTCCATTCAACGTGCAAAACAACGAAGTGTCCTTTGTTGTTTGCGAACATGATAAGCCCGCAGCAATCAATTATTTGGCGCGCGTCGTTTCCCTAGGCACTTACAATGCGGCAGGTGCTTTGTTGCAATCCATGCAAACTCCGTCGCTCGCGACGGTTTCCACGCCGGCGGTTGTAGAGGTGAAATAGCATAACTCACCCCGTCCCTCTCTTTGCTAAAGAGAGGGGCTGGGGGTTAGTTAGGCTCAACAACCTATGAACAAGAAAAACTTGTTTGGTGTTTTTATAGCATTGACTCTCGCCTGTGTTTTTTCCGGTTGCGGTAAAAGTCAAAATCATGTCGAACCCGTCAAGAGTATCAAGCAAGAAGTGACATCAACTGCGTTGACGATGGAGCGTCCGACTTCTTCCATTCCGATAAGCACGGTGTTTATTGATCCTCAAGCTTTTAACGCCACTAACGCATTAAAACCATTTGCGTTAAAGGGATCGCCGATTGCCGGCGTCGTCAATCATCATGTTCTGGCTGCGGACATCTTGGCGCAATTTTTTAAAACCATAAAAACCACGCGTCCGGATTTTGAAACTTTTATTATTATCTCGCCTGATCACTTTAGCCGCGGCAGAGGAGTGTCGACTCATGGATTGACGTATGTGACGCCGGCTGGCGATGCGGTTGTACGTAAACGCTGGGTTTTTGAATTGGGAAAGATCGGGGTTTGGGACGGAACGGATAAGCGTGCATTTGAAAATGAACATGGCGTTGGCGCTCTTGTGCCTTTTATTGAACGCGAATACCCGCAAGCTAAGATTTTGCCTCTTTTTTTGCGTGCCGACGTAAAACTTGATCAAGCCAAACAGATAGGTGAGGCGCTTGCTAAACTTTCTGACGAAAAGACGTTTGTCGTCGTATCATCAGATATGAGCCACGGCTTAAAAGAGTTCGACGCAGCTCAACGCGATGTCGAGACTCTGCAATGGTTGCGTAACGGCAATTGGGATCGTCTGACTTCCGCGACCGACAAAAATACCGACAGTGCTGTCGGTTTTGCTGTCCTGCACGCTTACTTGCAAAAAAAACTCCCCCTTGGCAAAGGGGGGCAGGGGGGATTTCTTTTGCTCTCTCACAAACAGAGCACTGACTACGTCGCTGATCCGACCAACGTCACGACTTACATCTCGGGAGTTTGGGAGTGATTAAGCCTCCAGCCTGCGCAAGACATCCAGCATGGGAGCTTTTGCAATATTTACTTCCAAAACTTTTGTCACAATTGTTTTAATATTACTCGGCAATCCGTCTTGCAACCGGCGGCACATTTCCGCAGGCATAATCAGGTTGATGGATTGAATGTCGTTTGATTTTTGAAGTTCTACTATTTTATCGACAATCTGTTTTGTATATCGAACGCGTCTCGCTCCTTCGTCCACGTCTGTCGATGGATTTGCCGTGCGTCCTCCGCCGATCGTTACAGAACCTTCCGTATCCGGTTGGTGCAATTCCGGCGCTTCTATCGTCGCGACTTCCGTAAGATCTTTGTCGTGTGCAAGATGAATGACAGCATGTTCAAAATCACCGACTACGATTAACGTCGGATGTTCGTAGTGTTGAAGCTCTTGTGGGATCTGCATATTGCAAGTTGGTTAAATAATTAACAAACGGTTTGCTGAAATCCTTTTTGTTACGTATGCATTTTTGAATAACCGTGAGCAAAGGAGTTTTGACGTTTAATTTTTTTGCGAGTTTCAATCCCGTATCAGTGGCTGCAATACCTTCGACCGTTCTAATACCAAGTTTGTGCGGTTCGCTGCGGCGCGCATGCATCAGTTTTTCGCCGTACAAGCGATTGCGTCCGTGCGAAGAAAATCCCGTCACCAGCAAATCGCCTAGTCCCGCAAGCGACGTCGCTGTATTTGTGTCAGCTCCGGCTTTGGAAAGCAGCTCGGACATCTCGCGGATTGCGATTGTAACGATTATTGATTTTGTATTGGTCGGATATTTTAGTCCGTCGCAAAAACCCATGGCAATGGCATAAGCGTTTTTAAGCGCTCCGGCCAAACTGACGCCCAATAAATCATCTGAAAGTTCTGTTTTAACGTTTCTGCCTTTGATTATTTCGGAAACTGTTTGACGCGCTTTTGCATTTTGACCTGCAATGACAAAAGCCATCGTCGCGTCTTTGACTATTTCGTTGGCAATAGCCGGTCCGCCCAGCATACAAACGCGTTCGCTAAGTTGTCTTGACAGCACTTTTTGCAAATATACGGCCATCGGATCAAGCGTATTTTCATTCAGCCCCTTTGAAATGGTTACAACTAAAGTATCCCTTTTAAGATATGGTTTGGCAAGCAGCATCACCACGTCAACGGCATTTGACGGAACGGCTACGATTACGAGTTTTGCATCTTTAAGACTTGCTTCGATATCGCCGGTCGCACTGACATTCTCTGGCAACTTAACGCCTTTCAAATATTTATTGTTGCGATGCTTTTTATTGATGCGCTTTTCGACTTTCTTCTCGATGCAATAAAGACTGACGTGATGCCCGAGATTCCCAAGATGCCATGCGAGCGCCGTTGCCATATTTCCTGCGCCCAATATTGAAATGTGCTGTTTTGTCATAAGGACATTTTAACAAAAAACGTACATCGCGTACATAGCGTGCATAGCGTACATCGCGTTTTTTTTCGCCATGTACGTCAGGTACGCGATGTACGTTATGTACGCTTCGCGTAGAAACACATCGAGCCCGATCAGGAGTAAACCTGTCGGGCTCGGAAAGTGGCGCGCGTTCTGCGGATCAGAACGCCTGCGCCCTGAGGATGATGTTGTTGGAGACGGCCAAGATCTTGACTGACTCGAGAGAGATCTCGTTGCCATGAAGATCGACTGCGAAGAAGTTGCAATCTTCTGCTCCGATCTTCTCCATGAACTCGAGATCGTGGCACACGGTCATGCAGATGCATGCCTGTTTTGCGCCGATCGTCGGCCTGAATCCGACGTAGTACCCGGCACGTGCATGTTCTGCACCGACCCTGCAGAAGACCCCCATCTTGCGGGTGTACTTCGACTTTGCATTCGTCACCAGACCGTCTGTCGGCGTGGCGCAGGCATCTCCCTTGACCAGCGTGCCGTTGATCGGCCCGCTGAAATTCATCCAACCGTAGAAGATACGCAGGGCGAGCCATGACCACACGATCTCGCCGACGTTCTTGCGATTGAAGTGGTAGGCCTCGGATCGCGCGCTCAGGAAGGCGATGATTGCCATCAGAGTCTTCATTATCTGTCTCCTTGTAAAGAACGGCAAAGCCGCCTCTTTGTTGACGTAAAAAACGACTATGAGGCTAAGTATAGCATAAAAATGGGGTTTTGTCAACCCCCGCCACGCGTACTTAACGTACATAACGTTCATAACGTACCTGACGTCGTCGGACGCTATGCACGCGATGTACGTGATGTACGTTAGGTACGTTATGGTCCTATTGTTTGATGAGCGGTACAACTATTCTGTATCTTTGCGGACCTAGATTTGTAGATCTGACGGCCTCGGCCACAACTGCTGGTACAAGATATGAGTAATCGTAAGTTTGAGTTTTGGAAAGTCTGACAAAGGCAAAAGAAATATCTGTGATTTGTTTATAGCCAGGCAGGTCACCTGCAAGTCCGCCGCGTTCCAATAGGCTTTGCAGGGTCGCGGTATCAATGGCAGCGTAATCAGATCTTTGCGGTTCGTCGGGGAAAGTCATCCAGCCCGAAACCATTTCGCCGGTTTGTGAATTAACCAAAATTTGTCCGCCCAGTTCCGGCTGCCCGTCTTTATCCACGATATTCCAGCCGTCGAGAAAGCGTTCAAAAGAAACGGGCAAGATGCTTGGGTAGCTTGCAACGCATCCTGTCGTCGGTACTTCTGGCAAAGCGGGCGGAGCTTTGTCAAACATTTGGTCGGAAGTTTGCAGCGCGACGATTTGATTGCGAACGTCTGTCGGCGCGCAGCCTTGCAGTCTGTCGAGCTTGTCGAGCCAGACGCTCCATGCCGGGGCGATTTGAATATTTTTTAACAACTGTTCGTTGATGCCGCGTAGTTTTAAAAATACGTCGACTTTATCTATCAGTTGCTCGTTGCCCATCCATGAATTGACGATGGGATTTTTGGGTTTTGTCGTGTCATTCGTAAAAGTCAGTTTATGATCAAGCGAATAATATTTCCAAACAGCGCTTTCTTTGTTGGTCCACGTAAGTGCGTAGCCAAGATTGCGAGTGTCATCGCCGACAAGACCGGCTGGCAAGCCGATGGCCTGGGTCAAGTTTTGAAATTCAGTCAGATTCAAATCGCCGGCGGGTAAACGCACAACAGTCACAGTCGGCTGTATTGTCGGCAGATCTGTATCGATGTTTATCACGTCGGTGCTTTTGCCTGTCGGAAAATTAATTTTTGGCAAGATTCCAAAACCGCCGTTTTGCGAAGGAGCGCCTCCGATTTCCGCAGGGCCGAGCGTTTCCGCAATCTGCGGGACTGTAATCGGTTGATTGCAGCCGGCAGCCATCAAGGGCACGACAATCAGCAGAAGGAACGAATGTTTTGGTCTCATACGCCGTATATAATACCTCTTTTTATGACTTCTTGACACCCGTACCGGTTTGCTATATATTCCTAGCCAGCCACTAGGCTTTTGTCCGGTGCTACATGCTCCATGTTATGTGTTACATGACCATATGAACAGTTTATTTCGCGTTTCCGCGCGCAATCATGCGGGATTGATCCTTATGACGATGATTGCCGAAGCCAAAAGCTCCGGTGATTTTGTGAGCTTAAAAGATGTTGCCGGGCGCATGAGTCTTTCACAAGGCTTTTTGGAAGAGATCGCCATGGCGCTGAAAAAGTCCGGTTTGATCAAGGGCCGCAAAGGACCGGGCGGCGGATACAGATTGGCCAAGCCTGCATCAAAAATTACGGCTGAACAGATTTTAACTGCACTCGAAGGTCCGATTGCGCTTGTTGAATGCAACGGCGGAAAGTGTCCCGTCGCTTCGCATTGCTCTTCCAAGTCGCTTTGGAACTTTTTGCAAAAAGACGTTTTAGCTTCATTAAAAAAGACGACACTCGCTAAGTTGGTAAATTAATATGTCTGAATCCCCATTGTCATTTCGACCGAAGCGTAAAAGCGAAGTGGAGAAATCTCATCGCTCAAAACCTTCAACAGCTCATCGAGTTGGTCATGGTTTGAGATCGGTTTATTTGGATAACGCCGCAGCCTCGCCGCTTGATGCAAAAGTTTTAAAAGCGATGTTGCCTTATTTTAGTTCCATTGCTGCTAACCCGTCATCTTTACATTCCGCGGGACAAGCTGCTAACAAAGCCGTGACACAGGCGCGAAAGTCAATTGCTGAAATCATAAATGGCCATGCCGATGAGATCATTTTTACTTCGGGGGGAACCGAGTCGGATAATTTGGCGATTAACGGTGTCATTGCGGAATGTCGTACAACGTACAACGTACAACGTACCAACGTCGAAAGCGGGTTGCCGCATGTCGTCACGACCGCGATCGAGCACCATGCGATATTGGAGTTGCTGACGCGTTTACAAAAGAAGGGCGAGATTGATTTGACTATCGTCAAACCGCAAAAGAATGGCGTCGTGAAAGTCGACGACGTGATGTCGGCCATAAATGACAGAACCGTCTTGGTCAGTGTTATGTATGCCAACAACGAGATCGGCACGATCCAACCAATCGGCGATATCGGACGGGCGATACTCAAATATCGAAGCTCGAAGCTCGAATCTCGAAACATCGAACGTGGTACGTCGTACGATGTACGTGGCACGTTTCCTTTGTTTCATTCCGACGCCTGTCAGGCCGCGGGTTATCTTGATTTGAATGTTGAAAAATTGCATGTTGATTTGCTGACTTTAAACGGCGGAAAAATTTACGGACCAAAAGGCATCGGATTTTTGTTTGTCCGCCGCGGAGTAAAACTTGCACCGACTGTTATCGGCGGAGGTCAGGAAAGAGGTTTAAGATCCGGCACGGAAAACGTGCCGGGAATCGTCGGCATGGCAAAAGCATTGGAGCTGGCGCAAAAAGATCGCGATAAAGAATCAAAACGTCTTGCGCAGCTTCGCGACAGATTGATAAAAGGACTTTTACGCATTCCAAAGTCGCGCTTAAACGGCGATCCTGTCGAGCGTTTGCCTAATAACGTTAACATCTCGTTTATGGACATCGAGGGCGAGGCAGCGATGTTGTACTTGGATGCAAAAGGCATCTCGTGTTCAACCGGTTCGGCCTGTGCATCAACTTCGCTCGATCCATCGCATGTCATTCTCGCACTCGGCATGTCGTACGAAGCTGCACACGGTTCACTTCGTTTTTCTCTCGGTCACGACACGACAAAGTCGGACGTTGACTACGTAATAAAAGTAATGCCCGGCATTGTCGAGATGCTGCGCAAGATTAGTCCGGTAACATTGGACATGTCGCATTTCTAACTTAATGACTTGTCTGTCATTCCGAGCGAAGTGCCCAAACTCATGGCACGTAGTCGAGGAATCCCTTGTTAAACAGTTGGATTGTTATGTAAGGGATCCCTCCACTTCGCTACGCTACGGTCGGGATGACAAATAGAACTTATGACCAAACCTACCACAAACTCACCAGACATAACTCCGCGCAAAAACTCGGACGGCGGTTTTTATTCGGATGTCGTTAAAGATCATTTTTTTCATCCCAAGAATTTCATGGAAGATGAATCCGCTTATAAGGCCGACGGACAAGGCGTTGTCGGATCTCCGGCCTGTGGCGATGTTATGCGCGTTTGGATTAAAGTCGATCCAAAAACGGAACGCGTTACTGATTGCCGTTGGAAAACTTTTGGATGCGCTTCTGCGATCGCCGCGACTTCCATGATGTCGACGATGGTTATTGAAAACAACGGCATGACTCTCGATCAGGCGCGTCAAATCCGTCCGCAAGATATTATGGAGCGCCTCGGCGGTTTGCCTGCACGCAAAATCCATTGTTCCGTTTTGGGAGACAAAGCTCTGCGCTCCGCGATCAACGATTATTATCGTAAGTCGGGACAAATCGACAAGATCGAAATCGAGCAGGGCCGCGTCATCGACAAGGTTTTGAAAATCACAGATCACGACATCGAGGAAGCCGTGCTCGAAGGCGCAGATACATTGGACAAGATCCAATCCAAAACAAAAGTCGGCACCGGCGATCCTTCCTGCATTCCGGAAGTCGAGCAGCTGATGAAGTTTTATAAGGAGAAGTATTTCGGATAAATTTAATTGTCATTGCGAGGGAAGTCGGAGCGACGTGGCAATCTTCAAATGGAAACAGCTGCCGAGAGCAGCTGTTTTGTTTATAACAAAATAGCTCCGAACCAACTATTGCTAATTGACTCGGAGCTATTCCTATCTATTGAGACCCGATAGGAAGGGTGAGAGAGTTGGAGGCGGACTACGAGTGAGGCGCTTCAGCCTAAGGAGACCTCGATCAAGTCGGACTGCCATCTTTTGTCGTCGCCTTCCGGGCTTGCAAGCTCCTTCCAAAGCTCCTTGACCTCGGCGAGGAGCGCATCGACTCCGGCCTCATCGGCCTTGCGCCACGGCGACCTTTGCTTCCTGTCTGTACAGTACTGCAGGTTGTCGTGACCCTCGATTCGGACCTCGAACCAGAGGCGCACTGCCCAGCGTTCGTCCATGTGGAACACCTTGCTTGACGTGTCCACGACCTTCCAGCAGCGACCGGGGCCGACCTTCTCGATCTGGATTGCAAACTGCGTGGAGTCCACGTGCTCGCTGAATCCGGTGAGGCAGATCCTAACCTCGGAGTTGGGGAGATCGTTCTCGAGCCTCGCGACAAGCTTCGCTATCGCTGCGTACGATTCCGGCCGTGTACGGCCTGGGCTGAAGGTTGCGAAGATCTGTTTCAGGGCGTCCAGTCCTACTTCGATGAGCGGTCTCTCTTCCATTGCTACCTCCTTCATCGTTGGTACGGGTTATTTAGCACCTTCAGTACTGACGGTCAAGCCAAAAAAACGACAGCTGTTATATAAAAAACAAAATAGCTCCGAACCAACTATTGCTAATTGACTCGGAGCTATTCCTATCTATTGAGACCCGATAGGAAGGGTGAGAAAGGTGGGTGGCTAGTCGTCCTCGTAGTCGTAGTACTCCTCGGTTTGCCCTAGCGGTTACGTGCGTGAGTTCTCGCCCGCTCGAAGTTGAAGTCGTCGAACAATTGGAAGACAACGATGAGCATCCAGAAGCAAATGCTCAGAGTTGCCATTCCGACAGTCTCGAGCTTCAGAGTCTCCACGTCGCTGATTCCTCGCGCGGTGATCATGAGGATCCAGCTCATCGCGAACAATGGTACTGTGATGATGGTTGCGAAGAGCGCCGCGTCTTTTACGCACGATAGCAAGATCTTGAACATGAGATTCTCCCTCGCGTTTTATGTTCAAAGCCAGCGGTTGTCGAGGTTGTGATGGAAGTCGCATTCCTCGGCATAGCGCTGGCGGAGTCGCCTGGGTGAGAAAATGAATTCGCCGACCAAGGCCGCACGGCAGTCTTCGGGTGTGATAGGCCACAACCTGCGCAACATACGCAGATCCTCGCGCACTGTCTCCATTACACGGGGTGCTGCAGCCCAGAGCCCGACGATGTAGTAGAAACCAATGATGTTCAGGATCGTGCGAATCGCTCTTGTCATAGCCATCTCCTTGTGGTGGAAGTTGCGAAACCGGTTACTGCCCCCGAATGAGACAAGCAAATTATCTCCTTTGGGGGAAGTTGCTCGCCGACTGGGTGCCGGCGAGCGAGGGTGGGACTAATGATTGCAGAGTTTTGAGGTGAACCCGGCCAGCGTGCGTGTGATCGCGCCGAGCTTGAGGAGGCGAGCAAACTGTCCGTTGAATCGCGAAAGATGCACCCACTCGTCCTCTGTCCAGCGGTGCCAACTCCATGGAAATACCTGGAACCAGACACGTTCGAACGAGGACTTCTGATCATCGGGGAATCCGATGGGCCAGCCGTCGGCACCGAAGAACTCTGTCCGAGGGATCTCGCATTCCGTGACGCTCGCGCTGGGAGAATTCTCGGCGGTGAAATCCACTTTGAACACCGCTCCCGACGGCCAGGAATCAACATTCTCCGCTTCATCACGGAACGTGGGGCGCGGATCGTCTTCAGTGCCGAGAAAGTTGCTGCGGTTCATGATCTCTCTGTCGTCTTGAGGGAACAGCGACAAATATCCGTCGCGCTTTAGCCGTTGATGCGGCTCCTCAAGACAGGTACTGTTTTATCAGTTCAATGTGCACCTCTTTGATTCCGGGGGTTGGATGATTTCCGGAATGCGTGACAATGATTTGGGTACAAATCAACATTACGCATTTCATAAATCTGATGCAATAATTTAGCATAAATTAGCCATTTTGTCAAGGATAAGAAGTTCTGTTTTTGGTGTTTTTGGCTAACTAATGACTAGAAACTGACAACTGTAAACTGGAAAGAGCGAATTAAGTTGTTAAGCACTGAGATTTCTCTCCCGCCTCCAACTGATACATGTCTGCGGGATCCCGAAGGAAGCGGGACACTTCGCTTTTACGCTACGGTCGAAATGACAGGAGGGGAGGAACTTTCCGGTAGAAATGACGGAGGGTACTCTTTCCAGTTTACAGTTTCTAGTTTATCCTGTTGCAGTATGAAAAAGATTACTAAAATAGTCGTTGATCGTGAGCTCTGCATTGGCGCAGCCCCGTGCGTAGTCGTGGCGCCGAAAGTTTTTCAGTTGGATAATGAAAATAAAGCAATCGTCGTAGATGCGCACGGAGCGGACGATGATACGATTTTGCTGGCAGCTCAATCTTGTCCGGTGCAGGCAATCAGTTTGTTTGACGAAGAGGGGAATCAGATTTATCCGTAAAATCCCACCCACAGGATCTCTCCGAACGAAAGTAAATAAAAAAGAGCCCCACTTAGCCGAGGCTTCGTGGGGCAAGTAAGCTAGAGCGGAGCGTCCGCTCTTTTTTATTTCTTGCGCGCTGGAGGCGGATCGACGAAGTCTTGAATAGCTTGGTCGTTCACGCTGTCGCGCAATCCGCTGAAAATGTCGTCATTACTTCCTTCGGCGACATGCTCAGCGTGGGTGAGCGGACGAACATTTCGGATTTCGTCCGGAATGCCGATCGAAGATGTTTGGGTCCCATCGAAGGCAGGATCTCTTTCGACGCCCGTAGGAACATTGATCCCTCGCGGCCGTGAAGAAGTCTCGGGTCGTGAACCGAATTCCGCTGTGCGCCGAGGGTCGAAATGTGATTGAGCTACTGGAAGCGGCGGCGGTGTTATTCGTCTCGCCGGAGCCGGCCTAGGTGCGCGCGCCGGCGGCGGGATGACGACCGGTGCGGAAGGTTCTTCTGGCTCGAGTCCGATCGACATAGTCTCTCTTGGTTCTGCCAGGCTTACGCTCGCCGGCGATTCGTCATCCGCAATAACTTCGAGTTCGCCGGTAGAAACGTCATCCCAGTCGATTGAGTCGTCTGCTTGTGCTGCTGACGGCTCGACGGAATCCAGGAATCGGAGAGACAGTGCCTCGATATCGTCTTCATCAGCCGGCGGCGGTTCCTCACCTAAGAGCAAGTGCAGTGCCGCGTCGCGGATGAACATCTTGGGATTGTCGCGACTGATCATGTCCAGTCCGCGCTGAATACGATTCGCGTGCAGCTCGAGCTCGCTCTGGCGTTGTCGAGCTTCTTCAATGACGCGCTGCGCCGCTTCCGCTGCCTGCGTCGCTTTTTCGGCAAGGGTCTTGTAGCGCTCCAAGGCGTTGTCACGCAGCGCCTTCCAGTCAGCATGCTCTTCGTCCATCCTGATAGTCCGACGGCGCATAGAATCAACGAGCTGCTTGAACTTGCCGTTCTCTTGGATCTGCAATTCGAGCTCTTCCTGGATACTCTCGAGAAGTGCGAGATCGCCGCGGTTGGCAGCTGGATTTTTAGGCAGGCAGCCGGTAGCTACGATGCCTTGCAGAACCAAAGACTGCTGCGAGACGGACAGGACGACTTCCTTGAGCATGAGCATACTCGCCAGGATGTCGGGTACGGGAATCGCCTCGATTACCGCGCGTTCACTGACGACGCGATAGCGGATTCGGTATCCCATGTTTTGCGTCGATGCTGGGTGAAAACGGAAGTAGTCACCCTCTTCCAGGCGGTCGACGGTTTTGAACTGGTTTGCTGACTCCAACTCAATATCCACGGAGCCCGCCTTCACCTTAAAGACGCAACCCGGATATTTGTCGACGTCGATCAGCTTGTCCCTGGCGCGGACAAGAGTTGATCTCGAAGCAGACTGTGAAGATACGAAACGGTTGAGCTTGTCGCTTGCCATTAGACTCTCCTCGTAGATCCCCGCAGCATTATGCGCAGGGGAAAGAACGATTGTTTTTGTTTTAAATCTTTCATCCGGCGCTACTCGCAAAGAGCTTAGCCGAACGTGTGATTGTACATTTTTTTGGGACTTTGTCAACCCTATTTAACTAGAAACTGGAAAGAGCGATTCGGTTTAACACATAACTCTTTCCAGTTTCTAGTTTCCAGTTTTCAGTATCCTTACGTTCCTACGCAGATGCTGTCCGGTTCTTTCGTAATACATGTCCATTTGCCTTAGATTGGCGGGCAAATCCTCCAAAGCGAATCCCAGTGACGCAAAGTCGATGTCCGAATCCGTTGCAATGATTTGCGAGCCGACTTTGTAAGACGGAAAAATGGCAACAATGCGTCCATCTTTTTTCATCAATGGTTTAAGCGCTGCCAGAGCATCTTTCCAAAGTTGAGTGATTTGAGATGCGTTTTTTTGAATCTCGCTCAACGATTCGCGGCCTCTCAAGGCAGGTCCGAGCCAGCCTTCCGTAACAACCGCATCAATCGATTTCGGCGAAAGATAGTGCCCGACTTCTTTTACATCAGAAGTAAAAACTTTAAAACGAGTTTCATCGTCTTGCGATAAAATATTTTTATTCAAAAGCCATTCTAAGTTTCCGGAAGTGTCATCCGTTTGTCGTTCGTCGATGTCGCTGCCGATTATTTTTGTTTCGCTTGTCGCCAAAGCGGCTTCCATTAAAATAGTGCCTGATCCGCAAAACGGATCCAACAAAGTTCCGCCGTCCGGCGTTTGTGCAAGATTGACCATCATGCGCGCAAGTTTTGGCGGCAACATTCCGTTGATATCATCGCGGCATGGGCGGCCGTAATCGCGCAAACTCCACGCGTCAGCATCTTGTACCTGCGTTGTGCGTCCCAAAAAAGTTTTGCCTTTGTCGAGCATCAAACAAAAATCTGCGTTTGGTTGTTCGGTCAGATGGCATTTGGCCACCGCGGCAGGGGAGAGCGGCTGCCCGCCTTCGCCGCTGACCCAACGGATCTTCCATCCCAATTCTTTTAATGCACGTTTAATGTGCAATGGATATTTTTCAAAAATCTTTTTTTCTTTTCCATTTCCTCCAAAGGACGTCCAACCGAATTCAAGACCTGTCATCTCTTGTTTGCCGGAGGCGAGCTGTGCAATATCTGCAGCTTTCAAATCCGTGCCTTTTGACTCCAAAATCACGTCGCCGAGCTTAATGACTCCGCCAAGTTGGCTCATTAGAACATCAGCCTGCCAGTCGTTCATCTCCACGATGCAGGTGTTTGGAGTTTGGGAGACTATTTTCGCCTTTGGTTTAAAAGCCAAAAATTCCGCTAAAGATAGCCGTGGATGGTTGCCGAAGACAAGAAAGTGGAGAGCCATAATAAACGCCAATATGATACAGCGTCCCGCGTCCCGCGTCCATCGTCCCACGTTAGCGGTCAAACCTTGACTTTTTGAGTTATTTATGGTGGTCTATGCGTATCTCGTATATTCTATACGAAGGTCTTCGACAACCTAAAAGACGGCTATGGCGGCCGTCAAACCAGGGAGAAAGACAATGTCTCACCACGTACTGTCCGTACTGTATTCGATCGTTGGACGGAGGGGAGCGTTGTCGCTGGTAACCCTCCTCGTCACTCTTCTCGTCGCGCTGACTGCGCAGACCGCGCGTGCCGACGACAACCCGTACGCTTCTGAAGCCTGCGTGACGACGATCAACCCCGACAAGGTGATTGGCGACAAGCACTTCAGCGTCATCACCATCAACAAAAGATTGGCGCACGAGAGTCCTAAGACGTGCAGTCTTCGGACCGCGCATCAGATACACCCGATCGTCGTCGACGGCAAGCAGCTTGATGTCGAGTCCTGGTTGCGCAGCGTGTACGCCGCCAATCAGAGCGAGCATCCGACGGTTTTGTGCCGTTGCGTGTCGCGCTCCGGAAAGGTGTCGCAGTGCTCAACCGGAACAGATTCGTTCTGCTCCGATGGCACAGTAGCCAACATCATGGGCGTACCATCCAACGGGTGGAAGGCTTATATTCTCATTCCGAGCACGTTAATGCTTACTCAAGAGCAGAGGAACATCGCTGCCGCCAAGGCCGCATGTGCCGAGGCAAGCGGTGCGAGCGCCATTAATGCGTGTCGCGAAGCAGGCCTTCTTCTGCAGACTCCCGGTCCCGCGGTCCCTTATGTCAGCGATGCAGAGATCTTCAAGAAGGAGATGGAAGCTTCGAAGGCCAAGGTCGCGGAGATGACGACCAGGCTCGCGCAGATGGATGAACAACTGGTCGAAACCCAGAAGGCGCTTGCCGCTGCGCGCTCTGATGCGAACTCATGGTTGTTGGGAGTCGTAATAGAGGCGATTGCGTACGCCGTTCTTAACTTGGTTCTCGCCTGGTACATCTGGACCAAGCGAAAGCTCGCAAAAGAGCTCAAGAAAGAACGCGCGGCAAACGAGGAACTCAACCGTGCAAACCTGGAGTTGCATGCAGGGCTGGCTAAGGCCGGCGACTTCTTGAAACAACAAGGCCTCGAACATCGCAAGGCCATGTCGCGGCTTGAGAACGAAGCGCGTGATGAAATCAGGCGCCTCAAGGATGAAAACAAAAAGCTCGATCAAGAGCTGAACAAGACCAAGAATGTCTTGCGCAACGTCAATATCGACAAGGCGACGAAAGAGGTTGAGGAAATCCGACAGGAAATTGCTAGACTCAACCTGCTCCGCACCGGCGACGTCGAGGTCTTGAGTCAGCGCTTGAGTCAGATTCCCGGCGAAGCCGCCGCTCTAACTCAGCCGTCCGACAGACGTGCTGACAAGATGAATAAGGTCATTGAATTCTACAGCGGTGAGCTTGGTGATCTCATCCAGGGCTGTGCGCCGGACGGTTACAGTCTCGTGCCGCCGGCTATGGACGACATGGATCAGGCGAAGCGTTTGGTTGCCAAGATCGCGCGCCTTGTCGCCGACAAGGAAATTGAACTCGAGGCGCTGCGCCAAGCGGCTCCTCTCGCAGTTCGGCCTTTGAACGACAACGCCGCTAGTGCGGCTGACTCTGCATCTTCCGCGGGCGCGGCTGATTCAGCCCCCGCAGGAAGTCCTAAGGACATCGACGACGCGACCATGATTCGCGCCGTGGACAAAGTTGTTGACCTCTTGTCCCACTGGTTCGAAGCTCTGCGCCGCGTTGCAGAACTTGAAACGCGCATCAAGACGTCGCAAGACGTTGTTCGCGCTCTCAAAGATCCGTTCAATATACCGGCAGTGCAGTCGGGGCTCGATGCGCATCGCATCGAGTTGGGAGACGCTCGCAAAGAGGAGAATGAGCTAAGTAATAAGCTCAACTCGCTGGGAGCGAATCGACTCACGCTCCGCGCGGCGGAAGTCTCCAAGGATGACTACGTTGATCTTGTGAAGGTAAAGTCGATCATTCTCCAAGAACTGATTGACGTCTTGAACCATGCGGCTCCGGCCGCAAGAGTTGGCGCTGCGCCTACTGCGTATGCGCATACTATTCCGCCGCCAAACGGCACAGACGATCCAAATGGTGGACACTCCACCTGACCCCCACACTTCTCGGGGTCTCTTTTTTTATCCCTCCTTGCTGGGATGGTCGGAACCCCCTCGCCCTCATGCCGGACTACCACCTCCCCCTTCGGGTACTCCTCCTTCGCAAGGAGGAGAGTCGGAAAACCTCAGTCTCGTCGGACTCGCCAGCTCCTTTATCAAGGAGCAGTTTTGAGTAACTTAGTAACTACCCCCTAGGCAAAGGGGGTAGGGGGGTTTTCGGAAACTCACAAACTACTCTCCTCCTGGTGTAGGAGGAGTGGCGAACGCGTAGAGAGCCGAGGTGGTAGACGGCTGGTCTTGACTGAAAGCAGGTAATATATTAAGTTATAGGCCATTAATACCTAACCTTTGCCGGCCAAAATCCCGAATTTTTAGCCAAAAACGGGGTTTCCGCAAATAGCGGACGTGCAAAAAACTATGCGACTTTACGAGTTGCTTTACATCATCCCGGCTACCCTGGCTGAAGAAGAAGTCAGCCAAGCCGAGAATGAGATCCAGGCGCTTATCCAGCGCTACAACGGCGTGCCAAAAGAAACGCGCCGCTTGGGCAAGTTCAAGTTTACATATTTAATTAAAAAGGTCAGACATGGCCATTACGTGCTTTCTTATTTTGAGGCAGAACCGGTAGAGGTCGCCAAAATCAACGAGGCGCTGCGCATTCATGAAAAAGTTTTGCGCCATCTGATTTTGCGCGCCGAAGAAGCGGGCGGAAGCGAGTTTAATCTGGTACAATTCCAAGAGGTGGTTGTGGAAGGCGGCGCCAAAGATGACCGCACAAGACGCCGCAAGATGGAGGCTGAAAAATCCAAGGCAGCAGAAGATGTCAAAGTCGCCGCGGAGTTAGACGCCAAGCCTGAAGAAAAAACGGAAGACGAGGAAGGCTCTGTAAAAGAAGAGGCTGAAAAAATCAGCCCCGAAGAGCTCGACCGCAAAATCGACGCTGCGCTCACTGAAAATACGTAATTTATTCATTGTTAATTGTTATTTGTAAATTGTTAATTGAATAAGTATGTCCATGAGCTTGAATCGCGCCACGATCATCGGCAATCTGACCAGGGATCCGGAAATGCGCACAACCACCAGCGGCCAGAGCGTTGTAAACTTTTCAGTCGCAACATCGTCGCAGTGGACTGATGCTGCCGGTCAGCGCCAAGAGCGCACCGAGTATCATCCCATTGTCGCTTGGGGCAAGTTGGCGGAAATCTGCCATCAGTACCTTGGCAAGGGCCGCAAGGTCTATATCGAAGGACGCTTGCAAACCCGCGAGTGGGAAACTCCGGACGCGCAAAAGCGCCAGCGCACCGAAATCGTTGCCGACAACATGATCATGTTGGATAAAGCCGGCCAAGGCGGGGCAGTTGCACCGACCACGGTTAGAACGCCTGATGACAGTCCGGTACCGCAGGTCGAACCTGGCGTGGGCGATCAAGAAATCAGGATAGAAGATATTCCATTTTAAACTCTATGAATAAAAAAACTCCGCATAATTGTTATTTCTGCCACTCGAACATCGAAGAGATCAACTATAAAGACACTAACTTGCTGCGCCGCTATCTTTCCTCTTTCGGCAAGATAGTAGCCCGCAAGCGCTCCGGCGCCTGCAGCTGGCACCAGCGTAAGTTGGCCGGCGCTATCAAACGCGCACGCTTTATGGCCATCCTTCCATTCGTAGTCAGATAAGTTAAAAACCCCGACTTGACGTCGGGGTTTTGATTAGCGTGTTCATTTGTGATTTACTATCAATCATATGACAGATCAATCTTTAGAGCATCATCGTCCTTCAGCGGACGAATATTTCCTCGAAATAGCCAAGACCGTCGGCTCGCGCGGCACTTGCGACCGCGGACGCATCGGCGTCGTTCTTGTCAAAGATAAAAGAATCTTGGCAACCGGTTATGTCGGTTCGCCGATCGGCACGCCGCATTGCGACGAGGTCGGACACCAAATGCACAAAGTCACGCATGAGGACGGAACCGTGACTCAACACTGCGTGCGTACTTCCCACGCCGAGATAAATGCAATCTGCAATGCGGCCCGTTACGGCGTTGCCATCGACGGCGCAACTTTGTATGGTAAGTTTGAGCCGTGTTATACTTGTGCCAAAGCGATGATAAACGCCGGCATCAAGCGCGCTGTTTACGAGCGTTGCTATCACGCGGCAAGCGAATCCAGAGAACTGTTCAAACAAGCCGGCGTGGAGCTTGTCGTGTTGTCCGACGAAGTCGAGCAGTACGCGAATCAATAAATGACATTTAATAACCAATAAACAATTCTGGCTATCGTCTATCGTCTAATAATATGAACAATCCCGAACAAATACAGTCCGCCGCGCAAGAGAGTGAAGACTCCGGAGTGCGGGAGAAAAATGAAAGATTGACGCTGCGTGTCAAACCGGATGAGGCGCTTGAGCCATACGAAGAAAACATTAAGCCTCAATTGGAGAGATATGTCGCAAATGCGGGGGAGTTTTTGAATCAACTGCATGTTTTGCGCGATCTCGAAAAAAGTAATTTTTCCAAAGATAAAGAATCAATAAAAAATGCAAAAGAAAACTTACTTTCTTTGTTCAATGCAAAGTTGTTTGTAGATTTTTACGGTCGCGACAGCGGTGAGGCGCTTGAGAGTTTGTCCGGTCTGCTGGATCTGCCGGAAGATGTAAAAGAAGAATTGCAAAATAGGGTTTTAGCACGTTCTTCAAAAGATGTTGCAACTTTGCGGCAAAAGCAAGAGGAGATAACACAGACGGAGATTGATGTTAATCCTCCAATTGCATCAGCGTTTGAAGATGCACCTGTGGCAATCCCTGTGGCGGAAGTTTCTACATCCCGTCAAATCCCCAAAGAAAAACCTGCAGCTGAGACGGAAAGCGAAAATGAATTAATGATGAAATTGACGCTTGCCAAAAGAGTTTTGCGCGATATGGAGAAAGAGCTCAGGAAGAACTATGCAGACGCTGAAGGTGATGAGAGAAAAACTATAAAATTAAAATTGGATGAAAACGGCAAGCTGCAAGATCGTTTGGCAAATGAGTTAGATGACGTTTTAAGTCAAATGCCATCGCTGCATCAAGGAGAAAGAGATTTGTTTCCTGATCAAGGCAGCGAGCATATGGTTGTTGTAAGGCAGTCTCTTGCTAAGGTTCTGACTGATATTAATAAATTCATTGAGAAGCAGACGAACGGCGTCATTCATCAGCCTTCTGATTGGCTCGAGCTAAATAGATAAAAAAAGAGGACCCAGATGGGTCAAGATGCGCAGAGCTCGATCATAGCTCTGCGTATTTCGTTTAGCTTGTTAGTCGCCTGCCTTGAGACGCCGAGTTGTTCCGCTTTTGGCAGAGCGGCGGCAATGCAGCGCGGGAAATTTTCGAAGTGTTCCCAGTCCGGCATATCGTCGGCAAATGCTTCATTGAGCTGCGGTGTTCCCCGCAGAATGTCAAGAAAGGCATTGATCAACACTACGAAATCCCATTGCTTGAAGGTGCTTTCGCGAGCAACCTTCCTACACATCTCGTGGGTCGGGTTGCCGTTGCCGTCAATCACGATCTCTTCGGCCGTTGATCCGGGTTGATTACAATGGATGCAGACGAGATTGGAGTTCACGTCCATGATGCACCTCGTTTTGAGCGGTTTGGAGCATGACCGAGTAGTCCTCGGCCGAATGGAGCACCTTGGCAGATATATTGAATCATGTCAAGGCTAAAAGGTAAAAAAACCGGCTTTGACAAAAGGGTAAAAAAATGCTATACTGTATTAAGTAAATCAAAATAAAAGCTAAGTTATGCAGAGTTCGCGTATTGATTCAAGATTTTATACATCATAAAAAGTTAAAAACGCCCAAGCGATTAGCTTGGGTTTAAAATTAACAAAAACAAAAATATGTATTCACCCGAAATGAAGTTATCGCCCGAGAACATACCGCAGCTTCCGGACAAGGACGTTGAGTCTGTAAGGACATCGCCTTCTGAAATGGCGCCGACTATTAAGATGCTTAAGCCGGAAGATGTGCACGGCCCGTTGGAAGCGATGCCGGAGACTTTGGTGAAAACAGTCAGGCCGGAGGCCGTTGGGATGGAAGAGTATGTTGAGCCGGACGAGTCTATTACTTTAAAAACAGATGCTACTGTCGCTCGCGAAAAACAATCGCTCGCCGAAAAAGCGCCGACAGTCAGAACTGAGGAATCTGTTGCGCTTAAAGCTTCGGAAGTCCAAACATTTAAAACAGGCGAGACGGTCGCAAGAGAAGATGCTTTGGCAAAAGCGAGAGCCGATTTTCATGAAAGCGGGATTGCGGCATCCAAAGAAACGATTAGAAATTTCGATCAGATGCACATGGAGTATGATGCAATCCACGATCGCGTAACAAAGTGGCTGGATAAGCTGGACGAGATGCTTGCACAACCAAGTCCTTTGTCCGAACTTGCCGGTCTTAAAGATCAGGCGATGAAAGCAAAAGCACAGATCGAGGGCCAGCTTGATTTGGAACAGTACGGTATTGCAAAATCAGAATCGGGTGCTGCCCCGTTTAAGGTTGAAGTTCCCACCGACTGGCCGCAGCTTGAGGCTCGTTTAAATGAAATAGCGGAAACGATGAAAGCCGGACATACTTTGAGGGAGCAGCCATTGCCCACCATCAAAGAACAGCCGACAGCCAACGCTCAAGGTCCTGAAGCAACGGCGTAAAATTATTAAAAAAAGAGCCCTCACTTCCAGAGTCGAAGTGGGGGTTTTAGTTTGCGCCGGTAGAAGCCAGATGTCGTATCCGGTCCCGCAGACCGTCGACCGTCTCGACCAGACGGGATTTGTTGTTGGTTGTGAAAGACGAGCTCTCAACCAACTTCGACGCCTGATCCAGACACTTGATGTAGTCGATGATGGTAGCCTCTCCGGGCACCCAGTATTCCCTGAAAAGCTCCATGAGCTCGTCAAGGGGTTTCGGTAATTCGCGGCAGAGCGCGGTGTATGCCTTGAGCCAGAGGCCATGGGCTGTGGACGCGATCGCGAGCTGATGCACATCTTTTTTCAAGCAGCGGCGATGCATATTCGCCTCGCTCTCGTATTTATACTCCGGGCCGTGCAGAATCGGTTGTTCGCAGAGCTTGCAGACCGGTTGTGTCGAGGATGAATCCAGGGGCTGTCTGATGGTTTTGGTGCTCATGACTCACCTCGTTTTTGGTTGGGAGCGCGGCTCCGCGTGAACGGAACCGAATGGGATAGCTTGGCAAAAATCCGGGTTTTTGTCAAGATGTCTGTATATGAATTTGGACAAAGTTATTATACGCTCAAAAGTCGTAAAACTCATCCGCGAGTTTTTTGATAATCAAGGGTTTACGGAAATGCTGACTCCGCGCTTGGTCGGTCTCCCCGGCCAAGAGCCTTATCTTGAGCCTTTTTGGACTTCTGTAACCAATAACATCCCCCTTGTCAAAGGGGGGAAGGGGGGATTTCCGGCTGCATTAATAACTTCCCCTGAATACTCGATGAAGCGTCTTTTGGCGCAGGGGATGGATAAAATCTATGATCTTGGATCTTGTTTTAGAAACAATGAACCGTGGGACGGCACACATGATCCCGAGTTTTTGATGATCGAATGGTATCGCCGCGACTCTGGAGTTGACCAGTTGATGGATGATACGGAGCAAATGATTCGCTTTGTTTCCTCTCATGTCATTCTCGCGAAGGCGGGAATCCAATATGATAAAAAATTTAATCCATTGGATCCCCGGGTCTCGCGTAAAGCGACGTGGTCGCCACGCGACTTTACGTCGTCGGACTCGCCCGAGGATGACAAAAAGGTTGATGTGCAATTTCGCCGCATGACAGTCGAGCAGGCATGGCGCGAATATGCAGGCGTTGAGCTTGCCGACTATCTGGGCGATCGAGAGGCGATCGCGGAGTTGGCGCGCACGAAATTCAATCAAACCGTAAACGATGACGATGATTGGGACGATATCTATTTTAAAATTTTTCTTTCTAAAATAGAACCAAACCTCGGCTGGTCATCCCCGAACTCCGAATTCCGAACCCCGAATCCCGTTTTTTTACATTGTTATCCCGCGAGCCAAGCATCTCTCTCTCGCAAATGCGCCGACGATCCGCGCTGGGCGGAAAGAGTTGAGCTCTATATCGGAGACTTGGAACTCGCGAACGGTTTTGCGGATTTGTGCGATGCAGACGAACAAGGAAAAAGATTTTTGGAAGAACGCGCATTGAGGTCCAAGCAAGGAAAAAAGACTTGGGCTTTGGACGAGCGATTTTTGTCAGAACTGCCAAAAATGGGTAACGCCGCAGGCATCGCTTTTGGCGTTGACCGTCTCGTGATGCTTTTGACCGACTCGATTTCGATAAATGACGTGTTACCGTTTCCTGCAAGTGAAAGGTTCAGCCCGTGAAGCTGACAACTGACAACTTACAACTGACAAGAGTTACTAAGTTGCTCTTGTTAGTTGTCAGTTGTTAGTTTGACCGCTACTCGTCGTCATGCGAATATGCGGTCAGGTTGTTAATGGAGGTAACTGATGATGGACAGTGTTTTGTTGAAAAATCTGAAAGAGCTTGTCGACTTGCTGTCGGCTTTGGGCTCTACGTGCACGTCCTTTTTACGTTTGTCGCAGATTCGCGACAAGATTCTCGCTTTGCCGCTCGAGGAACAACAGCGTAAGATGATCGAGCTGGAACATCTTGCTCAGGACTGCCGCGGCTTAAACGAGAAACTTCGAGTCTTTCGTGCCTCGTTGACCGGCGAGTCGCTCGTCAATAAATCCGCACGCAAACGTTTCAGCTCGCTCTAACGGCTTCGGCCGTCTCTTTTTTTAAAATCAATCTTGATGAACCCCGTTGTTCCTGTTAACCTACTGCCGTACTTCGGGTAATGCCAAATTTACGAGGCCTGCGGCAATATGAATGATATCGCGAAGCGATTCATGAATTCGTAATTCGTAATTTGGCATTCGTAATTGTTTTAAGCGGGTATCGTATAGTGGTTATTATGAGTGCTTCCCAAGCATTAGAGACGGGTTCGATTCCCGTTACCCGCTCCACATAAAAACAGCTCCGCAAGGGCTGTTTTTATGTGTATTTTGAATAATCAACAATTGACATTTTTGAATATAAATGATTTTATGATTCTTACTCATTCGCTCTTTCACTCTTGATAGGAGGATCCCGATGGCACAAGAGGAAGATGTGTGTTCGAGGAACCCAAGTCCCACTCTGCCCTCCAATCCGGCGCCGGCCATGACAGCATCAGATGCGTACGCTACGGATGTTGTCCCTGCGCTGATGCAGACGATGCATCGTCCCTCGCCACAAACCGGCGTGGATATTTTCGAATCTAAACCGGCGATTTCGATTAATCGACGAACGCCGAATTGGCTGATGGAGATGTCATGCGAGGCGTACTGTCGCGCCGTTCGCATCTTCGGCCATTTACCGCTTTTCAAGAAATACAACACCCACCCGCAGCTGATGCATCATCAGCCGGAAACAGTTGAATTGTACATGAAGTATGCGGATTTCAGCTTGCCTGTTTTGTGGTTTGTTCCTGAAAGTATAACTATTTTGCAGCTCGTGAATTTGGGTTTGAAACATACGTGGTGGAAGGGCGATCTTGATCTTCCCATTACAGCCACTTATGACCCAAACGGGACGTCGTCGCGCAGAACGGATGGAAGTGAGCATCCGATTGGCAACAGTGAGCGGGGTGGCTATTGGGTTCTCTGGCGGCCGCGCCTCCTGCTGATGAGCAGTCGTGCGACTCTGCGAGAACAGAGATGGTTGATGGCCTTGCTTGCTCATCGACTTAAAGTACCGAAGAGGGAAATTGTTCTTGGTGATTTAGCTGAACAAGCAGTACTGTGGGTCCAGGCGCGAGCCGAGGGTTTGATAGTTAATCGTGATTTTCGTACTGTGCGTTCAGTTACCGGCTATAGTAAAGCACTGATTGAGGGTGATCGGTTCCGCGCTTCAGACATCAGTTGCGGTATCGGATATAGCAGTCGCGGACCGGATGTCGAAAACAGTGTGCTTGAAGTCACTGACTACGGTAACTCGGTCAGAATCACAGGGCTTGGAATTTCGCCCATCGTAATCTAGCGCCTGCACTTGCGGGCGTCTTTTTTTTGCGTTAATCTTGACAAATCGATGAAATTTGTTATCATCGTTTTTCCGCAATCGCGGAGTTGGACTTTCGACTTTTTGCTTAATAAGTTTCCAACTCGTGGAGGTTTGTGATGACAAGAGCGGCAAGTGATATCAAGGCGGCAGTGGAGAGGCGTTTGCGAATCAAGTGCGACGCGGCTCTCGCGGAACCGAGCAATATCGCCGGTTGCAATCTCGAGGAGTGCTGTAAGCTGCTCGAAATGGCGATGGCCACTAGCGCCGGTATGGGCAAGCTGTTCCTCCTCGCTAAGTACTCCGAGAAAGCGGAGTGCCTGCGGTTGGTGGTAGAACACGCCATCACGAGCAGTCGTGAGGATGAGCTTTGGTTGGTGATGTTGGGGCTTGCGCGAAAGTGGGCCAAAAACGACATCGACTGCTCGTGGGACAACGAGGTTGTCGTTACCTACGCAGTCAACCGCCTCGTGATGAATGTCGACTTCCGGCACACCGAGGCGATGTTGATGGCTCTGAACCCGCGCAACGGACTCTGGTTTGCTCCGTTCGTTGACTTTGATGAGTACTGGCAGCGGGTCATCTCCCACGAGCTGGAATATCGCATGTGGGACAAAGCCTTCAATTCTCTGCTGTGCGCCGGTATCGGAGTCGATCTCGACGACCAGGAAGAGCTGCGCGCCGGCTATTCGACAGAAGAGGCTTGGTTCGCGATTCAGGAAGCGCAAGACTACAAGGTAGACGATGCGCTGAACTATGGTCGAGCGCAGAAGAGCTACCAAAAACTCATCCGTACGGTCTGGGATGCGTTTGCACTTGAGGGTTTGTTGACAGGCCTTCCGGATACTCAATTGGTGTTACGCAAAATCAGAGTCAAGGTCAAGCTGCGGCCCGAAGAGCGCAATGCTCCATATCGTTCCTTGGTGGGCCTGTTGACGCGCGGTGCCGAGCATCTGACGTTTGAGGATCTCGACCGCGGCCTGAAGCGTCCGATGTGCGACAAGAAGTCTGTGCTTACCATCGAGATGGCTATGCTTCAACAGATGGTGATTTCTTTCAGGAAGAGTCGGGGCGCGCATCTCCGTAAGACGCGATCGACTTTTCAGGCGGCAAGCTAGCGCCCCGGAGCAACTCTCGCTCCAGGGCGTTTTTTTATCTCTAAACTTCACGCACCACGGTTGTTGTCACAGTCTTAATCTTTTTTCTTGAACGGACTTTTTTCACTCCTTCAATTGCGCCGATCATGCCAAGCGCCGCGCCGAACGGAGTCCAGCCGGGAAGTCCGCTGCTGGTGTTTGCGGCAGCCGGATTTAGAGCGATTTTTTCCGGCGCATGTGAAATCAATTTAATCTCACTTGCATTGCGCGGCAGTATGGCCGGCACTTCGCCGGTTGTGTCCAGTAAGCCACTGACCGCAACAGTGTCGCCTTTAAGCAAGCGTGCGGCCCGATAGTCGACGCCGGATTTGATCCGCATATTCACCTCCTCATCATCGACGATCATTTTGACTGTCGAGCCGGAGACTTCCGACACGGTTCCGGTTGTGCTGACAAAGCTCCAAGCGTCTTCCGCAGAAGGCGCGCTCCAAAATACATTGCGTATTTTTGGAGTCGAAACGTTTTTTTGCATGGCCAGCCACGTGTCGCTTGTCGTCATGGAAATATATGGCAGATCATGTGTGTCAAACTTGAGCGTACCCGTAACTTCGACATAAGTGTTGATGTCCGGAGCTTTTTTGCCGGTGGGAAGTTTAACGATAATACCTCTGCCATCCTGATTTAAGAGAGCAAACGATCTGCCCGTGAGCAATCCTGTCATCGAACCCACGCTGCCTTGCAGTTTGACGCGCAGGTTGCCGTAAGTGTCATCTTGCAACATATCATAATCCAAAGTTATAGCTGATTTAGTTTTGGAAGTTGAACTTGAACTTGCTGTTGTTTTTGGTTTGGCGGTTGATGCAGCGGCGGTTGTCTTTTTGGCCGTTGCCGCAGTCGTGCTTAAAGCGGTCGTGACGGTTCCTGCTTTCGCAACCGTCTTGCTTGTTGCAATTGCTTTAGTCGACGTTGCTTTAACGGCGGCTGTTGCAGTTTTGCTTGCAACCTTCGGCGTCTTTTGCTTCACATCAGAACTCTCGGTTGTTTGCGCAACCGGAGTGTTCCTTGGAGTGATTGTGTTTGTCGCATTCGGCGTGGGAGTTGTCGTGTCGCGCCATGCGCCTAAATTATCTTGTGCCCACGAAACGCCCTTGAACGTATCGGCATAGTGAAACGAGTCGATAGTTTCGCCGCCAGGACCGCGCAAATACACGTCATCGCCCGTGTTGTTTAATCTCGAGCTTGTAAGACGATAAACGAAGAATATTTGCGTTGAAGAAACTTCGCCGTGCAAAGTCGCAAACTTGCCGGCAGCATCGTACAAAGTCACGTCTTCGAGCGAGATTGTTCTATCCGGAGTAACGCTTGTAATTTCAATCCACTCGCTGCCGGTCTCGGGATATGGCATCACTTCGCTTAAGCGCAGATACTGATAATTTTGCAGTGCGCCGGTTTGATTGTTTGCGGCAGGCGTCGTTTGCACAACAGGAACCTCAATTATCGGCGCAGTTGTTGTAGCGGTTGATGTCGCGACGGCCATTTCTTGCGTTGATGTCAATATGGATTCTGTTGATGTAGCCACTTCATCAATCGACAGAATTTCGGTAGAGGTCGTATTAGCCTGATCGAGATCAGGTTCTGTTGCGGGAGTTGATGTCGCGCTCGTTTCATCAACGTCAATCGGCGGCGGAGTTTCGTCAACCGGCTCGTCTGCAAAATCAAAGTCAATAATACCCGGCGTTCCAAAATCCGGCGTGTACATATTTTGCGAGACATTTGCTGTGCCCCACGCGTTTGCATCATCGCCGGATAAACCGATGTCAACGCGAATCATGTTGGCTTTCAGCGTCTGCGAATAACCTGCGAGCGGTGTTTGTCCGTCACCCGCCAGATCTATCAAGTTGCTGTTGACGTCTCTTAACTCAATGCGAAGTGCGCTGTTTGAAAGTGAAATGGTTGACGTCACTGCATCGGGTGCGACTGTCAGTGCGCAGTGCGAATCATCCATTGGATAATTTGAGATGAGATAAACGCCGTGCGCCGGAATAGTCGCATCACTCGGCAGGACTAAAACTTTGTCGCTTGATCCTGCGCCGAACAGCTTCCATCCGCCGATGGAAACGTCCGAAGCGCTTGCATTGCCAAGCTCTATCCACTCATCGGATGTTGAGAGCGTTGAGCCTGCCCAGGCAACTTCGCTGATATATATTGCGTTTGGAGTTGCGGCGCGCGCTTGCGGCGTTGGAAGCGCCAAAAATATTGCGCTTACAAATTGAACGAGAACAAGAAACCGGCAAATCGTTTTGAAACGCATAAATTCCAATTAACAATTAAGAATTAACAATTAACAACGAACAGTCTAGTAAGTGCTTTGCGCGTCATGTACGCGATGCACGTCAAAAAAAAGAAGCGTGACGAAAGGCTTCGTCAGCTTCACACCTACAAATAGCGTGACAAGTTTTTACAAAAAAGTCAAGAGTGGGATGTGGATAATGACCCTCTATCCGTCCCTCGCTATCAACTTATGCTCGGGACACCTTTCCCCCGTCAGACGAGGGAAAGGAGTTATAGGTTATATGGTTATCCCGTAGAGACGCCCTCGGAGGGCGTCTCTACTCCAAAACAAAACGACTGCCTTTCCCCTGTTCGACAGGGGAAAGGCTCCCCCGCAATATTATCAAAAAGAGGGGGTGGATAGAGGGAGGGTCCGGCTGGTCGGTTGCTGTTTTGTTATAAAAAAAGACCTCGCAGTTTGCGAAGTCAGAGTATCTGTTCGATCTTGATGAGCGTGGACTTAACCTTGATCCAGTCGTCCTCGCGCATGGCGGCGAACACGGTTTTGAGTAAAGGCTTGATGCGAGGGCGCATGGGATTCGCGATGGTTTCCGGCATCAGCTCGCCGTCTTTTTTCCAGGCGAGTTTTTTGACGAAAGAGCTGAATGCGCGTGCGATCATGCCAAACTCGTACGGCGCCATATTTCGTGTGATTTTGAACTTGCCTTTCTCATGCGTCACGCGGCGTCGGGCGCGTTCCCGCCGGCGCAGGTCGGCCATGAGCAGTGCGAGAGGAAAGATGACGCGCTGTTCAAGATGATCAAGTGCAAAGAACCAGCGCGTTCCTTCGAGTATGCGCTTGAGCGCGTTATACAGATGGACGTCCTGATCCTGCTCAATAGCCCAAATGGCGATCTCGCAGTCCTCGGCCATATGGCGGGCGTTTTTGCAAAACGGCGCCTCGCGGATGAGGTCGAATTCTTTGGAGAAACGCGTAAGCGTTTCGTGTATAACCGGCCATTCGGCGGGGTTTGACGCTTTCTCCAGCCATCCTGGTTGGATCTGGACGTTCTTCGGACGCGTTCCGGAATCTTCCGCCTTCCAGACAGCCTCGTAGTGCGGATCGAACTGCAGCCGCACTTGTCGATACAGCGCGCGCCTTTGGCGAATGATAGAGGCGACGCCTCGACTGCGGGCGTCGAGACGCGAAGCGATGCTCCACATGGATTCGATGCGCCAATTGAGATTGCCGATGGCGGCTTCGGTAACTGCTGCCATGACGCGAGGATTTCTTCGACCTCTCGAGTCAATGGCTACCGTGCCGCGCCGCAGATTCTGTTGCGCCATCTTTTTGCGGATATTGCGCTTGGGATCCAGCTCGCGAATGAGCGGCTCGTTGTGTTGTTTGGCCAGCGTTTCGAGTTCCACCACGCTGCCGCCGTTCGTCATGATCTCGATGGCCGCACGCCGGACCTTAAGTTTGTGTTCCTCGATCTCTGAGATCTCGGTGCCGGAAGCGAATCGAATGAGGCCGTAGTTGTTCACCGCCTCGATGCCGCTGCGCAAAAGCGAGTAAGCACCGCTTGGAAAACATTGCCGTTCGGTTTCGCCTTTGCTTGTGCGGGCGAGGTCTTTGTTGGTCCGCCACATGCTGCCGGCATGATATCTTTCGACTTTGGTCTTCTTCCTTTTTCCGACCTCGCGTACGACCTCGAAATCATCCAACTGCGTCGCGTCGCCCCACGGATAGACCCAGCACGTCGTGCTGACATGCCGGCCTCGGTACATGAAGGTCTCGATGCTTTCAATGGGTCCTTGTGCCATGACAACTCTCCTTGTCTAAGTTGCGTGTCTTGTGGATGTGAGACTAGCACATCGGGCGAAAAAGGCAACCCAACCCCCCTCTATCCACCCCCTCACTTTGATAATATTGCGGGGGAGCCTTTCCCCCATCGAATGGGGGAAAGGCGGTTAATTCGTTTGTTTGTTTGTTTGTCGTAGAGACGCCCTCGGAGGGCGTCTCTACGGAGTAACCATATAACCTATAACTCCTTTCCCTCGTCTGACGGGGGAAAGGTGTCACCGCAATATTGTTAATAGAGGTGACGGATAGAGGGTCATTATCCACATCCCACCCGTTGACATTTTTAAAAAAATCTGTCACGCTATTTGTAGGTGCGGAGCAGACGAAGTCCTCGTCTCGCTCCTTTTTTATTTCTCACTGGAGGTGTGTGATGAATCGAGAATCAATGTTTGCAAGTCTGTGCGCAATCGGTCTGTGTCTGTTTAGCTGCTCTTCACCGGCTTCCGGCGATGCCGACGATCCGCTCATCGAGCCGGATCGCGAGAGAGTGGAAGTCGACCGTGATCAGCGCACGATCAACGTGTCCGTGCAAGAGATCCACGCCGACAACGCCTCGCAGGCGGCGCGGCCTGCGCATGCCGATTCGGCATCGTACGACAAGATCAGTGCAGCGAAAGGCGAGATCGCGAAGGTTGCCAATGGATACGGCAGCGTGTTCATTCCGCAGGACGAAATCCCCACAGGGTTGATGTTCGCGACGTGCATGAGCAACCCGTGGGAAGTCGCTGTGCCGCTCAATCCCACGGACGACCGCTACTGCGATACGGTGCAAGCCTTTGCCTATCGCGATGACGACGGCGATGTGTACGATGTTTCCGCGGACTACGTGTGGAGCATCGCAGACACTTCGATCGCGCAGATCCACCCCTTGCCGGGGAAAGAGCATGACAACGTTCAAAGGCCTTCTGCCATGTACGACATCTTTTGGGCAGATGATCAGTCGCACGAACCGAGCACGAGCGTCACCGTTTGTGCGGTTCCCAAGGGCGGCGGCAATTGGCCCGGTAATCAGCAGATCTGCGATACTCTGCCGCTCAATGTCGTCGTCAACCTGGAGGGTTCGTGGTGTTTTTCCGGTGCCACATTTAACGGTGACTGCGACAGCGTGACCCTTGACCAGGATGGTCGCGTCTTCGGCCTTGGCCAAAACGGCAAAGGCTACGTTGATACGAAAGAAATCTCCTTTCTTATCGGCGGCAACTTCTACCTCGGCGACATCCTGAATCGCGACAGCATATCCGGCATCGTGGTTAATGCCGACACGCAACAATACATCGGAACTTGGCAAGCCTGGCACTTGCCGCTCTACTGACCGGGAGTTTCTTTCCCGGTCATTTTTGTTGTATAATTTTGCTTGCGGTATTCGTCGTCCCTCTGCTAGGCCTAAGATGTAAGAAATAAAAATTGCATAATTTGCGTACTATATATAACTATGAAAAAGATTGCTTTAGCGTTGGTTTTTGGTCTAGCATTGTTTGGCGCAGGCTGCGGGTCGTCTCAACCGACGAATACCGCGTCTAACAGCCAGCCGTCTTCGCAGCAAAACGTCGCTGTCGGCGGACAGAATACAACTGGTCAGACTTATACTTTGGCGGACGTTGCTTTGCATACAACCGCGTCAGACTGTTGGATGGTGATTGATGGCAAAGTGTATAATGCGACGAGTTTTATTCCCAATCATCCGGGTGGAGATAAGATTTCGCAGGGATGCGGCAAAGATGCGACTTCATTATTCGATGGGATTAAGGGCGGCCGCGGTCATTCGCAAAATGCCGTCGACATCATACAGACTCTTTATATCGATGATTTGAAACAATAAAAAATTTAACAAAAATACGCGGGTAGGCCTCGCGTATTTTTTATATTATAGAAGTTCTGTTTGCAGATTGTGCGCCTGCAGTCCGTTGTTATTTTTAGTTTCGCGCGTCAATTTCCAAACCAGCATTGCTGCTGATGCGACGGCTGTTAAAATCGACATGCTGATGATTGAAAAAGTTTGCTGCCAAGCAAGACCGGCGATTTGATTTGTTTGATTCAATTGCGCTAGCGCGGATGGAGTCAAAATGGCGACAACGCTGTAAACAAAAATCGTTGTAGCGATTAAGCCGGCAACGACAAACGTTGTAAAAAATAGTGCATCAGAAAATTTTGTATACATACTCTGCATCGATATTAAGGCAAAGCACCAAACTTTACCAATCGCCCTGTGGAAATCGTAACTTCTTCTCTCAACACAGTGCTCTTGACGAGGTACCACTTGCGTTCTATATTTGTTCTATATGCTTCAACCGCTGACACCAAAGCAAAAAGAAGTCTTGGACTACATCATCCAGTTCATAAATGATCGCGGATACGCGCCATCTTTTCGCGAGATAGCTGATGGATTGGATTTGGCGTCGCCTTCGACTGTGCATGTGCATATACAAGCTTTGCGCTCGCGTGGATTTTTAAAAGCAGGCGGAGCCGCGAGAGAGCTTGAACCGACGGACAAGGCTGTGCGTTGGGGCAGAAGCGTCCTTTTGCCTCTTGCAGGCTTAATCACTGCCGGTCTTCCGATCGAAGCAGTCGAAGAACGCGAAACGATGGCAGTACCGGTCGACTTGGCGCCGGATTCTTCCAACTCATACGTTCTGCGCGTCAAAGGCGAATCCATGATCGAGGACGGCATTCACGATGGCGATTATGTCGTTGTCGAGCGTAACCCAAGTCCCAAGAACGGCGATGTGGTCGTCGCGCTTTTAGATAATGCCTACGCCACACTCAAACGTTTTTACCGCGAACGCGATCGCATCCGCCTCCAACCAGCAAATTCAACGATGAAACCGATTTATTGTTATGATCCGATTATTCAGGGCGTGGTGAAGGCGGTGATTAGGAAATTTTAGTTTTTCTGTCATTTCGACCGGAGCCCTCTATCCCCCCCGCCCCTTTCCCCCGCCAAGCAGGGGAAAGGGGTGAAGACCGGCAATCTCCTCCTTTTGTCATTTCGACCGGAACGGAATACAGATGTAGTGAAGCGGAGAAATCCCTCGCTTAAAACAAGAGTAACCAGCTTTATTGCTAAGTTTAAAATGAAGCCTCGAAAATGGACAATTGATCAATTACGGATAGCGGTCAAGGAATCCACCAGTGTTAGGGCGGTTTTATTTAAGTTAGGTCTTGTTCCTGCGGGTGGTAATTACGTTCAAGTAAAACAATATATAAATAAGCATGGAATTAATTGTGATCATTTTAAGGGGGCGGCTTGGAATAAAGGATTAAGTGGGTTATCATTCCCTCGCGTAAAGTTGAATGATATTTTGAGCGGTCAAAACTTATTTCAGAGTCATAAATTAAAAATTCGTTTGTTTAAGGAGGGGTTAAAAAAGCCTAAATGTGAGATGTGTGGTTGGGACAAAAAGAATGCGGAAGGGTATCAACCTCTCGAGTTGCACCATGTAAATGGCGATAGATTCGACAATCGACTTGATAACTTACGGATTTTATGTCCTAATTGTCACAGTCTTCAACCTACTCACCGCGGTAGAAACATGAAGATTGGCAAGAAATAAGCCCGAGTGGCGAAATGGTATACGCACCTGACTTAAGATCAGGCGCCGCAAGGCATGTGGGTTCGAGTCCCACCTCGGGCACCAATATTAGCACAGAATAAATTTTGATGTTTGCTCATTAATGCTGTGAAATATTAAATTCATGAAACGAATTAATAAGGATTTATTAAAGAAGTTGGAAGCAACAGTGAAACAAGACTTACCTGAAGATTCGAATCTAAATAACTTTTTACGTCCATTCTTTTCTTTAGAGTCGGATCGTAGATATTTTATAAAAAAATGTTTAGTTAAAATGCAGACAAGGCGAATGCTTTTGAGGGCACAATGGTATTCAGAGATTGCTGATGGTTTGAACAAAATAAAATTCAATAGACCGGCCTTGCAGATTATTTTTTTGATGGCTTTAGCTGAAGGCGTTGTATTGTTAGGTGGAGATTTTGAAAAAAAAGATATACGTAATAGTAATAAGATGATTAGAATTTTTTTCAAATGTGCCACTCTAGCTGATAAAGATTTACTAACTCGAAAATTTAAAAGAGCCTACGTTAAATTTAAACATCATGAGTTGCGATTTTCTTCTGTTGTAAATATTTTATACAACATACGCAACAATGCAGTACATGGCAAAGATTTCTATAGTTTTTCACTATTAGATGAAAATAAAAAGAAAGAATTCGTGGACGATGGTTTTACAAGTTATGGCATCATCACTGATGGTCCACTTGGTAAAAAGAAAAAACGAGTGCCATTAGACATCTCTCTAACCTATCAGGAATTAAGAGACGTTATTGTTAGAACGGCGATTAATAACATAAGTAAACATTTTTAGATTTGCCATCTTCCTCGCATTCAACTACAGTAAAATCATATGAAAAGAACATTGATTTTAGCTGCAATTTTTAGCTTGCTCATCGTCATTCCTGCACATCGAACTAATGCGGCGTCATTTAGCGCAGGTGATTTGATAAAAGCCTCACAACCTGCGGTTTATTATTACGGTTCAAACGGCAAACGCTATGTCTTTCCGACCGAAAAGACGTATTTTTCGTGGTACTCGAATTTTAACAACGTCAAAACAATAAGCGACGCGGAATTGGCGACATTGCAAATTGGCGGGAACGTGACGTATCGCCCCGGAGTTCGTCTCGTTAAGGTAACAACCGACCCAAAGGTCTACGCCGTTGATGCGCACGGCACTTTGCGTCACGTGGCGACGGAGGCGATTGCAACTGCGCTCTACGGATCCAATTGGAATAAAATGGTCGACGATATTCCTGATGCGTTTTTTACAAACTACGTCATTGGTAATCCAATCGTCAGCTCGTCTGACTTCAGTCCGTCGACAGCAACTCAAGTCGCGCAATCAATCGACATCGACAAAGGTAACTCAAATGATGTACCACGTACAACATACAACGTACCAATCGTCGGGAGCTGTCAGATTTTTCCAACCGACAATTCTTGGAATCAAGATGTTTCAAAGTTGCCGGTGAATTCGATGTCCGCGGCTTATATCGCATCAATCGGAGCGGCGCGGACTTTGCATCCTGATTTTGGAGGCAATGGCGAGTATGGAATTCCATTCGAGGTCGTATCTGCAGGTCAGGCGAAAGTTCCGATTAACTTCACTGCCTACGGCGACGAGAGCGATCCGGGTCCGTATCCGATTCCTGCGAATGCATCCGTCGAAGGCGGTGTAAGTTCTGACGGTGATCGTCACGTGTTGGTCGTCGACAAAGATGCTTGCAAACTTTATGAGCTTTATCGCGCATTCAAAACAACAAGCGGCTGGGACGCGGATTCCGGCGCTGTATTTAATTTGACGTCAAACGCGCTTCGTCCCGAAGGCTGGACGTCGACCGATGCGGCAGGGCTGCCGATTTATCCGGGACTCGTCAAATACGATGAAGTTGCCAGCGGCTCGATCAATCATGCCATTCGTTTTACGGCTTCGCGAACGCAAAACGGTTATATTCATCCGGCAACTCATCAAGCCGGAATCAACAATGCGGATTTGCCGCCCATGGGTTTGCGCGTAAGGCTAAAAGCAAGTTTTGACATCTCAAAATTCACCGGCCAGTCGCGCGTGATTTTGGAAGCTATGAAAAAATACGGCATGATCGTCGCGGATAACGGTTCCAACTGGTACTTCCAAGGCGATACCGATCCTCGCTGGAATGATGATAATCTTAACCAGTTGAAGTCAGTCCCGGGCAGTGCGTTTGAAGCGTTGGAGACGGGTGCTATAATCAAATGATATGAAACTATACAAGTATTTAATCGCCGTTTTATTGGTTATTTTCACCTTGGTTATTGGAATTTACGCGGGCTACCGTGTTTTTTCACCGCAGACGACAAAGACACAAGTTACCGCTCAAGTGATTTTGACGGCGCTGCGCGATCGCGGATTTCTTGTCACGCAGACTTATATTTTTGACGAGCCGGTGACGATTACAAAAAAGTCGGGCAGTGCGCTTAAGGATTTTTTCTACGGTCAGACGATTACCGCCAGGGGAGCGATGGAAGCGAATTTGGGAATCGATCTGTCAAAAGTTTCGGCAAGCGATATTCAGTTGACGGACGATAAGATTGCTATCACCATTCCTAAAGCGCAGCTTTTTAATGTCAGGCTCCTCGGTCCGCTCGATGTGCAGAATACGCAGGGAATATTAAAACGCTTGCTTGAGAATGATAACGGTTATAACGAGGCGCAGGCAGAGCTGGCTCGCGTGGCGGAGGAGTCGGCAACGCGTCCGGAGTTTGTGGACCGCGCGACGGAGCTCGCAAGAACGGAGGTTGCAAGATTGGTCGGTTATATTTCGCAAGGCAAGACAATAGAAATCACGATCAAATAAATCAAAAAGACGTCCCGCAGGACGTCTTTTGCAAGCAATTTTATTCCACTTTTGCGGTCACATCATTGCTGTACACTCCGCAATAACCGCCAAGGTACTCGCAGACCCTGAAGTGGTATGTTTTACCTGCCTCAAGTCCACTCCAAACATCATCGCTCTTATTCGGTTCGCTGTAATAGTGATAATCATTTCCCGGATAAACAGGATTGGTATTTTCAGAGACGACGACCTTGAAGCCCTTGGAAGAAGTCATGTCTTTTAGGCTCCAAGTCATTGCCACCTTGCCGTTGCCGATTGGTGTAGCGGATAAATCGATTGTCCCGGCTGTGACATTGGAGGTTGAAGCTCCGTTGGTGGTAACTTGGATGGTCGCATTGTTGCTGTAGACTCCGCATGCGCTGCCAAGATACTGGCAAACTCGGAAATGATAGGTTTTATTGCCCAATCCGGACCATGTGTCCTGCCGAACCGACGGATCGGAGAGATAGTGGTAGTCATTGCCAGGGTATACGGGATTCTCGCTTTCCGAAATAACAACTTTAAAGCCTTTTGGCGTGTCGGCAGTTGAGTCCCATGTTAATTTGACCTTGCCCGGATCAACTAAAATTGCAGTCAAAGTGATTTGTCCGTTCGAAGAGATTTGCGGTTGAGCCTCGGTCTGCTTTTTTTCTTGCTGGGTTTCTTTAATTTCGGCTTTAAGATATTTCTTAACCTCATCGCCGTTTTTTAGATAAGTCAGATCGCCGTTGGCGTCTACAAAATACGCTTGGCCTTTTGCAAGCACGCGCAAGACAATTTTATTTTTTAAAAGTTTGATCAGGTTTTTATTTTTCGCTTTCAAGCGGTTGTAATTTGCTTCGGATATTCCTGTTAATCCGATTGCCTTGGGTGTTGCGCTGACGGTTTTTGCGGTTTGTTCTGCAGCATCCGCCGAAGTTTTGGTTAAAAGTTGGCGTCCGACCCAGCCGATTTTGTCGCCGACTTTAACTTTATACCAGCCGTCGGTTTCTGCGATGATCGACACTTTTGTTTTAGCGGGCAGTACTGTTAGAATTTCCGATCCCGTCATACAGGCGATGCTCCTGACGCGCGAACCGACATTGGTTACAGCGGAAAAATTGCGTTCATAAACGGGATCTTTGCCGCAGTCAACCTCCTCGGCGTGAGTGATATTTGGAACGAAAGCCAACAAAGTAAAACAAGCTATGGAGAGTCCCATTAGCTTAAAAAGAGGATTGTTTGTCATATGCGATTATCATACCACGACAGAATAGAATAATGTATTGTAAAAACAAGGTGATGGTGTCATCCTATTTGTAGCACGCAGTTATCATTATTTGATATGCCCTTCAATTTAATCAGGGCATAATGAGCAAAGCCGAATTATGCAAACAGACCTTGAAATTTCTAACAACGTCCAAAGCCGCGACAGGTTTTTGGATGTGACGCTGATCGCGGTCGCTTTGACGGCGATTTTTCATTTTTTACCCGCTGACCATCCCTTTGGAGTTGCTTTTGCAATCTTCGTCGTGAGCCTTGCGGTCGCAATGGTTCTCGTTGCCGGGTTGGGCAATGCGTCGCGTAACAAATGGTCTCATCTTTTCCTCATCCCGGTTGTTTTGAGCGCTTTGGCCGATGCGATATATTCCAGTCACGTGGTTCAATTTTTATCATTCGTGATTTCGCTCGGTTCACTCGCACTCTTTGCGTATTGGACAACGATGCCCAAGATCGATTTCAAACGTGTCAAAGAATTTTGGCCGGTCGCTTTTTTCAAAAATACCGTTTTCCCCTTCGGTTCGCTCACAAACTATATCTCAAAGATAAGAGGTGACAGACGATTGGGAGGCGTGGCTATCGGAGCGATTATAGCCATTCCTTTTTTGATGGTTTTCGTTGCATCTTTCGCCGCTGCGGATCAACTCTTCTCAAAGTCGTTCTCAAGCATATTTCAAAATGCAAATTTTGGATCTTATGTTTTCAAAACCATACGCGACGTTATCATCGGCGTCTACTTTTTGGCGGCAGGCACAATGATGCTGACTCGCGCGTTTGGTGAAAGCAAAAATTTGGAAGAAAAATCAGAACAGAAACCGGCTTTTTTCAACCAAACTGTTTTCGTAACATTCCTTGGTTTGATTAACGTCCTGTTCTTGATTTTCGTCGGCTTTCAATTTGCATATTTCTTCGGCGGTCAAGATTTTTTGGTCGCGCAAGGTATCACGTATGCAAGCTATGCGCGTGAAGGATTCTTTCAATTGCTTTTTGTCGCCGGAGTTGTGTTTGCAATCTCTTGGGTCATCTATTGGATGACTGAGATGCATCAAAAATGGACTAAGATTTTGAATATCGCATTAATCGTCGAGACCGGAGTAATCATTACCTCGGCGATCATGCGCCTTTCTCTTTACATCGACGCATACGGGCTGACTCTTCAGCGCTGGTGGGCGATGTATTGCATCATCTTGATTGGCTTGACGTTGCTTTCTGTTGCTGTTTTCGCAATTACAAAAGTTACATACTCGCAATCATCGAAAGTCGCTTTCCTCGGCATACTTTTAGTCACTTCGGTCGCACTGCTTGTACCAACCGAAAAACTGATTGCGAAATATAACATTGATCGTTTTTTGTCGGGTGAGAAAAAGAGTTTTTTTGACAGATCGAGGCATGATGAAATTGTCGGAATAGACAGTTATTATTTGGCGCATTTATCATCAGATGCCGTTTACGAATTAGTAAGGTTCGCCAACATGGAATGGCCGGCATGGTCGCTGTTCTCTGGTCCGGCGCGTGATCGTGAGTATTTTATAAATCAGCTTATACAGAAGCGCAATTCATTAAAATTACATATTTCCGACGTCGGCCTTGGTGCATCTCTTTCCGACCATTGGGCGTTGGATGCTCTTGAAACGCTGAAATAACTTAATTGTTTGGTTATTGTTTTCTTGGTTATTGGAGCTTATAATGTACGTGTATGGAAAAACCCCCGATCAATCAATTGGATGAACCGTTTAGCGAAGTGGAAGAAAAATTGTCTGCGCCAAGAAACAAACCCATGCCTCAACACGAGTTGGACGAGCCTTTTGATTTGGCTAAGAACGGTATAACGGAAGCTGTTGAAACTCCGGAAGTGAGGAGAGAAAGACTGAAGAAAGCGGACTTAGAAATGCAACGCCAGCAAGAAGAAATGAGAGTCAGAATTGATCGAGCACGTAATTCTGCAGTTGAGCGACAGGCGGAACAAAGGGATCAGATAAGACTTAAGATTTTGAAGGATATTGCGTGGGCAGTTATCACGGGTAATGTAGATGATGTCCCGACATATTGGGATAGTTACATTTCGAATTTACCTCCAGATTTGGTTGATACTGCGGATGATAATCGAGCGTATTTGCAGGATTCTACTGAAAGAGTCATTAAAGCAACTTATGCCAATCAGTGGTCAAGAGCAGATGTGCCGACAGGGCCAAGTCCGGAAGAGGCAAAATATTTCGATGAAAAAATAAAGGATTTTTTGCAGAATCAAAAAGGACGAGCGCAAAAAGTACAATAAAGTTTTAAAAAAATAACCCGACGAGAGTTGTCAGGGTTTGTACCAAGAGGGATGCTTGTCAGGGAAGGCTGCGAAGTAGGCGTCAGAAGTGAAGACGACCTCGCGGCCTCTTTTGACTTGCCAGGCGAGCGCCAGAACGCCGAATGCGCAATGCAGACTTGTGCTGTCTGCCGTGTGCTGCAGTAGATGCCCCTTGAGTGGCTCGGTGCTGAAATAGCCGATGTGCATGTGCGCCAGCATGTAGGCCAGCGAGAATCGCATGGCAGACTCGCGTTGATCGCGTGTCATAGTGTCGCATATGAGGCGCAGAAACCAATCGAACATGACGAGCTGATTCTCGTTCAATCCGATGTCTGGAAAACGGCGCATTCCCAATTTGGTGATCGTATCTACGACGCGATCGCGTTCATCCAAGTTGTCGACGTCCAAGCTGATGAACGCTGCCATCGCATCGATGACCGGCTTGAGCCGACGCTTGATTCGTTTTTGTTGTTTCGCGTAGAGCGCCAGGTTCATGACCTTGCTCATGGAGGCCTCCTTCGGCTTTTTGCGTAGGGGGAGCACTTGAATCGACATGATTATGCAACCATTTTTAGCTTCAACTGTCAAGGCTTGACGCTCAACGATTATTGCCATAGTGTATCTCTACAACTACGTACGGTGCGCCGGTGGGGCCTAACTCTCCATCGCCGGCGTTCCATTGGGAGAGGATGCTCTGGGCGGTGCGATTAACAACCCCTGCTGCCTGTCCATCCTTCTCCCACTATTTTATGGGGCGGACGTCGTTCCATCTTCTTCCGGCGTCTTGCCCCACCCACTTGGGTCAGAAGTTTTTTCTGAACTGCACCCCCCGCAGAGAAAGCTTCTGACCTCGCTCTTAAACAGACCGCGCTCAAGAGCCCCATTCCCACGGTCTGTGGACGTGACACGCGAGTCGTGGATTCGCCTCCTTGTGCTCCTGTCACGTCCAACTCTCTTGCCGACGGTTTGACTTCGGGATATCAGCGAAAGCTGTACAACTCCCCTCACGCCGCCGTGCACTCCTCGCGTTTCCTGTCTTCTTCCGCAAGAAGCAAGACAGCCCTCGAACGCGAGGCTTTTTTATTTGTGATACTTCCTTCCCTCTCCAATCATCTGTGCTCTATAAATTTGTTCAAGCAAAACAATGCGGGCGAGCGAGTGGGGCAGTGTCATTTTTCCTAGCGAGAGCGTCATACTTGCTCGCTTAGTTACGGCCGCGTCCAAACCCCAGGAGCCACCGATTAAAAATATCAAATTGCGTCCGTTGGATGCTTCGGACTCGATCATGCCGGAGAATGCTGTTGAGCTGAATTGTTTACCGGTTTCATCCAATGCGATTACGTAAGCGTCATCCGGCAGCTTGCCCAACAGATGTTCAGCTTCTGTCTGCATAGCTTTGCGTACGTCCGGTTTTGCTGATCCGCGATGCCCTTCTGGCAGCTCGATGAGTTCAATTTTGCCAAAAGGTGCGCATCTTGTGGCGTACATGTTGATAGCTTCTTTTATCCAGTCTTCTTGGGGCTTGCCAATGGATCGGACCTGTATGTGGGTTTTCATATATTTTGGCTTATTTACGTCTCTTGACAGTTGCTGTGACTTACATTATCATACGGGCACGTCAAAAAACCAACTCTTTACGAAAACGTAGCACGTCGCTCGTCCCAATCGTCCCAAGTATGACGCGGACGTAAGACGCGGGACGAACGGAAAAGAGCAATGGAGATTAAACTATCATGAGCAAATCCCAATTAGTCGAGCTAGACTCGACACAAGGCTAAGCCCATAGGAATCTCTGTTGAGATCATGATGCTTGGCCTCGGCCAAGTTTTTTTTAAAATCCAGATCCTTCGACTCCACTACGTTCCGCTCAGGATGACGGTGGGGCATGAGACGGCTACAGGACGGTGCATCGAGCTTGGCTCGAAGAGAATCGACCCGTGTCCGCCTCAACCGAGTTCAGCTCGGCTGAGAAAGGCAGGAACTTCGACAATTTATTATCAGCCTCTGCAATGATAAGCCGCAGAGGTTTGATAGAAGATCATACGTACAAGGCATGTTCTTGATAGATGAAAGCATCTATCTTAATAATGCAAAAATTGTAAGTGTATATAGAAAGCGTACAAAACGAATTGACCATCCATTCCAACCTGGGGTTGGAGCATTGGATGGCCGAAGCACGTAAGGGCGTACGGTGGATGGCTTGGTAGCGAGGAGCTGATGAAGGACGTAGCAACCTGCGATAAGTCTCGGGGAGGTGGTAAGCAACCTATGATCCGGGAATTTCCGAATGGGGCAACCCATCGCGATGATGTCGCGATATCCTGCGCTGAATACATAGGCGTAGCGAGAGGCACCTGGAGAAGTGAAACATCTCAGTATCCAGAGGAAAAGAAAAAAACGAAATCCCTTTCTAATTTCTGCGAAACATTACACGCAGAAATTAGAAAAGGGATATGATTCCGTGAGTAGTGGCGAGCGAAAGCGGACGAGCCTAAACCTTTTTGTGTGAGTTCGTACACCGAGTTGGACGCAAGTTTGACCGCGGGTATGAATGACGAGCTTGGGCTGTCGCACAAATTGGTGTTGCGGACGGAACGTGGAACCCCCAAGGTTTCCGATATCCAATCAGTTATATAGTCGAATTGGCTGGAAAGCCAATCCAAAGAAGGTGATAGACCTGTAGACGAAATATCTTCTGATTCATATTGTTCCAGATCCAAAGTACTATGGGGCTCGAGAAACCCCGTAGGAAGCAGCCACGACGATGTGGCAAGGCTAAATACTCCTCCTAACCGATAGTGAACTAGTACAGTGATGGAAAGCTGAAAAGCAGCCCGGGAGGGCGATGAAATAGTATCTGAAACCGTACGCTTACAAGGAGTCGGAGCCCCGTGGACGCAAGTCTTTACGGGGTGACGGCGTGCCTATTGAAGAATGAGCCAACGAGTGTGCTGTGTGTCGCTCGGTTAAGCTCCTGCGGGAGCGTAGCCATAGTGAAAGCGAGCCTGAATAGGGCGTTTGTGGCACATACACGACCCGAAACCCGGTGATCTAACCATGACCAGGATGAAGTCCCGCGAAAGCGGGATGGAGGTCCGAACCCACGAGCCGTGCAACACTCGGGGATGAGTTGTGGTTAGCGGTGAAATTCCAATCGAACTGGGTGATAGCTGGTTCTCCCTGAAATAGTTTTTGGACTAGCGTTGGTACATAGTTTAACGGGGGTAGAGCACTGAATGGGGGTAGGGGCGCAAGCCTACTACTCCTAACCAAACTCCGAATACCGTTAAATGTTCCCAGCAGTCAGACCGTGGGGGCTAAGCTCCACTGGTCAAAAGGGAAACAGCCCTAGATCGCAGATTAAGGTCCCTAAATTCATGCTAAGTGTAAAAAGAAGTGGAAAGGCTTGAACAACCAGGAGGTTGGCTTAGAAGCAGCCATCCTTTAAAGAAAGCGTAATAGCTCACTGGTCCAGCCTTTCCGCACTGAAAACTTACCGGGGCTAAGCATGGTACCGAAGTCGCGGGATACGAGATTCCTTCGGGAGTCTGTATCGGTAAGGGAGCATTCGCAATTGCAATGAAGCGGGAGCGTGAGCCACCGTGGAGCGTTGCGAAGAGAGAATGTTGGCATAAGTAGCAAAAAGACAGGTGAGAATCCTGTCCACCATAAACCCAAGGTTTCCAGGGCAACGCGAATCGTCCCTGGGTTAGTCGGTCCTAAGGCGAGGCCGAAAGGCGTAGTCGATGGACAGCAGGTTAATATTCCTGCACTGCCGTATGGTTTCGATGGAGTGACGTGTTCTTAAGCTTTTCGAGGTTCCCGGAATGAACCTCTGGGCGCTTGGGGGTGATTGGTAGGTAAATCCGCCAGTCATAAGCCTCTGGGTGATCGCAAGTCTGCCGCAAGGCGGGCAAGGAAAAGGGATGGAGCATCGAGAAAACCTTCTAGAGCCAACCATATGGCATCCGTACCGTAAACCGACACAGGTGGGTGGGCATAAGTGTGCCAAGGTGTACGAGAGAACCCGTGTATAGGAACTCGGCAATACAACGGCCGTAACTTCGGGATAAGGCCTGCCCAGATTAATTCTGGGCCGCAGCAAAAGACGCAAACCGACTGTTTACCAAAAACACAGCTTCCTGCTAAACCGCAAGGTGATGTATAGGAAGTGATGCCTGGCCAGTGTCAGAACGTCAAGCAGAGAGGTCATCCTCGCAAGAGGGGCAGCCTTGAAGCCAAGCGCTGATGAACGCCGGCGATAACTATAATCGTCCTAAGGTAGCGAAATTCCTTGTCGGGTGAGTTCCGACCCGCACGAATGGCATAACGAGTTTGCGACTGTCTCTACATGGGACTCGGCGAAATTGCAAGTGGGGTGAAGATGCCCTGTACGCGTAGTCAGACGAAAAGACCCCGTGAAGCTTTACTACAACTTGATATTGGGTCATGGCAGTGCATGTTCAGAGTAGGTGGGAGCCTTCGGGCAACAATGAGACACCACCCTTGCGCTGTCGTGATTCTTATTCCCGTCCGTGAATCCGGATGGGGAAACAGTATCTGGTGGGTAGTTTAACTGGGGCGGTTGCCTCCCAAAAAGTAACGGAGGCGTTCACAAAGGTCAGCTAAGCGCGGATGGAAATCGCGTATGTCCTGTAATGGGATAAGCTGGCTTGACTGCAAGACCAACAAGTCGCGCAGACGCGAAAGCGGGACATAGTGATCCGACCGTACGATATCGGACGGCGGAAGCTCAACGGATAAAAGCTACTCCGGGGATAACAGGCTGATCGGGTCCAAGAGTCCACATCGACGACCCGGTTTGGCACCTCGATGTCGGCTCATCGCATCCTGGGGCTGGAGAAGGTCCCAAGGGTTTGGCTGTTCGCCAATTAAAGCGGTACGCGAGCTGGGTTCAGAACGTCGTGAGACAGTTCGGTCTCCTGTCTACTACGCGCGTGGAATTTTGAGGAAACAAATCTCTAGTACGAGAGGACCGAGATTTACGAACCTCTAGTGCGCCGGCTGTCCCACCAGGGGCACCGCCGGGTAGCTACGTTCGGCACGGATAAACGCTGAAAGCATCTAAGCGTGAAGCCGTTTCCAAGATTAGAATTCAGAGAGCCCTCCGAGACTAGGAGGTTGATAGGCGGTAGGTGTAAGGGTCGCGAGACCTTCAGCCGAGCCGTACTAATAGCTCGATTGCTTCGGCCATCCAACGCTCTCACGAACGTCCTAAAACGTCCAAAGCGTCCTCAGGCGTCCTATCGAAAGGACATTGAAGGACGTTAGAGGACGCTAAAGGACGAGTGAGTGGATGGTGTACGTACGCATGCCTTGTACATATGATCTTCGATCAACGCTGGAATTTGGAATATTGAATTTGGAATTTAGGGGTAGCTGACCCCAATCCCCAAATTCTAAATTCTAAATTCAAACTGAGCCGCTGACCTTGCCAAGTAACTAAGTTGCTTTGTGGGGCCGGTGGCCTAAGCGAAGGGGTCACACCTGTTCCCATCTCGAACACAGCAGTTAAGCCCTTCAGCAGCGATGGTACTTGGACCCAACCCGGTCCTGGAAGAGTAGCCCGTCGCCGGACTAAATAAAAAATCGCCGAAAGGCGGTTTTTTGTTA
>JBAZTX010000004.1:0-21509 GCA_041661725.1 Patescibacteria group bacterium
ACTCTTTCTTGACTGTTTTGAGCATTTCGTGGCCCAAAGCCGCGCCGGGTTTGCCAGCAAGCAAAGTATTCTGGTAGAAGAATAACGCGAGCTTATCCCAAATGCCAAACTGGACAACGAACGCGATGAGCAACCAGCACGTCCCAACGGCTAGCGGGAAATAGAAAGTGGCTAGAGCGAGAACCACGGCCTTGATAGTCGTGGTTTCAATTTCCCCAATTGCGTGTTTGATTCGTTTAATCATCGTTCTCTTCACTCTCGTACTTATTATCTGATTCGTCCCAAGGGAGTTCGGAAGTAAAAGGACAACGCTTAGAAGAAATCATAATCCACCCACACAAAGTTTTTTCTAAACCAGTAAAAACCCAAGTCCCACAAATGCCCGAGAACAAACACCGAATGCTGACGAAGCAAGTAATTCGTCACTCCAACGAACATAAGAATACAACCCGAAAGGCTAACTTTCCAAAGCTCCATCCGTTCTAACGCCAGGACTAATAGAAATCCGACCCCCCCTTTCTCGGCGGGCCCGGCAACCCTTAGTAACCGTGCATTGACAAGTATTCGGGTGTCTGCCGTTATGAATGACGTTACAACTACCACACATGGCTGACGGGTTGTCCGCGCGGTCCTGCATCCCGCTAGTGACTTTCAGAGAGCGCGTTCGGCTTTCCATTTCGGCTAGCATGAGAATAATGGCGCTTTTAGTCCAACCTTCGATACTGGTTACTTCGTGATCGCCAGCGTGAAGGCTAGTCACGGTACAGTTCTTTTTACCGCACTCAGCAAGCCAAACTAACCCCTGGCCCATGTTGCGTGAGAACCTGGTTAAGTCTTCGAGGAAAACCCATTGTATTCTGTTGGCTCTAATTTCGTTCATCATTCGAGCAAAAGCAGGGCGCGCGTTCACGTCGTCAGTAAACGCGCTTTTAGCGTCGTCACTAAACCACTCAACGAACTTCCACTCGGGGTGGGTTTCTTTGAACTGCTCTATTACGGGTTGTAACACTCGTTTTTGGCGTTCAATATCCTGCCTGCGAGAACCATCAGTTTTGAGCTTGTCGTCGCTTACCCTTATGTAACAAGCAAAAGACGGCATAAGAATCGGCAGTTGCGTCAATTTACGCTTCTAGCGTTTCTATTTCGTTAAGCGGAGCGTTTGGAAGTTCAACGGTGGGGGCTGGCTGTTCGCCCTGTGCTTGGTTTTCGGCTTGCGTTTCCCTCACTTTTTTGCGACCCGCACCCCACGGCTTACCCGCAATACTAGCGCGAAACTTCGCCAACCGTTCAGCAGTCCAAGCCATAAATACAACACCAAAAAAGAAAGTAAAGGAGTTAGGAAGGAAATACTACAAGGAAGCCTGAGCAGGCCCTTCGACTTTTTCCAAGCCGACTTTCTCTGCCGGGGTCTTATCGCGCTTAGAATACTTAATCACCTTGACGGTGACGCGAATCCCGTTCTCCTCAGTCAAACCAGGCTGCGAACGCATAAACTCCGCAAACGGCTGGAAGTCACGCTCAAACAGCGTGAGGCGAAAACGCTTCTTATCCTTATCCGCAACGGTCAAGGTGTAAACCCCGCCGTAATCGCCTTTGCTTTCCTGCACGTCACCCACCACCGTCAAACTGGTAATGCCGGACCGCACGTGCTCAGGCGTAAGGTCAATGGGAAATTTTTGGTAGTCAGTCATATTCGTTTCGTTTCAACTCGTTTCTAGTCTGGGAGTTAGTGAAAGTAGTAATCACTTTGAAGTATTTAATTGTATTTTTAGGTTCCCCCTGTTTTGGCAAGTAATCCACTTACCCAGCTTAATCCGCCAGTCCTTACTCACCCGATAACCCCACTGACGCGCCATCTTCTGCGTAGTCGGGTGGTAACGATCACAAAACGCACACTTAATCCGACTTTTGGCTTGTTCCCGCAAAGCCCGAGCCTCCCTAAGTTCTCGGTAGTATTCCCACTCAAACTGCTTCTGAGCCAAAGAAATCATAAAAAATCAGTATTGAAACCGTTACACGGTTTACATGGTGAAATTCAACTCCATACCCGCATGCGCGCACACACACTAGAATATTGAATATACTATGTAAACCGTGTAAATTTGTGGATTATAGTGAATTTTGACCATTTTCACTGGTTTTTTTAGGGTTTTCTAAAACTTCGGGTAGTAAGGAAACACCCAAAAAGGCGGGTTGACCCATGTAAGCTGAGTCAACCGGCATGCGACCGATAGTAACCAAACCCATAATTTCAGGCTCGTTAAGAAACCTCTTGCAAAAATCAAGGTGGTTGTATTGTTGCTTTTTGTTTTTTTTCGCCCACTCAATGTAAGCGCGGTAAACGTCAATCTTGCGCTCAGGCCCTGGATTGTTAATGTAGTCAATCCGTTCACGAATGAATCGAAACAATGGTCTAGAGATAGTCATGTAAATTTCTTGAATCTCGCGCGTTTTTGGAGCGTAAGAAAACTCATTACGTTCTAGTAACACAGGTAGTAATGGCAGAACGAGATTGAAAATACCACTAAGCTGACTGGGGGACTGCAAAACTTCTTCTAACCCTTTTTGTTCCCGTCCTTCAAAGTTTTGGGAAAACTCAATCAAAAGCCATCGGCGAAAGAACGCCGGTTCTTGATCTGGTACTTCGGGCGGGTTGTTTGCACTAAAAATGAACTTAATTGGCATTTCCGCATCATAACCTTCTTTTCCTTTCCTGTCGCAGAAAACAGAGTCGTTTCCTGATAGTTTTTTGAACTTGTTTGTTTTTTTAAGAGCGTCACTAGGTAAGTCTGCTTCAATGTTTGCATACATGTCTAAGAGTTGATTTGGGCCGAACCGTTCTTCGATTTCGTGAAGGCTTAGGCTGGAGTAGTTATTCTTTCCGAGCATTGCGCGAATTACTTTTAAAAAAGAGCTTTTGCCGTTGGCTCCCTGGCCGTAAAGCAGAAAACAACTTCTTTGGATTGGTCGTTCGGCGTAGAAACAATAAGCAATAAATTCTAAAAGTTGTTTTTGGGTAATTTTGTTTCCTGGCTGTACATCTTCGAGAAATTTTGCGAACGCTTCACAACTCGCGTTCGGGTCGTAGTTGAACGGGAGTTGTTTTGTAAAAAACAAGGTCGGGTCTTTTGGTATAGGTTTTCCGGCGATTAAGTCGAACGTGCAGTTTTGAAGTTGGACGTATCGAGCGGGTGGTTTTTTTCCTGTTTCGCTTGAGCGTTTGATGCTTTCGTAAATTTCAGAAACGCGCGCGCTGCTGGTGTAGTCCCATAAGTGTTTTTCGGCCCATACGCCGATTAGTTTTTCGGCTTTTTCGAATAAGTTGGTTTGATCGTTGTAAAAGTACAAGTCGTTGGTTGTTGGGTGTGTTCTGAAGACTTGGTTTCTCCCAATTTCGTGAGCGCAAGCTTGGGGGCTGAATGTTTTTCCGTTGTCGGTGAAGTATTTTGTCCGGATTGAGTGGTTGTCTGCCTTAAGGAGTGGAAAAAAGTTTGGGCCGTGCTTTTCCCTTTGCTTGTCATGCTGTTCAAATGCCTCTCCGGATGTGACACTTGACGAAAGGCTCGCAGTAAGTTCAGTTTCAAACATGATTAAAGTACCTCGATGAGTTTTTGGAAATTTCCGTTGAAAGCGTCTTGAGAGTCAATGTGAACGACGGTGTATTCTTGTTCTTCAAACCATTGGTCTCTTTCATCTTCTTTTTGCTTGTCTTGGTGAAATTGCTTTCCGTCAATTTCAACTACGATGCTGTTTCGTTTGCTTTCCAATACAAAATCTGCTCGGTATTTGACGAATGTTTTTTCTTCTTTGAACCAGCAATATTTGCAATCGTTTTCTCCGCACGGTTCTTTGCCGTGGCCCGTTACCCAACTGGGAATTCTTCCACGCCATTTTGTTTTTACCCAATCCCGAAAACCATAATCCGCCATTTCGGTATCCTCAAACTCTATTTGCGTTTTTAGTTCGTAGCCATACTTTCGCGCAATTTCTACTAAAACTGGGTAAGATGCTTCTTCTGCTGGAGATTCAAGTTCGGGTTTTTCGCTTTCCAGTTCCGCTTCTTCGTACTCGTCTTGGCTCCAGTCTTCTCCGAATGGAGGTAAGTCGTACTCGGAAGTAGCCATGCTTAGCGTTTTTTGCCGAAGCCGATGTAGTTGCCGTATTTTTTGGAGTGTTCGCACTCGATGATGTATTCATCGTTTTCATCGGCCCCGATGTATTCGCGGATTTCCGGGGGGATAAGGAGGTAGGTTGACCCGCCTAGTTTTTGGAGGGTTACGGTTTTTTTGTCGCCGAGGGATGCCATAATGATAGTTAAACTATGCTTAACTATATTAAGGTTGCGTTTTCACTACCGAGTAGTTACGCTAAGTCTTTTACCCACAATCGCGCGCACTTGCGGGAACAGCACCACTTAAACTCGCTTGCGTCCGGCACGACTCCACCACATTCCAGGCAACGCTTAACGGCCATAGAAGTATTCTCGGTAGTGTTGTTTGCACGCTCGGCACTTGCCGTCCGCGCACAACACCGTGTACGCGTGTTGGTTCTTACTGCCCTGGAACATGGCGGGCCGGTAAACCATCAAACTCGGGATCGTCGTCATTCTATTTTTCTCCTGCCGAAACCAAAAGCATTTCTCCAAGTTTTTTCTGACGCGCTAACCTTTCTTTCAAACGCATAGGAGGATACGCACCTGATTCTAAATCCCAAAAAGAAACAACGCCAGCCGCTTCTTGTAATGCCCCCCGAAAATGCTCCTTCTCACAAGTAACACAAGGTTTATTTTTTCTCCAAATTCCCCAAACCAATTTACAAGACGAACACCTAACCGCTTGCGCTCCTTCAATATACTCCATACTAGGCTGCGCGACTCCCAAAAATTTAAACATACCTAAAACACGCTCCAAAAGGTTTGGGATTTTTTACGAACTCGCAAGAAGGCTTATGGCTTTTCTTATCTGATTCATTAAACAACAAACCACAAGAAACACACTTCAAATCAGTTTTCATTTTGTTTTCCCCACCGACACACGCAACAACTCCTCTCGAACCGCCATCATCGCTCCACAACTAGCGCAAGTTCGCTTATGCCAAGCGCAATGCGTTAAATCAATACTTTTAGCGAGTGCTTGCGCCCACACACGCAACTCTCCCTCACGGTAAAGGTTCTCGCCTTCGTCCAAAGTTTGTAGGCCGGAAGGCTTCAATTCGGGAAAACTCATACGTCAAACACCCACACTAAGTGAATCTAGGTTTTTCAGTAACCATCGCTTCACAGGTTCCAAAAGGAATTCGGTAACTTTGTGTTTTTTCATCAAAGTATTTTTTTAGTTCAAGGTTTGAAAGAGAAAGGTTGCCGTTTGGCTGACACGAATCAATTTGAGGAAAATCGGGGTTTCGAGTTTGGTTTAATTCGACAAATTGCGGAACAAAAAACACACTGTGAATTAAGGACGGCAACGCCAACCACAGAAAAAGAAACGCAAAAAAACTCATTGTTTGCTCAACCCCAAAAGTTCCTTTCTAAGTTTGAAAAGCCGCCCCGAAAGTTCTTCACTCCACATAGTCGCCATATCGTGCTTAAACGCTTTTGCTAAATCCTCATCATAAGGCACAAGTTCCGCTAGTTGTTTGATTTTTTGTTTGAGTTCTAACTTTTCGTTCTCCAACTCCAAAATGCGTTTAAGCAACGGTTGAACAGACTTTTCCAAACCCTCCAAACGAACCGCGTAAAACTTTTCTCTTTCTTCCCAACCCAAACGCTCACGCACAACATCTTCACCGTGAAAAATAGCGTGTTTATCTTTCTTAGCAATTAAACAAAATCGCTCATCGTCACACAACTTACAGGGTTGGGCTTTCACAACTTCTTTCAGAGTCATAGTTATTTTACCTCGGTAATTTTCCAGTTCGCTTCACGCATTTCACTACCTAATTCACGCGCAAACCATTCACCATTTCTAAACTTTGAATTACCCGCCCAAAAGTGCGTTTTTGAAACTCGATTTATTCTTTCCACCCAAAAACCAATACGACCATACATTCCGTAACCACCAAAAGAATCTCCTACTTTCGGATAGGCAACTTTTATTCTGGCTTTAAGGTCAAAAGTCTTAGTGCGTTTAGAGGTTGGGCGTTTCACAACAACAGGCAAGTTAGTAGTCATTGTTGGTTTCGCCATTTTAGGAAGGTTTGGAACAGGTTGGGTTTTTCGCCGGGCCTGCACACAATAATTTGTCGAAAAGTGGAGTAGAGGGAGTTAAACACGCGCGCGTCATTCTTGAACGCTTCCAACTCCTTCGAGTTGTAATCCGAAACAGCGTCAGCCATTAGCGTCGTGCGACGAGGAAGGGCGTGTTGTTTGAGTACATGATCGCGGTGTTCCAACCAGTAACCTCAAGCCAAATGTATTCGGCAAAGGTTACTTTGTTGGCTGGTTGTTCAATTCTCATTATTCGGTTCGCACCTGGTGGGGTCTGAGGAGTTTAGCGAGTGCTTGTTCTGAAGTTAGGCGGTGTTTGGCGCAGTACAACCGGAACTCCGTATGAAGCCCCGTGTCTTTCACGTGAATCGTATGCACCATTGTTAATTGTCCTCTTTGTCCTTTTGGACTATATGGTATACACTCGGGGTGTATTTAATCCTGCGTTACTACTACGCAGTAACAACAATGGGTTCAAAGCCGTAACCCGAGCAGTATCCACACTGGGTTTTGCTCGGGCAATCCTTACAACCGCACGGGCTGACCCATCCTTGGCCTAAACACGCTCGGCAAAGGGGTTGTTTCATGCTGGAGGGTACACCTATTCGTCGTCAGTTTCTTCGTCCTTTTTGTCGTACAACGATAAGAGCGTGAGGAAGGCGATTCCGATGCCTAAAAGAATGAACAGGACCGCGATGCCTTCGTTCAAACCGGTTGGGGCGCTGGAGTAAGTATTCGCCGTGGCTACTGAACCAATGATGATGACGTTTTCGATTGAACTCGCGTTAAAACTTCCCGAGGCGTTGTAGTAACTCGTATTCGTAGGAGTGCTGGAGTAAGTGTAGGTTTGCGTGTTCCCACTCTGGTACTGAATACCCGAACTTAGCGCGGTGATTCCGCAAGCAACGAGAAGCAGGCCAGCGACTACTCCTGCCAGGATGCTGAAGGGTTTGCTAGTGTTGCGCTTAATCGCAAAGAAAGTCAGAACTAGGGCAGTGGCGGTGAGGATGGCGAAGGTGGCAAGTTCAGCCATACTTCCTTTACTCCGAGGTTCCTAAAAAAGCCCACGCTTGCGTTTGCCTGAGTAGATTGAGAACATACTGTCGGAACTTGGACGGCCCGTAAAGAAGCCTCCAGAAAACATAGTGTTGCTGGAGCGTTTCTTGTCCAACGCTTGAATGTTACCCGCGACTCGTTTAGCAAACTTACCAATCTTATCGCGAGTTGAAGGCTTACGCAGTTGTTCGGTGCGCTGAGTGAGGAAGTTCCTAGTTTTTGCGCCTAACTCAGCAAGCTTGTTACGCTTAGCAACCGCTCCAACCGTGTGTTTGAGTTCGCGCTTCTCGTACTGACTGGAAGAATCCTTCGACTCCTCTTTTTCAGTCATTAGTTAGCGAAACAAGCGAAAGCCAGTACCCAAACGCTTAGCGTCAGTAGTGCCAATACCAATACCCTTCCCGGCTTTCATAGCGCGAGCCTTCCGCGCGAGAGCGCGCTTGCTCTTATTGACTTTGGTTTGAGGGTAAACTTTCTTGAAAGCAATAGCCATAGTAAGTGTAAAAGCCTCCTTGTAAAGGAAAGTGGAGTGGGGGCTGGCATTGTACGCCAGCCCCAGAAAGTAAGATAGTTAGCGGATGACGGCAATCATCGCGCCCAACACGCCCACCAACAAAAGCACTCCAAAGAGGAGAGGCAGGTTGTCGATTGTCGAGTTGGTAGCCGCCGTCGGAGGAGCCGTCGAGCTGTTCTTGGTCGTCGTGATGCTCGTTTGAATCGGGCCCAGGAGGACCGCGCCAATCAAGACAGCCACGAAAACGCCGACGATAACGCCAGCGAAACCCTGAGCGAGTTCCTTGTTTTGAGCGAACTGAGACAGTTTCATATTAGCGAATCACCGCGATCATAGCGCCGAGAACGCCAACCAGCAAAAGGACAGCGAAGAGCAACGGTACGTTGTCGACCGTCGAGTTCGTAGATGCAGAAAGACCCACGCCCTTGGCGGTGTTGATGCTCGTGATGACAGGACCGAGCAAGACAGCGCCAATGAGGACCGCCACGAAGACGGAGACAATGACGCCGGCAAATCCTTGCGCTTGTTCAGAGCGCATTTCCGACAGTTTCATTTTTTTGTTGTTCACCAAGTCTCGCTCTGAAGAGCGAGTAGATTGTTTTGCTACTACAACCCAGTGGTGATATAAGAACACCCCGTCGTGGTGTAAAGGAAACTTGACAATTTCACGGGTTCCTAATATATCGTTTTCAACAAAAGTAAAAGGGGTTGCAGAGACCGCCAGTGACGGCGGGTCTACTGCATAGTTTGGGTGTTTTTGCCAGTTCTTTTAACGAAGAACAATTGTTTGTTTGCTACTTTGATGCCTAGGAGTCCTTTTTGTTTGAATTCGGTGACGGTTTCTCTCGTTTGTTCTTTGGTAAAGTAGAACCTGCCCATTCTCATGTAGAATGTGGGTTTGGGTAGGACTCGTTCTTTGCCGAAGACTAAATCCATCATGTACTTGTCAAACATAGTGAAACTACCCGTTTGGTACTTGTGAGAGTCCTTTGTAGATGAAGATGCCTGCGATGATGACGGTGGTGACTCCGATGGCGGTTGGGACGAAGCCGGTGCCGCTGAGGAAGATGAGTAGTAGGCCCGTGAGGGGTACAGTTGCTTCTGAGGAGAGTCCGGTGGTGAAGCAGTACCCGATGAACGCGATGAAGGCGAGGATGCCGATGAGGTAGAACCCGCAGTTGCCTGTAAAGAAGATGGTGTTGCAGGTTTGGTTGCCTGCTAGGTTGGCTAAGCCCTGTCCGATGGTGGTTTCCCACACTTCGGCAGCCGCTACGCTTGGAATGAGCGCGGAAAGCGCTAAAACGAGCTTGGAGAGTGTTTTCATGTTAGAAGCGTTTGGCTCCGAGGTATTCTAGGACTGCCATGAGGTTGAGGATTCCGAAGACTGCGATGATGAATACTCTGATTTCGAGGGGTAAGGCGCTCCCGGCGTTGAAGAGGCCGACTGGCATGGTGAAGGCTCCGAGCATGAAGTAGGCGGCGGCGGCGAAGATGGCGTACCCGTTGGGGAACCCGACGGCGAAGGCGATGGCTGAGCCTGCTCCGAGGATGCCTAGGCTGTTGAAAATACTACCAATTTGAGTGTTTAGAGTACCAATGTTGCCTGCGGAACCCACCGCCGCCCCGCTACTCAACCCGCAGGCTGAGTCTCCTGTTTGGACGAATTGTAGGAAGACGCTGGAGTATTGCGCGCAGTCTGAGAGGTATAACGCGAAGCTGATGCTGAACATTAAGATGAGTAGCCCTGTGCCGAACCCGAGGTTACCCCTTCGCGCGTTGCGCTTCTGAATGTTTTGCTTTGCCATGTTAGAACTGTCTGGAGTTGAAGTATGCGAAGGATAGCGCGACGACCCAGTAGAGGAGGACTAGGAGTGGGTTCAGCCAGCCAAGAAAGCCAAAGCCTGTAATCAGAGCCACGCTGATTACTCCTGCCCCGAGTGGGGAGCCGACGGTGGCTGAAACACCTGTGAGTCCTGCTGTGCCAACGGCGGTTAGGACGATGGCGGCGATTGTGAGAGTGCCTGTGCTGAAATTAGCGTTGATTGAGTTGTTGACGGTTTGGCTGATGCTAGCGTTGCTGAAAGTCGTGTTGGCGCTGTAAATGTAGAACGTGCGGTTGGTGTAAGTGTTGTTGTAGCCTGAGCGGGTGAAGTACCCGTAGCAGAAGAAGTAGGTGGGGTTGGTTTTGTTTGTCGTAACGATTGAACTGGTGGTTGAACCGCCTGAAGGACTGCCCGTGACGTTGACGTTGTAGATTGACGTGCCGTTGTATTCGCAGTACATTCCGAAGCTAGTGAGAGTGCCGTTGTAGGAGTACACTGTGTAGTTGACGACGACGGGGCTGGTGTAGAGGCTGGCTTGCTCGGGTTGGAGCCTGGAGAGTACGAGGTCTAGGTCGTCGGCGTAAGTTGAACTCCAACCCAGCACGACTGAGGAGCTGGTGAGGACTAGGTATTGGGTTGACTTGCCGTAGGCCGTGACCGTCCCCGTGTTGTAGCCAGTCGCGCTTGCCACGATTTGGTAGAGCGTAGCACTGTCGGTCCATAACGCGGCGCACCCGTCGCTTCCAGTAGTAACTTGGGCCACGGTGACGTAACTTCCACTAATGCTTTTTTGGAAGGTGACGGTTGCGCCTGCGATGGTAGTGCCTGCGCTGGTAATCGTGCAAACGTTCTCGTACACGGCAGTGACTAAAGAGTAGTTCAGGAGGTACACGTTGAGGATGGCGGCTGTGGTTGAGTCAATGGTGGTAATGTAGGACCTGGACCCGTAAGTGCCGTTGATTGAATTGTTGAACGTGAGGGTGGTTAAGCCGCGCGTGAGGCTGGTGTTGGTGTACGTGCCGTTCCAGAAGTAGTTGCTGTTGTAGTCGCTTGCGCTTCCCGAACTGTTTGTGCTTAGGAAGCTAAAGTAAATTCTGGTGGTTGTGAAGGTTTCGTCGTAAGCGTAAATGATAATTCCGGCTGCGGTGGTGGTGAGCGTGGCGTTGATTTCTGAGGATGAGTTAATGCTAAAGCTTGTGTTGGTGCTGTTGTAGCCTGTCGCGGTGACTTGAAAAACGACGGTGCCGGTGGGTAGGGAGCCTAGGCTGATTTGAATGGTGCCGTTTGAGGTTGAGTAAGTGCTGTTCAAACCTGACTGGTAGGCCGTGAGGCTGAAGCTTGTTACATTGGTTCCGTTTCCTGAATCTAAGTGAAACTCTTGTAAGCGCCACAACGGAACAAAGTAGTTGTAGTAAGCACTCGAGTTGGAATTGATGGCTGCGCTAATGTTTGCAGACGCATACCCTGGCTTGAATACTTCAATAGAAACTGAACCGTGAGTTAAATTCCGAGTTTCCAAACTCAACGGGGTAGTCGCTCCTGTCGTTACGGTGCTGTTCGTGCCGTCGCTAACGTTCACCCACACGTTGTTCAAGTAGGTAGAAACGCCTTGGCTGGCGTTGTATGCGGTAATGTTTAAACCGTTTGTCCAGGTGAAGTAAGTGCTGGTGGTGCCGTTGCCGCCTCCACTGGTGTACGCGCTTACTGTCGCGTTGTTAGGTCCGTTGGTCGTGTTGAACGTGTAAGTGCTGGTGGTGCCGTTGGCAATTTGACCGATATTCGTGACTACGCCGTTGTCGTGAGTCCAAACAGGGTAACTAGTTCCGTTGATGGAGTCGTTTACGCTAAAAATGAACGGGGTGGTAGTGCCGTTGTAGTAAGTTGTGTTGGTGGGCGCGTAAATCGTGATGGACACGGCTGGTTTTGTGTCTTCGGCAGCTGTAAGGGTGGTTGCTTCGTTTATTGTGGTTCGTTTGCGAACTCCGATCCAGTCGAACTCTAGGCCTAGGGGGGTTCCTGCTCCGTCGTTACCGAAGGTCGGGTTCCAGGTTCCTGTTGCTACTGTTGAGTTGCCGGGGTTGGTTTGGTTTAAACCACGCCAGTATTGCTGGCGCGAACTAGTAGGTTCTAGTCGCAAATCCAGAGTGTGGAAGGTTGAACCTCCGCTAGGCACGTAATCTAGTGAAGCGGCTAAATCGGAACCATAGTAAATTCCGGTAGTGCCTCCTCTGAAAGAGTAAGCAGGGTGAGCAACACCACCACAACCCGGCAAGTCAGTAGTTTTACAAAAACCGCTTAGGTACTGCACCATGGTTCCTGCTGTCGTGTTTCTTGCTCTGAAAACGACGGTGGCGTTCGTGTCGGCGAAAGCTCCGTTTGTGCGGTTGAACGCGTAAATGTTGGCGCTGCTCCCGTTGGCAATGCTCATACTGAACAAGCCATTAGCCACGGTTCCTGCGTAGGCACCTGAGCTTTCTTGCCAGTATCCTGAACTGTTTAGAGTGTTGCCGTTGAAGTCATCTCCGAAGTAGTAAAACACTTGCGAAATGTTATAGTTTCGGCTGGCTAGAGCGGCTCCCGCGTCGCCGTAGTAGAAGGAGTAGTTAGAATCTTTACTACCCGCGGGAATGGATTTGGGTATGCTAAAGAAGATTTGAACGGAATCGTTGTTGAACGCAGTGCCGTTGAAGCGCGCGAGTTCCTGAGGCCCATAAGCGAGAATCAAGTCTGCGCCGTTAGAGAGTGATTTGCCTGCCGTAACGAGTGCGGCGTGGTTGAACTGGACGAACACGGTGCTGTTCTCTTCCATTTGGTAGGCCGTGTCGTTGTTGTACACCGTCACGTTTTGGCAGTAAGTGAAACTCCAACTTCCTCCAGTATAGCAAGCCGCTGCTACGGGCTGGGCGAGACCGACTAGGGTTAGGAGTGCCAGGAGGAGGAGTTGTTTTCGCATTATTCTTTCCGGGATGAAGCGTAAGCAAACAAACTAGCGATGAGCGTGGCCGCGATGAAGGCTGGAATGAGGCCGAAGAGTGTTTTGCCGCTTTCGGGAACGTCGCTGTTGCTCGTTACTAGTCCGATGAATGAACTAATGACTGGGAAGAACGCTGCCGTAATCAAGAATACAATGATGAAGACTCCGAAGTTGACGATGCTGAATTGCCCGCGCTTGTTGTTCATATTTAGTTGCTACTCCGTGCTAGGTTCATTCCGATTGCGCCCAGCATTACGAAAAAAATAACTCCGAACAAAACTCCTGCGGCGCTGCCTCCGTAAGTGTTGGCGCTTGTCGCCGCTGAACTATTGAGAATAATGTTTGCGCCTGCCGTGAGTCCTGGTAGGAAGATGAAGAAGAACAAGATTAGGGCTAGGGTGAGGACGACGTTAGCAAAACCGAATTGTCCACGCATTGTTAGAAGAACTTGCCTAGTCGGTAGGGAGTTTTGCCTAGTCCTTTGAGTTGTTCTCCGGTGGGCGCTAGAAAACCACCCGAGCGTTTAAACAACTTGGACTTTTCGATGCGTTTGGTAGAAGGAGTAATAAAAGTAGTTCTGCCCGTGGTTTTTTGCGTTAGTCCAATCGAAAACAAGTCAGGAATCCTGCCCTTCACTTTCTTTCCTTTCAAGCCGAAACTCTTAAACGTTTTGCCTGTAAACCCGCCTGAAGAAGGTGACGCTCCAGCAAAACCACCTGAACCAAAACGATACCCACTAGCATAACCGTAAGTGCTGGGGCTTGGAGACTTGTAGGTTGAAGGGCTGGGTGATTTGTACGCGCTGGCGCTTGACGAAGGGCTGTAAGCGTAACTTGAAACGCTAGGAGAAGGACTGGGGCTAGGTGAAGGGCTGTACTTGCTGGGTGAAGGTGACGGTGAAGGAGAAATGCTGTACGCGCTTGGGTACTTGCTGGGGCTGGGGCTTAACGCACTAAAGCTCGAAGATGAACTAGCGGGCTGACGGTAAGTAGAAGGTCGGCTAGCAGAACGCGCTGGAGAAGCGTACTGAGACGCTAAAGCTAACCTAAACGTGGATGCTTTAGCAACCGCCGCACCCGAAGCACCAGGACTCAACGGCGTGATACTAACTGGTTTGCCTTCAGGGTAGTACTCGAACTTCAACCCACGCGAAGCAAAGTCAGCCTGAGTCACTTGACCCGTTTTAGTAAAGTAACTCATTACCGTGCCGAGTTGTGCGCGCGCTCCCGCCACGTTCGCCCCGTAAAGTTCTTTGCTGGACAGGATTGTTTCGACGTTTGGGTAAACGTCCACAATATCTTTAGCACGGTAAGTTTCGGGCCCGGGACCAGGAACTTTACGCGCAGTCGTTTCCGAGCGAAGCGTGAACGCGCTGGCGAGTTTGCGCGTTGACTGCTCGGTTAAACTCTGAACGGGTTGCCCCTCAATCGTTCGAGTGGGTTGGTTAATACTAATACCAAACGCTTTATCGCTTTGGGGTTGAGCGCCGAGCGTATAGTCTAAAGGTTGTCCTTGGTAGTGAATATCAAAAGCATGAACGCCCGTGTCTTTGTTTACGATGAGGGTGGGCTTGCTAGGGTCAATCGCGTACTTGTTTCCTTCAATCGTTTGCTTGTTTAAGTAAGCCGTTAAGTCTTTCGCAATCTTACTAGCTTCTTGCGCACTCGTAGTTTTGAGGATTGGGTCAATATCGGCAGGCTCGTAACCCCGAAACTCAGACTTTTGCTGAGAGCGTTGAGCAAACGAACCTTGATACTTTTGAACTTTGCCTTGAAGGAACTTCACGGCTAGTTGAACGTCTCGACCTGCGCTCTTAGTCGTTTCAGGCAGTTTGTTCAGAGTGAATGCGCTTTGAGTGCCTTGAACTTTGTAAGCCAAACTAATACCCGCCTGAGTAGCTTTAGCCGCTTCAGGAGAAAACCCAGCCGCTTTCAAGACAGGCTCTTGCGAATAGTAACCTGCCTCCAAACCTGACTCGATAACGACGTAACCTTTAGGGCCGAGAGTTTTGAACGCTTGAATACTAGGCGTTTGTTCAGCCGTCGGGTATTTTCCAACAAGAATTTTACCCGTTTCCGTTCGTCCAGCCAACGGGTAACTCTTACCACTCCGCCCCTGGTAAGTTAGTGCTTTGTACGCTTCCTTGTAAGTCGGCACTTCAACGCTTGAAGTTTTACCAGTCGCGTCAGTCTGACTCGTTTTCTGAGTTCCAACCGGCACTCTCACCGTTTCCGTTTTGATTGGAAACGGGTTGTCTTTAGCGAACTTCCCACCCGCCCCAGCTCCCACTAAGAACGTCGTGGCTTGCGCGATCCCACCCACTTGTCCCACTTTAACGTCCTTCCCTTCTTTAGCCGCCGCTTCTCCCCCAGCGTACCCTGCGAATCCCAGTAAGCCTGCTGTAAGCGCTTGCGTTGCGCCTTTCGCCAAGTTGGGGTTCGTCGCGGCGAGTGCTTGAATTTTCGTGAACGCTCCCGCCGTCGCGCCGCCCAAAATGCCTGCTTTGAGTGAGTCCGCTTCGTCCGCGCCCTGTGCTTTGGCGGCGAAGTAAGAATAACCACCAGTAAGACCGACGGCTCCCGTTGTTCCGGCAATGCCGACGGCTGCGGGAATCGCGTACCCGAGGGCAACACCTTGGGCGGTTGTTCCCGCGAGCGTTCTGGTGTCTTTGAAGCTCGTAATGAATACGTCGCCTGCTTGTTTGAATGCTCCTTCTTTACTTGTTTGTGTTTCTGTTTGTCGTTTTTGTACATATTCTCCAATGATTTGTGTTGATAAGTCACGGTTTCCCGTAACGCTTGCTCCAATGAGTTCAAAACTTTTAGGACTAAACAAAGTTGCTTCAGCCGTTACCGTTGCTTTTTCCAAAGGATTGAGTTTTTCAAAACTCGCTCTAGCCCCAATATCCTTAAAGTTAGCCTGAGTTCCCGTATTTACTTGAGAAGGACCAGGAGGAAGAGGGCTATACAAGTTCCCTACTTTGTAGTAAACATAATTACCTTCTTCGTCACGCTTGTATTGCGACAAGTTCTGAGGACTCAAAGACGCGAAATACTTACCGACTTCAGTTTGTTCAGGAGCGCTCGCAAACGAAACTGAATCCGTTTTAGGCGTCTCAGTTGCTTCAAGCATTTGCTTGTACTGCGCGACGACTCCTCCTGAACCTAACCCGATGGCTTGTAAGTTCCGCCCAACGGTAGAAGAAGTGACTTCGCCTTTCGCTTCTGCCGCGATTAAGCGTCCTTCCAAACTCGCGCGCTTCGAACCAACCGTAGAAGGCAAAGCAAACAAGTCACCCTTCTTAGACTGATAAAACAACTGCGTAGTTTGAGTGTCCCGAAAAGTCCGACTACCCGCAGGACCCGTCTCCGTCCGACCCGGAACCGTCACGGAACGCTCAACGATACCTGGTTGAAACGCTACCGCAGTACTAGCCGCGCTCGCCTCCTGAGCCGCACCACGCAACGAGATAGGCTGGCTAGTCGTCCGAGAAACAATCCTCGACCCCACGCCCACGCCTACTCCGCCTCCTGCGAGAGAAATGTTAGGTTCAGCTTGGCCAGTAACGGCGCTTAGTTTGCCTTCGCTTGAAATCGTTTTACGAGTGCCTTGCGTTACAACGCCTGGAGTGTAGAGTGAAGTGTCTCCTTTAGGGTTGGCGGGAGTAAAACCACCATTCGCGCTTTTGCCTTTTCCTAGGCTTGGAGGCGCGACGCTTCTTCCTGCCGCCGAGGTTGAAGAAGCAGAAGAATAAGACCGAGCAGCAACCATAAGGGAATACTGGAAGTAAATACTGCGTGGTGGTAAATAAGGGTAGCGTAAAGTTTCCTTTACATTATATAAGGAAAAAACACAAACTCAGGAAAAGCAAGGGGATGAAGGGTACGGGTTTGTTGTAAATTTTCGTTACGAGCATCAAGCCACTCAACGCTAAACCAAACGCCGGGAGGAGAAAGTGAGGAATCAGGACGCACAAACTCAACGCAATATTCTTATCCCCCAACGCAAGTTCTTTGTCGGGAATGAAATTCAAACCCAACCACAAAATACTAAACGAGTACGCGAACGCAATAGCGTCACTCGCGTTCCAAAAGAACGCGTTACACCACCCGTAAACCAGAATAGCAATCCAACTAATGCTGGCTACTCGTTGAACCTTCAAGTCGCTCAACACAGGCCCTACGAGTAGGATTAACGCGCTAACCAACGGTAGGTTCAATGGCATGATAAAGCAAACCCAAAGCAACCGGCAAAAAGAAAAACAACGGGTAGAGGTAGTAAGTCCTTAAGGCGTAAAGGACGGGAACGGCAAAGTAGACGAAAAGTTCAAACCCAACGAAGGCGCACAATGCGACACGCCTTGGGTGATCGTGACAGTACCGTTGCACGAATTGATAGTACTGATGATGGGTTCCCATGCTTGACCGATGAACGCGTAGTTCGTGAGGCCTGTAAAGAACATGTTGGCTAGGTAAGCAAACGCTAAAATTTGAAAAGCGTTTTTTACGAAGATGGTTGGTTCTTTACTCCCGAAAAACTCGCTTACTCGTTCACCCCACTTTGTTTTACCAACGGCTTTGAAGACTCCAAAACGGTGTAGTAAAACTGGAAACATTCCCGCAGTAAACGCCGCGAACGCGACGAAAAACAAGTTCTCAAACAAATTCATTATCTAAGCACCGCAACTAAAATTCCAACAGCAACTAGTAGAATAGGTAACGCAAGTAAAGGAGAAATAAACTCAATCGGTCCGCCATAAGTAGCCGTCAGTGGACCGGGGGAAGCTAACTCCAAATTCGTTACTAAAACAGGAATTAGAAACGCCGCAATTCCTACCGTTAAAACAACGAAAACTCCAACTCCAAACCAATCGCTACTCTTCATACTTATTCATACCCCAGTTCTTTGAGTTGCGCGCGAATCTTCCGCTGTTTGTCCACGTCCGCATCAATCTTAGCAAGTTGCAACCGCCCAAGCAAATCATTCACGCGACCCGCCCGCGCGTTCTTCGTTTTCTTTTCAGTCTCCGCGCTAGTGTAATGAGCGTACTTCTTCTCGTTCACTAAATTGTAAATATCCACAAACCGCTTATCCCCCGGCTCGAAAGTAGACCTGAAAGAAGGAAAGGCAGGCCAAGTAATCTGACCCGAAGACTGGTCTTTCTTAATCTTCTCCATTTGCTTTTTGTTGTAGTAATGCACGTTACCCACACGATGAACTTGGTCTTTGTAGTCAAAACTAAAGTAAGTCTTCGCAATACTCTTAGCCCTGTCGTTCCTAAGCCAACTGTCGGCTAAGCGTTGCGACTGGTAATTAATGTGAATAAAGAAACCGAACTCCGCACGAATCTGAGTCAAGAGAGTCACTAACTCTTTACTTTCCTTGGACGACGCGCTACGGCTGGACAACAACGCTGCGCCTTCGTCAATTAACAAACCCACGCCTCGGCGTTTGTAAAAATCGTTCGTCCTCCACAACTCTAGAAACTGCTTCACTTCCTCCAGCGTGAAGGGCACTTGAGGTAAGTCTTTGCTTTGCTTTAGGAATTGTGGGTCAATCTCGCAACAATCCCGAATCCCCACCCAAGTCTTACCCGTTCCTTCAGGCCCGATACCCATCTGCACCCAGTCAAGTTTGCCGATATGGATATCGTTGCGAATAATGTTGAAGTTCTTATCGTACACGTCCGCGTTACTCACGCGCTTAACTGCTTCAATCGTAGGGTTAGGACTCCACGGCACACGCTCAGGACGAACCGGAAAAGTCTCTAACGCTAAAGGCTGAGGAGAATACACTAGTCTTCCTCTTGCTCTTCCAAGAAAGTAATGGTTGAATTCGTTTTTTTCTCCATAAACGGCACTTTCTCCAAAAACTTCTTTTTGAGAGCTTTCTTTTTGAAAATCCTGCTAGGGCAAGCAAAAGTAACTAAGGTGCTATTTGTTTTCACGTCGCCCTCTGCCTCTACAGTAATCCCGAACGGTTTAAGGCTTCCGGCAGGCCCAGCACACTCCTGACGAACCTGCTCACCACGAAGGATTAACTCTTCGTTGGTGAGTTTCTCGTTGTGCTTGAACAAAAGTTTAATCGTCGTCATTTTAGGTTTCACACTCCACACACGCCCGGAGTTACGAGAAGGTTTGTAACCAAAAGGATTCACTTGAAAAACACTCCAGCCACGACTTGCCACACAATAGCCAGAGTGACTAGCGCAATAATGGCTTTACCAAAATCCTCCAAAAACATAGTAAATCACTGTTTGCTAAACGCGAGTTCTTCTGAAACTTCTTTAGGCCGTTCAAACTTCGCAATACCCGACACTTCGACTAAGTAGCGACAAAGTTTTTTCCAACGACGGTAGTGAAACAAAAACTCCGTGCTTAACTCAGCCGGAAGGAATTGAGCATTACCCGAACGATAAGGCATAAGCGTTCGCAAGCACGGCTGGTAAAAGAAGTTCGTGAACTTCGAAAAATCTTCTAGTTGCTTGTTGCGGTAGTACATGTTGTTTTTGAGGTCCACTTCGTCTACGAAGTCGTACATTTCATTGAGCGCCTCCAACGCGGTCCGCGTTTTGACTCTGCCTCGAAACTTGGCGCTCTCCATGAGCATCTCTTTCTGATACCGAGAAACTCGCTTGTAAATTCCCCAAATATCGTAACGAACCGTGTCTTGGAGCGAGAAGCCTATTTGCTCCTGACCGGGAGAGGCACTCGACGGTTGAGCAGTATTAGCCAACTCTAGCAACTCCAATCGTTTGATTCAAAGCACCAGGCAACGCGGTAACTTGATTCATCAAACCAGTCGTAAGAGAAACGTTGTAGATTGAAACGAGAACCGCGACAAGCGCAAGCAAAAGCGTCACCCACGGTAGCCAAGTGTAAATCGGGTTATTCTTCAAGTCACTCAAAGCTTTGTTCTTCGTCCAAGCAAAATACTGATTCACCAAAGCCTGCAACTGAGAAGGGCCTACAAGCTTACCCAACAAACGCGCGTTCGTAAAACCCGCCAACACAACCTTACGATTACCCTGTTTGTCCACTTCCTCCGTCAGCACGTCCCTGTAATGAACGAGCGCTTCCATTGGGATTTGCCTCCCGTCCGCCGGGTCGAACAACCCACACTCCACGACTCCCACGTGCTTGTTGAGCGTCGGGTTCGGGATGAGCACCATTTCTTGTTTTCCGAACTTCGCCTTAATCGGGTCCGTGCTAAGGGGCTTGTCTACGACTGAAAAAACCAAGCTCGGGTTTTCTCCAGCCAACAGCACTACGAGCTGAGGCTTACCCGAAAAGAGTTGCTTAACGCGGGCTTTGTTGTACGGACTAGAAAAAATCCAGCCAATCGCCACCCCAAAAAAGAAAAGCGCGATAGTAACAATAGTCGAGTAGTAGTCCATTTTATTGTTTCACTCTGATTTTGTGTTTTAGGATAATTGGAGTTCCTCGGTGTTTCGGTTGGACTAATAGCACTAAACCCAAAGCGGCAATAACCGTATAAAATTGTCCAGCCGCTAGGCAAATTCCCACAAAGAAAAACGCGAGTTCGTGAATGGAAATTTCGAGCCACTCTTTATCTTCAAGCGTAATGGTTGTTTTCATTTAGTAAAACGCATCTCCTTGTTCATTTGGTTGATTTTCTCGGCGAACGCCTCCGAGCAAGCCACCGCGGTTAGCGCGTTGTTCTTGCTTGGAGACCTTTTTCGAGATTTGAGATTGTTGAATTTGCGTAACCATCAACTGAGCGGCGAAGCCTTTGTCCGCCCGCATAATTTCAATCTCCGTCTTTAACTCCTCCCATAAGTGGGCCGCCGGGAGAGACTGAAAACCAAACATGTCAACCGCAAGCACTAAGCACTCACTCCCGAGTCGAGCGTTTTGACGATCGTCCGTATCCTTAATCTTCGCAAGCGTCAAGTCGAAGGGAATGATATTCGCGTAATGCGGGTTAGTGCTGCGCGCGCCTTCAAGAATTACTTTAAGCTTGTCGCCTTCGTTTTCCATTTCCGTAACAACGTTCGACTCCCCAAAAACATTCTGCGCCGGTTCGAAGTTACCAACCCCGTCTAGCTTATCTTCAAAATCCTCAGCCTCCTCCCTCGCGTCATCTTCGTCTTCCTGCTCATCCTCATCAGGCGCGTCAAGAGAGCGTTCAACCGCGTCAGTAGTCTCGAAGGGTTCCGGGAGAGGCGCTTCATCCTCGACTTTACCCACCTTGTCGGATACCGCACTAGCTGAAGACTCAACCCGCTTGAGAGGAATACCGGGCGGTGCCTGGTTAAGATTTTGCTTGGACATAGATTTTGTTCGTTATCTGAAACTTTGAGTGGAAACCTTTAGAGGCCAAGTAATAGAAGTGGCGGTACATTTCGTAGTTTTGAGTATCGCCGAATTTAGTTCTAGGGAATACTTCTTCTTTAAGCTGTTGAAGATTAGGAGACAACCGGGTTTTTGCTACAAACTTTTCGTACTCCCTTTGAAGAACAGAGTCAAAGTCGTCGAACCGTTCGTTCCACTTACGAAACCTTTGCTCCTGAACTTCCGGCGAGTGGGGTTTCATACCGAACAAAGCAAACCAGTAAAACCGTGAACGGAAATAAAACCCCAGCAGGCAACCTTGAACGCAAAGCAAGCATTCAAAGCGTAGTAACCACCCGCTACTAAAAGAATCATCTTAATTTATCGTTTTAGATATGTTTGGATATGTTTTGATATAATTTGATAGGTTTCAATCGAAAAAACAATTTATTGTTACCCTACGCAATAATAATACAACAAAACAGCAGTCTCCCTCTTAAACCTTTCGTTTACTCTACTCTTTCTTGACTGTTTTGAGCATTTCGTGGCCCAAAGCCGCGCCGGGTTTGCCAGCAAGCAAAGTATTCTGGTAGAAGAATAACGCGAGCTTATCCCAAATGCCAAACTGGACAACGAACGCGAT
>JBAZTX010000005.1:0-10116 GCA_041661725.1 Patescibacteria group bacterium
AGCTCTACAGGATCAATCTGATATTCTCCATTCTCGGTTTTAACCGCTGAAAGCCTGCCTGTTTTGATCGCCTTTGAAATTGACGGTTTGCTTAATCCGGTTTCCTTGGCTGCTTGTCCTAGTGTTAACATTGGGTTTCCTATTGTAAAATATTACAATAGTCTAACGGTAAACCAGCAACAGTCCAGCCCGCTTTTTTGAAAACCGTTTTTTGTGGTGACTGGTCAAAAAACGGCAGCTTGATGAGCTGGCAAGGCTCGGCCAGTCACCACAAAAAACGGTTGACCGCCGGTAGGCTTAAAATGGAATTTTTGCAGGTCTGGCGGCTTGCGGGCGTAGCTTCTTCAAGCGGTCATTTTGTAAACGACATTGGCAACATTCATCGTTTTGTCTACTGTTTGGTTGTTGAGAAGCGCCGGAAGCCTTGCCAATGCCAGTGCGGGTTTTTGAACAGTAGACAAAAGGGTTCAAATTGTCTAGTCGAATCGCAAATTATAGGGGGCAATAGACTCTGTGCTATTATGGAGAACACTGAAGATATACAGAAACCATATAATCACTTGTTAGGCGTTTGATTTTCCATTGTTTCGTCAAAGAAGGGGTACATATATGATTTTTTTGATACTCAAGTAAAACGTATGTCTTTCGCGTTATTGCTGGTACATTCCGTTTCTGTAATTGAATGAATCCGATTATTGAGCTATATCGTGGCATTGCCGCGCTAATGGTGATGGCGTGTCACTACCGCCCCATAGTGTTTGGCGATGAGCGAAACTGGTTAAGTTTTCTCTGGACGGGTGTTGATTTCTTTTTTGTTATCAGCGGCTTTGTGTTCGCGCCGCATATTGCCAGTGGAAAAATTCAGCTCCGCAGTTTTTCCGTGAGACGATTCTTTCGCATATATCCCCTCTATTTTCTTTCATTATGGATTTATTTTTTCTTAAGACCTGATGATCCCAATAAGCTCCATTATTTATTCAATCATCTAGGCATGCTGCATACCCTACACTCAAAGGAGGAGGCTTTTTTTTTCAATCCTGCCTACTGGAGTTTACCCCCAGAAATCGAATTCTATCTACTACTGCCTCTCTTAGCATTATGGGTGCGTTCTTCATTAAATAAGCTGCTTTGGATAATGCTGTTTGCATTAATAACTAACTTGGTGCTTTTTACTTTGCATCTAGAAAATCAAGATGTGAAAATCTTTTCAATACTAACAGTACATTTACCGGTGTTGTTAATTGAGTTTTTATTAGGAGTATTAACTTTTCATTTTAGTCAAAGTCGACCATTAGCCTTTGCACCAGCTTTAGTATTACTGGCGATCGCTACAGGAGCATTAGGTTACTTAGGATGGTATTTCGTAAAATTCGGCGATGCAGGTATAAGTAATCATCCTATTCTAAAATTATCATTCAATTTATTTTGCGCACTCGCCTATGCGATTATCCTAGGGGTGTCCGTTAATCTTGCAAACCAACGCGTACCATCAAAAAAATTGTTGATAGTAGCCTTCTTTGGAGGGCAAATTAGCTACAGTGTTTATTTACTTCATAATGCTATGCCGCTGTTATTCGCTAGAATATCTATGTCACCATTACCGCGTTTTTTCCTATGCAGTTTAGTAACAATAACGTTTGCCTTTATCCTAAACAAATTGTACGAACATCCTCTCCACCAGCTTGGAATTACCTTGTCAAAACGCCTAGGATCGCCAACAAAACAATAACAAAGACTAAATCAACGCTCCAGCGAACTCCGCTACGCTACGCCGCGCCGCTGAGCTTTGCGTTATTCTTGGTTTTTTTTGTTAAACCTTAAAACCGTAGTTGAGCATATCCCTACCAATAAAAATCAGCATAAACTTGACAAGGAAAATTGAGTTATGTTGAGCGTTTAGCTCACGCAACTTATCAAATCTGGCGGTTTTAAGACGGCTCCCTTCAGATATTTTTTCATTGCTTCACTTAAAATTCGATACCAGCATTGCAAAGGGGTCAACTGCGGCGCAATTGCATTCAACTCGTCAAAAAATGCACATATCCGCGTATAGGCCGCCTTCACATAAGACTCCCTGCCGTGGCTGCTGGTGATGGTGAGTGTTGTTTGTCCGGCATGCTGAGTTTGCTTGCCCACGCCGTGCAATAACAACGGCCTGGACACAATGGCTTCATAATGTTTCTCAGCTTCGACCAAGCGGACGAACAATGACCACCAGTTATAGACCAGCGCAATCATTCTTGCAATTAAACGGCAGGGGGCGAGTTTCTGGGTGACGAACCCACACCAGCCCCATTGGTTTTTGATTTCATCAAAGTTGTTTTCACAATCAGCGCGGTCACGGTAATGCTGAACAATCGTTATCACCTCTGCGTCCAACGATGTCACCAAGACACTGTATTCGAATGCGGACAGGTCTTCGGCAGGTTCAACCAGCGAAAACTGGTGGGGCAAGGCATTGCTCGGTGCTTGGGCGCGGTCTTTGCCTAATCGACGCCGAACGATCACCACCCGGCGGGCAGTTTTCCAGGTGATCAGTTTCAGTTCAGTGGAAAATGCTTCAAAGCCCTCGTGCGTTTTTTCCCAACCGGATTTGCAATGATATTGATGGATAAGTTTTTTCACCAAGGGCGATTTCTTGAGTTTGAACAAATAGTCGACCCCGCGTTGTTCCGCTTCGGTCATTATCGTGTCGCTTCCCCAATCAGAATCGCCCCGAATAAAGGCCGGCCAATGCGCACGGGGAATGCGGTCGAGCAATGCCCATAGCCCGGGGGCTGTATAAGCGGATGAACTCCGGTTGCCCGCTTGGACTTCAACCTCCAGGATTAGGCGCACATTGGCTATCATGTAGGTGTGGTAGGTGTGCGATGGCCGCCCAGGCTTGTGGGGATTGTAGCCGACCGAGGCCCCTTCTTGATGACCATATAAGGTTTTGATGGTGACATCCGCATCCAATATCCACGGCAGTTCCAGCAGTGGACTATAGGATTGATATAAATGCTTTTGCATCCAGGAAATGCCTGCATTTTCTTCAATGGCTTTCAACGCATTACGCGCACTGTCTTCTCCCACCACTTTAGTCATGCCCAATAAGGGGGCATTGACGCAATCCCCTTGTATTCGCGTAATATGGGCGTAACGGGTATACCCCGCCAAAATGGACAGCACAAAAGATCCCAAGACATTTATCTTTTTAGGGGCGTTAGGACTGGTATAGCGCAAGGGACATTCTTCAACCCAAGGCATCAAGCGATGCCCCGTTTTTAAATATTGTATGAAAAACGCAAGTTGCCCCATTGTGGTCACTTGTGCCTGTGGATCCCATTCAATATGTATTTTTCCGTTAAAGGTGTCGGCAATCAGTGCGCTTATTTCTGACTTTTTAGGCGTAAATTCTGGCTCACCCGTTGGGTGAATAACTTTGGGAGGTAAAATCATGGCTAGGCTCAAAGAATGCAAGCTTTACAGATTTTATACTTTTGATCAACTGCGGTTTTTAGGTTAAACAGTAGACATTTCGATACGATGTGTCTAATGGTTCAAAACCACCATAAAAAACCGCCAGAAATGGCGGTTTTTTGTTTCCGGCGTAACGCCAGACATTAGACAGAACGTATCCTTTTGTCTAATGTTTTCCTAAGTAGCATTCTGTTAGATAGCAAGCTCTTTTTTGTACCTATCAAAATTAGTTTCGAATTCATTGAACTCCTCGTCGAGTCGTTTTTTGTATATAGCTTCAAAATACTTTTTCTCAGTATTCTTTTCCGATTTGAACTCTGCTATATCAGCAGCACTTGCCCAAACTTCAAAAGCATTAAAACGTGCAGCGGCATGTAAAAACGCAATACTAACTTTTTTATGGTCGCCAGAATCGCAATGCTTGTTTGCAAGATCAATAAACGAATTTTCTATATCTAAGAATTCGCGATCAATTTTTTTTATATTTTTTCTCATAATTATGATACTTGATACTCATGATTGCTATACCAAAAAATGGCATAGAAGTATTGTGCTGAATTATCACATAAAAAAGATCGTAAGTTTAAAAGCTACTAAAAAACATCAGAAACACTAGACAAAATGAACCCTTTTGTCTACTGTTCAAATCGGCTATCCTGGATTTTAGCGGCTTCCAGGGCATAAAAATACCTAAACAGTAGACAAAATGATGAGTGTTGACTTTTTTAGTCTAGCGACTCATCCCTCTGTCGCGGTTTTGTTCCTCGGCCTGCTCAAGCTGCTGAGCGATTTTCTCTGCGGTCTCTGGTTTGCGCGTCCAGACCTCGCGCATACCCTCCAGAGCCATAGGCCGCGCTTCTTTCGGCAACTGGTTAAATCCCTCTATCATAGTGCGCAGTTTTTCGGGTATGGCGTTCCACTGTTTGCCGGTTTCACCATAACCAAAAGCTTTCATCTCGCGTTTGAATGCGTGGACTTTGAAGGCTGACAGGGTTTTGTCTAGCATGGCTTCTTTTTTCGCTTTTTGCTGCTCTGCCTGGTGTTTTTCTTTCAAAGCCTGGGCAAGCTCTGGACGCTCATTTTCAAGCCGCTCCTGGGCTTTTTGATTCCAACCCCATACTTTGTTCGGGTCATCGTCAAATTTGCCGCTCTTCACCACCTCGGCGATTTGTTTTTTGTCTTTGACCTCAGCAGCTATGCCATTAACCCGGTTAACCCAGTCCCCATGCCGTATTTCCCAGTCTTTTTTTCCGAAAAGCAGCGGTTCCTTGGGTTCTTCTCCCTTTAGCTTCCAGTATTGTTGGGTTAGTCCTTCCGCCTCCTGGGTGTATCTGTTCGTTGTTTCTTTCAACCAAGCTTCCCTGGTTTCCTCAAAAAACCGGCTTCGGGTCTGCTCTGCAAGCTCTACAGAGCTTACTTCGGGTTTTGGTGGTGGCAGCTTTACTTCTTGGCGTAAAACCGGCTCTATGCGCTTTTCTGGCTGCTTGGTTTGTTGTGTTTCTGCGGCTTCAAGGTCAAAGCTTTTCTTTTCGTTTATCCGTGGCATCACCCCGGATTCAATGCGTTGAATTAGGATCTCTTTAACCTGTTCCAGAATCAAACCCCGTTGTTTTTCGTTATGACCTTCCTCGGCTGCTTTTTTGTCTGCTGTATTAAAAAGTGGCTTATAGCTTTTTAGGCTCTCGTCTATCCTTTCAGCCTTGGCTTTTTCCAGGTCGCCTGACAGGTCAATTATGGATACTTCACGCTGCGCTCGTTCCAGCTCGCCCTCGGCGGCTCTACGCTCAAGTAGGGCGCTTATGGCGTGCGCGTTAAGTCGGTTAACGCCGATAGCGCCCAGGTGTTTTTCTGGTTCGCGTTCGATACATTGATCTTTTAAACTGCGATGGTCTACGCGGTCGTTATGCCCGTGTTTTTCAAGGTGCATATTCTGCAAAGTTGCCCAACGCTCTCGCAAGCCTAACAGTTCATCTTTTAACTCTTTTGAACTCTTGCCTCCGCTAAATTTTTTAGCGCCGCCTTTCTCAGGATTCTTGGCGTTGTACCGCTTGAAATAGTGCTCTGGGTCGCGCGCTATGCCGTCCCTGATTCGCTCAGAGTACATGATGTGCGCGTGGGGCTGGTCGTCCTTTTCAAGGGCGGCTTTAGGTGTGTGGATGGCGAATTGATAGGCGTGTTTGTCGCCTATCTCCTGCTCGATGAATTCCTGCACTAATTCAAGCCGCTGCGCGGGTGTTAGTTCACGAGGTAAGGCTACTTCGATTTCCCGGTAAACAGAGCCGTTGATGCGCTCGTGTTCATCGGCGGCTGTCCAGAAATGGGCGGCATTATGCGCTGCCCACTCCGGCATGTTTCCGCTGGCGGTGGCTTCTAGGTCTTCGTAGCGGTCACGACCGCTATATTTTCCCTCGCGGGCAATATAGGCGGCATGGGCGGCGGCTTTGCCTTTTTTGCCTATCTTTGCGGTTAGGTGATATGAAGCCATGCGAATATCATGCTTTTTATTTTGCCCTCGGAGAGCGCACCCTTTCTCTATAGAGACTCCAAGCGTAGCGAGGGAGTGTTTAGAGAAAGGTATAAGTGCGCCTTACATCATTCTTCTGTAAGGATAACACGGTGTGAAACCGTGCGCAATCTGCTAGAATTGAGCTTGCTCAATCAATCAACAAGAAACAAGGCGGCACTATGAATAATGATGAATGGCTTAATGACAGGGTGAAGTATCTCAATGGTTTGAAGTCAAAAAGCGAACAGCAAGAATTGCTGGTGTTGCTGGCTGAAAAATCCAACAGAAACGCTCAGGATGATAAGAAGTTTAACGCCATAATAAGAGCTGAAAAAGCCAGCCAGAGAGCAACCAAGGCGAGACAGGATGCAGCCAGGTTAATCAATGAAGAGAATAGAGCCGTAGCAAAAGCGGAACGCGCCGCTCGTACCCATGAGCTTTGTAATTCTGCTGGGCTGCTTATCTTGGCTGGTTTGGTTGATACCAAAACAGGCAAGCCAGCAATCGATAAAGGCGAATTACTGGGGGCGCTGCTGGGTCTTGCTAAAGTTCCAGCGGAAGACCCCAGGCGCAAGGAGTGGAAACGGGCGGGTGATTCTATGATTTCTGATACTAGCACACAATAAACTTAATAGATTTATCCATATTTTTTTACATGGATAAGTCATTCTCAAAAAGGTATTTCATCATCAAAATCCTGTTCATTAACTGGTTCAGATGCTTCAATTAGTTCATTATCAGATTTTCCAGAAACCTCTATTTTCGGCTTGCGTTTCTTCATATCATAGGGTTGTTCTGCATAAAGGTACGTAACGCACCATAGGATTTGTTGCAAACCCTTTCATAGCCATATTTGCCGATGATTTTACGGTCACCAAATTTTATCTTCAATTAAGCGGTATTTTTGGGGGGCTGTATGCCGACAGAAACCCGGGCTTTTCGTCTGAAAAATCATATGCTCAATAAAATTAAAGTGTCCCCCAGGTGGCAATAAAATGGCTGGTATCCGATGAGCATAATAGTTGCACAAAACTATTGCGTTAATGTTTAATTATTCAATAGATTTGTGCATCATGGGAAGCCACAAGCGACGTAAAGGCTCGCTGTGTTGCGCAAATGAACGTTTGCGCAACGCTAGGCAGCGCGATTAAAAGATAGAGTCTTGGGTAGATTTACCGCTATTTGCACCCAAGATTCCGAAAATAGTTGATGAAAAAATCCGCCACGGTGCTGAAAAATGGATTTTTGAAATCCTATGGTGCATTACGTACCTTTATGCAGAATAACCCAAAGTTTAACCGCTCTTAAAACAAATCAGAATGTGTTCCTGTTCTCAAAAAAGTGACCGTGTTGGCTTCATTATCCAGCATATAGACCAAGAGCCAATCTGGGCGAATGTGGCACTCATAACACCCGGCAAAATCACCGCTTAGTGGATGATTTTTGTTTCTTGCCTCCAATGGCTCATCTTCAATGAGTTTCGCCATAATATCGCCTATTTCACTGGTATTGAGGCCGCGGCTTTTGCATTTCTTAAGCTCTTTTTGGAATTTCTTCGTGAAGATGGGCGTTCGCATTTAGATACCGAGTTTATGAAATAGGTCTTTCGTATCCTTGCAAACAACTATGTTTTCCCCGCGTTTTGCCTCTTCAATCACCTTGATGGTTTCAGTGTTCGGCCTATGCTCGATAAGGAACGGAATAGAGTGGGTTGTGCGAACTTGGGCGAAAAACATTTTTACCGCTTGGGCAGGGGTTATCCCAAGCTCAGCAAAAACGGCAAAAGTGGCTTTTTTTTCTTCTTCGTCTATGCGAATTTGATAAGTCTTTGAACTTGGCATTGTGAACATATCCTAAAAATTGAGATTTTGTAATTACATTGTACTTGCATATTGGAGTAAAACCTACTTTAAAGTTCTCCCGCATTCGCTCCAACACCACGCCAGGCGCCTCACCGGAACGTGATGTTGGAGTCTTCAATTGCTGCTTTTATCCATGCGGGTAAGGCGTCCCACTTCTTGCCCGTGTGATTTCTATATCGACATCCTGTTAACCGCTCTTAGAGGCTGTATTACGCCAAGAATGAAGATAACCAGGACGAATCTATATCGACATCCTGTTAACCGCTCTTAGAGGCTGTATTACGCCAAGAATGAAGATAACCAGGACGAATCTATATCGACATCCTGTTAACCGCTCTTAGAGGCTGTATTACGCCAAGAATGAAGATAACCAGGACGAATCTATATCGACATCCTGTTAACCGGGTTTGAGGTGTAGTGGCGATGAAATTTCTCACGATGTGTTGCTGTTTTTCAGTTATCCACAGGCTCCGCTTGTGTTGTTCTTTAATGTTCTTATTGTTCTTTGTGTTCTGCGCGCGCGTTCCTTATATACACCGACGCGAAAAGCGAGAAATTCCGGACTAAAAGCGAGAAATTCCGGACTAAAAGCGAGAAATTCCGGACTAAAAGCGAGAAATTCCGGACTAAAAGCGAGAATACATAAAAAAACTAATTCGCCGTTAAAAGCGACAAATTAAACTGGAAAAGCGAAAATAAAAACCGTTGACAACTCGCTCATAAATGCGAGAATAAAGACAATAAAAGATTCGCAATATCAGTTTAATTTATCACCTTTCGAGGCTGCACCCATGCCAAAAACCCCGAAAACCACCCTTAAGCAATCCGCCTTACCTATGGCGGTTAAAGCCACCGGCAATCCGTGGGAAGCGTCCGAAGACAACCCAGCAACCGTTCCTTTGCCTAATGATGTAATAATAACCAAGGTTACAGGCGATTACACCGAACGCGACCGCAAATTATGGGCGTTTCTAGTCGCGGCTGTCTGGGACGATCTTTTAACCGTGCGAATCCATGAAATTAGAGTATCAAAAATTAACACCATATTTGAACAACACGGCGGAGAAAAAACGGCTTCATGGATATGGGAAAGCGCAAAACGCCTTTCAAAAACTCACGTTGAATATGAGTTAAACGAAGATGGGAAAAGGCTTGTAGGTGTATCAAATCTTTTGAACGCGCAAACCCATAAAGATTTAAGAACTACTGGTTATCTGCGTTTCGATATACCGCCTTTGCTGTGTGAAGTAATCCGCGCCCCTTGTCGCTTCTCGCGTCTACGGTTGCATTTTATGATAGGGCTTTCTGGTAAATATGCCGTCACGCTTTATATGCTGCTTGAATCAGTCGCCAATAAGCAAACGCCGGTTTTAGATGTCCAGATCAACCAGCTCCGGCAATGGTTGAAAGTGCCAGAAGGCAAGCTAGAAAAATGGTTTGATATAAAGCGTTTTACACTCGAACCCGCATTAAAACAGATCAACGAAAACTCAAACGCGGCGGGATTCTCGGTTAGCATGGAAGAAATCAAGGAAGGCCGGGCCGTTGATCGTGTCCGATTTACTCTGATAAAAACAGCCGGAAGGTTGGCCGATGAAAAAGCCCTAAAACCGCAAGCCCTTGAACAACCCAAGGCGGCGGATAATTCCGGCGCGTTGCGGCTTCCGCCTTCGGCCTTTGAGCAAGCAAAAAAGGCCGCGCCTGGTCTTGATGTGTACGGCCTAGAATTTCAATGGCGCGAATGGTTAGCCAACAAGCCACGGCCTGACAATCCGGCGGGGTCTTTCATTGGATTCTGTAAAGCCAAGTATCAAAAAGACGGCAAAACATAAAGCCGGGCATAAGCCACGGCTGCGCCTATGATCGCAACGACAAGGGCAACCCATAACCAAGGGCTTACGGCTGGCGGCTTGATCGCTGGCTCTGGCTTCGGCTGGTGGGTTATTAGTAGGGTTAACCGCCTCACTTCTTCCGCACTTGCTCGCCTGTCGGCTGCTTCTTCATCCAGTCGGCGGCGTAAATCGTCGCGCTCGCCTTCAACCTGCCCTAAAAGCTCGCGCATTGCATCAAGCGCAGCCTGTAACCCATGGGGTAAACTTAGGGTTTCCTCTTGTAAAGTATTCGCCTTTGGTTTACTGGTAACAGGGTAAACCCTGAAAAGCTCTACAGGATCAATCTGATATTCTCCATTCTCGGTTTTAACCGCTGAAAGCCTGCCTGTTTTGATCGCCTTTGAAATTGACGGTTTGCTTAATCCGGTTTCCTTGGCTGCTTGTCCTAGTGTTA
>JBAZTX010000006.1:0-9246 GCA_041661725.1 Patescibacteria group bacterium
GTGCTCCCCTGTTGGGTAGCCACCAAGAGTTTCTTTGGGCACCCTTGCCTTCGCCTACATTTTCCCTTCTCACAGGGCAATGGCTGGACTTCCACCAGCTGGCTGACTATCATGCCAGTCGCACCGCATGTCATACGCCTATCGGCTTTGACCTGCGACCGTGCCAAGGGCGCTGCCCTTGAACCCAACACCGGGCCGCTATCGCGGAGGAAAACACTATGACCCAACCGCTATCGAAACGCCTCAACTTCCGGATCGACGAAACCACCTATGATGCTTTTGAAGCCAAGGTCAACGCCGCCAACCTCACCCGTTCCGAATTTTTCCGCGATATTATTTTAAACAACAAAACCCAAGTCATCGCCCGAAAAATAACCACCGACCACACCAAACAAGCCCTATTTTTTTTAAATAAAGCCAGCAACAACATTAACCAACTCGCCAAAGCCGCTAATACCGCCCAACAAACCGGAAAAATAACCGACCAGTTATATTTATCCGTCCTGGAATCGTTAGATAAACAAAACCAATTACTCCAGGCCTTCCTAGAACATGTTAATTAGAATCTCCGGCGGCGAATCCGGCATCAAAGACTATTTAGAATACGGCCAAAAACAAGGCCGCAACTACAGCCGCGACGAACTGGACGAAAGGGTTATATTAGACGGCGATCTAAATTTAACAGACACCCTCATTAACAAAATGAATAATGACGGCGACAAATACCTTCATATCACTCTAGCCTTCAAAGAAGACGAAATCAGCCGGGATACATTGCACGCCATCACCCAGGCTTTTAAAACATTTACCTTCAGCGCCTTCAACAACGACGAATACAGCTTCTACGCCGAAGCCCACTTGCCTCGCATCAAAAGCTACAGCCACGCCAAAACCGGCGAACGGGTGGAACGTAAACCGCACATTCATATCGTCATCCCTAAATACAACCTGCTGTCAGGCGAAGGCCTTAACCCGTTCGGCCTGATCGAACGGCAAGTGAAATACCTGGAAGCCATCCAGGAGACCCTCAACAACCGCTACGGCCTAGCCAGCCCCAAGGACAACCGGCGGGCCTTATTTACCGACGACTCGGAAATGCTCAGCCGCTATAAGGGCGATGCTTTCAAAGGCGGCAGCAAGGCCTTTAAAAGCGCACTGCTGACCGAGCTACTGGAACGGCAGATAGATAGCTACGACGCCTTCAAAACCCTGCTGGCCGAACACGGCGAGGTCAAAATCCGCAATGCCGGAAAAGATAACGAATACCTCTGGATAAAACCCAAAACCGAAGCGGAAAGCAAAGGCATCAATCTACGCGACGCCGCCTTCAGCCGCAACTTCATCGAGCTGCCGCATTTGCAAAAAATGCAGCAATTAGCGACCGATTCCCGTTATGAAATCTCCGCCCCGCCCAGGGACAACCCAACGCCCTACGACCAGGCATTACAAGAATGGCACGAGCAACGGGCCAAGGAAATTAAATACGTCTATCTCGGCAAGCGCAGCGAATACGACGCTTACAAACAAGCTGCGGTCGAAGAAAAAGCCCAGCTGTTAATCGACCGCGAACAGCGCTTTTATCAAAGACACCTTCGAGAGCCCATTGATGAAAACCTTCGAGCAGACGCCAATCATCTCGAAACCACAGACATTAAACCTGCTACTCAGCTTAATCAAGGCCCAAAAACCAGCGTAACCGGGCAACTGCTGCACGACCATAAGGCCGAAATCGAGCGGGTAGCCAGCAACCAGGAATTTGCGGTCATCAAGCAAAATCTAGAGGCCAAACGATTGCTGGCGCGGCTTTCACACTCGCATGGCGTTAATCCGGACAAATACCCGATCAGCAAAGGCCAGGACGGCGGCGACAGAATCCAGGCCGGAACCCGAAAACTCAACGTTTCCGATTTTTTAACCAAAGAGCTGAATCTGGATTACCGGACGGCTGGCCAGATTTTGCGGGAAGTCTATCAAGAGCAGACAGGCCGGGCTTTAGAGACGACACCTAGGCAACAAGCCCGTGCCGATTTATGGAAAACTTACCAGGCGGAACGGCAAGCCGGCGTCGCGATCCGGAAAGCCGAGCGCCAGGCACAAGCTCAACAGCGCAAAGACAATCAGAAAAGCCGCCGCCAGGTGATCAAGACCGCCCATCAACGCAAACTGGAAGGGATACGGGCCAATCGCAGCCTCTAAGCCCTGCCGAACGCAAAGCGGCCACCAGCATCGCCAAAATGGCGCGCATCCAGGCCGAAACCGCCTTACGCGAACAAGCCCAAAGCGAACGCGAACGACTGGCCGCCATTCAAAGCGATGAATACCGTAACGGCTACCGGAACTGGCTGGCCGCCCGTGCGCAAGCTGGCGACGAAACGGCGCTGGCGGAACTGCGGAAAATGCAGGCCAAAGCCCAGGCTGAAACCGGCGAACAGGAGATCCATTCCGGAACCGAAGCCAACCTGCAAAACCCAGCCGTTGCAGAAGCAGAACCCCTACTGAAAGCCAATCAACTATCTTACCAAGTCCACCGAGACGGCGCTGTTACCTATCGGCGCGGCGATACCGATGTGGTGCGCGATGAAGGCCGGTTTGTGAGAGTGCTGCAAATCCAGGACGAGACTATCGAAACGGGGTTACGGCTAGCCCAGGCCAAATTTGGCAAAAAACTGACGGTACGCGGTAGCGATGCTTTCAAGGCCAACGTTGCGCGGGTAGCTGCCGAAAAAGGCTTATGGATCGAATTTACCGATCAGCACCTGAATCAGCTGATGACGGCTCGAAAAACCGAATTACAGCAGGCGATGGGGAAAACACAAACGGTCGAACCGGCGCAGCCAGGTATACCAACTGCCAAGCCGCCGAGCATACTCAGCAGTATTGCGCCCAATACCGAGCTTGGACGTTACACTGGCCAGGTGGTTGGCGTCGATAAGCGTTATGTTTTTCAGGCGCACGGCAAGGACATTATCCGGCATGATCGAAGCCTGTTTAGCAATGTGCCGGCACAAGGCGAAAAAATCCGGATTAGTTACAGTCAAGGGACGATGAAAGCAGAGCCGGTGCAGGGTAAGGATAACAGGAGGTCGAGAGGTCAGTGAATAGAGCATTGCAAAATTGCATGCCACTTGCACACCTGAGACCACATGAATGGCACACTAATTTGAATCTAGTAAAATTCATGATCGTATCTCTCAAACCCTGATTCTATCGTGAAAATTTGGGGTAAACGATTTTTAGGGAATACTGTAGACCAAGTGAGTCAAAGGCTATAGAGCAGCGCAAATGGCTCTAGTGATGAATTGTTCGCATCATTAAAGCTCATAATCATCATAGGTTTTTAATACCTCATCTTGAGTAATCCCCAAATAACGCAGTGTTGACGTGGTACTCGAGTGATTCAGCACCTTGGCAATCTTTTCAACCGGCACGCCATCCTTGTACATGGCCATCCCCCGTGATTTGCGCATACTGTGGGTGTTGATGGTTAGCCCTAACAGTTCCCCCGCGTCTTTAAAGACGCGACTGACTGAAACCCGACTAACGGGTTTGTCTTTGGCCCGGTTACTATGGACTTGAAACAACCAGGTATCGGTAGGATTTTCCTGTTGCCTTCTGACAATGACAGCGATTGCAGAAGGATTTAGTCGAATTGTCTTCAGTTTTCCGGTTTTTGCTTCGGTCAGTTTAAACGAGCGCTCATCCAGATTTAAGTGTGCGTACTTGAGGGTGAGCAGGTCACTAATTCTCAGTGACAAATTGACCCCCACTTTCCAAATATCGGCATAGAGCTGTCCAAATTTTTTGGCCAAGACGGCGTGCATCATATCAATTTCAGCTTTGTTGGCGGCGTCAACGGCGTTCATCCTATGTACTCTTTTTCGTTTAAATTAAATATGTGTTACATATAGTAACAGTGAATCCTAACAAAGTAAACAAATACAATGAGTTCCTAAGTAACACAATTACTTTGTGTTACTTAGTATGTGGCAATAAATGAAAACTGGATAGTTGGACATAGCGGCATTGTTGTTAGCTTTTTTCCTGTTTTTGAATTTCAATCAATGCAACTTTCTGCTTTTCCAAAGACGCCAGTTTTCTCTTAAGGCTATTTATTTCGCTATTAATTTTTTGCAACTGAAACTTTATCTCTTGCTCTTCTATACCTTTGGTTCCGCGCAGCTCAAGAGCTAATGACTCAACTTCAATTCGAAGGAGTCTAAAATAAGGATTCCCATGGGCAACGTTTTGCCGGTATTGCAATTTGCCCGTGTTCATCGCCTCAAACACTTCATCTTCTGTAAGGCAAAATTCCTTACAGGCATTTTTATGGCTTAATGTTGCACCTTGTTTTTGCCACTGAGATTCTGACATTTTTAACTATCCTGTTTTATTAAGTCTAACGACAAACAAAGCGGGGTGACCATAAAAGCTCCTTTCCGGACACTTGGACCTCCGCCCTGTAATGGTGGTAGTGCTAAAAGATGTCTGAAGAGTTACCTAAAATCACACGCCTTTCAAAGTAGCCTTGCGCATCCTGACATAAAAATCTTCCATGACTTCAATAAACGAGTTTTGTTTGTGCCAAAACGCGGGAAAATCACCGCCTTTTTTAATTAACATGGCGGGAATAGTCGCCATCTGGCTGGGTTCTATGCTTTTGGGTAAGGGGTGCTGCCCTTGCCAAAAGCCTTTCAGGCTAATTTCCTGGGGTGGCTCTATCCTTACTGGACGGGTGTAAAAGCTGGCCACCGGCGCCAATTCGACAGCCGCACCGCTTTTAGCATCACTTAACACTTTCCCCAAGGGTGAACTGGCTAATTCCTGTAACAACTTTTCGGGTGCCAAACCACGCATTTCAAATAACAGGAACGGATCCTGGTCCAATTGCCCGGCTAGGCGGTAGCAAACGCCGGCAATATGTTTGCACGGGACTTCATAATCCGGGCAATTGCAGGCTACTTTAAAATCCCGATAGTCCTTTGGCAGTAAATGCACGCCAAGATCGGCAAAGACATTTTCAATGTTTTCCGGTATTTCATTGAGCAACAATCTGGCGATAAAACTGGCTCGTTGCGTAAGTTTCTGAATAATTTTTTGCCATTGAGCCGCAGACAGGTGGGTCATTTGTACGCTGACTTTATACGTCGGCTCTTTGTAAACGCCAAAATAGGGGTTGATGTTGCCGCGCAGTTTTGCCTCGACTTTGCCATCTTTGAGTAACCATTGCTTGATACGGTTGTCGGTGGAATAGGAACGCCCCCGCTGCAAACGGCCACTGTCGGTAAAATCTTCCAACGCTTCAATAAAGCGCTGTCCCCACCAGGTTTTTGCATATTTGCTCATGTCAGTCTTCCATAATGCTGTGTTTATTGAGGGCAATCAGTTCTTTAAACGCCTGGTTATCGAGCTTTGTCAGCCAGCTTTCGTCATTACCGACAATACTGTCGGCCATTTTTTGCTTGTCACTGATCATTTGATCGATGCGCTCTTCCAGTGTGCCCAGGGTGACAAATTTATGTACGAAGACATTCTTTTTCTGGCCGATACGAAAGGCACGGTCAGTGGCCTGATTTTCAACGGCGGGATTCCACCAGCGATCAAAATGAAACACATGATTCGCTTGGGTTAATGTGATACCGACACCTCCGGCTTTTAGCGACAGGATAAAAACCGCAGGCCCTGTTTCCGGGTCTTGAAAATCACTGATCATTTGTTCGCGTTTATTACGCGGCGTGCCGCCATGTAAATAATGGGTTTTATAGTGCTTTTCTTTTGCCAGATACCGTTCCAGGTGTTCGCCTATTTCGGTAAACTGGGTAAACACCAGGACGCTATCACCTTGTGCCATCGCTTCTTCGAGCATTTCACTAATGCGCTCAAGCTTGTGCGAGCGTTCCGGGGTAAACGCGCTGCCATCCTGTAAAAACTGCATCGGATGATTGCAGATTTGTTTCAATTTCATCAAGGTGGACAGCATTAAACCCTGACGTTGAATACCCTCTGCGGCTTCCAATTGCGCCACTACATCTTGCACAACGACTTCATACAAGGAGGCTTGTTCTTTGCTGAGATTGCAATAAATCTTGTTGTCAATTTTGTCGGGTAAATCTTTAATGATGGCTTTGTCGGTTTTTAAACGCCGCAAAATAAAGGGCTGGATGAGTTTTTTTAAGGTAGCCGACTGTCTCGGGTCATTATCGCGTTGTACCGGCAACTCGTAGGTTTTGCGAAATTGTGCCTGTTTGCCTAGATAGCCGGGGTTAAGGAAATTAAAAATTGACCATAAATCCATTAAGCGGTTTTCTACCGGCGTACCGGTTAACGCCAGACGGGAATCGCCATTGAGTTTTAAAATGGCTTTGGTTTGTGCAGCTTTTGGGTTTTTGATATTTTGCGCCTCATCCAGGACGATTCGCCGCCAGTGCAACGCCCCCAGTAATTTGCTGTCTTTACGGGCGAGGGTGTAAGAGGTGATCAGCAAATCATGCTGCTGGCAAAGTTGCTGGAAAGCATCAATAGCTTGTTCACGTGCACTGCCGTGATGAATCAATGTGGTCAAGTGCGGGGCAAACTTTTCAATTTCTTTTTGCCAGTTGCCGATGACGGAAGTCGGTGCAATCAGTAGCGTAGGGCCTGGCTTCGTTTGCTCGCGTTCCAGGACCAACAGGCTAATGACTTGCATGGTTTTACCCAAGCCCATGTCATCGGCCAGGCAACCGTTTAGCCCCAGGTTTTCCAGATAACGCAACCAGGCCACGCCGCGTTTTTGATAATCCCGCAGCTCTGCGTTGAGTTTTTCCGGATTATCGATAAGTTCCAGTTGGCTATTATCCGATAGTTTTGCCAGCATCTGTGCCAGGCTGTCATGTACATCCAGTTCAAAACGGTCATCTTCCTCGGCCAGCTTTTTCAACAGCTCCTGCATCGACAGGTCAGGCACCGTGTCGTTTTGCTGTTGCATAAATGCCAGCATGTCCTGCATGTTCTCACGGTCCAGCTCCATCCATTGGCCGCGAAAGTGGATCAATGGTGCCTTGGCATCCACCAGTTGTTGCCATTCTTCGGGTGTCAGCGTGGCATCGCCGATAGCCAGCTCGTAATGGTAATCTGTCAGCGTCTCCATGGAAAAATAGGCTTGCGCACTGGCCGATGCAGATTTGCTTTTTCCACCTGAACGCAGGCGAACTTTCGCCCGGCGGCGGCCTTTGGGGGTCAACCAAGCAGGAATAATGACTTTAAATCCGGCATCTTCCAATATCCAGGCGCTTTCTTTGAGAAATTCAAAGGCTTCATCCAAATTGAGCTGCACACTAGCTGGCTCGCTGCCTTCCATACCCTGCCATAGTTTGGGATAAATGCGTGCGGCTTGTGCCAGATTAATTAAAATCTGCTGCTCAATAGCTTCGCCGAATTGCTGCTGTAGCAGGTCATGAAAGTGATTTTTATGTGCCCAAAAATCATCCAAATCCAATTTAAGCGACGGGTCTTTTTGCGAGGATAGAAAGAAAACCAAACGCCACTGGTCAATAGCCGCCGCATCAGCTTCAAGCAATTGCAAGCCCAATTGCAAGCTACTTTGCGCCTCAGTTCCGAGCAGTTTTTGCTGCCATTGCTGCCAGTGCTTAAAGTCATCGGGTAGCTGTTGACTGGTTCTAAGGGGCTCTGTTGTTTGTTTTTCCAACAAGATGGTTGCTAAAAAATCATCCTGAACCTTTTTAGTAAAAATCTGCGGCATCTCCAATGCGGCTGCAGTTAGCAGTTCATCAATAACCACTTCGGCAAAATGCCGTAACAACGATTCAGGTTGATGGTGTTGACTGCAAGCCAGCGGCATTTGAGCAACAGCCGTTTGTATCAGGCTTTCATAGTTGCTGGAGACCGCTTGCCAGCGTCGATACAGCTCGATTTTTTTAGCCGTTTTCCTGCTCACTAGCAGAGGAATATACTGATCCTTGGCTAGAATCTGTTTTAACGATTGGCTAAAGTAATACCAAAACAAAAAGTCACTACCGATGCGGCTATTGGCGGCCTGGTAACAACACAAAAAATGGATGTTGTTAATCGCTTTTAGAGGCGCTGATAAAGGATAAGCGTAGACCTGCCAGGTTTGTAGCGTCACCGTCTCGTCAACTTCAACATGTTGAAGCTCAGGTGACGGCAGTGGCTTATCCGCAAAGGTAGGCAACTGGAGCGATAGGTGTGCACCTTGCCTTGCACCCATGGAATTGATCGCTAACTCATTTTTTAAAAACTCTAAACAGGGCTTTTCTGGTAAGTGCTGTGGATGGAGCGGGGTTTTTGTGTTATTCCGAACATCGTCGCTTTCTATCCACAGATAAAAAGCACCCGATTGAATGAAGTCTTGGGTGTTTTCTGGAATCCAGGTGCCATGTATTACGTTCATATAAACCGTCAGGATTATAAAGTTAATGAAAAATGCTTTATGACAGAGCAGCAAATAACCCGTGAACTCATTCTGGTCGGATTAATTGTCCGACTAACGAAGTTCATTCCGTGATGCCGTATTTTTTACTTGCAGCATTCACTCGAACCTTCATGTCCTTGCCGGGCTTAAAATGAACAACTACTTTAGCCGGTAAATTAATCCCTTCACCCGATTTAGGATTGCGGGCAATACGGGGAGGCCGACGATGTAGATCAAAATTACCAAAGCCCCTGATTTCAATGCGTTGGCCCTGGGCTAATGCATCTGCCATCTGTCTCAGCATGCAATTGAGCGCCAACTCCACATCTCTTATCTGAAGTTCAGGTAATTTCTCATTGAGCGCACGCACCAGTTCTGATTTAACCACTGTTTAACTCCCTTGGTCATAAGACGCTGATTTTATCAGGTTACAGAACCGTCGTTTGCTGTAATTTGTTATTTCTTGGACTGATTTGCTGGGAGGCGAGAATGGATCTTACATCACCGTGTTAAAATTTCGTGGAACAGTTTTCCCGCTGGAAACAGGGTGATCTGATGCAGAAGCCAAGGAAATTGATCAGCTGGTCAAGCAATCGTTGAAGGAAGTAGTCAACGAAGAAATTCTAAAGATCGCGCACAGTATCAAACATGAAACGATTGATGAAATTTTGGCGATGGATGAAATCGCAACTGGCTCTAGTCGTGTTATTGGGCGAGATAAAAATGCCCTGATAACGTTAAAGGCTCCACTTGAAATTACTCAAAAGCAGCCAATGGCAATCATCAAATGTTGAGTTTATTCGCCGTCAGTTAACGACCCA
>JBAZTX010000007.1:0-7281 GCA_041661725.1 Patescibacteria group bacterium
CGACAAACGACAAACGACAAACGAAACGAAATCACGACGACGCATCAACGTCCTTGGAAGGGCACTCCCTATGAATCCAAACGAGTTGCAAATTCGGTTCGACGGCCATTTGACCGCAGGCGGCACACTCATTTCTCATCAGTCGTCTTTCTTGCGCTTCCGGCGAATTATCGGGCGGTGGTAAATCACCGGGATCGGGCATCAGACCCATAGCGGACTGATCGTGAAGATAACGCGCCTGTGTAACGCTCATTCCTTGAGTGACAGCTTGATTGACATATTGAGCGAGCCAAAACTCACTCTTAATTTGCGACAACCACTGCGCAACGCCAAGTTTGAGAACACCGGATGCTATATGCGGAATCATGAAGTCAGGATATTCGAGAATCTCCAATCTGTCGCGCACCCACTGTTCGGAGTAGTGAAGTCTTTTTGCGACATCCGGGATCTTGCTTGCGTCCTCACCAATCAAGCGCGCGATATGAATCGCTTGATCGACCGGATTGACATCTTCCCGGGCGAGATTTTCGGCACTCATGACATTAAACACTTGTTCATCTGTCAAGTCGCGCACGACGCAGGGGACATCATAGAGAGGAGCCTGCCGACACGCGAGTAATCGCCGATGCCCGGCAACTACTTGATAACGCCCGGCAATAGGACGGACAGTGATAGGGTTAATAAGGCCGTCAACACGAATAGAGTCAGCAAGTGTACGAACTGCGTCCGGATCAATTTGCGTCCGCATCGCGGACACCGGTTCATCGATAAGCTCGAGCTTGATTGTTTTTTGTGTTTCATTTTTTGAGTTTAACATATTCAAAAGTATAGTGAATAACGCACGTAACGAACACGGCTGTCGCCGTGACGTGATGCGGATGCTCGCGCATCCAATTAAGAAGCACGGAGAGCATTGAAGTCATTGAGAACTTTTTCGAGTAATTGAGTACAAGTGACGACACACTTTTCGTCACCAACACGCGATGCGTGTGTACGCGCTCGGACGAGCGCATCTTTCAATTTTCTTGTTTCTTCTTTTTTTGTTCTTTTCATATTTTAGGTAATGACTCTTGTAATTGAGTGAAAAAAATATCACACTCTTGATCCGATAAAGCACTACGGTAAATTAACGCACCGATTTTTGCGCATCGACCCCAACGTGCAACAAGTCGCGCATTTCTAATATAGTCTATTTGCCCTAATGTTTTATGACTATTTTTCGTTTTTGTCATTTGTACTTAGTATACCCCCCCTACCCCCCCAATGCAAGTGGAGAAGTTTAAGGGTGGGGGTTCCCCCCACCCCCCACCATATAAGAAAAAAAGTTATCCACAACACATAGCCAAAAAATATGCTAGTATTAAATCACAAACACGTGGCCACGTTATAGAGATCGTCCCCCGGGTTCCGACAGGGAGCGGAAAACGGGACAAACGGCTCCGAAATATAATTTCGAAAGCGTATTTGTGGCAACCAGTTTGCCCGGGTGAAATCCCCGTACGCCCCTAACAGGGAGCCGGAAAACGCTCTAAAAGCGTTTTTCCGGAGACAAAGACCTCTTTGTCCGCGAGAATACTGCCAAGGCAGTATTTTTTGTGCCTACCCCCCCCAGTTATCCACACCCACCCCCTGTGGATAACTATGCTACATTTATGGTATAGACGACGACCGACCGGCTTTGAAGAGACGCCGGTACGTCGATTACTCAAAGTTTAATCGTAAAAAATAATATCATGAGCAAATCCGCATCAGTGAGCGCAGTGAAGTGGGCACAACGTGCCGGATCGGCAGCGTCCGATTTTGTGAACGGAGCAAAGAACACGACGAAAGATCAGGCGCAAGCCGCGATCGCCGGGTTCGAGAATTATAAATCCGCGTTGACCGCATCTTTTGCAAAAGGTTCTTTTGCGAAGGGATTGCAAAAATCCGGGAAAACCGGGTGGTTGAACGGCATCACCGAAAAAGGTGAGGGCAATTTTGCTGCCGGCGTAATGGCCCCGGCCGCGCAGAGTAAATACTCCACCGAGTCAGCACGCTTCGACGGCGCACGCGGTGCGGCCGCTTCGATGCCTCGAGGCCCGAAAGGATCTCCCTCTAATCTCGCTCGTGTTGCGGCGGTTGCCAATGCACAGCACGCAGTAAAAATCGCTTAAGCGATTTTTACTGTTTAACAATTCTAAATTAAAATCATGAAACAACACAGAGTAAGAGAGGGAGATGTTACAGCCGTCGACACGAAAACCCAGTTGACGACTATCGGATCAGACGCCGCGCCGGGGCCTTTGATGGTTCCGCAAGGCGTAACCCATATCACCGGAATCACGATTGCATCGATACAGAATATGGCAGCCGCGACCGGATTCTCTTCGTTCATTCGTTTGGAAGGCCCGGGAATGATTAACGGCCCCGAGACAATCGCGGCGGGCGCCGGCGGAAACGCTGTCGCGACTGGCGGAAATTTCGTAAATAAAGCAGAGAAAATCCGCGTAAACATTCCAGTATCAGCCGGAAATGAAATTCAAATTTTTGCCGAAATGGCCGGCACCGACGTTGGCGGACTCGGATTCGCTGTCGGTTTGGAATTCTCGAGCGCACCGGGAGAGGGAGCGTCAGAGGTAAAAACCTTAACGGTCGAGGGTGATCTCGGAACTGTCGATGCGCGCGCTGCGCTCACGACTCAAGGATCTGTAGCAACACCGTCACTTGTAACCCCTGCCGGATATACGAAGATCGACAAGATCATCGTCGCGGCATCGTCCGAAGGACTCGCCGACGGCAAGCAGGTTTGGTACGTTCGCCTTGGCGGAAACGCTGTAAAGGGTGGCGAACAGATTATTCCGATCAGCGCATCCGGAAGAATTGCAGTACAGGCAGGATCAGACGCAGCGCCTCAATGCATGACACCGATTGTCTACGACAATCTCGATATTGAAGTGTCAGCATCCGACAACATCTCCATTTGGGGAGAAGGAGCCGGCGACGATACCGGAACCGGACACATGGTCGTCACTGTGTGTTTCGTGAAATAAGAATTTGTTTTCTTACTCTGCCCCCAAAGGGGGGCAGGAATAAGAAAAAAAAAATATGTCTTCATTTGCAACAAGCGCCGTTACAGCACAAGAAGTTTTTCCACGGGGGACGATGAGAAAATCGCTCATCTTCTTAAATGAAGATGTCGCCGATGCAATTTTCTTAAAACGCGAACGCGCAGAAACTCCAACAGTATCAACGACCGATCACGACTATCGGCTCGGGCCCGGGAGCTCATTGTCACTCAATGATCTTAATGACGGAAAAGAAGCAATCCAAGATCGGTGGACGTGTATCGCATCAGCGAACACTCCACGACTTGCGTTTTTCGAAACGGAAGATGTAAAAAGATAAAAAAAAATCATGCCTAATGCAACATCAGGAAATGTTATCTCGAGCTCGGCTCAAGTGGGCGCCGATGTGATTTTAACAGGTAACATTAAAAACGGTGAAATCGTGAACGCGGACATTGCAGCGGCTGCAGCAATAGTCGGCAGTAAATTGCAAGAGCTTACTGTCGGAGCAAATGCCGGCGTGATTCCCTCAACGGGTATCGTAAACGCGCACGTCGCGGCAGCTGCCGCAATCGTGGACACGAAGCTCGCGCAGATCACGACCGCGAGCAAAGTTGACGGCGCGGCCATTACTGGCCTCGCGTCTGTTCCCGCTGGCGCGGGAATTTTGCCGGTGGCAAATACGCCGGCAGTCCCTCCTATCATCGATATCGCGCCGGGTGATGTGACAATGGCCGATAATAATAATGAACAAACGATGTTCAGTGTCACTATTCCGGGCGGAACGCTTGGAACGACCGGGGGTGTGCGGTGTAAATTATTTATAGACACGTGGAACAACAACGGCAATGGTTCGCACACCTTACGGTGTAAATACGGAGCGACAACACTTGTGACAATCACCTTCCCAATTGACGCGGGAGGTAGCCCTAAGGGTTATGTCGAATTTATATTAGCTGCGGACGGCGCGACGAACGCCCAGAAGGGCGTCGTCATAAGTCACTTCGAAGTGGATCACCTCACTATGAATGCGACACAAGGCAAGTACAGTTTCGGCGCCGGGAACGGAACATCGGCCGAAGATAGCACAGCAGACAAGACGCTAGCCGTTACATTCCAACAGAACGCGGGGGCGTGTAATATTCCACCAATTGTTCGCCTCGCATTGTGTGAAAAAATTTAATCCGATGAAGCAGGAAATTTATAGAATTTTAATAACGGCGTTAGTGTCGGCTGTAATTGCGATATTACAAACGTATCTCATCTCCATTACTCAAACACCGATACACGATCCGTCCGCCGTTGTCGCCGGAATGTACGGCGCGGTTATAAGCGGAACGCGCGCACTTGCGCGATACGCATAATGGACGACCGCACAGAATCGCGCAGGGCGCGATTTTTTGGGCATAGCCAGAGGATATATCCTCAAAATTTGATAAAAAAATACGTAGTTATCCACATTTTACGATTGACTTTTGTGATATAATTTACTCATGACCGAAAAATTAGAATTATGGTTCCCGATTAAAAATGCATTCATCACGCAGGGATGGGGAGTGAATGGCGGGTGGTATCGGAGTAAGGGCATCAACATTGTTGGACACAATGGAATCGATTTTATCGCATGGCACGGACAACCTGTTCACGCAGCTCACGACGGCATCGTGACCTTTTCAGGAATTGATAAATTCTTTGGTGAATACATTGAGATCTCAACAACGGAAAGAAAAAATATCGGCGGTGTTATCGCTTACGCGAAAACCGTGTATGTCCATTTTTACAAAAGCGGGAGATTAAAATTTACCGGCGATCGCGTGAAAGTCGGAGATGTGATCGGCTATGCCGACAGCACGGGACTTTCAACCGGGACACATTTACATTTTGGTTTGAAACGAGGCGAGCTCGTTTCTTCACCTCTTGACTTCATGACAATGGATCCTAATAACGGATATTTAGGTGCAATCGATCCGACGCCGTTCTGGACGAAATACGCGGCGGAAGATGCCGAAAAAGTAACCGGAATAATGAATAAAATGATCGAACTCTTAAAGTCAGTTATTGGACTTTTAACACTACAAAAAAAATGAAAGGCTTTTATCCATACCAAAATCAAAACGCTTTCCCACACATGGGGCCGGAAGATACGGCCGTATGGAAAAGATTTATAACCGCGTATCCGGACGCTTACGATAGCGTCGATTACGATGTGAAAGTCGGAACGATCCCGGCATTTGTTTCCCGGGACAATTCGGGTGTTGGTGGCGATATTAAAAATCTTTACTTACGTAAAATCGATGTCGTCGGCTTCGCCGGCGAATCGATTGATGTGATCGAAGTCAAGCCTATTGCCGGGTTTTCCGCAGTCGGGCAAATTCTCGGCTATATGATGCACTGGAAAGAAGAACACGGCGGCGTCGCGCCGGCGCGCGCCGTCATCGTATGCGCAAGCGCATCACTCGACGTTCATTTGCTCGCGGAGCAAAACGGCGTCGAAATTATCACCGTTTAATTTTTATATTTTTATGCCTGCAGCAGTCGCCCTCGCAATTCGCGCAATCATTCAATTTGCAATCACGCTCGGTTTGAGCGAGCTTGCTGTGCGATATATTTTAGTTCCTCTTAATTCCGCGATTGCATCGATCATGGAATATTTTGGAGTTTCTGAAGAAACGGCGACAGACATAATGGCAAACGAATTTCTTGTATTCATCGAGCAAGTCGGGATCGGAGCGGCGACGGTAAGATCTAAATTACCAATAGCGATTGCAGATAGACTCGGATTCACTTCGAAGGGTTGGGGAAAAAGAATTATTAAAAAGACGCCTGCAGTCGCCGGCAAGCCGGCTTTGCAAACGGCCGGGACAATCGCCCCGGCAGTCAATAAAGTTGTTGAAAGTGCGCCGGTGACCCTCACTGCAGAAAGAATCGCATTGATTCGGGCAGAGCAAGCAACCGCACGGCCACCAACAACCACAATCGCAGAGCGAACAACATTGTTTAAACAAGACATGACAAAATTAGTGGCGCAAATGGAAATTGACGAACGCGCTGCAGGGGCGAAAATCGCACCGACCACCATAAAAAAGTTCCAAGAGTTTATGAACAAGTCGGGCGGATACCCGGCACTCATGGCGTTAGGTATCGGCGTTTGGGCGTTGTCGGAAGTGAATAAAATTATAAATAAAAAAGGTGTTATCGTATATTCAACGGCGGACGGTGAAAGTGATGTAATTGTTGCTGAAGAAGGAAAGACGGCGGTTTCAATTTCTCAATATGTTCCGAGTTCCGGTTCCACCGGAGGGACGACGACGCCTGCGGTTACTTCTACAAATTCGCAAATTAAAGTGTTTACCGGCATCATATCCGCCGGAACTTTGGGCACGCCTGCGGCGTTTGTGCCGCGTCAGGACGATTTAATCTCATCAGGAGAGGAATTGTCCGACGCGGCAAGAAACAACCTCGCATCGTGGCTCACAGGCCTTTTAGGACGAATCATCTACGAGATCAAGATCGTGCCGTCAGTAGTCACGAAAGACGGGATCACTATTCGCGGAACGACACAACGCGTCGTCAGCTCATACACGACAAAAGGAACGGCACGATACAAAAACGTCGTCAATAAATTCGCAGTCATGTCGATGTATATTTTAAATGACAAAGGAACGCGCACGAAGCTCGCGCAGATAACACTTGGCCCAACTGATGCGACAACGTTTCGACCGACGGATGCAGATCTGTCCGGGGCGACGGCGAATGTGCAAGAGTCAATCACGACGACAAACATAAAAGATATAAACACGATAACGTCAAGCGCACCGATTTCAGTGACACCGCCGGCATCTGTACCGGCCGCCGCTCCGGTCGTTATCACTCCCTCCGCGACGCCGGTACAGATGCCGGCTCAAACAGCGCAAACAGCACCGGCACCGGCACCGACGATTGCTCAAGTACCGGCACCGGCACCGGCACCGGCACCGACAAAACCGAATTTTTGTTTTGCCGGTACTCTTTTTGATTTTTATCAAGCGAAGGGTTTGGATCTTCCCGGGATCTCCTCGAGGGCACTTGTTTACGAAGGGTTAGGATTAGGGCAAGCATCGATGTACACCGGGACTGCAGAACAAAATACAAGACTACTCGCTGCACAGAAAATTCGATACGGTTGTTAGTCGGCCGACGAGCCGAAATCGTTTCGCTGTCGCTACACGATTTCGACCGAACGTCAAACGACGACGAC
>JBAZTX010000008.1:0-6218 GCA_041661725.1 Patescibacteria group bacterium
CGGGAATAAAAAACTCTGACCTTTTTCTAAAGCAAAAGTTTATCCCACTTCAGTGTTTGTATTAATTCACTAATCAAAGTTTTGTTTTTATAATACCAACAATGTCGTAAAAGATATATTGTGCGACATTGAGTATACTAATAAGTGAGCGAGAGATTAGCATTTGATCGCTTCCCCTTACGAGGTTCGTATATCGCCAAATTTACGGTCGTACTATATTTAATCGCATCGTTGGATTTTTCCAAAAGGTTTTCCCAACGGCGAAGAAATGAAACATATCGTAACGTGGTTCTGTTCAATGTACTTTGATACTCAACTCTGTTTCCCCCCTAGGACCCCTCTTCTATTTTTTAAAGGTTTAAGCAACCAAAAATTGCCGTGGTTAATTAGAAATCACTATCCACAGTTTGTCAACAGCTTATCCACAGTTTTCAGAATCAGGGTGTGGATAACTCAAAACGACGGGCTTTGAAGAGACGAACGACGGACGGAACGGTTGGAAAAATTGTGTATGTTGTATTGTGGTCGTACGTACGACCACGACCGCAATACAATGGACGCAATTTATAAATTGACTAATAAAAATCATGTCAGTAAATATGAAGTTCGATCCGGCGAAGTTTTCTCGCAATGCGAGCGCAGCCGCAAGTGATTATGAGAAAGGAGCAATGAACCCGAAGCGGTCTCCTACCGCTGGAGCGATCGCATCGAAAGATGCAATGCTCGCCGGCATTCAGAATGCCGTGAGCTCGGGACGTTGGCAGAAGAGGCTCGAAGCCTCCGGTGATGCCGCGTACACGCAAGGAATCAAAGACAAAGGTCGCGCTCGTTATCAGACCGGCGTTGCTACTCAATCCGCTGTCGGAAAAGTTACCGCGCATTTGCAAAGCATGCAGAATGTTTTGTCCGGTGTAACTCTCGCACCGAGAGGTCCGAAAGGATCAAACTACGGAAACGTGCAAACAGTCGGCGATGCACTCCGCAAAGGATTCGGCAAAGTTGCCTAATCTTTCGACAACATAGCATATATGCTATGTTGTCATTCGTGTTATTAAATTAATTTTATTTGTTATATGAAAATCATAAAAGTTTGGGACGGCACTCGTCCCGGAGCAACCCCCGGTAAAGCGTTCACGGCTGACATCACGCCGGAGCAATTGGTACTCAATGGAAAACGCCTTGACTACTTCATGCTCGCGCTCAAAGGAGCAATCTCAACCGCTGCGGTTGCGATTGAAGACTTTTCCGTTTTCCTTTCCGAGTTCGTACTGAAAGTCGGAGGCGAAGAAAGAATCGCCGGTCTCACCGGTCAAGACCTTGCGGCCTTGTCGGTCGCAATGTTCGGGCAGTTGCCCGTCATTGGAGAGAACACCGATGCAACCGGTACCGACTTCTTATCAGGAATTAAAGTTCCGGTGTTTGCATCTATCGATGCGACAAAACCGATCACGGTCGGCGCAAGCTATACGGCTGCGACCAATGTCGGAACGAATACCATCGGACTTACCGCTCATTGCGATAAGAGCGCAGTAGCGAGAAAAGCTATCCATGCGGTCGGTATTGCTCACACTTCCGCCGGTACGGCCGGATGGGAAGTGTTAAGTTTCCGAATGCCGGTTGTCGGCGTAATGAAGAAACTCATCATGCGACAAGCGCCTGCGAGCGACTTCACCGATGCGAACATCGATGTGAGCGTACAGAGAATTAACATCCTCATCAACGGAAAAGTGGAACACGAGCTCAACACGTTGACTGATGCTGAACCAATTGCTCCGATCGACTTCGTCACTCCCACTCCTATCGCCGATCTCCTCCGCCCATACAAAGTATTTGACTTTGGCGACGATGGAATCGACTGCAAAGGACAGGAAGTCATTCTCCAGATTGACGTCGAGGACGTCAGCGACGCCCTTAAGTTCATTCCGGTTATGGAAATGGCCTAGGCGCCACAGAGCGCCGGCGACCACCGGCGCTCTTCCCTTTTGGGATTTATTCACTTCTCACATAATAATATATATGTCAAATGACACTGTAAAAAAAGCACTCGCTATCGATGTCTCCGTCAAGACGAAGAAATACGGCGAGGGGAAAATAGTGAAGATCGACGAGCTCGGCATCGGGTCTACACGTCACCCGGTCTTTCACGTCCGCTTGCTTAATGACGACGTTCGCCACTTCGTCGAAGGCGAAATAACCGCGATATAACCTATGAGAGTTATCACACTTGACGCGAATGTTCCGATGATGCTTCTCGACGCGAATCCGCGTCGGACGAAGATCGTCATGCAAATGCAAGCGACTGATGTCGACGGTAACAACGTCGGTAAAATATTCGTCGGCTTCGGCGTGCAACCTGTTGCCACTGTGGGCAACCAGTCGCAAGGCGAAGTGATGCTCCAAGCATCGGCTATCGAACAGCCATCACCCGGTGGCGTATTAAATGGGAAATATAAAAAGTCGATCTGGGTCGTGTCTGACACCGCCTCGCAAACGCTCGTATACGAGGAAGAGATCGAGGAAATTGTATGAATTGGAAAAACAAATTAATCGATATATTGATTACTGCCGTAGTCGCCGGCGGACTTGCATTTTTGCAGAGTCTGCTTACCGGCCTGACCGCGATTGACCCGACAACCACGGCGACCATTGCGGTCGCTCTTAAGACAACGCTTCCGGCGTTGACATAGAAAAGTCAAATGAAAATCGTACCTGATAAAATAATCGTTCATCATACTGCATCGCCAATGGCGACGACTTCCCTTTTGGATATCGATCGCTGGCATCGCGAGCGTGATTTTCCCAAATCCGCGCTCGGATATTTTGTCGGGTACCACTACGTAATTTTTCCGGACGGAAAGATTTTCCAAACTCGTAAAGAAGACGAGGAAGGCGCGCATTGTATTGGTCAGAATTTTACGTCAGTCGGGATATGTCTGGTTGGAAACTTCGACCTAGAGATTCCGACAACGGCGCAAGAGGTATCCCTCGGATCACTTCTGCGTGATATTAGGACACGATACAATATCTCAATTACGCGAATATATCCGCACCGCGCTTTCTCACAGACGAATTGTCCGGGGCTTCGCCTCGACAATTCTTTCGGAAGACGGTGCGCAATATCGGCGGAATTATCAGCGATAAAAAAAATATTATTATGGATACAAAGTCAATTAGCAGGTTAGTGCGAAAATTAAAAAGGAGTCGGGTATTTGCGATTCTCGCAATTCTTGCATTCGCAATGCCGGCACTCGCAATAGTAAACTATGCGCCATCGGCAGGCCTCGGCACCGGATCGGTGCGAAGCACTCACATATTAAACGGTACGATCGTAAATGCCGATCACTCAACGAGTGACAAATGGCAATTTGGACAAATAGTTGTCGCGACATCTTCGCCTTCGGCGAATCTCACCGTGTGGAGCGCAGCGACATCAGGCCAGACGGCCTTTAATGTCGTGACCGTCGGAAGCACCACGGCTTTCGCGGTTCTCGACAATTCCCGTGTGGGAATTGGCACGAGCTCGCCGATGTCAGCTCTCGCCGTGGTCGGAACGACCACGACCACCGGTCTGCAAACGCCGGGCGGTGCAAGGTTTGCGTTACCGACGACAGAAGGAACAGCCGGCCAGGCGCTTCTCGCCGGATCGAATGGCGCGACGTCGTGGGGCACAAGCGCTGATTGGCAACAAGTCGGCCAAACCGTAAATGCCGGGGCGCAAACGACGCTCACTGTATCAAGTTTACCCAACCGAAAACATTACAAAGTATTCATTTTCTATCATGGAAATCTCGGAGGTGATAGTATTCTAACCTTTAATGCGGATAGCGGAAATAACTACTCGTGGAGGTCAAGCAGTAATGGTGCGGCTGATGTCACCGGAGTCAATGCGGCCGGTGTGAACATGGGAACGCCTGGCGAGTGGACGGATATGCAACAAACTTTGTGGTTCTCGCAAGTGGCAGGACACGAGAAAACTTTCTTTTTCACGAGTACCGGAGGAAATCCGCCAGCGACCGCACCGACATACGTTACCGGCGCCGGTGCTTGGGCGAACGCGACGAACGCTGTTAGTGAGATAAAAATAACATCGGCTGCAAACTTGCCGGCGGATTCATTTATGACAGTTTACGCAAGTAAAGATTAATTTTTTCGCCAATAAAAAAATGCGAGGTCCTTACCGATATCCATATATTCCACGCCACACGCACATGAGTGCGGGCGAATTAAAGATATGGGAAAGATTTTGTCTCAAATATCCGACACGATTCACAAAAGTATTTTTTGACTGGGAGGTTGGCTCGCCTCGGCCGAACATCGAGGATTTATCCGCGATGCACGAACGGAATCGTCAATATTTGGGAAAATACAAAATCGATGTCGTGTGCGAAGGTCCGCACGAATGGGCGGTTATCGAAGTAAAAAAAGAAGCGACCACGAAAGCGCTCGGTGAGATTTGGTTATACGACGACCGTTTCCGAGCCGAAGAACGCCCGGGAAAAATGGTGAAAAACATCGTGCTCACCGATTACGAAATGCCGAACATCCGCGCATTGTTGGAAAGTGAAAACGTTGAGCTCGTGGTGGTATAGCGACCGTTAGTTATTTAGGGCACATACATACAAACCTTCATACACACTTTCCTTGAGTTTTAAAAACTCAAGAAAGTGTAGGAGAAGAAGATACGGACTCAAGCCCCCCAATAACTAACTACGACGGAGGACTCCCGATGAGGGTGAGAGGGATAAAGTCGATACCCAGCAAAAAAACAAGTAGAAAAAAAATGAGCCGAAATCAAATGTTGCAAGTGAGTATATCGCACCGTAGAACATTGCGAAAATAACGAATGCAAAACCGTACTTATGAGAGAAAGGATAAACGACGAGCCCGACAAGCGCGATTAAAGTCGGCAGAATAATGTTAATTAGCATTAGGATTCCAGTGTAGTATTGAAGTTGTAGTATTGTTTCCATATTTTGTAATATAACATATTTTTATGATAACAGTCAAGTCAACACCAGATGAAATAATTCGGCAAAATTCGTTCGTGCCGAATCAATCGAGTTATGACGACTACGTCAATAAATTAAAGAATGAGTCGGCATTAAGCGACGAAGACGCGCGGACTGTCGCAACGAGCGTTATTACCGCTGAGTTAGAGAAAAACGAAATAGATGTCAAGGAATGGAAATTCACAGTTATTCCATCAGATTTACAGACAAAAAAGTACGGTTTTCAACAAGTGGAAAACTATCGGGTATTTCAAGGTTCGTATCAGAAACTCGCGGCCGCGATGCTTCTTGTTTCGGTCGTAGCCGGATTAGCTTTGTACGGAGGAGCAACAATTCTCGCGGTACGTGGTCTTGCATCAATCGCTCTGGCAGCGAAAGAGGCAACAAGTGTGAATGCTGCACTCAAGGCAATGCTATCCGCCGGGATTATTAATAAGTTGAAAGGAATAGCATGGCTCGCGATTCCATCATTTATACAAGATTCGGCGAATCGTGTCGCCCAATTCGCTCAAGTACAACAATCATCCACTGGTGATGCGCTTGCTCACTTGCTCCAGGCCGCAGTGAAGAACGAGGATACAAGCGCGGCAACCACGCGAGCGATTAGTTCCGGTGCCGTCGGCACCCCGGCCGAACCGCGCCAAACAAAAACAACCGGCACGAAATATAAAATATACGTCGGCACGCTTGCCGGCGGTCGTGTGGCCGAAGGACTTCCCTTCGCGCCAATTATCGACGACGAGATTACGGACACAGCGGATTTGATGCAAGATGTTATGAAAAATCTCACGCTTTGGCTTTCCAAAGCGCCAAGTCAAATGACTTGGGAGATTCAGATTAAACTTGCTCCTTATGACACATTTGGTGTCCGAAAACAGGGCTATTGGCTTTCGCTCTCACTGTATTACACATCGCGTTGGGCCAAGCGTTTGTTTATGGAAGAGATTCTTCTCGGCCCGGTTGATCCGGTCAAGTATCCGGTACTCGACCGCGAGAGTGTGAGTGTTACCACTCCGCTTCTTTCCGGTGGCACAATGGCAACAGATCAAACGCAAATCATTTCGTCTGGTCGTATTGCTGCGACCGACAACGAGGGCAACGTCGTGGAGGTGCTTCCGGCAGCGCCGGCGACGGCGGCAAAGACGGAGCCAGTCACTTCGTCGAGCGTCCAAACACCGTCGTCGTCGCAGTCGGCAACGGCTCCGGTAT
>JBAZTX010000009.1:0-3368 GCA_041661725.1 Patescibacteria group bacterium
TAGAATCATCCCACGAGAGACTTACCTGCACAAAAACAACAATCAAATCACCGATAGCCGGCGTAAAAGAGGTCGTCGCATAACTCAAAGCGTTAGCAGTGCTTGTTGTACTGTTTAAAAAAGTTATACCGACGCTGGGTGGAGATGACGGTGAAGCTGAAGCTGAAGGACTGGCTGAAGGGCTCGGACTTAATGATGAGCTTGGTGAAAGTGACGGTGATTTGGAAGAGCTCGGTGAGAGTGACGGTGATTTGGAGTTTGAAGGTGAAAGTGACGGTGATTTGGAGTTTGAAGGGCTCAAACTTGGTGATACAGACGATGATGTTGAAATATTGTATTCTTCGGTTGTGGCGTCTCCGACTGTGGTCATCCCCCCAAACGAGAGAGCAGAGATCTGTGTTCCCGCTCCGGCGAGAGCGCGCCTCGCTGTGGCTAAATCACCCCCCGCGCTCCACGATGTTCCGTTGTATTCTTCGGTTGTAGCGACTGCCACCGTGGTATACCCACCAAACGACAGACCCGCGGTTTGGCTTCCCGCTCCACCGGGAGAATGTCTAGCCGTGGCTAAATCACCTCCCGCACTCCACGATGATCCGTCGTATTCCTCCGTTACGGCGGTAATACCGGACGCGGTGGTATACCCTGCAAACGAGAGACCTGCGGTTTGGGTTCCAGCTCCGGCCATACCGTCTACGATCATAGCTAAATCACCCCCCGCACTCCACGATGTTCCGTTGTATTCTTCGGTTGTAGCGACTCGCACAGTAGTGGTTCCACCAAACGAAAGACCGGCGGTTTGGGTTCCCACTCCGGCAATATACTTTCTCGCTGTGGCTAAATCACCCCCCGCACTCCACGATGTTCCGTTGTACTCTTCAGTTGTGGCGACTGTCACCGTGGTCTCCCCCCCAAACGAGAGACCCGCGGTTTGAGTTCCACACCCGCCGAGATTAAATCTCGCCGTAGCTAAATTACCCCCCGTGGTCCACGATGTTCCATCGTACTCTTCGGTTTTCACCTGAATATTACCACTCGGAGACGTCGCCCCCCCAAAGGACAGCCCCGCAGTTTGGGTTCCGCATCCGGCGAGATAATATCTCGCCAGACCTAAAGCACCACCAGATGACCAAGTGCCGGCCATTATAGTGCACCCCGATAGCTAATAAACATTTTATGTCGGCCACAAAAAACAACCATAGAATCCTCTCGGAATTGATGGGTAGTATCCGCTTTTACAGAAATTGTTTTCTTACCATGCTCAATCATATATCTGCTACAACTTATATTCTTCGTTGATTTTTTTCCTGACATCTTCAGGAAAACCTTCTGTTACCGAATCCAAAATACCCTTTGAAACGCAAAGCAAAATGCCACTTCGCAACTGTCCCTGTAAATTCTGCCGTTCAGCAGGGCTTCCCGTTCCACCCATTATGATAGACTGTTTAATCCATCGCTTCACATAAGAAATAAGTTGATGATTATCCACGTTTCCGAGTTCATCTTCACTCATCATCCTCGCTTCTCTCTGTTTGATATCTGACCATTCTTTTAATTCCGACATTCTCGCTTTCGCGGTGCGTTCCTGATTCTTGGAAATAAATATTTTCTTTTCTTTTTCTATGCGCAGGAGTTCTCTTTCCAGTTCATCTTTTTCATTTTCTATCTTCTTATCCAAAATTTGTATTTCAACGATATTTTTCCGATATTCGTATGAAAGCATCACCATTTCATTAAACATTGTATTTTGTTCTCTCACCGCCTGCCAATATTTCGATGCCGGTGTAGGATGCTTGATGTCATTCAAAACGGAAATCTCCATCTCCGTACGAGTTCGGAACATCTGAACCTTCGTGAAAGTTTCTTTCAATTCTTCCGACATTGCCAACAAATCGGCAAAATCATCACGAGTAAGAATCTCGCTTCGGGTAATGATATCGAACGGCATTTCGTCGTATTCTTTTTTTATAATTTTTTTCATAGCGAGGTAAATGGATTATAGTTATTATATAATATTATTCCGAATTTCCCAAACCAAAACCGCGTCGAAACTTTTTTGATGACGCCTTGTTTTTTCTCGTTTGCTTTTTTGTTCACTTCACTCCGTCGTAAACACTGCAGATTCCTATCTATAAAAGAATGACAGAGGAGAGAGAGTTCATATCTCGTCTTTCATTGTAACAACCTCCTCACGTTATTCCACCCCGGAATGGTATCAATATCCGCCTCTTTCCAAACGGTGGGTTTCCTTCTGAATTTATCTTGCGTCCATCGCGCGCGAGTAAGATTTTGACCGTGTTTGATATCTATATTAGGCGCAATGGATTGATAGGTTTTAAACGTATATTGATGTTCCCATTTCACCCTTCCGTTCGTCATCGGCTCAAATCCCATATTTCGAACGCAACCTTCCCCTTCTTTTTCAATCATAGCAATTCGTTCACGATAATGTTTAATCGCGATATCACGATATACACACAAGCCGGAAAGTGAAGCGGATTTATTATATAAAGCAAAACCGTCGGTCAAACGCAAAAACCAATTGTTATCGTTATAATACCATATATTTCTGTCGGTTGGTATAAAATTAAGATGAGATGGGTGATAGAGTACGTCGTGTTCACAGAAGAAAACCGCATCAGTATCGAGCACTTCGAGCGCAATCAAAATTTGTTTGAACATTGTCAAGTATCCTCTCAAAAGAGGAAGCGCGATATTTTGTCCGAAATCGATCGGTTTCAAGGAAACGCTGACGATTTTTTTTCCGTTTGACGCTTTTAATAATTGCTTTTGACATACCTTCATTATTTTTTCATCGAGTTCGTTATCGGTGTAATAGATGATTCCGACAGTCGGCTGTTTACCATCCTCTTTCGTTTCGTCATTCCGGACTTGATCCGGAATCCACGTCGTGTCACCACTCGCCGTGGATTCCGGCTCGCGGGCCGGAATGACGGACGGCGGTTCAGCCACAGTAGGCATTTGCTTTCCATTTTGCAGAGGCCATGCTTTTAATTTTGCTCGTGATTCCTCGCTCCACCCTGGTACCGGCCAAAATTTTTCCAAGAGCCACGATAAAGGAAGAATTTGTTTTTCCCATTTGTTGTCAAAAAATAATTCTTTGACCGTCTGCTTGGCGTGTTGCACTTTTCGTCCGGGATTATTATACGGAAACCCGAAATCTCCGCCTTGTGTTCGGAACATATGCGCGTACCACGTTTTGTGATTAATAACCACCCGACCACCAGAAAGCCACGTCTTGCACGCAACTTCAATTCCCTGCGAGCCCCACGAACCGAGCGATTCATCGGAGATAGTAAGCTCCCAATATTTATCGCGTGTCAACATAAAACACGAACCCTGAATGGACA
>JBAZTX010000010.1:0-2737 GCA_041661725.1 Patescibacteria group bacterium
ATTACTGTTAATGCCTGCACTCCAAGGCTACTGCCGGAGGAACGGCAGGTTTAGTCGGGATTGCTCCAGCTAAACAATTATTTATACGACTTCACGTCGCACTACGAAGCAATCCTTACGGTCGGCCTATGTCGGGTTTACCCAATCGGACTAGTCCTGATGCGTGTTACAGGGCACTATTACGCATTTACGCACGAATTATTACGCCTAGCCAAACTGGATAGCATCTTGTCAACTGGTGGTTTAATCAGACAAAATGAACCAATTCTATTAACACGATATAACCGAACTGCCGCCTATTTTTTGCCACCTGTTGCAGAAATGGTAAGTTTTGCGACGGTTTTTAGAGCCAGCAAAAACAAAGGCTTAGAAGTTGCAAAAGTCAGTTGCAAAAAAACCGCCTAAAGGTTGACAGCAGGGCGCAGACAGGCGAACATTCAGAACCAGCATAAAATTCCGATACCGAACGCCAATAGAAACACATGAAAACATGCCAGAACTGACCTTGAACCAAGCCGCTAAAGCCGCCAAAAAAGCAAAATCCACTATATCAAAAGCCATTAATAGCGGGCGGTTAAGCGCAATAAAGGACGATAAAGGCCAGTGTCAAATTGATACGGCGGAGCTGTTTAGAGTGTTTCCGCCAGAACAGGTAAAAATCCAATACGAAACACCAGAGGAAACACAGAAAACCGCCGTTTTAGAGGTTACAATCAAGCATTTAGAAAGAGAGCTTGAGAACTTACAGAAGGAACGCGAACGGGAGCGGACAGGCTTAGAAAGTCAGTTGGAGCGGGAAAAAGAACAAGCCAACTATTGGCGGCAACAAGCTACAAATCTTTTGACACACCAGCCAGAGCCAGCGAACCAGAATGCGCCAGCGATCAAGCCGCGAGCTGTTAGGCCGTGGTTATGGGTTGTCTTGGGGATTGCCGGAATATTTGCCGCAGCAATTACCTTGCTACAAAGAGCAGGATGGTTTTAAGATTCCCAAAGAAAAAGGCGCAGCCCCGCCAAGAGTTGCGCCTTTTGTTAATCTACCAGCAGAGATAGGACTAACATTGCAAGCCTATCCTAGCGGGTTTTATTTAACCTTGCAAGCACAGGAAGGCCAGATCATGAACACCGCCGAACAGGACACCAAAGCCCAAGCCGCCGCGATCTTGGAGCAGCAGCTAGAGGTAACACACCCAAGCCTAGACGCACAGACACGGCGCAGCCTTGCCAGCATGGGCGCAAGTCTAGCGACTAATAAGGCGCAGGAAGAGAAAGCGACGCCGGAGAAGCCACAGGCCACTAAAATTGTTCAACTGGACTTTTGGCAAGATGGAAAGAGCGCCGCACCTAATGCCCTTGTGCGTTCCGCTTTGTTTCCTGCCTTAAATGCTCAACAAAAGGAAAACCGCCGTTTCCTTGATGAAGAGCGGGTTTATTCGGTTTCCGGCGTGGATGTTATTTTTACGGGTAAGCAATTCGATCAATCGGATTTAGATGTTTATCTTGAGCTTTTGAATATCGCGCGGCCTTTCCCTTTGGGAACGCCGATAAAGTTTTCAGCCTATGCCCTTTTAAAGGCTTTGGGATTATCTACAGGCGGAAAAGATCATAAACGGTTACATTCGGTTTTAATCCGGCTTTGTGGCGGCGTGGTTGATATGACCGACCACAAAAAGCGGTATTTCGGCCAATTGCTGCAAGGCGGTATTCGTGATGAGATCACCCTTAATTATGAAATCACGTTAAACCCGAAATTTGCGGTTTTGTTTGGCCTTGGCATGTGGACGACCATAGACACCAGCCAGCGCCGCGCCCTTGGCCGTAAATCAACAGCGAAAGCCCTTCATGCCTATTATTCAAGCCATGCCGCACCGAGTGCCCATAACTTCGACACCTTGGCCGAGATTGCCGGATTGACCAACAGCAACAAACGGCAACGCCGCGCGGACATCATTAAGGCGCATGAGCAATTAAAGGTCGTGGGCTTTCTGGACAGCTACGAAGTCACAGCCGACAAGATCAAGGCCAACATCAACCACACAGCAAGCCAAGCCCGCGCCATGCTCAAGAAAGCGGCGAAGCAACCCAAGGCAAGCCAGCGGCGCAAAAAGCCGACCCATGCAAGCGATTTTTTATAACGGGTTTGGGCGGACGCTTTAACGGGTTTGGGCGGACGCTTTAACGGGTTTGGGCGGACGCTTTAACGGGTTTGGGCGGACGCTAGAAAAACGTAAAACTATTTAAAATCATATTGTTAAGAAGTTAAACGAACACCGATAACCTTTTATAACCCTTTATAACCTTCGCGTGCGCGAAAATCCGACCAGCAGCACAAGCGGAAAAACAGGGAAAGAAGGAGTTCGCTATCGCTCACAACTTTTTTAAAAAGGGGCTCATTGCCGCCCCTCTTGCCTTCGCTCCGCTACGGCAATTCACCCGCTAGGATATTTAACCCGAAGTGATGGGCAAGGACGATGGCGGAAAGAGCAAGAGCGGTTAACAGGATGTCGATATAGATTCACCCTGGTTATCTTCATTCTTGGCGTTATACGGCCTCCAAGAGCGGTTAACAGGATGTCGATATAGATTCACCCTGGTTATCTTCATTCTTGGCGTTATACGGCCTCCAAGAGCGGTTAACAGGATGTCGATATAGATTCACCCTGGTTATCTTCATTCTTGGCGTTATACGGCCTCCAAGAGCGGTTAACAGGATGTCGATATAGATTCACCCTGGTTA
>JBAZTX010000010.1:2747-3363 GCA_041661725.1 Patescibacteria group bacterium
CGTTATACGGCCTCCAAGAGCGGTTAACAGGATGTCGATATAGATTCACCCTGGTTATCTTCATTCTTGGCGTTATACGGCCTCCAAGAGCGGTTAACAGGATGTCGATATAGATTCACCCTGGTTACTCACAAATCGGCTAAAATATGTCATTTACAACATATGACTTAGAGTGCATTATTAAAACATGACTTGGATTGTTCAATTTCACGACGCCTTCGAGAGCGATTTTGACCAGTTACCAGAAGCCGTACAGGACGGTTTACTGGCTCATGCGGGATTGCTGGAACAACTAGGGCCGAGTTTAGGGCGTCCGCGCGTAGATACTCTCAAGGGATCACAACACGCCAACATGAAAGAACTACGGTTCGATGCTGACGGCGGCGTTTGGCGGTTTGCTTTCGCCTTTGATCCAAATCGTAAGGCAATTTTGCTGGTTGGCGGCGATAAGTCAGGCGGAAGCGAAAAACGGTTCTATCGGCAATTGATGGGGTTTGAGGCGCAGTGGAACGGAAAACCGGGATAGCGTCTTTGCTGATGCGCTTTTGAAGTGACCACACAGTAAAACCAATTTTTTGTCCACACAGAAAATGGTTCAATTGTCTCTGCCTGCTGA
>JBAZTX010000011.1:0-3037 GCA_041661725.1 Patescibacteria group bacterium
AAAACGGAGCCATTAAAATTGGCGACCGACTCGCACTTTCTTCGCAAGCCGGCGTTGCTATGAAAGCAACCGAAAATGGTCAAACCGTCGGTATCGCTCTTGAAGATTATAGCCAAGAGGGCACAAGCAAAATCTTGACGTTTGTTTCGCTTTCGTGGTATCAAACGCTTGCGGATGCGGTAACCGGCGATGTCCCCGAAACAAAAACATTCTTTGAACAAATCGTTGATGCTATTAAAGATCAAATTATCACTTTCACCGAAAAAATCACCGCCCTTAAAGGAATGATTATCGGCTCAAGTGAAAAACCCGCCGGCATCACGATTTACGACGAAGAAACAAAAGAACCCTTCTGTATCAAAGTGAAAAATGGAACGATGATAAATGAACCCGGCGTATGTGACAAACTTCCCGAAGAAGAGCCTGCGGAAGAACCGATAGTGGAAGAACCCACAGAAGACCCGACTTGTACCGCCGAACAAACTTTGACCGACGGCGTTTGCGTTGACAATCCGCCGGCGGAATCGGAATGCGATCTCACGGCAAACACAATGGTAGGTGACACCTGCACCCCCTGCGACCTTTCCGCGAATACGATAGAATCCGGCGTTTGTACCGCAAAGCCCGAACCGCCTCCATCACCAACCTGCACCGAAGGAGAAACCCCTGAAGCCGACAAATGCACCGCGCCGGTGTAAAAAAGTTTAAAGTTTAAAGTTTCAAGTTTAAAGCTTAAGACGAAAAAGTTTAAACTTTTATCGTCGTCTTTAAACTTTAAACTTTAAACTTTAAACCTGAAACTCGTTCGTCGTCGTATTCTTAAATCATTAATCTTAAATCATAAATCTTTTTGTTATGGCATCAATCAGACAATTCGAAGACATCCTCGCATGGCAGAAATCGCGCATTCTCGTTCGCGAAGTGTACAAAGCACTTAAACCTTGCAACGACCGCGGATTTACCGACCAAATTCAACGCGCAAGCGTCTCCGTCCTATCAAACATCGCCGAAGGATTCGAAAGCGGAACGAAACCGGAATTCATAAACTACCTCTACATCGCGAAAGGTTCCGCCGGTGAAGTCCGCGCCCAGCTGTACGTTGCGCTCGATGTCGGCTACATAAAACCGGAAATTTTTAAACTTCTGAACACGCTTGTCGTCGAATGCTCCCGTCTCATTGCGAGCTTTATCAAAGGACTCAAGACTTCCGAATTCGGCGGACAGCAGTTTAAGAAAGAAAAGACAAAATCCGAAAAGGACAGGGAAGAGTTTGAAGGATACTTGCAAGAACAAAACCGCATCAACCACCCGGAAGTCTTCGGCGAACCGACCGGAAAATACAAAGATTACAAATTATAAAAAAGTTTAAAGTTTAAAGTTTAAAACGCCACCGTCTTGAAACTTTAAACTTGAAACTTTAAACTCGTCCGTCTTGAAACTTTAAACTTTAAACTTGTGAAAAACAAACTTCCCGGCATCATCATACTTTTCCTCGTTGCGACTTTTGGTGGTTATTACCTCTGGCAATTTGGTATCTATGCTGCGTCGACATTCACTGCTGACCGTCCTTCCTTTCAAGCCGATCTCAAAAACACCCTCGACCTGCAAGCAGGCATAGGCAAGCCAACCTTTACGCGCGCGACCACTGCGACCGTCACCGACTTTGAGGGGCTTATCAAGAAGGTCAAAAGCGGGGAGGCGCGGTTTGAAGGGGCGAGGAGGGTGGAGAATTTATTTAGTGGAAGTGAGCCTGTATCTGGTTGGGGTCCCTATGGAGCAGGTACTTTTTATTCTTATTTAGTTGATACTGATGGCACGCCATTTATAAGAATTACGATGGATTCTTCTGTCGCATTTGAAGGTGCTTCCAAGACTGTCTCTGGTCTTGTTGTTGGGAATACGTATCGAGTGTCTTTTTATGCTCGTTCCAATCCTGCACTTACTATGTATTTGACAGTAACAACAGACTTAGGTAATACCGGAATATCACTTACTAATAACTTCGTCAGACGTAGTGTTACATTTACCGCAGGAGCAACATCAAGGAGTATTACAATATTTGGTATTAGTGGCTCAGCGGGTAATTATTTTGATGTTACAAAACTCCAAGTAGAAGACGTCACCGGGCAAGCCAACCAAAACCCTTCCGAATACGTCTCCACCAACGTCAAAACCTCCGCTCCCTATCACGGGGCGAATGTTGATGGGGTGAAGTATTTTACGACGTACAATGGCAATACCGTGGCGAGCAATGTTGTTACTGAAGCGACTGGCGCCGCGATTCCCGATGCAACTCTTCATGGGTACGTGGCGGAAGGGGCGCGGACGAATCTCGCTTTGCAATCGGAAGATTTCAGTACTTCACATTCATATACAGGACTAAAAGCATTCGGTTCGGGTTCTACTATCAATGTTGCGGTTGCTCCTTCCGGAGCTACGACTGCCGATTTAATAACAGAGGATAGCTCCACGGGGGTTCACCGCGCGTATCTTGAAAATATTGCAGTAGCCAATGCTACGTTTTATACAGCATCTGTTTATGTAAAAGCTTCCACCCGTTCACGATTCGCCCTCCTGACGCAAGAAATTGGAAATAGGGGTAGAGGTTTTGACGTATCAAACGGAACGACTTTTGCGCTCACCGGCGGGGAAGTCGGTGCAACTATTTATGGAATACAAGCATTACCTGACGGATGGTATCGTGTTTGGATAACTTTTACTACAGATAGCACAAATAGCTCGTTACAAGTTCGTCTTGTTGATAGTGGTACATCTTCTAGTTATACGGGCGATGATGCTTCCGGACTTTACGTCTGGGGCGCTCAACTCGAAGTCGGTGCTTTCGCTTCTTCCTACATCCCCACCACCTCGGCGAGTGTGATAAGAAATGCAGATATTTTGACGTATCCAACGGCGGGGAATGTTGATACAAATATTTATACCGCGCATGCTCAAGCAAAATATAACAGTTCTTTTGGCGGACATATTTTATCGATAAGAAATGTTACTACTGGTGGAATTCTTTTAAGAATTGACG
>JBAZTX010000012.1:0-2915 GCA_041661725.1 Patescibacteria group bacterium
ACAAAGGAGCCGGAACTCGTTCAGACGATTCCGCTCGTGACCTTCTTGTCGGTAACAATGTTGCACTGACACGCGGTTTTAACGGCGCAATCGATGGTCTTGCAATTTATCGCGCCGTGCTGTCTACGTCTGAAGTTGTCACTCTTGCTTCGGGTACCGATACCACCCCTCCTTCTCCCGCAGACACCATCGCCCCCACCATTCCGACCAATCTCGTCGCCACCGTTATCTCATCGACTCAAATCAATCTCTCTTGGGCCGCGAGCACTGACGCCGTCGGAGTTGACGGGTATGATATTTATCGAAATGGCGCGATAGTCGGCACGGCAAGCACTCCTTCGTATCAAGACAAAAATCTTACTCCGAGCACCACATACACTTACGCCGTTGTCGCACACGACGCTGTCGGGAACACGAGTGCGCAGAGTACTTCGAAGAGCGCTACAACGAATGCCCCCACAACTCCTCCCGCAGACACCACCGCTCCCACCGTCCCCACCAATCTCACTGCAACCGTCATCTCGTCGACTCAAATCAATCTCTCTTGGACTGCCTCCACTGATAACACCGCGGTCACCGGATACAAGATCTTCCGCAACGGAACACAAATTACGACAGTGACCGGAACCACTTATCAGAGCACAGGACTCACTGCAAGCACTGCGTACACTTACACCGTTGCTTCATATGATGCCGTAGGAAACACGAGTGCGCAGACTGTCGGAAAGACGGCGACGACGAGCGCGACGCCGATTGTATCGACGAAATTCGTAATCAATGACCGCATCCAGGTTTCTTCTGGACCTCTCAATGTCCGCACTACCGCCGCGACCACCGGAACTCTTCTCGGGACTCAAGCGACCGGTGTACTTGGAACGGTGATCGGCGGACCGACCGCATCCGGCGGATACAATTGGTGGAATGTGAACTTTGATACCGGAGTTGACGGATGGGTGGTTGAGAATTATCTCGGGAAATATGTTGCGCCCGCACCCGTTGCTCCGACCGTTACCTTGACCGTTTCCCCCGTATCAATCACCGCGGGAACAAGCGCTACTCTTTCCTGGTCTTCGACCAATGCGACGGCCTGCACAGCTTCCGGCTCATGGACAGGAACGAAAGCCGTTTCCGGAACTTCCGCCGTCACTCCGACTGCGACTGCAACGTACACGCTCGCTTGCACCGGCACAGGCGGAAGTGTCTCTAAGTCTGTTACGGTCACTGTCACACCCGTTTCCACTAAGTTTTCTTTGAATGACCGCATCCAGGTTTCTTCCGGACCTCTCAATGTCCGCGCTACCGCCGCGACCACCGGAACTCTTCTCGGAACTCAAGCGACCGGTGTACTTGGAACGGTGATCGGCGGACCGACCGCATCCGGCGGATACAATTGGTGGAATGTGAACTTTGACACAGGAGTTGATGGATGGGTTGCCGAGGATTATCTTGTGAAATATGTTGCGCCCCCCGCAGACACCACCGCCCCAACCGTCCCCACCAATCTCACCGCCACCGTCATTTCTTCGACTCAAATCAATCTCTCTTGGACTGCCTCCACTGATAACACCGCGGTCACCGGATACAAGATCTTCCGCAACGGAACACAAATTACGACAGTGACCGGAACCACTTATCAGAGCACAGGACTCACTGCAAGCACTGCGTACACTTACACCGTTGCTTCATATGATGCCGTAGGAAACACGAGTGCGCAGACTGTCGGAAAGACGGCGACGACGAGCGCGACGCCAGTAACTCCGCCCGCCGGAGATATCTGGAAACCGGCCTTGAATACTTCTTGGCAGTGGCAATTAACCGGTCTTCCGGTCGATCAGAGTGTTAATGCTTTGATGTTCGATATTGATGTTTTTGACAACGACGCTTCCGTTATTGCTTCGCTTAAAGCTAAAGGAAAGAAAGTCATTTGTTATTTCAGTGCCGGGTCATACGAAAACTGGCGTCCGGACGCGGCTTCATTTCCGGCTACGGTGAAAGGAAAATCGAATGGTTGGGCCGGCGAGAACTGGCTCGATATACGCAATATTGCCATTCTTGGTCCGATTATGACTGCTCGTCTTGACCTTGCGAAATCAAAAGGTTGCGATGGAGTCGAGCCGGATAATATTGACGGATATACGAACTCGACAGGGTTTACTCTCACTGCTACCGATCAGATCACATACAACAAGTTCTTGGCTAATGAAGCGCACAAACGGGGTCTTTCGATTGGTCTCAAGAACGATATTGATCAAGTGACACAGCTCCTTCCTTACTTTGACTGGGCTCTTAATGAGCAGTGTTTCCAATATAATGAATGCGATACTTTGGTTCCGTTCGTGAATGCCGGAAAGGCCGTATTCAATGTCGAATATAGCTTGACCACTACGGCATTTTGCTCAAAAGCCAACGCAATGAATTTTAATTCTTTGAAAAAAGATCTTAATCTTACTGCGACAAGGACAGCTTGCCGATAGGTAATGAGGTAATGGGGTCATTCTGACCCCATTATTTTTAGTAAATTGAATTTGGTTTGTGGTATACTGTAGGTATATGAAAAACTTTTCTATTTATACCGCGGTTGCTCTGTTTTTTGTTTGGGGTTCGCCGGTTTTTGCGCAGATACCCATCAAGACTTTGGCGCCGACCATTCAACCGAAAACGATAATTGAGCCGGTTCCGGTAAAAATTGCTCCGATAAATGTGCCGGTGGAGAAAATCGAAATGGAGTTAACGTCCGTAGAACCGCTCGAAAAACCGACGTTGAGTATCCCGACAACAGGGAACACAGCAAGACCTCCCGACCCGCTGGAAAAAAACACGATGCCACCCGATGATTTTGGAAAAGTTTCTATCCCTCCCGACCCGTTCGATAAACCAACGGCGGTTATTCCGACGACCGAGAAAATAACCAGACC
>JBAZTX010000013.1:0-2594 GCA_041661725.1 Patescibacteria group bacterium
ACCGACAACGAGGGCAACGTCGTGGAGGTGCTTCCGGCAGCGCCGGCGACGGCGGCAAAGACGGAGCCAGTCACTTCGTCGAGCGTCCAAACACCGTCGTCGTCGCAGTCGGCAACGGCTCCGGTATCGAACGCGTCATTATCATGGCCGATGCAACATCTCGGCATCGAGTGGGGCGACACCATGATAGTTGACAACGCCCGTGGCGCTGTCAATCTTCGAGCGGATCCGAACACTTCCGGTAAAATATATATGGAACTCCCGAATGGCACTGAAGTGAAAGTTATCGGCAATGCCGATAACGCGAACGGTTACACGTGGGTGATGGTTGATGTACCATCACTTGGAAAAGGCGGTTATGTCGCATTCGACTTTTTAAAGAAAAAAGGAACATCGCAAGTATGGGCGCCGAAAGAAGTCGCCACCACCGCAAAAACGGAAGTGATGCAAATATCGGTACCTGAAGAATTCATGGGAGCGAGAGCTGATAGCACGACCGTAAATTACAAAGTCAACACACCCGGAAGCACTCTCACGCTTCGCACAACAGGAGACACATCGGGACAAGCCATTGCAAAGCTTGCCGATGGCACAAAACTTTTCAAGTGGGAGAACGTCGGCAAAGCTGACGGCTACACTTGGGCACGCGTTGCCGTACCATCGATTTCACGCGAGGGATATGTCGCAACTGAATTTCTAACCGCTTTATAGAGGATTTTAGAGCCCTTAAAAATGGCTATAAATAATGATATAAGCAAAACCGGCTGATTTTTTAGGAATCAGCCGGTTTTCTTATATCGTAGATTTTCCGTCGTTCGATTTGAGTATTACACACTCCCGATCAGTCCTCCGTCGTAGTTAGTTATTGGGGGGCTTGAGTCCGTATCTTCTTCTCCTACACTTTCTTGAGTTTTTAAAACTCAAGGAAAGTGTGTATGAAGGTTTGTATGTATGTGCCCTAAATAACTAACTACTACTATCTACTACTTACCATCTAAACTACGACGATATCAATTCGTTGACGTAGTCGTTTTCCGCACTTGGTTCTTGACAAGTGAGTCCTCTACACACCCAGATGTTTTCTAAATCATCGAGCGGTTTATCCTCACCGCAAGCTTTGCATTTAGTGTGCGGTACGAATTTACCGGTGGCGTGAGCGACGTCTCCGATTTGCGAATCGTCGACATTTTGGAGACCGCCTTCGGCTTGCATCATGTCATACCATCGCTTTGCTCCGGATATGCTGATGCCATTCAGTGCCGCCCAATTTGCGTAATACTGACGTTTCGTTTCCGGTTCAAGCTTTGTTATCCATAGTGCAGATCCGAGGGCTATACGTTTTTGTCCGACGTACTCTTGCAAGTATGTCGGCATGTTGTAAACTTGCAGGCGTGATTCAACCCACGCAACCGATCGGTTGCGTATGCCGGCGACTTCGTCGACCGTCATGTGCGCGCGAGTCATGAGCTCATGACAAAACGCGGCATCATCCACCGGATTAACATCAAGGCGTGATGTGTTTTCGATCGCTCTCATTCGCAGAGCTTCGTTGTCGTCGGCCTCGACGATCTTCGCTTCGATGGTTGGCCAGTTGAGAAGTCGCGCGGCCGTCGTGCGACGATGTCCGGCGATAATCTCAAAGCGTTCGCCAACTCGTCGAACGACTATCGGCTCTACGAGCCCGACCTCTTTCATGTCGCTCATGAGCTGATCGATTTCTTCGTCGTGTACATTTCCGCGCATCGCGATGCGCGGATCATCGATTGCATCGATGCTAACGTGTTGTGTTGTATTCATAAACTTTTAAGTTTTCCACCTTTGCCCTTGCCATGGGTTCGGTGTATAATAATGGTGATTGTTTTGGAAGGAGAGCTCGCTCGAGTTCTCCTTTTATGTTGTCTATCGCGTAGACGATATATTGTTGCTTTTTGCAATGCTCGCAATGTGAGCACATTACGAAATGATTTGCGAGTTGATTAAGTCTTTCGCAGACTGATTTAATTTTCGTTTCCATTGTTTCGGACGATGCGAAATTTTGCACACCGGCACGAGCTCGACGAAGATATTTTTTTGTTCGGCGATTGCTCGCCGACGACAAATAGAACACATCATAAATTTAATTGTTAAGTGTGAATGCTATTTTCTCACTCGACATGAATTGTTGGGAGTCCTCCATTTATAAACACGGCAAGATCTGGACGTCTTGCGAGATCAACTTTTCCCACACGTAGAAAACCATCTTGTCCAACTTCCATGACAAGATAATCTCCGCGGTTAAGATCTAAACCTTTACACACTTCCGGTGGAAGTGCGACGCGTAGAGAGCGTCCAAACTTCCCGAGTTTGCGTATATACATGAAGAAGCCCGAATTAATTTTAATAATTCGAGCGAGAGAATAGCATATACACAATATATGCCACTATGCAGATATTTGCAAGTCGGGGAGTTATCCACAGGTCGCTAATTGATATATTGTGCGACGTTGCGTATATTCTAAAATTAAGCTATTTGGGCTTATATTGGTATTCCCCCGATGGTTTAGTTGTCTTGTTTGAGTAGTTATGATGATTGGATAAAATTATCTTTTTACATA